>JBBRSJ010000013.1:0-104896 GCA_038245515.1 Candidatus Limnocylindrales bacterium | reverse complement strand
GGCTCGATGAGGCTCTCCTCCCGGTCCCCAGCGTCTGACTGAAGGAGGTCGCCAGCGATCAGCTATCCGAGGTCCACCCCGTTTCCAGGTGGTCCTGCTTTACGCCATCACGGTGGTCCTGTTTTCGCTTGACATTCGCACGGCCGTCTCTCAGTTCCTGACGACCCAGCCAACACGATGAGCGCGTCGTACCGCCTCTCCGGATCTGACAGCGAGGAGCGCCATCCGAGACTGGGTCCCCCAGTCGGCTAGGAGGGCAGCGCTCCGTCCTCCGGATCGCCGAGCCTGCCGAATATCGGAGACTTATCGGCAGAAATCGGTATACCGTCGACGGAAGGTCCGTCGACGAATTCACGGCGGCTTGGACGTCGGCCCCGAGTCAGGACTCCAATCGTCTGGAAGACGCTTGCGAGGCCAGCCTTGCGTTTCGGCCAGCCTGGCGGCGATGGTAGTGACCTCGGACCACATCCTCAATTCGGCGTCGTCTAGGTAGCCCCAGTCGTTTGCTGGTTCCCTCAGGCGCGAAAGGTGACGCCCGCGGAGCGGTCTTGGATCGAGGCCAAGCTGACGCGGCAGATGTCGGTACAGCTCGTACGCCAAGACATCGGCGGCTTGGAGCGGAACGGCCTGCGGCTTGTCCGCGAACGCGAGCGATCCAACACGAAGCTCAGCCCTCTGCGTCGGGTCGTGCGCGTTGTAGTCGAATGCCCGCCTGACTTGTCCGGCCCCGCGAGCTCCGGTTTCGAACGTGTACTCCACCCACAGGTCGTGGCCAAGGGCGTTCATCCCGCGCAGGATTCGGGCTATCGCCAAGAAGTTGGCCGTCGCAGCCAGACCGTATGGACCTCCGACATGCTTCTTGGCCGCTGGGTTGAAGATCCGTTCGTAGGACTGCACCGGAATAACCGTGCCCACGCTCCCGATAACGTGCCTGTTGATGATGTTGGCCAGGCGGTCGAAGCGAATGCGTTTCTGGGCCTGTGGCCAGTGTGCGTAAGACTTTGCGCCATTGGCGAAGTCAGTCATATGGAAGTAAGCGAGCCCGTAATCGAGGAGCGCGCCCCGCCATTCACTCTCGAAGTCGAGCCAGCGCTCGGGAGTCGAGACGTAGCCTGCGACCGCGACGGCCTCGGAGCCGGCGTGGGTGCCGCTCTCGTCGAAGTACGCGGCAAGTGTTGTCGTGACCACCTCCCAGGCTGAGCGTCCAAGCTTGGCTGATCGTCCAAGCTTGGCGGAGGGACCAGATTGGCACGTGGCACGGCAACTTCGAAGGCTTCTACCTACTACCCCGTCAACGAGGCGCTGGGGTAGTTGGTAAGAGGCCCGGAAGTTGCCGCGGCGTACGACCGGCTTCGTCGACCCGGGCGCGCCCGCGACGCAGCGCTCAGTCCGCGTCGAGCAGATTGAGCACCGGAGCCATCGCGTCGAGGGCCTCCATCGTCTGGGGCTCGAACATGAACTCGACCTGCGTGAAGCCCGCGTCGCGGAACGACCGGAACATGTCCGCGATCCTCTCGGCTGGTCCGGTGACCGTACGGCCGAACACGCTGTTGTAGGAATCCGTCGCGAGCGGCGCGACCATGACACCGGCCGAGCGTCCGATCGTCCCCGGATCCCGACCGACCTCGGCGCAGGCCGCCTCGAACGGCGCGATCCGCGCGACAAGCTCCGCGACGTGGTCTTCGCCGCTCGCATAACAGCTCCAGATGTCCGCCAGCCGCGCCGCGTGCCGGTAGCCCCGGGCTCCGTGAGCTGCGAGCACGAGCGGGATCCCGCCGGGTCGCGGGCCGCGCGGCAGCTGGTCGAGGTCGCGGGCCACGTGGTACGTCCCCGCGAGATCCGCGTTGCCCGTCCGGAGCAGCGGCACGATGATCTGAAGGGCCTCCTCGAACCGTTCGTAGATGTGATCCTCCGGCAGGCCGAACGCGTGGGCGCCGGTCCCCGCGTGACCGGCCCCGAGACCGAGGACGAACCGGCCGCCGCTGATCTCGTCGATCGTCTCGGCCGCCTTCGCGGAGATCCCGGGGTTGCGATGGAGGGCCGACATCACCCAGGTCCCGATCTTGATCTTCGTCGTGGCCGCGGCCAGCGCCGTGGCGACGACGATCCCATCCCAGAAGCCGAAGATCGGACCGCCGGGCGCCGTGCGCCCGAGGAGCTCGTCGGGGCTCCAGACCGTGTCGAAGCCGATCTGCTCGGCGCGCAGCGCCTGATCGCGGATCTCGGTCCAGTGGATCGCACTCGGATCCTGGCTGGATCGCCACGTGCCCAGGACGACACCGACTTCGAATGTCCGCAAGGAATCCTCCAAGGAGCGACGGTCCGTGCGAGTCTAGGCGCTCCCCTCGACAGTCGAGGGGAGCGTTCGGCGACAGGGTCGCGCAGCGTTCCTCGCAGCGCACCGCTCGTGGGCCTGGCAACTGCGCGGGCGGCAGTGGGTCCCGAAGCGAATGGCCCTAGCTTGCGGCGTGCAATGACCGGATCGAGGTCTCCGGGTCACCATGAGCCATTCCGGCCGCCGGACCCGGCCGACCCAGGAAATACCCCTGGCCCAACCGGACCCTCAGGGACCGCAGTGTCGCGGCCTCCGCCGCGGTTTCAATCCCCTCGGCGATGACGAACTTCCCCAGGGACTGCGCGAAATTGCGAAGGCCGCCGACAAGCGCCTGCCGGGTCAGGTCCTCGTCGATGCCGCGGATGAGCGACACGTCGAGTTTCACGAAATCTGGTCGGAGTTCAACGATGTGGTCAAAATTCGCGATCCCGGCGCCGGCGTCGTCGACCGCGACGCGAACTGAAGGACCCAGGGCAGAGATCGCCGCTCGGAGACTGGCGTAGTCGTCGATGGGCTCGTGTTCGGTGATCTCGACCACGATCGCCCGAGTGTTTCCCGCCAGACAGTCCCGCAGCCCGCCGCCCAGCACAAAGCCCGGCGAGGCATTCAACGCGAGCCAAGGGCCGTGGGGGAGGTCCGCGGCCGAACGAAGGGCGGCCTGCACGGTCGCCATCTCGAGCTCCCAACCGATGCCTGCACGGTGGGCGGCCTCGAAGATCGGGTTGGGCCGGGATCCGTCGGCGAAGCGGGTCAGCGCCTCGAAGCCGATCGCTCGATTGTTCCGCATGTCGACGACGGGCTGGAACACCGGAGCGAATGACCCATTCGCGATGATTCGTTCAATCTGGGCCCGGACCTTTGCAAGGTTGTGGCGTGCGACGAGAGCTGGCGCCAGAATGGCCGACGCGACCGATGCGAACTCGCCGACCGCCGGCAAGTCCGCCATCAGGTGGACCGCCTGATCGGGGTCTGCAGTCAGGACGCAGACGAGCCCCACGATCGCGCCGCCTGTCCGGATCGGCGCAAACGCCTGGCCTTCGATGCCGCGTGCCGTTAACCGAGCATCCTGCAGTCCCGCAACCGCCCGCCCGGCCCAACGTTCCGCCCACGGACCCTCCGCCGACCGACCGAGCAGGTAGGCGGCGCGGTTGGCCGGGAATCGATCTCCAGGCTGCACCGGGTATGGCTCGACCCCAGCGATGGCCAGGATGCTGAGTCTGTCGCCGTTGGCCTCCAAGATGACCCCGAGGTCGACCTTCGGCAGCTCACTCAGAGCTGTCGCCAGGAGGGTCGCTGTCGCCTCCGGCGTGGCCTGCGCTTCCATGTCGCGCAGCCCTGCCACGGTCGCGAGTCGCTCGTGGCTCGCCTTGAGTTCCCGAGCGGCTCCCTGCTGGACCTCTGCCAGGGCGTCCCGCGCATCCATCGCGAACGCTGTCAAGCCCGCAAGCACAAGCACCATCACCCCGACGAAGATCGCCGCCGGGTAGAGAACGCCCATCGGACCATCCAGCCGGGCAAACGGCTGGCCCACGTCATCGATGAGGAAGATCGCTCCAGCCCCCGCCGCGGCCAATGCGATCAGAGGAACCGCATCTGCCCGGCGGACGAGGGGCAGAAGGAGCAGCACCGAGAGTCCGGGAAGGACCGCTGCCGCCGGCGCCAGCCCCGGGATCAGAAGCGCACCGGCCGCGCCATCGACCGCGATGCCAATCGCCAGCAAGGCGCGCGCCCGAGCCACATGCCCGGCCTTGAGCTGCGTCTGGGCAATTTGGACGCCGACGACAAACGCCGCCGTCAACACGGCCTCGGCCAGAAGGCCGGGTGCGCGAAGGGCCAGACCACCGAGGATCTGCGCCAATGCAGCGACCGCGGCAAGGACCGCAACGGGGGGGAGGTATCGCTCGAGCGGATCTCGCGTGCCAAGCGCGGTCGGCGCCTCGGCGGCGGGCGACCTCAGCCGGATCACAGTCGCTCAGCGTCGCTGGGCGTGGGCATCTCAGGTCCGATCATTCCCCAGGACGGGGAGACTTACGAGAACCCAAAGGTCCGGAAGCCGGGCGGTTGACCCCGACGCGAAGCCCACCGACGCGCTCGACCATGGTCCGTCAACTCGGCCCGGCTTCGGCTGCAGGCGAACGAAGGCCGGAGCTTCGGAAAACTGAAGCTCCGGCCATCGATGATTCCCCGGCGGTGTCCGCCGACGGGCGAACAATAGGACGGCGCCGGGCTGATGTCGAGTGCCGAATCGGCGACGTGGTGCGTCGCGACGACGGCGAATTCCGCGCGATCAGGAGGCAGCGCCGACCGGCCTCGAGCTGACGGGCGCGAACCAGCCGGCGAGCTCGGTCGCCGGAACGGGCCTCGAGAACAGGAACCCCCGGCCGCGGCCGCAGCCGAGTACCCGCCGCGACTCGAGCCGGTCCTCGCGCTCGATGCCTTCGGCCGTACCGACGGGCCCAACGCGGCGAACGCCAGCGATTCGGTGACTCCGTAGTCCTACTCTCCTAACGGACCGGACCAGCCTCGACCAACTCGTGCTGGAGCGTCGTCGCCAGCCAATCGGTGAACGCGTCGTGGGTCCAGCCACGCTCACGGACGAGGACGTGGTAGAGCCCTGGGTCGATCAGGGCGTACACGACATCGGCTGCCCGTTCGCGATCGACGTCCGCGCGCAGCGCACTCCGCGCGGCCACCGCCGCCACGATGTTTCCGCCGCCGATCCGGCGCTCGTTGCCGACCGTGCGCCAGACAACTGCGGCCTCGGGGTCCGCGTGGGCCGCGCCCCGAATGGCCTCGTAGATCGGGCTGACTCGACGCGACACGCCGGTTGAGATCGCCGCGTAGCCGACGAGGAAGCGGCGTGCATCCGTTTCTGCCCGGACCGCCAGGGATTCCGGGCGCTCGGGCAGGGGGATCGGATCGTCGTCGCCCACGAGGGTCACGTCGTAGGCCGTCTTGAGGAGCTCGGTCTTGGTCGGGAAATGGGCGAACACCGTCGCGCGGCCGACCTCCGCCTCGGCGGCAATCGCGTCGAACGATGTCGCGACATAGCCGCGCTCGGCGAACAGGCGCGCAGCCGCGTCCACGATGGCTCGTCGCGTCTGCCGGCTCTGGGCGGCGCGTCGCTCAGAGGCATAACGCCGCTTGACACCGCCAGATTGTTTCGTCAGACTCACAGTCCAATCATCATATCAGAAGTATGATCATCCGTCGCGACCGCCAGTGGCCGCCCGGAGGAGGATGGCATGGACGCACCGCTCCCGACGACTCCGACCGACGTGATGAACACTCTGGTCGCTGCGATCAATCGCCACGATCTGGACGAGCTCGTCGCCCAGTTCGCGGAGGACGTCCGAAGCGAGACGCCGGCCCACCCCGCCCGGAACTTCGTCGGGCGCGAGCAAGTCCACCGGAACTGGAGCCAGATCCTCGGTGCGGTCGCCGACCTGCGCGTGGACGTGCTGACGATCGTCGCGGACGGTGCGCTCGTGACCGCCGAGCTGGCCTTCGACGGGCATCGTCCGGATGGCGCTCCGTGGCAGATGCGCGGCGTGACCGTCAACGAGGTCGTCGACGGCCGGATCGCCGCCGTGCGCTTCTACATGGAGCCGATCGATGCGGAAGCGGCCGACGCGCTGGACGCGGACGCCGCCGTTCGCCGCGCGCTCGCGCCGGCGGGAGCGCCGCGATGATCCTCGTGGCCGGTGGGACAGGCCTCCTCGGGCGGGACGTGGTCCGGCGGCTCGTGGCGCGCAGCCTGCCGGTCCGCGTGCTGACGCGCGATTTGGCGCTTGGCCGAGCCGCCCTCGGCCCGCTCGCTGATCGAGTCGAGCTCATTGCGGGTGACGTCCGCGACCCGGCCTCGCTCGTGGCCGCCGTCGCGGGAGCCCAAACCGTGGTCGCCGCAGTCCAGGGGTTCGGCGGACGCGAAGCCGGCGGGCTCCGGGCGATCGACCGTGACGGCAACCTGAACCTCGTCCGAGCCGCCGCCGGCGCCCGGGTCGCGCGGTACCTCCTGATCTCGATCCACGACGCCTCGCCCGGCGATGCGCTCGCCCTCGGCCGGGCGAAGGCGGCCGTCGAAGCCGAGCTTCGATCTACGGCAATGACGCCGCTTCTCGTCCGACCGACGGCGTACATGGAGACGTGGGCCGGCATCGTCGGCGAGCCGATCCTGACCGACGGCCGCGCCCGGGTCTTCGGACGCGGCAGCAACCCGATCAACTTCGTCGCGGCCTCGGACGTCGCCGCCATCGTTGATGAGGTCGTGGCCGATCGAACCTCCGGCGCTCGGACGATCGAAGTCGTGGGACCCGACGACCTGTCGTTCGACGCCGTCGTCGAGCGCTTCGGTGCGGCCCTCGGTCGAACGATCCCGATCGCCCACGTCCCGCTCCTGATGCTGCGGATGATGGCGATTGCCCTGCGCCCGATCCGGCCGGTCCTCGCCGACCAGGTAGCGGCCGCGATCGTCCTCGATACGACCGACCGCCGGGCCCGCGTCGCCGGCGGGGACCCGGCCACGGTCCGGATCGCGGCGACGACCTTCGAACAGGTCATCGCCGCAATGGTCGCCCGGGCTCACGACACGATGCCGGCCGCCGCCGGCGCCTGAGCGCAAAGCACGTCCCCGCGGCCACGCCGACGTGGCCGGCCGTCGCGTCGGGCGGCAAACATGACACGCCCGGGCTCGATCCACGGCGATGATGGGCGGCGTGGACGACGAGCTTCCCGTCGAGATCTTCCTGGACGGCTATCCGCCGGTGATGCGTGAGATCGCGAACGAGCTGCGGCGGATCGTGAAGGGCGCGGTGCCGGATGGCGTGGAGGCGCTCCGGCCGGGCTGGAGCTGGATCCGCTACGCGCTGCCGGAACGGCGGCGCGTCCGGACATTCGCGTGGATCGGGGTCGAGCGCAAGCACGTCCACCTCGGCTTCGAGAACGGCGTCCTCCTGCCCGACCCCGAGTGCCTGCTCCAGGGCCGTCGCGAGAGCCTCAAGCAGTTCCGTTACTTCACGTTCGTGGACGCGGTCGACGTCGACGAGGCCGTCCTGACCGATTACCTCCACGCCGCGGCCGACCTGGCGCTGCTGCCGCCGGCAGCGCGCCGGGGAATGCTCGGCGATGCCGGCCAGCCGATCGCGGACTGAGGACCGGCGAAGCCGCCACCGGCCAAGCGACACCGGCAGATCGACCGCCGGCGGCCTACCCTTTCTCTCATGGAAGACATCGCGAAGCAAGCCGTCGAGGCCGCCATCGCGGCCGGCGCGACCTACGCCGACGCCCGGGTGATGGAGATCCGGTCCGAGGCGATGACCGCCCGGAACGGCGTGACCGAGTCGCTCGACCGAGCGGAGCGTGCCGGCGTTGGAGTGCGGGCGCTCATCGGAAGCAGCTGGGGGTTCTTCGCCGTTCCGGACGTCGGTTCGACGGCCGCCCGGCGCGCCGGCGAGCAGGCCGCCGCCGTCGCGCGAGCCTCGACCCTCGTCGCGGGCAGGGCGCTCGGCCTGGTCCCGGAGAAGCCGACGACGGGCCACTGGGAAAGCGAGGTCCGCGAGGATCCGTGGGCCGTGGGGCTCGCCGAGAAGGGCGATCTCCTCGAAAGCGTGACCCGGACAATGCGGGAGAACGGCGCCGACCTCGCCGAGGCAAGCCATCGAATCTGGGACACCCGCAAGTGGTTCGCCTCGTCGGAAGGAACGCTCGTCGATCAGCACATCGTCGAGTGCGGCGCGGCGATGAGCGCGACCGCGGTCGGTGAGAGCGAGACGCAGCGGCGAAGCTACCCCGGGATCCGCGGCCAGTACGGGACGCGCGGCTGGGAGCTGGTGCGCGAGCTGGACTTGCCCGGAAACGCAGCCCGGATCGCCGAGGAGGCACGGGCACTGCTGACGGCTGACGTGTGCCCCTCGCTCGACGCGACCGACCTGATCCTCGGCAGCGAGCAGATGGCGCTCCAGATCCATGAGTCGGTCGGCCACGCGACCGAGCTGGATCGGATCCTCGGCTGGGAGGCGGCGTTCGCCGGCACGTCATGGCTCGAGCTGCCGAAGCTCGGCTCGCTTCGATTCGGATCGGAGCTGATGAACATCACCGCCGATGCGACGTTGCCCGGCTCGCTCGGCAGCTTCGGGTACGACGACGAGGGCACCCCCGCCCACCCGGTCGACATCGTGAAGGACGGGATCTGGGTCGGGACGCTGTCGGGTCGCGACTCAGCCGCCCTGGCCGGGATCGAACGGTCGGGTGGCGCCGTCCGGGCCGATGGCTTCGACCGCATCCCGATGGTCCGAATGACGAACGTCGGGCTCCAGCCGGGCACGGACTCGCTGGAATCGATGATCGCCGCGACCGATGACGGGATGCTCATGGACACGAACCGCTCCTGGTCGATCGACGACAAGCGGCTGAACTTCCAGTTCGGCTGCGAGATCGGCTGGGAGATCAAGGGCGGCAAGCGCGGCCGGATGCTGAAGAACCCGACGTACACCGGGATCAGCCCGCGGTTCTGGGGTGCGCTCGACATGCTCGGCGGCCCGGACGAATGGACGTTCTGGGGCACGCCGAATTGCGGCAAGGGCCAGCCCCAGCAGATCGGCCATACCGGTCATCCGGCCGTGCCGGCCCGGTTCCGCGGGATTCGGGTGGGGGTCCGGGGATGAGCGACACGACAGTCGACCGGGCGAGCTCGGCCGACGAGTCCGCGCGAGCGCTCGACACGGCCGACCGAGTGCTCGCGCTCGCCCGCGCCCGGGCCG
Organism: Candidatus Limnocylindrales bacterium; assembly: GCA_038245515.1. Lineage (GTDB taxonomy): Bacteria > Chloroflexota > Limnocylindria > Limnocylindrales > CSP1-4 > CF-46. Next base: position 95,803 of record JBBRSJ010000013.1, on the reverse strand, counting down.
CCGATGCCGAGGTGGAGGTCACAGTCCGCCAGGGCACCGAGTCGCTGACCCGCTTCGCGACCGGTTTCATCCACCAGAACGTCTCGTCCGAGGTCAACCACGTCCTCGTCCGGGTCGCCATCGACGGACGCAATGCGTCGACATCGGTGGACGGGCCGGCCGACGACGCGAGCCTCGGCCGTGCCATCGACAACGTCCTCGAGTCGGCTCGCGTCCGCCCGCCCGATCCCGACTGGCCAGGCCTTGCGGGCCCGGAGCCGGCGCCGGGGGTCGACCACTTCGACGAGGCGACCGCCGCGGCCACGCCCGACGAGCGCGCTCGCCGGGTGCGGGACTTCGTCGATGCCGCCGGCGGCCTCGAGACGGCAGGCTTCTGCTCGACCTCGGCGGTCCGCCTCGCCTTCGCCAACAGCGCCGGCCAGCGGCTGACCGGCCGCGGCACGGCGGCCGAGGTCGACGGGATTGTCCGGACGCCGACGGCCGATGGAAGCAGCCGTCTGGTCTCGGTCGCGCTCGGGGAGCTCGATGGTCGCGCCGTCGGCGAGCGGGCCGCCACCAAGGCCCGGACCGCGAGCGACCCGACCGATCTCGAGCCCGGTCGGTACGAGGTTGTCCTCGAGCCCGACTGTGTCGCGAACATCCTGTCGTTCCTGCTCGTCGCCGGCTTCAACGCCAAGGCGGTCGAGGAGGGGCGCTCGTTCGCCCGGATCGGGGAGGAGCAGTTCGATCGCTCGATCGTCCTCCGCGACGACGTCACGGACGCATCGACGTTGGGTATCGCGTTCGACGTCGAGGGCATGCCCAAGCGGCCGCTCGACCTGGTCCGAGACGGGATCACGAGCGGCCTGCTCCATACACGTCGCACCGCGACGGTCGCCCATGCCAGGAGCACCGGCCACGCCGTCGAGGGCGGCGCGGCGTGGGGCGCGCTCGGGGCGAACCTGATCCTCGAGCCGGGCAACACCACGAAGGCGGGCTTGGTCGCGGGGGTGGAGCGGGGCGTGCTCGTGACGGACTTCTGGTACACCCGGATCCTCGATCCGCGGACCCAGGTGGTCACCGGCCTGACCCGCAACGGCGTCTGGCTGATCGAGGATGGCAAGGTTGTCCGGCCGGTCACGAACCTGCGGTTCACGCATTCGTTCCTCGAGGCGCTCGGCCCCGGCGCAGTGCGCGGGATCTCGGACGAGCGGGCGCTCGTGCTGGCCGGCTGGGACTCGATCTACCTGGTTCCCAGCCTGCACCTCGGGTCGTGGAACTTCACGGGCGGCGCCAAGGGCTGAGTGCCGCATCGCGTCGCCCTGAATCCCCTCGGACTCGACTTCGGGAGCGACCTGCGCGGTCGAGGGCGGAATCTGTCGATACCGGGCTCCGGCCGTCCTGGCAGCCGCCGAGGTCGAGTCTCCGTGGACTCAGCGCCCGACCCGAGGCTCCCTCAACGACCGCCGCCCAAACGGGCACAATCCGACCATGAGCGACCTGGACTACGGCGCCTTCGACGCCCTCACCTTTGATTGCTACGGAACGCTGATCGACTGGGAGTCCGGGATCCTCGCCGCCCTCCGAACCGCAATGCCGGCGACGGACCGAACGGCAAATGAGACGCTCCTCGAGGAATACGCCGACGCCGAAGCCGCGCTCGAGGCCGGCCCGTACCGGCGCTATCGCGAGGTCGTCGGCCAGGGGCTGACCGCGGTGGCGCGGGTCCATGGCGGGGAGCCGACACCGGACGACGTCGCGCGGCTCGGTGGCTCGGTCGTCGACTGGCCTGCGTTTCCGGACTCGCACGCTGCCCTGGCCCGCCTGAAGACGCGCTTCCGGCTCGGCGTCCTGACGAACTGCGACGACGACCTGTTCGCGGCCTCGAACGGGCGGCTCGGCGTGGAATTCGACTGGATCGTGACCGCCCAGCAGGTCGGCTCGTACAAGCCGGACGAGCGCAACTTCGCCGCCCTGACCGAGCGCCTCGGACCCGACGGGGTCCCGCAGGAGCGCATCCTGCACGTCGCCCAGAGTCTCTTCCACGACCACGTCCCGGCTCACCGTCTCGGGTTCCGCACGGTCTGGATCGACCGCCGCCACGACCGCCCTGGAGCCGGCGCCACGCCGCCGGCCGACGCGCGCCCGGACACGAGCTTCCCGTCGATGGCGGCGTTCGCCGCGGCCGCGGTCCCGGACGCCTGACCGTCAGCCCCGGCGCGCCGCCCGGATCTGGTCGGCGTGGTCGTGGCTGTGCCCGGCGTAGATGCCGAGCCAATCCTCGACCGAGTACCCGCCGGATTCGCTGTGCGTCCCGGTCCGCTCCCACTCCGCGGGCGTGAGGCTCTCGAGCAGTTGGAGGCTCGCGCCGCGAACCGCCCGCAGCACCGCGATCGAGGGCTCGATCGGCCGCTCGTAGTGGAGCCGGCGCGCCCATTCGGGCTCGTCATAGCCCGCGATCAGCGGCTCGTCCTCGGCGATGAGACGGCGCAGCCGGATGTATGTCGGCGAGATGGTGGACGACCTGGCGCGGCGTCCAGTCCTCCCTCGAGGCCGGTGGTCGGTCCAGCTCCGCGGCGGTGACAGCCGCGAGCGCCTCCTCGACGTCGTCCGTGCCGGTCCGGTAGCGCTCGATCAGTGAAAGGCGTTCGGTTGCTTCCATCGGGCCTCCTCGCAGCCAGTATCGCGCCGGACCAGCCCTTCGTGATCGCCATGGCGATCGTTCTGCCACGAACGATCGCGACTTGACGCCTCAAGGCATCTCAATCTGTCGTCAGCCGAGCCTCACCACGCTCATCTGGAGTGGAATGAATCGCGCGGGCGATTGGGAGCCCTGGCGAGCCGACCCGTGGCGAGCGTCCGTGACGAGGGCGCTACGCTACCGCCCGTGCCAGAGCCCACGGTCCGTGTTGCGGACCTCCGCAAGACCTTCCGCGTGCCCGTCCGCGAGAGCGGGCTCGCGGCGGCCGCCCGAAGCCTGTTCCGCCGCGAGCACCGCGACGTCAACGCCGTCGACGGTGTGTCGTTCGCGATCGAGCCGGGCGAGATCGTCGGCTTCCTCGGTCCGAACGGCGCCGGCAAGACGACCACCCTGAAGATGCTGAGCGGCCTCCTCTACCCGAGCGCCGGCGAGGCGACCGTCCTCGGCCACGTTCCGTCGCGCCGCGACGCCGAGTTCCTGCGCCGGATCACGATGGTCATGGGCAACCGCAACCAGCTCCAGTGGGACCTGCCGGCGTTCGACTCGTTCGACCTCATCCGGGCGATCTACCGCCTCGACCCGGCAGTCTTCCGCCAGACCCGCGACGAGTTCGTCGAGCTGCTCGACCTCGGCGACCTCGTCCACAAGCCGGTCCGGAACCTGTCGCTCGGCGAGCGGATGAAGATGGAGTTCGTCGGCGCGCTGCTGCATCGGCCGCAGGTCCTGTTTCTCGACGAACCGACGCTCGGGCTCGATGTCACCATGCAGAAGCGGATCCGGAGCTTCGTCGCGGAGTACAACCGGCGATTCGGAGCGACGGTCCTCCTGACGAGCCACTACATGGCAGATGTCCAGGCGCTCTGCCGCCGGGTCATCGTCATCCACCACGGGCGGATCCTCTTCGACGGCGCGCTGGCGGACCTCTCGACCCGCTTCGATTCGAGCAAGACGATCGGTGTGACCCTGCGCGACGGCGTCGCCGACCTGTCGGCCTACGGCGAGGTCCTCTCGACCGACGACGACCGGGTCGTCCTCCGGGTCGGGCGGCTCGAGGCGCCCGAGGTCACGGCGCGCCTGCTGCGCGACCTGCCCGTCGCCGATCTCACGATCGAGGACCCGCCAATCGAGGACGTGATCGAGCGTGTCTTCGCGGATGCTCGGGATGAGCGCGGCACGCCCACCGAGGCCGCCGTCCGATGACGGTCGCATCGCCCGCCGCGCCGGCACAGCCCGGCGGCTTCCTGGCGAGCGCCCGCGGCTGGATCGGCCTGTACCTGACCCAGATGCGGATCTCGATCGCGAGCCAGATCCAGTACCGCGTCTCGAACTACTTCTACATGATCGGGATGATCGCGGAGCCGGTGATCTACCTCGTCGTCTGGTCGACCGTGGCGCGCCAGCAGGGCGGCTCGGTCGGCGGCTACTCACCCGGTGAGTTCGCCGCCTACTACATCGTCTGGACGCTCGTCCGGAACTTCAACATCGCCCTGACGCCGTGGGCCTGGGAGGAGCGGGTGCGCGGTGGCGCGCTCTCCGGAATGCTCCTGAAGCCGGTCCACCCGATCCATCTCGACCTCGCCGGGCTGGCCGGCTGGAAGGCCGTCGTCATCGTCCTGTGGCTGCCGATCGCCGCGTTCCTGTCGCTGATCTTCCAGCCCACACTGGACCTCCGGCCGATCGACGTCGTCGTCTTCCTCGTGGCGATCTGGGGCGCGTACGTGCTCCGCTCGATGTTCCTCTGGCTGCTCGGCCTCGTGACGTTCTGGACGACCCGGGTCGGGCCCGTCTTCGACATCTTCTTCGTGGCCGAGCTGCTCCTTTCTGGCCGTCTCGTGCCGCTGACGCTGATGCCCGACTGGACCCAGCGGCTGTCGGGGGCCCTGCCCTTCCAGTGGACGTTCAGCTTCCCGATCGAGGCGCTGATCGGACGGCTGCCACCGGAGCAGCTCCTCGGCGGACTGGCGATGCAGGTCCTGTGGATCGCGATCGGCGCGGTCCTCGTGAGCCTCGCCTGGGGCAAGGCCGTGCGGCGGTTCTCGGCGGTCGGCGGCTGATGGCAGACGACCGCACTCCGCTCGCGCCTCGCCCCGCCACGTTCGCGAGCCGGCGGCGCGATCCGCTCCGCCCGCTGCGGCTCTTCGCGCTGTTCTTCCGAGTCGGTGCCCTCAACGAGCTCCAGTACCGCGCGAACTTCGCCGTCCAGCTCTTCCAGTCGGCGCTCGCACTCGCCACCGGCCTCGTCGTCCTGGCGCTCGTCTTCCGCCAGACGACCAACCTCGGCGGCTGGAGCCAGCCGGAGCTCCTGGCGGTGATGGGCGTCCACATCCTGATGGGCGGCCTGATCCGGACCGCGATCCAACCGAACATGGAGCGCCTGATGACCGACGTCCGGCAAGGCACGCTCGACTTCCTGCTGACCAAGCCCGAGGACGCCCAGGTGATGGTCAGCGTCCGCGAGTTCCGGATCTGGCAGGCGGTCGACATCCTGATCGGAGCGATCGTCCTAGCCATCGCGGTCGGCCAGCTCCGGACGGGCATCGGGCTCGGGCCCGCGCTGATCTTCGCGGTCGCCCTGCTGCTCGGCGCCGTGATGATCTATTGCTTCTGGCTGCTGCTGACGACGGCGGCGTTCTGGATCGTCCGGATGGACGAGATCCACGAACTGTTCGAGGGCATCTACCAGTCCGGCCGGTGGCCGGTGACGATCTACCCGGGCTGGCTCCGGATCAGCCTGACGTTCCTCGTCCCGATCGCCTTCGCCGTGACGGTCCCGGCCGAGGCGTTGACGTCCCGCCTGACGGTCGACACCCTCGCGCTTGCGGCCGGGTTTGCCGTCGTCCTGTTCGTGGCGACGCGCTGGTTCTGGCGGTTCGGGCTGCGCAACTACAACGGCGCATCCGCCTGAACATCAAAGCTCGCGAGGTGCTCGGCATCGTGGTCGACGAGCACGCCCAGCAGGCCCCCGAGATCGAGCTCGCCGAACGTGGCATGCGTGCCGCGCCGGGTCCAGCTGTCGGGGCCGAGCGCATCGACTGACAGAACCGTCATCGCGCGGTCTGCCGCGAACGTGTCGAGCAGGCGCTCGAGGGAGGCGCCCGGCTCGCCAAGCCAGCGATCGGGCTCGGCCCATTCCCAGCGCGGATGGTCCTCGCTCGCGAGCTGCGCGAGCCGGACGTGCCAGACCTCGCGCTCGACCACGATCAGGTGGCGGACGATGTCGGTCGGCGTCCATTCGCCGGCTGCAGGCGCGGCCGCCGGAGCTCCGCGCGCCGCCGCGACCAAGGCCGCCGGGGTGGCGTCAAGCCGCAGGCGGATCGAGCTGGGGTCGGTCATGCGCCCATTGTCCGTCGCGGCGACAGGCCGGTGGGGCCCGGGCTACGGCGTTCGGACCATGGCTGGGTGGATCGACGTGGTAGCGACTCGAGCCTCCACCGGGTGCTGGGTTCGGCTCGGTCAATGCCTCAGGATGGCTTGATGGACGCGACGGACTGGTACCGCATCCTTCAGGTCGATTCCGAGGCGGACTACGACGTCATCCGGGCCGCCCATCGCGTCCTCGCCGCCAAGCACCATCCGGACAAGGGCGGCTCGCTCGCCGCGATGTCAGCGATCAACCATGCCTGGACGATCCTGTCCGATCGCACCGATCGGGCGGAATACGACCGCCAGCGCCGCCTGCGGACCGGCGCGGACCGCTGGGACGCTTACGGCAAGGCGGCACGTACGGCCGCGGCGCCGGTCGCCCCGAAGGTCAATGCGCAGCCGGGCACGATCCTCGAGTTCGGTCGATATATCGGCTGGACGATCCCGGAGGTCGCCGCCCAGGACCCCGACTTTCTCGAGTGGTTCGTCCGGACCCCGAACGGGCGGCGCCACGAGCGTGAGATCGACGCCTGCCTGGGCCGCCAGGCGGCGGACGCGGCGGGCATCGATCCGATGGTCTGGGCCCACGCGCGCGGCCATTAGCCGCGGCTTCGAATGCCGGCCTCGCCGGCGCGATCGCCAGTCTCAGCCGGCGCCGCTCAGGTGGCGGATCGCGACCGCCGCGTAGAGCGCGACCCCGACGGCCATCGCCGGCTCGTCGAAGACGACGAGGTTCGAGTGGTTCTGCGGTCCTGTGGCCGGATCCAGGCCAGGCGGGGTGCCACCGAGGAACGCCATCGCGCCCGGCACCTGCTGGAGCACGTACGAGAAGTCCTCGGCGCCCATGATCGGCGCCCGCAGCTCGGCCACCTTGTCGTCGCCGACGAGGCTGCGCGCCGTATTCATCACGAACGCCGTGTAGTCGGGATCGTTGATCGTGACCGGATAGCCCGGCTCGAGGTCGACCTCCGCGGTGGCGCCGTGGGCGGCGGCGATCCCCTCGGCGACGCGCCGGACGCCGGCCCGGACCTCCTCGCGGGTCTTCTCCGACACCGTCCGGATCGTCCCGAACAGGAAGACCGACTCCGGGATGATGTTGTTCGTCGTACCTGCGGTGATCTGGGCGATCGTGACGACCGCGGGGTCGAAGACGTCGATCCGGCGGGTCACCATCGCCTGGAGGGCGAGGACGATCTCGGCGGCGACCGCGATCGGGTCGAGCGCACTGTGGGGCGCCGAGGCGTGGCCGCCGCGACCGCGGACGTTGATCCGGATCGTGTCCGTCGCGGCCATCTGGGAACCCGGCCGGAGGTGGATCTCGCCGGTCGGATAGCGGGTCGAGATGTGGATCGCGAGGGCGCCGGTCGGCCGGGCCCCGGCGGCTGCGGTCGCGGCGTCGAGCAGCCCTTCCTCGATCATCGTCTTCGCCCCGCCCATGCCCTCCTCACCGGGCTGGAACATCAGGATCACGCTGCCGGGCAGGTCCGCTCGCCGATCCTGGAGGAGGCGCGCCGCGCCGAGGAGCATCGCGACGTGGGTGTCGTGGCCGCAGGCGTGCATCGCACCGTCGAGCTCGGACGCGAAGTCAAGCCCGGTGTCCTCGTGGAGCGGCAGGGCGTCCATGTCGCCGCGAAGGAGGACCGCCGGCCCGGGTCGCCCGCCTTCGATGACCGCGACGACCGAGCTCAGCGCCTTCCCGGGCCGGCCCACGATCCCGAGCTTTGCGAGCTCGTCGAGGACCACCGCCTGGGTCAGCGGCAGGTCGAGGCCGATCTCCGGCTGGCCATGGATCCGCCGTCGGATCGCGACGATGTCGTCCTGGATCGCCCGCGCGGCGGCGAGGAGGCCCGCGGTGGAGTCGGAGGTCGGGGAAGCGGAAGCGCGTTCAGTCGTCGTCATTCGCCGAGGATACGTCCGCGCGCCGCTCGGCCGCGGGTCAGGAGGCGGACGCCTCCGCGCCGGATGACGCGATCGTGTACATCCGGCCGTCCTCGCGGGCGATGTCCCAGCCCTCGATCGCCGGCGGCGCGACGCCGAGGACCGTGAACGCCGTGCAGACCTGGCTCCGATGATCGGTCCCGTGATACAGGACCTGCATGAGCCGGATCCCGAGCGGGGCGTGGGTGTCGTAGCCGCTCGCCTCGTGCTCGACGACGTCGAGCGCCGGATCGAGATCGCCGTCGATGAGTCGCTGCCAGGCGGCGTCGTGCCCCTTCATCACGGCCCGCATCGTCGGGATGTCACTGGCCGCGGGATCGAAGGGCTCGGGCTCGCCGCCACGGAGGATGTTCAGGTAGAAGACGTCGCCGTCGACGAGGTGGCGGATCGTATCGAGGATGGAGCCGTAGGTGCCGGGTACGACGATCGCAAGCTGCTCGTCGTCGAGGGTCGCGCACGCGTCGAGGACCCGGATCGTGGCCCAGACGTGATGGGCAAAGGCGTCGGAAAGGATGGGCTGCGGCATCGCGGTCAGGGTACCGGAGGTGGCGCCGGCCGCGCCCGCTACTCCCTCAGGCGTCGAGCTTCTCCAGCATCGACTGGCGCCACGACTCGGTCGCCTCGACCGCGTTGAACGTGTACAGGTGGAAGCCCGTTACGCGGGCCTCGGGATCCGCGACCAGCGGGGCAAGGCCCTCGACGAACCCGGTCGGCTTGTAGAAGCCGCCGCTCCTCGCGAGCCCGGTCACGAACCGGAGGTTCTTCACGAGGAACCGCTTCGCGTCCTTCACCCCGATCCGGGCCGCGATCGACAGGAGCTTCTGCGGATCCGCGACGCCCGGCACGCCGATGACGACGTCCGGCGCGAACCCCTCGACCCGCCGGGCGACGACCCAGCGGGCGATCGCTGCGGTGTCGAAGTCCATCTGGGTCGTGACGTGAGCGACGTAGGGTGCCTTGTCGCGGAGAGCGTCCGCCAGCGCCGCGTCCGGGATGTCGGGATGGCCCTGCGGGTAGGCCGGACAGCCGATCGTCGTGAACGGGTGGCCGAGCTCGGCCATCGCCCGCAGCAGCGACAGCCCGTCGAGGTACTCGCCGGGCTCGTCGGCGTCGCCGCCGACGACGAACGCATGGGTCAGCCCGCCCTCACGTGCCCGCTCGAGCAAGCCGGCGAGCACCGCGCGCGACGCAATCATCCGCGCCGACAGGTGCGGGATCGCGCGAAAGCCGTCCGCCTGGAGGCGGATCGCCCAGTCGAGGGTCGCGTCGATGCCCTTGTTCGGCGACGCCGTCACGGAGACCCGGGCGCCCGCCGGGAGGTGTGGGACCTGGTCGCCGATCGACTTCAAGGGCAGCAGCTCGAAGATCGGATCGGCGAGGACGCCCCGGAGCGCGTCGCGCTCGGCGTCGTCGAGGGCGCCGCGCCGCCTGATCATCCGGCCGAGCATCAGGCGGCGCCCCTGCGCGCGGCGACGAGCACGACCGTCGCCCAGGATTCAGTCTTGGCGGTCGTTACGCCCACGCGGAACGATCCCCGCGGGGCAGATTTCGTTCCGCTTGCGGTGAACGACCCCGAAATCGGCTCGCTGGGCACCGTCCGCTCCAGCGATCGACCTCGTCGTGATCGGCGGTCGGCCGCGGCACCGCCCGCGGTGGCTGCCGGGCCCGCCGCCATCAGACCTCCGAGTCCGGCTGCGACGCCTTGCGCTTCGCGATGAACTCGTTGAGCGCCTCGTCGATCCCCTCGTCGAGCGGCGGCGCCTCGTACTCGCGGAGCATTCGCTTCCAGATCGCGTTGGCTCGCTGGGCGGCATCGAGCGAGCCGTCCTCCTGCCATTGCTCGAAGCTGTTGTTGTCGGCGATCTCCGAGCGGTAGAAGGCATTCTCGAAGTTCGCGAGCGTGTGGGCTGAGCCGAGGTAGTGCTGGCCGGGCGTGTTGCCGACGATCGCGTCGAGCGCCTGGCCGTTGTCGGACAGGTCGACCCCCTTGACGAAGACCGCGGCCATCCCGCACTGGTCGGCGTCGAGGATGAACTTCTCGTACCCGACCGCGAGCCCGCCCTCGAGCCAGCCGGCCGCGTGAAGGACGAAGTTGACGCCGGCGAGGATCGTCGGCTGGAACGTGGCCGCCGATTCGTATGCCGCCTGGGCATCGGCGATCTTCGAGGCGCAGAGGTTGCCGCCCGAGCGGAAGGGGACCCCGAGCCGCCGGGCGAGCGAAGCCATCACGTACAGGACGAGGGCCGGCTCCGGCGTCCCGAACGTCGGCGCGCCCGACTGCATCGACATCGACGACGCGAAGCTGCCGAGCACCACCGGCGCGCCGGGCCGGACGAGCTGGACGAAGGTCATCCCGCCGAGCGCTTCCGCGAGCGTCTGGGCCGCGGTGCCCGCGACCGTCACCGGCGACATCGCCCCGGCCAGGATGAAGGGCGTGATCAGCGTCGCCTGGTTCGCCTCGGCGTAGGCCCGGGCCGCACCGAGCATCGTCGCATCCCAGACGAGCGGGCTGTTCGCGTTGATCAGGGACAGGATCGCGGCATTCGTCTCGAGGAAGTCCGCCCCGAACAGGATCCGGGCCATCTCGACCGTGTCGCGGGCGCGCTCCGGCGCGGTCACCGAGCCCATGAACGGCTTGTCGCTGTACTTGATGTGCGAATAGACCATGTCGAGGTGGCGCTTGTTCACCGGCACGTCGACCGGCTCGCAGACCGTCCCGCCCGAGTGGTGGAGGTGCGGCGAGAGGTATGCCAGCTTCACGAAGTTGCGGAAGTCCTCGATCGTGCCGTAGCGCCGGCCCCGGTCGAGGTCGCGCACGAACGGCGAGCCGTAGTTCGGGGCGAGGACCGTGTGGCGCCCGCCGATCTCGACGTTGTTCTCTGGATTCCGGGCGACCTGGGTGAACTGGCGCGGCGCCGTTGCCTGGACGATCTGGCGGCACAGGCCGCGGGGGAAGCGGACCCGCTCCCCCTGGACGTCGGCGCCGACCTCGCGGAAGAGGCGCAGCGCTTCCTCGTCACCACGGAACTCGAGGCCGACCTCCTGCAGGATCGTGTCGGCGTTCTGCTCGATCAGCGACAGGCCCTCCTCGTTCAGGACCTCGAACGGCTCGAGGGCACGGGTCAGGAAGGGCTCGCGGGCGATGTGGGTCCGGGCCCGGGCCGCCTGGCGACCCGCCCGTCCGCCGGTCCGCTGGCGGGGAGACTCCTCGACGGTCATCGGTCCTCCTTGGCGGCCGCCACGACCGCGCGTCGTCGCCGTCCGCCCCCGTCGGGCCGGGCCCCACCCGCCGGTCCACCGCCGCGCTGCGGCAGCTCGGTGACCTGCGACAGGTGGGTCGACGGCGCCGTCCGGTGGGGGAAGGCCATCGCCTCGACGAAATGCTCCTGGAAGCGCGGCTCGACCGCGGTCTCGATCTTCTCGACGCGACGCACGACGTCCTCGATCTCACGTCGAGCGGCAGCGCTCAGCAGGGCGATCAGGGCGCCCGTCCCCGCCGCGTTGCCGGCCGCCTTCACGTGGTCGAGCGGCGCGTCCGGGATCAGCCCGAGGACCATGGCATGGAACGGGTCGATCTGGCTGCCGAACGCGCCGGCGAGCCGGATCTCCTGGACTGCATCGATCCCGGCGTGATCCATCAGCAGCCGCACTCCGGCGTACAGGGCAGCCTTGGCGAGCTGGATCGCGCGGACGTCGTTCTGGGTCACCGCGATCCGGAGGCGGCCCGAGCCCTCCCCGTCGTGGACGAGGTAGCTGAACGTCCGCCCCTCCTGGACGATGCGCGGGCTGCGCCCGGCGAGCGTGCCGTCGACGATGCCGTCAGGCGTGACGACTCCTGCCAGGAACAGCTCGGCGATGACCTCGACGATGCCCGAGCCGCAGATCCCGGTGATCCCGGTGTCGAGGGTCGCGGCCTCGAAACCCGGCTCGTCCGACCAGAGATCCGAGCCGATGACCTTGAACCGCGGCTCGAGCGTGGCGCGGTCGATCCGGACGCGCTCGATCGCGCCCGGCGCGGCGCGCTGGCCCGACGAGATCTGGGCGCCCTCGAACGCCGGGCCGGTCGGCGAGGACGCGGCAAGGAGGAAGTGCCTGTTCCCGAGCAGGATCTCGGCGTTCGTCCCGACGTCCACGACGAGCTCGACCACTTCCGACTCGTGAGGCGCCTCGGCGAGGATCACGCCGGCGGTGTCGGCGCCGACGTGGCCGGCGATGCACGGCAGGACGTAGACCCGGGCGCCCGGATGGGTCTGGAGGTCGAGTTCGGAGGCGCGGACCGTGACCGCGCGATCCGTCGCGAGGGCGAACGGCGCCGAGCCGAGCGGGATCGGGTCGATGCCGAGCAGGAGGTGGTGCATGATCGGGTTGCCAACGAGGGCCAGCTCGAGGATCGCGTCGCGCTTGATCCCCGCCCGGTTGGCCAGTTGGGCCAGCAGCCCGTTCAGCGCCTGGCGCACGGCCAGCGTCATCTCAGCGGCGCCCTGGTCGTTCATCATCGCGTAGCTGACCCGGCTCATCAGGTCCTCGCCGAACCGGATCTGGGGGTTCATGACGCCCGCGCTGGCCAGGACAGCGCCATCGCCGAGGTTCGCGAGGTGGCCCGCGATCGTTGTCGACCCGATGTCGATCGCGACGCCGTACACCTGCTCCTGGAGTCCCGGCCAGACGCCGGTGATCGTGTGCTTGTCGTGGACGGCGACGGTGACGCCGTACTTGCCGGCCTCGAGCGCCGGCTGGAGGGCCCGGATGACGTGGAGGTCCGCCTCGAGATCAGTGAGCTGCCACTCGGCCTCAAGGGCGACCTGGAGGCGGTGGAGATCGCCGGAGGGCGACGCGAGCTGGGGCGGTTCGACCTCGACGTAATGGAGCCGGATGACCGGATCGAGATGGAAGTCGCGGACGTCGAGGCCCTTGCGGACGACCTGGCGATAGACCTGGCTCTCCGGCGGAACGTCGATCACGAGGTCGCCGCGGATGTGGGCGGCGCAGCTGAGGCGCCGCTCCAGGGCCAGCCCCTTCGTCTCGCGGTAGGCAGCCTCGACCGAGCCGAACAGGGTCAGGTGGTCCGGAGCGGACGTGATCCCGTGCTTGGCGAACTCACCGACGCTCTGCTCGACCTGGCAGCGACCGCAGATCCCGCGCCCGCCGCAGACCGAATCGATGTCGACGCCGAGCCGGCGGGCCGCATCGAGGACCGTCGTGCCCGGGGCAAACCGGCCGCGCCGGCCCGACGGGGTGAAGATGACGAGCGGATCGACGGCCATCGGAGGAGGCAGGCCGACGGTCAACCGCCGGCCGCAACGACGGCCTCGGTCCCGGCGATCCGCTGCGGCGCTTCGGTCGCCGTCCGGCGGCGATTGAGTCGGCGGCCGCCGATGTCGCCGTCGGCCGGACCGACCCGGTGGGTCCGGATCCAGCGCGCGGCGTCCTGGTCGTTGCCCTGGAGGACGTCGGCCGCCATGACCGCGGTCCGGACGCCCTCGGCAATCGGGTTCGTGATCGCCGACGTCAGGCCGCTCGCGATCGCCATCGCGAGGAACGCGCCGTTGATCCCCTCGCGGTTGGGAAGCCCGAAGCTGACGTTACTCGCGCCGCAGGTCGAGTTGACGTGGAGCTCGTCGCGAAGCCGGCCGAGGATCCGAAAGACCTGGCGGCCGGCCGTCGGCATCGCCCCGATCGGCATCAGGAGCGGGTCGACGATCACGTCCTCGCGCGGGATCCCGTGGTCGAGCGCGCGCTCGACGATCAGCTTCGCAACGGCGAACCGGACGTCTGGATCCTCGCTGATGCCGGTTTCGTCGTTGCTGATCGCGACGACCGCGGCGCCGTACTTCTTGACCAGGGGCAGAACCCGCTCGAGCCGCTCGTCCTCGCCGGTGACGCTGTTCACAAGCGCCTTGCCACGGTACACGGCGAGCCCGGCTTCGAGCGCATCGACGATCGAGCTGTCGATCGAGAGGGGCAGGTCGGTCAGCGACTGGACGAGCTGGATCGTCTTCGCAAGGATCGCCGGCTCGTCGGCGAGCGGGATCCCGGCATTCACGTCGAGCATGTGAGCGCCGGCCTCGACCTGGGCGAGCACGTCGCGTTCGACCCGGCTGAAGTCGCCGTTCTTCATCTCCTCGGCAAGGAGCTTCCGGCCGGTCGGGTTGATCCGCTCGCCGATGACGACGAACGGCCGGTCGTCACCGATGACGACCTCTCGGGTGGCCGATCCGACGACGGTCCAGGTCACCCGGGCTCTCCTTCGATCGGGTTTGCGGTCGCGGGAGCGGTCGCGCCGCCGCGGTTCGCCGCGGCCTTCGCAGCGCCCTGCGTCTCGTCGTTGGCCGGCGGGAAGATCGGCCCGCCGGCGACACCGCCGGTCTGGATCAGCTCGGCAAGGCGGTGCTTGTCGAACTCGGCCTCGAGCCGCTCGACCTCGGCGTTGACCTCCGCCTCGAGATCGTCGCCGCAGTTCCGGGCGACCTTGCGCCATTCCTCGATGTACTCGTTGTAGGTCCGCTTGCCGGCCCGGCTCGCGGCCTTGTCGATCGCCACCTGGAACCGTGGGTGGAGCTGGACCTTGCTCGCTCGGCGTCCCTCGCGGGCGAGGACCTGGGCGGGAATGTCGCGCCACCAGATCACCGTGAGGCTGGCCATCAGGTGGGTCCTCCGGCGGGGAGCGGATCGCGCCCGGGGCGGGCGGCGAAGGCGAGGATCGGTGCGGCGAGGTGGGCGAACCCGGTCGGACGATGCTCGAACGCCAGGCCGAGCCGGTCGGCGGCGTGGCGGGCCAAGGCGAGCAGGGCCGGATCGTCGGCCTGGGACAGGAACACGACCCGACTGTAGTTTGCGAAGTAGGTCGCCCGGAGCTCCGGGTGGCGGTCGATCCCGAGGCCCCGGATCACGAGCCGCTCGAAGTTGCGGGCGAGGAAGTCGGTCAGCCAGAAGGTGCCGGGCTCGGCGTCGGCGAGCGCGGCGAACTCGGTCGAGCCCGCGAAGACCTCGTAGCAGTGGGCGCCCGGCAGGCGCTCGACGCCGGCCTCGGCCAGGACAGGCTCGAGCAGACCGCCCGTGCCGCAGTCGGCGTAGGCGACGAAGATCCGCTCGAAGCCGTCGGCCCGGGCCTGGGCGATTCGATCGCGGACCGCGCCCGGAATGCCGACGGGCCGGTTGTGGAGATCGGGCGGGAGGCAGGCGACCTCGAGACCGGGGAGTCGGCGGGTGACCTCGAGCAGCTCCCGGGCGAGGGCTCCGCAGCCGATCACGATCGCGCGTGGAGCGGCGGAGTCGCGAACCTCAGGCCGCGGCACGTCGTTCGTCGATCAGGCGGCGGGCCGTCTCGGCCGCGACGCCGGCGTCGCGGCAATAGGCGTCGGCGCCGACGGCCAGCCCGAACTCCTCGTTGAGCGGCGCGCCGCCGACGAGGACGATGTACTGCTCCCTCATGCCGCGGTCCTTGAGCGTCTGGATCACGACCTTCATGTACGGCATCGTCGTGGTCAGGAGCGCCGACATTCCGAGGATGTCCGGCTTGTGGAGCTCGAGCGCGGCGATGAACTTCTCGGCGTCGGTGTTGATCCCGAGGTCGACGACCTCGAAGCCAGCGCCCTCGAGCATCATCCCGACGAGGTTCTTGCCGATGTCGTGGATGTCGCCCTTGACCGTCCCGATCACGACCTTGCCGACCGGCTCGGCGCCGGTCTCGGCGAGGAGCGGGCGGAGGATCTCCATCCCTGCCTTCATCGCGTTTGCGGCGAGGAGGACCTCGGGCACGAACAGGATCCCATCGCGGAAGTCGATGCCGACGATCTTCATGCCGGCCACGAGCGCGTCGTCGAGGACCTTCGACGCGGTGAAGCCGCGGCCCAGGAGGAGGTTCGTGCCTTCGACGATCTCGTCGCGCATGCCGTCGTACAGGTCGTTGTGCATCTGCTCGACGAGTTCGTCGTCGCTGAGGGCGTTGAGATCGATCTCTTCGTAGTCGGCCACGCGTGGTGCTCCCTGGCGCCGGCTTCGTGCTCCGCCCGCCGGCTGAGGACCGCCATCTTCGCACCTTTCTGGTTCCACATCGTGGAACGGTGCCGTATGATGGAACGCAGAGCCGGAATCTAGCCGACGGGAAGGTCCGTGTCCAGAGTTCAATCGATCGAACGCGCGTTTGCGGTGCTCGCGGCGTTGACCGATGGCCCCATCGGGGTCACCGAGGTCGCGGATCGCGCCGAGCTGCCGAAATCGACCGCCGCCCGGATGCTCGCCTCTCTCGCCCGGGAGGGCGCCGTCGAGCAGGTCCCGGGCGAAACGCGCTACCGGCTCGGGCCGCGGATCGAGAGCCTCGCAACCGGCCTCGTCGCGACGCGCAGCATCGTCGCGATCGCCCGGCCCCACCTCGAGGAGCTCGCCGCCGAGGTGGGCGAGGTCGCCGGCCTGTCGGTCCCCGACGGCGACCTGATCCACTACGTCGACCAGGTCGACAGCCCGAATCCCGTCGGCGTTCGCGACTGGACGGGCGCGCGGCTCGCGCTCCACGGGGTTTCGTCCGGCCTGACCGTGCTCGCGCTTCGGCCACCCGCGGACATCGCCCGCTACCTCGCGGGGCCGCTCGAGCGGTTCACCGAGCGCACGATGATCGACCCCGACCTGCTCCGAGACCGGCTCGGACGGATCCAGCTCGAGGGCTACGCGTGGACCGCGGGCGAGTACACCGAGGACATCACGTCGGTCGCGGCCGCGATCGCCGACGCCCGCGGCGAGGTCGTTGCGGCGATCCACGTCCACGGCCCGTCGTACCGCTTCCCGGCTCCGGGTCGCGAGGCCGATCTCGGGCTCCGGGTGGCGACGACCGCGAATCGGGTCGCACGGACGCTGCGCCAGGCCAGCTGACCCGCTCGACCGGCGCGGACGGCCGGACGCTCAGCCTCGCGACGGGTCCTCGAGCGGCGACAGCCCGTGCCGGTAGAACGGGATTGGCTCGGGCGGCAGCGGCGCGTTGCCGGCGATCAGGTCGCCCGCCTTCTCGGCGACCATCATGACCGCCGCGTAGATGTTGCCGTTGGTGACGTACGGCATGACGCTCGCGTCCGCCATGCGAACGCCCTCGACGCCGCGCACCTTCATCGTCAAGGGATCGACGACCGACGCCTCGTCGACGCCCATCCGGGCCGTGCACGAGGGATGCAGCGCCGTCTCGGCATCCTTTGCGACCCAGGCCAGGATCTCCTCGTCGGTCTCGACGCCGGCACCCGGTGACAGCTCGCCGGTGGAGTAAGGGTCGAACGCCGGCTGGGTCAGGATCCGCCGCGCCGTCCGGATGGCCTCGACCCACTCCCGCCGATCCTGGTCGGTCGAGAGGTAGTTGAACCGCAGTGCCGGATGGACGTGCGGATCGGTCGACACGATCTTCACCGTGCCCCGCGCGTCGGAGTACATCGGCCCGACATGGACCTGGTACCCGTGCTTGCTCGGTGCCGGCGTCCCGTCGTAGCGAATCGCGATCGGCAGGAAGTGGAACATCAGGTTCGGGTAGGCGACGTCGTCATTCGACCGGACGAAGCCGCCCCCCTCGAAGTGGTTCGTCGCCCCGGGCCCGCTCCGGCGGAGCAGCCACTGGGCACCGATGAACGGCCGGCGCCAGAGCTCGGTCGCCGACGGCTGCATCGAGACCGGCTGGCTCGAGCCGTACTGGATGTAGACCTCGAGGTGGTCCTGCAGGTGGGCGCCGACGCCCGGCACGTCGGCGACCACCGGGATCCCCAGCGGCGCGAGATCCCCGGCGGCCCCAACGCCTGACAGCTGCAGGAGCTGCGGCGTGTTGAACGCGCCGCCACACAGGATCACTTCGCCGGCGGGGATCGTCTCGGTCCCGCCGCCCTGGCGCTCGATCTCGACGCCGGTCGCTCGTGTCCCGTCGAAATGGATTCGGGTCACGAGGGTCGACGTCCGGATCTTCAGGTTCTTCCGGCCCATCACCGGGTGGAGATAGGCCCGCGCGGCGGAGATCCGCCGCCCCCGGCGGATGTTCCGGTCGAATGGCGCCACCCCTTCCTGGCGATAGCCGTTGACGTCGCTCGTCAACGGGTAGCCAGCCTGTTGGGCTGCCGCGAACCAGGCCAGGAACAGGGGGGAGGTGGCTGGGCCCCGCTCCAGCCCGAGCGGGCCGCCGTGGCCGCGCCACGGATCGTCGGCGGCAGCGGCGGTGCAGTCCTCCATCCGCTTGAAGTACGGCAGGCAGTGGGCGTAGCTCCACGACTCCATACCGGGGTCGGCCGCCCAGCGCTCGTAGTCGAGGGGATTGCCGCGCTGGAAGATCATTCCGTTGATCGAGCTAGAGCCGCCGAGCACCTTGCCCCGGGCATGGAAGATCCGACGGCCGCCCATGAACGGCTCCGGCTCCGATTCGTAGCGCCAGTCGTAGAAGCGGCTGCCGATCGGGAAGGTCAGCGCGGCCGGCATGTGGATGAACGCGTCGAACCGCCAGTCGGGACGGCCGGCCTCGAGGACGAGGACGCGGGTCGATGGGTCGGCGCTCAGCCGGTTGGCGAGCGCGCTACCGGCGCTGCCGCCGCCGACGATCACGTAGTCCCACGGCCGGTTCGTCATGGCCGCGGATGCTAGCAGCGCGATCCTTCGGCCTGCCGGCCGAGCCCGCGGGACGGACCCGGTCAGGACTAGCGTGCGGCGCGCTTGAAGGCCGTGATGGCGCGCGATACGTCGGCCGGGTCGGCCGGGTCGGCGGATTCGACGACGCCGTCCGAGGCGTCGTCAGCTGTTTCGTCGCTCCGAACGATCTGGACCGGGCAGTCCGCGTGGGCAGCGATCGCCGCCGACACGCTCCCGACGAGGGTGCGCCCGAGCAGGCCGCGCCGATGGGAACCGACCACGATTCGCGAGGCGCCCTCGGCGCGGGCCGCCTCGACGACGCAGCTCGCGGGATCGCCTTCCCAGATCAGGACCTGCGGCTGAACGCCGGCCGCCCGGACGTGCTCGACGAAGCGAGTGGCGCGAGCCTGTCGGACGGATCGAGCCTGGTCGACCCGCTGCACGAACAGGCCGCCTGGCAGCCGGAGCGGCCCCGTGTCAACGGCGTTGACGATGATGAGGGGGACGTGGCCGACTGCCGCGAGCCCGATCGCGACCTGCTCTGCCCGGGCCGAGACCGGGCCGAAGTCGGTGCCGAGCACGATCGGGCCGGTCGATCGAACGAGATCGACGGCGGGCGGATCGCCGGAGGCACGGGGCTGCGGAGCCATGCGTCCACGCTGGACCTGGAGCGAGCCTAGGGCCAGAGGCCGCATGGCACCCGGCGGGGGTCCGCTCGTCACGAACGGCCTCGGACGCGCTACCCTCGGGGTCATGCCGGACGATGCGACGCAGACGGCCACGATCCGGGAGCCCGGCGCGGAGGTCGCCGGCTTCGCACCCGATGCCACGGCCCTCGCCGCCGTCGACG
Organism: Candidatus Limnocylindrales bacterium; assembly: GCA_038245515.1. Lineage (GTDB taxonomy): Bacteria > Chloroflexota > Limnocylindria > Limnocylindrales > CSP1-4 > CF-46. Next base: position 76,391 of record JBBRSJ010000013.1, on the reverse strand, counting down.
AGGCCGCGCGAGCGATCGCGGCGGTCCTCGCGATCGACGACGTCCTCCAGCTGATCGTCGATCGGGTCCGAACACTCGTCGATGCCCGCTACGCGGCCCTCGGGATCGTCGGGCCCGAAGGAGCGATCGAGAAGTTCATCACGGCCGGCCTCGAGCCTGCGCAGCGGCGGGCGATCGGCCACCTGCCGGAAGGCCGTGGACTGCTCGGGCTGATCATCCGCCAGGGCCTGTCGTACCGGATCGCGTCCATCGCCGGCCACCGGGATTCGTCGGGCTTCCCGCCGAATCACCCGCCGATGACGTCGTTCCTGGGCGTCCCGGTCATGGCCCACGGGCTGTCGGTTGGCAACCTGTACCTCACCGACAAGATCGGCGCGGCCGAATTCTCACCCAGCGACCAGCGCCTCGTCGAGCTGTTCGCGCGGCACGCCGGGATCGCGATCGACAATGCGCGGCTTCACACCCAGGCCCGGTTTCTCGCGGTCGCCGAGGAGCGCGACCGGATCGGGCGCGACCTGCACGACGGGATCATCCAGTCGCTGTACGCGGTCGGCCTGTCGCTCGAGGACGTTCCGGACCTGATGGCCGAGGCGCCCTCGGAGGCCGCCGGGCGGATCGACAATGCCATCGAGGCAATCAATGTTGCGATCCGCGACATCCGGAACTTCATCTACGGGCTCCGGCCCGAGGCGGTCGACGGCACGCAGGTCGTCGCCGGGCTGGCCGCGCTCGCGGAGGAGATCCGCCTCGGCGGTCTCGTCGACGTGATCGTCGAGCTCGACCCAAAAGCCGATCCGGGGCTCAATCCGATCGCCGGCGCGGAGCTCCTCAACCTCGTGCGCGAGGGCTTGAGCAACGCGGTCCGCCACGCCCAGGCTCGTCAGATCGGGGTGCTGCTCTCACGGGCCGCGACCGGCAGCATCCTCCAGATCGTCGACGACGGCGTCGGCTTCGAGGCGGCACGCGTCGCGGCGACCGGGCATCATGGACTGGCCAACATGCGCGCCCGGGCTGAGGCCATCGGCGGCCGGCTCGATGTCCGGAGCTCTCCGGGCTCCGGGACGCGCCTCGTCGTCGATCTGCCCAGGTCGCCCGGCGCCAGCGAGGAGCTCGATCAAGCGCGATGATGGATGACGACCTGCACGATTCGGTTCGGTCCACGGCCGGCCGCCAGCTCCGCCTGCTTGTGGTCGACGATCACGAGGTGGTTCGCCAGGGGCTGGTCGCCCTGCTCGACCGGCGGCCCAACTTCCAGGTCGTCGCCCAGGCCGGGACCGTCGAGGAGGCGCTCGAGCAGGCTCGTCGCCACCAGCCGGACATCGTGATCATGGACGTCCGCCTGCCGGATGGGTCCGGTGTCGAGGCCTGCCGCGAGATCCGCGCCGAGCTCCCCGACACCCGGATCGTGATGCTGACGTCGTTCCCGGACGACGAGGCGGTCCTGTCCGCGATCGTCGCCGGCGCCGCGGGCTATCTCCTCAAGCAGATCCGGGCCCGCGACCTCGTGTCGGCCCTCGAGGCGGTCGGCCGCGGCGAGTCGCTCCTCGACCCGGCGGTGACCGAACGGGTCCTCGCCCGGGTTCGCCAGATCGCGAGTGGCGAGGTCCACGACGAGCTGGCCGGGCTCACGCCCCAGGAGCGCAAGATCCTGCTGCTGGTCGCCGAGGGCATGACGAACAAGGAGATCGCGGCCCAGATCTTCCTGTCGGACAAGACCGTGAAGAACTACGTCAGCTCGATCCTGGCCAAGCTCAACCTCGAGCGGAGGGCGCAGGCGGCCGCGTTCGTGGCACGGCATCGCCTCGACGGCGGCTGAGAACCGCGCGCCGGTCGGCACGCTGCGTGAGTCCCTGGGGACTCAATTCGGCCCTGGGCACGCTCGGCTGGAGCTCGATCCTGTCGGTTCCGGGCGCCGGCCACCCTCGCTGAAACCCCGGAATGAGTCTCCGAAGGCTCGTGAACCGGAGGACCCGTCGCGGTCGGCCGCCCGGTCGCCTGTCGAAGGTGATTCCGCTCCCACCAGCAAATCGGGCCTGGCCGGCAACAGGCGGCGGCAATCCCCGGATCGGAGCTTGATCCGAACGTGGCGCGGCGGCGTTCGGGTGGCCCGTGGCCCTCCAAAGCCCGAATCTGCTGCTTCCACCGGAATCGCGGTGGGGAGGCGGCGCGGGCAGGGACCGCGGAGAGGCGCGCCATGCGAGGCGAGCGCCGGGAGGCTTGGGCCTTCAGGCGGGCATCGAGTCCGTGAGCCGGGTGGCGAGGCATGCGGCGAAGGAGGCGGGGAGATGAGGCCGAACATCGAAGGGGGCTCGTCGCCGTCCAGGATCAGGCCGAGCGGAGGACGCGAGTCGCCTGGACTCAGTCTGGCCGATCAACACGCTCGGATGACAGGCCGACTCGCCTCTCTGATCGCGCTCCACGCTCGCTGAGCCGCCGAGACGAGTCCAAGGGGACTCACGTGGGAGCGGATCGCCGCGAGGGACGGCGTTCAGGCGCGGGCGGCCGCCCGCCGCCGGATCTCGGCCGAGATCGCTGGCACGATCGCGTGCAGGTCCCCGATCACCGCGTAGTCCGCGACGCTCATGATCGGCGCCTCGGGGTCGGAGTTGATCGCGAGGATGTGCTTCGCCGCCTTGCACCCCACGATGTGCTGGATCGCGCCGCTGATGCCGCACGCGATGTAGATGTCCGGCGCGATCCGCAGCCCTGTCTGGCCGATCTGGTCGGCGTGGGGACGCCAGCCGGCGCTCGTCACCACGCGGGACCCGCCGACCGCTCCGCCGAGCAGCCCGGCCAGCTCCTCGAGGTCTCCGAAGCCCTCGGTGCTGCCGACCCCCCGGCCGCCGCCGATCACGACCTTCGCGTCCGCCAGCGAGACCTTGCCGCGCTCGGGCGCCTCGCGGCTCGCGACATGCAGGGCCAGATCCCGTTCGGTCAGCACGACGTCGACGACCTCGACCGTGGGCGTCGCGCCGGCGATCGCCTCGTCGACGGCGACCGTGTTCGGCGCGACCGTCATCAACCGGATCGGCGCGTCGAGCCAGCAATCCTCGAGGAGGCTGCCGGCCCAGCGCTGGCGGGTGAGGCGATACCGATCGCCGGGCTCGATCACAACGCAGTTGGCGGCCATCGGCAGGCCCAGATCGGCGGCGACCCGCGCCAGCAGGTCGTTGCCGCGCTCGGTGCCCGCGCCGACCACCGCGGCCGGCGTCCTGGCCTTCACGACCTGCCCGATCGCGGCAGCCCAGCCGTCCGGATGGTCGACGGTGAGCCGGTCGTGCTGGACGATGATCGCGGTCGCGACGCGCGAGCTGCCCAGGAGCGCGGCGGCCGCCCGGCCCGAGGACGCGTCGGCGACCACCACGGCCTCGAGATCGGCGCCGCTGTCCGCGGCGAGCCGGCGGGCCAGGGCCAGCGCCTCGAGCGAGCCGCGGTCGGGCGCCGCGCCCGCGAACGAAACGATGGCGAGGACGCCGCCGCTCATCCGTCGACGACCCCGATCCGGACCAGCAGGTCGACGACGGCGGGGCCAGCGTCGGGTCCCCGGCCGATGACCTCCGCGGCGGTCAACTCCTCGCGGGGCAGGCGCAGGACGATCTTCTCGAGGCCGCCCGGCTGCCATGCCGGCGTCGAGCGGTCGATCTCCTTCTTCTTTGCGCGGAGCCGGCCCGGGATCGACGGGTAGCGCGGCAGGTTGATCCCTTCCTTGACCGACACGACGGCCGGAAGGGGGAGCTCGAACGACTCCCAGCCGCCAGCCGCCGCCTCGCGCCGGGCGATGAACCGGCCGTCCCCGGGCAAGAGCGACTTGACGCCCGTCACGCACGGCCTGTCGAGGGCTCGGGCCACCCGGATGCCGACCTGGAACCCGCCGCTGTCGGCAGATTCGTTGCCGAACAGGATCAGGTCGTACGGGCCGTCGGTCGCCTCGTGCGCCCGGATGGACTCGACGATCGCACTCGCGGCTGCGACGGGGTCCCAGTCGCGGCCGTCCGTCTCGAGCAGGACCGCCTGGTCGATGCCGATCGCCATCGCGTCCCGGAGCTGCTCCTCGGCCGCCGCGGGCCCGAGCGTGAGGACCGTGCTCGCGCCGCCGCCGGCCTCGATGATCCGGACCGCCTCCTCGACCGCGCATTCCTCGTGCGGGCTGACCGTGAAGCCGAGGTGGCGGACGTCGATGTCGGATCCGTCGGCGGTCAGCAGGATGCGACCGCCGGTCGCCGGCACACGCTTGACGCAGACGAGGACGCGCATGGCGAGGGTCAGGACCGGATCCGGCTGTTGTCCGGGTCGAAGAGCGGGGTCGCGCCGGCAACGGCGACCGTCACCGGGTAGCGCTCGCCGAAGTAGTCGACAAGGAGCTTCGTGCCCTCGACCGCCCGGTCGGGCGGCAGGTACGACATCAGCAGGTGCTTGCCCACCGACGGGCCCGAACCGGCGCTCGTGACGTACGAGCGGCGCCCCTTCGCGTCGACGAGCGGCTGGCCATCCGGGCCGAGGACCGGCTCGCGGCCGAGCATGTAACGCTTCACGCCAGACGAAGACGTGGGGTCGTCGACGGTCAGCGTGCACAGGATCGCGACCGGCGCCTCCGACCGCTTGCGGAGGTAGGCGGCCTTGCCGATGAAGTCGGCATCCTTGACCGAGGGCCGGGCCATCCCGGCCGCGACGAGGTCGAAGTCGAGCTCGAGCTCGGCACCGTGAGCGCGATAGCCCTTCTCGAGCCGGGCGGTCACGGCGTACGTCCCGATCCCGACCGGCGCCATCCCATGGGGCCTGCCCGCCTCCGAGATCGCGTCCCACACCCGGCGACCCTGCTCGATCGGGACGTAGATCTCCCAGCCGAGCTCGCCGACGTAGCTGATCCGCGAGGCGAGGGTCCGGACGCCGTCGATGTCGACCGTCTTGGAGGTCAGGAACGGGAACCCGGCATGGCTGACGTCGGCCGCGGTCACCGAGCTCAGGACGTCGCGCGCCCGCGGGCCCCACAGGCCGATCGTCGTCCACTGGTTCGTCGCGTCGTGGAGCTGGGCCGATCCGTCGGCAGGTAGCTGGTCGGTGAACAGCTTCTTGTCGCGCATTCCCATCCCGCCGCCGGTCACGACCCGGAACCGGTCGGCGGCGAGGCGCATGATGGTCAGGTCCGCGAGGATCCCGCCGGCGTCGTTGAGGAGCGGCGTGTAGACCGTCCGGCCCGGCGCGACGTCGACCTTGTTGACGGACAGCCGTTCGAGGGCGGCGCACGCTCCGGGACCCGTGACGTCGAAGATCGTGAAGGCCGACAGGTCCACGATCCCGACCCGGGCGCGCATCGCGAGGTGCTCGGCGTTGATGATCGGCGACCACCAGCGCGAGTCCCACTCAGCCGCGCGGGGCATGACCCGGTCGCCGTACTCGTCGAGGAGCGGACGGTTCGATTCGTACCAGAACGGCCGCTCCCAGCCGGCAGCCTCGAAGAAGACCGCACCGAGCTCCACCTGGCGGTCGTAGGCGGGCGAGAGCCGGATCGGCCGGTTCGAGGCCCACTGCTCCATCGGGTGGACGATGCCGTAGGTCTTGTTGTAACCCTCGATGGCCCGGGCGGCGATGTGCTGGGCCGTCTTGTGGTGCTCGTGGAAGCGGGCGATGTCGGAGCCGTGCGGATCGATCTCGGGCCGGCCCGTCGTCATCCACTCGGCCAGGCACTTCGCGATCCCGGGCGCCTCCTTGATCCAGATCGCGGCGGCCGACCAGAGGCCCTTGACCTCGGGCGTCTCGCCGATGATCGGGTTGCCGTCGGGCGTCAGCGAAAGCAGGCCGTTGATCGCGAGCTTCACCCCGACCGACTCGTCGCCGACGATCTCCGGGAACAGCTCGAGCGAGTCCTCGAGCTGGGGGTCGAAGTCCTCCTTCGTGAACGGCAGCATCGTCGGCGACAGCGCCGAGGCCGCGATCGACGGGATGTCGTCGGCGTCCATGAGGATGGCCCGATGGGCGTAGGAGCCGATCTCGAAGCCCGTCCCGTGCTGGCGCTCGTACATGTTCGTGTCCATGTCGCGGATGATCGGGAACCCGACGTCACCGGTCGTATGCTCGAACCGGGGGACCGGCCCGATGTCCATCATCTGATGGACCGCCGGCGTCAGCGGGATCGATGCGCCGGCCATGTTGGCGATCCGCGGGCTCCAGACGCCGCACGCAATGACGACCACATCGGCTTCGACCGTCCCGCCATCGGTATGGACACGCCGGACGCGGCCGTCCTCGACGTCGATCCCGGTAACCTCCACGCCGGCAGCCACGGTGAGCGCGCCAAGGTCCTGCGCCTTCTGGCGCATCAGCGTGCCGGCCTGGAGCGAGTCGACGATGCCGACGCCGGGCGTGTAGAAGGCGCCGAGGATCACGGACTCGTCGATGAACGGGACCATCGCCTTGACCTCGGCCGGGTTGAGCAGCCGGGTCCCCTCGATGCCCCACGAGAGGGCCGACGCCATCCGCCGCTTCAGCTCCTCCATCCGCTCGGGGGTTCGGGCGACCTCGATCCCACCGGTCTCCGTGTAGACGCCCAACTCCCGGTACTGTCGGGCGCTGTCGAGTGTGAAGGCGGTCATCTCCTTGGAGTGGTCGACCAGGAAGATGAAGTTGGAGGCGTGGCCGGTGGAGCCGCCGGGGTTCGGCAGGACGCCTTTCTCCAGGAGGAGGATGTCGCGCCAGCCCTGCTCGGCCAGGTGCCACGCCATGCTGTTCCCGACGATGCCGGCGCCGATGATGACGACACGTGCCTGCGCTGGGACCGAACTCATCTCGCCTCTCCGCCCTCTGCTGACTGCGCCCGGACGCCCTCGTCCGGCGTTGGATCGGCGACCGTGCCGCCGGGCTCCAAGGGTCGCCATGGTAGCGCCCGATCGGCGACTGGAGGGACGCCATCCGGCGGACGCGTGCCGGGGCGGTTCCCGCGGGCCGCGCGTTGGTGTACCGTCCCCGCACGCCTCCCGTCACTGCGCAGGAGTATGCCGTGACCTCCGTCGCCGAGCCGCCCGTCACCACGACCGTGCCGCATCCCGCCGGGTCCGGCGTCGGCTCCGGCGGCGACAAGGCGACGATCGCCGTACGTCATCTCTGGAAGGTCTTCGGCCCGGCCGAGGGCCGCCTCGCGGGCGGCTCGGCCCGATCTGCCGGATCCGGTCCGCCGAGCACCGAGTCGATCGAGGGCGCGGTCGAGAAGCACGGCGGGACGATCGCCGTCCAGGACGTCTCCTTCGACGTTCGGCCCGGCGAGGTCTTCGTCGTCATGGGCCTGTCGGGCTCCGGGAAATCGACTCTCGTCCGCTGCCTGACCCGCCTGATCGAGCCGACCTTCGGCGAGATCGACCTCGACGGCGAGGACATCCGCAAGGCGTCGCCCGAGCGTCTCCGTGAGCTCCGCCGGCGACGTTTCTCCATGGTTTTCCAGAACTTCGGCCTGCTCCCCCACCGGCGGGTCCTCGACAACATCGCGTTCGGCCTGGAGCTGCGCGGCGAGCCGAAGGCGACCCGCCTCAGCCGGGCCGGAGAGATGCTCGGCCTCGTCGGGCTCGACGGGATGGCCGATCGCTACCCCGAGCAATTGTCGGGCGGTCAACAGCAGCGAGTCGGGCTGGCCCGCGCCCTCGCCGGCGACCCCGAGGTGATGCTCCTCGACGAGCCCTTCAGCGCTCTCGACCCGCTGATCCGGCGCGACATGCAGAACGAGGTGATCCGCCTACACGACGATCTCAAGAAGACGATGGTGTTCATCACCCACGACCTGGCCGAGGCCCTCAAGCTCGGAGATCACGTGATGATCATGCGGGCCGGCAAGGTGGTCCAGATCGGACGGCCGGAGGAGCTCGTCGCACGTCCGGCCGACGAGTACGTCGAGGACTTCGTCCGCGACATCCCGAAGTCGCACGTCCTGACGCTGCGCTGGGTGATGCGGCCGGCGACCCCCGACGATCCGGTCGACGGCCCGGTCTTCCCGCCGACCGCGGTCATCCGGACCGTCATTCACGCCGCGGCCGCGACCGAGAAGCCGATCCGCGTCGTTGACGACGGCAAGCTGGTCGGTGTCGTCGACCGTGCCCAGATCCTCGAGGCGATCGGCGGCGTGGACCCGGGCGCGTCTGCCAGCGACGCGGACCCCGCCGGCGCGCCATACCGCGAGCGGCGGGAGCGCGTCAATCCGATCGAGACGCCGACCGAATCGACGACCGCGTACCTCGCCCGCGAGGCCGCCGAGCGGATCGACCCACCCGACGCCCGATGACCGCGATCAGCCTGCCGGCCCGCACCCGGCTCGACGAGCGAACTGCCCGGCGCGCGTTGATCGCGGTCCTCTCGATCGCGGCTGCCCTCGCCTGGATCGTGTTCCGAGGCCAGTGGACGCTGCCCCACGACGACGATGCGTCGCTGTTCAGGACCCTGAACGGAGTGCGCGACACCGTCGAGCAGAACCGCGGCATCCTCGAGCCCATCCGCGCCTCCATCGCATTCCTCGTCGACCTGTTCAACAACCTGCTCGGGTCTCTCGGCTGGCCGGGCGTCATCGGCCTCGGCGGAGCACTCGGGCTGGCCTTCGGCGGCGTCCGCCTGGCCCTGCTCGCGATCCTCGGTTTCGCCTCGCTCGGTATCCTCGGGCTCTGGGACGAGAGCATGCAGACGCTCGGGATGACGCTCGCCGCGGTCCTGATCGCGATCGTGGTCGGGCTTCCCCTCGGGATCCTCGCCGGCCGGAGCAATCGGGTGACGGCCGTCCTCTCGCCGATCCTCGACGTGATGCAGATCATGCCGACGATGGCCTACCTGACCCCGGTGACGCTGCTCTTCCTGATCGGGACGACCCCGTCGACGGTGGCGACGCTGATCTTCGCCATCCCGCCGGCCATCCGGATCACCTCGCTCGGGATCCGCGGGGTTTCGGGGACGACCGTCGAGGTCGCACGCTCGCTCGGCTCGACCGGCGCCCAGGTCCTGACGAAGGTCCAGCTGCCGCTCGCCCGCCGGGCGATCGGTCTCGCAGTCAACCAGACGATCATGCTCGGGCTGTCGATGGTCGTCGTCACCGGGCTGATCGGAGCGCCCGGCCTCGGCCTCGCCCTGGTCCAGGCGCTGTCGAAGGTCAACGTCGGGTCGGCCTTCGACGCCGGGATCGCGATCGTCATCCTGGCGATCATCCTCGACAGGCTGACGTTTGCCGCCGGGGAGTGGCTCGACCCGCGGGTGCGCGCCGGGCGGTCGGTCCGCGGCGGCCGCTGGGTGTCGCTCGGCGGTCCACTGGCAATCCTGGTCATCGGTCTCGCGGCGCCCTTCGTCGTCGACGCGACCCGGTTCCCCGACACGGTCGCGTTCTCGTTCCGGGTGCCCGTCAACGAGTTCACCACTTGGTTCACCCAGACGTTCTCGGGGATCACCCACGCGATCAAGGACATCGCGACCAGCCTCGTCCTGAACCCCCTCGAGGGACTCCTCACGTCGGCCCCGTGGTGGCTCGTGGTGGCGGTCATCGCTCTCATCGCCTGGGCGGTGTCGGGCCGGCGACCGGCCATCGTCGCCGCGATCTGCCTCGTGTTCATTGCTCTGCTCGGGCTGTGGGCGCACGCCATGGGCACGCTGGCCAACGTCGTCGTCGGGACGATCCTGACCCTCGTCCTCGGGCTCGCGATCGGGGTCCAGACGGCCCGCCACCAGCGCCTGCGCCAGGCGCTCCGGCCGATCCTCGATGCAGCCCAGACGATGCCTGCGTTCGTCTACCTGATTCCCGCCGTGCTGCTGTTCGGCCCGACTCGGTTCACTGCCATCGTGGCCGCGATCATCTACGCCGCCCCGCCGGTCATCCGTCTCGTGGAGGTCGGCATCCGGGGCGTCCCGCCGGCGGTGATGGAGGCCGCGACCGCTTCCGGGGCGACTCGCCGGCAGCTCCTGTGGAAGGTCCAGCTGCCGATGTCGACGCGGGCGCTCCTGCTGGCCGCCAACCAGGGGATCATCATGGTCCTGTCGATGGTCGTCATCGGTGCGCTCGTCGGGGCGGGCGCGCTAGGCTTTGACGTCATCACCGGGTTCGCTAGGGGTGAGCAGTTCGGGAAGGGCCTCGCCGCCGGCGTCGCCATCGTCCTGCTCGGGATCATGCTCGATCGGATCACGCAAGGGGCGGGCGGACGCCGCCGGACCACCGTCGCCAGGGCTGGCTGAGCCGGCCACAGAGGAGGAGCAACCATCATGGGCAACGCGCGAGGACGATTCCTCGTCGGCCTGGCTGTCGTCGGCTTGATCGTCGTCGGCTGTGCCAAGTCGTCGGGGGCGACGCCGGTCCCGACCAGCGCCGGCAGCAGCGCCGCCACCGGGGCTTCGGCGACCGCGGGCACGGGCGCGAGCGCGAGCGCCGCCGTCGCGGCCGTCACCTGCAAGGGCGACGGGACCAAGGGCGACGTCAAGATGATGATCAACCAGTGGGTCGGTGCCGCGGCCAATGTGGCCGTCGCCCAGTGCCTGCTCCAGCAGATGGGTTACAAGGTCGAGACGAGCACGCTGGCCGAGGAAATCGCGTGGCAGGGCTTCGACACGGGCCAGGTCGACGTCATTCTCGAGAACTGGGGCCACCCGCCGCTCGAGAAGAAGTACATCACGGACACGAAGAAGGCGACCGACGCCGGACCCAATGGCGTGACCGGGATCATCGGCTGGTACGTCCCAGGCTGGATGGTCGACAAGTACCCGGACATCACCGACTACAAGAACCTCAACAAGTACGCCGACCTGTTCAAGACGTCGGAGTCCGGTGACAAGGGCCAGTTCCTCGGCAGCGACCCGACGTTCGTCCAGTACGACGAGGCGCTCATCGCGAACAATGGCCTGAACTTCAAGGACGTGTTCTCGGGCAGCGAGGCGGCCTCGATCACGGCCTTCCAGGCGGCCGACAAGAACCAGACGCCGCTGATCGGCTACTTCTACGACCCGCAGTGGCTCCAGAACGAGATCAAGCTCGTCCAGGTCCACCTGCCGCCGTACACCCCGGGCTGCGACGCGGACCTGAAGAAGGTCACCTGCGACTACCCGCCATACGTCCTCAACAAGATCGTCCGAACGGATTGGCTCACCAACGCCGGCGCAGCGGGGACGTTCATCAAGAACTTCAAGTGGGGCAACAAGGACCAGAACGAGGTCGCCGACCTCATCACCAACAAGAACATGACGCCGGAGGACGCGGCGAAGCAGTGGATCAACGAGCATCCGCAGACCTGGCAAGCGTGGATTCCCGCATCCTGACCACCGTCGCTCGATAACCAGTCGACGGCCGGCGGTCCTCCGCCGGCCGTTGCGATTCATCGCAACGCTCTTCGAGCCGACGATGAGCCGCCTCCGGAGCTGACGCCCGCCTGCCCGCGCCGCCGTCGGATCGTGCACGGATCGGGTACGCGGCGTTAGTCGATCGATCACACTCTTGACGCACCGTGCCCGCGGGCGGTGAAATGCGCGGGACTGGTACGACCGTTCCGTGTGTCGAATCCGTCAGCCGTCACGAGCCGCGCGATCGCCATTGGAGGAGACCAGGTCGCGCCGGTGATCGTCGGCGCCCCGGCGCTCATCCGGATCCCGTCAACCGTTTCAAGGAGATCGGACTTGACCACCAGGACCAGCCCTGCCCGCATCGCGGTTGCGCTCGCGAGTTTCGCGATCGTTGCCGCGGCCTGCAGCAGCAACACCCCGGCCGGAGGAAGCGGCTCGGCCGCGTCCATTCCCGGCGTGGCCCAGACCCTCATCGACGCCGCCAAGGCCGAGGGCAACCTGACCACGATCGCCCTGCCCCATTCGTGGTGCAATTACGGCCAGATGCTGACGGACTTCACGTCGAAGTTCGGAATCAAGATCAACGAGCTGAACCCCGACGGTGGCTCGAAGGATGAGATCACCGCGATCGAGGCCAACAAGACCAACAAGGGCCCGGCGGCGCCGGATGTCGTCGACGTCGGCCTCGCGTTCGGCCCCCAGGCGGTGGCCGCGGGCGACCTCCAAGCCTACAAGGTCGCGACCTGGGACTCGATCCCAGCGACCGCCAAGGACGCCGGCGGAATGTGGTACGGCGACTACTACGGCGTGCTCTCGTTCGAAGTGAACACCTCGAAGGTCACGAACGTCCCGGCGGACTGGAGCGACCTGCTCAAGCCGGAGTACAAGGGCCAGGTCGCCCTCGCCGGCGATCCGACGGTCTCGAACCAGGCAATCAGCGGCGTGTGGGCGGCGGGGATCGCCAACGGCGGCTCGCTCGACAACGCCACGCCCGGCCTCGACTTCTTCAAGCAGCTCAACGACAAGGGCAACTTCGTGCCGATCATCGCCAAGACCGCGAACGTCGCGGCCGGCGACTCGCCGATCCGGATCGCGTGGACGTACAACGCCCTCGCCGACAAGGACTCGCTGAAGGGCAACCCGCCCATCACCGTCGTCGTCCCGAAGAACGGCCGGTTCGGCGGGATGTACGTCCAGGCGATCAGCGCCTTCGCTCCCCATCCGAACGCCGCCAAGCTGTGGATGGAATACCTGTACTCCGATGCCGGTCAGAACACCTGGCTCGCGGGCTACTGCAACCCGATCCGCTATGACGACCTGGTCGCCAAGAAGACCGTCGACACCGCGGCCCAGGCCAAGCTGCCGGACACGACCGGTGCGCTGCTCCCGACCCTCGACCAGATCACCAAGGCGACCGACGTCATCGCCAAGGGCTGGCCGACCACCGTCAACGTGACGGTCAAGTAGAGCCAGGCTCGGCGCTCCGCGCCGATCCGCAGCGATGACCGCTGCACCGACGACACCGCCCCGGGGCGCGCCTGCCGCGCGTCCCGGGCGGCGCTTCTCGTGGGCGTGGCTCGGGGTCATGCCGTTCCTGCTCTTCACACTGGCATTCCTGGTCATCCCGACCCTCTATCTCGCCGTCGGCAGCTTCGAGAATCTGGCCGTCGGACCAAAGGATCCGGCCCACGGCACGTTCACCCTCCAGAACTACCAGGCGCTGTCGCAGCCGAACCTCGCCGACTCCTACTTCGCGAGCATCGAGATCAGCCTGGTCACCGCGATCGGCGGCGGGGTCTTCGGGTTCCTGCTGGCGTACGCGGTGATCATGGGCGGGCTGCCGCGGTTCCTGCGCTCTGCGCTGATGACCTTTTCCGGGGTCGCCTCGAACTTCGCCGGCGTGCCGCTCGCCCTCGCCTTCACGTTCACCCTCGGAGCGTCCGGAATCCTGACCCCGTTCATCAAGGCGGCCGGGCTCAGCCTCAACATCTACTCGAAGACCGCCCTCGAGCTCGCCTACCTGTACTTCCAGTTCCCGCTCATGGTCCTGATCATCGCGCCGGCGATCGACGGCCTGCGCAAGGACTGGCGGGAGGCGTCGGAGAACATGGGCGCGAGCGCATTCCAGTACTGGCGCTACGTCGCCCTGCCGATCCTCCTGCCATCGCTCCTCGGCACGGTGATCCTGCTGTTCGGGAACGCGTTCGGGGCCCAGGCGACGGCGTTCGAGCTGAGCGGCGGCGCGATCAACATCGTGACGATGCAGATCACTCGCCTGCTCCGCGGCGACGCCCTCAACGATCCTGGGATCGGCTACGCCCTGGCGATGGGCATGGTCGCGATCATGGGCATCACGATCGCTGCCTATGCCTTCCTCCAACGACGTGCGGAGCGCTGGCAGCGATGACCGGAACACCCCTCGGGGGCCGGTTCCCGGATGCCGTGGATTCCGTGGCGAGTGCCGTCGTCCCGCGACCGGTGGTGCCGGCCCGGCGGCCGCGTCACCTCGGCTCCCTGGTCTGGTGGATCGTCTTCGCGATCGGGTTCCTGTACTTCTTCCTGCCCCTTCTCGGGACGTTCGCGTTCTCGATGCGCTCACAGCCGCTGTTTTCCGCGTATGCCGTCGTTGTCGACGACCCGCAGTTCGCCGAGAGCCTCTTCTACTCGTTCCTGGTCGGGATCATCACGATCGTCGTCAGCACGATCCTCATCGTCCCGACCGCGTTCTGGGTCCGGCTGCGCCTGCCCCGCCTGCGGCCATATATCGAGTTCATTACCCTGCTGCCGTTCGTCATTCCGCCGATCATCCTCGTCTTCGGCCTGCTCCGGTCGTACAGCGGTGATCCGTTCCCACTCGCGGGCACGGATTTCGGGAGCAATGTGCTGCTCGTCGCCGCCTACGTCGTGCTTTCGTTCCCGTACATGTACCGGGCCGTCGACACGGGCCTCCGGGCGATCGACGTGCGGAGCCTGACCGAGGCGTCGCAGAGCCTCGGCGCCAGCTGGTTCACGTTGCTCGTCCGGGTCATCTTCCCGAACCTCCGCGTGTCGCTCCTCAGCGGCGCCTTCTTGACGCTCGCGATCGTGGTCGGCGAGTTCACGATCGCGACCTTCCTCGCCCGTCCGGCGTTCGGTCCCTACATCTCGCTCATCGGCGGCAACAAGGCCTACGAGCCCGCGGCCGTCTCGCTGATCAGCTTCGGCCTGACCTGGATCGCGATGGGCCTGCTCGGCTTGATCGGGCGCCAGTCACGACAGAAGATCCAGATCGCCGGCGCCCATTGATGGAGCGATGACCGCATGACCTACCTGACCCTGACCGGCATCCAGAAGCAGTTCGGGACGACCTACGCCGTCCACGACTTCAACCTGTCCGCCGAGAAGGGCGAGTTCGTCTCGTTCCTGGGGCCGTCCGGCTGCGGCAAGACGACGACCCTCCGGATGATCGCCGGGTTCGAACAGCCGACGGCCGGCACGATCTCGATCGGCGGGACCGACGTGACCCATCGACCGGCGAACCGGCGCAACGTCGGGATGGTCTTCCAGTCGTACGCCCTGTTCCCGAACATGACTGTCGCGGACAACATCGGCTTCGGCCTGAAGGTCCGCAAGCGGCCGAAGGACCAGATCCGCAAGCGCGTCGACGAGCTGCTCGGCCTGATCAACCTGCCCGACAAGGGCGGCCGCTATCCGTATCAGCTGTCGGGCGGCCAACAGCAGCGCATTGCCCTTGCGCGGGCGCTTGCGATCGAGCCGGATGTGCTCCTGCTCGACGAGCCGCTGTCGGCGCTCGACGCGAAGATCCGGGTCGCCCTGCGGAAGGAGATCCGCTCGATCCAGCGCCAGTTCGGGATCACCACCGTCTACGTGACCCACGACCAGGAGGAGGCACTGTCCCTCTCGGATCGCGTGGTCGTGATGAGCGAGGGCCGGATCGAGCAGATCGGGCCGCCGCCCGAGATCTACAACTTCCCGGCGACCCCGTTCGTCGCGTCGTTCGTCGGCACCCTGAACCTGCTCCAGGCGAGCGTTGTCGATCGAGCCACTGCCCGCCTGACGGTCGCCGGCCAGGAGATCCGCGGCTCGCGACCGGGAGACGGCGACAGCGAGCGGGTCACGGTCGCGCTCCGGCCGGAGGCGATCGAGCTCGGCGAGGCCGGCGGCAGCAACCGCCTGCACGGCACGGTCGAGGACGTCAGCTTCCTTGGCTCGATCGTGCGGACGCGAGTCCGGATCGGCGACCGGGAGCAGCTGTCGTTCGACCAGTTCAACGACCCGAGCCTCACCGCGTCGACGATCGGCGACACGATCACGGTCTCGTTCCCGCCTGAGGCGACGCTGGTCCTCGAAGGGCGGGCAAGCTCGGACGCGGTCATCGAGCAAGCCATCGCCGAAGGCTGAGTGCCGCAGTCCTCGGCTGTCGCGACTGAACGACCCCGTCGCGACGAACGCGGTAAGGGGCGATGACTGAATCACCGAGCCTCCATCGGATCCTCGACGGGATCGATGTCGTCGTGTTCGACAAGGACGGAACGCTGATCTCGTTCGAGACGATGTGGGTCGGCTGGGCGCGCGACCTCGGCACGCGGCTGGAGCTCGCGACCCGGCGACCGGTCGCAGGTGACGTCTTCACGACGATCGGCTTCGACCCGATCGCGAACCGGATCCTGCCCGGCGGCCCCCTTGCCGTCGCCACGATGGCCTCCGTCGAATCCCTGGTCGGAGCGGTGCTGCGGCGGTGGTGCCCGAGTGTCAGCGCGGCCCGGCGGATCCTCGCCGAGGCCTGGCTCGAGCCCGATCCCGTGGCGGACGCGATGCCGCTCGCCGACCTCGTCGGACTCTTCGCGGCGCTCCGGGACCACGGCCGGCGGATCGCCGTGGCCACGACCGACGACCGCCGGCCGACCCTCGCGACGCTCGACGCCCTCGGGCTCGCGGCGCTCGTCGACGACATCGTGTCCGGTGACGACGACGGCCCGACGAAGCCCGATCCGGCCGCGCTCGCAGGGATCGCGGCGCGGACCGGGGTGCCGCTCGGACGACTTGCGATGGTCGGCGACACGCCGGCCGACCTGGCGATGGGTCGGGCCGCCGGCGCGCGCACGATCGGCATCACGAGCGGCGTGGCGAGCGCGGAGCAGCTCGGCCCGTTCGCCGACGTGGTACTGCCGACCGTCGCCGACCTGATCCGCAGCCCGCGCTGATCTCGGCGCGTCGGGTTCGCCCCTCGCGCCCCGGGTCAGAGCCTCGAGCGAGCGCCTCCCGAGCCGGGCGGTACCACTGGGCTATCGCCCGCCGAGCCGGCGGTCCGTACGGTTGGGAGGTCGCCGCCCCGGGCGACACTCCCTTGCCGTGCCCGTCAGCCAAGATCGAGGTCACCGCTTCCGCAGATGGCCCTCGCGTACATGCCACTGGAACCCGACGCGATGCTCACGCTCGCCGAGGTCGCCGCGACTGCCGGCATCACCCGCGCGACCGCACGCGCGTGGTGCCTGAGCGGACGCCTGCCCTCGGTCGCGGGCCCGCGCAACGAGCCACTGGTCCGCCGCGCCGACCTCGACGCCTGGCTCGCCCGACGCGGGCCCGACGGCGGACGGATGCGGGTTGTCCGGGATCCCCGTGCCGGCGCGGAGGCGCTTCGCCGGCTCGCGTCGGAGGTCAGCGGCCAGCTCGACCTCGAGACCCTGTTCGAGGACGTCGTCGCCGACGCGATGAACCTGTTCGGCCTGGCCCGGATCGGGCTGTGGCTCTATCGGGCCGATCGGCATCATCCGTTCAGTCTCGCCGCCCAGCACGGCCTGTCGGGCGAGGTGCTCGACTGGGTCACGTCGCTCGGCGTCGATGCGGTCGCGGCCGGCCTGACGGCGATCCGCTCGCACGAGGTCGTGACCCTGTCCGACACACTGGTGGACACTCCGACCGACCACGCCCGCGACCTTTACGCGCGGAACGGCATCCGGAGCGTCTGCTTCGCGCCGATGATCTATCGCGAGGAGCCGGTCGGCCTGCTCGTCCTCTACCAGGACGCCGTCCATCCGTGGTCGGCAGAGGAGACGGCCCTCGCCCGCGGGTTCGCCGACCAGATGGCCACGGCGGTCGGCAACGCCCATCTCAGCGAATCGGTCCGGTCGCTGGCCGCGAGGCTCGAGGCCGTCCAGGACCTCGCCGTCCGGCTGAACCGGACGCGTGGCCTCGCCGAGATCGCGGACCTGATCATCGAGGGCACCGAGCGACTGATCGCCCACGACTCGATTCGCGTCTATCGCGTCGATCACGAGACCGGGTGGTGCGAGCCGATCGCGTGTCGCGGCAGCTTCGGCGGCATGACCGAGCCTGACTTCGCGGCCCTCCGGCTCGCGATCGGCGACGGCCTGACGGGCTGGGCCGCGGCCCACAATGAGACCGTCCTCGTCGGCGACGCCGGGGCCGACAAGCGCTCGCTCCGGCGATTCCTGTCGGTCGAGTGCGAGTCGATGCTGGCCGTGCCCATCAGCTTCGAGGACACGGTTCATGGCGTGATCGTGGTATCCGCGATCGGTCGGGATCAGTTCGGCCGCGAGGACGAGACGACGCTCACGATCTTCGCGGGCTACGCCGCCCAGGCGATCGTCAACGCGACCCAGCTCGACCAGCTCGACCGCCAGCGGCGCGAGCTCGAGCACCAGCTCGCGAGCCAGCGCCGCCTCCTCGAGGTCAATGAGCGGCTGATCTCGACCCGCGACCCGAAGGGCGTCCTCGAGATGATCGCGGACTCGCTCAAGACGATCGTTCCTTACGACGCGCTGACGATCTACCGCTGTGACTTCGAGGCCGGCGTGCGGCGGGCGGTGGTCGCTCGGGACCGGTTCGCCGAGGTCATCCTCGACTATGCCGGGCCGATCGGCGTCGGGATCAGCGGCTGGGTCGTGGCCCACGGCGAGGGGGTCCTCGCCAACGACGCCCTCGGCGATCCGCGTTCGGTGCAGATTCCCGGCACGCCGTCGGAGCCCGAGGCGATGATCGTCGTGCCGGTCCGGGTTGCGGGCGCCGTCGTCGGGACGCTCAACGTCGCCCGGATGGGCGGCGAGGAAGCGCATTTCAGTCAGAACGAGTTCGAGCTCGTCCAGCTCTTCGCCGGGCAGGCCTCCCTCGCCCTCGAGAACGCCGAGGTCCACGGCGCGGTCACCGTCCGGGCGGAGCACGACGCGCTCACCGGCCTCCGCAACCATGGCTCGTTCCAGCGCGAGCTCGGCGACGCGGTCGGCAAGGCCGAGGGCGGGCGGTTCTCCGTGCTGATGCTCGACCTCGACGACTTCAAGGGCTTCAACGACGCCTGCGGTCACCCAGCCGGCGACGCCCTCCTGGCCGGCGTCGGCGGGGCGATGCGCGGCGCCACCCGAGCCGGCGACGGGATCTATCGCTACGGCGGCGACGAGTTCGCCGTCATCCTGCCCGGCGCGACCCGGATCGAGGCCTTCGAGGTCGTCGAGCGGATCCGCCGTGGGGTGGCGGCCATCCCCTCGCCGACCGGGCCGCGGGTCACGATCTCCGCCGGCGTCGCCTGCTACCCGGAGGATGGGCTCACCAAGGACGAGCTCGTCAGCGCCGCCGACCAGTCGATGTATCTGGCCAAGCCGACCGCCCGGGCCGACGACGCGGACACGGTCCGCCGCGACCCGTACCTGTCGGCGCTCGACGAGACCGCGATCGCCCTGATGAACCGGCACGACCCGGTGGATCTCCTCGACACCATCATCCAGCGGGCAGCCGCCCTCCTCGGCACGCCCCACGGGTTCATCTACCTCGTCGAGCCCGATGCTCGGTCCCTGGTCGTCCGTCACGGGATCGGCATCTTCAGCGACTTCCTGGACTATCGGATGTCGGTCGACGCCGGGCTGTCCGGACTGGTCTACCGCGAGGGGCGGCCGGTCGCCGTGGACGACTACGACGCCTGGATGGGCCGCGGCTCGGATATGCCGACCCTTGTGTTCGGTGCCGTCGTCGGCGTCCCGCTGACCTCCGGCGGCCGGGTCGTGGGCGTGATCGGGCTCGCGTCCGGGAGCCTCGGACGGACGTACGGGACGCGCGAGATCGCGGCCCTCAGCCGGTTCGCCCAGCTGGCGTCGATCGCGCTCGACAACGCCCATCTCTTCGAGGCGGCCCAGCGCGGGGCGCTGTACGACCCGATCACGGGTCTCCCGAATCGCGACCTCCTGACCGACCGGGTCGCCCACTCGCTGGCCTGGACGCGCGACGGCGGGGACGAGCCGATCGCCCTCATCCTGCTCGACCTCGACCGGTTCAAGGTCATCAACGAGAGCCTCGGCCACGCTGTCGGAGACGCGCTCCTCGTCGCGGTCGGCGAGCGACTCCAGCGCTGCCTCCGGCCCGGTGACACGGTCGCCCGGTTCGGCGGCGACGAGTTCGGGATCATCCTCGACGGCGTCGGCGGGGTCGACGAGGCGCGTCGGACGGCTGATCGGATCCTGGCCGAGCTGCGCGAGCCGTTCGAGCTCGGAAACCGCGACTGGTTCGTCAACGCCAGCCTCGGGATCGCCATGGCCTGGCCGGGCAGGGCGACGCCAGGCGACGCGTTCCGCGAGGCGGAGGTCGCGCTCGTCCGCGCGAAGTCGTCGCCCGGACCGCGCTATGTCCTCTTCGAGCCCGAGATGAGCGCTGCCACTCTCGAGCGGGTCGAGCTCGAGAACGACCTCCGGCATGCCCTCGAGCGCAACGAGCTGCGCCTCCACTACCAGCCCATCGTCGACCTCGCAACCGACCGGATCGTCGGGCTCGAGGCGCTCGTCCGCTGGGAGCACCCCACCCGCGGGCTGATTCCGCCCCTGGCCTTCATCCCGATCGCGGAGGAGACCGGCCTGATCGTGCCGATCGGGCGCTGGGTCCTCGAGACCGCCTGCCGCCAGGCGCGCCGCTGGCTCGACGAGATGCCCGACTCCGCGCTCGTGATGAGCGTCAACCTCTCGGCCCGTCAGTTCGGCCAGGCAACCCTCGTCGATGACATCGCGGTGACGCTCGAGGCGACCCGCCTGCCGGCCGACCGGCTCGAGCTCGAGATCACCGAGTCGGTCCTCCTCGACGAGAGCGAGGAGAGCGAGGCCGCCCTCCGGGCGATCCGGGCGCTCGGGATCGGCCTCGTCCTCGATGACTTCGGCACGGGCTACTCGTCACTCTCGTATCTGCGACGGCTGCCGCTCGATACGATCAAGATCGACCGCTCATTCGTCGACGGGATCGACGACGACAACTCGACCCTGCCGATCGTCCAGGCCGTCATCGCCCTCGCCCACGGCCTCGGGATCGAGGTCGTTGCCGAGGGGATCGAGACCGTCGGCCAGATGGCCCGCCTGCGCCAGCTTGGCAGCGACCGCGGTCAGGGTTACTACTACGCCCGCCCGCAGCCTCCTGAAGCCCTCACGGCCCTGCTCGCCGGGGGGATCGCGCCCGGCGCCTGATACCGGGGGGCCGGTCGCGTCCGCGAACGACGGGCTGCCCGACCTTCGCCATCCACCATCGCGCGTGGTGAGAGTCCGTCGATCGGTCGATGGACGCCCCCGGTCACCATCGCCGGTGGTGGCTGGCCGGATCTCGACCGCGTGTTGCTGGATCGCGTTCACTCCAGCAGGAAACCTGCGCCCGGTGCGGGCGCTGATCTGCGCTATCGGCGCGACCCCATCAGGCGAAGCAGGAACAGGAACAGGTTGATGAAGTCGATGTACAGGTGGAGGGCACCGAACACCGACGCCTTCTCGACGGAGCCGGTCAGCGCCGCGTAGTCGCCGTACGAGATCCGCTGGACGTCGTATGCGGTGTAGACCGTGAAGATCACGACACCGATCAGGGCGATGAACCAGCCGATCGGGCTGCTGCCGAGAAAGACGTTGACGATCGACGCGACGAGCAGGCCGATCATGCCCATGAACAGGAAGCCGCCGATTGAGGTCAGGCTGCGCTTCGTTGTCGCGCCGTAGACGGCCGCCGCGCCGAACATCGCCGACGCCGCCAGGAATGCCGAGACGACGCTCGTGACCTTGTAGAACGACACGATCACGCCGGTCGTCACCCCGATCGACGCGGCGAACACGAAGAACAGGGCAAGGGCCGTCGTCGCCGAGATCCGCGGCATCAGGCCCTGGATCGCGATCGACAGGCCGAGCTGTCCGAAGAAGATCAGGAACCAGTATCGGCCGACCGCACGGATGATGTCCGGCTGGCCGGTGACCACGGCCGCGATCCCGGCGGTGAGGAGGAGTCCCGCGAACATCCAGCCGAATGCCTGGGTGAGGAATTGGTTCGCGAGCTCCGTCGCCGGACGGACGCCGAGCTGCGACGGGAGGGTCCGGTTCTGGCTCATCGCTTCGTGCTCCTCGTGACGGCTGCCCGTCGGCCCGGTCGTGACGGCGGCGCCGACCGCGCCTCTGCCTGCTCGGCCGCCCGTGCCAGCACCCACAGCAGATCGGCGAGGCGGTTCAGGTACGGTAGCAAATGGGGACCCGGAATCAATCCCTCCGAACCCAGCGTCACCGCCCTCCGCTCGGCCCGGCGCAGGATCGTCCGGGCGAGCTCGAGCGCCGAGCTGACCACGGTCTCGCCCGGGACGACGAACTCCGTCGGCATCTCGATATGGGCCTCGGCCTCGCGAAGCATCGTCTCGACGCCATCGACCATCGCGGCGCTGACCCGGCTCACGCCCTCGACCTGACGGTCCCAGGCGGCGGGCTGCGTGGCCAGCTCGGCGGCGACGACGAACAGCTCCCGTTGGAGGCGGAGGATGATCGCGGGCAACTCGCCGAACCCCACACCGAGCGTCCCGGTCCGGCGCTTGATCCCGAGCTGGGCGCGGGCGAGGCCGAGTGCGGCAACGGTTTCGTCGATCGTGCCGTAGGTCTCGGTCCGCAGATCGTCCTTGCGGATCCGCTCGCCACCGAAGAGCAGGCCGGTCGTGCCGTCGTCGCCACGCCGGGTCGCGACCGCGGAATCGTACGGGGCGGGCGAAGCCGGGTCCGGCGCGAGAGGGTCGAGATCGGTCACGGAACGATCAGCGAACGGGAGGAGCGATCACCACATCAGGCCGGCGTCGCGGGGATCCCAGCGCTCGGCGAGCAGGGTGACCTTCACATCGTGCTCGACGACCGACTCGGCCTGATCCTTGACCTGCTGGATCATCGAGCCGGCGTACGGGCAGAACGGGGTCGTCAGGATCATCTTGACCTCGGTCGTGTCGGTCCCGAGGATGATCTGCTTGATCAGGGCAAGCTCGACGACGTTCATCCCGATCTCTGGATCGACCACCGCGCGGAGGGCGTCGAGGATCGCGAGTTCGGTCGCCCGCCGCTGGGGATCGAAGCTGGCGCCCTCGGCCGGGGCAGCAAGGGCGTCGGGGCTTTCGTCGGCGGTTGCGGTCGTGGCGGTCGGCACCGTTGCGGGCGCGTTCGGGTCGGTCGTCGGGTCGGTCGTCGTGTCGGTCATCGCACCGATGCTACCACCGAGCCCAGGGTCGGCTCCCCGGCCGTCTTGCTTCAGCCAGGGCTCGGCTGGGTCCAGCTGGTTCGGCCGGGTTCGGCGGCCGGGTGAGCATCAGCGGGGGTCGGGCGGACCGCCGCGACCGTCGAGGTCGTTCAGCCGGCGCTCGATCCGGTCGAGCTGTGCGCCGCGATGTCGCATCTCGCGCAGGACGAAGACCGGCAGCGCGATGATCGCGATCACGACGACGACGTAGATCCCGACCACGAGGAACGCGAACGGGCCGACGTCGGGCACCCGAGCTAGCCGGCCGCGACGGCGGCCGGCTTGATGACGATCCCCGGCCGGCGGTATTGCTCCGGCAGCCCATCGGCATCGGCCTCGGTGTAGCCCGGGCCTGTCAGCGATCCGTCGGCCTCGAAAAAGTCGGCGTAGCGGTCGCGATGATCGGCGGCGTAGGTGTAGGCCGCTGCGATCCCGAGACGCTTGAGCTCCGGGTGGTCCTTCATCAGCCGAGGCAGGTCGAAGCCGTTGCTGCGCAGCTCGAGGAGCTGGCGGACGGTGATCCGCGAGCCATAGCAGAACGGCTCGCCGTTCATCACGAGCGGATCGACCTGGACCCACTTGATCGTCACCGCTCAGGCGCCCTTATAGATCGCTTCGAGGAGTCGGTTTCGTTTGTGGTCCCCGGCGATCCGGCCGTGCCATTTGAAGCGGTCGATCATCGCGTCGATCGCGGCGTCGACCAGCCCCATGTCGCCACGGGCAAGCGTCGCCCCGATCGCGGCCCGGATGCTCTCGCACAGCCCGATCACGTCCTTCATCTGGACCCTCCGGCGGCGGTACATCGGCGGCGCGGCTTCCGCGAAGGCGCGAGCCGGCGCAGGGTCACCCGCGGCCATCGCCTCGACGACACGGTCGATCAGGACGACGGTGTCGCGTAGGAGCCGGCGCGTCGCCAGCTCGTCGTGTCGCTCGCGCAGCGTCGGATCGCGGTCAATTGCAATCTCGAGGGCCCGTGCCCCGAGGCGTTCGCGAGCGGCGGCGATCCGCGCGGCCACTGGCGGCAGCGTCGAGATCTTGTCGGTCGGAGGCAGGCCAAGGGACGGGTGGCTCACGCCCGGCAGTCTAGCGTGCGCCTGCACCCGTCGCCACGCCCGACGGTCGTCCGGCACGATCCGAGCCGATACGATGGCCCGGTGACGACGCCCGTCCAACCGCCCGCACCGACCCCTGCTGAGAGCCGTGCCGATCTGCCTCCACCTGCCCCCGGCGACCAGCGCCCGCGTCTCGACCGGCCGCCGAGCGATCGATATGCGGCACGGCCAACGATCGCCGCGTCCCGGCTGGACGAGGCACTGTGGCCCGTCGCCGTCGTCATCGGTGGCGTCCTCGCCTTCACCGTCGTCGGTGGTTGGCTCGCCGTGACTGCCGGCCTCCTCGTTGTCGCGATCTTCCTCGGCTGGCTCATCGGCCGGCTCGTCGAGCCACCGTGGCGGGCGGCGATCGTCGCCCTCGTCGCCGTCGCGCTCGGCTTTCTCGGGATCTGGCTGTTCGGACGGATCGAAGGCGGCGTCCTCGACCCGATCGAGTACCTCATCGAGGTCGAGGGCCCGATCCTGGTCGTGCTCTGCCTCGCCGGTGGCGCCGGGATTGCCGCAGCGGCATCTCGATGACCGGCGCCGCCGGTCACGAGCAGGGCCCCGCGCCCAAGGCGAGCCCGGAGCCCGGCCGCGCGCTCGCCCTGCGCCACCCGACCGAGGACGACCAGCCGAGCGTCGTCCGCGTCGTCGACGAGTGGTTCGCCGGGCGCCGGGTGCACGATCTCGCGACCCGGGCGTGGTTCCGCCACTTCGGTCAGACCTCGTGGCTTGCGACCGACGACCGCGGCCAGCCGATCGGGTTCCTGATCGGCTATCGCAGCCAGGACCGGCCGGCCGAGGGGGTCCTTCATCTCGTCGGAGTCCACCCGAGTCACCGCCGGATCGGGATTGGCCGTGCCATCGTCAGCACGTTCCTCGCCGATATCGCCGGCAGAGGCGTCACGACGATCACCGCCCTCGCCTGGCCGGGCGAGCCGATCCCGATCGCATTCTTCGGAGCAATGGGCTTCGAGCTCGTTGGCGGCTCGGGCAGCCGGAACCTGTACGGCACGCTCGCCCACCCGGACCACGAGGCCCCGAGCGAGGACCGGATCGTGTTCGCTCGCCGGCTCCGTCCCGCCTGATCCAGGCCGGGCCGGGCCACAGTCGGTTCGGTCTGGAACCCGGTCCGGTCGCCGATCGGCGGGTCCGACCCCGGACCGGCGGCCGCTAGGCAACCGCCCGACGCGTTCTCTAGGATGGCGGCGACCGGAGTGCCCAAGCTCCGGCACGGCAGGGAGGGACTGACGTGCGTGGTTGGCTGATTCGGCTGCTCATCATCGGGGCGATCGCGGTCGGCGCGTTCGTGCTCCGGGATCGGATCAGTGGCAACGCCGGAGATCTCAAGGTCGGCGATTGCTTCGACGTCCCGGCCAACGACAACAACATCAGCGATGTCCAGCATCACCCATGCACCGAGGCGCACACAGGCGAGGTTTTCGCGCTCGTCACCCACCCAGCGGCGAAGGGTGCGCCCGTTCTGAGCACGGCCGACCTCGAGACCTACCTCGGCGGCGCCTGCGGGCCATTGTTCATCAGCTACGTCGGCGCGACAGCGGCCAACGCCGGGCAGCTCGACGGCGGCGCCTTCTACCCGGGCGACAAGGATTGGGCGGACGGCGGTCGGACCGTCACTTGCTATGGCTACCGCATCGACGGCAAGCCGCTGACGAGCTCGATCAAAGCGACGCCCTGACGGACTCGTCGGAGATGCCCCCGGCCGGACCGGGTCCGCTCGAGATCTCGGCCACGATCGCGGCCGGCGTCAGCTGCTCGCGCAGCAGGCGGCCGAAACGTGCGGCGCGATCGCCCTCCGGCACGGCCTCGAGCCAGCGCCGGAGCAGCGCCTCGCCTTCGCTGTAGACGAAGACATAGGTCCGCCACAGCGGATGCTCGATGAACTCGAGCCGCTTGGCCGCGACATCCGACGCGAACCGCCCGACCCGCTCGAGGTAGGCGAGGACCTCGTCGTGGCTCGACCCGTCGGCATGGCGCATCAGGGCGGCATTGACCCGTGACTCGTTGAGGCGCGCCCGTGGCCCGCGCAGCGCGACCGAGGTCTCAGAAGCAGCGCGCGCACGGGCCGCGTCGGCGGCGATCGGGAGCCCGGCGCGGGCGTAGAGCTCGACGAGCAGGTCGACCTCCTCTTCCGGCGGCGACGCGAACCGGTGGCCGAGGTCGGCGAGGCCCTCGCTGATCAGGCACTCGGGGGTATTGATCAGCAGGATGCTCGACTCGAGGCGGTGAAGGCGATCGACGAGCTCCGCTTCCTTCCACGCATGTTCGAGGTGGTGGCCGGGGTAGCTCTCATGGGCTGCGACGTGGATCAGGGCGGCGGCATGGCTCGGCAGGTCGGTGTTGATCTCCACCCGCGAGCGGCGCGCGCCGTCGAACCAGTTGTAGCCGGTCCACGGCTGCTTCGTGACGAGCCGGATTCGGAGCTCCTCGCCCTCGGGCAGGCCGAAGAGGTCGGCGGCCCGCGTCCGGAAGCCCTCGACAAGCCAGGTCACGACCGAAAGCACCCGATCGGACGACACGATGAAGCGGTCGTCCCACGCCGCGAGGCGATCGGTGAGGGAACCCGATCCGGGGAGGAGCCGATCGATCTCGGCGGCGGCCTGGTCGAAGACGGACTCGTCGCGGCGGACGGGCTCCCAGGCGAAGCACCGCTTGACGTGCTCGAGATACGGCAGGTGTTCGCCCGCGAGCGCCTCGGCCTGGGTCCGGAGGGCGACCGCCTGGGCCGCAAGCCAGCCCCACCGGTCGGGCTGCTCGACCTCGACTGCAATCCGCTGCAGAAGCGCGTCAGCATCCTCGACGAGACGACGCGGCGGACGGAGCTCCTCGATGTCGGCGCGGGCCTTGAGGTCGGCCGGGCCGAAGTAGCCGTCGATCAGGCCGGGGATGTGCTGGTCGAGCCGGAGGGCGAGGAGGAGGTAGTCGTGGGCAACCGCGTCCGGAACCGGCACCCGCCGTTGCCCGCCGACGGCGACGGTCGTCGTCGCGTCGCTCATGGTCGCTCGCCGGGGACCGAGCCCATTCCCTGGCCCGGCGCGATCCCCTTCTCCTCGCCGACGAACGGCATCCCCTGCCGCTCGACCGCATCGAGGCTCATGCGGAGCGCGGCGGTCTTCGCCTCGGCGACCTCCCGGACATAGGCGGCCTCCTCGTCGGGGATGAGCGGCCTGCCGCGGACGATCTGCTTCGGCTTGCCGACCATCAGCCAGGCGAGGTGGTAGCGGTCCATCGACCCCCACGCCGAGGCGAGCAGGTCGTCGCTCAGCTGGAGCCAGGTCTGGAGGCCGCGCAGCGTTGGTTGCGCCTGGAGCCGATCGCCCTCCTCGACGAGCTGGCGGGTCCGACTGACGAGCTCGTCGCGGGTCACGATCCGCCTCGGATGAACGCCTCGCGGTCGGCCCGGGCCCGGAGCGTCCACGGGCCGGGCTGGCCCGTGCCGATCGGCCTGCCCTCGAACCGGGCGACCGGCAGGATGCCGGCCACCGAGCTCGACAGGAATGCCTCGTCCGCCTCGACCAGGTCGCGCGTCGTCAGCAGACTCTCGACCGGGCTGAGCCCGACCGAGCCACCCCAGCGCAGGATCCAGTCGCGGGTCGTGCCTGGGAGGATCGCGCAGGACAGGGCGGGAGTCACGAGTTTCGGCGCCTCGCCAATGCCGGCCGTCGCCCGGACGAGGAACAGGTTTGCCGACGTGGCCTCCGAGAGATAGCCGTCGATCGTGAGGAACAGCGCGTCGTCGGCGCCGGCGGTCCGGGCTTCGATCCGAGCGTAGACGTAGTCCGCGCGCGAGGTCGTCTTGAGGGCCGAGAGGGGGTTCTCGGGGTCGCGCCGGACCCGGCTCGCGACGAGGTGGAGCCCGACGTCCAGGTGCGAGGCCGGCGTCGGCGGGACCGTCCATGCCTGGACCACGATCGTCGGGCGCGGCTGCTCGTCGGGCGGGAGCAGGCCGCGGCCGAAGAACGGGCCGCGCGACACGGTGATTCGGACGCTCGCGTCGCCGTCGGGCCCGGCAAGGCCCTCGACCGCGAGGAGGTCGTCGATCGCGACGGCCAGCCGACGCTCGAGACCCTCGGGCAGCTCGATCGCGAGCCCGGCGGCGGAGCGGCCCAGGCGGGCGACGTGCTCGGGCAGCTCGGTCGGCCGGCCGGCGCGGGCGCGGAGCGTCTCGAACAGCCCGTCGCCGAGCTGGAAGCCGCGGTCGAACGCGGTCAAGACCGGCGTCTCCGCGGCGACGATCCGGCCGTCGACCCAGACGTGGCGGGGCGTCGCGGGCCGGCTCTCGCCGCCCGCCGCGGCCACCGGGTCGATCGGGCTCATGACGCCTCGACCTCGCGGCCGCCGATCGCGCCCAGCGGGCCGCGGGCCTTCGCGACGGTCTCGGCCCATTCCGCCGCGGGCTCGCTCTGGAACGTGATGCCCCCACCGACATGGAGCGAGAGCCTCGTCCCGTCGGCGACGAACGTCCGGATCAGGATCGAGGTCGCCATCGACCCGTCCGGCCCGATCCAGCCGAGGGCACCCGTGTACGGCCCGCGCCGCGTGGGCTCGAGCTCGCGCAGGATCTCCATCGCCCGGATCTTCGGGGCGCCGGTGATCGAGCCGCCCGGGAAGGCGGCCCGGAGCAGATCGAACGCGTCGTGGCCGGGCGCCAGGCGGCCGGTCACGGTCGAGACCAGGTGCTGGACGGTCGCCGTCCGCTCGAGCCGGCACAGGCGCGGCACGCGGACGGTGCCCGGCAGGCAGACCCGCCCGAGGTCGTTGCGCAGGACGTCGACGATCATCACGTTCTCCGCCCGGTCCTTGCCCGAGGTCAGCAGCTCGCGGGCGAGCGCACGGTCTTCCGCATGGGTGCGACCGCGCGGCCGCGTTCCCTTGATCGGGTCCGCCGAGACGATCCCGCGCGGGGAGATCGCGAGGAACGGCTCCGGCGACGCCGACAGGATCGCCCGCGGCCGCGCCGGCGCGCTGCCGAGCGCCGAGCCGTGGGCCGGCGAGCCCCCGCCCAGGTCGAGATAGGCCGAGAACAGCGACGGATCTCCGGTCCGCAGGCGGCGGTAGAGTGGCCACGGGTCGCCGTCGAACGGCGCGGCGAGTCGACGGGTCAGGTTGGCCTGGTAGATGTCGCCCCGTGCGATCCGCTCGCGAATGCGCTCGACCCCGACCATGTACGCGTCCCGGTCGAGCGACGACACGAAGTCGATCCCGCCGGCGTGCGCGTCGCCGGCCGCGAGCGCGGACCCCTGGCTCAACGGCTTCGAGCGGATCCGGGCGCGAACGTCCGCCAGCCGGCGGGCCAGCCGGTCGGCGTCGCCGTCGAGCGCCCGGCCGGCCAGCCACGCCGTCCCCGTCCGGCGATCCCAGCCGATCGCCCAGTCGTGGAGGGCGAGCCGGAGGATCGGGAGGTCCTGGTCGTCCGGAGGCGGCGCGGGCAGGCGCTCGAGGACGTCGCCGAGCTCGAACCCGAGATAGCCGACGAGCCCGCCCAGGAACGGCGGCGCGTCCGGTCCGCCGCGGTGACGGCCCGGGGCGCCTGGCGCGAGCCGGGTGAGGAGCCGCCGGGCGACCGCGAACGGGTCGCCGCCCGCGGCCGGCTCGGTGAGCACCGCCACGGGATCGGCGGTGAGGTAGGTCCAGCGAGCGTTGCGGCCCGGTCGGGCGCTCTCGAGCAGGGCCAGGCCGGGCAAGTCGCGGAGCGCCTCGGCGACGTCGATCGGGCGGGCGTCGGCGAGCTCCGCCAGCGGCTCGAGCCGGACGACCGGGGACGGCGAGACGGAACGATCGCCCGCGATGTGGATCACCCGGCGATGATAGGGACCGCGCGGCGAAGGGGCTGCCGGCGGCCCCGTGCGCGGCCGGCGACGAACCGGGGCCGCCCGTTCGCGAACGAAGGAGATGCCACGGTGCGAGCACGGGACCTCGGGATCATCATCGGTCGCGGGCGGCCCGGCGCGGCCAACGCGATCACCGACGTGGCCGGCGTCCGCGTCGGCCACGCCACGATCGTCCGAGGCGACGGCCCGCTCGTCGTGGGGCAGGGTCCTGTCCGGACCGGCGTCACGATGGTCGTCCCCCACGACGGCGATCTCTGGACCGAGCCCATCTACGCCGGCAGCCACCGGCTCAACGGCAACGGCGAGCTGACGGGTCTCGAGTGGATCCGCGAGGCCGGCCAGTTGACCGGCCCGATCGGGATCACGAACACCCATTCGGTCGGCGTGGTCCGGGACGGGATCATCCGGAACGCCGTCCGCGTGCTGCCGTTCGGGACTTCGTACTGGGCGCTGCCGGTCGTCGGCGAGACGTGGGACGGGTTGCTCAACGACATCGACGGCTTCCACGTGACCGCCGATCATGTCGACGAGGCTCTCGCCGCAGCGCGCGACGGGCCCGTGGCCGAGGGCGGCGTCGGCGGCGGGACCGGAATGATCTGCCACGAGTTCAAGGGCGGCATCGGCACGGCGTCGCGGGTCGTGGACCCGAGCTCTGGCGGATACACGGTCGGGGTCCTGGTCCAGGCGAACTACGGCCGGCGCGACTGGCTCCGGATCGACGGGGTGCCCGTCGGCGAGGCGATCCCCGTCGCCGCAGTGCCCAGCCCGTATCCGGCCGACGACGGCGAGACTCCGCTGGACAGCGTGCCTCGAGCCGGGACGCCGTCGAGCGAGACGCCGCCGGCGGGGTCGGGATCCATCATCGTCATCGTGGCCACCGACGCGCCCATGCTCCCCAACCAGTGCGAGCGCCTCGCCCAGCGGGCTGGCCTCGGGATCGCCCGGATGGGCGGCACCGGCGCCCATTCGAGCGGCGACCTGTTCCTGTGCTTCGCGACGGGCAACCGGAACCTGCCGCGAACCTCGTTCCGATCCGACCCGCGGATCGTCGCCGACATCCGCGTCCTGAACGACTTCGCGATCGGGGCGCTGTTCGATGCGACGATCGAGGCGACCGAGGAGGCCATCGTCAATGTGCTGGTCGGTGCGACGACGATGACGGGCCGCGACGGGATCACGGCGCACGCCCTGCCCCACGACCGGCTGCTCGAGACGATGGCGCGCTTCGGCCGACCGGCGGTGCGCCCCTCGTGACCACGGTCGGCACGGCGCCCGGACCCGAGATCCGCCTCGCGACCGTCGGTGACCTGCCGCCCATCCGGCGCATCCTGGCCGCCCATGGCAACGACGGACCCATCGTCATCGCCGACGTCGTGGGGCCGTACGTCCGGCACCTGATCGGACGGGGCGGCGCCTGGGTCGCGGTCAGCGGCGACGAGCCGGTCGCGTTCGGGGCCGCCGTCGACACGGGCCGGGGCCTCCACCTGGCCGACCTGTTCGTCAGTCCCGACCGGCTCGGCCAGGGGATCGGCAAGGCGCTCCTCGAGGTGGTGCTGGCCGGATCCCCTCACCGGACGACCTTCGCTTCCGAGGACCCGCGAGCCCTGCCGCTCTATGTCCGGGCTGGAATGACCCCGCTCTGGGCCAGCCTCTACGTGCAGGGGCCGAGCGCTGCCCTGCCGCCCACGCCGCCGGCGCTCCAGGTCGACGACCCGGCCTCGTCCGACGAGCTCGTCGCGCTCGAGACGTCGTGGACCGGCGTCGACCGAGACGCCGACCATGCCTACTGGTCGGGAATGCCGGACGGTGACGCGTTCGTCATCCGCGACGGCGACGCGGTCGCGGCATTCGGCTATGCCCGCGCCCGGCAGGCGGCGCGGATCCGGGTCCTCGATCGGCTGCTCATCCATCGCGACGCCGATCCGGTCGCGACCACGATCGCGGCGCTGCGCCGGGCCGGGCGCGCCGGGCCGGTGCTCGCGTGCATGCTCGGGCCGCATCCTGCTCTGCGGCCGCTTCTCGACTCCGGCTTCCGGATCGTCGACCGCGACCTGTTCCTGGCCACGGACCCCGACCTTGCCGATCCGACGCGGCTGGTCCCGAACCCGGGGATGCTGTGAGACGGTGCCCGTGCGAGCCGGGCCGGCCGCTCAACCCGCCGCGACCGGCGTCGGCCTCTCGATCGGCATCCCGACCATGCTGCCCCACTCGGTCCAGGATCCGTCGTAGTTGCGGACTCGCTCGTAGCCGAGCAGCTCGTGGAGGACGAACCACGAGTGGCTCGACCGCTCGCCGATCCGGCAGTAGGCGATGACGTCCTTGTCGGGCGTGATGCCCTTGGCCTCGTACAGGTTCTCGAGGTCCTCGCGACTCTTGAACGTCCCGTCCTCGCGGACCGTCTGGGCCCACGGGATCGAGGCGGCGCCCGGGATGTGGCCGGCCCGCTGGGCGGTCTCGGACATGCCCGGGGGCGCGATGACCTCGCCGTTGAACTCGGCCGGTGAGCGGACGTCGACGAGCGCGAAGTCGTTCGAGCCGAGCCGCGGCAGGATGTCGTCGCGAAACGCGCGCAGGGTGAAGTCGGGCTCAGGGAGCTCGTAGCCGGTCGCTGCGTAGGACGGGACCTCCGTCGAGAGCGGCAAGCCATTGTCGAGCCAGTACCTGCGACCGCCGTTGAGGATCCGGACGTCGCGCTGGCCGAACAGCTTGAGCTGCCAGTAGGCCCACGCCGCGAACCAGTTGTTGTTGTCGCCATAAAGCACGATCGTCGTGTCCGGGCCGATCCCGGATCCCGACAGGAGCTTCGAGAACTCCTCGCGGCTCGCGATATCGCGGCGGATCCCGTCGGCGAGCTGGCTCGTCCAGTTCCAGGCGATCGCCCCGGGCAGGTGGCTCTGGTCGTAGGCGGTCGTGTCGACGTCGACCTCGACGAAGCGGACCGTCGGATCATCGAGGTGGCCCTTGGCCCAGTCGGCGTCGACGAGGACGTCGCTGGCATATCCGGTGACGGTCATCGGGTTCTCCTTCGGGAAGTAGCGGTGGGAGCTGACGGGTGGTTCAGAAGTTGGAGCCGCGGCCCGGCACGGTGCGGCTGGCGGCGAGGTCGCGGGCGACGATCAGGCGGATCGAGCCCGCCCGGGACACGAGGCCATGGTCAGCCCTCCCCCGCCGGCCGGTCGAGGCGGCTGAAGGCGGCCAGTCGCTCGCGACACGCGGCGACCTCACGGTCGGCCTGGCGGACGATCCACGGGTCGACCCGGCTGCTGTCCTCGATCTCGAGCGTGGCACCGTACGGTCCGTGCTCGAGGACGATCCCGGAGCTGTTGCGATAGTCGGCGAGCCAGTTCGACTGGAGGGCAATCGCGGCGTCCACGACCACCGGGGCCGGGAACAGCCAGTCGAGATGGGTCGCGTTCAGGCGATCGACGATGTCTGCGACGCGGACGGGTCGGCCGCGCTCGATCCGGGCCAGGAGCGCGAGGATCCGGAGCATCGTGAACGGGTCGCCCGACTCGGCCACCACGGGCGGCGCTGGCAGGATCTCGGGGAGCCCGGGCGGGGCCGGCCGAAGCGGTCCGAGACCGGGCGCGATGGTGGGCGACGTGCTGTTGGCGGGCATCGCGAGCGCGAGATCTCCGAGCAGTTCACTGGGGATTGCAGAGCCTACCGCAAGGTGCAGGGCGATGCCAGAAGTCGACCGCCAGTCCAGTGACGACATCCCATCAGGTGCCGCCTAGAATCGTCCGATGGACGAGCATCCGCGCGGCACGGGGGAGCGGCACGGCGCCGACGAGGAGCGCGCCACGGTGCGAGCGCGGTTCGCGCGGCTCGTCGCCCGGCCCGAACCCGAGATCGACCTCGCGCTCGGTGCCCTGATCGTCGCCCGTCACGGCCGTCCTCCGATCGACGAGCCGGCCACCCTGGGCCGGATCGACGCGATCGCTGAGCGCGTCCGGCTCCGGATCGACGCAGGCGACCCGCCGGCCGTCGTCATCGATCGCCTCCATGGCGTCCTGTACCGCGAGCTCGGCTTCCGCGGCCCGACCGCGGCGGAGTACGGCGACCCGGCGAACAGCCTGCTCGACCTGGTGCTCGGGCGCCGCGTCGGCCTGCCGATCAGCCTTGCGATCGTCGAAATCGAGACCGCGGCCCGCCTCGGGCTCGTCCTGACCGGCATCGGCCTGCCCGGCCACTTCATCGTCGGCGGCCCGGAGGGTCGCCTGTTCGACCCGACCGGCGATGGCCGGACCCTCACGCCGGACGACTGCCAGGCGTTGGTCCGGCGTGCGGTCGGCGACGGTGTCCTGTTCCACGCCGGGATGCTCCGTCCGTCGAGCCGGCGGGCGATCCTCGCCCGCGTCCTGCGCAACCTGCGGACCGCGCGGCTCGCCCGCCGGGAGTGGGTGGCGGCCGTGGACGCGATCGACCTGCTCCTCGTGCTGGAGCCGACCGACCCGGAGCACGGCCGCGATCGCGGGCTGTTGCTCGGCCGGATGGGCCGCTTCGGAGAGGCCGTTGCCGCACTCCGGACCTACCTTGCCGAGCGTCCCGACGCTCTCGACGTCCCAGACGTGCTCGCAGTGGTCGGGATCTTCGCCGGCCGCCTGAATTAGCGACACACCCGCGGCTCAGGTCGTCGTCGGCTCCACCAGACTGGAGGCCTCTACCGTTCGCTCGTCCTCGTGTCGATCGACGCGCCGGTCTGGCAGCCGCCGCCGGAGGCGATCGGCCCCGAACCCAACCGCAAGCAGAAGGCCGCCCTCGATCAGGAGCCCGAACTCGGGCGAGCCCGACAGGTAGCTGAAGTTCAAGTCGGTGAGGGCGACGATGAGACCGATCCCGGCCGCGAGCAGGAAAGCACTCGAGCGCCGACGAAACGCGCGCTCGACGAGGATCGCGGTCAGGCCAAGCAGGATCGCGTCCATGATCCATGGGGTGATCACGCGGTCAAAGTTCCCTTCGGGTCGGATGTCGCTGACGCTCAACGCGCTGGCCAGGCCGGCCACCGCGACGACGCCCGCCCATGCCCGGGTCAGGGTGGCGCGCCGGTCCCCGCCACCGGGCGCGTCACCCGAGGCGCGGCGAACGGTCGACTCGCGAAGGCCGAGGAAGCCGATGATGACGGCGACGACGAGCCAGACCGCCGCCGTGACGGCGATCATCAGGAGTGGATCCACGACGGCTCCGACGGGCTGGCCGCCTTCCGAAGAGTCCGCCGGAGCGACAACGTCTCGGAGCAGGCGGAGGAGGGCGGCGGCGGCGGCGGTGATCGCGGCGAGCAGGCCGAGCTGGGTCAGCAAGGCGGCATGCAGCTGTCGCACGACCGTGGCGACGGCGAGGGCAACGACGGCGAGGATGACGGTCTCGGCCGAGCCTGAGACACCCAGACCGCCGAGGAATCCGGCCGCCGACCCGACCGCATAGCCGATCGCGGCGACGAAGACAACGCCGGCGCCGCGCCGGCGGCGATCGTCACCGGTCCGCAGAGCGAGGCCGATCGCCGCCATCACGACCGCGGCGACGAGGAACCCTCCGCCGACGACGGCGGCGTTCCCCTGTTCCCCGGACAGGCGCGTGACAAACGTCGACCAGGCACCGAGGAGAAACGCGCCGCCGAGGTAGCAGAACATCTCGACGACGGTCGGGCCCGGTCCGAGCACGTCCGCGGCCGAGATCCCCTGGCGCACCGGCCCCTGCAGGCCCGCCGCGAGCGATGCCGATGGAACGCCGCCGCCCAGGCTCGATCCTGCAGACGAGGGCTGGGCAGCCTGATCGGCGCGGAGCCGGTCGGCGGTTGCGAGGTCGATCAAGCCGATCTGCTGCCAGGCATCGATTCGGGACAGGATGGGATCCATTGGGCTTCTCCTCGGTGGCGGATGGGTCCTCTGCCCTCATGACGATCCTGGACAGGGCCCGTTACAGCTGCGCCCTGTCTCCCGCGCCGGCGGGCGACCTTCGCGGACGAGGCAGGTCGCGGCAGGTAAGGCATTCCCGCCGCGAGGCTCGAGGAGATTGAAGCAGCGGATGGGACATCGACGACCCTCCCGCCCGATGGCCCGACCGGGCCACGCTCGTACGTTGGCACCAGGTCGACATCCAGTCGCCCCAAGCCAGCGAGGAGCACGACATGCATCCGACCATCGCCTACGACCTGGCAAGGTACAAGATCGAGGAAGAGCTGCAGTACGCGGCCCGCCAGCGGCTGGCCCGGGCCGGCGAGTCCGATCGGCCGAGGGCGATCGACTTCTCGACCCTCGGCCAGCGCCTCAAGGTCCGCCTGTTCGGCGGTTCGCTCATCGGCGGACGGCCCACGGCTGCCGCGGGTGCGTGACCGGCGCGACCGCGGCGTGGGCCACGGTCAGACGCCTCACCGGCCGTTCGTTGCTGCCACTGGGGGCGCGACGGACGGCCGACGGGGCGCGCGTACGATGGGCCTTGACGCCCGGCCGACGCTCCGTCGTGCGGCGTTGCAAGTGAGGTGCCGGTCATGCACATGCAGATTCGCCTCCATCCGAAGGCCTCGGCGCCCAACGTCGCCAAGCTGCTCGCCTTCCTCGCAGAGAAGCAGGTGAACCTGACGGGTGTCGGAGGGAGCGACGTCGAGTTCGGAGGCGAGTTCGCCTTCTCGGTCAAGGACGAGGAGGCCGAGGACGTCCTGAAGCTGCTCCACGACAACCATTACCGCGACGCCCGGCTGCTCAATGCGGACGACCCGACGTGCGGCCTGACCCTCTGCGAGGTCGAGAACCGGGCCGGAGCCCTCTCCGAATGTCTTGCGTCGGCCTCGACCGACAATCTCGGCAACGGCCGGATCATCCGCGACCTCCTGATTCAGGTTCCGAGCGACAACGGCAAGGTGCCGGTCCAGATCTATTCGGAGGAGGTCCTCACTGGTCGGGCGTGAGATGCGTCCGCCTCAGGGAGCTCGTCGCTCCTGATCGTTGCCGGCATCGGGCTCGATGAGGCCGAGCCGGGCCGCGGCCATGGCCGCCTCGACCCGATTCGAGACGCCGAGCTTGTCGAGGATGTGGGTGACGTGGACGCCCGCAGTCTTGCGCGTGATGAACAGCTCGTCGCCGATCTCGCCGTTTGAACGCCCGGCCGCGACCAGGCGGAGGACCTCGATCTCGCGCGCGGACAAGCCGCGCGCAGAGGCCGCTGCACGCCCCGTCCGCGCCGGCACGGATTCAATTGCACCCGGCGTGCCGTCAACCGCGTCGTGGACGGGCGCGCCGGGGCCGGCAGCGGCGTCGGCGGCGTCAGCGGCGTCGAGCGGGATCCGCGCCCGGCGGGCGAGGACCTCCATCGCGTCGCGGAGCCAGGCCGCACCGAGAGTGCGAGCCGTCCGCCAGCCGCCGACCAGCTCCGGCGCGACAACGGCCTTGACCCCCGACCGGCGGAGCGCGGTCTCGGCGAAGCGGTAGCGCGCGTAGGCGGCCTCGGCCGGGTCGCCGACCGCGTCCCACGCGGCGATCGCGGCCGACCACGGGTCGGGATCGACGATCCCCTCGAGGCGGCCGATCTCGGCCGTGGCAGTGGCGAGCCAGGCGGCAGCGGTCGGCGTGACCACGCGCGTTCCGAGCGTGCGCGCCTGCTCGCGGAGGGTCGTGGCCCGCTCGAGAAGGTCCGCGAGACCGGCATCGTCGCGACCGGCCCTCAGCGCCTCCGCCCGCTCGGCGGCCGCACGCAGCCCGAGCGCGACGAGCGGCACGCCCCAGAGGACGTCGCCGCTGGCAATGAACCCGCCGATCGCCGCGAGCACGGTCTCGAGCGCCTCATCGGGCTGGCCGTCGAGCAGCGCCGTCTCGGCGAGGACGATGGCGCGGAGCACCGCGAGATCCGGCTCGAGCTGGTCGGGGTCGACCGCGGCCAGCCGCGCGCGCCCCTCCGCGATGTCGCCGCGCCGGGTTTCGAGCCGGGCCCGGACGACCGCGAGGTATGGCGTCCCGCGGCCGCGCTGGTCGAGCGCGAGCCCGTCGGCCGTCGCCCGCAGCGCCTCGTCCCAGCGACCCAGCCGCGACAGGATGTCGCCGACGAGAGCCGCAAGGTCCATCCCGTGGCGCAGGTCGAGCCCGATCGCATGGGCGGCCGTCCGAGCGCCCGCGGCGACCCCAAGGGCCTCATCGAGATGGTCGGCGGCGAGCAGGTTGAGCCCGAGGTTGTGCCCGGTGACCACGAGCAGCTCGCTCGGCTCCGCACCGGCCAGCTCGTGCGCTCGACGCAGCTCGTCGAGGCCGGCATCGATCGCCCCGAGGGCGACCAGGTCGGAGCCAAGCATCGTGCGGGCGCGACTCTCCTCGGGCGCGGCGCCCGAGACCATCGCGCAAGCGATCGCGGCTTCGCAGATCGGTCGCGACTCGGCCCACCGACCGAGGCCCATCAAGGCGCCGCCGAGTGCGCCAAGGACCGCGGCCCGCTCGGTCGACGGCGGCGCGGCGGGCACGAGCTCGACCGCCCGCCGGTGCTCGCGGAGCGCTTCCTCGCCGTCGCCGCCGGCCCACGTCAGGTAGCCGAGGCGCTGGTGCAGGAGGCCCGCGACCGTCGGGTCGATCGTTTCGTCGGTCATCGCGAGCGCGTCGCGGACGAGCTCGACGCCGCGCTCGAGGGCCCCGGCGAGATCCGCGACTGTGGCCGCTCGACGGCGCGTGTCGATCCGCTCGGCAACGGTCGGCAGGCCGTCCGCGGGAAGCCGCGCCTCGAGCGCCATCGCCCGTTCGAACTGGCGGTGGGCGTCGGCAAAGGCATGGATCGACTCCGCCGCCGTGGCCGCCGCGAGCGCCGCTCGATGCGCCTCGACGGGCCGATCCGCGGCCATCCAATGGCGGGCGAGCTGGGCGGTCGCCGCGGCCGGTCGGGCGTCGGCCAGCTCGGGATGGGCTTCGAGCTCGCGAGCGAACCCCTCATGGAGCTCACGGCGCTCGCCCAGCGACAGCTCCCGCTCGACGATCTCGCGGAGGAGCTCGTGGCGGAACCCGTGGCGGCCGTCCGGCAGGGCCGTCAGAACCCCGTGCGCCGTCGCGTCGCGGAGGGCATCGCCGATCTCGCTCATCGATCGCCCGACGAGCGGGGCGATCAGCCGCTCGTCGACCGGCTCGCCGGCGACCGCGATCGTCCGGACGATCGCCTGGGACGAGGTCGCGAGGGCATCCACCCTTGACAGGAGCAGGTCGATCAGCGACGGCGGTCGCTCTGTGCCTCCGGCCGGATCGGTGGCCGCATCGAGGAGCTCCTCGGCGAAGAGCGGATGGCCCGCCGAGCGCTGCCAGATCGAATTGACGAGATCGGCG
This sequence comes from Candidatus Limnocylindrales bacterium, assembly GCA_038245515.1. Classification (GTDB taxonomy): domain Bacteria; phylum Chloroflexota; class Limnocylindria; order Limnocylindrales; family CSP1-4; genus CF-46. The sequence goes on along the minus strand of JBBRSJ010000013.1, from coordinate 37,373 downwards.
TCGACCGGACCGCCGGTCATCGCCTCGAGCTGGAGTCGGACGTCGTCGCGGGTCAGCCGCCCCACGTCGAGCCCGATCGCGCCCGGCGCCCGGCCAAGCTCGGCCAGCCAGGCCCGGACCGGGTGACCCGGCGCGAGATCGTCTGATCGGCAAGTCAGGATCGCCACGACGCGCTGGCTCGTGACGTTCCGGACCAGGAACGTGATCAGGTCGTGGGTCGCGGGGTCGATCCATTGGACGTCCTCGAGGACCGCGAGCGCCGGCTGGTCCGCGGCCAGGCGCTCAAGGAAGCCGAGGAATCGCTCGAACAGCCGGGCCCGATCGACCGACGACTCCCCGGGCCGGGGCGGCGGGGCGGCGAATCCTGCCGGCGAGCCCGGCGCCTGACCGATCGAGGCGATCTCCGGCACGAGGGTGGCGAGATCCGCCTGGGCCGGTCCCAGGACCTTCTGGAGCTGGTCCGGCGGCATCGACCGGACGAGCTGGCGGAGGGCCTCGACGAACGGCAGGTACGGGAGGCCCTCGCCCTCGAGGTCGAGGCACGCGCCGTGGAGGACCGGCGAGCCTGCCGCCCGAGCCCGCATGACCGCCTCGTCGACGAGCCGGGTCTTGCCGATTCCCGCTTCGCCGCGGATCAGGACGATGACCGGCCGCCCGGTCGCCGCGGTCTCTCGGGCGCGATCGATCCGGGCGAGCTCGGCGTCCCGTCCGACGGTGATCGGGCTCGATCGCGTCGCCACGCCGCCGATGGTACGACCGGGGGTGCGCCACGGGAACCGATCGGCCGCTTGTCCTCTGGAGCCGCCTCCCGACGACGATCGTCAGGCGGGGTCTGCCTTCGCCGGCCTGGAGTTGGCTCGCGCCGCGGTCCGTGGCGCGGGCCGATGGTCGTCGACAGCCGCGGCCTGGCTCCAGCGGCGCCACGCGGCGGCGGTCTCGGGTGACGAGGCGATCGGCCCCAGCCGCTCTTCGGCGAGCGGGTGGGCAGGTTCCGAGGCGCGGGCGAGGTCGAGCGCGCGCGTTCCGAGCAGGGCAGCTAGGGCATGCATGGTCCGTCTCCCAACTGGGCCGGCATGAACGTCGCCGGCCATGGGCGGATCGTGGCCGACGGGAAGCTCACCGCCATCGGGCGACCGACGTAGGCTCCGCGCCGCGCCTACCTCAAAGTCCGGGTGTGGGCGCCCGGCGCCGAGCGACCGTCGAGCGGCCGTCGAGCGCTAGAGCAGCTCGCCGTGGGCGGAACCGGTCGGCTCGCCGTCGCGCGGGCGCGGCTCCTCGCCGGGGCCGTAAGTGAGGTCGGCCTCTGCGCGCCGGGAATCGGCCCGCTGCTCCTCGGTCGCAACATCGCCGGGCTCGACCACACCGGCGTTCGTCTCGGTCGCCGCGCGAACCTCGTCGCTGAGGGAAAACTCACCGCTCTCAAGAACGCGCAGCGGCCGCGAGGCAGTGCCCTCGATCGCGCCGACCCCGAACGGCACCCACTTGGACGGGTCCTGGAGCCGATGCGCCTCGGTGTTGCCGCGGGTATGGACCTCCTCGAAGCCCTTCGGCTCGATCCACATCCGCTCGCCCTCGAGCAATCCCAGGACGCCCGACTGGCCGGGCTCCGGTCGCTCGCTCTGGCAGTACCGGCAGGCCGCCGAGTCGTGCCGGGTGTACGTCTCGGGCTCCTCGTAGGTCGTGATGTAGCCCTCGTAGTTCCGGAGCACGACCTTATGGTCCGAGTAGCTGATCAGGTAGTTCGGCATCACCGGGATCTTGCCGCCGCCGCCGGGCGCGTCGATGACGAAGGTCGGCACCGCGTAGCCGGAGGTGTGGCCGCGCAGCCCCTCCATGATCTCGAGACCCTTGCCGACCGGCGTCCGGAAGTGCCCAGACCCCTCGACGAGGTCGCATTGGTAGAGGTAGTACGGCCGGATCCGGTTCTCGACGAGCTTGTGGACGAGGTTGCGCTGGATATGGACGCAATCGTTGACGCCGGCGAGGAGCACGGACTGGTTACCGACCGGCAGCCCCGCCTTTGTCAACTTGTCGACCGCGCGCGAGACTTCGGGCGTGATCTCGTTCGGATGGTTGAAGTGGAGGTTGATCCAAAGCGGGTGGTACTGCTCGAGCATGGCGCAGAGCTCGTCGTCGATCCGCTGAGGCAGGAACACCGGCACCCGTGAGCCGATCCGGATGATCTCGATATGGGGGATCTCGCGGAGGCCGCGCAGGATCGACTCGAAGAGCTTCGGGGCGAGGGTGAGGCCGTCGCCGCCGGAGATCAGGACGTCGCGGACCTGTGGCGTCCGGCGGAGGTAGTCGAGCTGGGCCTCGTGGTCCTTCCGGTTGAAGTTCTGGGTCGGGTCGCCGACGATCCGCGACCGGGTGCAGTAGCGGCAGTAGCTGGCACACTGCGTCGTCACGAGCATCAGGACCCGGTCGGGATAGCGATGGACGAGGCCTGGCACGGGCGAGTGGCGGTCCTCGGCGAGCGAGTCCTCCATCATCGCGGTGAAGGCCTGCTGCTCGCGGCCGAGCGGGATCACCTGGCGCCGGATCGGGTCGCTCGGGTCTTCGGGGTCGATCAGCGAGATGAAGTACGGCGTGATGTCGACCCGGAACTTGTCCTTGGCCGACAGGCCTTCGCGCTCGTCGTCGGTCAGGTTCAGGATCTGCTCGATCTCCTCGAGATCGTTGACCCGGTGGCTGAGCTGCCAACGCCAGTCGTTCCACTTCTCGTCCGGGACGTCCTCCCAGATCGCAGCGCGGCGGCTGACCGCGGGCCGGCCGTCCGGTCCGACAAGCTGAGCGGGGTCGCGCCGATTGACGAAGGGCGCCTCGACAGCGGCGCGTTCGGCGGCTTGATGGGCGACCGCGGCCTTGATCTCGTTGGCGTCCACGTCGGGCGGCCTCCTGAGTCGACGCTGGTCGCCGATGCGGCGGCCGACGCATAAAGTCTATGCAGACTGCAAGTCGGGCGATGATAGCGCCCGGCGCGCGGGACGGTCCAGCCGTCCGATGGTCCCGGCCCGGACCGCTCCGCCCGATCAGTGCTCACGAGTACGGCCCTGGTGGAAGGCGACCGCACCGGTTTTGCGGTCCACGGTGGCCCGACCCTCGGTGGTCCCGATGATCAGCGCGACTTCGGGGCAGCCACCCCGATGCCCTCGCCGTCCCAGGACGCCTTCGGCTGGGGCACGACCCAGGCGGGCGACCCTATTCGCCGATCACCGACCAGAGGAAGCCCATCATGATGAAGAAGCCCGTGAACATGGCGATCAAGCCGATGCCGCCGTATGGCGAGTTCGCGCCCTCGTGGGGGACGAGCTGGAGCCCGATCCCGAACACCACCGCCCAGGCGACGAACAGGAATCCGAACACGAACTTCGACGTCGGGCGGGCCATCAGCCGACCGACGCCCGACGGTCCTTCCGCGGACATCGCCGACCGAAGCAGCATCACGAGCATCACGACGGTGATCGCGGTCGCGATGCCGAACTCGACCGGGCGCGAGAAGAAGATCGTGAAGAGCTGCACCGGGGCCCTCGCTTGGCTGGCGGATGTGCCCGGATGCTAGCAGATGCACTCCCGGACCGACCCGCTCGGTGCGCCGGGTCGCGGCCCGACGGGGAGGTCAGGTCGAGGCGGCCAGCGGGAACGTCGCATACGCGGTCAGCGCCCGCTCGGACAGCCGCTCGTAGTCGCGGATCGAGAAGGACGAGACCAACGGCGACTCCACGTTGATCACCGCGACGACTGCGCCGGGCGGGCCGATCGGGACGGTCAGGGACGAGCGGGTGCGGACCCCGGGGAACGGCCGGAAGTCGGGATCCATCGCGACGTCGACGCAGAGGGCGGCGAGGCCCGTCCGGAAGACGCGGCCCGAGACGGACTCGTCGAACGGGACGAGCCATTCACCGGCGACGACCTCGCCGGTGTCCTCGCCGGCGCCCCAGACCTGGGCCGCAAGGCGCAGGCCCGTGTCTCCCGCTACGAACACAGCGACGTGCTCGGTCGGCTGCTCGCGGCCGATGATCGCGGCCAGGTGAGCCGCCCAGGCCGCGATCAGCGGCCACGCATGTTCGAACCGCGAATCCGCTCCGATCCGCAAATCCGGTCCCGTTGTGTCGATCCCGCTCACTCCGTCCCGAGCCCCCTGCCGTCCCTCCGTTCCGGGTGTATAGCATTGGGCCCCGCATGACCACCTCCCCCAAAGGCAGTATCCGTCCGACAATGCCCGCGGGCACCCCCGACGGACCGGGAGACGGACCGCGGATTCCCATGCCCTCGACCGACGTTTTCGCCCGCCTAGGCCGCTTCGTGGTCCGGCGGCGCTGGGCGATCGTCATTGTCTGGGCCGCGATCCTGCTCATCGCCGCGCCGCTCGCTCCGCGGGTCGTCGGCGTCCTGCGGGCCGGCGGCTTCATCCTCGACGACCTTGAGTCCGCCCGGGCGAAGACCCTTCTCCAGGCGGAGCTGAATGCGCCGCCTTCGGCGGTCGTCGTGGTCTACCACAGCGACACGCTGACCACGGCGTCCGCACGCTTCGAGAACGCGGCGGCGGAGGCGATCGCCCGAGTCCCCGACGCGCCCTACGTCGTCCGGATCCTGCCCCACACCCTCAGCCCGCGCCAGGTCTCGACCGATGGTCACACCGCTTACGACATCGTGTTCCTGTCGATCGCGCCCGACGATTCGCCGGCCGCGCTGCCCGGAATCCGCGATGCGCTTGGCGACCCGGCCGGGCTGGAGGTCCAGCTCGCGGGCGGGCCGGCCTTCTACGGTGACGTCCAGTCCGTCTCGGAGAGCGATCTCCGGCGGAGCGAGATCGTCTCCCTGCCGCTTGCCGCGCTCGCCCTGCTGATCGTGTTCGGGTCGGTGGTGGCGGCGGCGGTCCCGCTGGTCGTCGGCGGCGCGGCGGTGATCGTCGCGCTGGCGGCGATCTTCGTCGTCGGTAGCGTGACCCCGATGAGCATCTTCGTCCTCAATCTCGCGACGCTCCTCGGACTGGGTCTTGGCGTCGACTACTCGCTGTTGATGACGAGCCGCTTCCGCGAGGAGATGGCCGCCCGAGCCGCGGACCCGCCCGCCGAGCGGGTCGCGGGCGCGGTCGAGGCGACGGTCCAGACCGCCGGCCGGGCCGTCTTCTTCTCGGGGCTCACGGTCCTGCTTGGACTGGCCGGCCTGGTCCTCTTCGAGTTCATGATCCTGCGCTCGGTCGGGATCGCCGGCGCGATCGTCGTGCTCCTCGCGGCATCGTCCGCGCTGACCCTCCTGCCGGCGGTCCTCGCGATCGTCGGTGGGCGGATCGACCGACTCGCGGTCCGGCGGGTCGTCCCGAGCGACGACCCGAACGGGCCCTGGGCCCGCCTCGCGCGGCGAGTCATGCGCCACCCCGTCGCGGTCCTCGTCCCGACCCTGGGTGTCCTGCTCCTTCTGGGCTCGCCGTTCCTCCACGTTCGCTTCAACGCACCGGACTCCACGATCCTGCCGGCGAGCGTCCCGTCGCGGGCGGCCTTCGATCGCCTGGCGAGCGCGTTCGGGGAGGGCGAGTTCGCCCCGATCTCGATCGCGATCCGAACGTCGGGCCCGGCCACCTCGCCGGACAACGTCGCCGCCCTCTACGACTATTCGCGGCGGCTCGCGGCCGATCCGCGGATCCGGCGGATCGACTCGCTCGTCGACGTCGACCCCCGCCTGCGCAAGGAGCAGTACCAACTGCTCTACGCCGACCCGAACGGCCCGCGCGACCGGTTCGTGGCCGCGGCGCTGGCAGCAACGACCCACGCCGACCTGACCGCATTCTCGATCACGACGCCATACGGCCCCAATCGCGACGAAGGCCGCTCCCTCGTGACGGATCTCCGGAACCCGGCCAGCCCGCTCGCACCGCCGGCCGGGATGACGATCCTCGTCGGCGGCGGCGCGGCGGACGTCGCGGACGTCGTCGGCCGGGTGGCCGCAGACTTCCCGCGGACGGGCCTCTTCATCGTGGTGACCACGTACATCGTCCTGTTCCTGCTCCTGCGCTCGGTCGTCCTGCCGGCCAAGGCCCTGATCATGAATACCCTCTCGATCGTCGCGAGCTTCGGGGCGCTCGTCTGGATCTTCCAGGACGGCAACCTTTCGGCCCTGCTCGGGTTCCAGCCGCTCGGATTCGTCGAAACGACCCAGCCGGTGATCCTGTTCTGCGTCCTGTTCGGGCTGTCGATGGATTACGAGGTCTTCCTGCTGACCCGGATGAAGGAGCAGTGGGACCGGACGGGCGACAACCAGGAGGCGGTCGCGCGCGGGCTCGAGCGGAGCGGCCGGATCGTGACGTCCGCCGCGCTGATCGTCGTCGTCGTCGCGGGCTCCTTCGCCTTCGCCGACATCGTCCTGATCAAGGCGCTCGGGATCGGGATGGCGCTTGCGGTCGCCCTCGACGCGACGGTCGTCCGGGCGTTGCTCGTGCCCGCGACGATGCGCCTTCTCGGCCACTGGAACTGGTGGATGCCGGCCCGCCTGCGGCGGGTGCCGCGGATCGCCACCGCGGGGATCGCGGGGCTTGCCCTCGCGCTCGCAGCCGGGCCGCTTCTGGCGGGCTGCACCACGGCGGGCGCCCCGATCCTGGCGAACCCGGCGGCGCCACACCCGGCACCGCCCGCCCTCACGGCGGCGCCCTCGGCAGCGATTGACCCCCAGCCGGTCGTCTTCCCGCGCGACGATGGGCCGCACGATCGTCTGACCGAATGGTGGTACTACACGGGCCACCTCCAGGCGGACGACGGCCGGCGATTCGGCTTCGAAGACGTGATCTTCCGAGCCGAGCGCGGCGGCTTTCCGGTGACGTGGGCATCGCACCTGGCGATCACCGACGAGACCGGCAACGCGTTCCACTACGCCCAGCGAACCGAGATCGGGCCGCAGGTCGACCAGCGCCCCTTCGGCCCGATCGCCTTCCACCTCTCGATCGGCGGCGACGTCAACGCCAATCTTGGCGAGCGCTGGCAGATGTTCGGCGGCGGCGGCCTCGACCAGCTCTCCGGGGAGCTCACGCCGGCCGAGGCGACCGCGGCCGGCAGCCCTGCCGGGCTGGGTCTGAGCCTCGTCCTCGGGGCATCGAAGCCGCCGGCGCTCCACAACAAGGTCGGCTGGATCGACTTCGGGGCGGGCGGCTCGTCGTACTACTACTCGCGGACCGCGATGGACGCGCGGGGCACGCTGACGATCGACGGCGCCAAGGTTCCGGTGACCGGAAGCGCGTGGTTCGACCACCAATGGGGCGACTTCATCGCGGTCGGCGGGGGCGGCTGGGACTGGTTCGCGGTCAACCTCGACGACGGCACCGACCTGACGCTGTCGCTCGTCCGGGACACCGATGGCTCGTACCCGCTCGTGTACGGCACGCTCGTGGCGAAGGACGGGACGACCCGCAACCTGCCCCGCGATGCCTTCTCGGTCGAGGTGACCCGGCGCTGGACGAGCCCCGCGACTGGCGCCGACTACCCGGCCGGCTGGCGGGTCGCGATCCCGGGCGAGAAGCTCGTCATCGACCTGAGCCCGACGGTCGCCGCCCAGGAGCTGGACACGCGGGCGACGACCGGCGTCATCTACTGGGAGGGCTCGCAGCACGTCTCGGCAACCCGCGACGGCAAGCCGCTCGGCGGGCAGGCCTATGTCGAGCTGACGGGCTACGCGCCGGCTACGGGTGTCGGCGCCCCGGTTCCGAGCGGAGCCACCGGCTCCGGCGGTCCGATCGGTCCGGTCCCCGTCGTTCCCTGACCCCCACGGCGAAGCGGGCGCCCGGAACCGCCAGGCTCAGGGAGCGACGGCGTCCGACAGGGTCACGCCGGCCGACGCGGCAGAGGCCCGGAGCTCGGCGTCGAGGGCCGGCATCCCGGCGAGGAGACGGACCAGCGCCCGGGCTGATGCGCTGTAGGCCGCCGTGTTGCGGACCGAGGCGTCGAGCCCGGCGGCGGCGGTCTCGTGGACCGAGAGATAGAAGGTCTTCAGGTGGTTCGCGACGGCGGCGGATCCGGACCAGGACGTCAGGCGATCGGCGACGTCGTCGGCGAAGACCGAGTCGGCGGAGGCGACGCGCAGGACCTGGGCCACGGCCGAAGCGTCGAGGGCCCGAGCGGCGAGCTCCCCGCGGAGCAAATCGGCGGCCGACGCAAGGCGTCCGTTCACGGCGAGAGCCTGGTCCATCGCGGACCGCGCGAGGGGCGGGATGCCACTGTTCGGATCGTCGCTGGGCGATGCGGGAGGCGTCGCTGACGCGACGGCGGTGGGAGACGGGGTCGGATCGCCGGCGACCGCCGACGGCGAGGTGATCGCCACGATCGGAGCCGGGCCGGACGTCGAGGGATGACCAAGCCCGTAGGCCAAGCCGGCGGCCCCGCCGGACAGGAGCCCGACTGCGAGGCCGACGGCGGCGAACATTGACGCCTTGGCGATCTGGACGCCGTTGATGAGCCGGGTCTGGCAGCCGGGACAGCGCCGGGCGCCGAGGGCAAGGGGCCGGGAGCAGGATGGGCAGTCGAAGACGGTCTGGTTGATCTCGCCGATGGCGAAGGTCGCTGCCGGCGCGATGGTTGGCTCGGGCTCGAGCGGGATCGAGGGCGGTGTCGTCCGGCGACGCGGGCGGCGGGCGACGTTGACAGTCATCTGGAGAGCAGCCTCCGTCACGGCTCGAAGCGGCCGGAACGACACATCGGTGCCGTCAGGTGCAGTGTCGGTGCGAGCGATCCTGGATGGCGCCAACCGATGGTCCCGGGCCCAGCCGTACGTTTGGATGGGAGCCTCAGCCGGCGGCCAGGTCGGTTCCCGGCGGGCGGCGTCGGATGATCGGGTCCAGCCCGTTGACGACGCTCAGAACGGGCTCTCCGGCGAGCGCCCGGCGGACGTTCCCGCCGACCAGGCTGAAGATCCGGGCCATGGACTGGGCGGTCGTCGCGGCGGCATGGCTCGAGAGGAGGATCCGGTCCGACCCGCGAACGATCGCCCCGGCCGGCAGCGGCTCGTGCTCGAAGACGTCGATCGCGGCGCCGCGCAGCCGCCCGGTCTCGACCGCGCCGACGAGCGCGACGTGGTCGACGACGCCGCCGCGCGACGCGTCGATGACGATCGCCCCGCGGGGCAGCTCGGCGAGGATCGCGGTGTCGACGAGGCCGCGCGTCTCCGGGGCGAGCGAGACGTTCACGACGAGGATGTCGGAGCGAGCGGCGAGCTCCGCCAGTGGCAGCCAGGTGGCGGATCCCTCCTCGCCCGAGGGTCGTCGCCGGCGCGTCCAGTAGGCGACGTCGCAGCCGATCGCAGCGAAGAGGCGGGCAACCCGGCTGCCGACCGCGCCGAACCCGACCACCCCGACCCGCTGCCCGGCGATCTCGGTCGAGCCGCGCTCGGGCAGCTCGAGCTGGGGCCAGTCCCCGGCCCGGACTCGAGCGTCGACCCAGGCCAGCGATCGGGCGACGGCGAACGCGGCCCCGACGCACCACTCCGCCACGGCGGGGGCATTCAGCCCGGCAGGATTGGCGACCACGACGCCGGCCGCGGTGAGCGCATCGAGGTCGAGGTTGTCGAGCCCGACGCTCGGCGACATCAGGAAGCTCAGCCGCCGAGCGGCGGCGACCTCCGCCGTGTCGACCCGGAGCGCGCCCGACCAGTCCGAGATCACGATATCCGCGGCGCCGATCGCGGACTGCACGGCCGCGGTCGTGCGCCGGGGCGGAAGGACGATCTCGAGCCCGCGCAGGCCCGCGAACCAGGCGGCAACCCGCTCGCGGGGCACGGGCGCGAGCGAGAGGAGGACCCAGTCAGCGCTGCGGTCGGCCACGGGCGTCGGTCCGGGGAGCGAGCTGCGGGTCGGTCAGCCGGTGACGAACTCGCCGCCGTCGACCGAGATGATGTTGCCGCTGATCCAGTCCGAGTCGGAGGCGCTCAGCGTGACGATGGCATCGGCCACGTCGGCGGTCGTCGTCATCCGGCCATGCGGATTGCGGGCGAGGGTGATGTCGATCATCCGCTGGTTCTCGGGGATCTTGCGGAGCGCCGGCGTATCGGTGACGCCGGCTCGGATCGAGTTGGCGGCGATCCCGGTGTCACGCCGGGCGAACTCCATCGCCAGCTGCCGGATGTGGGACTCCATCGCGGCTTTCGCTCCGGAGACGACGCCGTAGGACGGCACGACCCGGCTCGTCCCTTCCGACGTCATCGCATAAACCTTCGAGCCGCGGTCGAGAAACCCGCCCCGATACAAGTCCTGAACCCAGTAGACGAGGCTGTTTGCCATCACGTCCTGGGTCATCTCCATCTTCTTGCGGTCCACGGCTTCCTTCGGATCGTCGGCGAGGAACGGCACGAGTGAGCCGAAGGCGAGCGAGTGCATGACGACCCGGACGTAGGGCTTCCGACCGGCCGCACGGCTCTCGTCGAAGCGGACGTTGAGCTGGGCGAGCGCCGCCGCCCGCTTCTCGTCGTCGGCCGCGTTCATGTTGACGAACAGGGCTTCGCTGCCGGCGGCGACGATCGCGGCCTTGACCTCCTCGACGTGGGCGATCGCGGCCCGGAAGTCGAGGTGGATCCCGGCGATCTTGTAGCCCGCGGCGGCGAGCGCGAGCGAGGTGGCCTCGCCCATGCCGCTCGAGGCGCCGAGGATGAGCGCCCAGCGCTCGCGGTCGTCGGTCATCGGGTTCCTCCGGGTGTTGGCGTCGAAGCCGCCGGGTCGCCGGGTTCGGGTGGCCCGCCCGAGTCTAGCAGCGGGTCGCCGGACGTCCGGAAGCGATCCGTGCACGGGCGCACACCCAGCCGCGCCCGCGGCTCGCTAGGCTTCGCGGAATGAACCCGCTCAAGACCGAGCAGATCATCGCGCTCCTCGCCCCGATCGTGATCATCCAGCTCGGGCTGATGATCGTCGCGCTCCACGATCTCGAGCAGGAGGATCGTCGGGTCCGGGGCGGGAGCAAGGTGCTGTGGGCGCTGGTGATCGTGTTCGTCAACCTCGTCGGTCCGATCGTCTATCTCGTCGGCGGGCGGGAGGACACGTGACCGGACCGGCGACGCCCGCCGCGACCGCCCCGGCAAGCCCGGCTGCCTCGGCCGTCGCAGCGCATGGACTCACGAAGCGGTTCGGCGCGATCGTCGCGCTCGACGGGCTGGAGCTCGACGTCCCCACCGGCTCGATCTTCGGGTTGCTCGGGCCGAACGGCGCCGGCAAGACGACCGCGATCCGGATCCTGACGGGCCTCGCGCGACCGACCTCGGGCAACGCGACCGTCGCCGGCATCGAGGTCGGCCTCGACCGGCCGGCCCTCCAGCGTCGCCTCGGCTACCTCGACCAGGACCCGCGCTTCTATGCCTGGATGCGCGGCCGGGAGCTGCTCGAGCTCGTCGGCCGTCTCGGCGGCCTCGACGGCCACGGACTGCGCACCCGAGTGAATGAACAACTGGAGCGGGCGGGCCTCGCCGCCGCAGCCGAGCGTCGGATCGGGGGCTTCTCCGGCGGGATGCGGCAACGGCTCGGGATCGCGCAGGCCCTCCTCCACCGGCCCACCGTGGTCTTCCTCGACGAGCCGGTCAGCTCGCTGGACCCCGAAGGGCGGCGCGACGTCCTCGCCCTGATCGAGGGGCTGCGCGGGGAGACCACGGTCATCGTCTCGACCCACGTCCTGTCCGACGTCGAGCGCGTCTGCGACCGCGTCGCGATTCTCGATCGAGGGCGGCTCGTCATCGAATCCTCGCTCGAGCGGCTGCTGGCGGATCATCTCCAGCGCGCCTATCGGGTCGAAGCGGAGGCGGGCCAGGCGGATTCGGTCGACGCACTGGTCCGCCGCCTCCGCGAGACCGAGTCGGTCGAGGCCGTCACACTCGATGCAGACGGCGCGCTCCGCATCGCCGTCGACGACCCGACGACCGCCGGACCCGCGCTCCTCCGGGCGATCCTCGAGGCGGGCCTCCGGATCGCCTCGTTCGAACGCATTCGGCCAACCCTCGAGGACGTCTTCCTCGAGCTCGTCGGGACCCCGGGGCCCGACGAGCTCGACGGACGCGGATTCATTCGCCCGCGCACGGCGGATCGCTGATGGCCGGCCTCGGCCCGCTTCTCCGCAAGGAGCTGCTCGAGCAGTGGCGGACGCTCCGGTTGCCCGTGATCGCGACGATCTTCCTTCTGGTCGGGCTCAGCTCGCCGCTCCTTGCCCGGTTCACTCCGGAGCTGCTCAAGGCGCTGGCCGGGGACCGGATCCCGATCGTCCTGCCACCGCCGACCACGGTCGATGCCGTCGACCAACTGGCGAAGAACCTCGGCCAGTTCGGCGGGCTGATCGCCGTTCTCCTCTCGATGGGCGCGGTCGCGGCGGAGAAGGAGCGCGGGACCGCGGCGCTGATCCTGACGAAACCGGTCGGGCGGGCGGCGTTCCTGCTCGCCAAGCTCGTCGCGATCGGGCTCACGCTCGGCATCTCGGTCGGGATCGCGACGGCCGGCGCCTGGTTCTACACGTTCGTGCTGTTCGGCCCGCTGCCCGTCGCCGGCGTCGCCGCCGCAGCCGTCCTCCAGTGGCTCGCCCTGATGGCCTGGACGTCGATCACCTTCGTCGGATCGGTGTTGACGCGCTCGAGCCTCGCCGCGGCGGGGCTGGGCATCGTCGCCTTCATCGTCGTCGGCGTGCTCGGGATTCTGCCCGCGCTGGCGCGGTACCTCCCGACCGGTCTCAGCGGTCCGGCGCGGGCGCTGGCCCTCGGCGTCGCCGGACCGGACGTCATCGTCCCCGTTCTGGCGACGTCCGCCCTGATCGGCGGCTGCGGCGTCCTGGCCTGGGTCGTGTTCAGGCGCGAGGAGCTCTAGCGCGAGGCGACCCTCAGGGGGCGCCGGGAACGGCGAACCTGCCGAGGATGGCTCCTGGGAGCTCACCCGCTCAGACGATATCCGCCGACCGCAGGCGCTCCGTCTCAGCCGGGTCGTATCCGAGCTCGGCGAGGATCTCGTCGGTGTGCTCGCCAAGCAGCGGCGGCGGCGTGCGGATCGTCGCCGGTGTCCGCGACAGGTCGAAGGCGGGAGCCACCTGGCGGATCCAGCCGATTCGGGGATGGACCAGGTCCACGGTCCGTCCGGCTGCCCATGGCGAGGCGAAGGCGGCCGCGATGTCCTGGATCGGGCCGGCCGGGACCTCGGCGGCATCGAGGTCGGCGAGCCAGTCGGCCGTCGTCCGCTCGCCGAACCGGCCGGCCAGCGTCGGGATCAGGACGGCGCGGTTCGTGACGCGGTCGCCGTTCGTCGCGAAGCTCGGGTCGTCGGCGAGCGCCGGCAGGCCGAGGACGCGGCAGAACCGCGGCCATTGGCGCTCGCTGCCGACGGCGATCGCGATCTGGCCGTCGAGGGTCTCGAACGACTGGTACGGGACGATGTTCGGGTGAGCGTTGCCCAGCCGGCCCGGGACGTCGCCGGCGAAGGCGTTCTGCGCCTGGTTCACGAGCGCGGCGAGGGTGGCGCCGAGTAGCGACAGATCAATCCGCTGGCCGGCCGGCGGGACCGACCCGGCCGCGCCCCGACCTTTGCGCTCGTGCTCGCGGCCGACGAGGGCGGCAAGGATCGCGACAGCCGAATTGAGCCCGGCAAGGACGTCCGCGATGGCGACACCGGTCTTCGTCGGTGAGCCGCCGTCGGCGTCGGTCGCGCCGGTGATCGACATCAGCCCCGACTCCGCCTGGAGGACGAAGTCGTATCCCGGTCGGGTCGGATCGGGGCTGGACGGGCCGTAGCCGGTGATCGACAGGTGGATCAGGGCCGGGTTGAGCTCGGCCAGGACGGCATCTCCGAAGCCGAGCCGGTCGAGCCCGCCGGGGCGGACGTTCTCGACGAGCACGTCGGCGTCGGCCAGGAGCCGGCGCAGGACGGCAGCGCCTTCCGGCCGCCGGAGGTCGAGCCGGATCGAGCGCTTGTTACGGTTTACGGCGAGCGCGTAGACGGCGGTCCGCGAGCCGTCCTCTTCGGTGCCGGCCCACGGCGGACCCCAGCCGCGTGTCGCGTCGCCCTCGGGCGGCTCGACCTTGATCACGTCGGCGCCGAGGTCGCCGAGGAGCATCGTCGCGTACGGCCCGGCGAGGACGGTCGAGCAGTCGACGACCTTGATGCCGGCCAGGGGACCCGCGGCGGCCGGAGTGTTCGGCGCTGGGTTTCGCGGTGGGGTCGTCGCCATCCGCCGATGGTAGGCGGACAGCAGGAAAGCGATGGCCGTCTCGTGACACCCCGCGCCCGATCTTGCGCTGTCGCGAGCCCGACTTCTGTCGCTCAGGCGAGAGATTCCTGGTACGCGGGACCTGTCTGCCCCGTCCCGGACGGATCATCCTCAGCGGCCTCGGCTGAACCGGCGAGGTCAAGCGCCACATTCCTGAGCGGCAGAAATCCGATGCTCGAGCCCGCGTCCCGGGCGCCACATTCCTGACGGGCCGAAGTCCGGATCGTCCGGCGCCAATCGACGCCCGCGACGCGCCGATGCGATGATGCGGGCATGATCGACGAGCCGACCTCCGCCCCCGACGGCGGGCCCAGCGACGTGGCCCCGCCCGAGCCGCATCGCCTGACCCTGATGTCCGTCCATGCCCACCCGGACGACGAGACGATCAGCGCCGGCGGGGCGATGGCGAAGGCGGTGGCCGACGGCCACCGGGTGATCCTCGTGACCGGCACTCGCGGCGAACAGGGCGAGATCGTCGTCAAGGAGATGGACACCCCGCTCAACCATCGACGTCTCGGCGAGATCCGTGCCGGCGAGCTCGAGGCCGCGATGGACGAGCTCGGCGTCACCGAGTGGGAGAACCTCGGCTATCGCGACTCGGACATGATGGGTCGCGAGGGCAACAACGATCCGCGCACTTTCTGGCAGGCCGATCTCGACGAGGCGGCCGGGCGGCTGACCTGGCTCATCCGGAAATACCAGCCGGACGTCATGACGACCTACAACAGCTTCGGCGGCTACGGCCACCCCGATCACATCCGCGTCCACGACGTGTCGATCCGCGCCTTCGAGCGAGCCGGCGATCCGGCCTGGTATCCGAAGCAGCTCGAGGGCGGGCTGGCGCCATGGGCGCCCTCGAAGCTGTACGAGACCGCCATCCCGGCGTCGGTCCGCCAGGCAATGCGCGACGCGATGCAGGAGGCCGGAAAATCGAGCTTCTGGGACCCGCCCGAGGATGCGACGCCGGAGCAGCGCACAGAGCATGAGGCGTTCCTCGCCAAGATGCTCGTCCCCGACGACCAGGTCACGACCTGGATTGACATCGGTGGCGACCCGATCGATCGGAAGTGGCGCGCGATCCAGCGCCACGTCACGCAGATCGCGATGGACAGTGGCTTCATGCTCTTCGGCGAAGACGGCTGGAAGCAGCACTGGACCAAGGAGGCGTACATCCTCCGCGAGTCGCGAATCCCGACGACCAAGCCCGAGGACGACCTCTTCGCCGGCCTGACGTAGCCGGTGTCCCCGGACAGAGAGACGCCCCGTCCGGGCGGGCGGACGGGGCGTAGGGACATTCGAATGGCGGACCCGACCGGATTCGAACCGGCGATCTCCAGCGTGACAGGCTGGCATGTTGGGCCGCTACACCACGGGTCCAGTTGCGGCGAGTGCGGAGGATAGCAGAGGCGCTGACGCTTGTCGTGTGTCAGCGGGCGATCACGAGCGGCGGCAACGACGTCCCGAGCTGGCCGACCCGGAGGAGGATCGCACCGTCAGCCGGCCGGTGGATCGTAACGCTGGCCTGCACCGGCGTGGTCTGGCCGGAGAAGTTGACGCTCGGGCTGCCCGAGGCGTAGACCAACCCGTCGCGCAGGACGGCGATTCCTGTGTAATCGGCGGCGGGGGCCCAGCGTCGGAGGAGGGCCAGGGTGGATCGATCGATCACGAAGACGCCGAGGCTCGGCGGCATCCCCCGATCGCTCGTGACCTGCGGCGCGAATCCGAGGGCATAGATCGCGGAGCCGTCCGCTGAACCGGCGATCTGGCCCGCTCCGTAGCGTCCGGACACGGATCCCGGCATGCGCCAAACGGGCGGCAACGTCCCACCCTCAGCCGGGCCTCCGGGCGCAGCCTGCGCCGCCGGGTCGAAGCGAACCACCTCGCCCGTGAGCCGATGGATGTCGATCCGAGCAGCGACGAGGTCGGTCGCCGCCCATAAGTAGATGACCCCGTTGGCCGTGTCGAAGATCGGGTCAGTGAAGCAGCATGACGTGTAGTCGGCGAGGCGCATCTCGCCGATCGAACGCCCCTCGAGATCCAGGCCTCCGACGGTCCACGTCACCTCTGCCGACGTCGCATCGGGAAAGTGGGGGCACAGCCAGGCGAGGCGATCGGCCGCCGCGAACCCGACCGTCCCGCAGAGGGGCTGCGTCGCCGCGAGTTCGGGGGCGTTCCGAGCCTCGCCGACCGAGCCGTCCGCGGCGAGGGCGACGCGCCACGCGACGGCCCGCAGGTCGGTCCCGCCATCCGCCCTGGACTCTTGAATGGTGCCCCACACGAAGGCGACCCGGCCCGTGGGATCGACCCGGACGTGAGGACCGTCGAAATACTGATCCTGCACGAAGGCCGGATCGATCAATGCAGCCGCCGACGGTGCCACCGATGGGCCGGGCACGGGCGGCGCCACCGTCCCGAGCTCGACGGCGGCCCCCGTGTTGCCGCCGACGACGTCGAGGGGCTCGATCGTGACCTTCCAGCCGGCGGTCCCGCGCGTCGCCCAGGCGAGGACGCCGTGGCGATGATCGTCGGACAGGTCGACGTCCGTCGAAATGACCTGTGAGCCGTCCGCGGACGGCCGCGGGCCGACGAGGTGCCCGATCGGCGTCGATCCCAGGGTCGCGAGATCCGATCCGATCTGCACGAGCCGAACGTCCACCAGGGCATACCCGTCGACGAGTCCGTCCGCGAAGCACACGCACGTCCAACCGCTGTCGTTCGGATCTGCGATCACGGCGTCGCGGCCCATCCCCGTGGGCGGGCCCTCGATGGCCGCTCCGGACGTCAGGTCGACCCCGCGCATCGCGGCCTCGTCGAGGTAGATGAGCGTTCCCGAGATCGTGGACCCCGCGGGACGCGTCAGCCGTGGCAGGTCCGTCGGGCCGGGAATGCCGGTCGAGCTCGGGGTCGAGCGGGGGCTGGGGGTGGAGAGCGGGACTGGGGTGGCGAAGAACGAGGTGTCGAGGCTGGGACGTTGATCGATGCGCGGGCCGAACCAACCGACCGCGACGATCGCCAGGCCGGCGATGGCAACCAGCGCGACGCCGATCCGGCGCGTCCAGCGGCCGCGCCGGGCCGGCCGGCCGGCGTCCCCGCCGATCCGCTGGGGGGTGACCGAGAAGCCCTGGTCGCGGCGCCCGTCGGTCATGACGTCACCGTACAACGCGATGGGCGCGCGAGCGTCGCCTCAGGCTCCGGCGTCCCCGCCGATGTGGCGCCTCGGCCCCTATACTCGGCCGCCATGACCCCCCTCGACCTCCGCTCGGACACCGTCACCAAGCCGACCCCCGAGATGCGCCACGCCATGGCCGCGGCCGAGGTCGGCGACGATGTCTTCGGCGAGGACCCGACGGTCAACGCCCTGCAGGAGCGCGCCGCGGAGCTGCTCGGCAAGGAGGCAGGGCTGTTCGTTTCCTCGGGGACGATGGGCAATCTCGTGGCGCTGATGGCCCACGTCCCGCGCGGCGGCGAGGTCATCGCCGGGGCGCAGAGCCACATCGTCCGGGACGAGGCGGCCGGCCATGCGGTCGTCGTCGGGGCGAGCGTGATCCAGCTCCGCGACAGGCCCGACGGCACGCTCGACCCGTCCGATGTCGCCGCGGCCTTTCGCGATCCGACCGATGCCCACGAGCCGCCGACGTCGCTCGTCACGATCGAGAACGCCCACAGCCATTCGGACAACCAGCCGATTCCGCTCCGGGCGACCGAGATGATCGCAGCCGTCGCCCACGACCGGGGCGTGCCGCTGCACGTCGACGGCGCCCGGTTCTTCAACGCCGCAGTGGCTCTCGGCATCCCGGCCGCGGCCCTCGCGGCGCCCGCCGACTCCGTCACGTTCTGCCTCTCGAAAGGGCTATCCTGCCCGGCCGGCTCGGTCGTCGTCGGCTCCAGGTCCTTCATCGGCCGGGCTCATCGCGCCCGGAAGCTGCTTGGCGGCGGAATGCGTCAGGCCGGCGTTCTCGCAGCGGCCGGCCTCGTGGCGCTCCGTGATGGAGACGCCGGGATGATCGCGCGCCTGGCCGACGACCATGCCAACGCCCGACGCCTCGCCGAGCTTCTCGCCGACGTGCCCGGAGTCCTCTCGCCCGGCGACATCGCCCAGCCGGGCCCGGACGATGCGCCGCTCGATCCAGGTCGAGTGAGGACCAACTTCGTCCTGTTCCGGGTAGCGGGCGACCGGGCCGCGTTCCTGGCCGCCCTCGCCACGCGCGGGGTGCTCCTCGATTACTACCCGCACGGCCAGATCCGGGCGGCGCTGAACAGCGGGATCGAGGCGGCCGACGTCGAGCCGATCGCCACAGCGGTCGGGGCCGCCATCGAGGAGCTCGGCGTGCGTCTGCAGGTCGCCACCCGACGCTGAACCGTGCGGCGAGTCGAGCCCGAGCCTGGTACTTCCCGGAAGTCGCCATGCGACAACCAGGAATGCATCAGCCAGCGAAATCCGGACCGATCGAAGCTCGGCGCAGACCCGAGCAAGAACCGCGATGGCGCGAACCCGCCCGATGGGCGACACTCAGCGCCTTCGCCGGACCGCTCCCGTCCGGCCTCCGCGACACCCGCCCGAAGCGACGGACCCGGGCCCGCCGCGAGCCCACCCAGGAGTCTGTTCGTGACCGACACCATTCAGGACGTCGTCCTGACCCGACCCGCGCCCGCATCCGACGCGGGCCCGCTGGACGAGCGGCTCTACAACATCGTGGAGGCCCGGCTCCGCCGGCTCATCGCTGGCAACCCGCTCATCGGGACGTATCTCGGCATCCATACCGAAGATCACCGCCTCGGGGACGGCAGCCGCGACGCCGTTCTCGGCGAGCTGGCGGCCGACAAGGCGCACCTCGCCACGGTCGAGGCGCTCGCCGACGACGGCCTGTCGAGCGACGCCCGGCTCGAGCGCGACCTCGAGGTCCACAACGTCCGCCGCCAGATCTTCGACACCGAGACGGTCCGCACGTGGGAGCGCCGGTCGACCGCTCTCGATGTCGTCGGCGACGCGCTGTTCCTGGTCTTTGCCCAGGACTTCGCCCCGCTCGAGGAGCGGCTGGCCTCGATCGTCGGCCGGCTCGAGGCCGTCCCGTCGTACCTCGCCGAGTCGCGCGACCGGGCCGTCGTGCCCCAGGTCCGCGGCTGGCAGGAGCTCGAGATCGAGTCGGCAGCGAGCCTGCCGTCGTTCTTCGACGAGATCGTGACGGCCGGAGCCGGGCTGCCCGAGGCCGAGCGCCAGCGCCTGGCGCGCGCCGCCGACACCGCTCGCGCGTCGATCGCCGACTATGGCGCCTGGCTCAAGGAGTCGTTCGCGCGCGGCACAGACGACTGGGCGCTCGGTCGCGAGCGCTACGACGAGCTCGTCAGCCTGCGGGCCTTCGACGGCCTCGACGCTGACGCCATCCTCGAGATCGGCCACGATCAGCTCGAGACCCAGAAGGCCGCCCGGATCCGGGCCGCCGCCGAGGTCGACGATCGATCGACCGAGACCGAGGTCATCGACCGTTTGAAGTCCGATCATCCGGCCACGTTCGGCGAGGCGCTCGACGCCTATCGCGACGTGATGCACCGCTCCCGCCAGTACCTGATCGACCACGACATCGCGACCGTCCCGGACGACGAGCGAATCGAGGTCATCGAGACCCCCGTGTACCTCCGCAACGTCATTCCCTTCGCTGCGTACTTCGCGCCGCCGAAGTTCGACCCGAGGCCGAAGGGCATCTACATCGTCACGCCGTCGGTCGACGCCGACCCGAACGCGATGCGCGAGCACAACTTCAGCGCCATCAGCAACACCAGCATCCACGAGGCGTACCCGGGCCACCACCTCCAGCTCCATGTCGCGAACAGCAACCCGTCGCTGACCCGGCTGATGGCCGACGCGCCGGAGTTCGTCGAAGGCTGGGGGATGTACTCCGAGCAGATGATGCGCGAGCAGGGCTTCGACGCCGCCGCGAACTTCCGGCTCAACATGCACACCGACGCGATCTGGCGGGCATGTCGGATCATCCTCGACGTCCGGATGCATCGCGGCGAGGTCGCGGTCGGAGAGGCGATCCGGTTCCTCGTCGAGCAGACCAGCTTCGAGGAGGCCAACGCCCGGGCCGAGGTTCGCCGCTACACCTACACGCCGACGTACCAGCTCTCCTACCTGCTCGGCAAGGTCCTCCTGCTCGGTCTCCGCGCCGACGAGCAGGCGCGCCTCGGTTCGGCGTTCTCGCTCCGCGAGTTCCATGACACGCTCCTCCAGAACGGGTCCCTGCCGATCAGCTTCCACCGCCGGATCCTTGCGGAGCGGATCGCCGCGGGAACCGCCGGCGGCGGCGCGAGCGGCGGCGGCAGCGGCGGCGGGGCGAGCAAGGCCGCGCGCGCCTGACGTGCAGGTCATCCCTTCCATCGATCTAGACAAGGGCCGCTCCCGAGTGGTCTTCTGGCCCGGCGCCTCGACCGGCGTCGGGGCGCCGACGGACCGGCCCGAGCGGATCGCCGAGAGCTTCGTGGAGCGCGGCGCGCGGCTGATCCACGTCGTCGACTTCGACGGGGCGCGGACGGGCCGGCCGGTCAATCTCGAGGCCGTCGGCGCGATCGCGGCGCGGATCGCGATCCCGATCCAGATCGCCGGCGGGGTCGACACCGCCGACGGGATCCGCCTGGCGTTCGCGGCCGGCGCGACGCGGGTCGTGACCTCGATGGCGATCGCCGACGACCCGGCCGCGCTCGCCGAGGGCCTCGAGGTCGCGGGGGCGTGGCTGGCCGTCGGGCTCGATCCGCGACCGGAGCGGCTGGCCGCGTTTCCGTGGCAGCGCAACGGGGCGGCGACCCTTGCCAGCGTCGTCGCCGAGCTTGCGGAACGGGGCGTCGGACGGTTCGTGCTCGCTCACGGTGGCCAGGTGCCCGATCTCACGGTCCTCAGTCCGCTGGCCGCCCGGCAGGATGTCGACATCCTCGTAGCCGGCGGGGTTGCCGACCTCGACGGGATCCGCCGCCTGCGCGACGCGGGGATCGCGGGCATCATCCTCGGCGAAGCCCTCCTGTCCGGGGCGATCGACTTCACCGCCGCCCAGGAGGCCGCCGCTTGAGCCCCGATCCGAACCGCCAGCGCCCGCGCTTGTCGAAGAAGCGGCGGGCCGTCCAGGCCGGCGCGACGCCGCACAGCGCGTCACCCGCGGACGGTCGCCGGCCCGCGACGCAGCGTGCCCGGGGCGGCGCGACTCGCGGTGGGCCGGCATCGAGCGGGCTGTCGACCGCCTGGCTCGTCGTGATCGGAGTTGTCGTCTTCGCGATCGGTGCGGCGCTCGCCGGCGGGGTCTTCAAGTTCGGGAGCGGCGCCGGTGGCGGGGCGGGTTCGAGCGCCACCGGCTCATCGCCCGCTGCATCCGCGATCGCCCGCGGCACGAACTGCCCGACCGCCCAGCCTCCGCCGGCGCCTGCTGGCCAGAGTCGGCTCGCAACGATCGACACCACCAAGGGCAAGATCGAGATCACGCTCAAGGCCAATCTCGCGCCGATCGCGGTCGGCAACTTCGCGGCCCTCGCCGCATGCGGCTACTACAACGGGATCGTGTTCCACCGTGTCGCGACCCTCCAGGACGGGACGCCATTTGTGATCCAGGGCGGCGATCCGACCGGGACCGGCGGCGGAGGGCCCGGCTACGAAATCCAGGACGAGCAGGTCACGACGCCATACGTCCGAGGCACCGTGGCGATGGCGCGGACGAGCCAGCCCAACTCGGTCGGGTCGCAGTTCTTCATCGTCCTCGACGACAAGGACCAGTCGGTGCTGGCCTCGGCCAACACGTACCAGATCATCGGTTCGGTGACGGCGGGCATGGACACGGTCGACGCGATCTACGCCGACGCCCAGGGCCAGGAGAGCCCGGCTCACCCGATCGCGATGACCACCGTGACCGTCGGGCCGTGGCAGGCGGCCGCGTCAACCGCACCTTCGTCTGCTCCATCGTCCCCCACCGCGAGCCCAGCCCCCCTCTCATCCCCGAGCCCATCCTGAAAGGAGCACCCATGACCAGCGTCACGATCGCCACCGAGAAAGGCGACATCGAAGCCAACCTGTTCACGACCGACGCCCCGAAGGCGAGCCAGAACTTCATCGACCTCGCGAAGAAAGGCTTCTATGACGACGTGGTCTTCCACCGCGTCATCCCGGGCTTCGTCGCCCAGGCCGGCGACGGCGAGCACGGTAAGAAGTCGAGCCTCAACGCGGGCCGGGTCGGGACCGGCGGCCCCGGCTACAAGTTCGCGGACGAGCCGATCAAGGGCGATTACGTCCGCGGCGCCCTGGCCATGGCCAATTCCGGCCCGAACACCAACGGCAGCCAGTTCTTCATCTGCCATCAGGACCTGACCGGCAAGCTCCCGAAGAACTACACCCTGTTCGGCCTGGTGACGAAGGGCATGGATGTGGTGGACGCGATCGTGTCGGCGCCCCGGAATTCACGGGACCTGCCCGACGATCCGATTGCGATCACCGGCGTGACAATCCACGAGGACTGACCGCGATTCACACTTGAAACGGGGCTCGTGGCGGAGGCGTGGTGGCCAGACCGTCACGTACACGTAATGAACGTTAAGGAATTTACATCACCAATTGCATCAAAACTCTTGGCTTTCGGAGCCTCGGTGAGTAGCATGTCCTCGTGCTGCTAGTCAGCCAAGCTGCCCCAGAACCAAGGTCATGGGTAGGTAGGGTCAGGGTAGTCGGTGCAGCCGACGTGATAGATGCCCTTGGCGCGTGGCGGGTGTCCGGTTCGCCGGACTTTCACCGGGACAGCATCGAGGCCGGTTCCTTCGGGAGCCGGCCTCGAACTTTTTCCGCGGCAAGCCCTCGCCGGCCCGAGAGGTAACGAGCCGGTCGATATCGATGCAGCGAGCGTGATTGCGGGCGCGCCATCGACTGACGTTGCGGCGACCGCCTGATCGAGCTGCTTGATTGGGTCCCCTGGACGAGGTCACCCGACCTGATTCGAGCCGGCTCCGAACGGGTCTTGTGCCCGACCACGATATACGTATACTCCTACGCATAATGTCATTCGCGGACCGGAGATACGATGAACGCGTGCCGAACAAGACCATCTACGTGTCAGATGACGACCTCCCGCTCTACCGCCGAGCGCAGGAGCTCGCCGGGGGCAATCTCTCGGGTGCCATCGCCAATGCCCTTCGGCGGTACATCGACGTGGAAGAGGCCAAAGGCGAAGGCTTCGACGAAATCGTCGTCCGCGTCGGGCCTGGCGCCGGTCGTAAGGTCCGTTTCACCGGCGTCCTCCTCGGCGAATGGCTCAACACGAACTGGAATCGGGTCGAGACCTTCCGTGTCTATCGGAGTCGGAAGAGCAAGTTCGTCCTCCATCTCGAACGGAGCCCGGACTACACGATGCAGAACGCCGAAGGCAAGCCGGCCGGCTGGCGCGGCTACCTCGGCATCGGGACGGTCAACTACGGCACGTCGCCGGCCACCTCGACCCTGGACGTCATCGACACCCTCGAGGAGCTCAAGGATCGGATCCCTGAGCCGCTCTACGAGATGGTCGCCGCCTCCGGTGAGCACCCGCCGGTCGAGGACCTCGAGATCTGATCAACGCCGCGGGGCGGCGACAATCGGTGGCGGTGCGGCATGACGGCGCCTGTCGCCGCGCGGCGGGCGATCGCGGTGCGAGGCCTGCGAAAGTCTTACGGCAAGATGCTCGTTCTCGACGGGATCGACCTGGACGTGGTCGAGGGAACGGTATTCGGGCTCCTCGGGCCGAATGGCGCCGGGAAGACGACGATGGTCCAGATCCTGTCGACCCTGATCGGCGCCGATTCCGGCAACGTCGAGATCGCGGGTCACGATATCCGCCGCGAACCTGACGCGGTCCGACGATTCATCGGCGTCACCGGCCAGTTCTCGGCCGTTGACGGGCTCTTCACCGGCGAGGAGAACCTGGTCCTGATGGCGGACCTGCGCCATCTCGGTCGCGCGACCGGACGGCGACGGGTCGCCGAGCTGCTCGAGCGATTCGACCTCGTCGACGCTGCCCGCAAGCCCGTTTCGACCTATTCCGGCGGCATGCGCCGCAGGCTCGACCTCGCGATGACCCTGATCGGCGATCCCCGGATCATCTTCCTCGACGAGCCGACCGCAGGCCTCGATCCGCGGAGCCGGCGCGTGATGTGGCAGCTGATCCGCGAGCTCGTCGCCCGCGGCGTCACGATCTTCCTGACGACGCAGGACCTCGATGAAGCGGACCGCCTCGCTGACCAGATCGCCGTGCTCGACCATGGCCGGATCGTCGCGAGCGGGTCGCCGGTCGAGTTGAAGCGCCTCGTGCCGGGAGGCCATGTCCGCCTTGAGTTCGGCGATGCCGCCGAGTTGGAGAAGGCCGCTCGAGCGTTCCGTGGCGTTGCGCGCAACGACGAGGCCCTCACCCTCCAGGTCCCGAACGAGGGTGACGTCCAGTCGCTGCGCAGGTTGCTCGACCAGCTGGATCGGGAAGCCATCACCGTGAGCGGGCTGACGGTCCGGACTCCGGATCTCGATGACGTCTTCCTGTCCATCACCGGCCAGTCCCTGCCCGACGAGGCCCGGCCATGAGCGCAACGCCGTACGTCCTGGCGGACTCGGTCACGATGCTCCGCCGTAACCTCCGTCGGATTCGCCGCTACCCGTCGATGACCGCGTTCATGGTCGGGATCCCGATCGTGTTGCTGGTCCTCTTCGTATACGTCCTCGGCGGCACACTCGGGATCGGCCTGGGTGGACCAACCGGCGGTCGCAACGCCTATCTCGCGTACGTGGTACCGGGCATCCTGCTCATCACGATCGGCGGCGCGGCGACGGGCACCGCGATCGGCGTCGCGATGGACATGACCGAAGGAATCATCAACCGCTTCCGGACGATGGCGATCTCGCGCACGGCGGTCCTCGTCGGCCACGTGATCGGCAGCGTGATCCAGTCGATCATCGCCCTCGCCGTGGTCATCGTGGTGGCGGTGGCCATGGGCTTTCGGCCGACGACCGGACCGATCGAGTGGATCGGGGCCGCCGGTCTCCTGGTCCTCGCGTCGCTCGCCATGACATGCCTGTCGGTCGCTCTGGGGATGTCCGCGAAGAGCGTGGAAACGGCGAGCAACCTTCCGATGCCACTGACCTTCCTGCCATTCTTCGGAAGCGGGTTCGTGCCAACCGATTCGATGCCCGACGGCCTGCGCTGGTTCGCCGAGAACCAGCCGTTCACCCCGATCATCGAGACCCTCCGCGGGCTGCTGCTCGGAACCTCAATCGGGAATCGCGGCCTGTTTGCAGTCGGCTGGTGCGTCGTCATCACGCTGGCCGGCTTCCTGTGGGCCCAGCGCCTGTATAAGCGTGACCCATCGCGCTGACGGGTCGTCCGCGGACGGGTCGGCGGCGATCCGGGGATCATCGGGTCCAGTTGCCGTTCTGCTCGCGTGGCCGCCCGGATCGCGGGGATGACCAGACCGTGGAGCGCGATCGCGGAGCGGCGATGGAGGGATCGTGGCGATGCGCGGCGCAGGCGATGGAGCGCTTAAGAGAGTCAGTTGGTGGCGTGCGTCGCCAGCGATGGGCGATCGGGGGCCGGTTCCGGGGGCCCGAACAGGCCGAGCTGGCTGAGCATGCCAAGCTGGTCCGGAACGCCCCAGTGCTCAACGATCCGGCCGTCGCGCAGGCGCACGATATCGATCACGGTGATGTCGATCGGTAGACCCGTGGCGGGTCGACCGAACACCTTGCCGGTGTTGATCCCGGTCGCCCGATTCCGGAACCAGACCATGTCGTCGGTCGTGGCAACATCGAGGATCGTCAGCTCGAAGTCCGAGAACCACGAGCGGAGGGTGCGGATCGTCTGCTTCGCCCCCTCGATGCCGGGCTGCAGCCCGCGCTGGTGCTCGACCGAATCGGGCGCGATGATCTCTTCGCAGACGTCGATGTTGCCGGCGGTGAAGCCCTCGTCGATCAGGCGACGAACGGTGGCGATGTTCTCCTCGACCGTCATGGTGACGTACCTCCATTGTGGTCCAGCTCTGTCCCCGACATCTCGTTAGAGTCAGACTCTATTCAGTAGAGTTGTACTCTATCGACGTGAGAGACGTCAAGAGCCGAAACGGAACGCTGCGGGCCACGCGTGCCGCCGCCACGAAGGCACGGATCGAGCAGGCCGCGCGGTCGCTGTTCGCGTCACGCGGGTACGCTGCGACCACCCTGCGCGACATCGCGGACGAGGCCGGTGTGGCCGTCCAGACCGTGTACGCGGTCCACGCGACCAAGGCGAACCTGATGCGAGCCCTGATCCAGGGCGTCGTCGACGATCCGGCTGCGGACGGGGCATTCGGCACGGCCATGGCGAGCACCAGCTTCGACGACGCCCTCGCGGCGTTCGCGCTGTCGATGCGGCTGCGGTGGGAGGCCGGCCACGTGGTCGTGGCGATCCATGCCGATGCCGCGACGGCGGATCCCACCCTCCGCGCCGAGCACGCCGCCGCGATGCGATCACGCAACCGTGGCCTGGCCGCCCTCGCCCGACATCTCGTCACGCTCGACCGATCCCTCGGGGGCGCCGACCGGGCGGTTGCAGTCCTCGACGCGCTCACGCTGCCGGCCATGTTCACGACGTTGACCACGGGTCACGGATGGTCGGCGGACGAATATCAGGGGTGGCTTGCGCGCGCCATGAGGCTGCTGCTCGTTGCCGAGCCGGCGCGGGCGCGATCGCCAGCAGACGGGTAGGCTCGGGCCGATGAGCAGGCGAGCGATCGGCAGCGGGCGATGACCTCGGATCCAGCGATCTCGCGGCGCGACCTGCTGCGGGCCGGTGCGCTCGGCGGGCTCGGGTTGTTCCTCGCGGCCTGCGGCTCCGCGCCGGTCAGTCCGGGTCCATCGTCCGAGCCTCCCGGGCCGACGACCTCTCCGTCTGTATCGCCCAGGCCGTCACCCACGCCAATTCCGACGCCGACGCCGACCAACCCTCCCACCGCCACACCCGGACCGACCCTCGATCAGAAGATCGCCGGGCTGATGGTCGTCGGCTTCCGGGGCGCGACCGTCGGGGACGCACCGTGGGTCAAAGCCGCGCTCCGCGACCAGGGTCTCGGCGGCGTGATCCTCTTCGATCGCGACCAGCTCACCGGCGCGAACCGCAATGTCCTCTCGCCGGCCCAGGTCAGGCGCCTGACCGCCGATCTCCGCGTCGCCGCCGGCTCGCGCCGGATCGCGATCGGGATCGACCAGGAAGGTGGCGTCGTGACTCGCCTCTCGCTGGCCCACGGCTTTCCGGCCGTCGCGTCGGAGGCGACGATCGGGCGGGGAACGGCGGCAGCAGCGAGGACCTGGGCGAAGGCACTCGCAGCGACCCTCAAGACCAGCGGCATCGACCTCAACTTCGCGCCCGTCGTAGACCTCGACGTCAACCCGTCGAGTCCCGCGATCGGCGCCCTCGATCGATCGTTCTCGGCGAATCCGGAGGTGGTCGTCGCGATGGCCACGATCGAGATCGACGCCCACCGCGCGGCCGGCGTCCGGACGACGCTCAAGCACTTCCCGGGTATCGGCAGCTCGACCACCAACACCGACTTCGGCGTCGCCGACGTGACGAAGACGTGGACCCGGACCGAGCTCGAGCCGTTCCGCCGGCTGATCGCAGCTGACCACGCCGACCTCGTGATGGCCGGCCACGTCGTCAACGGCCAGCTCGATTCGGCTCACCCGGCGTCGCTTTCGGCCACGACCGTCACCGATCTCCTGCGCGGTGAGCTCGGCTGGAACGGCGTCGTCGTCACCGACGACCTCCAGGCGGCGGCGATCACGAAGGCCTTCGGGCGCGACGAGGCTGTCCTGCTTGCGCTCGAGGCCGGCAACGACCTGCTCCTCTTCGCCAACCAGCAGGTTTACGACCCGAAGATCGTGGCGCGAGTCGTCGGCGTCGTGGCGGCGGCGGTCGCCAGCGGCCGGATCCCGGTGGCCCGGATCGACGAGGCCTACGACCGCGTCCGGGCCCTGCCCGGCGGCACGACCGGCTGACATCCGTCAGGGCTGCCGCGTCGCTAGCCAGATGAGGTTCGGGTTGACGAGGGCGTTCGGATCGTTGGCCTGGCCGAAGACCACAAACCGGTTCTCGTCGAGTGCCAGAACCCGGCGCATGAGAGCTCCGTTGAACAACGGGTCGTCCGGGACCTGCGTCCAGGTTCCACCATCGTCGGTCGATCGGAACACCGCGCCGGACGTCTGGTCGCCGAGCTCGTCCTGAACGTTGCCGACCGCCACCAGGTCGGCCCCGGCCATCGCGACCGCGAACAGGTGGCTCGAGGGGGCTGAGCCCGCGGCGGGGACGAGGACCGCGAAGCGCGCGCGGTCCCACGTCTGCCCATCGTCGGTTGACGTCCAGGCACCGGCATCCGTCCCCCCGCCGGCCGCCCCGGACCGGTCGCGCGTCCCGACGGCGACGAGTCGATCGCGGCCGACGACGACCTGGCCGATCGGCCAGACAGAGTCGCCGGGTCTGGACGTCGTCCTGGTCCAGGTGATCCCGTCGGCGGATGTCCAGATCGGGAGCGGCTGGTCGGGAAGGGTCCGATTGGGGATGTTCTCGCCCCACGCAACATAGCCGCGCGGAGTCACGCCAATGCCGGTCATGATCGCGCCCGCGAAGGCGGCCTGGCCAGGCACGCGCTTCCAGGTGTTGCCGTCCGCGGATGTCCAGGCGGCCGCGCCGTGTGCGCCCGGCAGCTGGGTGTTGCCCCCGGGGAACCCGTCGCTCCCGACCGCGATGTAGCCCTGCGTGCCGCCGACCACCGCTTCGATGGAGGCGTTCGGATCGCCGCCGATCGAGTCGGCGAGGCGCCAATGCCGTCCGTCGGACGACGTCCATGCCCGACTGACACCGCTGCTGATGTCCCCGAGCGCCGATGCCCCGACGACCACGAGTCCGGCCGGCCCGTCGGAGGTCCCGTCGACGAGGTTCAGGTGGTCCTTGGCGGCCGTCATCAGCCCGGGATCGGCCGGATCGAGGACCCATGTCGTGCCGTCGTCGGAGTGGACGGTCCGCGGGCCCTGCAGTCCGTTGGCGATCCCGATCCAGCCGCCATCGCGCCGGGCGATCACGTGATTGATGTCGTAGGTCGCGAGGTCTCCTTCCGACGACAGGAGCGTCCAGGTGAAGGACGTGAGGCCGGTCTCGGGCGAGGCGGCTGGCGAGGGCGATGGCGTTGGCGCCGGTTCGGGCTTCGGTTGCGGGTCGAGCGTCTGCCAGGTCGTGCCGGAGTCGCCCGTTGCGTGTAGGGCTCCACCGCCGTCGTCGATCGCCCAGCCCGTGGTGCCGTCCACGAACCCGAGCGCAGTGATCGTCGACGGCAGGCTGCCCGGGGAGAGGGCCGACCAGGTCACGCCGCCGTCGGTCGTGTGCCACAGCCGCGAGCTCGACGGCGATCCCGCGACCAGCCAATCGTTCGCGCCGAGTGCGGCGGCGCCGACCGGGATCTGGGGATCGCCGAGGCCCAGCATCGGGTCGGGCGGACCCGACGCGCGCTGCCAGGTCGCGCCGCCGTCCGCCGTGCGATCGATCGCCACGTGACCGCTCGCTCCGGGGACATTGACGTCCGGCGGGACGAGCCGGACGAGGAGAATCCCATCGAGCCCTCGGCCGCCCTCCGTGAACGCCGGCACCTGATAGGCGGGGAGATTGCGGCCGTAGCCCCGCGGATTCACCGACTGGATCTCCCTCCACGTCCGGCCACCGTCGCTCGTCCCGACGAGCGCCTGGCGCAGCGGGCCCGCGGTTGTCCAGCCGTGGAGCCGGTCCAGGAACCGGATCGGCGCGCAGCCGCTGCCGAGGTCGCTGGACTGGACGACGGGCAGCCACGAGATCCCGGCGTCCGTGCTGGCGTCGAGCTCGCCGGTGCACGCCGCCGAGCCGTGGACAGTCTCGATCTGGACGAACAAGGCGCCGTCGTCGAATGCTTCGATCGAGACACCGCCAATTCCATCGAGGTGCGTCCCGGGGGTGTGCGAGCGGCTCCACGTCCGGCCTCCATCTGTCGTCCTCTCGATCGTCACGCGAGGGTTGGCCACCGACCACCATGCGAGCCAGCCCATTCGCGCATCGACGAAATGCACGGCCTTGATCGACGCCGCTGCGACATCCGTCGGTCGGATCGAGCGCCAGGTCGCCCCCCCGTCTGCGGTCCAGACGAGGTCGGTCGTCGTGAGCGCCCAGCCATTCGTCGGATCGACAAGCGCGGCGCCGACGACGGCAGTCGACGATCTGATCGCCGGCGAGGCGGTTCCTCGGGGAGTGCCAGACGCTCCGGTCGTCGGCGATCCGCTGACCGCCGGGCTCGGACGCTGCGTCAGCCCGTACAGAAGCCCGCCTCCGACCAGGGCGATCGCGACGGCAGCAGCAATCGCACGGGCCCAGCTTCGTCGTGAGTTCGAGGTCCCGGCCCTGCCGCGGAGAACCGGCTGGACCGCGATCCGACCCGACGCCGGGACAGCGCCGGCGCCAGCCGCTGCGCCCCCGGCCGCCAGCGCGTCGAGGTGCCGTCGCAGGCTGGCGGGCGCTTCCCGCTCGGTGTGGTCGGACAGCCAGTCCCGGAGGGCTCGCTCGATCGGTTCGTCGCTCACGGCCGAGCCTCCTCGGGTCGGATCAGGGGTGGTTCGATGGCGCGGCGCAGTTCGCGCAGGGCGTAGTGAAGGCGCGAGCGGACGGTTCCGGACGGGACGCCGAGCCGATCCGCGATCGCCTCGATCGGGAGGTCGCGCCAGTAGCGGAGGATCACGACGACGCGGTGGTCGGGACTGAGCTCGTCGAGCGCCCGGCCGATCGCGTCGCGGTCGATCGCCGCAGCCAGCCGGTCCTCGCCCGCGTCGACGATCTCGTCCGGCAGGAGCTCGGTTGGCGTCCTGCGCCGCTTGCGGAGGCGCTCGTAGGCGGTATTGACGACGATTCGCTCGAACCAGGCGTCGAAACGATCCGGGTCGCGCAGGCCCGGCCAACCGCGCCATGCGAGCGTCAGGGCCTCCTGGACGACGTCCTCGGCGTCCGATCGATCGCCGACGAGGTGGGCGGCGAGCCGGAACGACGCCGTCAGCGATGCGCCGGCGAGTCGCTGGAAGGCGCGCTGTGCGTCGTCGCTCGCGAACGCCAGAGCTGTCGCGGCGGCGGGTGGGTCGTCGGAGCCGTGGGCCACGTCACCCTCAGGTCAGTCGGCTCGTCGAGCCGCTGCCGATTCTGACGGTCGGCGATGCCGTGATGTTCAGTCGCGGTTCAGATAGCCCGACGATCCGGACGGGCGGGGCGCGACGAGGATGTCAGGCAGGCTGGCCGGCCGGTTCGACGAGGCCCAGGCGGTAGGCGATCGCGGCGGCCTCGCCGCGACCATTGACCGCGAGCTTCCCGAGAATGTTCGAGACATGGACGCCGGCGGTGTTCGTGCTGATGAACAGCTCGTCCGCGATTTGGCGGTTGGTCCGGCCGAGGGCGACGAGCCCGAGGACCGCGCGCTCGCGGACGGTGAGGCCGAAGGTGTCGCCGTCGTCGGGCGGCGTAGCGACGACGTCGGGTGTGTCGGACTCTAGGCTCGGTGGGTCGCGGGCCGCGAGCGCGGCGATCTCGACGAGGAGCGGCGCCACGCGGAGTCGGCCGGCGATCTCGTGGGCCGAGCGGAGGGCGGCGCCAGCCCGATCGCGGTCGCCACGGGCGGCGAGCAGGGCCAGGCGCTCGTGCGCCGCCTCGGCGAGGCGCGCGCGGATGCGTTCCCTCACCAGGATCTGCTGCTGGCTGATCGTGACTCCTGTCCTTCCGGTTCTCGCTGGCTGTCGTCCACCGAGTCGAACGTTCGAGGTAAAGGGCAGGGTGGGGCATCCCGATGAGTCGGTATTTGGCCACTGGCAGGGTCTTCGTTTCGACGGCCGACTCGCGTCGCTGGCGTCGTCTATGATGCGGCCCATTGCCCGGCGGCCCATCGCCGGATCGCCCAGTGGCCCGAGGGACGAATGGAGGCGTTTCGCGTCTATCGCGGACTTCTGGCGAACCGGCCACTGACGAAGCTGCTCCTCGGCGAGTTCGTCAGCGGGATCGGCGACTGGCTGTATATCGTCGCCATCTTCGTCGTGATCTACCAGGAGACCCACGACGCTGCGGCGGTCGGGGCCTTCGGAGCGGTCCGGATGATCCCCTACGTCCTGCTGTCGATTCCCGCCGGGCTCGTCGCCGACCGGTTCGACCGGCGGCTCGTCCTCCTCGTGTCCGACCTCATCCGCGGATCGGTCATGGTCGTCCTGGCGGTCCTCGTCGCGACGAACGGTCCGGTCCTGCTCATCGTCGCCTTCGCGATGGTGGCGGCCAGCGGATCGACCTTCTTCTACCCGGCCGTCGGCGCCTATCTCCCCAGCCTCGCCAAGGACGAACGTCAGCTCGGCCCGGCCAACAGCGCCTGGGCGAGCCTCGGGAACGTGAGCTTCATCATCGGCCCGGCGATCGGCGGCGTGCTGATTGCGGTCGGTGGGCTCGTCCTCTCGTTCGTGCTGAACGCGGCGTCGTTCCTGGTCATCGCGGCGATTCTCTGGAGGCTCCCGCCATCCATCCCGAAACGCGCCTCGACAGCCGAGTCCGAGCCGTCGTCGGATGCGGTTGCACCCGGGCCGCCCGTGGCGCCGGTGGCGCAGCGGGTGGCGATTCGGCCGGTTGCCGGGCTGGCGCTCATCCAAGTCTTCGTCGGCTTCCTGGACGGCGGGATGCAGGCGCTCACGATCATCCTTGCGGTCACGGTCCTGAACGCCGGCGAACAGGCGAACGGCTACCTGAACGCGGCGATCGGCGTGGGTGGCCTGGTCGGCGCCCTGGCCTCGGGCGTGTTCGTCCTGCGTCGGCGGCTCGGCGGGCCGCTCCTGGCGGGCGCCGCGCTGACCGGTGCCGGCGTGGCGCTCCTCGGGGGCGTGCCGATCCTCGCGGTGGCGCTCCTCGCGATCGCACTGGCCGCCGCCGGCTCGGTCCTGCTCGACGTCGTCCTGACGACGATCTTCCAGCGCCTCATCCCGGACGAGCTGCGCGGCCGAGCGCTCGGCCTGCTGATGACGGTCAACACGCTTTCCGGGGCGACCGGCGCGTTCGTCCTGCCAGTCCTGGTCGTTGCGGTCGGGGTCGGCCTGGCGCTTGGCGCCGCGGGAGCGGCGGTGGTCGTCGCCGCGATCGTCGGGCTGGTGCTCCTGGGTCCGGCCACGGTCCGGCCGGCGAGCCCGTTCGAGGAGACCCTGCTGCGGGTCGCCAAGCTGCCACTCTTCGCAGGCGTCCGAGGCTCGCGCCTGGAGGCCGCCCTCGGCCAGGTCCGGCCCATCGACGTCGCCGCCGGCCAGACGATCGTCCGCCAGGGCGCCCCTGCGGATCGCTTCTACATCATCGTCAACGGGTGGTTCAGCGTCACGCAGACGACGGATGCGGCCACCGAGATCGAGCTTCGTCACCTGGGTCCTGACGAGGTCTTCGGCGAGCTCGGTCTGCTGAACCGGACGGCCCGGACCGCGACCGTCACGGCCGACACCGCCGGGGTCCTGCTCGAGATGGACGGCGATGACTTCCTCGCCCTCGTCGGGGCGAGCGGCGACCTGCGCGGCCGGCTCCTCGGCATGTACGGCGCTGCTGGCGGGACGCGCATGGGCTGAACCAGCCGCGTGCGCCACCGTTCCGGATGGAGCGTCAAACCAGAAGCCGAAGCTCTACGCAGGCGCGACCGCTATCATCGCGGTCCGCGCGCCTGTAGCTCAGTGGATAGAGCGTCGGCCTCCGGAGCCGAAGGTCGCAGGTTCGAATCCTGTCGGGCGCGCCAATGTCTGGGAGGAGACGTTCTTCCGGTCGCACGTGATCAGGGCGACGCCGTTGGGGCGGTGATCGTCTTCAAGCAGCTCGAGGTCCGGCGCAGGTTGCGCTGGCAGCGGTCGGAGTAGCCGGTGAAGAGGAGGTCGAAGCGGCCGGCGCGGAGGTCCTCGACCATTGGCCGCGTCCGTCGTCGAGCGCCAGACGGTCTAGCCGCGGCGGGCGGATTCACATTGGTCCTTTAGGCCATGCTCCCAGGTGTCGCACGTTCCGGACGTGCGCCAGGCGCCGTGGCGGATCAACCGGGTCACGCGAGCAGCAGCAGGATCGTTCGGGCGATGCCGAGTGGCGGGCCAAACGGGAGCGCGAAGCCGATCCAGAACACGAGCTCGAAGGGCAGGAGCAGGTAACTGACGGTCGCCGCATGCGGGACATCCAGCAGCAGCATCACCCCGACGGCCACCTCGGCCACACAGACCAGCATGAACCCGAGCAGCAATGGGACCGAGGTCGGTAGGCCGACCCGTTCGAACGGCCCCCCACCGTAAGTCGGGAAGCCTAGGAACGTCCAGACCTCGCCGGTCTGGGCGAAGTGGAGGGTGCCGAAGATGCCCGGCAGCCCAAAGCCCAGCCCGAGCACCAGCGAGCAGATCGCCGCGGCCATCACCATGGTTTCAATTCGCCTGCGATCAGCCGCCTGGCCACTGAGGTCCATCCTCCTGCACTCCCAGCCAGCCGCGTCGCTGCGGCCCTCGCGAAGCGTTCGCTGTGGATGGGCATCGCGAATCCAACTCCCTCGGGTGCGCCCGTCGATGCCGTGCAAGATCCAAGGCATACCCATAACGGGTAGCCGACGTACGTCGCGGCGAGGAGGCCCATGCGGACGCCGCATGGGACATGACCCCGTTCGAACTTCCGAGGTAACCGATCATCACGAGCCAGACGACGAGAACGAAGGAACGCGATCAGGACAGGCCCGACCTCTTCCTAGAACGTCAGGGCTCCGACGAGAAGCATCGACTGCAGCACGATGATCGCCAGCTTCGCGCCTATCCCGATCATCATCGCAACCAAGCAGGATCGGCACATGTGGCCGAAGCAATACATGGACGGCGACGACGAGTTGCAACATCAGCAATGCCGCGACCACGCCCGAGACATCGTTGACCCAGCCGAGGAGCAGCCCGCCGGCCGTCGCCCTGACCGCGAACGAGGCGTACATCGCGACGAGGAACACCAGACCGACCGCCGAGACCACCCCATTCGCGTAGGCCGCCCAACCACCCAGTCCCAGCACGTTCGTCCTCTCGATCCGTGTCGACGTCACTGGGTCACCTCAAGCGTCCCTTCCATGGTCGACCGATGGCCGGGAATGGCGCACCAGTAGGTGTATGTGCCCGCCGTCGCCGGGTCCAGGACGACGGCCGTCGTGGAACGGGCCGGCACGGGGTAGGACAGGATCTGGCCGTTCAGCTCGATGTCGAAGGTGTGAGGGCCCGCGTCTTCGTTGACCACGTAGACGGTGCCAGGCCCGGTGCGCAACTGGAGCGTCTTCTGCAGGAACGCCGTATCGACCGCGTGGAGCTCCACGGGCGCCTGGACGGGCGCTGCCACGACGCCGTTGGCCACCCCGAGACCGGGCGTACCTTCCAATGCGCTGTAACCCCTGACCGAGACATAGCTGGCCCCGACGAGGAAGCCCACCACGAGGATCGCCAGAACTTCCCCGAGCGGAGCGCGCAGGACCTGAACCCGGGGCTGGCGTCGGCGCAGCTCCAGGAACGCCGCGATCCCGGCGATCCCTCCCGTGATGCCCACCACGATGGCGATGATGTCGGTCCAGGCGTGGCCCGTCCCGATCGGGTGGATAAGCCCTTCGATCGCGAACGGGAGGTTCAGCCCAACGAATAGCAGCAACACGATGCCGCCGATCAGGAACACCCTGGGTCCCGGGCGCGCGAACCCCAGGACGGCCATTGCCAAGAGGATGACCAGGAACACGACAAGCGGCGGGATGAACCCGATGCTGAGCATGACGTTGATCGTCATCAGGCCCTCGACAAGGGCCGCGATCGGCATGAGCCACATCGCGGTGCTCCTCGCCGCCAGCGAGACGGCGGGCCCCACATCGGCGTCCTCCCGCTGTGTCCCCGGGACCGTTCGTTCGATCGCCATCGTCTGGGCCTCCGCTTCGGGTTGGTGAGCGGAGCGTGCTTGGGGACCGCCGACGTGCCATCGGGAGGACTACCCAGCTGGCTACTCAGGGGCTACTGTCCGTTGGATGGATGGGAATGCCGGCGCTGGACCTGAGCTGATCGGCGCCCTGTCGGTCCTGGGCGACCAGTTCGACGTTCAACTCGCGGCCGAGATCAGCGACATGGCGCCCGCGGACCTCCTACGCGCCATGGACATCGCGCAGCGCGAGGGCGTTGTCACCGTTCAAGGTGGCGTCGTCCGGTTCACGCCCGGGCAGCGCGAACAGGCCTACACCGATCTTGGTTCGCACGGTCAGGCGACGGCACATGAGCACGCGGCAGCAACGTTGGAGCGGGTGCGACCCAGCGACCTGCCGGGTATCGCCGAGCAACGTGCCGGGGCCGTGGCGGTCCTTGGCCTCGAGCCCGCGCTCAGCGCGCTCGGCGATGCCGCCAACGCCGCCGAGCGTGCCCTCGATTGGGAGGATGCGGCACGGCGATGGAGGCGTGCGGCCGAGGTCGCGGCACGCGAACACGACCGCCGTGCTGGCCCCTTGGCGATCCGACGGGCACGATGCCTCTTCCGTGCCGGGTTCTTCTCCGAGGCGGTCACGGTCTGCCGTCAGGTGGCGAGCGAGGCTCGGGCGACGGGGAATGGGCGACTCATCGCGGATGCGGCGCTCGTCGTGCGAGGGATCGCCGATCGCGACACCTGCGAGATCCTGCTCGATCTCTGCCGCGATGCCCTTCGAAGCGTTGGCGATGACATGGTGCTCCGCTCACGCCTGCAGAGCCAAGTGATCATGCTGTCGTCGGATCTCTCCCGAGTGCCCACCGAAGGCGCCGAGGCCGAACAGAACCTGCGCGCCGCCGAGGCGTCGGGAGATGTGCATGCTCTAGTTGAGGCACTGCACGCCACCCTGATGGTCTCTGCCGGTCCGTTGAACGCGGCACAGCGTCTCGAGATCGCCGAGCGCGTCGAGCGTCTCAGCCGCGACGCGGATCTCGAAGACGAGATCGCATGGCCGCTGTCCTGGCGCGTCGATTTCTTCTTCCAGGTCGGGCAGCGGCCCGCACTCGACAATGCCATCGCCCGACTCGAGGAGTACGCCGACCGGCGGAACGACGCGTTGGCGACCTGGCGCGGGAAGATGGCACGAGCCGCCCTGGCGCAGCACGAGGGT
>JBBRSJ010000012.1:0-107192 GCA_038245515.1 Candidatus Limnocylindrales bacterium | reverse complement strand
TCCGGGAGCGGAAGGTTGACGTCGTCGTGTCGTATCTCCCGGTCGGCTCGGAAGAGGCAACGAAGTGGTATGTCGAGCAGGCCCTCCGGGCGGGCGTCGGCTTCGTCAACGCGATCCCGGTGTTCATCGGCCGCGAGCCGTACTGGCAGCGCCGCTTCGCCGAGGAAGGCCTGCCCGTCATCGGCGACGACATCAAGAGCCAGGTCGGCGCGACGATCAGCCACCGCGTCCTGACCCGCCTGTTCATGGATCGCGGCGTCCGGCTCGACCGGACCTACCAGCTGAACTTCGGCGGCAACACCGACTTCCTGAACATGCTCGAGCGCGAGCGGCTCGAGTCCAAGAAGATCAGCAAGACCAACGCCGTGACCTCGATGCTCGACTACGAGATCGATCCCGACAACGTCCATGTCGGGCCGAGCGACCACGTGCCGTGGCTCCAGGATCGCAAGTGGTGCTACATCCGGATGGAAGGCACGACCTTCGGCGACGTCCCGCTCAACGCGGAGCTCAAGCTCGAGGTCTGGGATTCACCGAACAGCGCGGGCGTGATCACGGACGCAATCCGCTGCCTCAAGCTCGGCCTCGATCGCGGCCTCAAGGGCACGCTCGTCGCCCCGTCGAGCTATTTCATGAAGAGCCCGCCGATCCAGATCCACGACGACATCTCGCACAACCGCCTCGAGGCGTTCATCCGGGGCGAGGACAACGAGACCCTGGTGGGGACCGAGAATCTGACGAAAGCGCAACTCAGGAAGCTGGCCTCCACCGCACCCGTAGCGTCGGCGGTGACCAAGAAGGCGGCGGCCGCCGCCCGATGAGCGCCGACAAGGACGCCGAGAAGCGAACCCCGAAAGCGCTCGAGGCGCCCCATCGGCGGCACGAGCAGGGCCCGCGCATTGTCGAGAAGGTGGCCGTCATCGCGTACGGCGCGGCGGTCTGGATCGTCGCCCACGTCCCTGCCCGGCTCGCGCGGTGGGTGATCGGGACCGGCAGCCAGGCCGGCTACCTCTTCTGGTCGACCAAGCGCCGCTGGTCGAACCAGAACTTCGGCCGGGTCGCCGGGCTGCCTCCCGACGATCGGCGCGTTCGCCGGCTGGCGCTCGCGGCCTACCGCGAGTACGCGACGTACCTCGTGGAGATCATGCGACTCGAGTCGCTGTCGGTGGACGAATCCGTGTCGCGCGTGGTCCAGACCGACCTCGACCAGATCGAGGGATTCTGGAGATCGGCCCCGGGTGGCGGACTGATCTTCGCCCTCGGCCACGTCGGCAACAACGAGGCCGTCGCCGCCGGAATCGCCGATCGCGGCTGGCCGATCAGCGTCGTCGCCGACGACTCGTCGTTTCCCGAGATGTTCGAACGATTCCGCCGTCTGCGCGAGGGCTTCGGCGTCCGCGTGATCCCGTGGAAGAACCTCCGCGAGATCTACGGGGTCTTGAAGAATCGCGAGATGCTTGCCCTCCTGATCGACTGGGGCTACCGGCCCGACGGCATCCCGGTCCGGATGTTCGGGGCCTGGACGACGCTCCCGGCGGGCCCGGCGAGCCTGGCGGCGAAGACGAAGTCGCTCGTCCTGCCGGTCGCGATCCGACGCGGTGCCGACGGGATGTTCCACGTGTCGTTCTCGACCCCGATCGCGGTCCCGTCCTCCTCCGACGCCGACATCGTGCGGGCGACCCAGGAGATCGCGACCGCTCTCGAGGCGACGATCGCGGCGGCCCCCGAGCAGTGGTACAGCTTCAAGCCGATGTGGCCGCCGACCGACGAGGAGGCCGCCGAGCTCGAGGCCCGCGCCGCCCGGATGCTCGCCGGGGACCCCGCCGCAATGCGGGCGCCCGATCCGACGGACGTCGCCGGCAAGCGCGGCGACCTGCTCGCCCCGACCATTGCCGACGGCCGGGCCGCCGGCGACCCGGGCACGGTCCCTGCCCCGGGGCCCGCGCCATCGTGACCGATTCGGTGCCGGAACCGAGCGACCCGGCCGGCCGGGTCGCGGCCCGCGGCACGCCCGTCCAGCGTATCCGGGTCCGAGCCCTGCGCGTCCTGTCCTGGATTGCATGTCGGCTGCCCGAGAGGCTGACCCTGAGCCTCGCGGACGTCGTCGGCTGGCTCTGGTACGAGCTGGCCCCGGCGCGTGCGGCGCAGGCTCGCCGGAACCTCGGCAGGGTCGTGGCAACGCTCGACGATCGGGGCCAGGGACCGCCCCGTGCCCGCGTCGCGGCCCATGACCCGCGCGCGCTCGAGCGTCTCGTGCTCGCCGCCTTCCGCCATGACACCCGCTACTACCTCGAGGTGCTCCGGGTGCCGAGTCTGACCCCGGCGATCTTCGACGACCGGGTTGTCATCGAGA
Source organism: Candidatus Limnocylindrales bacterium (assembly GCA_038245515.1). GTDB lineage: Bacteria > Chloroflexota > Limnocylindria > Limnocylindrales > CSP1-4 > CF-46. The sequence goes on along the minus strand of JBBRSJ010000012.1, from coordinate 104,839 downwards.
CGCCCGACGCGGTCGAGCATGTCTTTGCCGGCGGGCCGGTGATCTTCGTGTCGCCGCACTTCGGGTCGATCGAGCTGCCGGCCCTCTACCTCGCGAACCGCACGGGCAAGACGTTCATCGCGCCGATGGAGACGGTCGACGATCCGCCGCTCCAGGCGTGGTTCGAGGAGACCCGCGGCTCGCTCGGCGTCCAGATCGTCGGGCTACGCGAGGCCCGCCGGGCGCTTCAGGCCGAGCTCCGGGCCGGCGGCTACGCCGGGATCGTGGGCGATCGCGACATCGGGGGGGGCGGGATGGCCGTGCCGTTCTTCGGTTCGCCGGCGCCGCTTCCGATCGGCCCGGCCCTGCTCGCGATGGAGACCGGGGCGAAGGTGGCCGCGGTCGGGGTCCGTCGGCTGGCCGATGGCCGGGTTGCCGGTCGGCTGATCCCGGTCGAGGTCGCCCTGACCGGGACGCGCCGCGAGCGGATCGCCGCGACGCTCGCCGGGCTTGCGGCGGCGTTCGAATCGCTGATCACGGACGCGCCGGAGCAGTGGTCGGGCGCGTTCTTCCCGATCTGGCCCGATCTCGCGGAACCGACCCTCGGCGCGTCCGTCGACCCGGCCCATACGCCCGGCGACCCGGCCCAGAACGCAGCCCGGGCCGCGGGCCGGAAGACGTCATGACCGATCGTCTGGGCCGCGCCGACCTCCATATCCACACCCTCGCCTCGGACGGCCTCGATCCAATCTCCGCGATCCTCGACTTCGTCGAACAATCGACCGATCTCGACGTCATCGCGATCACCGACCACGAGCGGATCGACGCCGCTCTCGCCGCCCGGACCATGGCTCGCGACCTCAGCCATCGGGCCGAGATCGTCGTCGGCGAGGAGGTCTCGACCCTGGGCGGCCATCTGCTCGCCCTGTTCATCCGGGAGCGCGTCCGCCCGCTCCGCAGCCTGCGGACGACGATCGCCGAGATTCACGAGCAGGGCGGGATCGCGATCCCGGCCCATCCCCTCGTCCCCTACCCGCTCTGCGCCCAGGGTTGGGTCCTCCGGCGCCTGATCGAAGCGAAGGATCCGCGGGTCCGCCCCGATGCGATCGAGGCCTTCAACCCCACGATGCTCGGGCGGCCGTGGCATGGTCGGGTCGTCCGTTTCGCGGCGGAGCACGGCCTCGCAGCCGTCGGCAACAGCGATGCCCACAAGGCGATTGCGATCGGTTCGGGTTGGTCAACGTTCCCCGGCCGGACCGCCGACGACCTGCGGGCGGCAATCGAGGCCGGTGAGACCCACCAGCACGGTTCGTTCCACGGAACCGGCCGCCAGGTGTTCACGTTCGGCGAGCAGCTCCGCAAGTACTCCAGTGACGCTCGCGCCGCCATCCGGTCAAAGGTCTACCGCGACGGCACCGGTCGGGATCTCGGCTATCCGGGGGGAAGCCAGCGCCCGCCGCGGTTCGAGGAGGAGTGGCTCGCTCGTCGATCTCCGTCCCTCGACGAAGCGCAGAATCGGGATCGATGAAGATCGGCCTCGTCACCCCGTACGTCTACCCGCTGCCCGGCGGCGTCACCCAGCACGTCCGGTACCTGTACGAGAATCTCCGGCTGCGCGGCCACGATGTCCGGATCCTGACCTCGTCGCACGGCCTCCAGCGGGCGTCCGAGGGCGACATCATCCGGATCGGCAAGGGCTTCTCGATGCCGGTCAACGGCTCCGTCGGGACGATCACCCTGTCGCCGCGGTTCGTGTCGCAGGTCCGGGCGATGCTCGAGCGCGAGCAGTTCGACCTGCTCCACTTCCACGAGCCGTTCGTGCCGTTCCTCTCGCCGATCATCCTGCGCCTCTCGACGAGCGTGAACGTCGCAACCTTCCACGCCTACGGCGGGTTCTCGCCGTCGTACGAGTTCGGCAGCAAGGTGATGAAGGGCGAGGCCGCCCGGCTCCACGGCCGGATCGCGGTCAGCGGCGCGGCCAGGCATTTCATCGACCGCTACTTTCCCGGCGAGTACAAGGTCATCCCCAACGGCGTCGACGTCGACCGCTTCCGGCGGGCCGTCCCGCTGGCGCGCTGGCAGGACGGGACCCGGAACCTCCTCTTCGTCGGCCGGTTCGAGCCGCGCAAGGGTCTCCTCGAGCTCCTCAAGGCCTATCGGATCCTGCGCAAGACCGGCTGTGACTGCCGGCTCCTCGTCGTCGGGACCGGTCCGCTCTCGAGGGAGGCCCGGCGCTACGTCGCGACGCGCCGGCTCAAGGGCGTCGAGTTCCTCGGCCGGGTCAGCGACGAGGAGAAGGCCCAGCTGTTCCGCACGGCCGAGGTCTACATCTCGCCTGCAACCGGCGGCGAGTCGTTCGGGATCGTGCTGCTCGAGGCGATGGCCGCCGGGACCGCAATCGTGGCCTCGGACATCCACGGCTACAAGGGCGTCATCCGACGCGGCCGCGAGGGACTCCTCGTGCCACCGAACGAGCCCAAGGAGATCGCCGGCGCGATCGCCAGGCTCCTCCGCGACGATCCGCTCCGGTTCGCGATGGGCGACGCCGGCCGGGCTCGGGCGCAAGACTTCAGCTGGGAGCGGGTGACGGCCAAGGTCGATGACTACTACGGTGTCGTGATCCGGCGGCTGGCCGCGCGCGGCGAGCTTCCCGAAGGGTTCCATGGCCCGGTCCCGCCATCGCCCCGGTTGGCCGCGATCGCATCGGCGACGACGGCCGGAGACGAGTCATCGGGAGAACTCATCGACCCGATCGACCCGCTCGACGCGATCGACCCGGTCCTGCCGATCCGGGGCTGATCGCCCGCCCCCGTCAATCGCCTGCCGCGCCGCTCCCGCCGGCGTCGCCGCCGGTCATCCCCGCCCGCAGATCGGCGCCGTCGCGCGCCTCGGTAAGACGCTCCGCCAGCGTCAGCCGCCAGACCCACGCCGAGTACCCAACGACGACGACGAGGAACAGGACCGACGCCCCGAGCAGCAGTGGGACCGGACCGAAGAGCTGGATCGGCACGGTCGCGGCCACGTTGTTCACGGGGAACTGGAATGCGTAGAGGTAGGTCGGCAGGACACCCTGGTAGACGTTCGCGATCGCCGCCGGGAGCGGCAGGGCGCTGAAGTTCGGGTACTCGACGACAAACCACGCGACGATCGCGACGATGGCGCCGATGACGAACCGGCGGGCGTCGCGGGCGGTCGCGACGAACGCCGCAATCGCGACGGCCGGCAGTCCGAGGACGATCGCCACCGGCTCGACCGGGATCCGGTCGAGGCTCAGGAGGGGCGTGTCGGCGAGGAGGCTCCGAACGACGAGCATCGCGACGATCGCGCCGAGCGCCGTCGCCCCGAGCCAGAGCAGCGTGACCGTCGATTCGCTGATCGCGCGGCCGCCGACCACAAGCTCGTGCTCGCCCGAGATGGATTCCTCGCCGAGCCGGCTGAAGAGGCGCACGACGATGATGACCGAGATCCCCACGATCGTGGCCATGGCAGCCGTCTGGGTCGTGAGCAGGAACTGCGGGATGATCGGCGGGCAGGCCTGCGAGCCCGGGTTGGCCCGATCGACGCCGACGAAGCCGCACAGCGGCCGGTCGAGGATCCACATCACGGCCGGGCCAAGGATCGCGACCGCGGCCGCCAGCCGCGCGAGCAGCCACGTCCGCCGGGAGGCGCCGTGCCAGAGCTCGGCGAGGAAGTAGGCGAGGGCGAGGATCACGAACGGCAGGCTCGTGTAGTAGTGGTACTGGAAGGCCGGCCGGTCGATCCGCGCCCATGAAACCCACTGGAACGCGAACCCGATCGCGATCATTGCCAGCGGCAGGCTCCGCCGGGCGAACGCCTGCCACGCGGTGAACGCAAGTGCCGGCACGCCGAGCCACCAGATCACGAGATTGCCCGCGTCGTAGATCGCAGCAGTCGTGTTGCCGGCGAAGCCCTCCTGGTAGAACCAGACTGGCTTGAGGTCGAACGGCCATGCCCACCACGGCGACTGCGCAGCGTGGGGCTGGGCGAGACCGTTGTGGTAGTTGTACATCGCGCCGGTCAGGTCGATCAGCGTCTGGCCGGTGTGGCCGGCCGGCCAGCCGGCGAACAGGACGTGGTTGTCGATCAGCGCCCACGGGATGTACGAGACGACGTAGATCGCGATCGGCAGGCCGAGCAGGCAGGCGAACATCCACACGACCGGCAGCCCGAGCTGGGCGCCAGGCCGGAGCCAGTCCGCGGCCGGCGGCGGCGAGCCCGGCGGGAGCACGGCGGCAGGCTCGTCCGGGCCCGGAGGCGGAGCGAGCGGGCCGAAGCCGAGCCGGGCGGTCAGGCTGAACGCACCCCAGGCAAGCGCTCCGACGACAACGAGGAGCGCCGTGATTTCGAGCGGCGTGACCTTCACCGACGACAAGGTGATCGCGACCGGGGCCTTGCCGAGCGCGATGGCGGCCAGGCCGACGAGAGCCCCGAGCGCGACCGGGGCCCCGACCGCGAACCGGATCTCGTCGAGCGACCAGCGGAGCGGGTGGAGGACGTTGGCGACCACCGCGACCACGGTCAGTCCGACCATGATCGCCACGAACGGAAGGTTGCCGAACCCGGTTCCGGCCGGAACGTTGATCGCGATATAGCCGAGGATCGCGGTCATCACGATCATCGCGGCAACCAGGAGGAGCCGGCCGAGGGCGCTCCGGACGAGGACGAGGAAGCCCATCCCGATGATCGCGTAGAGGGCGACCCACTTGCTCGCGAGGGCCAGCCCGAGGAAGGCTCCGATCAACGGCATGCCGATCCAGAACGCGCCGCGGTGGCGCCAGACGCCGGTCCAGAGCGCCGCGAACAGGGTGTATGCCGCGACGATCCCGAGCCCGACGTAAGCGTCGTTCATGCCGATCCGGGACTGGACGAAGAGCATCCCATCAACGAGGCACAGGACCGCAACGAGACCGGCCACGATCCGTCGCCGGAAAAGGATCCGGGCGAGCACGTAGAGGAAGCCGGCCATGAGGGCGCCGGACAGCACGCCGGGGAGCCGCCACGCGAACTCGTGCATCCCGACGTCGACGCTCGCGACGGCGCCGGCCGGGCCGAAGGCCAGGATCTGCTCGCGGTCGTCGGTCGGGTAGGGGCGGGCGACGTCGGTCGCCCAGGCCGTCGGCTCGAACGGCAGCCTGGCGTCGGCGAAGACGGACCGAGCGTGCGGCTCGATCACGTAGATCGTCGGCGAGCTGCCGTCGGGCGTCCGGCCGAGGACGTGGACCATCTCGGTCGCGTCGTCGTAGGCGACCCGCGTGACCGGTCCGGGCATCGCCATCGTGGCCAGCACCGACGGGCCGTTCTTCGCGTTGTCGCCGCTGACCGCGACGATCGAGATCCGACCGAGCTCGTGGGTCGCGGGATCGGGATCGGTCGTGACGTAGAGCTGATCGCTGTCCACGGTCGTCAGCGCGAGCCCGTGAGCGGCCCCCCCGACGTCGACCGTGTCGGTGAGGGTGCCGGACGACGGATCGATCAGCTCGAGCCCGCCAGCGTCGGCCAGCGCGACCTGCGGCAACGACTGAATGGTGAGCCCGGCGAGGCGGCCGGCGTCGATCTCCTTCTGGATCTTCGCCTGCTCGTCCCCGTGGAGGCCGCCGACGACGAGCTGGGCATCGGTCCCGGCCAGCCGCTTCTCGTACGTCGAGGCGGTTCCACCGATGATCCCGGCGATGATGGACGCGGCCGCCTTGGGATTCGTCACGCTGCCCGGCGTTCCCACCAGGGTCGGGGCCTTGCCGGCGGGCCCGATGTCCGCGACCGCCTTGAGCTTGATCGTACCGCGGACCGCGGCGGTGTCCGGATCGAGGGTGTGGACCTGGTCGTCGGCGGTGATCGCAAGCACGGCCGAGCCGTCGGTCGGGACGTACATCCGGACGATCCGGCCCTTGATCGTGGCGAAGTCGACCGCATCGGGCACGATGAGCGGCGAGCTGTCGTGGCGGACGATGTCGAGGGCGGTCAGGTCGATCGTCCGGATCGCGCCGTCGCTCGATCCGACGTACAGCTGGTGGGTATCGCTGCGGAGCGCCAGGGCCGACGCGCCGGGGATCGCGATCGTGGCCACGAGCGCCCGGGTCTGCAGGTCGTAGGAGCGGAGCTCCGAGCCGGTGACGACGTCGACCCGGTCGCCGGCCCGCCAGCCGGGGTGGTCCGGATCGTCGTAGCGCGGCTCGATCGCGGCGTCGAGAACCGGGACGCCGAGGCTGCTCGTCGCGGTCACCCGGTCGTCGCCCCACGCGACGAGCCCGCCGGCCATCGCGTACTTGGCCAGGTGCGGGTGGGTCCATTCGTAGACGTCGTGGTCGATCCCGTAGCGCCAGCCCTGGAGGAACTCGGTGGCTGTGCGGGCGTGGTAGACCTCGTCGAAGTGCATCTGGTACGGCTCGGACAGGCGGAACATCCGGAGCCCGAGGATCGACACGACGAGGACGACGAGGATCCACAGGTCGAGCCGGTCGAGGCGGCCGCTCGGCTCGTCGTGGAGCGCCCGCGAGCGATCGGCCCGGATCGGTCTCTGGAAGAGGCGCGACCGGAACCACCCGATCGGCCCGAGTTCGGCGAACGAGGCGGGCTCGGTCCAGCGCGGCGCGGGCGCCCGTTGCGGCGTCTCCGGCAAGAGCCGGTTGCCCTGCGCTCCGGCCGTCGATCGCGACCCGAGCCCGGATGCCGCGGCACCGATCAAGCCGGACCGGCCGGCAACCGCGGCCCATGAGCCGCCGCGCGAGGCGTGGTACGGCTCGCCGGCCACTACGTCGAGGTCGGAATCACCCGCGCCGGCCGCGAGCTCGCGGTCGAGGATTCGCGTCGCGCCCGGCCGGACCTGGGCGAACGCCCAGAGCGCTGCGGCGAGCCCGGCCAGCGCGATCAGCGTCACCCCGGTCGAGCCGCGGATCCCGGGGCCGATCCCGAGCCAGTCGCGGATCCCGGGGTTATCCGGGTAGAGCGTCGTGAGGACGACGTAGAGGTTCAGGAACATGGTCAGCGACAGCACGACGTAGGCGACCCGCCAGCGAACCGAGACGGCGGCCAGGATCGCGCCGAGGGCGACGAACGGAAACAGGTACCGCTCGTGGACCCGCGTCGGCAGGATGAAGAAGGCGATCGCGAGGACCGTCACGCCGGTCAGGATGGTGAGCGGAGTCGGCCGCCACGCCACGAGCAGCGAGACGATCACGAACGCCGCGGCCAGGAGCGCCGCGCCGACGAAGACCGCCGCCACGGGCCCGATCATCACCGCCTCCGGGCAATGGGGCTGGCCCTGGACCGCGCCGGCGATGACCGAATCGCACGCCCAGCCCCCGTTGGCCGCCACGCCGGTGCCGCTGGTCGAGGCCAGCGCCCAGGGGTTGTAGGCGTTGACACTCGCGTAGGGGTAGCCGCCGGCGGTCTTGAAGATCTGCTCGACGAGCCCGGACTGGAACAGCGATCCAGCGTGGGTCGGCGGGCCGAGGACCGAGAGCCCGAACGGGAAGCACAGGACAACCGCCGTCAGGAATCCCGCGAGGGCCGTCGTCAGGATCCGGATCGGGTGATCGGTGCGCGCCTCCCAGGCGCGGATGCGCTCGAACAGGTCGGGCCGGTCCGCGAAGGTCGAGGACCCGGCGATGTCGGGGTTCCGCGCGATGCGCCCGGCAAGGTCCTGCCCGGCGTCCACGCCGTCCGGAGGCGGCACCGGCCAGAGCGCCCGGCGGATCGTGACGACCGCGACGAGCGGCAGGAGGATCGCCAGCTGCGGCTTGATCAGCGCCGCGATCACGGTCAGGACGGCCGAGCGCTCGGGATGGTCGCGCCAGAGCTCGCGCACGGCGAGGAGCAGGAAGACGACGCCGAACGAGTCGACCTGGCCCCACAGGACCGAGTCGAACCAGGTCACGGGGTTGACGACGACGAGGGCGGCGCCGATGAGCGCGGCACGACGGCCGCCGCCGAGCTCACGGACCATCGACCAGACGAGCCAGCCCAGGGCGACGTCGGCGAGGATCGGCGGGATCTTGATCAGGTCGCCGATGCCGCCGACGGCGTTCCCGACGACGCCGATCGCCCACAGGACGTAGAGGTATCCGGGCGTGTAATCGTGGAAGAAGTCGCGCTCGTAGAAGCCGTGCAGGCCCTCGCTCGCGAGGTTCGACGCCCATGCCTGGAAGGAGCTGAGGTCGACCCGGAAGCCCGAGCCCGGGTTGAGCTGTGCAATGATGAGGCGGAAGACGAGGCCGAGCGCGAGGACGGCGACGATCGCGCCGATGCCATCCCGCGTCCAGGTGGTCCGCGTCGGCGCGCCCGAGCCCCGGCTCGGCCCGCCCGACACGCGGCCGGACGTCACGGGATGGATCTCCCCGAACGAGCGTTGAGGTGGACCGCAGGGTAGCACAGGGTGGGTCGTTGCCTGCCGCGAATCACGCCGCGTCGTCGCCGTTCATGGCGATCGCGGTGGGGTGCGCCCTGGTCGCGATCGCCCTGGTCATCTACACCCTGAGCCATCCGCTTCGCCTCTACAACCACTTCGAGTGGCAGGCCCTCGCGTTCCTCGAAGGACACGCCGCGATCCGCTACCCGGTGACCGCGACGCCGGCGTTCCCGTTCGACAACCACTACTTCCAGGATGTCCTGCCGGTCGCGACCTCGGACGGCATCCCGCGCGGGCTGGTTCCGTTCCCGCCGTTGCCCGCGATCGTGCTCATGCCGTTCGTCGCGCTGCGGGGCCTCAACGCGGACGGCCAGCTCGTCTTCGCGATCCTCGGCGCGCTCGACGTCGGGCTCGCGTTCTGGGTCCTTGGCAGGCTGCCCATCCGGCTCTGGGTCCGGATCGTCGCCACGGTCTTCTTCGGGTTCGGGACCGTCCTGTGGTACGCCGCCCAGATCGGCACGACGTGGTACCAGGCCCACGTCCTCGCGGTCGGGCTGGCCCTCGCCGCGATCGGAGTCGCGCTCGGCGGCGATCGGGATTCCGCGCAGCGCGAGGACGACCGCTACGAGGACGATCCGGAGCCGATCCCGGGCGCGCTCGGCCGAGGGGCAACCTCGGCCCTCGCCCGGATCCGCTGGCGCGTGCTCGTCCCGGACCAGCGCCAGTTCATCGCCGGCCTGCTGTTTGGCCTCGCCTGCACCTCCCGGCTCACCGTGGTCTTCGCAGCGCCCTTCTTCGTGCTCGTCGGATCTGGCGGCTCGTGGCAACGGCGGGGCTGGTCGGCCGCTCTCGGCGCGGGGATCCCGATCGGCCTCCTCCTCGTCTACAACGTCGTGTCGAGCGGCCACCTCCTCCACCCGGGCTACCAGTACCTGTACGAGCTCGAGGCCGGGTTCTATCGGCCGCTCGACTACCACGTCAGCTGGTCGATCGAGGACGTCCGCTACCTCCCCCAGAACTTCGCGATCATGTTCCTCGACACGCCAGTCTGGAATCCCGACGTGACTCCCAGCGTCCTCGGCATGGGTCATCCGCTCTGCCAGGCCCAGCCGGCCGTCCGGGGGATCTTCAGCCTCGACTGCCCGCTCGTCCTGCCCAGGGACACCGGGATGAGCATCCTCCTGACGAGCCCGGCGTACCTGCTGATCGTGCCGGCCCTGCGACGGGCCTACGGCCGGAGCCGGCTCGTCACCGGCGCCGCGATCGCCGTCCTCCTCGTCGCAATCGTGAACCTGATGCACTTCAGCCAAGGCTGGGTCCAGTTCGGATACCGGTTCAGCCTCGATTTCGCGCCGTGGGCGCTGCTCCTCGTCGCCCTCGGGCTGGAGTTCGTGGCCGGGCGCGCGGACCGTCTCGACGGCGGCGGCTCGATAGCCCGGTCGGCCGCGGCCCGCCTGCTCGGGTGGACGATCATCGCCGCCGCGGTCGGCCTCGTCGTGGCGTCCGTGCTCGTCAACCTGTGGGGCGTCGTGTGGGGCGACGCGCTCGGATGGTGACGGCGGCTGTGGATCGGGCAAGCCGATTCGGACCGTGGCTCGCCGCGGTCGCGGTCGGATTCGCGGCCTTCGGGCTGTCGCTTTGGCGCCTGATGCCCGGCGTCGGGTTCTGGGACACCGCGGAGTTCCAGATGGTGCTGCCGGTCATGGGAACCGCCCACCCGACCGGCTATCCGACGTACGTCCTGGTCGGTTGGTTCGCATCCGTCGTCCTCGCCCCGCTCGGCGAGGCCGCCCTTCGGGTCAACGTCCTGTCCGCGATCCTCGTGGCGGTCGGGACGGGGTTCGCGGTCGACCTCGCCCGCCGGCTCAGCGGCTCGCTCGTGCTCGGCGTCGCGGCCGGCGTCGGGATCGCGCTCACCCCGATCGTCTGGGCGATCGGGACTCACGCCGATCCGCACGCGCTCCACTTCGCGCTCCTCGCGAGCATCATGTGGCTGCTCGTCCGCTGGGAGCACATCCGTCGCGGGAATCCGGTCGAGGACCCCAGCGACCCGGACGAGCCCGACCGTGCCCATCCACTGGCGCCGGAGGAGGCCCGGCGAGCCGATCGCCTGCTGGTCGCGGCCGCGGTCGTCGTCGGGCTGGCGGTCGGCAACCATTCCCTGACGCTGCTCCTCGGGCCGCCGATCATCCTGTTCGTGCTCGTCGTGGAGCCAGGCATCGTCCGGCGCGGCCGGCTCATCGCCGCCAACATCGCCGCGTTCGCGATCCCGACGGTTCTCGTGCGGTTCGAGATGATCCTCCGAGCGGGCTGGCTCCGAGCGCCGTTCGTGTACGCCGATCCGAGCACCTGGATCGGGTTCTGGTACGTCACCCTCGGTACCCAGTTCCACGACTGGGTGACCGACCCGTTCGGAAACGCCCCGAAGCGGTTCGCCGACCTGTTCGCCGTGGCCGCCTCCCAGTTCGGTCCGCTGGCGCCGCTGATCGCGGTCGCGTTCCTCGTGGCCGCATTCCGCCAGTCCCGTTACGCCCTCCTGAGCGGGACCGCGTTCGTGATCACCTGCTTCTTCAACTCGGTCTACCCGGACGGTGCGATCGACCGCTACTACATCGGGCCGGCGCTGCTCGCCTGGACGTGGCTGGCCATTGCCGGCGCCACGGTCATCGACCTCCTGGTCAGGCACGAGGACTGGGGCGGCAGCCGCTGGACCAGGAGGGCCGGCCTGGCCGTCGTCGCGATCATGCTCATCGCGCCGAGCCTGATCGCCCTGCCCGCGCGGGCGCGCCTGGTCGACCGGTCCGACGACCGGGCGGCCCAGGTCTGGACGGACGAGGTCCTCTCGGCGCTCGAGCCCAACGCGGTGGTCGTCTCGTGGTGGAGCTACTCGACGACGCTCTGGTATGCCACGATCGTCGATGGCCGGCGGCCCGATATCCTCATCGTCGATGATCGCAACCGCCTCGACCAGAACCTTGGAGAACTCTCCGACGTGATCGCTCGCTTCATCGGAACGCGCCCCGTCTACCTGATCCGGAACGGCGACAGCGAGCTCGGCGCGCTTGTCGGCCGCTACGACGTCCAGCCGGTCGGTGCGCCGACGGCGACGAACCTGCTCCGGGTGACCCCGCTCGGGGCGGCCGGCCGGTGACGGAGCGTCTCGCGCGGCTGTCGTACTTCTTCCCGGCCCACAACGAGGAAGCGAACCTCGAAGGCCTCGTGACGGAGGCGATCGAGACGCTGCCGGCCTTCGCGGAGACGTTCGAGATCGTCATCGTCGACGACGGCTCGCGCGACGCGACGGGGCGGATCGCCGACGAGCTGGCGGCCGCTCACCCCGGGATCGTCCGTGCCGTCCACCATTCGACGAACCTCGGCTACGGCGCGGCCCTCCTGTCCGGCTTCCGGGCCGCCCGCCACGACTACGTCGCGTTCACCGACGGCGACCGCCAGTTCCGGGTGATCGATCTCGGTCGGCTGATCGACCGGATCGCCGCCGCCGATCGGGCCGACGTCGTGGTGGGCTACCGGATCAAGCGAGCGGACCCCCTCGTCCGGACGCTGTACGCGCGAGCCTATCGCCTGGCCAACCGGATCTTCTTCGGCCTCCGGATCCGCGACGTCGACTGCGCCTGCAAGCTGTTCCGGCGGGATGCCCTCGAGGGCCTCGCGATCGAATCGGGCGGGGCGTTCTTCTCGGCCGAGCTGATGATCAAGCTCCAGGCTGCGGGTCGGAAGGTGGCGGAGGTCGGCGTGCCCCATCACCCGCGGACCGCCGGCTCACCGACCGGCGCGAAGCCATCGGTCGTCTTCCGGGCGATCCGTGATTTCTGGCGCCTGCGCCTGGCGATGTGGGTCAACCGCGGACGCGCTCTGCGGAGCGGAGAGCCCATCCTCGGGTAATTCGTCCGGCTGTCGCGGGCCAATGCAGTCGAGTCGGCAGACCGTTGGCTGCTCATCCAACGATTCATGCGCCCGGGTTGACGCGTTCGACGAGCAGCGCGATCCGAATTCGCTCGTCAGATCAGCGGATCGAGCAGGTTCTGGGCTCGAGACCTGGATCGGGGCCGTGATCGGTGGTCGAGACGTCGCGCAGGCCGGACCGCGACGTCGCCCGTGGGCTCTAGCTATCCGTCCCCCGGGTTCGGCCTTCGCCGGTTTCGGGATCCACGTCGAGCGAGTTCACGAAGTCGCGGAAGACGTCGAGCCGCGGGTCGACGACCTTCTCCCCGGTCGCCTCGAGCGGCGAGCCCTCGAGGTCGAGGTCGCCGGACGCCTCGTCGACGCCGGGCCCGCCGTCGCCGCCCAGCGCCGCCTGCGCGAGGACGGCCTCGCTCGCGAAGATCCGGCCGCCGGTCCGGACCGCCAGGGCGAGCGCGTCCGACGGCCGCGAGTCGATCTCGAAGGTCGTACCGTCGCGCTCGAGGTGGAGGCGGGCGTGGTACGTCTCCTCGGCAAGTGTCGAGATCACGACCCGGTCGACTCGGACGCCGAGGCTCTCGAGGGCGGCAGCGAAGAGGTCGTGGGTCAACGGCCGATCGGCCGTCAGGCCCTGGAGCTTCATCGCGATCGCGCTGGCTTCCCACGGCCCGATCCAGATCGGGAGGTAGCGATCGTGCTCGGATTCCTTGAGGATGACCACGTGACGGCTCGAGAGCATGTGGACCCGGACGCTCTCGACCACCATCTCGACGAGTCCGTTGCGCGCGCGCGGCTCCTCGCTGGCCATGGGCCCGATTATCCCACGCCGACCCCGACCGGCGACCGGGCCGGGCGCGGCCCGCCGCCCCCGCCGACGGCGCGCACGATCAGTCCGACGACGATCCCCGCGAGGAAGCCGCCGATGTGCTCGAAGATCGCGACGCCGCCGTTCGAGCTCGGGACCCCGAGCGACGCGACCCCGTCCACGAGCTGCAGGAGGAACCACAGCCCGAGCACCAGGACGGCCGGCACATGGAGCAGCTGGTAGAAGAAGCCGAGGAACACGAGAGACAGGACGCGGGCCCGGGGATAGAGCACGAGATACGCCCCGAGAACGGCGGCGATCGCCCCGGACGCCCCGATGATCGGGGCGTCCGAATGGGGTCCGACGAGCACTTGGCTGGCGGCCGCGGCGATCCCGCCGAGCAGGTAGAAGACGAGGAATCCGAGGCGGCCGAGGCGATCCTCGATGTTGTTCCCGAAGATCCACAGATACAGCATGTTGCCGATCAGGTGGATCCAGCCGCCGTGCAGGAACATGCTGCTGAAGATCGGCAGGACGACGCCGGACAGTGCGTCCGACGGGCTGCCGCCGATGGCCGCGGTCAGCCGGGCGGGGACGAGGCCGTAGTCGAAGAACAACTGCTCGAGGGCGCGATCTCCGGAGGTGGACTGGACCCACAGCTCATAGGCGAAGATCACGATGCAGGCCGCGATCAACCCGATCGTCACGACCGGCCGACTCCGCGTCGGGTTGGTGTCGCGGAGCGGGATCACGACCTGGGCGAGGCCTTCGCCGATGGCGCGGGTGCGCTGCCCGAAGGTCGCGCAGATCCCGACAGCCCGGGCGATCCGGCCGCACCAGGGTCACTCGCCGGGTCGGGGACGGCTTCGAGGACGGCCGACAGGACCGCGTCCTTGGTCGCCCAAATGAGGGTCGAGGGGGCATCCGGAGCCGGGCCGAGGACCACGGCCATGCCGCGGACGTCGCCGAACGCGGGGTTGGCGCCGGCCAGGCGGTACTGCTCGAGGAACGCGCCCGTCGCCTTGTCGAACGCCACGACCCGCCCGTTGACCTGGTCCCAGGCGTACAGCCGCCCCGTCCTCTTGTCGCTGGCGGACGCGATCAGGGTGTACTTCGGGGCCGGGCGGAGGAGGGTGTCACCGTCGGGCGCGAAGGCGCGCGTTCCGGGCGCCTGGACCGACCAGCCCTCGCCCTTGCCACCGACGAAACGGACGATCGTCCCGCCATCGACCACGAAGATGTCGCCGTCGATCAGGAGATCAGTCACCTTCGAGACGTCGCGGGCGACCGCGAGGCGCTGCTGCGGGCTCGATGGGAAGCCACTGCCGTCGCGGGCTGCGGAGTAAGCGAGGATGTTCTGCTCGGACGGGTCGACGACGTAGAGGTTGTAGAGGCCCTCGCTCGGGCTCCGCAGGAACGTCCCGATCGCGACGATGTCGTTGCCCCAGCCCGCCGATCCGGTGACGTTGATCCGCGTCGTGGTCCCGTTGCCCTTGGTGTCGGCCGGACGCCACCGCCAGACGGCGTTCTTGCTGTCGACCAGGACGAGGTCGCGCGCGGCGGTCGAGATCAGATTCGGGACGGCGACGCCCTTGACCTTGTTGCGGAAGACCGCCGTCGCCTTCTTCGTCCGCAGGTCCACCCGGAAGACCGTAGCCGTCGTCTTGTCGAGGATGAACGGCATGCCCTGCGGGCCGATGATCAACGCCTGGATATCGAGGGGGGTCTTTGTCCCGGCGGTCGACAGGATCGTCGCGGCCGCCACCGGGACGACCTTGTAGAGGCGGTCGAGGCCGGCACGGGTCTTGGCCCGGAGCGGCGCCAGGGTCGATTCTGGGACGTTGGCCTGTCCCGCGGCCTGGATGGCGGTCCACGTCGCCGAGAGGAGCTCGTAGGCCTTCTGGGGATCGCCGTCGGTCAGGTCGACGCCCGGTGCGAACACCTGGTTGAGATTCGCGTTGATCGTCCGGATCGCCGCCTCGCCTGCGGCCACCGACGCCAGCGCCCTCGTTCCGCCCGTCCCGCCGCCGAAGGCGAAGACGAACGTGCCGAGGCCCGTCAGGACCGCGACGAAGGCCAGGATCGCGATCGCCGCGCGTCGCTGGGTCTCGCGCTTGGCGGCGGCCGGCGTCACCCGGCGGTAGCCCGCCCGGCGATGAGGCAAGAGGTCCTGGGCGCGCTGGATCAGCCGGGTCACGATCCCGCCGGCGGCGTCGCGGGCTCGCCCGGCCGAGGCCTGGACGGCGGCAACGCCCCCGGACACGTTGTCGGCGAGCGGGATGGGCGAGCGGTCGGGTGCGCCGGCCAGAGGCTCGGCCGGTCGGACCGGGACGAGCGTGCGAGTCCGATGGGTGGTCGCGACCTCCGTCGCCTCGAAGGCGATCATCGCGTCGCTGCCCCGGCCGTCGGCCGCCAGGAAGCGATGGTGGAGGTGCTCCATCGCCGGCTGCGGATGGAGCGTGACCATCGCGTCCTTGAGCTCGTCCGGTCCAAGCCGCGACATCACGTTGGGCGACACCAGGACCAGCGAGTCCCCGACCGAGATCTCGCCACGCCAGACGTCGGGCTCGAGGTCGCCGGTCGGCAGGCCGCGCTCGCGGTAGGGATCGGGCAGCGTCGACAGCCGGGCCTGGCGGATCAGGTACGCCTCGGCGGGGCCGATCGTCGCGACGTACAGCTCGTTGCCGCGGACGACCGCGATCCCGATGCCGATCGGGCCGTTCGCCGCGGTTCCGTGGAGCCCGAGGCGCTCGCGCTGGTGGTTCAGCCGCTTGTTCGCCGAGGCGACGGCCTTCTCGATGCAGACCCGGATCCCGGCCGACTCGTCGTAGTAGTACTCGCCGCGGATCGTCTCGGCCGCGAGCTGGGTCGCCTCCTGGGCGCGCGCCGACGCGATCGTTGAGGTCACGATCAGGTAGAGATGGCCCTTCGAACGAGCGATCGCCCCGATCGTCGGTTCGACGACGACGACGGTGTCGGGCGAATCGGGGGATCGATCCGGCTCGGCGATCACGCCGAGCTTCATCTGCAGTCGGACGGCCAAGTCAGGGTCTCTCGTGGCTGTGGGCGCCGGATCGTCGAGGGCGTCGCGGGACGCCGAGGCGGGCCCGGTTTTCGGTCGGGACGCTCGCCCCGAGATTGGCTGGCAGGTCCGGGAAGTATACGCGGCGCCACGCGGCCGTCCCGCTCATCAGCCGAACGGCCCGCAACCGCCGAGGGTTCGCTCAGGACCGGTCCGCTCCGGGCCGCCGGACGACGACCCGGAGCTCGCGCGCCCCGAACCCGGCCGGGGTGGCCGCGAACGCGGCGAGCAGCTCCGGCGCCCGCAGGCGGAGCTCCTGGGCGACGATCGGGGCATCGGCCGCGACGACGATGGCGAATCCTTCGATCCGCGTCACCTGGCAGGCACCGGCCGCCGCGGGAGCGCGCTCGGCGACCAGGCGCTCGAAGGTCGCCATCGCGCGCGACAGGCGGAGCTCGTCCTCGAGGCCGAGGCCGCGCGCCGCATCCGGGAGGAGGTCGCCGAGCCGGACCATCGGCCGTCGCCGGCTGCTCACGGGCCGACCCCGCGGAGCGAGGAGCCGCCGGCGGGATCCGGGACGACCTCCCAGGCGACCGCGGCCCGGACGAGGCTCGGATCGAGATCATCGAGCGTCGTCGTCGTCACGAACGCCTGGGGCAGCTCCGCGATCCGCCGCACGAGGTGGGCTCGGCGATCCGGGTCGAGCTCCGAGAAGACGTCGTCGAGGAGCAGGAGCGGCGGCCGCCCGTCCTGGGCCGTGAGCAGGTCGAGCTCTGCGAGCTTGAAGGCGAGGATCGCCGTCCGCTGCTGGCCCCGTGACGCGAACCCCGACATGTCGCGGCCGTCGAGGGCGAAGGCCATGTCGTCGCGGTGCGGTCCGACCAGGGTCGACCCATTCCAGATCTCCTTGTCGGCGGTCTCGGCCAGGCGCCGGGCGAGGGCGTCCCGCGGCGACTCGCCGGGGAGTACCGGCGCGTTCGTGACGTACTCGATCGCAAGCCGCGCGGCGCCGGCCTCTTCGGGGGCGATCTCGGCATGGGCCCGGGCGAGCGGTCCGGCGAGATCGTCGAGGAGGTGGAGCCGCTCGGCGACAATCGCGCCGCCGGCATCGAGGAACGAAGCGTCCCAGAACCGCAGCTCGTCGCGGCCGGCCTGCTCCTCACGGATCGCCCGGAGCAGGCTGTTCCGCTGCTGGAGCGTCCGCGTATAACTCGCGAGGTCGCGGGCATAGGCAGCCGAACGCTGCGTCGCGAGCTGGTCGATCGCCGCCCGGCGAAGTCCGGGCGAGCCGATCACGAGGAGCATCTCCTCGGGGGCGAAGACGACGGTCCGGAGCAGCCCGATCAGTCCGGCGGCTCGGCGGGCGACACCGTTGACCCGGATCCGCTTCCGGGCCCCGGAGCCGCGCGCCGAGGGGCTGCCCGCCCGGACGAGGGCCACCTCGATCGTCTCGCGGCCGGCCCGTCCCTCGATCCGGGCGAGGTCAGCGCCCCATCGAACGAGCTCGCCGTCGGTCGAGGTCCGGTGCGACCGGCCCCAGGCGAGGAGGACGATGGCTTCCAGGAGGGTCGTCTTGCCGGCGGCATTGGGCCCGATGATCAGCTGCGGCCCGGGCCCGAAGGCGGCATCGAGCGCAGCATATGACCGAAGGCCCTGGATGCTGAGCGTCGCGATCGCCCCGTCGCCCGCGGCCTGCCCGCTCGGCCTTTCGGGCGCGTCTGGCCCCTCGGGCGCCTCGAGCCCGACCGAGGGCGTATCGCGAACGTCCGTCAGGAGGTCGTCCGGAGCGGCATGACGACGTGGACGTAGCGGTCGTCGCCGATCGGCTTGAAGACGCCCGGCGAGAGCGGCCCGTTGAGCTCCAGCGCGAACTGCTCGGCGTCGACCTTCTCCAGGACGTCGGCGAGGAAGCGGGCGTTGAACGCGATCGTCGTGCCGTCGCCCTCGATCGCGGCCTCGACCCGTCCGACGTGGTCGCCGACCTCGGCATTGGCGCTGACCGTGATCGCCGCCTCGCCGTCGAGCCCGACGCCGAGCTTGACGATATTGGCCGACTCGTGGGCGATCAGGGCGGCCGGCCGGACCGCACGCAGGAGCTCCTCGCGGTCGAGCACCGCCCGGGTCGCATGGCTCGCCGGCAGGACCGACTGGTAGTTCGGGTACTGGCCGTCGATCAGGCGCGTGACGAGATCGACCCCGTCGAGGTGGAACAGGAGCTGGTTGCGCGAATGGGCGAGCACGATCGAGACAGGCTCGTCGGTGTCCGACAGGACTCGCGCGAGCTCGTGCAGGGCTCGGGCCGGAATGACCACGCTCGTCTCCTCGACCGGATCGAGGACCGTGATCGTCTTGACCGCGATCCGGTAGTTGTCAGCCGCGGCGAGGGTCAGCTGATCGCCTTCGAATCTGGCGAGGACGCCGGTGAGGATCGGGCGCGCCTCATCGCTCGCGGCGGCGAACGCTGTCTCATCGAGCGCCTGGCGTAGGACCTTCTGGGCGACCCGCGTGATCGGCCGCTCGCCAGCGGTCTGGACCGTCGGGAAGTCCTCCGCCGGAATCCCCTTGATGTTCGACTCGAACCGGCCGGCTCGGATGTGGAGCGTCTCGCCCTCGCCGAGCTCGAGCAGGATCGGCTCGCTTCCTGGCAGCGAGTTCACGAGGTCGGTCAGGAGGCGGGCCGGGACGGACGTCGCACCGTCGACCTCGATCTTGCCCGGGACCCAGTAGGTGATCCCGATCTCGAGGTTCGTCGCCGTGAGCTTGAGCCCGCCGTCCTCGGTCTTGAGCAGGACGTTCGTCAGGACCGGCAGCGAGCGGTTCGAGACGGCGCGGCTCACGACCGACAGGCCGCGCGCCAGGTTCTCCTGCATGACCGATAGCTTCACGTCGGGTTCACTCCAGGTGACGTCGAATTCAGGGCTCACCGGGTCGAGATCGGGACCGGCCGGCCCGGGCTTAGGTAGTGGGTATCTTCCCCCTATCTTCTCATCCCGTCATCACCGTCATCATGGTGTGGATGTCGTGGACGACTCCTCGTCGGCGTGCGGGCCGCGACGGTGGACGACCGGGACCCGACAGTGGATGACGGAGCCGAACCTGCGGGCCGATCCGTGGACGACCGCGTGGACAACTTCGATCGGTCGCCGGGCCCATCTGATTCTGGGCCCGGCCATCCACCTGCCGGAGGACGTTGGAGCCGCTGCGAGGCCGCGGATGTCCACATTGGCCCCCGGTTGTCCACGGATTCGGGCCGTTTCTCCACAAATCGCCCGTTCTCGAGCCGACCGAGGCGTCGCTCCGGCGCCGCCCACGTATCCCGGTCGCAAAGCATTCCGCCAAGGCGCAGTCCAAGGCAAGGCGCCGCGGAGGACCGCAGCGAGGGCGCTCGGATGTGCATGGGCGACGACCGCGGGCGGCACCGCCGCCGTGGCCGTCCAGGCGCGACAACCCTACTCGGCGTAGATGAGCTCGCGGACTGCGGCGATCTCGCGGCGCAACTCGTCGTTGATGGCCGACTCGCGGGTGATCTTGTCGCAGGCATGGAGGACCGTCGAGTGGTCGCGCCCGCCGAGCTCGGCGCCGATCCGGAGGAGCGACACGTCCGTCTCCTCGCGCATCAGGAACATCGCGACCTGGCGCGGCGTGACGATCGCCTTGTCGCGCTTCTGGCCCTTCAGCTGGTCCATCTGGACCCCGTAGTACTCGGATACGGCCTTGGCGATCCGCTCCGGGGTGACCTGGCGCTTCTTTGGGTTGTAGAGGACGTTCGAAAGGACTGCCTGGGCGAGCTCGATCGAGATCGGCATCGCGCCCATCGAGGCATAGGCGACGATCCGGTTCAGCGCCCCCTCGAGCTCGCGAATGTTGCTGACGACCTTGCGGGCGACGAACTCGATCACGTCGGACGTGATCGGCACCGCGCCTTCCTCGGCCTTGGCCCGGAGGATCGCGATCCGGGTCTCGAGATCCGGTGCGG
Source organism: Candidatus Limnocylindrales bacterium (assembly GCA_038245515.1). Classification (GTDB taxonomy): domain Bacteria; phylum Chloroflexota; class Limnocylindria; order Limnocylindrales; family CSP1-4; genus CF-46. The sequence continues at coordinate 84,771 of JBBRSJ010000012.1, read as the reverse complement.
TCAGGTCCGCGATCAGGCCCCACTCGAAGCGTGACCGGAGCCGCTCCTCGAGGGTCAGGATCGCCTTCGGCGGGCGGTCCGAGCTCAGGACGATCTGCTTGCCGTCCTCATGGATCGCGTTGAACGTGTGAAAGAACTCTTCCTGGGTCCGTTCCTTGTCGGCGATGAACTGGATGTCGTCGATCAGGAGCAGGTCGATCCTGCGGTAGCGCGCCCGGAACTCGTCGATCTTGCCCTGCTGGATCGAGGTGATGAACTCATTCGTGAACTTCTCGCTCGTCGCGTAAACGACCCGCTTGCGCGGGAACTTCGCGGCCACCTGGCTGCCGATCGCGTGCATCAGGTGGGTCTTGCCGAGGCCGACCCCGCCATACAGGAAGAGCGGGTTGTAGGCGTGGCCGGGACGCTCGGCGACCGACAGGCTCGCGGCGTGGGCGAGGCGGTTGGCCGACCCGACGATGAAGTTGGCGAACGTATAGCGCGGGTTCAGGTTGGCGCTGCCACCCTCGCCGCCGACGCGACCGGGCTCGAGCCGGACCTGTTGTGACGGCAGGGTGGACCCCGGCCCCGCGACGACGACCTCGGCGGCCGGCGGATCGACCGCAAGGATCGCGAACTCGACCTGGACGCTGTAGCCGACGATCCGGGCGAGGGTCTGGCTGATCAGGGACCGGTAGCGGTTCTCGAGCCAGTCCTTGGCGAACCCGTTCGGGACCGCGATCCGGAAGCGCTGCTCGTCGACGTCGATCAGCTGCGTGTCGCGCAGCCACGTCTCGAAGTTCGCCGGCGACAGAGAGACCTGCAGCTCACCGAGAGCCGCTCGCCAGACCTGCTTGGCATCCATTCGATCGATGGTGTCCCGATCCGTGGTGGTTGAACAAATCCGGCCGTCCGAGGAAGACCGAAGCAAAGATCGCGGAGCCGGGATTCCGGGTCCTGGAGGGTCGTCGGCATGGCCGGACGACGCTTCAGGGTCCCTCACCGCGCGGGGAGAATGGACTGACCCGCGAGCGTCCCGGCGCCGAGGGCCCGGTGAGGATAGCACCGGCCGGACGGGCCTCGCAAGACGATTCCGGCATACCCCCCGGGAGTATCGCATCGGAACGCCGGATCGACGCGCGCGAGGGCGCCGTTCGGGCGCCCGGGCCACGTTTGACACCCCCGAAGAGGCCGTCATATCATCCGCCGGACGACGAACGCGCCGACGCGCTCATGTGGGCGCAGGCGCGTTTGTGTGCCTCTAGGGGTCGGATGTCGACCCGGGGCCCAGCGGAGAGGATCGCGCACAGTCCCGATGAAGCAGACCTATCAGCCCAAGAAGCGGCATCGCGCCAAGGAACACGGCTTCCGGGCGCGGATGCGGACGGCCGGCGGCCGCCGTGTCATTGCCTCCCGGCGGGCTCGCGGTCGGAAGCGACTGACGGCCTGACAGACGAACGCGGCCCGCATCCGCCGCGGCTCGTGATGCTCTCCCGTCCGCAGGAGTTCACGGCGCTGCAGGCCGGGACCGTTCGGTCCCACCCCCTCCTCACCGCCCGGTTCCTGCGAACGGACCTCGAGACGACCCGGTTCGGCCTGGCGACAGGCCGGAAGTTGGGCAACGCCGTGGTCCGCAATCGCGTCCGACGGCGGCTTCGCGAGGGGCTCAGGGCGATGGCGCCCTCGTTCCAGCCCGGCTGGGACGTCCTGATCATCGCCCGACCGGCGATCGTCGAGACTGACTACCGGAACCTGGTGGAGACGTTGCGGCGGATCCTCCAGCGGGGAGGCGTCGTGGGAGGTCAAACGGGCTCGTGAAGCGGATCGGGATCGGGCTCATCCGGGTCTACCGGATCGTCTTCGGGTGGCTTCCAACCAGCTGCCGATACGAGCCGTCCTGCTCCCGTTATACCGAGCAGGCGATCGACCGATACGGCCTCGTCCGCGGGAGCTGGATGGGGATGCGCCGGATCGCCCGCTGTCATCCAGGTCATCCCGGCGGCTACGACCCCGTTCGCTAGGCACCCACACGAGGACCACGTGACACTCCCGCGCCTTCGTCAGAGTCTCGTCCGGCTCCTCCCCTTCCTTGCGCTGGTGGCAGTCGTCGTCCTCGTCGCGGCCTGCGCCGGTGCACCGCTCGGGTCGCCGGGCGCGAGCGGAGCGAGCGGCGGACCGACGGTCACTCCCACGCCGGCGGCGGCGATCCCGCTAGCACCGGTCCATCCCGACAACCCCCTGAGCCTTCTCGCCTGGCTGTTCACCCCACTGTTCCAGGCGTTCTTCATCCTCCTCGTCGTGCTCGACAAGCTGACCGGCAACATCGCGATCGCGATCATCCTGATGACGCTGATCATCCGGGTCGTCCTGATCCCGATCTTCCGCCGTCAGACCGTCTCGACCAAGCGGACCCAGATGCTCCAGCCGGAGGTCAAGGAGATCCAGCGCCGGTTCAAGGGCGACCGGCTCAAGCAGCAGGAGGCGCAGCGCCAGCTCTACGCCGAGCGGGGCATCAACCCGGCCTCGGGCTGTCTCCCGGCGATCCTGCAGATCTTCCTGCTGATCCCGATGTACCAGGTCTTCAGCCAGGGCCTGACGAACTTCAATCCGCAGGCGATGCTGAACCTGTTCGGCTTCACGATCATCGACCTGCAGTGCGCCGCCGCACCTGCGATCGACCAGGTCACCGCGCACATCAAGCCGTGCCTCGACTCCGTGGCGTTCGGCGTGAACTGGGGCCAGCCCGAGGTCATCATCGGGACGACCGGCTCGATGCTGTCGGGCCTGAGCCTGCTTGCGGTCGTCTCGTCCCTCTGCCAGCTCGTGCAGTCGCGAATGACCCTGCCGCCGCACGACCCAGCGATGGCCGACGATCCGCAATACAAGATCCAGCGCCAGATGGCATACATCTTCCCGTTCATCTCGCTGATCTACGGCAGCTTCCTGCCGGCCGGCCTGTTCCTCTACTGGATCACTTCGACCATCTTCTCGATCGTCCAGCAGTACCTGATCATCGGTTGGGGCGGGATGTTCCCTCTCTTCGGCTGGACCCCGGGCTTCGCGATGGGCCACGCCCCGCGCTTCCCGGTCACGATGCCCCCGCCGGTCGACCCGAAGACCCGTCCGGCCAACTCGCCGCTCGGCGGGACGGCGGGTCGCGCTGCCCAGGCCGACAAGACCATTCGCCACAAGGAACGCGGCCGCCAGGGCCGCCGAGGGAGACGTCGCTGATGAGTGCGTACCGAGAGTTCACCGGAAAGAGCGTCGAGGAGGCCATCAAGGCCGCCCGCGAGGACTTCGGCGTCGAGCTGAACGACCTCGATTTCGAGATCCTGACCGCCGGCTCGCGCGGCGTCCTCGGCATGGGCGCCGAGCCCGCTCGCATCGTGGCGGCGCCGCGCTCTGCCCTGGGCGGGGCCGCGCCGAAGCGCGAGGCCGCGGCGAGCACGCCGCTGCCGCCCGCGCCGCCCCGCGAAGACCGCGCCTTCGGCGATCGGCCCGACCGGGGCCCGCGCCGCGACGAAGGACGATCCGGCGGCTTCCGCGGCAGCGATCGACCCGACCGCGGCCCGCGCCGCGAAGATCGACCCGACCGCGGCCCGCGTCCGGCCGACGCGGCCCCGGCCGACGCGGCCCCGGCCGACGCGGCGCCGGCCGACGCGGCGCCGGCCGGGGCGACCAGCGGCGAGGGCAATCCGTTCGGCGCTCCGACCGCCGACCGCCCGCCGCGCGAGGACAGCTACGGCAGCAGCGGCCGCGCCGAGGGGCGATCCGGCCCGCGCCGCGAGGACCGCGGTCCGCGTCGTGACGATCGCGGCCCGCGCGAGCAGCGCCCCCCGCGCGACGAAGGACGATCCGGGCCGGCCGCCGACGCCGGTGCGGCTCCGCGCGAAGGCGGCCGCGGCACCTCCGGGCTGACCGCGACGGAGACTGCCGAGGTTCAGGCCGCCCGCGGCTCGCTCGCCGCCGAGCGGGCGGATCTCGAGGCCGCCGAGGCGTCGCCCGAGGCGCTCGCCGCCGGCAAGGAGATCCTCGAGGAGCTGATGCGCCACATCGGCTTCGCGGTGCGCGTGGAGGTCGAGAATGGGGACACGAGCCGCCTGAACGTGGTCGCGGATCCCGATGGCCGCGAGGCCCTCGGATCGCTGATCGGCCGCAAAGGCGAGCGCCTGTCGGCCCTCCAGCATCTCGTCAACCTCATGCTCTCGCGCCGGATGGGCGAGTGGACCCGCGTCCTGGTCGACGTGGAGGACTATCGCGGCCGCCGCGAGCGCCAGCTCCGCGACCTCGCCACGCGGGCCGCGGCGCGGGTTGAGGAGACCGGCAAGATGATCCAGCTCGAGCCGATGCCCGCCCTCGAGCGACGCTGGATCCACCTCGCCCTGCGCGATCATCCGCAGGTCGCCACCCAGTCCATCGGCGAGGAGCCGAACCGGCGGATCGTCGTGCTGCTGCGAGGCGGTTGATCCGTCGCGGCCGGTTCTGGCGTCACGCTCGGCATCAGTCGTCCGTCAGGATGCCACTAACGACGCCCCGTAACTGCCCACATGTCAGGATGTCCCGCGACCCATGAACCCCACGCTCGAGCCCACCACGACCCTCAGATGACCGACCTGCCGAACTCCGCAGCCGACCGGGCTCCCGAAGCCTCCACGCCCGGCATCGAGACGCCCGCCGGTGACCCCGAGCTCGCGGCGCTCGTCCGGCGCGACGTGCCGGGCGACGGGCCCGATGCCGCCGAGCCGGCCCCGTTGGCGGCCGATGCCGGCACAGCCGGATCGTCAACCGCGGAAGGCGCCCGACCTGATGCGACCACCGCCGATGCGCCTGGGCGTGGCGAGCTGATGGACACCACCCCGGCAGACTCATCGCCGACCGAAGAGCCCGGGGTCGATCCCGTCCCGGTGCTGCCTCTCGCGGCTGCCGTGACCGTCGGCGAGCCCCCGGCGCGGCCTCGGCACCGCAGGTCGCTCGCCTTCCGCTTCGGGGTCTCGTTCGTGTTGGGCGTCCTGCTCGCCTTCGGCGTCGGCGTCGGCGCTCTGTACGCATGGGCCCACCAGTACGACGGCCGGATCCTGCCCGGTGTCCGCGTCGGCAGCACGGAGCTCGGCGGGCTCACCCGCGAGCAGGCGGAGGCGAAGATCGCGGGTGCCTATGGGTGGCTCGGCACCGGGCAGATCACGCTCACCGGCCCGGACGGCCAGATCACTTCCATCAGCTACACCGATCTCCGCCGTGGCCCCGATACCGCGGCCCTGCTCGACGCCGCACTCGCGGCAGGCCACGACGGCGGGCCTTTCGCAAGCCTCATCGGCGCACCGCAGGCCGCGATCCGTGGCGTGACCCTCGACTCCGCCGTTGCATACGACCGCGACAAGCTGGCGGCCGCCGTCGAGACTCTCGCCGCGACGATCGACCAGACCTCCACGGACGCCTCCGTGTCCGCCGGCCAAGGCGGGACGTTCAGCATCTCCCCCGCAACGGTCGGTCGCGCCGTGAACAAGGCGGCCCTGCTGGCGGCGCTCGACGAACAGCTCATGGCGCGCGGCACGCCGGCGTCGATCACGATGGCCGTGCCGATCGCGTCGTTAACACCCGCGGTCGCGACCGCCTCGGCCGAGGCGGCGCAGGCGGCCGCGGATCGAATGGCCGCCGACGTGGTCGTCAACCGGGGCAACGACAGCTGGACGATCGCGAGGACGAGCCTCGCGCCGCTGATCTCATTCTCGACCGCGGGCGACGGGAGCATCAGCCCGGTCTTTCAGGAGTTGGGCCTCGACCCGATCCTCAAGACGGTGGCCCGGGAGGTCAACCAGACCGTGCAGGACGCGGGCCTTGAGCTGGTCGGCAGACACGTCGTCGCGCGCGGCACCAGCCGCGAGGGCCGAACGCTCAACGCTGCCGGCATGAAGGCCGCGATCATCAGCGAAATCGGGGCCCGCCAAGCAGGCGCGGCGGCATCGCCGGTCGCGGCTGTCGTCCAGGCGGTCGACCCGAAGCTGACCACGGCCGCAGCAAATGCGTTCGCTGGCAAGATGGTGCCCATCAGCTCGTTCAGCGTCTACTACTTCGTCATCGTCAACAACCACTGGGGCGGGAACATCGAGGCGCCGGCCACGAAGATCAACGGCACGGTCGTGCCGGCAGGCGGAATCTTCGACTTCTGGAAAGTCGTCGGCGACCTGCACAAGCTCCCGGGCGAGGGCCCGGGCAACGCGATCGAGGGCGGCAAGATCACCGTCACCGGCGCGTTCGGCGGCGGCATCTGCACCACCTCCACGACGCTGTTCAACGCCGCGTTCCGGGCAGGAATGGTGCCGCTGGCCCGGCAGAACCACAACGAGTTCATCACCCGGTACCCGCCGGGCCTCGATGCCACGGTGTGGATCGTCGGTTCGGCCAAGCAGACCATGAGCTTCAAGAACGACACCAAGTACCCGATCCTGATCCAGCGGATCATCACCAACGCTGGTAGCAGGCGATGGATCACGTTCAAGATCTGGAGCGTGCCGAACGGCCGCGAGGCCATCATCAGCAACACGGTCATCCAGCCTGGCCCGCGGGCGATCGACACCGTCGTGAAGGATCCGACCAAGCCTGTGGGCTACTCCTTCCGCAACAACTTCCCGGCGGACGGCGCCAAGGTCTGGGTCACCGTGACGATCTACGACCACGGCAAGCGCCACTGGACGGTGCGGTACTACTCGAACTACCCGGCGGTCAAGGGCGTCCTCGTGGTGGGGACCAAGACCTGACGTGGGCCTGGTCTCGCGAGAAGCCTGAGCGGCCGGCCGACGCAGACCCGCCAGCTCCGGGCCTCAGACGAGACGCGTCCCCTCGACACCGCTGATCTCGGCGTCGCCAACCGCGACAGCACAGGTCGGGCAGAACCAGCGGGCCTCGATCGGCGTCCCGCAGCGGTCGTGCCGGAGCGGCTCTCCGCCGGTCCGGCGGCTGCCCCAGTCGGCCAGGAGGCGTAGCGCCGAAGCGAGATCGCGGCCGTCGCCAGTGAGCCGGTACTCCATCCGCGGCGGCTTGGTGCTGTAGGGCGTCGCCTGAAGGATCCGTTCGCGCTCGAGGCGACGGAGACGCTCGGTGAGGATGTTCGGGGCGATCCCGGGCAGGGCGTCGCGGAGCTCGCCGAACCGGCGCGGACCGTCGAGGAGGGCGTCGACGACGAGGAGCGACCAGCGGTCGCCGACCCGGTCGAGGGCGGATTCGAGGGCCGTCGGGGCCGGAGTTGTCATCGCGCTGTCGGTCACGTTGGTCATCGTATCGCAGGGGCTTGCGCGGGCAGTGGGTCGGTTGTATGTTGCACATTGCAACTGACTACTGACCGTCGGCGGAGACGCCTCCGGCCGTCACTTCGCAGCGAACCGGAGAACGAAGCCCGATGTCCATCCTCGACGACCTGTCCACCGCCATCCGCAGCGTCCACGACGCGGCCGGGCCCGCCGTCGTGGGGATCGGCCAGCGCAACCGGGGGAGCGGCGTCGTCATCGCCGACGGCCGCGTCCTTACCAACGCCCACAACCTCCGCGGCGACGAGGTTACCGTCACCTTCCGCGACGGACGCAGCACCCGTGGCACCGTCCGCGGCGTCGACCCTGACGGGGATCTCGCCGTGATCGAGGTCGACACGGCGGGCGCGACGGCAGTGGCCTGGTCCGAGGCCGAGCCGGCAATCGGCGCGGTCGTGTTCGGGCTCGCATCGACCGGGGCCGGCGCGACCCGCGTCACTCCTGGCACCGTCTCGGCGATCGAGCAGACGTTCCGCGGCCCCGGCGGCAGCCGGATCGGCGGCAGCATCGAGCACACCGCACCGCTGGCGCCGGGCTCGTCGGGCGGCCCGCTCGTCGACGGCGACGGTCACCTCGTCGCGATCAACACGAACCGGATCGGTGAGGGCTTCTACCTCGCGCGGCCAGCTGACGCCGCGTTGCGCGAGCGAATCGAGACCTTGTCCCGCGGCGAATCGATCAGCCGCCCCCGGCTCGGGATCGCGGTCGCCCCGTCGATCGTCGCTCAGAAGCTGCGCCGATCAGTGGGTCTCGAGGAGCGCGACGGCCTGCTCGTGCGCGGCGTGGAGGACGGCAGCCCGGCCAGCCGGGCCGGCATCCGCGAGGGCGACCTTCTCATCGAGGCGGCCGGGAAGCCGCTGACCGATCCCGACGGACTGAACCAGATCCTCATCGAGACCGGCCTGCCGATCGAGCTCAAGATCGTCCGTGGCGACGAGGAGCGATCGGTCAGCGTCGGCGGCACGACCGACGCGTCCGGCGAGGCCTGATCGCGATGGTCGCGTTGCGTGAAGTGCCGCCGCTGGACGGCGAGGAGGCGGCCGCGCGGGCGGACGAGCTCCTGACCGAGGCGATCGAGGACGAGGCGCTCGACGCGTACTCGTCGTCGGTCAGCACGGCAGCGGCTCGCCTGATCCCGTCGGTCGCGAGCCTCCGGGTCGAGCGCCGTGGCGGCGGCTGGGGCGGAGGCAGCGGCTCGGCCGTCGCCTTCACCCCGGACGGCTTCCTCGTGACGAACGCCCACGTCGTCGCCGGCGCGGAACGGGGAACGGCCACGTTCGTCGACGGCGACGAGCTCGCGTTCGAGGTCGTCGGACGCGATCCCTTATCGGACCTCGCGGTCGTCCGGGCGGCCGGCCACGACCTCGCGGCGGCGCCGTTCGGGGATGCCGCCCGGCTCCGCGTCGGCCAGCTTGTCGTTGCGATCGGCAACCCGCTCGGCTTCGCCGGATCGGTGACGGCGGGAGTTGTCAGCGCTCTCGGGCGATCGCTTGCCGCCCGCGACGGCCCGGCGAGCCGGCTCGTCGAGAACGTCATCCAGACCGACGCCGCCCTGAATCCCGGCAACTCCGGCGGCGCCCTGGCCGACGTCCGGGGCCGCGTCGTCGGGATCAACACCGCCGTCGCCGGCGTCGGGCTCGGCCTTGCGGTCCCGGTCGATGCCGCGACGCGGCTGATCATCGCCGCCCTGATGCGGGACGGCCGGGTCCGGCGCGCTTATCTCGGGATCGTCGGCGGCACCCGCAGGCTGCCGGCGGCCCTCGCCGAGCGCCTCGGACGCACGGCCGGCCTCGAGGTCGTCCAGCTCCTCGACGGCAGTCCCGCCGCCGCGGCAGGCGTCCGGGCCGGCGACCTGCTCATCTCTCTCGACGGCCGGCCCATCGCCGGGGTCGGCGATCTTCAGCGCTCGCTCGTGGGCGACCTCGTCGGCCGGAAGGTCGAGGTCACGCTCGAGCGCGACGGCGCGATCGCCGAGCTCGCGATCACCCCGACCGAGCTCAAGACCTGACCTGACCCTCGACGCTGCGGCGGCCCGGGGCGCTGTTACCGACGCTTCCATCCCGACGCAGACGTGCCGCGAATCGCGACCCCCCGGCGACACTGCTGCTGCCGCTGATGAACTGACATTCGTTCGGCCGCATGTGGACCGTTCCCTTGACCGAGATCCAGCGCGAGGCCGATCAGACTTGCCCGACCGGCGTACATCAGCGATGTCCGATTCCTCATTTCGGCACGGACGATCGTCCGTTTCCAAGAGTTAGGTTGGGCCGGCTCAGCGCGGTGTCAAGGCTGCGCCTTGGCCGGGGTCCTCTACGTGTGGGGCGGTTGCGGCCTCAACAAGCCGATTGATGACGCGAGGCATCCCGGGATGCACCGCCCGCCGCTGGCGGCGCCGTAAGGTCGCGCGTCGCGATTCAAACGATCGATACCACGATGCGGTGGTCGCCCCGACCGTCGCAGAAGACCATGGTCATCGCGGGCATGCCCCGGGGTGTAGGCGGCATCGGCGGGCGCCCGCATCCCCGGTGCGGCAGCACGGTGTGATCGCTGTTGACGTGACCGAGGTGTCAGGATGCCCTCATGACACATCCGCTCTGGCCGCTGTTCGACCTCGTCATCCGATCCAACCGCCTCGAACTCCGCCTCCCCACGGATGATGAGTTGACCGACCTCGCGTCGGTCGCTCGTGAAGGAATCCACGGAGGGACCGAGATGCCGTTCGGCGTACCCTGGTCAACGCTGCCAAGTCCGGCGTTCGAGCGCGGGTTCGCGCAGCACCACTGGACGATGCGCGCGACGTGGCGTCCCGACGCCTGGATGCTCAACCTCGCGATTTTCCTGGGCGGAAGGCCGATCGGCTCCCAGAGTGTCATCGGACGGCAGTTCTCCATCTTCAAGACGCTCAGGACCGGATCCTGGCTCGGGCTGCCGCATCAGGGACGCGGCTATGGCAAGGAGATGCGGGCGGCCGTGCTCGCGTTCGGGTTCGACCACCTCGGAGCGGTTCGAGCAGATACGGAAGCGTTCCTCGACAACGAGAGGTCGGCTGGCGTGTCGCGCTCCCTGGGCTACGTCGAGGACGGCCTCGGCCAACGCGCCCCCCAGGGAGTGGCGAGGACGACCCAGCGGTTCCGAATGACCCCTGACATGTGGCGAGCCATGCCACGCGACCCCATCGAGGTGGTGGGGCTCGACCCGTGCCGCGATCTCTTCGGAGGCCGGTGACCGACGCCCCGGTCACCGGCCATCAACACGCCGTCACACCTTGCTGCCGCACCGGCGGCATCCCGCACGGATTACGGTGGCGGCAGGGTCCGGACGATCTCCGGGAGCCCCTCCGCCCGGAGCGCCTCGTTCGCCTTCTTGAACTCGGACGGTTCGTGATCGGCGTGGGATCACACACACGTCGTTGATCTGTCGATCATTGAGGTCGGTGGTCGCCGGGGCGGCGGCAACTTCGAGTCCGCGGAGATGCCGCGCGCGGGGACGGAGTCCTGGGCGCAGCAGGAGCTGCAAGGTGCCACTGGGCGCGTCTCCGTGGACTTTGAGGTGACAGAGACAGCCGCTGGTCCTGCGCCCGTCGAATGGACCCGGCTACAGGCTGCAGCGGTCAATACGATTCTGATCATGAGTATCGGCAACCCAGTCCCGCGGGACGCGGAGGGGCATGACGCCGTGTGCGGAGCGTCCGCCACGCCGAGCCGAAGAAGGCGTCGACTCGGGCGGTTCCGCCGCGGTTCAAACTGAGACACGACCCGCCTCACCGTCAGCAGGTTCACATAGGAATGCCCGACCCTCGCGGGTCGGGCATTTGCGCTGCGAAGCCGGAGACAGTCTCGGTCTGGCACCGGCCAAAGGCACTCTCGATTTGGCACCATGCGCCAAATCCACTGTCCTCTGACACCGGCGTGGGGCGTCGGTTGCGCGATCAGGTTGGTGGAGATGGGGGAGAGTCGAACTCCCCGTCCAGGACCCTTCGCCGGAGACCACTACGAGCGTGTCCGATGGTTTGTCGTCGACCGTCCGGACGAACATCGGCACCCTGCCGGACGGTCCAGTCACGTGTCCCTAGATCGGGCTTGTCACCGGGCTACGTGACGCTTGCCCGGTGCGCATCCTCGCTGAATGACGCTTCCACCACCCACGAGGAGGAGGTGGCTTCCACGCTCACACTAGCTGCTTACGCAGCGAGGGCGAGAGTCGACTGGCGGTTGCCAGGTACTTCGTTTTGCTGCCTTGATGACGGGGCCAGAGCAGCATCCCCGACTCGCGTTCCCCGGTAGCCAAGCCCTGTCGAATCCACACATCCCCACAGGACCGAACGACCGTTCGGATGGCGGATTGTAGCCGGTCCGGCGCGATCGGCCAAGCGGTTCCCCAGGACGTTTGGACCATCCCGGTAGGCCATTGGCGATGCTATCGTTGACGCTGGCCGAACCTCGTCACCGAGGGCGGGGGACCCACCATCCCCGAGGGGCAAATCGCGGACTGGCCGCGGCGGCGAAACCCACGCCGAGCCCGACAGCTCACCTCGCAGGCCCGCGGGCTGCTTCGAGGTACGCGGTGCTCCGGCCATCACTCATGAACTCGGCGTCGCGCCGTGCGATCGGACGGAATCTCGCCCTCGATCTGCTCGTCGCGGTCGGGATGGGTGTGACGATGGCTCTCGTCAACGCGATCCTGCCGACGGTCGCCCGTCGCGGCGGCCTCGCACCACTCGGGCTCTCGGCCCTCGCCGCCGCGCCCTTCGTCGCGAATCTTCTCGGCGCGTTCGCCGGACGCCTCGGACCGCGCAGCACCGCCCAACTTGCCGTGACCCGCGGGATCGGAGCCGCCTCGCTGCTCGTCCTTTTCCTTGTTCCGCCTGGGCCGGTGCTGGTCGCGGTTGCCGTCGTCTTCTGGCTCAGCCTGTCCTTCGGTGGCCCGTTCCACCTGCGCCTATGGGGCGCCATGTACCCGGCCCGGCTGCGCGGACGGGTCGTCGGCGTTCTCGGCATGGGCCGGGCGGCGGCCGGTGCCCTGGCCGCGTTTGGCGGGGGCGTCCTGGCCGACCGGATCGGTGGCCAGCAGGCCGTCGCCGCCGCGGGCGTGATCGGCGTCGCCTGCGCGATCGGCTACGTCGGGCTCCGCGCGGCCACGGCGGATCGGCCGCCGGCGTTCTCCCCGCGCGAGTCGGTCCGCGCTCTGCGCGAGCGCCCGTTCCTCGCAAAGATCGCGGTGGCCCAGGGCTTCTACGGCGGCGGCTTCATCGCGGCGGCGCCGCTCTATGCCCTCGTCCACGTCGACCGGCTGAACCTCAGTCTGTCCGACGTCGGCGTCATCGGGATCCTGGCCGCCGTCGCGACGACGGTCGCCTTCCCGGTCTGGGGCCTCGTCGCCGACCGTCACGGATCGCTCGCGCCTCTCCGCTTCGGAAGCGCGATCGGCGTGCTTTCGCTCGTCGGCTACGCGTTTGCGCCGAGCGTCGTCCTCCTCTGGCTCTCCGCGATCGTCGCCGGCATCGGGAGCGCCTCGATCGACGTCGGGATCGCGGCCGCGGTCAGCGACCACACGAGCCTCTCCTCGCGGGCGGCGGCAATGGCCGGCTGGAACGCGATCACCGGGGCGCGCGGGATCGTTGCCGCGTTCGTGATGAGCGCGCTGCTCCAGCTCGGCTTCGTCGACGTGACGAGCGGACTCGTGACGTGCGCCGGCGCGTCGAGCCTGGGCGTGGTCCTGTTCGCGCGCGCCGGTGCCGCTTCGAGACAACCGTCGCCGGTCGCGTCCGAGTCGGTGGAGGCGCGGCGATTGCCGGCGCTGGACGGACCGATCGGGGCCGGATGACGGCGTTCGCGCGCTGAGGCGAAATCTCCGCGTGTTCGCGCAGGACGGAAGGGCAGGGCCCCGGGCCGGAATCCGGGAGCGATCGCTCGGGCGGATCGCGCGCCGATAGGATGGGTCGATGCGATTGACGTCGTGGGAGGAGGAGCGGCTCCTGATCTTCGGAGTGGCCGAGCTGGCCCGCCGCCACCGCGCGGCCGGGCTGCTCCTCAACGCGCCGGAGGCGATCGCCATCGTCTGTGACGCGATGCTCGAGGCAGCCCGGGCGGGTCAGTCCATGGCGTCGGTCGAGGCGGCCGGGCTGGCGGCGGTTGGCCCCGACGAAGTCATCGACGGCGTCCGCGAGCTCGTCGACCAGGTGTCGCTCGAGGTCCTCGTGGGCGACGGGACCCGCTTGGTCGTCCTCCTCGACCCGCTCGGTGGTGGGCGTCCGATGGCGGCCGAGGGTCCGGGCGCCGTGGTGGCCGGTCCCGGCCCTGTAGCAGCGCCCGATGACCGCGGGGTTGAGCGGCGCCGGCTCGTCGTGCGGAGCGAATCGCGGCGGATCATCCGGGTGTCCTCCCATTTCCCGTTCGACCGGGTCAACGCCAGGCTCGTCTTCGACCGCGCCGCAGCGGCGGGCTTCCGGCTCGACCTGCCCGCCGGCGTATCCGCGGCATGGGCGCCCGGCGAGACCCAGGAGGTCGATCTCGTCCGATATCGCGGATCCGGCGGCGACGTCGCGGGCGATGCCGCCGGGGCGCGACGATGAGCCGATCGCTCGATCGCGTGGAGCGCCTCGCCCGCTACGGCCCGACCGTCGGCGACCGGGTCCGCCTCGCCGACACCGACCTGTGGGTCCGCGTCGCCGAGGATCGCCAGGCGCAGGGCGACGAGCCGGTCTGGGGTTACGCCAAGACCGTCCGGCCGCGGATGGCCCAGGCCGGGCGGGCGACCGAGTCGGAGCTCGACACGGTGGTGGCCGGCGCCCTGGTCATCGATCCGACGATCGGGGTCGTGAAAGCCGACATCGGGATCAAGGACGGCCGGATCGTCGGCGTCGGGCGAGCCGGAAATCCCGCGATCAGTGACGGGATCGACCTCGAGATCGGCCCGCACACCCAGCCGATCATGGCCTACGGCCTGATCGCCACGCCGGGGGCCGTCGACAGCCACGTCCACCTGATCACCCCCGCCCTCCTGCCGGCCGCGCTGTCGGGCGGCGTGACCACGCTCCTGACCGCTGGTTTCGAGGAGCCGCCCTGGGCGATGGAGCGGACGCTCGCCGCCGTGACCGGGTGGCCTCTCAATATCGGGATCCAGGCTTGCGCCCGGTCGGAGGCCACGGCCGACTTCGAAGCGCTCCTCGACGCCGGCGCCATCGGGTTCAAGGTCCACGAGGACTACGGTGCGGATCCCGAGCTCATCGATGCGACCTTGCGATTCGCCGAAGCCGCCGCGGTCGCCGTCTCGCTCCATACCGACGGGCTCCACGAGAGCGCCGAGCTCGAGGACACGATCGCGGCGATCGCCGGGCGGACAGTCCACGCGTATCACGTCGAGGGGACCGGCGGCGGCCACGTGCCGGACGCCATCGGCCTGGTCCGCGAGCCCAACATCATCTGCTCGTCGACCACGCCGACACTGCCGTTCGGCGTGAACACCGCGGCCGAGCACGTCGCCATGATCCTGCTCAATCACGGCCTTTCCATGGCGGTGCCGAGCGACGTCGCGCTGGCGGCCGGCCGGGTCCACCCGGCGACGATGGCCGCCGAGGGCCCGCTCCACGATCTCGGCGCGATCCAGATCGTCAACTCCGACTCGCAGGGGATGGGCCGGATCATGGAGACGTTCCGCCGGACGTTCCAGCTCGCCAGCGTGCTGACGCGCTGGCGTGGTAGCACGCTGCAACGCGAAGACGGCGGCGACGGCCCGCACGACACCGAGCGGGTCCTGCGCTTCCTCGCCAAGGTCACGATCGAGCCCGCGATCACCCACGGCCTCGCCGACCACGTCGGCTCGCTGCGGCCGGGCCGGCTCGCCGACATCGTCCTCTGGAAGCCCGCCTGGTTCGGGGCGAAGCCGGACCTCGTCATCAAGTCGGGCAGCGCGGCGTGGGCGCCGCTCGGCGATGGGAACGCCACGGTCGAACGGGCGGAGCCGACCCGCTACCAAGCGGATTGGGGTGGATCGATGGGCCTGGTCTCGCGACTCGGCGTCACGTTCACCTCAACGTCGGCCGCCGCCACCCTGCGTCGCGCGGCACCGCCCGGCCGGGCAATCGTGCCGATCGGGCGAACGCGCGGTCTCACCCGCGACGACCTGTGGTGGAACCGCTCGACGGCGCCGATCGAGATCGACCCGACCGATGGCCGGGTCACGCTCGATGGCAGGCCCCTCGCCATCGATCCGGTCGACGACGTGCCGTTGAACCGCCGCTACTTCCTGCGCTGAGCGGGCTCAGGCCCAGATGTCGCCGACGGTGAAGCCGTCGGGGAACGGGTCGCTTGGGTCGACGACGTAGTCGGCGAACCCGGTGATCCACGCCCGACCCGTGATCTGCGGCACCACCGCCGCGCGGTCGCCGATCGTGGTCTCCTGAAGCAGCCGACCCGTGAAGACGGTTCCCAGGATTCCCTCGTGGCGGAAGTCGTCGCCGATCGCGAGCCGGCCCCGGGCGTGAAGCGTCGCCATCCGGGCCGACGTTCCGGTCCCGCACGGCGAGCGATCGATGGCGCCGGTCCAGGTCGCCGGGCGTTCCCAGTCGAGCGCCCCGGTCGAAACCGTCACGACGTTCCGCATCGTGTTCGCGGGGTCGTGGGCCGGCCCGGACAGCTGACCGATCGTGATGCCCGCAAAGGCTGGCTCCTCCGGATGGACGGCGGGCAGCTGGTCGTTCGCGGCCGCCTTGATCATCTCGGTGATCCGGACGATGTCGCGGCCCTCGTCCGGGGTCAGGCGCAGCCCGAACGCCTCGGCCGACGCGATCACGTAGAACATCCCGCCGTAGGCGACGTCGACCGTGACCGTTCCGAGGTGAGGCACCTCGACGACCGCATCGAGATGGGTGGCGAAGGCGGGCACGTTCCGGAACGTGACCCCGGTCACTTTGCCGTCGGCACAGTCCGCCCGGACCCGGATGAGCCCGGCAGGCGCCTCGAGGGTCAGCTCCGTTACCGGCTCGACCATCGGCAGCATCCCGGTCTCGAGCAGCGCGGTGACGACGCACATCGTGTTCGTCCCGCTCATCCCCGGGTACTCGACCTGCTCCATGATCACGTAGCCGGCCGCCGCCTCCGGACGGGAGGACGGCAGCACCAGGTTGCAGTTCGCCGCGGGATAGCCACGCGGCTCGCGGAGCATTCGCAGCCGGAGATCGTCGCGATTCGCCCGGAGCCAGGTCATGGCCTCGAACATCGAGCCGCCGGGCACGCCCTCGACCCCGCCGACGATCACCCGTCCGGGCTCGCCGCAGGCGTGGAGGTCGACCGCTCGGATCGTCGGCCCGAGGCGGAGCGGAGCAGTCGGCGCCGCTGGTTTCACGTGACGCAGCGTAGCTGCAGCTCAGCGGCCTCGCTGAATGTCAGCCAGCTCGCGGGCGATGTCGCGCTTCGAATCGCGATCGGCGATGTCGCGGCGGCGATCGAACAGGTTCTTGCCGCGGGCCAGGCCGAGCTCGAGCTTGGCCCGGCCCTTCGACGTCAAGTACAGCCGGAGCGGCACGATCGTCTGGCCCTTCGCCTTCGTCCGGCCGAGGAGCTCGTCGATCTCGGACCGCCGGAGGAGCAGCTTGCGGACCCGCTTCGGCTCATGGTTGTAGCGATTTGCCTGCTCGAACGGCGCGATGTGGGCGCCGATCAGCCACGCCTCGTCGCGCTCGATCCGGGCGTATGCGTCGGACAGGTTGACCTTGCCCGCGCGAATCGACTTGATCTCCGTCCCAGTCAGGACGATCCCTGCCTCGAACGTCTCGTCGATCGTGTAGTCGTGTCGCGCCCGTCGGTTGAGGGCGATCGTCTTCTCTTCGGCCACGCTGCCTGGTCCTTGTCGGGGTGCGCCGTCGGTGGCGCCGATGCTGAGCGGTCAGGAACCGGTTTGTCCAGATTCTCCGAACGCACGAAGGCCGGCCCTTGCGGACCGGCCTCCGAAAGCGTTCCCACCCACAGGGGTGTCCGACTAGACGGCCACTCCCTGCGAGGTGGTGCAGCTACGCGTACTGTCGATCACTGCACATCACCTCCTTTCGTTCCCCGAAACCGTACAGGAACGCGGATCGACGTGCAAGCACACTGCGTCGCGCTGCGGGGCGCCGCCCGCGGACCCGTCTCAGGCGGCCGGTCGCAGCGCTCCGGGCACGGCCGCCGTGGGCTGGGTGAGCAGCTGGACCGCTTTGTCGAGCGCAGGGTCGTTGTTCGGTCCGACGTTGGCCGGGGTCGTGACGGCCACGTCCGGGACGATCCCGACGTGGTGGATCCAGCGCTTGTCCGGGGTCAGCCAGCGGGCGATCGTGAGCTTGAGGGCCGAGCCGTCCTGGAGTGGGATCCACTGCTGGACGGTGCCCTTGCCGAACGAGGTCTCGCCGACGACCGTGGCCCGCTTCCGGTCCTGGAGCGCACCGGTGACGATCTCGCTCGCCGACGCCGAGCCCTTGTCCACGAGGACGATGAGCTTGATCGACGGGTCGGTCGCGATCCCCTTGCCGGTCGAGTCGGTCTCGTGCTGGGTCCCGTCGGCGTCCTGCTCCCAGAAGATCGGACCCGCCGCGATGAACTCGCTCGCGATCGACTGGGCGGCCGTGACGTAGCCGCCCGGGTCGCCGCGGAGGTCGAGGATGATCGCCTTCTTGCCGGCCTTCAGGTCGACCTGCAGCTCGTCATGGAACTTCGCGGCCGAGTTGTCCGAGAAGCCGGTGACCGCGATGTAGCCGACGGTTCCGTTGGCGAGGTCCTTCGCGACGACCTCCTGGCTGACGATGACGTCGCGAACGACCGTGATGTCGACGGGCGCGGCCGTGCCACGAACCACGGACAGCACGACCTCTGTGCCCTTCTTGCCTCGGATCTTGTCCCGGGCGGCATCGACCGTCAGCCCGTCGAGGGACGTCCCGTCGACCGCCACGATCGCGTCGCCGGCCTTCATCCCCGCCTTCTCCGAGGGGGAGCCGGCGATCGGGGTGACGACGATCAGCCGGCAGTCGGGCCCGAGCGTGGTGCACGTCGATGTCGCGCCCTTGGCGTCGCGGGTGCCGATCTCTGCGCCGATGCCCTCGAACTGGCCGGACAGGTCCTGGAGGCCCTGGCGGTACTGGTCGGGGCTGAGGTAGGCCGAATAGGGGTCGCCGAGTGAGTCGACCATGCCCTTGATCGCGCCGTTCACGAGGGCCTGGTTGTCGACCGTGCCGCCGGCATAGCGCTTTGTGATCGTGCCGTAGACGTCCCAGAACGGCTGGAAGCTCTGCTCCGCCGCCACCGGAGTGCCCGGCTGCTGCGCGGTCCGCTGGCCGACGAGCCAGCCCGAGAAGAACAGGGCGCCGCCGGCAAGAACGGAGACGACGACCATCGCGAGAGCGAGGATCGGACCGCGCGCGCCCGGTCCAGCCGGGGCCGCCTGCTGGACGGGCACCGTCGCGACGGGATCGGGATCCGAAAGGACGGCCGGGCCGATGTCGGCGGAGCGCCCGGGATCGGGCGCGAAGGGGTCGGACGGGAGCATCGGGGACGTGGTTCTCCGCTGTCTGGGGCCGGGCGGCGGCAAGCCTACCACCGCCTTCATCCGATGCTACGCGGGCGACCATGGCACCGGATCGTCGATGAATGGAACTTCATCGAATGCGCGCCGACCCGGAACCGAAGCGGGCCGCGCGCGCGACCGCGGTCAGCGGATCAGGTACGTCCGGACCGACAGCCACGAGCCGAGGACGCCGAGCCCGAGGCCCGCCCCCGTCACGAGGAGGACGACATCGCGGGTGAGCGATCCGAAGCTCAGCGGCAGGACTCGGAAGAAGTCGACCATGAAGGCGCTGATCGGCTCTGCGAGGAGCGACAGCCCGACGAGCGTGATCGCGGCTCCGAGCAGGCCGACCATCGCTCCCTCGAAGACGAACGGCCAGCGGATGAACGCATCCGACGCCCCGACGAGACGCATGATCTCGATCTCCTCGGAGCGGGCGACGACGGCCAGCCGGATCGTGTTGACGATGATGAACAGCACGATCACGCCGATCACGACGAGGATGACGGAGCCCGCCGTCCGGATGACGTCGGTGATCGTCTTGACGTTCTCGGCCGTCTTCTTGATGTCGAGCACGTTCTTGACCACAGGCTGCTGGTTCGGCTGAAGCGCCGCGGCGACCGGCGCGGAGAAGCTCGGGTCGGTCAGCTTGATCTCGTAGCTCGCCGGAAAGGGATTGCCGTCGAGGACCTTCGAGAGGTCCTCGCGGCCCTGGTCTCTCATGCTCTGCTGGAACCGGGCGAGCGCCTCCTGGCGGGTCACGAGCGTGGCCGACGTGACGCCCGGCAGGGCCAGGATCGTGGTGCCGAGCTGCGTGACCTGGTCGGGGGTGGCATCGATGATGATGTTCACCTGGACCTGGACCTTGGACTCAGTGAAGTCGAGGGCGGACAGGAGCCCGGTCTGGATGATCCAGAAGCCCGCCAGCAGGACGAGCATGAGGACCATCGTCGCGGTCGCTGCGAGGCTCATCAGGGCATTCCGCCAGAAGCCCTGCCACGCCCGACGGAGGCTGAAGACGACGAAGCCGATCATCGGGAGCTCATCGCCTGCTCAACGCCGCTCCATCGGGCGCTCGTCCGGCGGCATCCCCCGTCTCAATCCGCACGGTGGTAGGCCCCGCCGACCTCGTCCCGGATGACCCGGCCCTCCTCGAGCGCGACGACTCGCTTGCGGAGCGCCGTCACGACATCGGCGTTGTGGGTCGCCATCATCACGGTGACGCCGAGCTCGTTGATCCGGAGCAACAGCTGGATGATCTCCCAGCTGATCAGTGGGTCGAGGTTGCCGGTCGGCTCGTCGGCGATGATCAGGCGCGGATCGTGGACGAGGGCCCGGGCGATCGCGGTCCGCTGCTGCTCGCCGCCAGACAGCTGGCTCGGGATCTGGCTGCGCTGGGCGGTCAGGCCGACGAGAGCGAGCACCCGGTCGACCGCCGGTCGGATCTTCCGACGAGGGGTGCCGGTCACCTCGAGCGCGAACGCGACGTTCTCCCAGACGTTCTTTGTCGGCAGCAGCTTGAAGTCCTGGAAGATGATCCCGATCTTGCGCCGGACCTTCGGAACTGCGCGCCGGGGGAGCTTGGCGAGGTCCGCCCCATCGAGCACGACCTGGCCACTCGTCGCGAGCTCGTCGCGGATCAGGAGCTTGATGATCGTCGACTTGCCGGCGCCGCTCGGCCCGACGAGGAAGACGAAATCGCCCTCGGGAATGACGAGGTCGACGTCGCGCAGGGCGACCTTGCCGTTCGGGTAGGTTTTCGTGACGTCGTGAAGGACGAGAACGGCCCGGTCGGCGGCGGATCGCTCGAGGCCGCGACGGAGGATGCGCTGGCGGATGAAGCGCGAGGCGGCGGACGGCGATGGCGCGAGGGTCAAGCTTGGCTCCACGGTCTGGCGGTCCGGTGGCCGGCGCCCGGGCTCGGTCAGCGGGACTCCGTCCGGGGGCACGACAGGGGGAGCCACGTCGAGCACGAGGCTACCACCGCCCCGTGACGACCGGCAAACGTGCCCGACCGCTGCGCGACCGTCGCGGAGCGTCCCTCAGAGCAGGCCCGGCGACATCGGGATGTAGCGCGCGAAGTCGGCGAACGGGCGATCCCAGCAGAGCAGGACCGGGAAGCCGTCGATGCGGAACCCGGCGTGGAGCAGCGGCACGATGGCCTCGCCCGCCGGCCCCGGTACCCACAGCCCGAACGCACCACGCGGCCGGACGGCGCGAACGAGGTGGCCGACGACCGGTCCGAGGAGGGTCGCGTCCCGGACGGCCACCGGGCCGACCCGACCGGCCTCCGAGCTGTAGCCGTAGCCGACCGCGGCACCTGTCGCGTCCCGGAACAGGAACCCGATCCGGCCCTCGCGCGCGTGATAGGCGTGATCGGGCGTCCGCTCGAAGCCCGCGGCGTCGCGGTCGAGGGCGGCCAGCTCGGCCGCGAGGGCCGAGCTGGCGAGGCCATCGGCGTCGTCGACGACCTCGTCGAACCGGACGGCATCGACGCCGGCGGGCAGCGCGGCGAAGGCGGCGGGCTGCTCGGGCAGGCCGACGAGCCGAAGGATCGGGATCCGCGGGACCATCCCCAGCGAGGCGTAGAGGCCGTTCGAGATCGGCTGGACGCTGTCGGTCGCGGTCGCCTTCCAGGCGGGCGGGCCGGCCGCGTCGTCGGGCCCACCATCGGCGCGTCCGGGACCCACGGCCGCATCCGCCGGCATCGCCCGGGCCAGCAGCGCCCGTCCGAGGCCGCGGCCCTGGGCGCCTGGTCGAACGAACAGCATCGAGAGGAACGCCAGTCGCTCCCGCCGCACGACGACGACGAAGCCGTCGACCGACGCCGGCGTCCCGCCGCCCGACGACGCCCGTTCCGCGACAAGGAAGGTCGCCGGATCCGTCGCGTGAAGGTGGGCGTATAGCCGGAGGATCGGGGCCAGGTCGTCGGGGATCTCGGGCTGGGCGAGCCGCCCGAGATAGTCGTTCAGCGCTTCGCGCCAGATCGCTGCGCAGGTTCTGAGGTCGGCCGACATCGCCGGCCGGATCGCGTGAGGGGTCGCGGGCAGGCGCGGGGTCGGGCCAATGACGGAACTCGACGTCGGAGTTGGCGATGGATCGGGCGATCGACCGCGCCCGACGTCCGAGGTCACGCGACCTCGTCGTCGTCCGGCTGGACACCCGGCAGGCTGCCCCCGGTCGCGAGTCGCTCCAGCTCGGCCTGCATGAAGGCGTCGAGATCGCCGTCCAGGACAGCCTGGGTGTTGCCCGTCTCGTGGTTCGTCCGGAGGTCCTTGACCATCTGGTAGGGGTGGAGGACGTAGCTCCGGATCTGGTTGCCCCAGCCTGCCTCCACGTGCTCGCCCTTGAGCTTGCGGACCTCGGCCTCCTGCTCCTCCAGCGCCCGTTCGAGGAGGCGCGATTTGAGGACCCGGATCGCCATCTCCTTGTTCTGGGTCTGGCTCCGTTCGTTCTGGCTCTGGGCGACGATGTTCGTCGGGAGGTGGGTCAGGCGGACCGCCGAATCGGTCTTGTTGACATGCTGGCCGCCGGCGCCCTGCGATCGGAAGGTGTCGACCCGGATCTCGTCCCAGTTCAACTCGATCTCGATGTCGTCGTCGGCCTCGGGCAGGACCTCGACGAGGGCGAAGGTTGTCTGGCGCCGCTTCTGCGAATCGAACGGACTGATCCGGACCAGGCGATGGACGCCGCGCTCGGCGCGCATCCAACCGTAGGCCGCCCGGCCGTCGATCTCGACGGTGGCGCTCTTGATCCCGGCCTGCTCGCCTTCCTGCTGATCAACGATCTCGGTCTTGAACCGGTGGCGCTCGGCCCAGCGCAGGTACATCCGGAGGAGCATCTCGACCCAGTCCGTCGCCTCGGTCCCACCGGCGCCGGCGCTGATCGAGAGGATCGCGCCGCCCCGGTCGTACTCACCCGCGAAGAGGAGGGCGGTCCGCTCCCGCTGGAAATCCGCCTCCAGCGCGGCGACCTCACGGTCGAGCTCGGCGGTCAGCTCGGGGTCGCCGGACTCCTCGACCAGCTCGAGCGTCGCGAGAAGGTCGTCGACCCGGGCCTCGAAGCCGCGCCACAGGTCGATCTCGGCCCGCAGGCCGTTCGCCTCCTTGAGGACCTTCTGGGCGCCGCGCTGGTCGTCCCAGAACCCGGGCTCGCTGGTCAGCGCCTCGAGCTGCGAGACGCGCCGTTCCTTGGTCTCGAGGTCAAAGATGCCCCGAGGTCGACCGGATCCGCTCGGCCAGGTCGCGAACCGTGGACGCGTCCACCTAGTTGCGGCCCTGGAGGTCCTGGAGCAGGATCGGACGGAGCTCGATCAGCCGGAGGGCCGACTTGCTCCGCGCGACGACGGGGTTCACGCAGGGACAGTAACCGTTGTGGGGGCAGACTCCGCAGTTGCCGTCACAGTCGAGGGCTGCGGCGTAACTGCATGATCGGCAGTCCCGCTCACAGGCGATGAGATCGACGAACGTCTCTTCCTCGGCCTGCTTCAACTCGTCCCTCTCTCTGAACTGGGGCAGGGGTTGGGGGCGCGGCGCGTGGCTCGGCTCCAGGATCCTGACCGATCCCTGGGCCCGCGGGATTTCGCCGGAGTATAGGCCCTCGATCCCCTATGGCCAAGAGGGAGAACCGGAAGTTTCGCGATTTCGCACCAGTCGTCCGGGGTCGCCGCCGATGGTCGCAGACGAGGCGGGTTCAGGGTGCCTGGCCGTCCACGAAATAGAGGATGAGCCCGCCGATCTCGTGGGCGGTCGCCTCGAGCCGATTCTCGAAGGTCGCGTCGCTGGGGCTGGTCGCGGTCGGCGACCCGGTCGCCTCGATTCCTTCGTCCTTTGCGATCCGGAGGACCCGCAGCATGTGGGTCCGATCAGACACGAAGACCGCGTTCGGGATCGCATGGTCCCGCAGGATGCGAGCCACGCTGCGGAGCGATTCGAGGGTCGTCCGGCCCTGATCCTCGACGAGGATCGCCGACGCCGGCACTCCGCGCTCCATCGCGAATGCCCGAGACGTGGCCGCCTCGGTCGTCCGGTCGCCTTCGGCCTTGCCGCCGGTCACGACGAGGTACGGCGCGAGGCCCGCCTCATAGAGGTCGATCGCGTGCTCGAGGCGGGCCCTGAGCACCGCCGACGGGCGGCCGTTGAACTGGGCCGCCCCGAGAACGACGATCGCCCCCACCGGTCGCCGCTCGTCGCGGTTGCCGGCATCCCAGATCCGGTACGTGATCCAGCCCGCCGCGAGGAGCGCGCCGAATGCCGTCGCGACGGACAGCCGGGCGAGATTGCGGATCATGCCCGTCCGACGGGCGGCACGCTCGGGGATGGGATGGCATACGAGTGGCTGACGAGTCGGATGGCCGGGGGCGGGGCGGCGACGGGGCGGCGGTCAGGCGCCCGTCGCAGCCGGCTCAGCGACCGTGGCACTTCTTGTACTTCTGGCCCGATCCGCACCAGCACGGGTCGTTCCGCCCGATCCGGGCGCCGGTCGGGGTGAACCCGGGCTTGGCCTGGCCCGCCGGGATCACACGGCTGCCGTTGCTGTCGCCCTCGATCCTGGCGCCGGCCATCGGATCGCGCGGCAAGCCGCCACCGACGACCGGTCCGACCGGCTTCGGTCCGGACGGCCGGCTGCCCGCGGCCGTCGCGGTCGGCGAAGCCGCCGTGGCCGTCGCGGTCCCGGCTGCGCCGGCGGCAAGGGCCGCGCCGGATCGCGCGCCGGCTGCGGCCAGGAGCGCCTGTGCCCCGGCCGCGAGGTTCTGCTCGAGCGCTGCCTGCTCGGGCGGCGGCGTGCGGGTGACGGTGACCCGGAAGATCGTCGAGGCGACCTGATGGCGGATGAGGTCGCGGAGCTCGCCGTAGAGCTCGAACGCTTCGCGCCGGAACTCGTTGAGCGGGTCCTGCTGGGCGTAGCCGCGGAGGCCGATGCCCCGCCGCATGTCGTCGATCTCGGTCAGGTGCTCGACCCACAGCGAGTCGATCGTGCGAAGCAGGACGTGGCGCTCGACGAGGCTCCAGTCGGACTCGCCGATCTCGGCGGCCCGGGTGTCGAGGCGGGTGTCCGCGATCTCGAGGAGGTGCTCGAGGATCTCGTCGCGATTGCCGATCTCCCAGAGATCGTCCTCGGTCGTGCCCTCGCCCTCGATGCCCATCGCCTTGAGCGCGGCGGCGAGCGCCTCCATGCCCCAGTCGGCCGGAGACTCGCCGGACAGATGGTCGGCAACGAGCGTCCGGACGTCCTCGTCGAGGAACTGCCGGACGGTCTCGGTCAGGTCCTCGTTGCGGAGGACCTTGTCGCGCTCGGCGTAGATCGTCTCGCGCTGGCGGTTGATCACGTCGTCGAATTCCACGACGCGCTTGCGCATGTCGAAGTTGAAGCCCTCGACGCGACTCTGGGCGCTCTCGATCGTCTTGCTGACGAGGCGGCTCTCGATCGCGACGTCGTCCTCGAGGCCCATCCGCTCCATGAGCCCCGCGACGCGGTCCGAGGCGAACCGCTTCATCAGGTCGTCCTCGAGCGACAGGTAGAAGCGCGACGAGCCGGGATCGCCCTGGCGGCCGGCCCGGCCGCGAAGCTGGTTGTCGATCCGGCGGCTGTCGTGGCGCTCGGTGCCGATGATGTGGAGGCCGCCGGCCGCCACGACCTTCTCGTGGTCGATCTCGGTGACCGTCTTCGCCTCGGCGAGGGCGGCCTCGTACGTGTCCTTGTCGACCTCGGCCGGGTTCAGGCCGCGCTGGTGGAGCAGGTCGGAGGCGAGCCCGGCCGGGTTGCCGCCGAGCTGGATGTCGGTGCCGCGGCCGGCCATGTTCGTGGCGATCGTGATCGCGCCCGTCCGACCTGCCTGGGCGACGATGCCCGATTCCTTCTCGTGGAACTTGGCGTTGAGCGTCTCGTGCCTGATGCCGCGCCGCTTGAGCATGGTCGAGAGGATCTCGGACTTCTCGACGCTGACGGTGCCGACGAGGACCGGCCGGCCGGCCTCCTGCATCTCCACGATCTCGTCAATCAGGGCGTTGAACTTGCCCTGCTCGTTGCGGAAGACGAGGTCCGCCTCGTCCGCCCGGATCATCTCCTTGTTGGTCGGGACCGCCACGACCTCGAGCTCGTAGATCTTGTGGAACTCCTCGGCCTCGGTCATCGCGGTGCCGGTCATGCCGGCCAGCTTGTCGTAGAGGCGGAAGTAGTTCTGGAAGGTGATCGTGGCCATCGTCACGCTCTCGCGCTGGACCTTGACCCCTTCCTTGGCCTCAACCGCCTGATGGAGGCCCTCGGACCAGCGCCGGCCGGGCATCTGGCGGCCGGTGAACTCGTCGACGATGATGATCTCGCCGTCCTTGACGATGTAGTCGCGGTCGCGCTTGTAGAGGGCGTGCGCCCGAAGGGCCTGCTCGAAGTGGCGGGCGAGGCGCGGATCGGCGTCGTAGAGGTTGTCGACGCCGACGAGCTTCTCGATCTTGTCGATCCCCTCCTCCGTCGGCGAGACGGCCTTGTCCTTGAGGTCGACGAAGTAGTCGCCGCCCTCCTCCTCGCCCTCCGGGCGACCCTGGAGCTTCGGGACGAGTCGAGCGAATGTGTAGTAGAGGTCGCCCGACTCCTCGGCCTGGCCGCTGATGATCAGCGGGGTCCGGGCCTCGTCGATCAGGATGTTGTCGACCTCGTCGACGATCGCGTAGGCGCGTTCGCGCTGGACCCGGTCGGCGAGGTCCGTGACCATGTTGTCGCGGAGATAGTCGAAGCCGAACTCGTTGTTCGTGCCGTACGTCACGTCGGCGGCGTAGGCGTCGCGGCGGCTGACCGGGCGGAGGTTGATGAGGCGCTCGTCGCTCGTCGGATAGCCGGGCTCGAACAGGAATGACTCGTCGTGGGTGATCGTGCCGATGCTGATCCCGAGGAAGTGGAAGACCGGGCCCATCCACTGCGGGTCGCGCCGGGCGAGGTAGTCGTTGACCGTCACGATGTGGGTGCCGCGCCCGGTCAGCGAGTTGAGGATCGACGCGAGGGGCCCGATCAGGGTCTTGCCCTCGCCGGTCTTCATCTCGGCGATCCGGCCCTGGTGGAGGACGGTCGCGCCGATCAGCTGGACGTCGAACGGGCGCATGCCGAGGGTCCGCTTGAAGCCTTCGCGGGCCATCGCGAAGACGTCCGGCAGGACCTCGTCGAGGGCCGCCTGGAGCTCGGCCTGCTCGCGCTTGTGGCGGGCCTTGGCCAGCTCCCGCCGGCGCTCGAGGTCGGGGTGGGTGAGCTCGTCCTCGGTCGGCTCGCCGGGGACCGCGACCTCGCGGATCTCCTCGCGGATGAGCGCGAACCGCTCGCGAATGGCTTCGTCGGACAAGGCCTCGATCTCGACTTCGAGCTCGTTGACCTCGTCGATGAGGGGCTGGATGCGTCGAAGCTCGCGGTCGTTCGAGTCGACGAAACGGGAAAGGAATCGCATGGTCCGCGAAGTATAGGGTGACTGCCGTTCGATCCCGGCTGTCGCGCCAGGCGGACGGCGGCGGCGTTGCTGCCTGCCGTCCTCGCCAATCCCGACGAACGCAGTCGAATGCCATCGTCAGATCCCCAGCGTCGAGCGCTCCGCGGGCGCCGCTCGGATTCTTTGCGCTCAGGCGACTCTCGCCTGCTGCGATCGACGCCGCCCCCAATTGCCGTCGCTCAGGCGTCTCTCGCCTGCCGAGCGAAGGCCAACTGACCAATTTCGTGCTCGGAGGCATCCCCCACGCCGCCGAAAGCGTGCGCAACAGGCGACTCTCGCCTGCCGGGCAATTTTCCGGCGTTTCGGGCCCTTCGGCGTGTCTGGCCCCACGGGCGTCGGCACGGCGAGCGATTCCAAGCTGGTCGGCGACCTCGGAGAGGGTCGGGCGCCGGGCCTGGACGCCGCGCATCGTCGACGCCGACCCGCTGCTCGGCGCACGAATCAGCTCTTGGCGAGGTTCACTATCAGGCCCGGAACACCCAGAAGCCGCTGCCGTAACCGACGACGAGCAGGACGAAGGTCAGCAGGCCGAGCCCGAGCCAGAACAGGACTGCGAGCCCCGTCGAGGTCGGGTTCATCTCGGGGTTCTTCATCTCGGGTGGGCGCCCGTCGCGGCGGCTCCGTCCCCAGCGCGGCGACCGGAGGCTGCGCCGCCAGTTGGACTCGGTGACGGTCCGCGGCTCGATCCCGCCCTTGCCGTCGGGACGATGCAGCTGGAGGCTCATCGATTGCTCATCGGGTCCGCGGACCCGTCGCTCCGAGGAGCACTGCGTCATCCTCCGCATCGTCGTCGCCGGCGCCGCTCTCGCCACCGGCCGCGTGGTCCGGCTCATGGCGGGTGTCCATGCGGCGCTGCTGGCCGTCCTCCCACAGGAGCATCTCCTGGGTGAACGACACCTCGCTGCTGAACAGGGCTCCGACGGATTCGCCGCGATGGATCCGCTTGATCGCCTCGCCGATCAGGGGCGCGACCGACAGCGTCGTGATCTTCGGCAGGCGCTTCACCGCCGGGAGCGGCACGGAGTCGGTCAGGACGACCTCGAGCAGGTTCGAATCGCGGATCCGATCGACCGCTGGGTCGGACAGGACGCCGTGCGTGGCGCAGGCGTAGATCTCGGTCACGCTCTCCCGCTCGAGCGCCCGGACGATCTCGGTCAGCGTGCCGGCGGTGTCGATCTCGTCGTCGACGATGATCGCCCGCTTGCCCTTGACGTCGCCGATGACGTTCATCAGCTCGGCCCGGTCGAGGTTGCCGATCCGCCGCTTCTCGATGATCGCGAGAGGCGCGTCGAGGAGCTCCGCGAAGGTCCGGGCCCGCTTCGCGAACCCGAGATCGGTGACGACGACGACGTCCTCGAGATGCTTGTGGATGAAGTAGTTCGAGAGAAGGTGGACGGCAGTCAGCTCGTCGACCGGGATGTTGAAGAAGCCCTGAATCTGGCCCTGGTGAAGGTCCATCGTCAGGACCCGGTCGGCGCCGGCGACCGTGATCATGTCGGCGATCAGGCGGGCCGTGATCGGCACCCGCGGCTGGTCCTTCTTGTCCGACCGGCCGTAGGCGTAGAACGGGACCACGGCGGTGATCCGACCGGCGGACGCCCGCTTGAAGGCGTCGATCATGATCAGGAGCTCCATGATCGACTGGTTGACCGGGTGCGATGTCGGCTGGACGAGGAAGACGTCCTTCTCGCGGACGTTGTCGAGAATCTTGACGAAGATGTTCTCGTTCGCGAACTGGAAGACCTCGGCCTTGCCGCACTCGGTGCCGAGCCAGCGGGCGATCTTCTTGGCCAGCTCCGGGTTCGCGTTGCCGTGATAGATCTCGAACTGGTCCGCGTACACCGCGTCCTCCCGAACGGGCGACCTCACGACGCCGTCACGCGCCGCTGCCCGGTGCCGGACCGGTTCCGCCCGGCTCGGGGGCGTCATTGTCCCCGATGACACCCTGCTCCGCCAGCCCGGCGCGGAAGGCCGAGATCGCGACCACCCGGTCGCCCTCGTTCATCCGCATCGTGATCACGCCCCGGGCCTGGGCGTGCTGGCGGTTGATCGTCTTGACGTCGGTTCGGACGACCTGACCGCCGGCCGAGATGAGCAGGAGCTCCTCGTCCTCCTCGGTCACCTGCTGGACGGCGGCGACGTCGCCGGTCTTCTTGCCCTCAAGGCTGATCAGGCGGACGCCCTGCGAGCCGCGATGCATCGGCCGGAACTCGGACAGCGGGACCCGCTTGCCGTACCCGGTCTCGGTCAGGACGAGGATGTCGGTGTCCGGTTGGACGACGCTCATCGCGACCACGAAGTCGCCGGCGCGCGCGAGCCGGATGCCGATCACGCCCGCGGCGTCGCGGCCCATCGCTCGGACGTCGCCCTCGTGGAACCGGGCGATCTTGCCCTGGGCGGTGGCGATGATCACGTCGTCGTCGCCGGTTGAGATGTCGACCCAGGCCAACTCGTCCTTGTCATCGATCGTGATCGCCCGGATCCCGGTCGAGCGGACTCGCTCGAACTGCTCGAGCGGCGTCTTCTTGATCCGGCCGCTGCGGGTCGCGAGGACGAGGAAGCTGCCGGCGGTGAAGTCCTTGAGGACGATCGTCGCGACCGGCACCTCGCCGGCCTCCACCTGGACGCCCGGCAGGTTAATGATCGGAATGCCCTTTGCCTGGCGGCTGGCATCGACGATCGAATGGACCTTGGCACTGAACACCCGGCCGCGGTTGGTGAAGAACAATGCCCAGTCGTGGGTGTTGGCCACGATCAGGTGCTCGACTGCATCCTCCTCGCGGGTGACGTGGCCGATGATCCCCTTCCCGCCGCGGTGCTGGCGGCGGTAGGTCGCGACCGGTTGGCGCTTGATGTAGCCGCGGCCGCTGATCGTGATCACGACGTCCTCGTCGGCGATCAGGTCCTCGTCGGTCATCTCGCGGCTGGAGTCGTCCGCGACGCGGGTCCGACGGTCGCCGCCGAACTTCTTCTTCAGCTCCGCCAGCTCGTCCTTGATGATCCCGAGGACGCGCTGCGGGTTGGCGAGGATGTCCTCGAGCTCGGCGATCAGCTGGATGATATTGAGGTACTCGTCCTCGATCTTCTTGCGCTCGAGGGCGGCGAGGCGGGCGAGCCGCATGTCGAGGATCGCCTGGGCCTGGAGCTCGGACAGGTCGAACCGGCTCATCAGGTTCTGGCGGGCGAAATCGACGTCGGCCGACTCGCGGATCGTGCGGATGACCGCGTCGAGGTTGTCGAGCGCGATCTTGAGGCCCTCGAGGATGTGGGCCCGGGCGCGCGCCTTGCCGAGGTCGAACTCGGTCCGGCGCCGGACGATCTCGCGACGATGATCGACGTAGTGGACGAGGACGCTCTTGAGCGGCAAGGTCTGGGGCTGGCCGTCGACCAGGGCCAGCATGTTCATGTTGAACGCGAGCTGCATCGGGGTGTGCTTGAACAGGTTGTTCAGCACTTTGTGCGGGTTGAAGTCACGCTTGATCTCGATGTAGACCCGCATCCCGTCGCGGTCCGACTCGTCGCGCAGGTCGCTGATCCCATCGACCCGCTTGTCCTTGACGAGCTCGGCGATCTTCTCGAGCAAGGACGCTTTGTTCACCTGGTACGGCAGCTCGCTGACGATGATCGCCATCCGGTCGCCGCGGACCTCCTCGAACGCGACCTGGGCGCGCATCACGACCCGGCCGCGGCCGTGGGCGTACATCTGGCGGATCGCGTCAACGGTCTCGGTCTCGCCGGTCAGGGGGTTGCGCTGGTTCTCGAAGCGGTAGATCGTGCCACCGGTCGGGAAGTCCGGACCGAGGACGTGCTTCGCGAGGTCGTCCGAGGTGATCTCCGGGTCGTCGATCAGGGCGGCCGTCGCATCGCAGATCTCGCTGAGGTTGTGGGGCGGGATGTTGGTCGCCATCCCGACGGCGATGCCGCTGCTGCCGTTGATGAGGAGGTTCGGCAGCTTCGCCGGCAGGACCGACGGCTCCTTCTGGGTGCCGTCGTAGTTGTCCGTGAAGTCGACGGTCTCCTTGTCGATGTCGTCGAGCATCTCGGCGGCGATCCCGGTGAGACGCGCCTCCGTGTAGCGCATCGCCGCGGCGCTGTCGCCGTCGACCGATCCGAAGTTGCCCTGGCCGTCGACGAGCGGATAGCGCATCGAGAAGTCCTGGGCGAGCCGGACGAGAGCGTCGTACAAGGCAACATCACCATGGGGGTGGTACTTGCCCATCACCTCGCCGACGATCGCGGCGCACTTCCGGAAGGAGCTGGTGGCGCTCAGCCCCATCTCGCCCATCGTGTAGAGGATCCGGCGATGGACCGGCTTGAGGCCGTCCCGGACATCCGGCAGGGCACGCGCCACGATCACGCTCATCGCGTAGTCGAGGTAGGACACCCGCATCTCGTCCTCGATGCGGACGGCTTGGATGTCGCCCAGGTTGTCGGTCACCGGTCAGGGTCTCCTAACGAACGTTCGGTAGTGCATGTTTGGATGGTCTCGTCAGTGGTCATGTGAGCGGAGGCTCTTGCACCGGGAACCCGTGCAGGCTGGCTCCGAAGCGGTCGGCCGTCGCGGCGGCGCGTGAGGTCGACGCAGCCCCGGTTCGGCGCCGGATCCCGTCGAGGCGGGCGCGGATCCGGTCCGCATCGGCCGCATCGAGCTTCGGTAGGGCGTCGCGAATGACCCACGCCCGGTGGCCGTCGCCGCTCGTGGCGGCGATCGTCGCCTCGGCATCGAGGACAGCGGTGGTGGCGGCCCGATCGACGGCGGCCATCGAGCGCAGCGCCCAGGCGAGCGCTTTCTGGACCTCGGGCTCGGCGTCGCCGATCAGCTCGCGGATCAGGCCGAGGCCGTGGGCTGCCACGTCCGGCTGGCGGCCGCGCCGACGGTCGATGTACGGGATCGTGGCGACGGTGCTGCCGACGAGGCGGCGCTCCCAGCGCGACGGGCTGTAGACGAGCTGCTCGAGCTCCGCCCAGCGGTACTGTTCATTCAGGATCCCCAGCCCGACGGGATGGGCGAGGCTGTCGACGGTGATCCAGTCGGCGGCCTGGCGGGCGGCCCTTCTGAGCAGCTGCCAGGCGCGCTCCGTGTCGTCGACGACCAGCCGTTCGAGCAGCCCGAACGCGAACCAGTGCTCCTCGAGCGTTGGCTCCCGCAGCAGCCGATCGACGAGGAAGAGCCAGCCGGAGGTCCGCTCACGTCGCGTCGCGGTCCAGAAACCGCGCTTGACGGCCTCAATGAGCGGCCAGCGGACCCCGTGCAGGTCGCCGATGCCGGGCGCCACCCGGCGCTGGCCGGCGAGGTACTCAGGGTCGGCAACGGCGGCGAGCCCCGCGCGCAGCGCCGCCGTGAACCGGTCCGGGTCGCCGCTGTCGTCGGCCAGGCGCCGTCCGAGGTCCTCGGCGTCTGGCCGGCGGTCGGCGACGAGGGCATTCGCGCGCTCGGTCGTGGGGCTCGCGATCGCGGGCATCACGAGCCCGCCCCAGTCGCGGTCGGCGTCAGGCGGAACCGGTAGCGGGCCTGCAGCTCGGCCTTGCGGGCGGCGTCCGCAGCGATATACGTCGCTGTGGCGGTCGCAAGCAGCTCGCCACTGGACACGTCGACGAGCGTGGCTGCCGTCTCGACGAGCCGGCGCCGGGCGGTCGTGAGCCAGCCCTCGCCGCGGATCGGGAAACCGAGGCGCACCGGCCGCTTGAAGTCGACGGTCATCCGGGCGGTCAGGCCCCAGTTGTCGGTCGCGGCCAGCGACCAGGCCATGACCTCATCGAGGATCGTGCAGATGATCCCGCCGTGGGCGATCCCGTCCCAGCCCTGGAAGCGGTCGGGCAGCGAGAGCTCGGTCCAGCACCGGTCGCCGTCGACGTGCAGGTCGAGGAGCAGGCCGTGCTCGTTCAGGGCGCCACAGGCGAAGCAGCGGTGGGGCGCGACCTCAATGGTCATCCCGCCGCCGGCCTCGACGAGGCGCGCTGCGGGCTCGTCCACGGACTCGGGCGGATCGGGGACGGCGGTCGCCGTTGGGACGTCAGACGTCAAGGTTCCTGACCTTGCGCGCCTCGGTGTTGATGAATTGCTTGCGCGGCGCGACCTTCTCGCCCATCAGCATCGAGAAGATCTCGTCGGCCATCGCGGCGTCATCGCTCTCGACCCGCAGGAGGGTCCGCGTCTCGGGGTTCATCGTCGTGTCCCAGAGCTGGTCGGCGTTCATCTCGCCGAGGCCCTTGAAGCGCTGGACCGAGACGTTCTTGCGGTCCATCTCCTTGACGATCCGGTCGCGCTCCTTCTCCGACTGGGCGTACTTCGTGATCTTGCCCGTCGAGATCCGGTATAGCGGCGGCTGGGCGATGTACAGGTAGCCGTTCTCGATGACCTGGGGCATGAACCGGTAGAAGAAGGTCAGGAGCAGGGTCCGAATGTGGGCGCCGTCGACGTCGGCGTCCGTCATGATGATGATCCGGTGATAGCGCAGCTTCGCGATGTCGAAGCTGTCGCCGATGCCCTCGATGCCGGCTCCGAGCGCGATGATCAGGGGCCGCACGTTCTCGCTGGCGACGATCTTGTCGAGCCGTGCCTTCTCGACGTTGAGGAGCTTCCCGCGGAGGGGCAGGATCGCCTGGAACCGGCGATCGCGGCCCTGCTTCGCCGAGCCGCCGGCCGAATCGCCCTCGACGATGTATAGCTCGCTTCGGGCGGGGTCGCGCTCCTGGCAGTCGGCAAGCTTGCCGGGCAGCGAGAGGCCGTCGAGGGCGCCCTTGCGAAGGACGAGATCGCGGGCCTTCCGCGCAGCGTCGCGCGCACGAGCGGCCGTCAGGCATTTCTCGATGATCCGGCGGCCGTCGCTGGGATTCTCGTCGAGATACTGCCCAAGCGCCCCCGCCACGGCCGTCTGGACCTGACCTTTGACCTCGGGGTTGCCGAGCTTTGCCTTCGTCTGGCCCTCGAACTGGGGATCGGTGAGCTTGACGCTGATGACAGCGGTCAGGCCCTCCCTGACGTCGTCCCCGGAAAGGTTCGCATCGTTGTCCTTGAGGACGCTGGCCCGGCGGGCCCAGTCGTTGAGTGCACTCGTCAGGGCCGCGCGGAAGCCGGTCACGTGCGATCCGCCGTCCGGCGTGTTGATGTTGTTGGCGAAGGACAGGACGTTCTCGGTGTAGGTGTCGTTGTACTGGAGGGCGACCTCGACGAGCGTCGACTTGTCGCGCTGCTCCACGTAGATCGGCCGGCTGTCGAGGACTTCCTTGTTCCGATTCAGGTGCCGCACGAAGGACTGGAGGCCACCCTCGAAATAGAAGGAACGTTCGCGGTCGATCCGCTCGTCGACGAGCGAGATCCAGACGCCCTTCGTCAGGTAGGCCGACTGACGAAGCCGCTGGCTGATCGTCTCGAACGAATACACGGTGGTCTCGAACATCTCCGGATCGGAGCGGAACGTCGTCGTCGTGCCTCGCCGGTCGCCCTGCGGGCCCAGCTTCTTGACCGGCCCGAGTGGCTTGCCGCGGGCGTACTCCTGAGCCCAGATCCCGCCATCGCGTGCCGATTCCACGCGCATCCATTCTGATAGCGCGTTCACGACGCTGACGCCGACGCCGTGAAGGCCGCCCGAGACCTTGTAGCCGCCGCCCCCGAACTTGCCGCCGGCGTGGAGGACCGTGTGGACGACCTCGAGCGCGTCCTTGCCCGTGGAATGCTTGCCGACGGGAACGCCGCGGCCGTCATCCCGGACGATGACCGTCCCGTCCGGCAGGATCCGGACGTAGATCGTCGTGGCGTAACCGGCCATGGCCTCGTCGATGGAATTGTCGACGACCTCCCACACGAGGTGGTGGAGTCCACTCTCGTCGGTCGAGCCGATGTACATGCCGGGCCGGCGCCGGACGGCCTCGAGCCCCTCGAGGACCTGGATGCTGGCTGCGTTGTAGTCCGATCCACCCCCGACCTTGCTCCGCCGGGCCTTGGCTGCCCCGGCAGCGGCTCGCGGCTGGGTGGCTTCTTCGGTCACGCAGGTCCTCCGATCAAACGGTCATAGAGCTGGGCGAGCTCCTCGTCGCTGTAGAACTCGATGATGATCCGGCCACCATTGCGCGACCGCGCCAGGGTCACCTTCGTCCCGAGCGTCCGCCGCAGGTCTTCCTCGACGCGCTCCAGGTCCGGATCCAGGCTCCTGCGCGTTGCCGGCTCTGGCGCTTGCTTGGGCTCGCGCAGGCGGCGGACGAGCTCCTCGGTCTGGCGGACCGAGAAGTCCTGGTCGATCACCCTGGCGGCGACCCTCGCCTGGTGGCCGGCCGGCATGCCGCCGATCGCCCGGGCGTGACCGGCGGTCAGCCGTCCGTCGCCGACGGCGGCCTGGACCTCCGGGTCGAGATCGAGGAGTCGAAGCGTGTTGGTGATCGTCGATTTTGCCCGGCCGACCCGCTGTGCGATCTGCTCGTGGGTCATCTGGAACTCATCGGCGAGAGACTGGAAGGCGTGAGCTTCCTCGAGGGGCCCAAGATCGGCCCGCTGGAGATTCTCGACCAGCGCGAGCTCCAGCTGATCGCGATCGGCGAGCTGACGGATCACGGCGGGGATGCGCTCGAGGCCGGCCAGCTGGCTTGCCCGGAAGCGACGCTCGCCGGCGACGAGCTGGTAGCCCTCGAGGATCTCGGTGACGAGGATCGGCTGAAGCACCCCGTGCTCGCGGATGCTGGCGGCCAGGCTCGTGAGCTCGTCCGGGTCCATCCGTTGCCGTGGTTGCCGCGGATTCGGCCTGATCCGGTCGATCGGAATCTCGGTGGTCGAAACGTGCTGGCTGCGCTGCGGGATGAGCGAGGTCAGGCCACGCCCGAGCGCGGAATGTCGCTCCGAGCGCACGGTCATTGCACGCCCCCGATCGCAACAGCCGCTGCCGGTTCGGGCGCTCCGAGCCCGGCAAGGTTCACTGGATCGAGCGCCGGGGGAAGGGCGTTCACGGGGAGATCGCGGCCGTCCCGGCGCCGGAGCTCGGTCGCCAGCGCCGCGTAGGCGAGCGCTCCGCGCGAATTCCCGCGATACAGCGCGATCGGAAGGCCGAAGCTGGGCGCTTCGGACAGCCGGACGCTGCGCGGAATGATCGTGTCGAACACCGCGTCGCCGAGATGGTTGCGGACCTCGGCCGCGACGTCGGCCGACAGGTTGGTCCGGGCGTCGTACATCGTGAGGACCACGCCCTTGATCGCAAGCGACGGGTTGAGGTTGTCGCGCACGAGGTTGAGGGTCGCGATCAACTGCGACAGGCCTTCGAGGGCGTAGTACTCACACTGGGTCGGGATGAGGACGGAATCCGCGGCGGTCAGGGCGTTCACCGTCAGCAAGCCGAGGGAAGGGGGGCAGTCGAGCAGGACGTAGTCGTAGCGATCAGTGATGCTGGCCATGCCGCGAGCAAGGCGGCGTTCGCGCTGGTCGGCGGCGGCGAGCTCGACCTCGGCCCCGGCGAGCGAAACGGACGCGGGGGCCAGTGAGCAACCGTCGACCGGGGTCGAGACGACCACATCGTCGAGGCTTGCGTCGCCCAGGACGACGTCGTACAGGGTCCCGGACACGGTGTCGCGATCGACCCCGAACCCGCTCGTCGCGTTTCCCTGGGGATCGAGATCGAGGACGAGGACACGCTCACCTGCGAGCGCGAGATAGGCCGCCAGATTGACCACGGTCGTCGTCTTTCCGACGCCGCCCTTCTGGTTGGCACAGGCGATGGTCTGACCCACTCAGATCCGCCGATTCATTGCGCTCACGAAGGTGAATTCTAGCATTTGCAGGCCTCCGCCCCCGTCGAAGCTCGGCCGACAGGATGCAGGTCGGGCCTTCACGCTCGGTTATCGGTCGATTGCCCGAGACGTCGCACCAGTCACGACGGAGGTGTCAAAGGTTGGGCGTGACTGCCGCTCAGATCGGTCGAAGGTTTCACGTGCAACCTCACCGGACAACGCGCCGCGCTGTGTGACCGCTCCCATGTGGTCATTGGTCATTCGCCTAGGTTTCACGTGAAACCCGATCGTGCCTGAAGGCGCGGCCCGAAACGGTCATTGCCGGCTCTCGCGCTCGCATGGGATACTGGATCCGAACGCTACCGCCGCCGCTGGTCGTCGGACATCGGACGAAGCAGGGCGCGACCCTGGGCTTGCCGAGGATCGGACTGCAATGACCTTGCTCGTCGCTGCGATCGCTGCGACGGTGGCAGCCACGCTCGAATCGACCATCACGCAATACCTTCGGGTGGGCGATGCCCAGCCGCATCTCGTCTTCGTTCTGGCGGTCGTGTGGACCGTCGCCGTCGGGCTCGACAGCGGGCTCGTCTGGGCCTTCGTCGGGGGCATCGCCCTCGACACCCTCGCCCAACGGCCGCTCGGTAGCACGGCGTTCGCGTTGCTCATCACGGTCGGCGTCACGAGCGTCCTCGCTCGGTCGCTGGCTCGGATTCGACCGATCGTCGCCATCATCGCCACCGCTCTCCTGAGTCTTGTCTATTCCATGACCCTCGTCCTGCTCTTCTCGGTCCTTCGGCCGCCGTCCGCGCTCACCGATCCGCTCCGGATCGTCCTGCCGAGCGTCGCGTACGACATCGTCGTCGCCATCATCCTCGGACCCCTCTTCGTCTCGATCCGTGACCGGTTCGCGGACGAGGAGCGGGCGACTCGATGAGCTCCTATCTCGACGGCCGGCCGGCCGCGACCCGTCCCGGATCGCGCTTCCTGGTCTTCGGCCTGGCGGCGATCATCGCGATCGGCGGGCTGACGACCCGACTCTTCTACCTCCAGATCGTCCGCGGCGGACAATTCGCGGCTCTGGGCGTGACCAACAACGAGATTTCCGAGGCGATCCCCTCGCACCGAGGTCTGATCTACGACCGCGCCGGGCGCGTCCTCGTCGAAAACGTGGGCACCTACGCGGTCAAGATCCGCCCGGTCGACCTGCCGGAGCAGCGCCGCGACGAGGTCGTCGGGCGGCTCGCGGCACTGCTGAATATGAACACCGCCGACATCAACGCTGCGATCGACGGCAACCCCGGATCCCGCTTCGACCTGGTCCGAATCGCCTCCGACGTGCCCGAGGCGACGGCGCGGTTGCTGTCTGAGGCCGGCGACGCGCTCCCAGGCGTCGAGGTGGCGGTCGAGGCTCGGCGCGAGTACCCCACTGGCCCTCTTCTTTCGCAGCTGCTCGGCTACACGGCGCCGGTCTCACCCGGCGAGCTCGACACCCTCAAGAAGCAGGGCTATCTCCCCGACGACCTCGTCGGTCAGACAGGCCTCGAGGCTTACTACGAGAACCAGCTGCGAGGCCAATACGGAACGGAGACCGTCCAGCGTGACGCTGCCGGCCGAAAGCTCCAGGTGCTCCAGACCGTTCACCAGCCGCAGGACGGCGATTCGCTCCGGCTGACGATCGACGTCAAGGAGCAGCAGTACGCCCAGAAGGCACTCCAATGGGGGATGCAGGCTGCGGGGCTCAAGCGCGGCGTGGTGATCGTGATGAACCCACAGACTGGCGAGATCCTCGCGATGGTCAGCCTGCCGACCTACGACGACAACGCCTTCTCGCGCGGCATCAGTGTCAAGGATTACGCCAAGCTTCTCGCCGACAAGAACAAGCCGCTCCTGAATCACGCCGTTCAGGCCCATTACCCGCCCGGCTCGACGTACAAGCTCGTTGCGGGCAGCGGCGCCCTGGCGGACCACAAGATCACCGCCAATACCTTGATCACGACCCGCCCGTACCTCCGCCTCGGCCAGACGAAGTTCTGGGAATGGAACCACCGCGGCTGGGGCCCGATCCCGATCAAGCTCGGCTTCGCCCATTCGAGCGACACCTTCTTCTTCCAGATGGCGGGCATGCTCGGGATCGAGCGACTCGCCTACTGGGCCCGCCAGTGGGGCTTCGGCAGGCCGACCGGGATCGATCTTCCCGGTGAGGTGGCCGGGATCGTGCCGGACAACGCGTGGAAGCAGGAGGCGTTCGGCGAGCCGATCTACCCCGGCGAGACCTACCAGGCCGGGATCGGCCAGGGCTACGACGTGTCCACGCCGATCCAGCTCATCAACGCCTACGCCGCCCTCGCCAACGGCGGCAGGCTCCTCCAGCCCCAGATCGTCCGCGAGGTCGTCGGGCCCGACGGAACCGTCGTCCGGGGGTTCCAGCCGAAGCTCATCCGGAAGCTGCCCATTTCGCAGAACGACCTCCGGACGATGCGCGAGGCCGCGCGCAACGTGGTCCTGGTCCGCCACACGTACAACCTCGTCGACCTGCCGATCGTCGTGGCCGGCAAGTCCGGCACCGCCGAATTCGGCCTCCGGGACAGCAAGGGCCGTCTGCCTTTCCACTCGTGGTTCGTGGCGTTCGTCCCGAAGAACCCGTCGAAGACGGCCGCCGATCCGAGCGGGATGAACGCGATCGATCGGGTCGACTCGAACCTCATCGTCCTCGCCTTCGCGTACGACTCGCGAACCGTCGGCAACGCGGCGACCGAGATCGTCAAGTACTACCTGCAGCTCCACTTCCACATCAAGCACGACTTCCGGAACTTCGGCCTTCTGCAGCGCGGCAACTTCTACCGGTCGAACTGATGCAGACCATCGTGCGCCCGTTCCATGACGCAGCCCGAGCCCGATCGTGGGCGTGATCCGCGCCGAGCCGGCCCGGATGACCGACTGGGCGGCCCGCTCGATCGGTGCCGCCTGGCGCGCGTTCGACCTGCAGCTCGCGGCCTACGCCGCGCTCCTGGCCATCCTCGGGCTGGTCATGGCGTACACGAACAGCGTCGAGCAGGGACAGGCCGTCCTCAGCAGCGGCACGACGTTCGTCCGTGGCCTGATGTGGACCGGGATTGCGCTGATCGCCTTCGTGGTCGCAACCGCCTTCGACTACAAGTGGCTCAAGACGTTCGCCTGGCCGCTCTACGTCCTCCAGCTCGGCCTGCTCGTCGCGACGCTCGCGATCGGCCACGGCGTCGGCGGCTCGTCGCGCTGGATCTCGTTCGGCCCGTTCGACTTCCAGTTCAGCGAGCTGGCCAAGATCCTGATGGTGGTCGTCCTCGCGAACTACCTCGGCGCCCGCCAGGGCCGGCTCGGCTCGGTCACCTCGATCCTCGGCGCCTGCATCCTCGTCGGCCCGCCGTGGCTGCTCGTGATGTTGCAGCCGGACCTCGGGACTTCCCTCGTCCTCCTCGCAATCCTCGGCGGGATGCTGTTCATGTCGGGCGCCAGCCTGCGCTGGCTGGCAACGCTGATCGGCGTGGTGGTCGCATCGCTGCCCTTCATCTGGACGTACGTGCTGCGCGACTACCAGAAGCAGCGCCTGACCGCGTTCCTCGACCCGGCGACGGACACCCAGGGTGCGGGCTTCCAGCTGTACCAGTCGCAGATCGCGGTCGGGTCCGGCGGCATCCTCGGCAAGGGCCTGACCAACGGGACCCAGAACCAGCTCAGCATCCTGCCGGTCCAGGAGAGCGACTTCGTCGCCGCGATCTACCTCGAGGAGCTCGGCTTCATCGGCGCCATGGTCCTGCTGATCCTGTTCGGAGCGCTCCTCTGGCGGTTGCTCGTCTCGGGCTGGCGCTCGAAGGACCCGTTCGGGATGATGTTCGCGAGCGGCCTCGCGTCGATGATCCTGTTCCAGCTCGTCGTCAACCTCGGGATGGTCCTCGGGATCATGCCGATCACGGGGATCCCGCTGCCGTTCGTGTCGCACGGCGGCGCGTCGCTGATCAGCCTCGCGATCGGCCTCGGGATCGTGCAGAGCATCAACATCCGGCAGAACCGCGCGGAGTGGTGATCGGGCACTCGCATGCCCTGCGGCCCTGCCTGGCGGCGCCTGGCGCGGCGCGGCGTCAGCGGCGGCGGAACAGCCCGCGCCGGACCTGGGCGTCGGCCGCGGCGCTCTTGCGGCGCCCCGTCCGGCGCAGGATCGCGTCGATCTCCTCGCGATAGGGCCGCCCGATCGGCATCCGATCGAGCCATTCGACGTACTCGAGATCGCGGCCCGCGATCTCCCCAAGCGACCAGCCGGCATACCGACCGAAGTTGAGGACGGAGCCCGACGGATCGCCGGGCGGTGGACCGGCGGCGGCGAACCCGTCCGGGGCGCGCATCCGCGTCGGGTCGTAGCCGCTGCCCTGGCTCGAACGGCCGCTCGTCCAATCGCTCGAGACCGTCTCTGGCTGGCGGGCCGGCCGCGCCGGCGCGCTCGGCGGCGCGGCCGCGCCGGGCCTGGGTCGTGTGGATCCGGGCGACGACGCGGGAGGGGCGGCCGACGCTGCGGCGCGGTCGGCGTTCCGGACGGCCA
Organism: Candidatus Limnocylindrales bacterium; assembly: GCA_038245515.1. Classification (GTDB taxonomy): domain Bacteria; phylum Chloroflexota; class Limnocylindria; order Limnocylindrales; family CSP1-4; genus CF-46. Next base: position 43,214 of record JBBRSJ010000012.1, on the reverse strand, counting down.
GCCGTCGCGCGAGATCGACGGCCGCGCGCCGAGCGGGATCGCGGAGCGCCTCCCAGGCGGCATTGATCGCGGACATCCGGCCGGCGGCGTCCGGCCCGGTCGCGACGTCGGGGTGATATTTCTGCGCGAGCCGCCGGTAGGCGGCCTGGATCACCTCGTCCTCCGCCTCCGGGTCGACCTGGAGGATCTTGTAGGGATCGGGTCCGTCCGTCATCGGACCTCGTCCGGCGGGCGGGCGGCGTCGCCGGCTGTGGTGGCCGGCGCACGGGTTGCCGGACCGGCGGCGGAACCGGCCGCGGAACTGTTCGAGTCGACCCGATCGCCGAATACGTCCGGATGCCGCGCCCGCGCCACAGCCCGCTCGTCCGCCAGGATCCGCGCCACCGCCTCGGCCGGAGCGGCCGGCGGGTTGTCGAACCGGTGGAAGCCGTAGCGGAACACGTCACGCGCGGCGGCCGTGATGGGCAGGGCGAGGATCGCGCCCAGGAGCCCGGCGATCGCCGCGCCCACGATCAGCGCGAACATCACCGCGCTCGGATGAAGCTCGACGGCGTCGCCCTGGATCTTCGGGACGAGGAAGTAGTTCTCGAGCTGCTGGATCGCGGTGTAGAGGATCAGCGCCGCGATCCCGGCATCGAGGCCGGCCGTCAGGGCGATCAGGACGGCAGGGATGGCCGCGAGGATCGGCCCGATGATCGGCAACAACTCGAGAATGCCGGCCGCGACCGAGAGGAGGACCGCAAACCGGCCGAAGATCGGGTCGACGGTCACGCTCAGGAGGAGCAGGCCGGCGAAGGTCGCCGCGCCGACCACGAGGCCAAGGACGAGCTGGCCGCGGAGCCACTGTCCGAAGACCCGCGAGACCAGCCCACCCACGGCGACGACGTCGGGCTGCCACGAAGCCGGCATCGAGCGCCGGGCGGCGGCCTCGAGGGCCGGTCGGTCCTTGACCAGGTAGAAGATCCAGACCGGAATGAGGACGTACCCGACCACCGAGCCGACGACGCCGGCGATCCCCGTGACCACCGGCAGGAGGGACGTCGGGTCGAGCGCGGCGATACCCGTTCCGAGCTCGGCGAGCCAGGTGTCGATCGCCTGGCGGACGGCCGGAGCCAGCGACAGATGGGCGTACATGTCGGTCAACTGGGCGGTGAACGAGGGGAACTCGCGGATGAAGGCAGCGAGCTGGTCGGCGAGCGGCCGGATCGTGAGGATCGCCGCCTCGACGACGACCCCGATCACGATCCCGTACACGATCAGGAGCGACAGCCAGCGCGGCATCCCGATCCGCGCCATGCGCTCGACGGGCATGTCGACGAGGTAGGCCAGCACGAGGCCGAGGACGAACGGGCCCAGGGCGGAACGCCCGGCGAAGAGGACGACGGCCATGACCGCCACCGCAACGAGGACGAGGGCGACGCGGGGGCTGATCGGTCCGAAGCCGGTTCGGCCGTCTGCCGTCCGCGCCATCAGCCGCTCCTCCATCGCTCGGGCAGACTAGCAGACGTGGATCGCCCGACCGACCGCGCACCGGTGGAGCAGCTCGCGTCGAACGCCGGCACGGGGCTGGCCGCGGTCGGCCCGGTCGCGCCACCGACGGGGGCGCCGCAGGCCGAGTCCCGCCAGCGCTGGCGCATCACGTTTGCACGCGATCGCGTCTCCTCCGAGCTCGTCGGGCGAGTGCTTCTCGACGCCTGGCACGAGGCTCTCCGCTCGTCGGGCCTTCCGGTCGCCGGTCTCGACCCGGGATCGTCGGGCCGCGCCCGTCTCGCATTCGGGGCGCCTCTGCCGGCGGCGGCCTCCGGCGAGGCCGAGCTCGCCGACCTGTGGCTGCTGGAACGGCTGCCGCTCTGGACGCTCCGCGAGGCGCTGGCCGATCGGTTGCCGGTGGCGCATCGGTGGGTCGCTGCCGAGGACGTCTGGCTCGGCGCGCCGGCGCTCGCCGGCCAGATCGCCGCCGCCGACTGGCGCGTCGAGGTCGAGATGGACCCAGACACCATCGGCCGACTGCGCGAAGCCGCGCTCGTGCTGCTCCATGCCTCCGAGCTGCCGAGGACCCGTCGCAAGGGTGAGACAGAGAAGCGTTACGACCTCCGGCCGCTCCTCGTTGACCTCGCGGTGGACGGACCGGTCGGGCCCGGCCCCGCGACGATCCGGACCCGGACCCGGTTCGATCCGGAGCTCGGGACCGGACGGCCGGAGGAGGTCGTTGCCGCGCTGGGCGAGGCGGCCGGACTCGAGGTGGCGATCGGCGCGATCGTACGAGAACGCCTGGTCCTCGCCGACGACCTCAGGGCCGTCGCGGAACGAACAGTCCAGATCCCGGGCTTGCATGACTACGGACGTCCGCCCCGGCGGCCGGGCCCTCGGCGTCGTTGACGGGTCCCGGCGCCGCCCCGCGGCTCGGGCCGGGCCACCGCTGTTCGGTTGACGCTCACGGCGCCCTCGCCATACACTCCGTCGTCCGCGCTCGGCCACGCCCGGCGCCTCTCCCTGTCCGTTGTCGCGGTCGGACCACGACCGCCACGCCATTTGTTCGAAGGGTTCCATGTACGCAGTCATCGAGACCGGCGGGAAGCAGTACCGCGTCGAGGTCGGCACCGAGCTCGAGGTCGAACTGCTCGAGGCCGAGCCCGGCGACAACATCAAGCTCGAGCGGATCCTGCTGGTCGCCGACGGCGACGAGTCCGCGATCGGCACCCCGATCGTCGCCAACGCCGCGGTCGAGGCCCAGGTCGTCCGTCGCGATCGCGGCGAGAAGCTCATTTCGTTCAAGTACCGCCCGAAGGCCCGCAGCCGGGTGAAGAAGGGCCATCGCCAGGAGCTGATGGTCCTTCGGATCACCGACGTGAAGCTGGGCAACAAGAGCGCCGCCGACGCCAGGAAGAAGGCCGACGCGGACGCGAAGACCGAGCGCCAGCGTCTCGAGGAGGCGGCCGCGAAGCAGGCCGCCGAGGACGCCGCATTGGCGGCCAAGCTCGCCAAGGCCGCGGCTCCCAAGGACACCCCGAAGGCGTCCACCGCAAAGGCCGATTCGAAGCCTGCCGCCAAGTCGACGACGAAGGCGGCGGCCAAGCCCGTCGCCAAGGCTTCGACCGCCAAGCCCGGCGCCGCGAAGACCGCCCGCGCCAAGACCCAGAGCGGCGCCGCCGACGCGAAGCCCACCGCCAAGCCTGCGGCGAAGCGCGCAACAAAGAAGGACGAGTAGACCCCATGGCCCACAAGAAAGCAGGCGGCAGCGTCAAGAACGGGCGCGACTCGGTCGGCCAGCGCCTTGGCGTGAAGGCCAGCGACGGCCAGCTCGTCCCGGCCGGCTCGATCATCGTCCGACAGCGCGGAATGACGTTTCTTGCCGGCACCGGAACCGGGCTGGGCAGGGACTACACCGTGTTCGCGACCTTGACCGGCAAGGTCAGGTTCGAGCACGCCACGAGGAACAAGAAGCGGATTCGCGTCGAGGCCGTCGAGGCCCCCGTCGCGTCCGCCGCTGCCAAGGCCTGACGCCCAAGCAGCAGTAGCCGGCGATCACCGGCTGGGCCAGGCCCGGCACGGACGGCGTCGGAGGAGAGCACATCGTGAAGCCCGACATTCATCCCAAGTACTTCCAGGCCAAGGTCCACTGCGGATCCTGCGGCACCGAGTGGACCGTGGGTTCCACCCGACCCGAGCTCCGCGTCGATGTCTGCGCGAACTGCCACCCGTTCTTCACGGGCAAGCAGACGATCATCGACACGGCCGGTCAGGTCGAGCGGTTCCAGAAGCGCCTCGACCGATCCGCCCGGGCGTAAGCCTCGGTCGTCGACAGCGCATCGCCGAACGGCGGGTCTCCGGACCCGCCGTTTTCGATTCGCCCCACATCCTGCGCCCGCGAAGGGGGCCACATGCCTCGACTTCGGGGGTCGGACGGCCCTGCCCCTTCTCGCGACCCGCGACATACGGTGTCAAGAACGCTCGCCCGCGAGGCTGCTGGAAGGACCAGGATCCGCGCCCCGAGTCAGCCGACCCCAAGGAGGCCGACCAATGGTCATCGCGGACAAGGAGTTCACCTACGCACCGCCAGGCAGCTCCGGCAGCCCCGTTCCGCTCAAGGAGCGCTACGACAACTTCATCGGCGGGCGCTGGGTGGCGCCGACGAAGGGCCAGTACGACGTCGACCTGAGCCCCGCGACGGGTCGCGCGATCACCGAGGTTCCGCGTTCGACCGGCGAAGATATCGAGCTCGCCCTCGACGCGGCCCATGCCGCCGCGCCGGCCTGGGGCGAGACGTCCGTCACCGAGCGGTCCCGCGTCCTCAACGCGATCGCCGACGTCATCGACGCGAACAGCGAGATGCTCGCGGTCGCCGAGAGCTGGGAGAACGGCAAGCCGGTTCGCGAGACGCTTGCCGCGGACATCCCGCTCGCTGCCGACCACTTCCGCTACTTCGCGAGCGTGATCCGCGGCGAGGAAGGATCGATCTCCGAGATCGACAAGGACACGGTCGCTTACCACTTCAAGGAGCCGCTCGGCGTCGTCGGGCAGATCGTGCCGTTCAACTTCCCGCTCCTCATGGCCTCGTGGAAGATCGCCCCGGCAATGGCCGCGGGCAACGCCACGATCGTCAAGCCCGCAAGCCCGACGCCGTGGTCGATCCTCAAGCTCATGGAGCTCCTCGAGGGCATCGTCCCGGCCGGCGTCGTCAACGTCGTGACCGGCCCCGGCGCCGAGGTCGGCGACGCGCTCGCGACGAGCAAGCGGATCGCCAAGATCGCCTTCACCGGCGAGACGACGACCGGCCGCCGGATCATGCAGGACGCGGCCGAGAACCTCATTCCGTCGACGGTCGAGCTGGGCGGCAAGTCGCCGAACATCTTCTTCGACGACGTCATGGCGGCCGACGACGACTTCCTGGACAAGGCGATCGAAGGGCTCGTCCTCTACGCCTTCAACAAGGGCGAGGTCTGCACCTGCCCGTCGCGGGCCCTGATCCAGGAATCGATCTACGACCGATTCATGGAGCGCGCCCTGGAGCGGATCGGCGCGATCCGGCAGGGTCACCCCCTCAACATCCACACCCAGATCGGGGCCCAGGTCTCTGTGGCCCAGCTCGAGAAGATCACCGGCTACGTGAAGATCGGCCAGGACGAGGGCGCCGAGCTCCTCATCGGCGGCAAGCGCAACGTCCTCCCCGGCGACCTGGCCGGTGGGTACTACTTCGAGCCGACCGTCTTCAAGGGCACCAACAAGATGCGGATCTTCCAGGAGGAGATCTTCGGACCGGTCCTTGCCGTGACAACCTTCAAGGACGAGGCCGAGGCGCTCGAGATTGCGAACGACACGATGTACGGCCTCGGGGCCGGGCTCTGGACCCGCGACTCGAGTCGCGCCTTCCGGATGGGCCGGGCGATCAAGGCCGGCCGCGTGTGGACGAACTGCTATCACCTGTATCCCGCGGGCGCGGCATTCGGTGGCTACAAGGCCTCCGGGGTCGGTCGCGAGAACCACAAGATGATGCTCGACCATTACACCCAGACGAAGTGCCTGCTGGTCAGCTACAGCGACAAGGCGCTCGGCCTCTTCTAGGCTTCGCCTCGACGTTCCGAACGGCGGGTCTCCGGACCCGCCGTTCGCGATTCCCGGACGGGCTACGCTTGGACCGTGATCGAGCCACACCTCAGCCCGGCTGCACCCGCTTTCGTGGCGACGGCCTCGCTGTGGCACGGTGACAGCCGGGAGTTGCTCGGACGGGTGCCCGACGCGAGCGTCGACCTGATCTGCACGGACCCGCCGTACAACCTCGGCGGCTATTCGACCGGCAACATCGACATGAGCTGGCGGAAGTCGTTCAACAACGATGTCGCCGAGTGGGACCGCGCCTTCGACCCCGAGGAATGGCTGGCGGAGATGCGCCGCGTCCTGAAGCCGACCGGCACGCTGTTTGCCTTCACCTCGTACAACATGCTCGGCCGCTGGCACGCGGTGTTCGACCCCGCGTTCGACACCTTCCAATTCGTCGTCTGGCACAAGACGAACCCGCCGCCGAAGCTCCGCCGGGCGGGCTTCCTGAACTCGTGCGAGCTGATCGTTGCGTGCTGGGACAAGGGCCACACTTGGAACTTCGGGCGACAGCGCGACATGCACAACTTCATCGAGGCGCCGATCTGCGGCGGCCGGGAGCGGACGAAGGATCCCGTCCACCCGACCCAGAAGCCGCTCCGGGTCCTGCGCCAGCTCGTCGAGTGGGGCTCGAACCCGGGCGACCTCGTCCTCGACCCGTTCATGGGCGTCGGCTCGACCGGGGTCGCGGCAGTGGAGCTCGGGCGGCGGTTCGTGGGGATCGAGCTGGAGGAGGCGTACGTCGCGGCGGCGCGGCGCCGGCTTGCCGAGGCGACGAGCGCCGCCGATGCGGCGGCGATTGCAGAGGCCCTGGCCGCCGAGGCGCTGGCCGCCGGCGACTAGAGCGCCACCTGGAGCGGGCTTGATCAGGCTCACTGATCAGATTGGGCGGCTGGAACCTGCCACGGAGATCGCGGCCGCCGAGTCGTCGACTGCCTGGCCGTTACCACCCGCCGCAGTCGAAGTCCCGGTCGGAGCGCGCCGCCGCCCCCAGGGACCATCGGCCATGGTGGTTGACAGAAGCGGAGCGGCGGGCCCCGCCACGCACGACGCCCGATGGTGGATCGCGATGGCTCCTGAGGAAGGAAGCGCCACGCACCACGACCTGTGGTATCTGTCCGGTCCACGCCATCTGAGCGGTCAAGCGAACGTGCGGCGGGACGCAGCGTGGGGCGGCGCGATCTCGCTCACCGGCTAGACTTCGACGATGCCTCGCTACTCATACGGCGGTCAGGCCCTGATCGAAGGGGTCTTGATGCGCGGTCGCGACGCGATTGCGGTCGCGCTCCGCCATCCCGATGGCCGGATCGTCTACGCCACTGAGCGCCTCGACGCCGGATTCCACGGCTCGCCCTGGGCCAAGTGGCCGCTTCTGCGTGGCCTCGTCGTCCTGTACGAGACGCTGTTCGTCGGAACCCGTTGGCTCGTCCGGAGCGCGACCCTTCAGGCCGCCGCCACGGGCGAGGAAGGCGATGAGGGCGTGGAGCTCGGCAAGGGCTCGATCGCGCTGATGCTCGGCGTGACGCTCCTCGCCGGCGTCGGGATCTTCTTCCTGCTGCCGCTGTTCATCGCGAGCGTCACGACCGCGAACATCTCGAACGGCCTCGTCCAGCACCTCGTCGAGGGCCTGATCCGGGTCGCGATCTTCCTCGGCTACCTGCTCCTCATCGGCCAGGCCGCCGACGTCAAGCGCGTCTTCATGTACCACGGCGCCGAGCACATGACGATCCACGCCCTCGAGGCCGGCGACCCGCTCGTCGTCGAGGCCGTCCGGAAGTACCCGACCGCCCACCCACGCTGCGGGACCGAGTTCCTCGTCGTTGTCATTGCCCTGTCGATCGTCGCGTTCGGGCTCGTCGGGCGCCAGGAGCCGGCGGTGATGATCGGCAGCCGGATCCTCCTGATTCCGGTGATCGCCGCGATCGGCTACGAGATCCTCAAGTGGGGCGCGAAGCATCGTGGCAACGCCGTGGTCCGGGCGATCATGTATCCCGGGATCCTGGTCCAGATGATCACCACGCGCGAGCCGACCAACGACATGATCGAAGTCGCGATCGTGTCGATGGAGCAGGCACTGGCCGCCGACGGCGAGCCGATCCCCGAGGGCTCGAGCGATGTCGCGCGCATTCCGATGGTCCTGCCGACGCCCGCGCCGACCGCCGAGGCCCCGGGTGCGGTCAAAGTCGCGGCCCCCAGCGGCGCCGCGGCCGAGGTTGCGGTGACGATCGACCCGCCGCTTCCGGGAGCATGAGCGGCGACGCCGATCGGACCGGGCTCGACGCCCGCCTCCGGGAGGTGGTCAACCAGTACGACGAGGTCCAGGCCGAGTTGGCCACCCCCGAGGTGTCGCGCGATCCGGACCGGATCCGGACGCTCGGCCGCGAGATGTCGCGGCTCGAGCCCGTCGTGCGGGCGTTCCAGGCGCTCGAGGCCACCCGCACCGAGCTTGCCGGCGCACGCGAGCTGCGCGACGCGGGCGACACGGATCCCGAGATGCGGGCGATGGTCTCCGACGAGATCGACCGGCTCGCCGCCGAGGAGGACCGTCTTCTCGAGGAGATGAAGGTCCTGCTCCTGCCTCGCGACCCGAACGACGATCGCGACGTGATCCTCGAGATCCGGGCCGGGGCCGGCGGCGACGAGGCCGCGCTGTTCGCGGGCGAGCTGCTCCGGATGTACCTGAAGTACGCGGCCCGTCATCGCTTCACGCCGGAAGTCCTGAACCTCAATGAGACCGGCATCGACGGGGTCAAGGAAGCGATCGTCCAGATCCACGGCGATGGCGCATACAGCCGGTTCAAGTTCGAGGGCGGCGTCCACCGCGTCCAGCGGATCCCGGCAACCGAGTCCTCGGGCCGGATCCACACCTCGACTGCGACGGTCGTCGTGATGCCCGAGGCCGATGCGATCGACGTCGAGATCGACGAGGAGAAGGACCTCCGGATCGACGTCAAGCGCTCGTCGGGCCCCGGCGGCCAGTCCGTGAACACGACCGACTCGGCGGTCCGAATCACCCACCTGCCGACCGGCCTCGTGGTCGAGATCCAGGACGAGAAGAGCCAGCACAAGAACAAGGCGAAGGCGATGTCCGTGCTCCGCTCGCGACTCTACGACCGCAAGCTCGCCGAGCAGCGCGAAGCCGATTCGGCCGCCCGTCGGTCCATGGTCGGGGGCGGCGACCGCTCGGAGAAGGTCCGCACCTACAACTTCCCCCAGGACCGCCTGACCGACCATCGGATCGGGCTCGACCTGTCGGCCCTGCCGCGGGTCATGGATGGGGAGATCGATCGACTCATCGACGCGCTGGTGATGGCCGACCAAGCCGACCGTCTCGCCTCGATCACGGGAGGTGACGATGCCGCAGCGACCTGACGCGCCCTCCACGATCGGGACGGTCGACGACGCGGCGACCCCGATCGGCGATCCGCCGGGCTCTGCTGCGCCGCACGCTCCCGAGACCGCCGCACCGGCGCCGGCCGCAGCCGCGTCGGCGCCGGCGGCAGCCGCACCCGACCCCGCCGAACCCGTCGACGGGGTCCTGTTCGTCGAGCCGCGCCTCGTCCCGATCCAGCAGGCCACCGACCTCGGCAGCGTCCAGGTCCTCAAGCACGGCAACTTGTTCCTCCTGACCGACCGGTTCGGCGACATCCATCCCGATTCGCGCGGCCTCGGCCTGTACCACGGCGACACCCGGCTCGTGTCGTGCCTCGCCCTGCGGATCGGCGGCGTCCGACCGGTCATGCTGCAGGGATCGATGGGCGGCAACTACCGCGGATCGATCCAGCTCACCAACCCGAGCGCGGACCGCAACCCGGACGCGAAGGTCCATCCCGAGGCCGACATCGCGGGGCGGACCGTCGGCATCTCGCGCGACCGACTGATCGCCACCGAGGGCATGAGTGAGCGGCTTCGGATCGTCAACCACGCCGAGCGCCCGCTCGAGTTCACGGTCGAGCTGGAGCTCGGCTCCGACGAGGCGGACATCTTCGAGGTGCGCGGCTATCCCCGGCCCGCACGCGGGACACTGCTGCCGATCGCGCTCACCCCGACCCGTGCGACGTTCCGCTACGACGGTCTCGACGGGATGCGCCGCTCGACCCACGTCGCCTTCTCCGATGCCGCCCAGTGGTTCGGGCCGATCGATGCCGGCATCGACGACGCGGTGCTCCAGGGCGGCTCGGTCCGCTTCCGCTGGGATGTCCGGCTCGAGCCGGGCGAGCGCCGCGACCTGAGCTGGACGATCTGGTCGACGACGGTCCGCGTCGCGGAGGGCCACGTCTCCGACGACGAGCGGGCGCAGTCGAGCGAGCGGGCGATCCGCGCCACCGAGGTGACCGCCGGCAGCGCGATCGGCCCGGCGGCGATCTTTCCCGAGCCACCGTCGATCAGCGCCGATGAGGGCGCGTCGGCCTACCACGCCTGGAGTCGCGGGACGACCGCGGTCCAGACCGACCACGAGCTCTTCAACCTGACCCTTGCCCGATCGCTGGCCGACCTCCGCCTCCTGATCAACGACGGGCCCGGCCCGGGCCAGCGCTACGTCGCGGCCGGCGTGCCGTGGTTCACCACGCTCTTCGGCCGGGATGCGCTGATCGCTTCGCTCCAGGCGCTTGCATTCCGACCCCAGATCGCCATGGAGACGCTGGCCGTCCTCGCGGCCTACCAGGCGACCGAGGTCGACGATTGGCGCGACGCCGAGCCCGGCAAGATCCTGCACGAGCTCCGGACAGGCGAGATGGCCGGGGCGGGCGAGCTCCCTCATACACCCTATTACGGCTCGGTCGATTCGACCCCGCTCTGGCTGATCGTGTTCGGGGCGACCTTCGACTGGACCGGCGATCGCGCCTTCATCGACCGCCTCTGGCCGAACGCCCTCGCCGCTCTCGACTGGATCGACCACTACGGCGACAAGGACGGCGACGGCTTCGTCGAGTACGAGCGTCGATCGAGCCGGGGGCTGCTCAACCAGGGCTGGAAGGACTCGGGCGACGCGATCCGCGACCGGGCCGGCCTCGGCCCGACCATGCCGGTCGCGCTGTCCGAGGTCCAGGGCTACGTCTTCGACGCCAAGAAGCGAATGGCCCGCCTCGCCCGGGTTCGCGGCGAGACCGAGCTCGGCGCCCGTTTGGACGCCGAGGCCGAGACGCTCCGAGTCCGGTTCGAGGAGAAGTTCTGGGTCGAGGACCAGCGTTACTACGCGATGGCCCTCGACGGCCGCAAGGCCCAGCTCGACGCGATCGGCTCGAACGCCGGCCAGGTCCTCTGGACGGGGATCGCCGACCCGGCCCGTGCGCGCGACGTCGCCGACCGGCTGATGAGCCCCGAGATGTTCTCCGGCTGGGGCATCCGGACCTACGCTGCTGGCCAGCCCGGCTACAACCCCATCGGCTACCACACGGGCTCGGTCTGGCCGCACGACACGTCGCTGATCGCCGCGGGTCTCAAGCGGTACGGGCTCGAGGACGATTCGAACCGGCTCGTCGGCCGGGTGTTCGAGGCGGCCCAGCAGTTCGACGAATACCGACTGCCGGAGCTGTTCTGCGGATTCGACCGCGACGAGGCCCCGAACCCGGTGCCGTATCCGGTCGCCTGCTCGCCCCAGGCGTGGGCCGCCGGCGCCTCGTTCCTGTTCGTCGAGACGATGCTCGGCCTGCGGGCGCACGCGGGCGCGAACGAGCTCGAGCTCCACCACCCGAAGCTGCCCGAGTGGATCGGCAAGGTCACCCTGACGAACCTCCGGGTCGGCGACGCATCGGTCGATCTCCTGTTCCATCGCTGGCGCGGGACGACGAGCGCCGAGGTCCTCCGCAAGGTCGGCGATCTGGCGGTCACGATCCGACTCTGAACCGAGGATCCGCCCAACCGGGATCCGCCCCTGAAGAGCACGATCCGGCGCGGCGCAGCCGGCCCATAGAAGCGTGAGGGAGCAACGGGGAATGGCCACGATCGGCGAGTCCATCGCGGACGCCACGCAGCGCCTGCGCGCGGCGGGCTCCGAATCGGCCCGGCTCGACGCCGAGGTCCTGCTCGGCTGGGCGATCGGCGCCGACCGGACCGCGATCGTCGCCCAGCGCGATTCGCCGGTGGGCGCCGACGCCGCGGCACGGTTCGAGGCGGCCGTCGTGCGCCGGGCGGCCGGCGAACCGGTGGCCTATATCCGCGGGATCAAGGAGTTCCACGGCCTGGCATTCGTCGCCGACCCGCGCGGGCTGATCCCGCGGCCCGAGACGGAGGCGATCGTCGACGCCGTGGTCGGCGAGGTGATCTCGCGCCTCGCGGCACGTCCCGGGGAGGCCGGCGCCGGGTACGGTGCCGGGGGCGACCCGATCCGGGTTGCGGATATCGGGACCGGCAGCGGCGCGATCGCCGTCGCGGTCGCGGTCGAGCTTCGGAGACGCCGGGTCGTGATGGGCCGGAATGTGACCATCGCGGCCACCGACGTCTCGCCGGACGCCCTGGACCTCGCCCGGGAGAATGCCGTCGGGCACGCCGCGGCCGACGGGATGCGCTTCATCGAGGCCGATCTCCTGCCGCCGGTCCTCCCGGACCAGGGGGTGCCGTTCGACGTGATCGCCGCCAACCTGCCGTACGTCCGGAGCGATGCCATCGACGACCTGCCGATCGCGGCCTCATTCGAACCCCGGCTCGCCCTGGACGGGGGACCGGACGGGCTCGATGTCGTTCGAGCACTCGTCACGCTCCTGCCGGACGCGCTGGCGGGCGAGGGCGTCGCACTCCTGGAGATCGGGGCCGATCAGGGCGACGCGGCACCGGCCGCGGTCCAGGCCGTACTGCCGGGCTGGCGCGCCACGGTCGAGCCGGACCTCGCTGGCCTGCCGCGGGTCCTTCGGGTCAGCCGGGCGTGACCGCGCCCGCGCCCTTGTTGCCGATTGGCCTGATCGCGCTCGACCTCGACGGAACCTTGATCGGTGAGGATCTCGTCCTCGGACCCCGAACGATTCGTGCGGTCCGGGCCGCCCGCGAGCGCGGGATCGCGGTCTCGATCGTCACCGGCCGGATGACGACAAGCGCGCTGCGGTTCGCCCGGGAGCTCGGTCTCGTCGATCCGATCGTGGCTTACCAGGGCGCCCTCGTCCGGGCCCTGCCGCCGCTCGCGTCCGACCCGCGGCTGGGCCGGATCCTCGCCCACCGGCCGCTCGACGCGGACGTCGCCCGCGACGTGATCGCCTGGGCGCGGACGGTCGGGCTCGAGCCGCACGTCAACCACCTTGAGCGGTTCGTCATCCAGGCCGACGACCCGCGCGCGGAGGACTACTCGACGTTCCTCGGCGCTCGGGCCGAGCTCGTCCCGGACCTGATGGCGTGGCTCCGCTTCCCGGTTTCGAAGGTGATCTCCGTGGCGGCGGCGTCGGAACCGGTCCCTGAGTCGATCCTGGCCGACGGACGAGCGCGGTTCGCCGGCCGGGCCGAAGTCACGATCAGCCACCCGCGCTTCCTCGAGTTCCTCGCGCCCGGCGTGTCGAAGCTCGTCGGGGTCCGGCACCTGGCGCGGCGGGCCGGCGTGCCGCTCGGGCGGGTGCTCGCGATCGGCGACCAGTTCAACGACCTCGAGATGATCGCGGGCGTCGGCCATGGCGCCGCGATGCCGTCGGCTCCCGGCCCGGTCCGGGCGGCCGCCCGCTACCTGGCCCCGCCGGTCGCCGTAGAGGGGGCGGCCGAGCTGATCGAACGGCTCGCGCTGGCCTCCCCGGAGGCCGCGGCACGGAACGCCGACGCGTTCGCGCGGGCTCATGCAGAGGGGCTCGCGCGGCTGGGCTCGGTTGGGTCCGCCGCGTGACCGCCCGAATCGTTCCGGACGATGACGCCGGGCGCGCCGAGGCGATCGACGTCCTCCGTGCCGGCGGGATGGTCGCCCTGCCGACCGACACGGTCTACGGCATCGCGGTCGGGCTCGCTACCCCGGGCGGCGTCGAGCGCCTGTTCGCCGCGAAGCGCCGGCCCCCCGACAAGGGAATCATGCTGCTCCTCGCCGACGCGGCGCAGGCGCCGGCGATCGGGGAGTGGCCGGCGACCGCGGCCGCGCTTGCCGACGCCTTCTGGCCGGGCGGGCTGACCGTGATCGTCCCGCAGCGCGCCGATGTCCAACTGGCCGCGGCCCTGACCGGCGGCGTACCCACGATCGGACTCCGCGTGCCCGATCATGCGGCGCCACGCGCACTCGCCGCCGCACTCGGCCCGCTGCCGACCACCTCGGCCAATGTGTCGGGCGTGACCGAGGCCCGCGACGCGGCGGACATCGTCGACCAACTCGGCGACGTCATCGATCTCGTCCTCGACGGCGGTCCGGCCCACGGCGGACCGGCCTCAACCGTCGTCGATTGCACGGTCGAGCCGCCACGGATCCTGCGCCCGGGCGCCATCCCCCTCGACGCGATCGAGCGGACCCTCACGCGGTCCGCAGCGGCTCGGAATTCCGGCGCCGACTGACCTCGGGTGCCGGGCGTCGCGGGCCCTCCCGGCGTGGGAAGATAGCCGCCACGTCACCCCGGACCCGGCGCCCGTCGCCCGTGTCCGGCGCGGTGGACGATGCGGTTCCGGGTCGCAGGCGACCCGTCACGAGGAGGCGCGCCGATGGCGATCACCGAGCAGGTCCGTCGCGGCGCCACGATCGCCGACGTCGATCCCGAGCTGTGGGCTGCGATGGAAGGCGAGCGCCACCGCCAGCACGACAAGATCGAGCTGATCGCCTCGGAGAACTACACCTCGGCCGCGGTGATGGAAGCCCAGGGCAGCTGGCTGACGAACAAGTACGCCGAGGGCCTGCCGGGCAGGCGCTACTACGGCGGCTGCGAGTTCGTCGATATCGCCGAGAATCTCGCCCGCGACCGTGCCCTGAAGCTGTTCCCCGGCGCGGAGCACGTCAACGTCCAGCCGCACTCCGGCGCCCAGGCCAACATGGCCGCCTACTTCAGCGTCATCGAGCCGGGCGACCGGATCCTCGGAATGAAGCTCGACCAGGGCGGCCATCTCACGCACGGGATGAAGCTCAACTTCTCGGGCCGGCTGTACGAGGTCCATGCCTACGGCGTCCGCCAGGACACGGAGCGGATCGACTACGACGCGCTGGAGGCGCAGGCCGCGGACGTCCGCCCGAAGCTGATCGTGGCCGGCGCATCGGCATACCCGCGGATCTTCGACTTCGAGCGGATGGCGGCGATCGCCCACGGCGTCGGCGCGCTGCTGTTCGTCGACATGGCCCATGTCGCGGGCCTCGTCGCAGCCGGCGTCCATCCTTCGCCGTTCCCGCACGCGGACATCGTCACGACCACCACCCACAAGACCCTGCGCGGTCCGCGCGGTGGGCTGATCTTCAGCCGCCACGAGCTGCCGCCCGAGGTCAACGCCGCCGATTTCCCGAACGTCAAGGGAGCCCCTTCGGCATCGGGCGCCCTCGCGGCGACGATCGACCGGACGGTCTTCCCGGGCGTCCAGGGCGGACCGTTGATGCACGTGATCGCGGGCAAGGCGGTCGCGTTCCAGCTCGCCCTCGGCGACGAGTTCCAGCGCGACCAGGAGCGGACCATCGCCAACGCGGCGACGATCGCGGCCGTCCTGGCCGAGCGCGGCCTGCGGATCGTGTCTGGCGGGACCGACAACCACCTGATGCTCATCGACGTGATGTCGCAGGGCGTGACCGGCAAGGATGCCGAGCACCTCCTCGACGAGCTCGGGATCACGGTCAACAAGAACCAGATCCCGTTCGACCAGCAGCCCCCGAACACCTCGTCCGGGATCCGTGTCGGGACCCCAGCGGTCACGTCGCGCGGCATGGGCGAGCCGGAGATGCGCGAGATCGCATCCCTGATCGCCGACGCGATCGAGCGACGCGACGACCCGGCCGCGCGGGCGGCTCTCGCGGATCGCGTCGCCGCGATCACGGGGCGCTTCCCGGTGCCCGGCCTCCAGCGATGACGCCACCGTCGCGCCGACCGTGCGACCGGCGCCGACCGCGCGACCGGCGCCGGCCGCGCGTCCGGGAGACCAGCCGGGCGTGAATTTCTTCATCACCAACGCCGGCGCCACGGTTCCGTTCCTCATCCTGGCTCTCGTTGCCTCGGCCATCATCTCGTTCCTCCTGACGCCGGTCGTCCGGCGGATCGCGATCCGCTACGACGCGATCGACCATCCCGGCGCGCGGCGCGTCAACGATGTCCCGGTCCCGCGCGGGGGCGGCGTCGCGGTGGCGATTGCGTTCGTCGCGGTCTCCGGCGTGCTGCTCGCGGTCAATGCCGTGATCGCGTTCGTGCCGGTTCCGACGAACGTGCAGCTGCTCGACGTCGTCGGCCTGCTGCTCGGCGGAGCGCTCGCGACCGCGTTTGGAGTCGTCGACGACTACCTCGACCTGCGCGCGCGCTGGCAATTCGGCGGCCAGTTCGGGCTCGCCCTCTTCGCCATCGCGACCGGGTTCGTCATCGACTTCGTCTCGAATCCCATCGGCTCGGAGATCGGGCCGCCGACCCTCCACCTCCCGGTGGCGCTCGCCATCGGGTTCAGCGTCCTCTGGATCGCCGGGATGATCAACAGCATCAACTTCATCGACGGGCTCGACGGGCTCTCGTCGGGGATCGGCCTGATCGCCGCGGTCACGCTCGGCGTGATCAGCCTGACCCCGGATTTCAGCCAGCCCTACGTCGCCGTCCTGTGCTTCGCCCTCGCCGGCTCACTGCTCGGCTTCCTGCGCTGGAACTTTCACCCGGCGACGATCTTCGCGGGGACGAGCGGGGTGATGTTCCTCGGCTACACCCTCGCCCTGCTCTCGATCCTCGGGACGGCGAAGGTGGCGGTCGCCCTGCTCGTCCTGGGCGTCCCGATCATCGACGCCTTCTGGAACATCGTCCGCCGGCTCGCCCAGGGGCGCTCGCCGTTCTCGCCCGATCGCGGCCACCTCCACCACCGCCTGCTCGACGTCGGCCTCAGCCACCGCCAGACGGTGGTGCTGATCTACGGGATCTGTGTCCTGCTGGCGCTACTCGCGCTGCTCCTGACGGGCGCGACCCAGCTGTACGCGTTCATGGGGGTGTTCGTCGCGAGCGGATTCGTCCTGTTCATCCTCGCGCGCGGCGGATTCGACGCCGACGACCCGGAGTCGAGCGACCCCATCACTGGCAGCGAGTGACGGCGGCTCTCGGCGGCGCCAGGGTGGCAGCCGTGCGGCCGGTGCTAGGATCGGCGCCGGCTGCTCGCCACCACGGCGCGGCACGGCTCGGGGTACCTGGCACTGGTTGAACTGCTCGTCGCGGCGATCGCTGTCCTCGGCATCCTCGCGGTCGTCGCCCGATTCATCACGCGCGACGGTTCCGGGCAGCTCGTGCTGCCCCGGATCGTCGACGACTCGATCGGGATGTACGTCCTCCGGCGCTTGACCGGCCGTCCGCTTCGACCGTGGGCCGGCGACGAGCTGGCCGCCGGCGCGACCGACGCGGCATCCGTGATGTCCACGACCAAGGGCCAGGAGGCCGTGGCGGCTTCGGTCGGTATCGACACCGATCATCCGCTCGGTCCGCTCATCCCGCTTCGCCCCGAACGCTTCGCCCCGACCCGCTACGTCGTCTCGAGCCGGCGCGACGCCGAGCCGGTCGAGGCGGCGCGGCTCCGCGACCCGATCGAGGCGCAGCAGCCCGCCAAGCCGGTATTCGGCGCCTACGTCCCTCCCCGCGATCAGGCGCGTCGGCGAGGACTTGCCGGCTGGGCCCCGCGCCTCGCCCCGGTCGCCTCCCTCATGGCTGTGCTCGTGATCTCCGCCGTCGTCGTCGGCGCGGCGGTCCTGCGCCAGCCCGACGGAGCGGTCCTGAGCGCGACCGGACGGCCCGGGACTGTCTCGTCCGATTCCGGATTGCCCCTTGCCATTCCGGGGACAGGCGGTCCTTCCGGGAGGCCGACCGCCCCCTCGGTCCAACCGTCCGGCAAGCCCCCGAAGGGGGCGGCCGCAACGCCGGCCACGCCGTCCAGGACGCAGAGGCCTGGCGTGACGAACGGTCCCACGGTCACGCTGCCACCAACCGCCCATCCCACACCCGGATCGACGACGCGCCCGCACCCGACGCCGACCGGGCAGCCGACTCCTTCAGCGGCGCCCACGCCGACCGGCGGGCCGACCCCGACGCCGACCGACGCACCCACGCCGACGCCGACCGACCCATCGACCCCGACCCCAACGGCTCCTCCGACGGCGGATCCGTCGCCCTCCGCCTGACGAGAGCCGCGCCCGGTCGAGCCCCGCCGCACCGGCTCGTGGGGCTGCTGCCTGGCGGCCTCAAGACCGCAACCCGAACGTCCCTGGGCCGGCCCCCTCGTGGCGACCGTCCCAGACCCTCTGCTATACTGCGCCCGCTTTGTCAGGACGCCCATGATCGAGCCCGGCCGAGGTGGGGCCTACGCCGTTCTCTTCTCCGAGATCGGTCTGTCCCTACTGGTTACCACCCTCGTCGGCGTGCTCGTTGGCCGCTGGGTTGACGCCCAGCTCGGGACATTGCCGCTGTTCGTGATCGTCGGGTTCCTGCTCGGAGCCGGTTCCGGAACGGTGATGATCTACAAGCTCGTCAGCCGGTTCCTGGCGACGATCAAGTAGCCCGACCGGCGGGGCAGGCAAGATGAATTCCGAGCGCGGCAATGTGGCCGCGCTCCTGTGTGTGGAGGGAACGTGTCGAGCGAGCAACTCGCGACGGACGACGTCGCGGGAGCCTCCGAACCGGCCGCGACCCCGGGACGGAAGCCGGGTCGCCGGCTGTCCTCGCCCTGGCTCGCGCTGATCGGCGTCGTCATCGTTCTCGACGTCCTCGCGTTTGTCGCCTTCCCGCAGGTCTCGAAGGCGGGCGCCGCGGATTGTCCGTTCCCGGCCTGTTTCATCGAGAACGCGCTCGAGTTTCCGGCTCCCCATGACGTCATCGACTTCGATCCCGGCGCTCCGCCGCCCGCGCAGGTCGGCGTCTACTTCCGACCGGCCATCAGTAACACGCTCCTCACGATGTGGCTCGTGATCGCGATCGTCGTCTTGGGCGCGGTCCTCATGGTTCGCGGATCGAAGCTGATCCCGGGTCGCGGCCAGAACGTGTTTGAGACCGTCTACGAGTTCCTGAGCGACTTCGGGGTCGGGATCGCGGGCCCGGCCGCCAGGCCGTACCTGCCGATCTTCATCGCGGCCTTCCTGCTGATCCTGTTCGACAACTGGATCGGGCTCGTTCCGCCCGTCGGCAAGGTCGACTTCCTGCGCGCCCCATCAAGCGACGTCAACATCACGATCGGGATGGCCCTGGTGAGCTTCCTGATCTTCCACGTTGAGGGCATCCGCCACCTCGGGCTTGGTGGCTACCTCGGCAAGTTCTTTCCGATCTACGAGTTCCGCAACGGGATCGGGGCGGGCATCATCGCGATGTTCGTCGGCCTGATCGAGCTGATGCTCGAGTTTGTCAAGCCGATCACGCTCTCGATGCGCCTCTTCGGCAACATCTACGGCGGCGAGGTCGCGCTCGGCGTGATCACGACCCTCACGATCGGACTGATCCCGGTGTTCCTCATCGGGCTCGAGTTAATGCTGAACGCGATCCAGGCCCTGATCTTCAGCATTCTGACCCTGATGTTCATCGTCCTGGCCATCGAAAGCCATCACGAGGAGGAAGGGCACATCGCCGAAGAAGCGATCCACACGATCGACGGCGAGGGGCAGCAGCTCCAGCCAGCTCATTGACGCGCCCACGCGGCGCAGCCCAGCAACGGTTCACGGTGATCCCGAGAGATGCTCGGGGAAACAGGAGGAAGTCTCGAATGGAGCACATCGGCGCCGGTCTCGCCGCCCTCGGGGTCTTCGGCCCCGGCATCGGCATCGGCATCCTCGCCGGCATGTCGGCCCAGGCGATTGGACGGAACCCGGACGCGGCCGGCCAGGTCCGCGGCATCGCGATCATCCTCGCAGCGTTCGCCGAAGGCCTCGGCGTCCTCGCGATCGTCGTCGGCCTGCTCGCAATCTTCATCAAGTAGCAGGCCCGGATCGGAGAACCCACCGTGGATCTGCTGGCCGTCGCCTCCGGCACCGGGCACGAGGCCGTTCGCCTCGCGGCCACGGCCGTCGCCGAGCCGCTGTTCCAGATCAACCTGTTCCAGGTGCTCATCGCGGCGACCAACTTCGTTGTGTTCATCGCTCTCATCTGGAAGTTCGCGTTCACGCCGATCTCGAAGATCCTGGCCGAGCGCAAGACCCGCATCGAGCAGGGGCTAGCCGACGCAGAGCAGGCCCGGGTCGACCGCCAGAACGCCGAGGCGGAGCGGCTCGCGACACTTCAGGAGGCGCGTCGCGAGGCGAATGAGATCCTGGCCAGGGCCCAGAAGGTGGCCGACGAGTCGCGCGAACGAGACCTCGCGGCAACCCGCGAGGAGCTCGAGCGAATCCGCATCCGTGCCAGCGCCGACCTCGAGTCGGAGAAGCAGCGGGCGATCGCGGACCTCCGAGCCGAGGTGGCCGACCTGGCCATTCGAGCGGCGGGAAAGGTCGTGGGCGAGACGCTGAACGACGAGCGCCAGCGGCGGCTCGTCCAGGAGTTCCTGGCGGAGGCGACGACCGGTGCCGCCACGACCCAGGAAGCGAATTCCTGATGGCCAAGCGCGACAGCGCGCCCCGACGCTATGCCGATGCCGCGTTCCAGCTCGCGACCCGCGACGGCACGATCGACACGTGGCGGCGCGAGCTTGAGCTGGCCGCGGAGATGGTCGACGGCCAGCTGATGGACGTCCTCGCCAACCCCGCCCTGCCGCTCGACCATCGGCTCGATGCCGCCAACCGCGTGCTGGCGGGACTGAGCCAGCCCATCCGCAACACCGTGTCCGTCCTCGTCCGGCGCCACCGGATCGAGCAGCTGCCGCGGGTCGTCGCGGAGTTCAAGCGCCTCGACGACCGGCGCCAGGGGATCACCCACGCCACCGCCACGAGCGCGCTGCCGCTGACCGACCTGGAGACCAGGGCTCTCACTGCCCGTCTCGAGCAGATGACCGGTGGGACGATCGCGCTGAAGACCGACATCGACGTCGAACTGCTCGGCGGGCTCATCGTCCGCGTCGGCGACCGACTCATCGACGGGAGCGTCCGGGGCCGCCTCGAGCGTCTTCGGAACCAGCTCGCCGCCGGGACCATTTAGACCGCCGCTCAACGACCGAACCGCCCACCCGCCCACCCTCTGCGCCTCCGGGAGAACAGCTCATGGCCATTCGTTCTGACGAGATCACCAGCATCATCAAGTCGTCGATCGATTCGTTCGACGCGGCGACCGAGACGCGCAGCGTCGGAACGGTTGTCGAGGTCGGCGACGGGATCGCCCAGATCTACGGGCTCGATGGCGCGCTCGCGTCGGAGCTCCTCGAGTTCCCCGGCGACGTGTTCGGCCTGGCCCTCAACCTCGAAGAGGAGACGGTCGGCGCGGTCATCCTCGGCGACGCCAGCGCGATCAAGGAAGGCGACACGGTCAAGACCACGGGTCGAGTCGTCGAGGTGCCCGTTGGCCAGGCGCTGCTCGGACGGGTGGTCGACCCGCTCGGCCGGCCGCTCGACGACAAGGGCCCGATCGCCGCGACGAAGAATCGCCCGGTCGAGCGGATCGCTCCCGGCGTCATCGTCCGCAAGTCCGTCGACACCCCGGTCCAGACCGGCATCAAGGCGATCGACGCCCTGATCCCGATCGGCCGCGGCCAGCGCGAGCTGATCATCGGCGACCGCCAGACGGGCAAGACCGCGATCGCGATCGACACGATCATCAACCAGAAGGGCAAGGGCCTCGTCTGCATCTACGTGGCGATCGGGCAGAAGCTCTCGACCGTCGCCCAGACCGTGGCCGTGCTCGAGACCAACGGCGCGATGGGCCACACGATCGTCGTCGTCGCCGGCGCCGAGGATCCGGCGCCACTCCAGTACCTCGCGCCGTACGCCGGCGTGGCGATCGGCGAAGAGGTGATGGAGAACGGCGTCGAGGTCGAGGGCGAGGGCCTGGTCAAGGACGCCCTGTGCGTCTACGACGACCTGTCCAAGCACGCCTGGGCGTACCGCGAGATGTCGCTCCTGCTCCGCCGGCCGCCCGGCCGCGAGGCGTACCCCGGCGACGTCTTCTACCTCCATTCCCGGCTCCTCGAGCGGGCCGCCCGCCTCAACGACGACAACGGTGGCGGCTCGCTGACCGCGCTCCCGATCATCGAGACCCAGGCGGGCGACGTGTCGGCCTACATCCCGACCAACGTCATCTCGATCACCGACGGCCAGATCTTCCTCGAGACCGACCTGTTCAACGCCGGCCAGCGGCCCGCCCTGAACATCGGCATCTCGGTGTCGCGGGTCGGCTCGGCCGCCCAGACCAAGGCGATGAAGAAGGTCGCGGCGCCGCTCAAGCTGGACCTCGCCCAATACCGCTCCCTTGCGGCGTTCGCCCAGTTCGCGTCGGACCTCGACAAGGCCACCCGCGACCAGCTGACGCGGGGCGAGAAGCTCTCGGAGATCGTCAAGCAGCCGCAGTACCAGCCGCTTCCGGTCGAGAAGCAGGTCGCGATCCTGTACGCGGCCACGACGGGCAAGCTCGACGACATCCCGACGCCGCGCGTCAAGGAGTTCGAGATCGGCTTCTACCGCTTCCTCGAGGCCGAGCAGCCGGCGATCCTCGAGGAGCTGGGCAAGACGAGGAACCTGACCGACGAGCTGTCGGCCGCGCTCGACAAGGCGATCGACGAGTTCCGCGAGTCGTTCGGGATCGACACTCCGAAGCCGGCGGCCAAGCCGGCCAAGGCCGCGCCCGACGCGTCGATCTCGACGTCGCCGGCGCCTTCCTCCCCGAGCGCGAAGCCCGACGCAGCAGCGAATGCCGACCCGGCCGAGACTGCCGAGACGTCTGCGCCGTCGTCCGAAGCGGCGCCGGCCGACAAGGCCGCGCCGGCCGACAAGGCCGAGGGATGACGATTGGCTAGCCAGCGCGATATTCGTCGGCGCATCCAGTCGTCGAAGAACATCAAGCAGATCACCCGCGCGATGCAGTTCGTCGCCGCGTCGAAGCTCAAGCGCGCTCAGGAGGCGACCCTTGCGTCGCGACCGTACGCCGAGAAGCTCGACGAGGTCCTCGCCGACCTCGCGATCGTCCTTGGCGGCGAGGACCATCCGCTGCTCGTCAAGCGTGAGGGCGGCAAGCGCCTGATCGTGCTGATCACGACCGACCGCGGCCTTGCCGGCGCGCTGAACACGAACACGATCCGGTTCGCCGCCCAGCAGGTCACCAGCCACGAAGGCGACCTTGCCGTCGTCACCGTCGGCCGCAAGGGGCGCGACGCGATGCGCCGCGCCCGAGTCCCGGTCGCCGCCCACTTCGAGGGCTTCGGGGACCGGCCGTCGTTCCCGGACGTGCTCCCGCTGGCCCGGCTCATCACCGACGACTACCTCGGCGGCACCTACAACCGGGTCGACATCGTGTACAGCCTGTTCGTCTCGACGCTGGTCCAGAAGCCGTCGATGATCGAGCTCCTGCCGGTCACCCCGGACGAGGACTCGAAGGGCATTCCGGGCAACCAGTTCATCTTCGAGCCGAGCCCGGCAGCGGTCCTCGAGCAGCTCGTTCCGCGCTACGTCGCGACCCGCATCTTCCAGGCGGTGCTCGAGGCCAAGGCGAGCGAGGAATCGAGCCGGATGGTCGCGATGAAGAACGCGACCGAGAACGCCGACGAGCTGATCGAAGACCTGACGCTCTCCTACAACAAGGTCCGCCAGTCCAACATCACCCGCGAAATGATCGAGATCGCGTCCGGCGCCCAGGCCGGCTGACGCGAGCAGGAGGCAGAACCCCAATGGCGAGCGCCGCACCCGCCGCGACCGGCCACGTGATCCAGATCACCGGCCCCGTCGTCGACATCGAGTTCCCCGCCGGGCAGCTGCCGGCGATCTACAACGCGGTCGCGATCCAGCGGCCGGGCATGGACGATCTCGTTTGCGAGGTCCAGCAGCACCTCGGCAACAACTGGGTCCGGGCGGTCGCGATGACGACGACCGACGGCCTCGCCCGCGGCGTCTCCGTGCTCGACACCGGCGGACCGATCTCGGTCCCCGTCGGCGAGGTCACCCTCGGTCGCGTGTTCGACGTGCTCGGCAACCCGATCGACGGCAAGGGCGCCGTTTCGCGCGAGAAGACGCTGCCGATCCACCGCAAGGCACCGGCCTTCGACCAGCAGACGACGGAGGTCGAAGTCTTCGAGACGGGCCTGAAGATCATCGACCTCATCTGCCCGTTCAAGAAGGGCGGCAAGATCGGGATCTTCGGCGGCGCCGGCGTCGGCAAGACCGTCATCATCCAGGAGCTGATCCGGAACGTCGCCCAGGAACACGCCGGCGTGTCCGTGTTTGCCGGCGTCGGCGAGCGCTCCCGCGAGGGCAACGACCTGATCGCGGAGATGACCGAGTCCGGCGTCATCGCAAAGACCGCCTTCGTGTTCGGCCAGATGAACGAGCCGCCCGGCGCCCGCCAGCGGGTCGGCCTGACCGGGCTGACGATGGCCGAGTACTTCCGGGACGAGGAGAATCGCGACGTCCTCCTCTTCATCGACAACATCTTCCGCTTCACCCAGGCCGGCTCCGAGGTCTCGGCGCTGCTCGGCCGGATGCCGTCGGCGGTCGGCTACCAGCCCAACCTCGCGACCGAGATGGCCGCCCTCCAGGAGCGGATCACCTCGACGAAGAACGGCTCGATCACCTCGCTCCAGGCGGTCTTCGTCCCGGCCGACGACTACACCGACCCCGCGCCGGCGACCACCTTCGCCCATCTCGACTCGACGATCCGACTCGAGCGCTCGATCGCGGAGCTCGGCATCTATCCCGCGGTCGATCCATTGACCTCCACGTCGCGCGTCCTCGACCCGAACGTCGTCGGCCAGGAGCACTACGACACCGCTCAGGAGACCAAGCGGGTCCTCCAGCGCTACCGCGACCTCCAGGACATCATCGCGATCCTCGGCATCGACGAGCTGTCGGCCGAGGACAAGGCGGTGGTCGGCCGGGCGCGTCGCCTCCAGCGGTTCGCCAGCCAGCCCTTCTTCGTGGCCGAGGTCTTCACCGGCCGGCCCGGCGCCTACGTCTCGATCAAGGACACGGTGGCGAGCTTCAAGGAGATCCTCGAGGGCAAGGTCGACGACCTGCCCGAGCAGGCGTTCTTCCTCGCCGGCACGATCGACGACGTCCGCAAGAACGCGGAATCGTTGGCGGGCTGACGGTGCCTCTCCAACTCGAGATCGTCACCCCCGAGAAGCTCGCCTTCAAGGACGAGGTCGACAGCGTTGTCCTGCCCGGCAGCGAGGGCGAGCTCGGCGTCCTGCCGCACCACGCCCCGCTCGTCTCGACCCTCGGCGCCGGCGAGCTCCGTCTCCGGAAAGGCGGCCAGGAGGAGTCGTTCGCGATCGTCGGCGGCTTCCTCCAGGTCCTGCCGGACAAGGTCGTCGTGATGGCCGAGACGGCCGACATGGCCTCCGAGATCGATCTCGAGAGGGCGCAGGAGGCTCGCCGCAGGGCGGAGGAAGCACTCGAGTCGGGCTTCGTGGAAGGGCCCGACCTGGTCGCCGCCCGGATCTCGCTCCAGACCGCGCTGATCCGGATCCGGGTCGCGGAGCGCCGTCACCGCGAGGGTCCCCGTCGAAGGGGCTAGCAGCATGAATCGGCAATCGCGACGGCGCGCCCGTGGCTGACGCACGTCCATTTCACTGGGAGTACACGCCCGAGCCGGTTGTCCGGGAAGTGTTCCGGATCGAAGGCGGCGTGCCCCTGCGCGGCGAGGTCCCGATCAGCGGCTCGAAGAACGCGGCGCTCAAGATGCTCGCCGCGGCGACCCTGACCGGCGAGCGCTGCCGCTTCACCAACGTCCCCGAGATCGAGGATGTCCGGGTGATGGCCGAGACCCTGCGCGACCTCGGCGTCGTCGTCGACCATCCCGCGGCGAACGTCTACGAGGTTGCCTCGGGCGACGTCGACTGGCTGTTCGTGCCGCTCGAGGCGGCGGCCAAGATGCGCGCCAGCTTCATCCTCCTCGGTCCGCTCCTCAGCCGCTTCGGCCGGGTGATCATCAGCAACCCGGGCGGCGACCGGATCGGGCGGCGGCCGGTCGATCTCCACGTCGAGGCGATGCGGACCCTCGGCGCGACGATCGAGTATCGCAACGGCTACTACTTCGCGACCGCGCCCGGCCGGCTTCGCGGGACCGAGGTCCGGTTCCCGTTCGTGTCGGTGATGGGGACCGAGAACATCCTGCTTGCCGCGACGCTTGCCGACGGTCACACGGTGATCCGGCCTGCCGCCCAGGAGCCCGAGGTCGACGACCTGATCCTGTTCCTCCAGAAGATGGGCGCCGACGTCAAGCGGACCTACCCCGACACGATCGAGGTCCGCGGCCAGCGCCGCCTCCGAGGCGCCGAGCATCACGTCATCCCCGATCGGATCGAGGCCGGGACCTTCGCGGTGGCCGGTGCCGTCACCGGCGGCGAGGTCACGCTGACCGGCGCCCCGTGTGAGCACATGACGTCCTTCCTCGAGGTCCTCGAGCGAGCCGGCGTCACGGCCATCTGCGACGGAGACCGGATCGCGGTCGACGGGCGCGGCCTGGCCGACGGCGGGTTCCGCCCGGTCAATATCGAGACGGCGCCCTATCCGGGGCTGGCGACGGATGTGCAGCCGCCGACGAGTGTCCTGCTCACGCAGGCGAAAGGCCTCTCGACCGTCCACGAGGCGATCTTCGAGGACCGCCTCGAGTGGCTGACCGAGCTCAACCGGATGGGCGCCAAGGTCGAGATCATCGACAAGCATCACGCGAAGATCCACGGCCGGACGCCCCTGCGTGGGGCCGACGTCGAGATCGGTGACCTTCGGGCCGGCGCGTCGCTGATCCTCGCCGCCCTCGCCGCCGATGGCGAGTCGACGATTCACGGCGCGCACCACGTCCAGCGGGGGTATGAGAACATCGAGCGCAAGTTCGCAGATTTGGGCGCCAGGATCGCGCGCCTCGAAGAAGGGACCGTTTCCACCAACTCATGAAGATCGGCATCGACCTCGGCACGGCCAACGTCCTCGTGTACGTCAAGGGAAAAGGAATCGTGATCACCGAACCGTCGGTGGTCGCGGTTTCCGACGACAACCGGATCGTCGCGGTGGGCGAGGAAGCCCGCGAGATGATCGGCCGCACCCCGGGCAACATCACGGCCATCCGCCCGATGAAGGACGGCGTCATCGCCGACTATGTCATCACCGAGGCGATGCTCCATTTCTTCATCAACAAGGCGACCAAGGGCCGGATCCGGTTCTCGCGGCCGGAGGTCATGATCAGCGTCCCGGCCGGCGTCACCTCCGTCGAGAAGCGGGCCGTTCGCGACGCCGCGCTCAAGGCCGGCGCCAAGGAGGCGTACCTGATCGAGGAGCCCCTCGCCGCCGCGATCGGCGCGAACGTCCCGATCAGCGGACCGTCCGGAAACATGGTCATCGACATCGGCGGCGGCACGAGCGAGATCGCGGTCATCGCCCTCGGCGGGATCGTCGTGTCGACGTCGCTCCGGGTCGGCGGCAACAAGTTCGACGAGCACATCGCGACGTACATCCGAAAGAAGTACAACCTGATGATCGGCGAGCGCACGGCCGAGGAGGTCAAGATCCAGATCGGGACCGCCCTGCCGCTCGAGCGCGAGCTCCAGATGGAGGTCCGCGGGCGCGACCTGATCGCCGGCCTGCCGCGGACGATCCCGATCACGAGCTCCGAGGTCATGGAGGCCATCGAGGCGCCGCTTCAGCAACTCGTCGCCGCCGTCCGGACGGTCCTCGAGCAGACGCCGCCGGAGCTGAGCTCGGACATCATCGACAAAGGCATGGTGATGTCGGGCGGCGGATCGCTGCTTCGCAACATCGACAAGCTCCTGACCCAGGTCACCGGCGTGCCATGCCATGTCGCGGAGAACTCCCTGAATTGCGTCGCGCTCGGCACGGGCATCGCCCTCGAGCACTTCGACTTCTTCAAGAAGTCCCTCGTGTCGCAGATCTAATGCCAGACACCACCCAGCGTGGTGCTTGGCAGGGCGTCGGAGCGGGCAGCCCCCCGGTCCTGCCAGAAACCACCCGGCGTGGTGCTAGTCACGAGATTGGGGGTCAACTGGGCCGATTCACGCGGCCGGTTAGCCGCTGGCGGCTGATCATGGTGTCGTCGGGTCCAGATTCGGCCGAAGACGCGGGACTCCTACTACCCGCGATGGTAGGTGCCACTCGTCGGCGGCCCGGCCCCTCCGGCCCCTCCACCGCCCCGCGATGAACCGCGCGTTCGCGGACCTCCATACCCATTCCCGGGCGTCCTTCGATTCGCTTGCGTCGCCGACGAGCCTCGTCCGGACGGCCGCCCGCCGCGGGCTGACCCATCTCGCGATCACTGACCACGACCGGATCGACGGCGCGCTCGAGGCGCGCGACCTCGCCCGCACGATCGCGCCCGAACTGACCGTGATCGTCGGTGAGGAGGTCCGCACGATCGAGGGTGACCTCGTCTGCCTGTTCCTCGAGCGGGCGATCCCGCCTGGGCTGTCGGCCGCAGAGGTCGTCGCCGCCGCTCACGCCCAGGGCGCGCTCGTCGGCGTGCCCCACCCCTTCGACCGGCTCCGCGGCTCGCTCCTCCGTGACGAACGGATGGAGGAGCTCGCCTCCAGGGTCGACTGGATCGAGACGCACAATGCCCGGATCACGTTCGGTCAGGGCAACCAGCGCGCGGCCGAGTTCGCGGTTGCCCATCGCGTGCCGGGGATCGCGGTGTCCGACGCCCACAGCGCGTTCGAGGTCGGCATTGCGTACACGGCCCTCGCGGGCGATCCGTCGACCGCCGATGGGCTCCGTGCCGCTCTCCCCTCGGCCGAGCTCGTGATGGGCCGCACGTCGCTGTACCTGCGCTTGCTCACGCCAATCGCGAAGGTCATCCAGCGTGCCCACGGCAACGGCCGGATCGAGCCGGTGCGAGCCGGTCCGGTGGTCCCGCAATGAGCAGGATGTTTGGCGCGTCCGATCCGACGCGCCCGCCCGACGGCGAGGAGCGCAGGAGCGGCGACGAGCGGCGCTCCGCGGCCGCGGCCGCGGCCGGCGACGCCGAGCGCCGGTCCGGCGACGCCGAGCGCCGGTCCGGCGACGCCGAGCGCCGGTCCGGCGCCGACCGACGGTCCGACGAGGCGTCGAGCGACCAGCTCTCGCTCGGCCGGCGGCTGCGCCAGCCGCGGACGATCGTGTCGCTCATCCTGCCGATCATCCTGCTCGTCTTCGTCTTCCGGGTCGTCCTCAACATCAATCTCGGTGACGTCGCCGAGGGGATCTCCAAGGCGAACCCGATCCTCCTCATTGGGGCGTTCGTGATCTTCTATGCCGGCTTCCCTCTCCGCGGCCTGCGTTGGGCGCTGCTCCTGCGCGGCACCGGCGTCCGGATCGGATTGAAGGACGCGACGGAGATCCTGTTCCTGTCGTGGTTGGTCAACTGCCTGGTCCCGGCCAAGCTCGGCGACGTCTACCGGGCCTACCTGCTGAAGCTGAACAGCACGGTGTCGTTGTCGCGGACGTTCGGGACCGTCTTCATCGAGCGGATCCTGGACCTGTTCGCGATCTCGGTCCTCGGCCTCGCCGCCGGCTTCTGGAGCTTCCGGAACGGCCTGCCGGGCCAGATCCAGCTGATCTTCGGCGTCGCGGTCGTCTTCGTTATCGTCCTTGCGGCCGGCCTCCTGACCCTGCGCAACTTCGGACGCCGGATCCTCATCCGGCTGCCCGTTCCGCACCGGGTGGTGGAGTTCTACGATCGGTTCGAGGAAGGCGTGTTCGGCGCGGTCGGGCTGCGCCACCTGCCGCCGCTGATCGTGCTCACCGGGCTCATCTGGGCCACGGAGGCGATGCGGCTCTATCTCGTCGTCGCGGCCCTCGGCTACCCGGATGTCGAGCTCGGGATCTCGGGCGCGTTCTTCGTGGCCCTCATCGGGTCGCTGCTCACGGCCGTGCCGTTGAGCCCGGCCGGACTGGGCATCGTCGAGCTCGGCGTCGTCGGTGTCCTGACGGCGGCCTACGGCGTGCCCCTCCGGGAAGCGACGACGATCGCGCTCGTCGATCGCGTCATCAGCGTCCTGTCGATCATCGCGATCGGCTCCATCGCGTACTGGCTCTCGCCGAAGCGGCGGGGACTGGGCGTCGCGTCGCCGGCCACGACGGAGGCCTCCGGGTCGGCCTGAGCGAGAACGGCCATGCAACCACGCGCGATTGGCAACGGATGCGCAAGGCGAACGGCTGTTCGACGCGTGTCGCAGGAGCCCGCGATGTGGTTCCTTGTCGAGATGGCATCTCCAGGTCCGAGCCCGTTTTCCGGACCTGATCCGTTCCGGGCTGCTCTGTGGCTCCCGCGCGCGGGACTGGAGTCCCATGTCCGCTCCGATCGGTACTGCCGCGGACCGCACCGGACCGGCCTCTCAAGCGGCGTCGTCGCGGGGACTGGGGCCGTACGAACGGGTGATACAGGAGCAGGTGCTCCGTTCGGGATCATTCGGGCATCGCGTCACCACCGGATTGCGCGACACACGGAGCGCCCAACAGCGTCATGACCACCCAGAACGGTCGCGCATTCAACGAATGGCTTCGAGCCCAGCTCAAGGCCAAGAAGATGTCGCAACGTCAACTTGCCCAGCAATCGGGCGTCGATCACTCGACGATCTCCCGGCTGATCCGCGGCGATCGGATGCCGTCCCTCGGGACGGCGACGAAGCTCGCCCGGGGCCTCCGCGAGCTCCGCGACGACGCCGACACGCCCCAGTACCTCGGGCTGGTGGCGTCGGGCGCGACCAATCCGACCGCCCGGGTCGAGTACGCCCTGCGGGCGGACGAGCTCCTCAGTGAGCCGCAGGTCCGGCAGATCATGGAGTACTACCTCGCGGTCCGGATGCGCCGCTTCGGCCGCACGTTCCAGCCGGCCGATCCATCGCCGAACCGTCCACCGGAGCGACCGGTCCCGCGCTCTGCGCCGGTCGGCCAGGGTCCGGTCGTCGCCGGTGTCGGTCAGGCCGCTTCCTCGTCGTCGAGCGGATCCCGGATGATGGGCAACGCGCGGCCGATCTCCCGCTCGGTCGGTCGTTCGGACCGCCCCTAGGGCACATCGCTCCGCCGGTGGAAGCCGGCGGCCACCACATCCTTCTCCAGGGCACGACTCGGACGCCCTCCACGTCCGGGTCTCGGGGACAGCGAACGCCGGCGTCTGGGGCGCCGGCGTTCGCGATTCACGGCGGTGGCTCGGAGCCGGATGCCACCTCCATGCCGCGAACCGGCTCTGCCCGCGGAGTCGCCGCCCTCGCCCGGCTGCCTCCCAGGCTGAGCGCACCCGGTGGCAGTGGCGCCATCGGCTCGCCTCGCGCCAGGGCCATGGCGCGTGCGACGTTGATCGCGTCGTAGCCCTCGTCCATGCCCGGCGTCTCGATGATGTAGGTTGCGCCGGCGAGGCGCTCGTGGCGGAGGAGATGGGCGATCCCCGCCGGGCCGATCCGGCCGGCGCCGAGGTGCTCGTGGCGATCGACACGCGAGCCGAGCTCGGAACGCGAATCGTTCAGGTGGGCCAGTGGCAGGCGGTCGAGCCCGATCCGATCGGCGAACGCCTCGAGCAGTGCATCGGTCGCGTCGGGGTCGGAGAGGTCGTGGCCGGCGCCCCAGGCGTGGGCGGTATCGAGGCAGAACCCGACCCGGTCGCGCGGGACGCCCGCGCTATCGAGGGCGGCGGCGATCGCGGCCAGTTCGACGATGTCGAGCCCGAGCCCGCCACCTCCGCCGGCGCCGTTCTCCAGGGTGATTGTCGCCGGCGGGCCGAGCGCTGGTGGGTCGCCTCCGGGCGGGTCGCCTCCGGGCGCGTCGATGTCGGGCCCATCGACTTCGCGCGTGCCGGCCTCGGGTCCGCCGCCGCCCTCCGGCCCGGCCTCGCCAGGCTCGTCACTTCCGATCGGCTCGTCGTGCTCGCTCAGCTCGAGAGCCAGGGCAACGGCATGGACGAGCCGTTCGATGCCGGCATCGACGCCCGCGCCCCCATGCGATCCGATGTGGACGTTGACGAGCGTCGCGCCGAATCGTCGTGCCGTCCGGAGCTCGGCGGCGAGCATCGTGAACGACCGCTCGTGGTAGATCGGGTCGGGGCCGGCCAGGTTGATCAAATACGAGCCGTGGATCGCGAGCGGCGCGATGCCACCTCGGACGAGCGTGGCGCGGAACGCGGGAAGCTCCGGCTGGAGGGCGGTCCGGCGCCGCCACGCCGTCGGGTTGTCGCTGAAGACCTGGAGAGCGGCCGCGCCGATCGCGGACGCCCGCTGGGCGGCACCGACCAGCCCGTCACGCAGGGCGAGGTGGGCTCCGAGGCGTCGACCGTCGGGCAGCATCACCGCCAATCGTAGCGGTCGGTCTGCTACGGTCGGCGCATGTCCGACGACGCGCTAGGGCCCCCTCGAGAATCCGATGGGGCGGGACTGCGCCGCCTGACCGGCCGGGAGAAGGTCGTCCGTGCGTTCCTGCGCGACGGCCGGCTCGTATCGATCCCCGCGAAGCCGAGCAAGCGCGACCTCCTCCTGCCGGTGATCCTCGACCGATGCTTCCCAGAGGACCGCGGGTACGAGGAAAAGGAGGTCAACATGCGCCTTGCCCTCCTCCATCCGGACGTGGCCGCGCTCCGGCGCTACCTGATCGACGGACGGCTGATGACGCGCGAAGCCGGGATCTATCGCCGGGTCCACCCGCCCGAGGACCGCGAGGCCGGCTGAGGGCGGCAGTTGCCCAATGCGGCGCCCTTCGCGCCCCGACTACTGGTAGCCGTTGCCGCGTTCGCTCCGGGATCGGCCCTTCGTGTACTCGCCTGCGACGATCGGCTCGATCAGGCCGTAATCGCCGTCTCGTCGGCGGTACAGGATGTGGACCCGCTCGGTCTGGGCGTCGACGAAGACGAAGAACTGGTGGCCGAGCTCGTCCATCCGAGTGAGCGCGTCCTCCTCGAACATCGGCTCGATCGCGAACCGCTTCGACTTGACGATCCGCCGCTCCCGGCCGACCTCGGACGTGCCGTCGGCGATGTGGCGGAGAAGCGCCTTCTCCTCGTCGGGCCGGGCATGGATCCGCGGCTTCTCCTTGTGGTCGACGGCGCGCCGCTCGAGCTTGTCGACGACCTCGTCGACGCCTTCGCGATGAGTCGGGCCCGCTGCATGCGTCCGAAGCGTCCTGCCGTCGATGACGAGCGTCACCTCGACGATGTGGGACTCGGCGGCGCTCCGATGCTGCTCCAGGGATAGCTCGACGAGGGCGTCACTGCGATCGTCGAGGATCCGCTCGAGCCGGCCAAGCTTCCGCTCGGCGTAGCGTCGAATGTGATCGGGGACGTCGATGTTCTTGCCCTTGACGATCGTCCGCACAGTCGCCTCCCGGGGCCCGCTGGGCCTCTCGCGCGTGGCAGCTCGGCATGTATGCGGGGGTGAGGCGCGCGCGCCCCACGTCGTGCTCCGAGTCTACACCCGGCCCTGGCGGAGGCGGCCGGTCCGGCATCGCGGCGTGCGGGTCCGCGTTCGTATGCCCTCGGGTCACCGCTCGCGCGGGCACGGTCACCGTTCGCGGGCGACGGTGACAGCGGACACGCCGATCGCGCCCGCCGCGACGAGCGGCGCCGCGCATGCGGTCAGGGTCGCGCCCGTCGTCACGACGTCGTCGACCAGGATCACCCAGCGCCCGGTCAGGGGTCCATCTGCGTCCTGAGATGCCCGTCCGTCCGGAGGCGCCCGAAGGGACCGGGGCGGCCGCGGCCGAAGCCGGAATGCGCCGCGAACGTTCGTGGCGCGCGTCGTCCGGTCGAGGTCGAACTGCGCGATCGTCGCCCGCGCGCGCTCCAGGATGGGCGCGCATGGCAGCCCGAGCGCTGCGGCCGCGACCCGCGCAAGCAGCTCCGCCTGGTCGTAGCCGCGCCGCTTGGCGCGCTCCGCGTGCACGGGCACCGGGACCAGGACGTCCCCGCCGGCGCCGGACCGGGCCCAGCGCCGCGCGATGGCAGCCCCGAGCGGTCGTGCCAGTCGCGTCTCGCCGCTGTACTTCAGCTCGTGGAGGGCCACGCGGACGACACCGCCGAATGGAGCGCACCACTCGAGCTGCAGGATGCCCGGCGGCACGTCGGATGGCAGCCCGATCGCGACACCCGGCGGTCGATCGAGCCGGGCGTCCAGGGCCGGCAGGCACGACGAGCAGATCGGGTCGCCCTCGAGCCCACATCCGGGGCAGCGAGCGGGGAGCGCGAGATCGAGGAGACGACCGGGGATCGACGCGACCGAGGACATGCGCCCATCGTCGCCTAGGGTCCTCAACTGCGACTCACCAGCTGCTGATCGGGCACTCACCAACGGCTTGCCCCGGGCCTCAGGTGATCGCCGGTGCATGGCCGGTGCGTCCTGAGTGCATCGCCGGCGCATCGGCAGTCAAGCGCGATCAGGCAGGATCGCTCGAGTGACGGACGAGCGGATCGGCCAATTTCTCGCGACGGTGCGACGCCATCTCGGACTGCGCCAGGCTGACGTCGCACGCCTTGCCGACGTCGACCAGAAGGTCGTCTCCTTGTTGGAGCGCGGCCACCTGGATCGGGTCTCGGTCCAGAAGTTCCGGCGCGTCTGCCGCGTTCTCGGGATCGATGCCAAGATCGAGCTCCGATGGCGCGGCGGCCTCGTCGATCGCCTCATCGATCGGGACCATGCTGCGATCGGGGAGCTCGTGGTCGCCGAGCTCAGCAGTCTCGATTGGCAGACGCTCCCCGAGTTCACGTTCAACGTGTTCGGCGAGCGCGGATCCGTCGACATCCTCGCCTGGCATGCCGGTCTGCGAGCGCTGTTGATCGTCGAGGTGAAGACGCAGCTTACTGACCTGCAACGCCTCCTGATGTCGATGTCGCGGAAGCTCCGGCTGGTGCCGGGCGTCGCAGCCAAGGAGCGCGGCTGGGATCGCGCCGTGTTGGGACACCTGGTCGTCGTTGCGGACACGCACGCCAATCGGTCGACCGTCGCCTCCCACAGCTCGATGTTCGACGCGTCGTTCCCGAGTCGGACGGCCGAAACGCGCCGCTGGCTGCGATCTCCGTCGACGGACCTGGCGGGCCTGTGGTT
Organism: Candidatus Limnocylindrales bacterium; assembly: GCA_038245515.1. Lineage (GTDB taxonomy): Bacteria > Chloroflexota > Limnocylindria > Limnocylindrales > CSP1-4 > CF-46. The sequence goes on along the minus strand of JBBRSJ010000012.1, from coordinate 8,462 downwards.
CGTCCCGCGCCCGCCGAATGCATCCGGAGCCCTGAAGGCGCAGCGGGTCCATGGGCGATCTGGATCCGGCGACTGACGGCCTCCGCGCGCACGTTGAGATCGCCAGGCCGTGCCGCCCAGCCCGCGGTGTCCAACCCGCGCCGCGCCGTCCACTCCGCCAGCCGCCCGCACCGGCCGATCATCGCTGGCCCGCACCGGCCGATCGGCGCGGGCCCGCACCGGCCGATCATCGCTGGCCCGCACCGGCCGATCGGCGCGGGCCCCGCACCGGCCGATCGGCGCCGGCCCCGCACCGGCCGATCGGCGCCGGCCCCGCACCGGCCGATCGGCGCCGGCCCCGCACCGGCCGATCGGCGCCGTGCCCGCACCGGCCGATCGGCGCCGGCCCCGCACCGGCCGATCGGCGCCGTGCCCGCACCGGCCGATCGGCGCCGGCCCCGCACCGGCCGATCGGCGCCGGCCCCGCACCGGCCGATCGGCGCCGGCCCCGCACCGGCCGATCGGCGCCGTCTACACCCGGGCGCCCGCCGGCCCCAGAATTTCCGCCCCGTAGGCGACACCCGCCTACTACGGACGTGCCGGCCTGGCGACCAGGCTCGCCTCACGCTCGGCTGGCGACCGCGGCGGTGCTGCGTAGGCGGGTAGTTCCTGAGCGCCAAGGATTCGCCGGCGATTCGCGCGCAATAGGCGACAGGTTCCTATGCGCAAGAAATCGGGCCGACGGTGCGCGGGCCCCCGACCGAGCGCGGGCCCCCGACCGAGCGCGGGCCGACGGCGCGCGGGCCCCCGACCGGCGCGGGCCCCCGACCGGCGCGGGCCCCCGACCGGCGCGGGCCCCCGGACGGCCCGCGGGCGGCGCGGCCCGCGCAACCATGAAGCCGGAGCGCCGCGAGAAGCTGTGCCGTGCTACCGCTCGTCGATCGCGATCCGGTCGCCGACGACGGTGCCGCTCGAGCGGATCGTGCCGACCGGCAGCTCCAGCACACCGTGTGCGCCGCGGACCAGCGGCACCAACCCGCGCCAGGCGGGCAGACGCTCGTGAATGGACAACACCGGTCGGGTGCCCTCGGCATCGCGCTTGCCGACGAACACGGCGTCGATCGCGAACCGCATGAACATCATGTGGATGCCGTTGCTGTCGGGCAGCCACAGGCCGGCGCCCACAGGCAGATTCGCACGGCCCATGAGGCCCATGAACTTGCCCCAGAGCCCGGCGGCGATCTCGAGGTCGGCCGCAAGGACGGCATCGCGGGTCAGGTTCCGCGCGGTCCCGCGCTCGGCGGCCCCCCGCTCGGCGGCCCCCCGCTCGGCGGCCCCCCGCTCGGCGGCCCCCCGCTCGGCGGCCCCGCGCTCGGCGGTCCCGCGCTCGGTCAGGTTCCGCGCGGTCCCGCGCTCGGCGGTCCCGCGCTCGGCGGCCCCCCGCTCGGCGGCCCCCCGCTCGGCGGTCCCCCGCTCGGCGGCGCCGCTCACCACCCGACCGCCCGGACATGGAACGAGCGCGTCCGCGCGGCTCGTGCCGGGTGACGCGCCCGCGACGATCGTCGGGAGCGGATGCTCATTGCCCCGGCGTTGTCGTCAGGTTCTGCATGATGAGGATCAGGGCTGGCCCGAGGATGATGATGAACAGCGACGGGAAGATGCACCCGACGAGCGGGAACAGCATCTTGATCGGCGCCTTGGCCGCCATCTCCTCCGCCCGCTGGCGCCGCTCGATGCGAAGCTGCTCTGACTGGACCTGGAGGACTTTCGAGATCGACACGCCGAGCTGCTCGGCCTGGATGATCGCGCCGATGAAGTTCGTGAGCGGGACGACCTCGGTGCGGGGGACGATGTCCCGCAGCGCGTCGCGGCGGGCCTTGCCCACACGGACCTCGGCCAGCGCCCTGCGGAACTCGTCGACGAGCGGTCCTTCGAGCTTCTCGACGACCTTGCCGAGCGCGGCGTCGAAGCCGAGGCCGGCCCGGACGGAGATCGTCAGAAGGTCGAGGGTGTCCGGAATCTGGAGCAGGATCAGGTGCTGGCGCTTCTTGACGCGGCCGCCGAGCCAGAACTCGGGGATCGTGTAGCCGAACATCAGGCCGATCGCGCCCATGAGGATCCGGAGGATCGGCGGAAGTGCCATCAGGCCGAGGACGCCGAAGAGGAAGATGAACAGGAGTCCGCCGATGACCGCGGCGACGGCCTTGATGCCGAGCCAGTCGGCGACGCGGAGGTTGCCGGGGTTGCCGGCCAGAGCGAGCCGCTTCTCGGCTTTCTCCTGGAACGAGTTGCTCGCGACCCGCGACATGCGGTTCGACAGGCTGGCCGCGATGGGGCGCAGCGTCCGCTCGAGGAACGGTTCCTGGAGCTCGAGCTCCTCGAGGTTCTTCGCCTGCATCGTCCCGAGCTGGGTGAGACGTGCCTGGACCGGGTCGACCGGCGAGTTGCCGGCGAGCCCGAGGGCGATGAGCAGGATCGCGCCGGCCGCGGCGGCGGCGACGATGATCGGGATGAAGTCAGTCATCGTCCTAGACCTCGATGTCGACGATCTTGCGGATGAGCATGAAGCCGATGAACATCATGAATCCGCCGAAGAAGAGGATCACGACGCCGAGCGGGAGCCCGAAGGCCTCCGGCGGCTTGTGGAACATCGGGTCCATGAAGTTGGGAGCGGCGACGAACAGGAAGCCGGCGAGCGCGATCGGCAGGAAGCCGACGACGTAGCCGGACAGCCGCTGCTGCGCGGTCAGGGTCCGGATCTCGCCCTGGATCCGGACTCGCTCGCGGATCGTGAACGCGATCGAGTCGAGGATCTCGGCGAGGTTGCCGCCGACCGTGTGCTGGATGTTGATCGCGGTGGCCATGAGCTCGAGGTCGTCGGACCGGACGCGGCGGACCATGTTCTCCATGGCCGACTCGAACGGCAGCCCGAGGTTGACCTCACGGATGACCCGGTTGAACTCGGTGGAGATCGGCGGCCGCGACTCGCGCACGACGAGCTCGACGGCCTGGAGGAACGACGAGCCGGCGCGGAGGCCGTTGGCCAGCAGGGTGATCGTGTCGGGAAGCTGCTTGTTGAAGGCGCCCAGCCGGCCGCTCTTGCGGCGGCCCAGCCAGAACCGCGGGAGCATGAACCCGACGAAGGCGCCGACGACCAGCGCGAGCGGGCTGCGGAGCGCGGGCAGGCCGAGCGACAGGACGATGAACAGGAACGGGATGCCGACGATGGAACCCGCCCAGAGGGCGAGGAACTCGGACGGCTTGAGCTTCAGGTCCGCTCGTGCGATGTCGCGGGCGAGGTTCGCCCCGAAGTCGCGGGCCTCGACGACCCGGTTCAACTGGGCGAGCGCGACGCTCTTCTCGAGCAGCTCGGCGAGCCCGCCCTGCCCGGACGATTCCGTCGCCTTGCCGGACTCCCGGGCGGAGGCGTAGCGCTCGAGGCGAGCGCTCACGCCCGATCCGCCGCCGGACGTCGCGATGCCGATGGCGATCAAGAAGATCGCCGCCGCGGCCACGCCAGCGACGGCCAGCGTCATGGGATCCACAGTCAGCTCCCCCTGCTCAGTAACTGAAGCCGAAGAGGCCCGGCTGGAGATGGATGCCCATCACCTCGAACTTCTCGACGAACTTGGGGCGAATGCCCGTGGCCTTGAGGCGGCCCTGGATCTTGCCCTCGATGATCCCGGTCTGCTCGAAGACGAAGACGTCCTGCATGACGATGACGTCGCCTTCCATGCCCTGGACCTCGGTGATGTTGACGATCTTGCGGGTGCCGTCCTTGAGGCGGCTCTGCTGCACGATCAGGTCGACCGCCGACGCGATCTGCTCGCGGATGGCCCGGACCGGCAGGTCGATGCCCGCCATGAGGACCATCGTCTCGAGCCGCGCCAGCATGTCGCGCGGGCTGTTGGCGTGGCCGGTCGACATCGAGCCGTCGTGGCCGGTATTCATCGCCTGGAGCATGTCCAGCGCCTCACCGGCGCGGCACTCTCCGACGATGATCCGGTCGGGCCGCATCCGGAGCGAGTTCCGGACGAGCTCGCGGATCGGGATGGCGCCCTTGCCTTCGATGTTCGGCGGGCGGGACTCGAGGGTCACGACGTGCTCCTGGCGAAGCTGGAGCTCTGCGGCATCCTCGATGGTTACGATCCGCTCGTCGTTCGGGATGAATGACGAGAGGACGTTGAGGGTCGTGGTCTTGCCGGAGCCGGTTCCGCCCGAGACGAAGATGTTCAGGCGGGCTTCGACGCAGGCCCGGAGGAAGTCGAACATGTCCGGCGTCGAGGTCCCGAACCGGATCAGGTCATCGGTCGTGAACGGCGACGCGGAGAACTTCCGGATCGTGATCACGGGCCCGACGAGCGACAGCGGCGGGATGATCGCGTTGACGCGAGAACCGTCGGTCAGACGGGCGTCGACCATCGGGCTCGACTCGTCGACGCGACGGCCGATCGGGGCGATGATCCGGTCGATGATCCGCATGACATGGTCGTCGTTCTGGAAGACGACGTTCGTCAGCTCGAGTTTGCCCGACCGCTCGATGTAGACCTGGCGGGGGCCGTTGACCATGACCTCCGAGATCGACTCGTCGCGCAGGAGCGGTTCGAGCGGGCCGAGGCCGATGATCTCGTCGGTGATCTGCTCGAGCATCCGGACGCGCTCGGCGCGGGTCAGGGCGAGGCCTTCCTCGTCGATGACCTTGCCGAAGATCTCCTCGATCTGGCGCCGGACCTCGACCTGGTTGGACAGGTCGAGCTTCGGGTCCAGGTCCTGGATGACCCGGCTCTGGATCCGGAACTTGACGTCCCGGAAGGACTCCCGGACGGGAGCCTGCGTCATCAGGCGCTGGGACGGCGTCGGCGGCGGCGTGCCACCGGCTCCGGTCGGCGGCACGGCAGGCAGTCCCGGCTGGGACGGTCCGGACGGTCCGGTTCCAGGTCGAGCGCTCTCGATCCGCTTCAGCAGTGACATGGCATGTGACCCCTTATCGCCCTGCGAGGCTCGCTACCGACATGATCATCGGAATGAGAACAGAGACTTCTTCTGGGCCGTCTTGCGAACGTCTTCGCGCGGGCTCGTCACCCGCTCACCGGCCACGGCCTGGGCCAGTCGAAGAATGTCCTGGGAGACCTGCGCCTCCCGGTTCGAGAGGAAGAAAGGCACGCCCCGGTTGAGGGCGTACACGACGGATCGGCCGTCGCTGACGATCGTGTGATCGACCTTCCGGCCGATCGAGCTCTCGACGTCGGTGACGCGGATCCCGAGACTCGAGTCCGCCCGGTTCAGCACGAGCTTCACCTTGCTCGGCTCGTAGCCGAGCTGGTCGGCGACCTCGAGGAAGAGGCGCATGTTCTTGATGCTCGTGATCTCGAGGCTGAGCATCGTGAGGATCACGTCCGCGGCGTCGAGGATCGCGATCGTCGTCTCGTTGAACCACGAGGTGCAGTCGACGATGACGAGGTCGTGGGTCCGGCGGAGGGCGTCGAGGACGCGCTTCACGCCGGCCGGGGTGATCAGCTCGGCCATCTCCGGCGAGGGCGGCGCAAGCAGGACCCGGATCCCGGACGAGTGGTTGATGACGAACGTGTCGATCGACTCGAGCTCGCCGGCCTCGAGCTCCGGCACGAGGTCCGCGATCGACTTGTTCTTCGGGTTCAGGTTGAGCAGGACCCCGACGTCGCCGAACTGGAAGGAGCCGTCCATCAGGACGACCGTCTTGCCGAGCTCGGTCGCCGCGGCGACCGCCAGATTGACCGCCACCGTCGTCCGGCCGACCCCGCCCTTGGGGCTGAAGATCGCGATGATCTGGCCGTCGTGGGAGCCATCGTCGCCGACCGGGGCGAGACTCGCCGGGCCCCCGCCCTGGGACGGCATCGCGCTGATCCGGCTCTGCTTGTCGCGCTCGCGGCTGTAGACCTGGCGGATCGAGGCGGTCAGCTCGTCGCTGCTGAACGGCTTGACGAGGAACTCGCGGGCCCCGGCCAGCATCGAGCGACGGAGATAGTCCGCCTCGCCCTGGACCGACATCATCACGACCGCCGCGGTCGGCACCTGCGACGACATTCGCTCGGTCGCTGCGATGCCGTCCATGTCCGGCATGTTGATGTCCATCAGGACGATGTCCGGCATCAGCTTCTCGGCCATCGTGAGCGACTCGCTCCCGGACGCCGCCGCACCGACCACCTCGATGTCGCTCTCGAACCCGAGCAGCTTCGTGAGGTGGTCGCGGGTCTCCGGAATGTCGTCCACGATCAGGACGCGGATCTGGTCGGCCATTTCGTCAGTGGGTCCGGTAGCTCTTGCTGGATGGGGACGGTGGTCGGGAGTGGTGTGTCCCGAAGAGTCGGACGGGCGCGGGACCGGAGGGTCCGTCGCGCCCGTCGCGCCGCCAGGACGTCAGTGGGATGGGTCGCCGCCGGGCGACCTCGCGCGGTGGTCCCGCGCTACTTCTTGGGGAGGATGGCCTCGACCAGCTCCGGGATCGGAACCGCGAAGTCGGTGGTCAGCTTCCTGAGGGTGATGCCCGTCGTCACCGCCGGCACCGGCGGGATCGGGTTGCCATTCGCGTCGACGAAGTCCTTGGAGGACCGGAGGACGAGGCTGATCGAGCCATCGAGCTGGGCGAACTTGACGATCTCGGCCTGGGTCGGCGTCAGGCTCAGCATGACGATCTCCTGCTGGCCGTTGAGCGACGTGACCGGCTGGCCGCTGGCGGCCGGAGCGGCGCCCTGGCCGTTGGCCGCGGCCGCGGGCGGCGGCAGCTGGCGGCAGAGGACCTGCGAGCCCTCGATCAGGAGCTTGACGCTCGTCCCGTTGAGGCCGGCGACGACGGTGATCGTCTGGTCGGTCGGGTTGAGGGTCACGACCGGGAACTTGTCGCCCGTGAAGCCCACGATCATGTCGACGTAGTCACCGGTATTGATGACGGTGCCGACGCCGGAGACCTGGTCGACCTGGACGGCCATTGCCCGGAAGGTCGGCGGGACCTCGATCGAGCCGCAGCCAGTGGTCGAGGTGTCGAAGTAGGAGGTGTCGAGCTGGGTGCCGGAGATGATCTTGCGTCGGGCGATGTTGCCGATCACGAGGTTCGGCGAAGCGTAGGCGTTGACCTTGCGCTCGGTGTCGACCTTCAGGTTCTGGGTCGTGAGCATGTCCGCAGTGACGGTCACGCCGAGCGGGATGTCCTTCGTCGCAATGACGGCAGGCAGGACGGTCGGGATGGCTCCTGGCGCGTTCGGATCAGGAGTCTTCGGAGACCCCAAGATGAGCGCGATTCCCACGAACGCAATGACCGCCAGGAACACCCCGACGAGCAGGACCAGCCGATTTGAGCGCTTCAAGTTTTCTCTCCCCGAGTCTTGTGACAGGTGGCACCACTGTAGCACCGCCCAAGGGGGCCGCGACTATACCAATGGGCTAGGACCATTGGGAGGATTCGGCAGGAAATCATGCACGAAGCAAGGTGATTCGCAAGGTGACGCGAAGGCGGATGAGAACGATCGCAGGGTGGTGCGCGGACATGACAAAGGCCCGTCCACGAGGGACGGGCCTTGGTCGCGGACACCTTGTCTTTTGGTCAGGGTGCCACTGACGCGATCGAATGGCCGATGGCGCTCAGCTCACCGCTGAGCTGGCTCCCGAGGAACACGACGGCGAGGACTGCGACCATCGCGATGAGGGCGAGGATGAGTGCGTATTCAGCGAGTCCCTGGGCTTCCTCGTCTCGATGAAGAAGGGCGAGGAGCTGGACGATTCGTGGCCGGAATGTCATGTCAGGATCACCTCCTTTCCCGGGCCGGTGCGAGACGCGGCGGAGGCCGTCCGCCTGTCCCGCCACCGTAGGTGATGGGGGAGGCAAGTCAATAGTCCGAATGGGGACGGCGTCGACGCACCACCCGCCTCGGACCGAGCCCCCGAAAATGCAGCGACCGTCGGACGAGAGCGTCCGACGGTCGCGATGTTCAGCGAACGGAAGTTAGATCGAGCTGCCGACCGTGCTGAGGATCTTCGAGACCTGGCCGCCCAGGAAGATGAGGGCGATGATCGCGACGATCGCGATGAGGGCGAGGATCAGCGCGTACTCCGCGAGTCCCTGGCCTTCCTCGTCATCCCGATGGAAGAAGGAAATGATTGCCTGAATCATGTGAGTGGGTACCTCCTTTCCTTGGAGCTCCCCGGCACGGCCGAGGGCGGTCGCCAACCTTACGATCCGCCCCCGGAGGTGTCAATACGCACGAGGGAGGGTTCTGGTGCGCATCGGCACGTGAATCGAAACGACCGCCGGAGGTTCCGGCGGTCGTTCTGTGAAGGGCGGCGAGGTGAAGGGCGGCGGGTCGACTAGATGTCGTTCCCACTGACGTTGTTGACAAGTTGAGAGCCCTCGTGCTCGGTATGGGGTTGTCGAAGCTCCATTCCGACGGAGGGCTCTCATGCTCCATCGTACGGCCAAGCTGACGCCGTTCGGCCGACGGCTCCTGGTCCAT
>JBBRSJ010000011.1:0-123734 GCA_038245515.1 Candidatus Limnocylindrales bacterium | reverse complement strand
CCTTGTCGGTCATCTGGCGTGCCGAGCGTCACCGAAGACTCGCGGGACTACTCCAACGCGTGGCCGAGCCCGCGGTGCTTGGCGGCGTGTCCGTCGGCATCGTGGATGGGATCGGCCCGGCGTCTGTCGCTGGCCTTCGCATCCCGCGCATCTACTGCGCCTCCGATCTGGCCACCGTGCTGGACCCGGAGGAGTTGCGGGCGGTGCTGCTGCACGAGCGACATCACCAGATCGAGCACACGCCATCACGAATCATCTTGCTCGACGGAGTCGGTTGGCCGCTCGGTCGCAGTCCAGTGGGTCGCCGATGGATCGCTCGAACTCGAGCGCAGCTCGAGATCGCGGCAGACCGCTACGCCCTGGCCGCCGGAGCCACTCGAGCCGATCTGGCGAGTGCCCTCCTCAAGCTCGGCGATGACATGGCGCCCTCAAGCCTGGCCGGGTACGCCGCAAGCTCGGAGCTCCGGCTGCGCGCATTGCTCGACGACACACCCTCGAGCGGGCCGGATCCGACCCCGTGGATCGCCTCGGCCGTGGCCGTCGGAGGGGTCCTGTTGTTGTGCCTCGTCATCTGAGGATCGCGCGCGAGTCCACATTGCCTAGCCGGATCGTGGGAGCGTGCGACCTAGCGGTCGTTGATTCATGTGCCGCTCATCTGGCTCTCAGGTCCGGCGATCATCCTTGACCTTGCTTGGCTTACGTCGCCAAGGCCTGGAGCCAAGCCCATCACGGAGGCCACGTCCGATGAGCGAGGCCGCTCGCATCCTCGTCGTCGATGACGATCCGAAGATCCGCACTGTCGTCCGGCGCGGCCTCGCCTACGAGGGCTACCGTGTCGTCGAGGCCAGCTCGGGCGAGGAAGGGCTCGAGAAGGCCCGCGAGCATCTTCCCGATCTCGTCGTCCTTGACGTGATGATGCCCGGGATCGATGGGCTCGAGGTGACGCGCCGGCTGCGCGCCGCCGGGGACGATGTCGCGATCCTCATGCTCACGGCACGCGACGAGATCAAGGACCGCGTCGAGGGCCTGGAGATCGGTGCGGACGACTACCTCGTCAAGCCGTTCAGCTTCGAGGAGCTCCTGGCCCGTGTTCATGCGCTCCTTCGCCGGCACACGGCCCCGGCGGGCGAGGTCCTCCGCTTCTCCGATCTTGAACTGGATGTCGATGCACGAGAGGCCCGCCGAGCCGGGCGGACGATCGACCTGACGACGACCGAATTCAGCTTGCTGGTGCTGTTCATGCGCCATCCGCGCAAGGTGCTGACACGGGACCTGATCATGGAGCACGTCTGGTCGTACGACTTCGACGGAGAGTCGAACATCCTCGAGGTCTATGTTCGGTATCTGCGGAACAAGTTCGAGGCGAACGGGGAACCCCGCCTGATCCATACGATCCGTGGCGCCGGCTATGTCCTGAAAGAGTGAGGCGCACCCCGCGGCGGCTGTCGATCCGGACCCGGCTCGCGCTCATCTACACCGGACTCCTGGCAGCGGCGCTGGTCGTCTTCGGAGCCGGGATGTACCTGGTCCTTCGCCAGGAGCTGGAGACCTCGTTCGACGCTGCCCTCGTGGCCAACGCGGAACACGCCGCGGGCGCCTTCGGCCAGGACGTCGACGCGAGTGGCCGACTGCGTCCGACGGATCGCCTCATCCAGCAATTCTCGGCCACCGGTGGTCGAGTCGTCGTCCTCGACGCGAGCGGCGCCGCGCTCGCTGACTCCGCGCCACCTGGAAGCCCGGCATTGCCGATCACCAGCGATGAGCTTGCCGCTGGGGACCGGCACGCCCATGCCGTCCGCGAGGTCGCCTCGACCGACGGCGCGCTTCGACAGACAGTCGAAGCGGTCAAATCCGTTGACGGGCTCCAGGTCGGCTACATCGTGTGGGCCGACTCCACCAGTCCGATGCAGGATCTCCTCACGACAGTCCGGGCCGCACTGGTCATCGGAGCCGCTTTGCTCATCGCACTCGCTCTCATCGTCGGGCTCTATCTGGCACGACGAGCGCTTGCGCCGGTCACCGACGTGACCGACACCGCCCGGGCGATCTCCCTGTCGGGAGATTTCGCGGCTCGCGTCGACGCCGGACGATCGGGTGACGAGGTCGGCGACCTCGCCGTCGCCTTCAACGAGATGCTCACGGCGTTGGAACAGAACCACCAGACGCTGCAGCGGTTCCTTGGCGATGCCTCGCACCAGCTGCGCACGCCACTCACCACGATCCGAGCGAATCTCGATCTCGCGCAGCGCACGGATCTGCCCTCGTATGAACGCGAGGCGATCCTGGCGGACGCCCGCGACGAAGCCGAGCGGATGGGCCGTCTGATCGGTGACCTGCTATCGCTTGCCCGCGCGGAGTCCGGCGCCAGACTCGAGTTCCAGCCGGTCGAGCTTGACGCTCTTCTGCTCGAGTCGGTGCGGCGCCAGCGCCCCGCCGCGACGCACGTCCGCATGAGCGTCGCGACGATGGAGCCGGCCGTCGTCGATGGCGACCGCGATCGACTCCATGAGTTGTTCGGGATCCTCCTCGACAACGCCGCCCGGTACACCCCAGCGGGTGGCACCGTCGGGGCCGGTCTCGCGGTGAGCGATGGCCGGGCGTTCGTCCGGGTCGAAGATACCGGTATCGGCCTCGACCCGGCTGACCAAGAGCGGCTCTTCGAGCGCCTGTACCGCGGCGCCCGGGCTCGTGAACTTCGACCGTCCGGGATGGGCCTCGGGCTCGCGATCGCGCGCTGGATCGTCGACGCGCACGGCGGCACCATCGAGTTGTCGAGTCGCGATGGAGGCGGCACGGTGGCGACGGTCAGCCTACCGGTGCGTTCGTCATGACCGTCACCCGCGTCCTCCTCGTCGACGATGAGGCGCCGATCATCGAGCTCGTTCGTGGCTACCTCGAACGCGAGGGGATGGAAGTGATCGCCGCCAGCGACGGGGAGGCTGGACTCGAACTTATCCGTGACCGGTCGCCCGACGTCGTCGTGCTTGACGTCATGTTGCCGGGACTCGACGGATTCGAGGTCCTCCGCCGCGCGCGAACCTTCTCCGACGCTTACGTGATCATGCTGACGGCCCGCACAGAGGAGATCGACCGGATCGTCGGCCTTTCGGTCGGGGCCGACGATTACCTCGCCAAGCCGTTCTCCCCCCGCGAGCTCGTCGCCCGGATCAAGGCGCTCCAGCGCCGGCCGCGCGCGGGGACCGGTCCCGACGACGCGGGTTGGCGAGCCGGCACCCTTGCCGTTGATCCGCGGCGTCGAACAGTGTCACGAGACGGCAAGCCAGTGCTCGTCACGACGATCGAGTTCGAACTGCTCGCGGCGCTCATCCGGGAGCCCGGTATGGTCCTCACGCGCCAGCAGCTGCTCGACCGCGCGTGGGGTAGCGACTACGTCGGCGACGAACACGTCGTCGACGTCCACCTTGCCAACCTACGACGCAAGCTCGGCGATGACCCCGCACGTCCGACGTTCATCGAGACGGTGCGCGGTATCGGCTACCGATTCAGGGAGGACCTGTAGCGATGGCGCCTCGCCTGCGACTCCGGGGCAGGTTGTTGTTCAGCCACCTCGTGGTTGTTATCGTCGGCACAGCGACCCTCTTTGCCACTGTTGGACTCGTAGCTCCTGGGGCATTCGACGCCGCCATGGGCCCATCGATGGCGGGCATGGGTTCGATGATGAGCGACCTGGTTCGGACGGCGTTCCAGAACGCGGTCCAGTCCGCACTTGTCGTGGCCCTCGTTGTCGCCGCCGTGGCGGCCATCGTGATCAGCGTGGCCCTGTCCGCTCGTCTCTCGGGCCCGATCATCAGCCTCGCCACCGCGAGCCGACGGATCGCCGACGGCCACTACGCGGAGCGTGTCCCAGTCACGTCATCGGACGAGATCGGCGATCTCGCGGAGTCGTTCAACCGCATGGCCACTTCACTCGAGTCCACTGAACGCCGGCGGTTGCAGCTCGTCGGTGATGTGGCTCACGAGCTCCGCACACCGCTCACGACCCTCGACGGCTATCTCGAGGGCCTCGAGGACGGCGTGATCGCTCCGAGCGAGCCGACTTGGAAGCTTCTTCGAGGGGAGACGGCTCGCCTGTCGCGACTCGTCGACGATCTGCAGGAGCTGTGGCGGGCGGAGGCCCGCCAGCTGCCGTTGTCCCTCGCGACGGTGGACGTCTCTGCAGAGCTCCATGGTGTGGCCGAGCGGTTCGATACACAGGCCCTCGAGCACGGGATCGAGCTTCGCGTCGAGACGTCGGACGGACGCCTGGGAGTGGAGGCGGATCGCAGCCGACTCGCCCAGATCATCGACAACTTTGTGAGCAATGCGATCAGGTACTCGCCCGACGGCGGCTCCGTGACGCTCTCGACCGCGATCGATGGCCACGAGGTCATCATCAGCGTCGCCGACGAGGGTCCTGGTCTGACAGAGGACCAGCGAGACCGTGTCTTCGAGCGGTTCTACCGGGTCGATCCGTCGCGCTCCCGCGCCCTCGGCGGATCCGGGATCGGGCTCGCCATCTCACGCGCTCTCGCAGAGGCGATGGGCGGACGGACCTGGGCTGAAAGCGAGGGACCAGGTCACGGTTCGACCTTCCGCGTCGCATTGAAGCGGACCCTCTGACGCGGCTTCATGGGACGATCAGAGCCTTGGGCCGCCAGCCTCCTCATCGATCCAACGCTCGGGGTCCTCTTCGAAGGTCTCGGCGCAGGCTGACTCGCAGAAGTAGTACGACGCCCCTTCGTGTTCGACGACGACGGACCCGTGCGTGTCGATCGTCATGCCGCAAACGGGATCCGTCACGAGTGTCTTGGTGCTCGCCATTCCTATGCCTCCATATCTGGCTGGATAGGTCCCGCCCTCGCGGATCGCTCGCAGCGGGACGCTTCACCACGAGTCTGCGCGGGCAGGCTGAGCGTGGCCTGATGGGAGCCCGAGCGCCAGCTGAGGATTCGGCCGGGGTCTTGACGGAATCTTGACGGTCGCAGGCACGGCGCCTTCAGGTCGCGGCCTCAAGGTTCGTGTTGTCAGCACGAAGCACGACATCGAACCGACGGAGGCGACGAGATGATGAGCGGGACCGGATGGGCCTTGGGCCCTGGCGGCTGGCTCTGGATGATCCTCGAGGTCGCGGTCGGCGTCGGGGTCGTCGTTGCCATCGTCTGGCTCGTGACGAATGCCCTCGCAGGGCGCCAGCGCTCGGCAAGCCATGGCGTGGCCGAGATCCTCAAGGCACGCCTCGCTCGTGGCGAGATCACCGAAGCCGAGTACGAGCAGGCCCGACGCCTGGTCGGCATCAACTGAACGCCGCAAGCAGCGGCGAAGGAGCGACAGATGAACGCGAAGCGCATCAATCTTCTGGCTGGAACGATCCTCGGAGGCGCCCTCCTGCTTGGGACAGCCGGCGTCGTGGGGGCGCAGAGCCCGAACGGAACGACCTCGCTCTCGACGACCTCAGGGATGGCCGGCTTCATGGGAGCCAGTGGCATGGCCAGAGGCATGCTGGGAGGCGGTCCGGGGATGATGAACGGCGCCGGGATGATGAACGGCATGGACGCCGACCACATCGCCTCGATGCGCAAGGCGATGGGCGCCAATGTGACAAGCGATCCGGCTCTTATGCAGACGATGCATCAGCAGGTGACGCCCAGCCGCTGACCACCCTGGATCCGAATGGCGCCGATCTCCTCGGATCCGCGCCATTTCCGTGTCCGCATGTCTCAGCGAGCACTCATCCATGTCTCAGCCTTCGCCGACAAGGTCGCGAACATGCAACGACACGGCGGAATCATCATGGTCAGCCTCCTGCTCAGCGTCATGCTGGCCGCGTGTGGAAGCGCGACCGCTCCGACGTCGAGCAATAGGGACCCCGTCCCCGTCGCACCAGCTTCCGGTGCGACCCTAGCTTCGGCGTCTCCGGGAGCCGCGATGCAGCGAAGTGAAGGCGGTCAGGTCACCGTGGAGGCCACATGGAGCGGCCCTGCGGCCGGGGCGGTGTTCGAGGTGAAGCTCGACACGCACGCCGTGGAGCTCGACGCCATCGACTTCGCGAATGCTGTCGTGCGAAACGATCGAGGCGAAATGCTGGCCGCGATACCGTGGGCGGCGCCGAAGGGAGGGCACCATCGCGAGGGGCCGCTGACCTTCGGCGGCAACGTCTCGCCCTTCCTGGCGGGGGCGAAGTCGATCGAGCTGGTCCTGATGGGTATCGGCGATATCCCCGAGCGTACCCTTCGTTGGAAGATCGGGCCGTGAGCGCGATTACCCGTCCCGTCGGGTCGACGGCCCAGATCGGACTCCGGTCGGTCGCGGTCGGCGCCGCAGCGGGCACCGCCCTCCTCGCCGCCTATCTCGTCATCATCGGCCTGGCGCAGGGCGTCGGGCATGCATTCGAGCAACTGGCGACCGATGCCTGGTTCATCGCATTGATCGCTGTTGGTTTCGGGACCCAGGTGGCGTTGTTCGCTGAGCTCCGCACGGTCGACCGTCAGCATCGTGCCGGAGCAGCCGTGACGGCCGCCGGGACCGGTGCGAGCGCCGCGGCCATGCTGGCGTGCTGCGCTCATCACGTCGTCGACCTGCTGCCGCTGGTAGGTCTGTCGGCCGCGGCCGTGTTCCTGGATGCCTACAAGACCCCTCTCTTCGCACTGGGAATCGGGATGAGCGCCCTCGGGATCGTCGTGATCGGGCGGCAGCTCCGGCGCGCGCGCCAGGCCTGCGCGGTCATCGACCGGTCCGCCCTGGTCGGACAGCCGGGGTGATCTGGGCAACCCGCGCTCTGCCACGCAACGAAGAGGCCCGACCGGGTAAGGGTCCGGTCGGGCTCTTGCCAGGATCGTGACTGCGGCATCTGAGGCCTGTGCGAGCGCCAGGTGAGTCAGGGCTGAGAAAGCGCAACACTCGCCGAGCGAATTGGTCGCGGCTAGTCCCGCGACCGCTCGAGGCTGCGGCCCCACGACTCACCTCGGTCGGCCCAGCCATCATCAGCGTGGGTCGTGCCGGCTCGCAGAAGTCTCAGACGCGGCTCACCTTCGACTCAGCCGCCAGGATCACGCTTACGGCATGGACGTCATGGGGAAGCTCCGGATCCCGGTCTACGACCTTGGTTGCGGTGGCTCGGGTGCGACGACTGTCGAGCGCCAGCTCGCCGCGACGGACGGAGTCCTGAGCGCCTACGTGAACCCGGCCACCGAGACGGCGTACATCGACTTCGACCCGGCCGAGGCGGACGCATGGTCGATCGTCCGCGCCATCGAACGCGCCGGCTATCAAGCCGGTCGACCGGTCGAGGGGTGAGCCGTGTTGCTCGCCCGCCGAAATCTCCTTCGCTATGGGACGCGCTTTGCGCTGAGCGTCGCACGGGATAGACGAGAGGTGATCACCAGATCGAACGAGGCGGCGGGTCATGGGTGATGACTTCGGCGGCGGGCTGTGGGTCCTCGTCGCGATCAACTCGGTGATCTTCATCGTCTTCGCCGCGAGCTTCTTCCACCCGCGGACCCGACGGGACTGGAGGGTGATGGGCGCCTATTCGGCATTCATCATCGCGCTCTTCACCGAGATGTACGGCTTCCCCCTCACCATCTATCTGCTGTCGGGCTGGCTCGGATCCACCTTCCCGGCATTGGTGCCGACGCACGCCGGCGGCCATCTGCTGAACGACCTGATCGGCTGGCAGGGCGATCCGCACCTCAGCCCATTCCACATGGCCAGCTATGTCGTGATGGGGGCTGGGTTCATCCTGCTCGGCAGAGCCTGGCCCGTGCTCTGGAAGGCCCAGCGCGAGCACTTCCTGGCCACGACAGGACCCTATGGCACGATCCGGCACCCGCAATATCTCGGATTCCTGCTGATCATGGCAGGCTTCCTGCTCCAGTGGCCAACCCTCCTCACCCTGTTGATGTTCCCGGTCCTGATCCTCGCCTACACCCGCCTGGCGATCTCGGAGGAGCGCGAAGTTCGGGCCCAGTTCGAGAACCAGTACGCCGCGTACTCGGCAAGGACACCCCGGTTCATCCCGCGGTTCAGATGGCCCCGGGCTACGCGCCCTGGTGACGCCGGGTCCGGTGTGTGACATCCGACTCGAAAGAAGGCCGTAGCGAAGAGCACGACCCTCGCGGAACGGCTATCTGCCGATGAACGACCGATCCTCGGCACTGGCCGCCGCCGTGGCGATCATCTGGGGCCTGTGTTTCGTGCTTATCCAAGCGTCCCTGCCAAGCGCGGCACCGCTTCTCCTAGCCGGGTTGCGGGCCCTGATCGGCGGAGGCGTTCTCGCCGGCTGGGTCGTGTTCAGACGATCGCCGCGAGGGCCTCGGCGGTCGTCCGGGTCCGCCAGGCGGGACTCGTGGTGGTCGGGTCTGCCGCCGCTACCCCAACTGATCCTCTTGGCCCTTGCGAACGTCACCCTGGCACTCGGAGCGATGTACCTCGCCGCGGGCCAGATCGAGGCAGCGATCGCATCTATCCTCGCCGCCGGACAGCCTCTCGTCTTGGCCGCCGCCGGCTGGGCGTTGTTCGGCGAGCGGTTGTCGGGTCGAAGCGCATTCGGGCTGGTGATCGCAACGGCCGGCGTCATTCTGGTCGCGACGACGAGCTCAGGCACCACAAGTCCGGAAGGTGTAGCCCTCGCGCTCCTCGCCACGCTCGCCCCAGCAGGCGGGACGGTACTCATGCGCCGCCTGGGACCGAGTGTGGATCTCGTCGTCACGACGAGCGGTCAATTCCTCCTGGGCGGTGTCATGCTGCTCGCCATCAGCGCCGCGCTCGAGCCGTGGACCGACTTGACCTGGTCACCGGCGGCCTTCGCCGGCTTGCTCATCCTCGGGGTGCTGGGGACGGGGGTGGCGTATGTCGTCTGGTTCTCCCTCCTGCGCCGGATGTCGCTTGAACGTCTCGGCGCAGCCCTCTTTCTTGTTCCGGTCGTGGGCGTCGTCGCCGGGACGCTGACAGGCGACCGACCCTCAGCCGTTGATCTGGCCGGGATCCTGGCGATGCTTGTCGGGCTCGCGATCGTCTCGCTCCGTCGCACGTCGACACCGAAACGCGTAGTCGAGCCCGCTTGAGTCACCACGAGCGAGCACCCTCGAGACTCAACCGGATCGGCGGGCTGCCTGTCTCTGGGCGACTCGGTTGACCAGAACGGCGATCCCGAGGCCGACGATGGCGACGGCGATGGACGTCTCGGTCCAGAACTGGTCGGGGAAGAGCTGCGTGAGCCGCTCGATCCGCGGGTCGAACGTGAAGTTGCCCTGCGGGAAGACGACGAGATGGAAGGCGAGGAATGCCGCGTCGAAGAAGAAGAGGACGATCACTCCGACAACGATCCCGATGAGGGCCAGCGTGCCCGATCCGCGCGCGATCGCTCGCCACAGCCAACCGCCGCGCCTGCTGGCTACTACCAGCGCGACCAGGAATAACGTCGAGACGCCAAAGAAGATCGTGAATGGCACAACGACGTTGTGCACGTCGACCATGTGGGCACGCTCCGCGACGTCGAGGACTGGCTGCCCGTTCACCGTGACCGCGAATTCGGGCGGTCCGAAGAAGAGGTCGGCGAGGATGGAGCGGGTGATGGCGTGAACCTCGTCGATTGTGTATCCGGTGGCGGCCGGGACGCCTGAACGCTCCTGTTCGAATTCGATCCAGACCGGGTTGAAGACCAGGGCAATGGCGAGCCCTGTGACTGCGATGACCACCGCACCGCCGGCAAGAACGCTACGAATCGTCGTCAGTCCACGTCGGGCCGAGATCGCCATCCCCGGCTCTAGTGGGTCAGTCGCCGTCGCGGCGCGGTCGGGTGGGTCAACTTGCGCCGTACCGCCGGATCCCTTCGAGCTTGGTGCGCTTGAGCAGCAGAGCATTGACCGCGACCAGGAACGAGCTGCCAGCCATGCTGATCGCCGCGATCTCCGGCCGGAGGATGAGCCCGAACGCCGGGTAGAAGAGGCCCATGGCGATGGGGAAGGCGACCGCGTTGTAGCCGACCGCCCAAACCAGGTTCTGGCGCATCTTCCGGACGGTTGCCCGGCTGAGCGCGATGGCGCCAAGAACGTCGACCGGGTCGCTCTTCATGAGGACCACATCCGCGGTCTCGACGGCCACGTCGGTCCCGGCGCCGATCGCGATCCCGACGTCGGCCTGGGCCAGCGCCGGCGCGTCGTTGATCCCATCGCCAACCATCGCCACGAGCTTGCCTGTGGCCTGGAGCTCCTTGACCCTGTCGGCCTTCTGGCCCGGCAGGACTTCGGCGAAGACGGTGTCGAGCCCAAGCTCGGCCGCGATGCGATCCGCGGTCGCCTGATTGTCGCCGGTGAGCATCGCGACCTGGATGCCGAGGTTGTGGAGGCGCTGGATCGTTTCCTTCGCGCTCGGACGGACCGCGTCGGCGATAGCGATCAGACCCCCCGCCTTGCCATCGACGGCGACGCGGACGACCGTTCGGCCGGCGCCTTCCAACGCGTCGGCTCGGGCGCCGAGGCCGTCGAAGTCGATCGCGCGATCCCGCATGAGCTTGGCGTTTCCGACGAAGACCGTCCGGCCGTCGACCGTCGCCTCGAGACCGTGACCCGGGATGGCATCGAAGCCGGTCGCGTCGACCAGCTGAAGTTTGCGCTCCTTCGCCGCGTCGACGACGGCCTGGGCGAGCGGATGCTCACTCGAACCCTCCGCCGAAGCCGCGAGCCTCAGGACCTCGTCCTCGCTGACCGTGTTGCCGGCTCCGACCAGCTCGACGACGCGCGGTTGACCGACGGTCAGGGTGCCGGTTTTGTCGAAGATCACGACGCCGATCTTGGAGGCCTGCTCCAGGGCCGTCGCGTTCTTGAAGAGGATCCCGTTCATCGCGCCCAGGCCGGTGCCGACCATGATCGCCGTCGGCGTCGCCAGGCCCAGGGCGTCCGGGCAGGCGATGATCACGACCGTGATGGCCATCGTGAGGGCGAAAACGAATGTCGAGCCGCCGATGGTCAGCCAGCCGAAGAACGTCAGTAGGCCCAGGATGATGGCCGCGGCGACGAGCCATTGGGCCGCTCGGTCCGCGAGTCGCTGGGCCGGCGCCTTCGAGTTCTGGGCCATCTGCACGAGCTCGACGATCTGCGCCAGCGCCGTGTCCGCGCCGACCTTCGTCGCCTTGAAGCGGAATGTGCCGGTCTTGTTGATCGATGCGCCGATGACGTTCGAGCCGACCGTCTTCTCGACCGGCACGCTCTCACCGGTGATCATCGATTCGTCGACGCTCGACGCACCCTCGACGATGACACCGTCGACCGGGACCTTGTCACCGGGTTTGATGAGGATGATGTCGTCGATGACGACCTCGGCCGTTGGGATCTCGATCGGCGCACCGTCGCGGATGACGGTCGCCTTCGGGGGCGTGAGGTCCAGGAGCGCCTTCATCGCGTTCGACGCACCGGCCCTCGCCCGCATCTCCAGCCAGTGGCCGAACAGGACGAATGTCAGCAACACGACGGACGCCTCGTAGAAGACCTCGCCGTCGAACAGGAACGTTGCCGCCACACTGAACAGGTAGCCCGACCCGACCGAGAGCGCCACAAGGACGTTCATGTCCAGCGTCCGGTTGCGGAGGGCCCGCCACGCGCCAACGAAGAACATCTGACCGCTCCACAGAACGGCGGGCGTGGCAAGCAGGAACGCGAGGGTGTCAACGTCCATCCCCAACGGGGTCCCGAGGTGGATGTTGAAGACCTCGGTCGCCAGGGGCGAGTACAGGAAGATCGGGATGGCCAGGATGAACGCGACGATGAAGCGGTTCCGCATGTCGCGGACCATCTCGTCCATGCTCATTCCCGCGCCGTGCCCCATTGCGTGCGCTGTCTGGGCGATCTCGCCCTCAGCGGGCACAGCTGCACCCGGGACCGCTGGCGCGTGGCCCGCGGGGTCGACCGCGTGAGGCGCCGGCATCGAAGCTGCGGTCGGCATAGGCAAATGGTGACCCGCGTGATCGGCGGTAGGGGCCGCTGGCATCGCCGATGCGGCCGGCATCGCCATCTGGTAGGAGGCATGCTGCGCGGGCGCGACGCCGTGCACGACCGTGCTGCCCATGACAGCAGGGCTTTCTCCCAGGCACAAGTGGCACGGCACGACTTCGCCGCCGCACGAGCAGCCGAACCGCTCGATGAGGTTTCGGACGTCGCCCGCGTTCAGAACAGCATCGTCGTATTGGACAGTGACGAACTGCGAGACTGGGTTCGCCTCGACGTCGTTGACGCCGCCCTGCCGGCGCAGGTACTGCTCGAGGGCTGCGGCCGTGCTGGCCCGCAGCAGACCCCCGGCTTCAAAGACTCCACTGATCACTGTTTACTCCGTTCGTGGATGGGTGAACCACATTCTCTTTCTACTACATGCAATGTCGTACAGTACGCCCAAGGCGGGCTCGCCGCCCTAGCGTCTCAACCTGATCTTGGCTCCAGAGACTGAACATGCGATGAGACGAACCTGAGAAGCACCGGCGCCATCCGCGGCGAGCAGACCTCGAGTCTCGAGCCCTCATGTTCTTAGGTTCCGCTCAGCTGGTTCTCAGGTTCACGGGCCACTGTCGGATATCGCGATCCTCCCGCGGGCCGGCCGGTCGCTTACCCCCCAGCGGCCGGCTGACGCCCTCCCTCCCCGGTCTCCTCCCAGGCCGGGTCCGTAGTCGACGGGGCCGGCAGCTGCCGGCCCCGTCAGATTCGTCGGCCACTTCGATTTGCCGCCTGACCGGACCCCGACCCGACGGCGCCATCCCAACAAGATCCGAGGGTTCCGAGATCATGAGCACCGCGTATACGTTCCGAACGACGTTGCAGCTCTCTGTGCACGACGCTCGACGGTTGGTCGAAGCTGCGCTGCGGACGGAAGGCTTCGGCGTCCTGACCGAGATCGACGTCGCCGCAACGCTGAGGGACAAGCTCGGCGTAGAGTCGCGGCCTTACCTCATCCTCGGGGCGTGCAACCCGGCACTGGCGCATCGCGCGCTCGAGGCCGACCCCTCCATCGGCGCACTCCTCCCATGCAATGTGGTCGTCCGGGACACTGATGGCGCTCAGACCGTGGTCGAAGCGATGGATCCGCGGGTGGTGATGGGCCTGGTGGCGAACCCGGCGCTCGAAGCGGTCGCCGCCGAGGCCGACGAACGGCTTCGTCGGGTCATCGAGTCGCTCGGCGCCGGTGCGTGAACTGCGTCAACGCGGCGATCGGGGCTACTCCGTGGTGGCGGCTCACCCGATGCGAGACCACCGCAGCCGAGTACGAGCCGGCGATGCGAGCCCTCGGGTGCGACGGATGAGGGACCGACGACTCTTCTGGCTCGGGGGGCTACTGTTGGCTGCGGGGCTGGCCCTCATCGTCCTCCGGTTGGCGCTGGGCAGCATCGACGAATTCGATCACGGCGCGACAGTCAGTCCTCGGGCGATCGCAAGCCTGGGCCCGGCACCGACCTCGATCCGGCACGCAAGCGTCACCCGGTCGTAAAGAGGCGGTACAGGATCGCGCCAAGCACGACAAACCCGACTAGGAGCAGAAGACTCCCGGCGCGCCAGCTCGCCCGAACGAGGAATGACCGCGCCAGCGGGATGAGGGCGACGGCGACCACCGCGTAGAGGACGTGGAGGCCTTCGCGAGGTCGTTGCCCCGAGGCGAGCATGATCAAGCCTGCGGCAGCCTCAACGACGAGCAACGCGACGACGCCAGCCTGGAACCGCTCGAACCGCGGTCCGCCGGTGCGCCGTCCGGCCCGGAGCACGATCGACCAGGCGATCCCGGCGACGACGCCGGCAACCGCGGCGTATGCGAGAAGGCGATGGATCGCATCCAAGGTCTTGGTCCTTCAGCTTCGAACTACACGGGCGTAGGATGCCAGAACCAACTGACCGTCGAGGCTTGGGAGGACTCTCAGGAAGCCCCCAGACTGCGCTCATCTGGCTCTCAGTCTCCAGTCGTCCACTGGATGTCACGACCATTTGACAACCCGAGCACATCGGTATGTAGAGCAAGGAGTTCCGATATGGCAGGCGGCGCGATCTCCATCCACGGAGGACGCTGGCGCAAGGCTTGGGGCGCGATCGATGACCGCCTCGGTCTCAGCGGCTTGGCATATCCCGTGCCTGCCCACGCCAACAGCATCGGCTACATCCTCGGCGGGATCACGTTCTTCGGATTCCTGATCCTCGCGGCCACTGGGATCTGGCTCGCCCAGTACTACCACCCAACGCCGGCCACCGCCCGCGAGAGCGTCGTCTACATCATGAACGTCGCGCCGTTCGGCGATGTCATTCGCGGGATCCACTTCTGGGTCGCGAATATCGTCATGGCCACCGTGCTGCTTCACATGGGCCGGGTCTACGTGACCGGGTCGTACAAGCGTCCGCGTGAGGCGAACTGGCTCATCGGGCTCGGGCTTCTCGGCGTCACGCTCGGGCTGATCTTCACTGGCACGGTATTGAAATGGGACCAGGAAGGGTACGAGGCGCTCGGCCACAACGTTGAGATCGGCAACTTTCTCGGCGCCTTCGGGTTCTGGTTCTCCGCGGACTTCACGGCAAGCCTGCCGATCATCGGGCGGCTGTACATGGCTCATATCGTCATCCTCCCAGCGCTCGGGACCTTGCTCCTGATCTCGCATTTCCTGCTGGTCAAGCGCCATGGGATCTCGGCGCTGCCCGCTGTGGCGGACGCAGCCGTGGATGGTGGGCCGGCCCCGATCAAGGGCGGCTCAAGCTTCTCCGCGCACCTCGCTCGGATGGCCGGCTTCGGGCTGCTGATGCTCGCAGTCGCCACGGTCCTGGCGGTGATCCTGCCGGCCGGTCTCGGCGAGCGGCCGATCCCGGGTACAGAGACCACGAAGCCGCCCTGGATGTTCCTGCCCTTCTACCCATTCGAGGATTGGTTCGGGCTGCCCGCGCTGCTCTGGGCCCCTGCCATCCTGTTCGGCGTCCTGGCGCTAGTGCCGTTCGTCGATCGGAGCCCGTATCGCTCGCCGGCACGACGCAAGGTCTTCATCGCGATAGGCGCGGTCGTGGCGGTTGCTGCTGTGTTGCTCGTTGCATATGCGCTGGTCACGGCGCCCCAGTCTCATATCGGGAAGATGTGATGGCTGCCCTCCTGTTTCGCGTCACTCTGCTGGCTCTCGGGATGGGCGTCATCGAGATAGGTCTTGGCTCCGCCCTTTTCGAGGGTTCGCTCGTGCACTGGGCGATCGTGCTGCTCGTCGGACTTCCGTTGATCGTTGCCGGCACGGCTGGTTTCATCGGCCCGCTCTTCGGCGAGCCGAAGCAGAAAGGTTCCACCGATGCGTAGATCCCTGCCACTGTCGATCGCATTCGGAATGCTTCTGTCTATGAGCGCCGGCCTCGTCGCGATGGCTCACTCGGGCAGTGGTGAGGCCTCGATCCAGGTCGAGCCCGCGTCGGTCACGGCCGGCGACACGGTCGTCCTTGCTGGCACCGGACTGGAGGCGGACAGCGATCGGGTGCTCGTCCTCGCCGGCGAGGGACTCACGGTCGAGTTCGGAACGGTCAAGACCGATGCAGAGGGGATGTTCTCCAAGGAGCTGACGATCCCGAACCATCTGCCCTCAGGTACCTATGAACTTCGGGCGATCGGGGACGAGACGCTGACCACGCCCCTCGCGGTAACCGCAGCCGCCGGTGCGGCTGCTGTGTCATCTACGAACAACGCCGCTGAGGACGTCGTGGCGCGCCAGCGCACACCGGCCGAGCTCGCCCCGATCGCGGTGCTTGTCGTGATCGCCGTGCTCTTGGGTGGGTGGCTCGTGTGGCGAGCCGAACGCTTCCGAGGTCCCGTCGACGCCTGATCGAGGCGCCACGGCCTGATCGAGGCGCCCCCCGCCTCGCACGACCCATTCGACCGGTCAACGTCGCTCGCGAAGCGACACGCAAACACGCGCCTTCTAAGCGTGCTCTCAGGTACGCCTCACGCAAGGCTCACCGGGTAACCCCAGCCTGACCTCAGCACGCTGGGAGGCTCAGGTCATGAAGGTCATCGCTGGGGTCATTGTCGGATCGCTGGCCATTGGGCTAATACTCGCGGGATTGGTCGCGGCGAGTCGCCAAGCCCCGTCCGGAGGGTCCGCTGGCTCGGCCGAGATCGTGCTCGAGGACATGCGCTTCACGCCGAATCGGATCGATGCGAAGGTCGGCGTGTCGCTCACGGTCCGACTCACGAACCGAGGCACGGAGCGCCACGACCTCAACTTCGAGTCGCTCCACATGCCGGGCCTCGGCGGAGTCGAGTCGATTCTTGAGCCAGGTGAGACCCGGACGATCACGCTGCTGTTCGACGCGCCCGGCGAGCATACGTTCATCTGTACGCTGCCCGGTCATGCCGCGGCCGGGATGACCGGCGCGGCCATCGTGACTCCATGAATCTCAAGGAGTCCGACGTGCGCGGTGCTGCCGTCCGGCACACCCAGCGCGCGAGCGGACAGGTTGCGGCTCTCGCCACGATGATCGCCGCCGACCGTCCGTTCTCCGAGATCGTGCAGCAGCTCCTTGCCGCGCGCGGTTCGCTGGACTCGCTGCTTGTTCGCCTTGTCGAGATCGAACTCCGCGACTGCGTCCCGACGTCCAAGGCGCGGGGTGAGGTCGACCAGCTGCTTCGCACCGCCCTCGGACGAAACGCACCTCTCCGGCTGGCGACCAGACGGCGCCAACGCCCTACCAGGGCACGATCCAACACGACGCTAGAAGGAAGGACCACGCGATGAGTCACCGATCCAGGACCACTCACCCCACCGTCACGCCGCCGTCAGCAGGTCGTCGCACAGAGGCGGCCGAGCCCGGGCGCCGCGCGACTCTCGGGCTGGCCTCGCGGCCGCTCCGATTCGCGGCGTTCGCGGTGATCGCGTTAGCGGTAGGAGCGGCGGCGATCGGACTGGTCGTGACCCGGCTCCAGGGACCTGCTGCGACCGACACGGCAGCGATCCAGGTCCACGCCAGCATGGGCGGGTTCGATCCGCCGGCGCTGACCGTCAAGGCCGGCCAGACTGTCAAGGTCGAGCTCAGCAGCATGGACTCCTCGATGCACAGTGACGGAGGTGGCTGGCACCAGTTCGCCATCGATGCGCTGGGCATCAACTGGAAGGTCGGTCCCGAGAGCAGCAAGGTGTTCGAGTTCACGGCGCCCGCCGGGGCCGGTACATACAGCTGGTATTGCGACATCTGCTGTGGCGGCAAGGCGAACCCGTCAATGCAGGGCAAGCTCACCGTGACAGCCTGATGGGAGCGACGACGGGCCGGACGTCCGTGGCCCGGCCACGGCTGCTCCTTCTCGTCATCGGCGTGGTCGCCGCCGCCTCGGCGGCGGCGATCCTCGCTGTCGCCCCGGGTGGCATGGCCGATCACCAGGCACTCACCGAACTCAGCGTTCCAGCGATCATCACAGCGGGATTCCTCGACGGCTTCAACCCCTGCGCGTTCGGGGTGCTGATCCTCTTCGCGACCTTCGCGCTCGGCCTGGCGGCGCAGCAGTCGCTCGCGACCGCCGGTTCGGCCGGGAGACCTGACGCCGGGGCGGCCAGCCGGACCGTGCTGGGCCTGGGCTCGTTCTTCGTCGCCGGCGTCCTGCTGACGTATTTCCTGCTCGGACTCGGCCTGATGACGGCGGTCGCAACGTTGACCAACTTTGGTGGCAACCACCTGCCGAGCCGGATCGCCGCCCTCCTCGCGATCGGGCTCGGGCTGTGGATGGTCCGTGATGTGTTGCTACCTGACGCGTCCTGGAAGCTCGAGGCGCCGCACTCGCTCCACGGGCGGATGCGGGCCTGGGCCCGCACGAGCTCGCCGGTTGCGTTGTTCGGGGGAGGCGTCTTGATCGGCCTGTGCACCGTTCCATGCAGCGGCGCTGTCTACCTCGGGATCGTGGCCCTGCTGGGTGCGAGCGGAACGGTCTCGGCCGGGCTCGGCGGGCTCGCCCTGTACAACCTGGCGTACATCACCCCGCTCGTCGTGCTTCTGGTCCTCGCCAGTCGACCCGGGCTGATCCGGTTCGTCAACCGTTGGCACCTCGACCACTCCAGTGGCACGAAGCTCGTGCTGGCGATCGTCGTGCTGGTGCTCGGCTTCGCGATCCTGCTCACCGTCTGATCGCTGACACCTTCTCAGCCGGACGTTGGCCGGCGCTCATAAGGTACTCAGGTCGCGGCGCTGAACTCTAACCATGCCGGACACGGTCGTCACCCTCCTTCTTCTCGCAGCGATCCTATTCGTCGCAGACGTGCTGCTTGCGGGCGGTGCAATGACCATGACGGGGATGTCGGCGATGGCCGGCACGGTCGCCCATCCGCTCGTCGCGGGGGCGCTCGTACTGCTGATCGTGGTGCTCGTGTTGACCCTCGGAGGAGCACCGTAGCCATGCTCGATCAAGCTGTCCGGGCCCGGCTCGAGCCAGGTGGGTGCCAGGTCGTCGATATCACCGTTCACCACGGCTATCAGCCCGACTCGATTCGCGCCCAGGCGAACCTCCCGCTTCGCATCGTCTTCCACCGACAGGACGATGACACCTGTTCCGAACGCGTCGTCTTCTCCACACCGAAGCTCGACCGTCATCTCGCTGAGGCCGGCACGACGACGATCGATCTCCCGGCCCAGCCACCTGGGGAAGTGCGCTTCACCTGCGGCATGGGCCGCTATCGCGGCCGCATCGAGCTGGTCGACGAAGCGGGCCGGACGGCGCGAGCGCGGGTGCGCGCGCAGATCGACAGGGTTGCCGGCTTCGTATCGGCCTTCGGGCAATCCACCCACTCAACCTAGAGGAGCTCTTGTGCCATTCGTCGTCGATGTCGATCCGGTCGCATTCACGCTCTTCGGGATCCTTCCCATCCGTTGGTATGGACTTGTCCTCATCGTGGCGGTGGCGGTGGCCGTCTGGATCGTCAGGAACGAGGCCCATCGACGCGGGCTCAAGGACGCGGTCGTGATCGACGGGATCTGGTGGGTGGGGATCGCTTCCCTCGTCGGGGGGCGAGCGCTATACGTCGTCCAGAACGAGCTCGGCACGCTCGCTACCCACCCGACCCACATCCTCATGGTCTGGATGGGCGGACTCTCGTTCTACGGCGGGCTCATCGGCGGGCTCCTTGCTCTCGTCGTCTTCGCGTGGCGGCGTGGTCTGCCGCTGCTCGTCGCGCTCGACGTGGCCGCGCTCGGCGCGGCGATCGGCCAGGCCATCGGGCACGTCGGTTGCCTTATCGGGGGAGATTCGTACGGGATCCCGACCAGCCTGCCGTGGGCCGTGATCTACCGCAACTCGAACTCGATGGCACCGCTGGGAGTCCCGCTCCACCCCACCCAGGCCTACGAGGCGATCCTCCTGGTGATCCTTTTCGCTGGACTATGGGTCGGGCGTGAGGCTCTGGGGCGACTCGGCGACGGTGTCGTAGCGGCCGCCTACCTGCTCGGGCTGGCGGTGATCCGATTCGGGCTGTTCTTCCTGCGCGATGAGCCGAGCGTGGCCTTCGGGCTCAAGACCGCTCAGCTGCTCGGGCTCGGGATCGCCGGCCTTGCGGTCGTTCTGTTCATCGTTGCGCGCCGTCAGGCGCGCCCGATCTCAGCATCCTCGATCCAGTTGGAGGTCAGTCGCTCATGACAGCTCACGTCCATGGCCCATCCGCCCACGGTGAGCGTGGGCAACCGGATCCCACCACCAGACGCGGTGTCGAGGGGAGATCCACGCGTCCCCGCTGGCTCCTGCCCGGACTTGCGGTCGGGATCGTGGCTGCGGCGCTCGTCGCAGCCGGCGTCCTCTCCCTCTCGATCGTGCTCTATGCCGGGCTGTTCGGCGGCATGATCCTGATGCATGCGGGCGGTCACGGGGGCCACGGCGGTCACGGGGGTCGCGGTGGCGCCCGCGATGGTGGTGGAGACCTAACCTCGAGCGACGCCGAGGATCTCAGGGAGCGCTCATCGGGCTCTCAGTCCCGCGGATCAGCCTCTGATGGAGGGCTCGACGATCGAGCCGCGACCGACGGCAGGCGAAACGAGACAGACGACCATGACCAGCACAGCTCACACGGCTGCCACTGACACGGCCGGGCGCAAGCCCGCCGGGACAACCACGGATATGGGTCGCACGCAAGCGATCCCGGCAGCGGCGGGGCCGGCCAGCGACCGGCAAGCCGAGTACCGGATCCTCATGCGCAAGTGGTGGTTCGCCGCGGCAGTCGGCCTCCCCACGATGATCTTCTCGTACCCGTGGCTGATCCCCGGCCTCAACACCGCTTTCCCGCCCGGCAGCGCACGGCTGTGGTGGCTGTGGGTCGCGATGGGCGTCGCTTCGCTTGCCGTCCTCGCCTATTCGGGGAACCAGTTCTTCAGCGGCGCCGCTCAGGCGCTGAGGCATCGGTCGGCCAACATGCACACGCTCATCGCGATCGGGACCGGGACGGCCTGGATCTACTCTACCGCGGCGCTACTCGTCCCACAGCTGTTCCCTTCAGCCCAGATGACTGACGTCTACTACGACGTGACGGTCGTCGTGACCGCCCTGGTGGTCCTGGGCATGGCGATGGAGGTGAAGGCTCGGGGCCGAACATCCGAGGCGATCGAGAAATTGATGGGCTTGGCCCCGAAGACGGCCCGGGTCATCCGTGATGGGGTCGAGGTCGAGATCCCGGTGGATGCGGTCATCGTCGGAGACGTCGTCGTCGTCCGACCGGGCGCGAAGGTCCCGGTCGACGGCGTCATCGTGGACGGTGCGTCGGCGCTCGATGAGTCGATGATCACCGGCGAATCGATGCCGATCGGCAAGCAGGCGGGCGATGAGGTCATCGGCGCCACCATCAACGGGACTGGGGCGTTCCATTTCCGGGCGACCAAGGTCGGCAGCGACACCGCACTGGCCACGATCGTCCGGATGGTCGGAGATGCGCAGGCATCGAAGGTGCCGATCCAGCGGATCGTGGACGTGGTGTCGGGCTACTTCACGCCGGCGGTCCTGATCCTGTCCGTGGCGGGCTTCGTCATCTGGTACGACTTCGGCCCGGCGCCGGCATTCGCGTACGCGACGATCGTCGCGGTCACGACCCTCATCATCGCCTGCCCGTGCGCGCTCGGCATGGCCACGCCGATGGCGCTGACCACGGGCGTGGGTCTGGCGGCGGCCCACGGCATCCTCATTCGCTCGGGCGACGCGCTACAGGCGGCCCAGAAGCTGGACACGGTCGTCCTCGACAAGACCGGCACGATCACTCTCGGCAAGCCGTCCGTCACCGACATCGTCCCTGCACCTGGGTTCGAAGCCGACGCGATCCTCGCGATGGCGGCGGCGGCTGAGCGAGACTCCGAGCATCCCTTGGCAGCAGCGATCGTCGAGATGGCGACGCAGCGTGGGTTGACCCGGATCGGAACCTCGGACTTCGACGCTGTCCCAGGCCACGGCATCCGGGCGCGGTTCGGGACGCACAGGATCCTGGTCGGCAAGCGTGTCTTCCTTGAGGCAGCCGGGGTGAAGGCCGCCTGGCTCGAGGACGATGCGCGACGGCTTTCCGGAGAAGGCAAGACCCCCGTCTTCGTCGCCTTCGACGACCGAGTGATGGGGCTCATCGCGATCGCCGATCCGGTGAAACCGGACTCGAAGGCGGCGATCGCCGCATTGCGGGCGTTAGGCCTCCAGATCGTCATGATCACGGGCGACAATCGGCGGACCGCCGATGCGATCGCCCGGTCGGTCGGGGTCGACCGCGTGCTCGCCGAGGTCCTGCCCCAGGACAAGGCACATGAGGTCCACAAGCTCCAACTCGAGGGGCGGACGGTGGCGATGGTCGGCGACGGGATCAATGACGCCCCGGCGCTGGCCCAGGCCGATGTGGGGTTCGCGATCGGCACCGGTACCGACGTGGCGATCGAGGCCTCCGACATCACGCTCATCAGCGGCAGCCTGCGCGGCATCGTATCGGCGATCGAGATCAGCCGGGCGACGATGCGCAACGTCCACCAGAACCTCTTTGGAGCGTTCATCTACAACGGCATCGGGCTGCCGGTCGCGCTCGGGCTCCTCTACCCGTTCTTCGGGCTGCTTCTCAGCCCGATCCTCGCCGCATTGGCGATGAGCTTCAGCTCCGTGACGGTCATCAGCAATGCCAATCGGCTCAAGCGCTTCAAGCTCGTGGAGGTGGCGTCATGACGCCCGATCAGATCCTAGTCACGCTCGGCGGAGTTGCCGTCATGGGGTTCATCAGCTGGTTCTTCTGGCTCAAGCGGACACCCGGCGTCAGGGCGGCGGTCGTCTCAGATGGATACCAGGAACAGATGATCCTCGTGAGCGGCGGGTATACGCCGGACACGATCCGGGTCACGACCGGCCGGCCTGTCCGACTCCTGTTCCGTCGCGAAGAGACGGCGTCCTGCTCGGAGCAGGTCGTCCTCGCTGACTTTGGCAAATCGGCCCAGCTCCCCACCGGGAGCGTGGTCCCGATCGAGTTCATGCCCGGCGACCCCGGCGAGCATGCGTTCACCTGCCAGATGGGAATGCTTCGGGGTCGGATCGTCGTGGAGGCTGCGTGATGGTTGTCACTCGTGAACTCATCGTTCTTGACTCGCTCGATCAACCCGCCGCGTCGTGCCTCGTGTGCGGCAACGATATCCATGCGGGAGAGGGCGTCACCGCCCTCTATCAGGGCCGGACGCTTCGCTTCAAGTGCCCGGGCTGCTACGCTCGGTTCGAGGCCGATCCCGAGCCCTACCTTGCGGGCCATCAGGCGGGGTGCTGCGACGGCGAGCATGCCCATTCCCCTGCGAGCGAGTGGTCCTGAACCGAGCCGAGCGCCAGGCGGGATCGTCTACGGGTCGCGAGCGGCGAACCTCGGTCGAAAAGTAGGTATCGTCGATGGACCTCCGGGCGGTCGTTTCACTCCTGCGC
Organism: Candidatus Limnocylindrales bacterium; assembly: GCA_038245515.1. Taxonomy (GTDB): domain Bacteria; phylum Chloroflexota; class Limnocylindria; order Limnocylindrales; family CSP1-4; genus CF-46. Next base: position 100,865 of record JBBRSJ010000011.1, on the reverse strand, counting down.
GCACGCTCAGCGCTCGCGTCCCATGATCGCTGGACGCGCGAGGAGCTCCTTGCCTACCAAGCGTCCGACCTCGCCGCACTCAGGACGTTCGCCCTCGCGGGCTCACCCTTCTATCGCGAGTTCCACCGCGGTCTCGGCAACGCGCCGCTCGAGGAGCTTCCGGTGCTCTCGAAGGCGATGCTCATGAGGATGTCGAACCCATCTGCATTCTGCTGATGTTTGCCCAGATGGCCGTCCGTTCACGCTGTTTGACGCGATCGAAGGACGCGAGGAAGACCTGCTCCACCTTGCAGGCATCGCCATCCATCCCAACGTCTTCCACAACGTCCTCGAACCGATCCCCGTGGCAGCTTGGCAAGTTGTCGAGGAGCCGGATGGCCTCCGGGTCCTGTTGGCCACGCCGACCGCTGAGGTCGTGGACGCCGATGTGGCGCACAAGGTGCAAACTGCGCTCGAGCGGGCCGGGGTCGTTGGCCTTTCGATACGCGTTGAGCGCGTCGATGCGATCCCCCGAACGGCTCTCGGCAAGGCTCCCCTCATCCGCGCTCTGCCGCACGCTCGCGCCGACGGGCCGGGCTGATCCGAGTCGGGTCCTACGTTAGCCTCATGATCGACGCGCCCTTCGGACCATCAAGTCGGTGTGTCGACCTCTCGCGGTGCTACTACATTTCAAGTCGTATGAAGGACTGCGACGTTCCGACTCCGACCCGACCGACTACCCCGTCACTGCGACGACACCGGATCCGTCGAGCGATGTCGCTAGCCCTGACGACCGTTATGGTCGGAGCGTGCGGTGTCGGGGAGCCGGTCGGCATCGCCAGCGGCGCCCCGACCGCCACGTTTGCCCTTGCGGCCGAGAACGTCGCCTTTGACCAGCCTTCGCTGCGGTTCCCCGCCGATTCGGTCGTTGGGCTCACGTTCGATAATCGCGATCCTGGCATCCTGCACAACGTGACCATCTACCCCGTTGCCGGCGGAGATCCCGTCTTTCGTAGTGAGACGATCACAGGCATCCAGACGAAGACCTTCCTGCTGGGCCCGCTCGATGCGGGGGCGTATCGGTTCGTGTGCGACGTCCATCCGACCATGACCGGGACCCTTATCGTGTTCGCCCCCTGAGATCACCTGCTTGGTGCCGGCGATGCCGTATCGAGAAGCTGCTCGGCGATAGCGCGACGAGGGTCGTTACCGGCCACCGCGAGGAATCGGAGCGCGTCAGCGCGAACCAGATCCGCGGGTGCGCCCAGTTGATAGCGGGTCACGGCGCGGTAGAGCAACGCGTCGGGTTGGTCGGGCGTGCTGCCGAGGACTCGGTCGAACAGGACCTGCGCCTGGTCGGGCCTACCGGCCGTGAGGAGGATCTCGCCGAGCGCGATCGACGCGGGCACGTTATCCGGTTCGGCCTTCAGCGCCCGCTCATAGACGGCGACCGCATCGCCGGAGCGGTTGGCGGCGAGATAGGCATCGCCGAGCGCGACCAGTGAGGCCGCATCGTTCGGATCCCGAGCAACCCCCGCTTCGAGGTCGACAAGGGACGGCGCGGCCTGGATGCCGCCAGCGCTGCTGCCTGTTATCTCGGCGCCCAACCCCCGAGGCCCAACGACGAGCGCGATCGGCAGGGCGAGTGCCAACAGGATCGCTCCCACGAGGATGACCGTCCCACTGCGGCCGAACTTCGTTGGGACGCGTGCTGGCGATCCGACTTCTCGGCGCCTACGGGCTCTCCGGATGACGATATAGGCCCCGGAGCTCAACAACAAGACGGGTGCCACCCACAGCGCCACATCGTAGCCCTGGGTCGTCGGCGTCAGCAGGATCCATCGCCCATACCGCTCGACGAAAAAGTCACGGACGCCCTGATCGGTGGAACCCGCCGCCAACTGTTCGCGGATGACGCTACGCATCTGGGACGCGACAGCCGCGGGTGAATCCGCGATCGAAGTGCCTTGGCAGATCGGGCAACGTAGCTCGCCGTCGAGGGCCCCCGCCCGATCATCGATCGATGGCGAAACGGGCCGGACGAGAGCCGCCGCGAGGGCGACCAGGACGATGGCGCAGGCGGCAAGCAAGAGCCGATCGGTCCTTCGGAGCGATGCGAACCGAGTCACGGCAGGATCTTCGCGACCTCCGACTGAAGGTCGGCGGGCACGATCTGTCCGATCTGTCGCCACCGGATCACCCCTGTGGCGTCGATGAAATATGTCTCGGGAATGCCAAGGACCCCGTAATCCAGGGCAGTTCGACCAGTTAGATCGAGGAGGCCCGGGTAGGTCTGGCTGTAGCGGCGCATGAAGTCGATCGCGTTGGCCGCGCTGTCCTGGTACACGACCCCGACCACCATCAGGCCCCGATCAGCGTAGTCCGCGGCCAGCTTGCTGAGCAATGGGGCTTCCTCCCGGCACGGGACGCACCAGGATGCCCAGAAGTTCAGGACGACCGGCCGACCACGGAGCTGGTCGAGTGACAGGCGGCCACCGCCGAGGCGCTCGAGCGAGAACGCCGGCGCCGGTTCGCCGATCCGAGCTGAAGGCCCGACGTTGCCACGAGCGATCGTCAGCGCGAATACGCCAAGGATGGCGCCGATCAGCACGATCCCACCGATCAAGCCGATGAGCCGCCTCGAACGGTCGACAGGGGCCGGAGAGCCAACGGAGGTCGGATCGGAGGTCATGCCCCGAACTCACGTGCGGGCTCGGCGACGACCGTTGCTGACGACTCCTCGCTTGATCGATCGCGACGTCGTCGGCTCGGCAATGCCGCGAGGAGGCCGCCGACCACGATGATCCCGCCGCCCACCCACAACCAGGACACGAATGGATACCGCGCCAGGCGGACGGTGACGGTCCCCGTCGCCGGATCCAGGTTCGTGAGGGTGATGTACAGGTCGGCGACTGGACCCGGCACGATGGCTGGGGTGGCGATCGCTGCGCTGCTGGCCGAGAAGAGGGTGAGGGCCGGGGCGAGAGCGGTCTCGGCGCTGCCATCGACCAGGCGGACCTGCGCTCGGACAGAGTCTCGACCGGCACCATCCGAGAAACGCTCGATCCGGTCGAATATGACGCGGTCTCCCCCAAGGACGATGGACTCGCCGGGGCGGACCGTCGTCGTGACATCCGTTCGTCCGGCTGCCGATCCAAGGACGGCGAGGGCGATCACGGCAAAGCCGGCGTGCGCCGTGAGCCCACCCACGGACCTCCGAACCGTCGCCGCGTTCGTATGCGGTCGGCGCCAAGACGTCAGACGGCCGCCGAGCAGCCAGACGGTTTCGACGAGTGCGAATGCTCCCGCGGCACCCGCCGCGACCACTTCTGGTCGTCCGTCGACAAGAACCAGCAGCGTTGCCGTACTCGCCGCCGCCACACCACCTGGGATCAATCGACGCCGGGCTCGTGGCGTCCAGTCACCCCACGGCAGTGTCGGGCCGATCCCGAGCAACACCAGCAAGCCGAGCGCCAAGGGCCCGATCACCCGCTCGAAATAGGGGGCGCCGACGCTCACCTGGCCACCGCCCGCGGCCTCGACAAACAGCGGGAACAGCGTGCCGAAAAGGACGGTCGCGGCGATGGCGACGAACAGGAGGTTGTTCAAGAGGAAGGCGGTCGCACGGCTGCCAAGCGGGGCGCCGCTCGATCCGCCGGTCGGTTGCCGCAGCGCGACGAGCACCACCGATCCGACCGCCACCGCCGCGAGAAGGATCAGGAACAACGGCCCGATCACGGACTGGGTGAACGAGTGGACGGAGTTCAGGACACCGCTGCGGGTGATGAGGGTAGCGAGGATGGTCAGGACGAAGGAACTGACGATGAGGGCGACGTTCCAGCCACGGAGGATCCCGCGCCGGGCGGTGACCATGGCCGAATGGAGGAATGCCGTCGTCGTGAGCCATGGCAGGAGCGCCACGTTTTCGACCGGGTCCCACGCCCAGTAGCCGCCCCAGCCGAGCACCGCGTACGACCACCACGCTCCAAGGATCAGACCCGCCGAAAGGGCCACCCACGGGATGAGCGTCCAGCGCCGGGCGACCGCCAGCCATCGATCGTCCAGTCGGCCGCGCACGAGCGCCGCGACGGTCAAGGCGAAGGGCACCGACAACCCGACGAACCCGAGATACAGCAACGGCGGGTGGATCGCCATGAGGGGATGGTTCGCGAGCAGCGGATTGGGGCCCGGGCCATCCGTCGGGGCCGGTGAGACACGGCTCCAGGGGTTGCCCGGGACGAGGACGATGAACGCGAAGAACGCAAGGACGGCGAAGAGGACCGTGAGGGCGGCCGGCAGGTCCTCGCGGTCTGGCCCGCGAGTTCGCACCGCCAGGAGCAGCAGCACGACCGACAGCAGGCCGGCCCAGAACAAGATCGAACCCTCGAGCGCCCCCCAGAGCGACGCGATGGTGTACAGCAGGGGTGTGGCACGACTCCCCACCTGTGTGACGTAGCTGATCGAGAAGTCGCGACCCACGAGGGCGCTGACCATCAGGAGGTTCGCACCAACCAGCGCGACAGCCGACACCCAGGCGGCGCGGACCGCGCGCTCGATCGGCCAACGTCCGCGGATGACCATCACGGAGGCCGCCAGCCCGACCAGGGCCGCGACAACGCCGACGAAGGTCGCCGTGAGCCCGGCCGCACCGATCACGGCGGTGACCCTTGGCCGTCAAGGATTCCTGGCGGTATCGTCTCGCCGGGTTTCAGGGGCGCGTAGACCTCGGAGTGCTTGACGACCAACTGGTCGGCCGCGAACTGTCCGGGCTGGGTGAGGCGTCCGGCCAGGACCACTGCGGCCCCGTCGCGGAAGAGCGCCGTCGGGATGGACTGCGTCGTCACCCCGGTCGTGGACCGCCCGTCCGTGACCTCGAAGGTCAAGGTGTTGGTGGCTTCGTCGAACCGGACGGTGCCCGAAACGACGATGCCGTACAGCCGCACCTGCTCTCCGAGCGGCCGGCTGGCCAACTCCGTCGAGGTGAGGTCATACACGAGCGCGCTTTGGAGACTCATCGCAGCCAGTGCAACGAAGGCGATCACGACCAGCCCGAGCCCCGCGAGCGTGACCGGGCGCGGCCTGTTCACGGTTGATCCAGCGTCCGTTCGATCTCGCGCGACATGCGCGCCGCTGCGCGTTCCCGTCGTACCAATGCCATCGCATAGCCAAGCAGCGACCCGATGACCACGAGGTATGCCGCGAGGACGAACAGGGGATCACTCACGAGAGGTAGCCCAGGCGTTCCTGAGTGGCATCGCGACTGGCTTCCAGCGCCATCCGTCGACGCAGCAGCCAGACGAAGGCGATCGTGAAGGCGGCCACGTTTGCTAGCAACACGACGAGCAGCACCGGCGCGATCGTTGAGCCACCCGGTCGAAGTACGGTCGGCGCCTGGTGGAGACCGCGCCACCACAGCACCGAGAAGTGGACGATCGGCACATTGACGAAGCCGATGATGCCCAGCACCGCAGCCAGACGCGCCCGGCGGGCACGCTCCACGATGGATCCGCGCAGCAGCACATAGCCGGCGTAGACCACGAACATCACCGCCGTGGTCGTGAGGCGCGGATCCCAGTCCCACCAGATCCCCCAGGTCGCCTTGCCCCAGATCGAGCCGCTGACGATCGTGGCGCCAGTAAAGAGGAGACCGAGCTCGGCGCTCGCCGCTGCCAGGCGGTCGAACCGCAGATCGCGTCGAAGCAGGTAGGCGAGGCTGCCTAGGAAGGTGACGAAGAAGGCAAGATAGGCGAGCCATGCGGCGGGCACGTGGACATACATGATCCGCTGGACATCACCCTGGAGGCGGTCGGCCGGCACCACGAACAGGCCAGCGGCGACGGTCGCCGCGAGGAACAAGGAGACCGCGAGGCCGCTCCGACCCAGCTTGCGGCTCATTCGGGTGCCCCGACGAATTCATAGGTCAGCAGCCCGAGTCCTATGAACAGGGCGGCCTCCGCCGCGAGCACGACGAGCCAGCCTGCGGCGGTCACCGCGTCTGACGCCATGAGGGCTCGGCTCCCATTGACGGTCGCGAGCAGGGTCGGAACGAGCATCGGCATCAACAGGACCGGAAGAAGCAGGACGCGCCGCTCCCCGGCTCCCACGATCGCCACGACGAGTACCGTTGCGGACGCTGTCGCGGACGAACTTAGCAAGACGAACGGAAGGATCCCAAGGAGCGACACATCAGCCCGGACGTCGAGCAGGACGAACGCGAGCAGCCACAGCACGAGTCCGAGGGCCGACAGCAACACGGTCATCGCCATCGCCTTGCCGAGATAGATCGCACGTTTGTCGCGCACGCTGAGCCAGAGCCCGACGAGTGCCTCATGCTCCCGGTCGATCGCGTCAAGGCGCTCCGCCAGTACGAGCGCCGCGAACAGCAGCGCGATCACCGTGAGGGCCGGCGCCAGGTTGCGCAGCTGGGCGATGTCGGGCCCCGCTGCAAGTCCCACGATCACGAGGGCTGAGGCTCCGAGCGTCATGGTCGCTGCCAGCCCCGCTCGACTGCGCAACTCGATCCGCAGATCCTTGTGGGCAAGCAGCAAGGCGTCGCGCGCGAGCGTCATCGCATCTGTCCCGCAGCTGCCGATCCCGTCTCGGTCGCGCGACCGCCCGCGAGCTCGATGGTGCGGTCGGCCAATCGTTCGGAGCGGGCATCTTCGTGGCTGGCGACGATCACGAGACGCCCCTCGTTGCGCGCCTCCGCCAGAACGGCTGCGACGAGATCGGCCGCGCCGGCATCGAGACCGGCGAACGGCTCGTCGACGAGGAGGACTGCGGGATCGGTCGCGAGCCCACGCGCCAGCGCCACCCGACGGCGTGTCCCGGATGAGAGGCCTCGACAGCGGCTCCCGGCGACCGCGGCGAGGCCCAGCCGATCGAGCTGCGACATGACCGTGCCGGTATCGGCACCCGCCAGGCGGGCGGCAAGGATCAGGTTCTCCTCCGCCGATAGATCGTCAAAGAGGTGGCCAGCGTGTCCCACGAACGCTACGGCGACCCGCTCGCCCGCTTCCGAGGTGACGTTGATGGTCCCGGCCGACGGCGATGTGAGCCCTGCAAGCAGGCGAAGAAGGGTCGATTTGCCCGACGCGTTCGGGCCGCGGATGACGACGAGTTCGCCGCTCCGGGCCGTCAGCTCGAACCCGACGAGCGCCAGCGTGCCCCCGTAGAGCTTCGCCAGACCGCGCGCGCTCAGGACGATGCTTGGTCGTCTGGTTCGAGACATGACGAGCACGAGTCGACCTCGGCGATCGGGGTGGGCTGTGGCCGACGCTTGGAGTCCACGGGGAGCGATGTCCGCGCGAACTCACCCGGTGGCAGACCTGGTCCGCGGCTACATGGATGGCGTGTGGTTCGGGTCGAGATACCGCGCGGGGTCGTCCCGGAACTCGAGCATGCAGCCCTTGCCGCAGAAGTAGAAGTCCTGCCCCTCGTGTTCGAGATAGAGCCCGGCCGCGCGTGCTGCTCCGGGTTCGACGGTCATGCCGCAGACCGGATCGACGACCGTCGGCGCCTGAGAGAGTTCCATGTGCATCTGTTCACCTCCAGAACGTGCCTACGTTGAGATCGCGGTCGTGGCGCACCGTGCGCAGTCCTCGGACCTTCGGCGGAGCCGCCAGATCAGCGTCGCTGACAGAAGGGCGACCGACATCGCACCGATCAGCGGTTGGACAGGAGCGAAGACATTGAGGGCACCGCTTACGCCCAGTACCCCGACGATGATCTTGTTGCAGATGGGGCACCCGATCGCGAGATAGGCGGCCACGCTGCCGACCGTCGCCCGCCCGCTCCGTTCGCCTGAAGCCTCCCGATTTCCCGGAGACCGAGCCAGGTATGTCGCCGTGAGGAGGCCCATCAGCGGGGCCGACAGCAGCATCGTCGCGACGTTGAATGGCTCCGTCGGCGTCATCCGGATGAACCAGGGGTTCGGGATGACCGCTGTCGGGATACCAAGGATCGCGATGGCCGCCGCCGTCGCAACAAAAGCCGTAAGCCAGAAGCGACCATCGAGACCGAGCTCGTTGCCTTGCTCGCGGTTCGCTGACTGGGTGACTCCGGCTTGGTCCATGCTGGAAGTCTACTAGCCGTGCTGTAGTAGTGCGGGATCAAGCGCGGTCAGGATGCCGTGACGCCGTCGATTCGGCTCCGCCGCCATGAGTACCGGCGCGTTTCCGCTCTGATCCGAAGCAGTAGCTGGCGAACGACGAGATACACCGCCATCGACGCCAGGAAGACCAGTCCGTAAAACCATGGCCCGTTCGAGAGCACCAGGATCAGGGCGACGATCCCGATCGCGAGGCCGGCAACGGACTCCAGGAGTTGCGCGGGAATGCGCCGAGCGCCGATCCTCCGGTCTGATGACCAAAGGCCCCACCACGACCGGGTACAGCGACCGGCACAGCAGCCGGTGATGAAGCATCCGATCCGCCCGATCGCGACAGCAAAGAAGATGCCCGGCGCACTCGCGTCAAGGACGACGCCCGCTGGAAGGTCGAACACGAGAAGCAGGACGACGGCCGCGACCGGCATGACGATCAGGAACCCGTCGACCGACCAGCCTTGACGCAACGACTCGCGCCACGGAGCGGGATGGAGCACCCGGTACCAGAGTTTTGCGCCAACCAGGCCAGCGACGATGGCGAGTATCGACACCCCAAGGACCGGAACGACTGGAACGCCCTCGCTCGAGAGGATCAAGGCCTGCGTCAAGAGCGCCACGAACGTACCAATCGCGGCTAGCAGGGTCCAGCTTCCCGGGAGAACCGCAGGCATCCGTGCGAGCGGCGCGATGAGGGCCCAATGCGTTCGTACTGGAGTGTCAACCCCCGCCGACACGGCCCAGCGGCGCCACGACCAGGCCGCGCGCTGGAGTGGCTCGGTGCGGGTCAGCGAGCGCGGCTGATAGCCTCCAGGACGATCTGCTGGAAGGGCCGGACGGATCAGCTCGCCGCGGACGGTCCATGCCCCCGGGTCGAGGCCGTAGACCCATGATGTGATCGTGATGGGCCCGGTGCCGGGGACCACCGAGGCGATGATCTCCTCATGCGTGAATGAGTCGCCCGCCCGAGGTCTCCCCGTAGCACCGACGAGGCGCCCGACCAACCGAATCGTTGCGGCATACGGTGTCCCGTCGTCACCGGGATCGAAGGTGTGACTGATGACGAGGGCTTGGGGCTCGACGGCCTCCGCGCGCTGGGCCGCCTGTTCGACGACGAGCGTTCCCGGAGCGTTTGGTCGACCGACACTCGTGGAGAACTGTCGTGCCTTGGAGCTGCGCTTCTTTTGATGTCCAGGTGTCTGTCGTCGCGCCATCGGACCGGGGGATGACCTCTCGCAGGCGGAGCGGTGGTCGCTGATCCGGAGACCAGACCGACCGACAGCCGCTTGGGTGGATCACCGCAGCGTCTGTACTACAGCAACTGTAGCAGGAAGCGGAACGCCCATGGGATCTGGGCCTCGACCGAGCGGCTTGACGCCAGGGGCCGGCGACTCGTCGCGGGAGCGTCAGGGCGCGCGGCATGCCCTTCGAAAGATGCACCCAAGCCGCGGCGGCGAGAGCACCGCGGCCTGGGTGGTATGAACCGAGCAGAGCGTTACCGTTCAGCCACCGAAGGCGGCAGCCCACTGCGCTGCGACCGCCGCGTCGTACGGCTGGGTGAACCCACATGCCCAGGCGAAGTGCTCCTCCCCGGCCACGAGGTAGCGTTCCCCGACGGCGAGGTTCGGTCCCGCTGCCGAGGTGATCGCGGTCCCGGTCATCCCCGTCGCGGTCAGGGTGACGGTTTCTCCGCCGGTGCCCTTGTACCGGGCGTTGACCTTGAAGGTGACCTCGTCTCCAGCGATCCCGGTCACCGTGCCGTCGAAGGCGAACGAGCGCTTGACAAGCGTGTTCGGGCCGTACGTTTCGACGCACGAGGCTGCACCCACATTGCTCGATCCCCCGGGCACGATGCTTGGTGCCGGCCCCTTGTTGCCCATGATGGCGACGACGACGATGGCGGCGAGCGCGACCCCAGCGAGGGACGGAAGGAGTCGACGTCGCCATCGGCTTCGATCGGTGGTGGCTTCCATGGTCATCTCCTGCATCCTCACGCTCATGCGGGTGAGGCTCGCGGAGGGCAGTCGGTCCGGATCGATGGGGTTTGCGTCACGGAGCTCGTCGAGTCCGTCGCGCCGCGTAGGTTCGGTCATCCCGATCGCTCCCGTCGTAGCCGGTCCCACAACCTGCCCTTCGCCCTGATAGATGTCCGGCTCGTGCCAGAACCTTTCAGATCCGTCGATCGGCGGTCGACGAGGGCTCGTTCAAATCGAATCCGCGCGCGATAGAGTCGGATGGCCACCGCGTTCGGACTGATGCCGAGAACGACGGCGATCTCGGCGTGGTTCAGTGCTTCCCATGCCACGAGTCGAAGGAGTTCCCGGTCGTCCGCGCGCATCTCCATCAGGACATCCATCACCAGACTCTCCGCCTCGGGACCGGGTGCCACCTCCGAGATTGCCTGGTCGCGGACCCTGACGCGCAGGCGCTCTCGCCGTTCGGCTGCCCGGTGATGGTTGGCGACTACTCGTCGCGCGATCGCATAGAGCCACGGCAACGCGTCGCCGGTCCCCGGTCTGTCCCCGAGCCGTCGCCACGCCACGACGAACGTCTCAGCCGCCGCCTCCTCCGCATCGGCCGCGTTCGGTAGCCGGCGGAGTGCGTACGCAAGGATCACCCGGGCATGTTCCTCATACAACGACTCGAGGACGAGTCGCCGTTCGTCTGCGAGACGCGGGTGCTCCATCGCCCCAAGACGTGGCGCGTCGAATCGTAGTTCCGAACGATCGACCGCAGTCGGTACGCGGGCAACGCACTTCGTAAACGACTCGTCGCACGCCGTCAAGGAAAGACGACGATCGTCCCCTTCATCCCAGCCTCGTAGTGTCCAGTGGCGTGGCACGCGAACGCGAACGGGCCGGATCCCACGAAGGTGTACCTAAGCGATTTCGTCTGCATCATCCCGATGTCCGCGACCTCGGACGTCCCGGGCACGTCGGCCGCGACATCCGCCGCGGGCCCCACCATGAATTCGTGAGTGCTCATGCCCATCGAGGTGACCTCGAAGGTGATCGTTTCGCCCTGCTTGATGGTCACGACGTCAGGGAGGAAGCGGAGCTGCCCACCCGCCACGACGCGTACGACCCGGGGCGCGGCAGCTGTCCCCGGGATGAAGCCCGGTGAAGACGGATCGACCGATGTGACAGACCCGCCGGCGCCGCTCATCATGCCGCCGGCGCCGCCCATCATCCCGGCCGAGCCGTTCATCATCCCGCCGAAGCCCGATGTGTTCTGCCGGCCGATGGTCGCGCCCCCGGGACCGGCGTCGAAGGCGCCGCCCACCGCGATGACGAGAAGCCCAGCCGTGGCGAGACCGATGCCGAACAAGGGAAGTCGATGGCTGGACACGTCAGTACCCCATGGTCTTTGTGGCCTGCTCGAATTCCTGCTGGGTGATTTCGCCGCGGGCGTACCGCTGGCGCAGGATCTCGAGGGCCGCCGGTTGTTCCTGCTCCCGGCTCGTGTTGCCGCGATTGACGACACCCAGGGCCCACACGATCAGAACAACCACTCCGATCATCACCAGCAGTCCGCCGATCATCCAGATCCATCCGACGGCGCCGCCATCGAAACCGTATCCCATCATCTCGCGCCTCATTCACATGTCGTCGTTGGCTTGCGGCCGTGTGGCCGCGTAGCTGATGCTCGTGATCCCGCCTGAAGCCGGCATGCCGGGTCCGGTATGGATTTGGTCAAGTTGGTCGACGTCACTGCCGGCAGGGCATATCGCGCTTGCCGACTCAGCGGCTATCGACTCGAGGCGCGGACGTACTTGAACAGTGACTCATCCAAGTGCGACCGACCGATGCGACGCGGGGTGCCTTCCACTCGGCGGCCGTCCCGCCGGCTGACCAGGTGAGCGGTCTCGGCCCGGACCCAGCCCGCATCTATGCTTGACCGGTGAACGGAGCGGCTATGAGCAGACGGGTGGAGCTGTTGTGGTTCGCCGACTGTCCGAACCACCCAGCAGCTCGGGCGATGCTGGAGGAGGTGATCGCTGACCTCGCACCCGGAACGCTGATCATCGATCTCGATGCCACGGACCCGGAGACGGCTGAACGCCTCCGTTTCCCCGGTTCACCGACGATTCGGATCGACGGCCGCGACATCGATCCCACGTACGTCGACCCCGGCGACTACAACCCACGCTGCCGTCTGTATCGCACAACGGAAGGACTGCGCGGCCTTCCCGAACGGCAATGGATCGAGGACGCATTGCGAATCTAGCTCCGCCGGGGGCGCGCCTTCTCAGGGTTCCGGAGGTCGGCTCCGACGCAGTCCGCTAGGTACGAGCGGGGCCGGCCCAGTCATTGGAATTGGCCTCGTGACCGGCAGTTCGAGGGCACGACGCCTGGTCGGCAGCGCTGGCGATCGTCTCTTGCATCGATCGAGAGTCCTCGAGGAGTACGATGGCACGGACCATCGCGAACACCTCGGAGGCGAGATCAGCAGGATCCCCGACACGCTCAAACGAAGACCTGCTAACTACACGGCCTACGCTCGGCATTCCACGCTTGTGCCACAACGCTCAGGCCGAACTACTTCGTAAACAGCAGGTCCTCGGTTCAAAATCCGAGTGTCGGCTCCAGCGACTTACTCAGAAGCCGGCCGCGAGGCCGGCTTCGCTACGCGCGAAAGCCGGCCGAAGCGGCCGGCTTTTCATCATTCCAGGACTCATTTCACCCCTGGTCTGACCCCTTTCAAAGCGGTTCGGATGGTCGCACTGAGAAGTCCTTCGGGCCGGGCTGGCGAGCGAATGACACTCCACCTGCCCATGGTCTGCTCGACTCGGTCGACGGGCTGCGTTCCGCACACGAGGCGACGCCCCGAGGGTAGCGATAGGTCGCCCAGCCCAAAAGGCGGTGCGGGGAGGCACCGCGTCATGGTGTGGTCCGGTGGACATAGTGGTACGTTGCGGGACCTTGGGGGACGATCTGGGTCATGGGCAAGGGGAGGACCAAATTGCGTAGGTTCGCAGCATTGGTGGCGGGCGTCGCGCTGGCGCTCCAGGTCTTCATTGTTCCGGCGGTCGCCTCGTCGCCGCCGATCGTCATCACCGCCGACGCGCCGGCTTCCGTGCCGGCCGGGCATAACTGGACCTTCAACGACTTCTTCCCGCGGAACCTGTCGGTGCACCAGGGCCAGACCATCGAGCTCGCCGTCGCCGGCTTCCACACGGTCACCCTGTTGCCAGCGGGCATGACCGCCTCGGCCGGCATCCGGACGCTTGGCCTCCTCCAGGCCGACACCGACGACACGACCCGTAACGTGAACGGGACGACCCATACGCTGCTGAACCTCGGGGCCGGTTTCCCGATCCCGGGCAACTGCGGCGGCGCCGGCACGCCGTGCTCCTTCGACGGGACGGCGCCGGTCAGCACCGGCGCACCCCTGGCGGGTCCGGTCCCCCCGCTCGACGTGACCGTTAGCGCGCCGGTCGGCACGTATCGCTACATCTGCCTCGTCCATCCGAAGATGCGGGGGTACCTGAACGTCGTCGCGAACTCCGTCCCGGCGACCACCGCCAGCCAGGCGGCGCACCGGGCCGCGCGGCAGGTCGCGGCGGACTTGGCCGAAGGATGGGCAGCCGAGAACGCGGCCAACGTCCATCGCTCGTATCGGGATGACGGTATTCGCACCTGGATCATGTCGGCGGGGACCGGCACACCGGACGGTCGAGTCGCGATCGACGAGATGCTGCCCGCCAACCAGCGGATCCGGCCGGGTGATCGCGTCCACTGGATCTCCCGCTCGGTCAACGAGATCCACACGGTCACCTTCCCGACCGAGCTCCATTCGGACATGGCGCCCGTGTGCGAGGCCGGCTCGGTCGATACGCCTGCCTTCCCGACGGTCCGTCCGCCGACTGGTCCGCAGGACTTCAGCTGTGGCGGTCCGCCGGTCGAATTCGAGAACGGCGCGGGTAATGGCGTCCGGCACGTGACCTCGCCGGCGACGGTTGCTGACAGCGGCGTCATCGCCTCGGACGCGGCGACCGACGGGGTCGGGCTCCCGGACACCGCGTTCCACACCTCGTGGTCGGCGTCGTTCCGCGGAGCCGTGGTCGGAACCTATACCTATCTCTGCCAGATCCATCCAGGCATGGATGGGACGATCGTCGTCCACTGAACCGTCGCAAGATCGCGATCGACCGTCGGCAGGCCGGACCTGCTGCCGGTCGATCGGGGTAGGTGGCCGAACGGAGTGGACGACACGCCGAGGTCGGGGAACCTGAGCGATCTGAACGTGGAAGCCGACCGCGAGGTCGGCTTCTTCGCTGCGATCTACGTGGCCATCAGCAGCAGCGCGATCCCGAGTAGCCCCGTCGGTAGGTATGCCACGAATGGGGGCATGTCGCCGGCTGCAAGGTATCCGACAACCATCATGCCACCCATGACGGCGGCGAACCAGCCGGCGATGACCGGCAACGAGCCCCCGGCGACGATCGAGAGTCCAAGGGCGACGAGCGAGGCACCCGCGACGAAGGTGAAGACAACGAACAACCCACCGGCAAGGCTGCTGAGCCCGGCGTAGGACGGGTCGACGGCATGGGTCGAGACGAAGGCCGACGCGGTCTTCGGCGCGACGGCGAGGCGGACGGCGAGCGACATCACCCATGCCACAGCGCCGAGAAGGTAGGCGACCGTGGCGGCGCGGGCGACCGGGGCGCCCGAACCACCGACGAGATCCGGCACCAGCCAGAGGCCTGCCGCGGTCAGGACGGTCGCCCCGAGGAAGAGCGCGTTCGAGATCGACCAGGCCGCTGCACGTTCGGCGATGAGCCGGAGCTGCATCTCAGTGGGTGCCGTCCAGACCGAGAACAGGACGGGGTTGAAGGCCCCGACCAAGAAGCAGATCGAGCCGCCGATCAGTAACAGGGCCGCGAAGCGTTCGGCATCCATCGTCCATCTCCTTCGGATCGCCTGCCGACATGCTCCTTCAGACGATCGGCTGCGGCTGAGGCACCGACAGCCGGCCGGGCTCCGGCGCACCGCGCCACATCAGGACACCAACCGCAAAGGCCCAGATCGTGATCACCATCGACGTGACGAGGAACAGGGTCTCGGCCGCCTGAGTCTCTACCGGGTTCACGATCTGGAGCAGAGCCGCCACAGAGGAACCGATGCCGGAAGCCACTGCCGTCCAACCGAGCCAGGCGGGGAATCGCCCGCTCGTGGCCACGGCCGCGCCGAAGCAGATGAAGGCGAGGCCGAAGAACACGAGCATCCCCGTGCTCCAGATGCCGAGGTCGACTTGCGTTACGGCGCCCGCCAGGCGCAGCGCGGTGGCCGCCTCGGAGGCGGGAGCCGCGGCCCAGTCGAGCGCGAGCGGCTTCATGACGAAGCCATCAACGGCGGTGCTGACGGTCACGACGGCGCCACCGAGCAGCGCCGCCGCCAGCCCGAGCCGGGCAAGCGGACCTGCCGGTCCATCATCGAGGAGGTGGGCCACGCCGCCGAGCCCGCCGATCACGAGCAGGATCGCCACGATGATCGCGAGGTGGATTGCCACGTAGGCGGTGCTTCCGGCGATGGCCTGGAGCGTAAGCGTGACGGACGCCGCCGCGTGCGGATCGAGCGCGTTCCCCACGACGCCGATCACCGCACCGGCCATGAGCAGCGCCGCGGTGAGTCTCTGGGAGCCTGGCTGAACGGCCTGGGACGCCATCGTTGATCTCCTTGCGCTGCTTCAGACGGTAGTTAGGTTGCCGAAGCTTAGGCGACCTTACTATACTGGGAGCATGGGCACAAGCGAGAAACGTCTGCCGGTCGGCCGACTGCTGGGGCTGATGCTGCGGCGCTTCCGCGCCGATCTCTACGCCCGGGGCCGGGACGCCGGCTACGCGAATCTCCGCGAGTCGCATCTCCAGGTGTTCGGCAACATCGACTGGACCGGGACGCGCTTGACCGACCTGGCCGCGCGCGCCGGCATGACCCGCCCGTCGATGCTCGAGCTCGTCGATGACCTCGAGGAGGCCGGATACCTCGAGCGGCGACCGGACCCGCATGACGGTCGCGCGAAGCTGATCTGCCTGACGCGGGATGGCCGGCGCGTCCTCGTGCAGGCGCTTCGGGCCGTGCGCGACATCGAGCGGATCTACGGAGAGGAGGTTGGGCCCGAACGTTACGACGCAGCGTGCCGGACCCTTCAAGACCTGCTCCGGGGGGAACCGACCCCACGCCCAGGCCCGAAACCGCCCCCGCGCTGAGGCGACAACGCAGGTGCGGAAAATCGCAAACTGCCCCTGTGCCAAGCGTGGCGTGAGCGTGGGCGCAGACACGCCAGAGCTGTTTCGTCAACAGCAGGTCTTCGGTTCAGAGAGGCACCTGGTTCGATGTGTGCCATCAGCAGCACGAACATGCCGATGCCGCGTCTGGAATCGTCATTGTGTCGAGCGGAATCGGTAGGCCCGTCGGGCGCATCCCCGTGATCTGGCCGATTGGATATACCGGCAGGTGCACGCCCGACGGGCAGGTCGATGTTGTTGATGAGACCGGCCGATTGTCGCATCTCCGCAGCCCAATGAACGCCCGAATCAACTCCATCCGTAACCGCTATCCCCGCTGGCGCCTGCTTGCGCTGGGCTTCGGCGTATTAGCGTTCATCGCCCTGGTTCACCTCGGACCAATCAACGTAACAGCGCTCGAGCCCCAATTGATTTGCGCACGGCGGTATGAACGGGTCGCCGACCAACTCCGGCTGCTATGCCGCGAATACCACGGGGTTGCTCATTCCGGATGCCACTGCCGGGACCGCCATCATCCAGGAGGACATGGGCAAGGTGACGGTTGCGGTTGCCTGGCCGCCCGGATATACCGGCCGGCGCACGCTCTTTGATCAGGTCGACGTCCTCGACCAGACTGGCCATGTGGTGGCGCGCACAGGCAACCGGGTCGAGCTCCTGGGCGGCTATGACGATGGTGGCTGGCTGACCTGCGATGACGCGGTTTATCCGCCAGCGTGGTGAGCGATCCAAATCGTATGTTTGGCTTACTTGCACGACGCCCGCGGTTCCGCGGTCGAGATGAGAACGATCCTTCGATCGGCTAGACTCCGCGCGTCCCGGTGCATGGCTCCTGCGTCGGCTCCAGTGCGCCTCAAAGCCAGCGGTCTCTCAATTGGAGGATCCCGTGCCCCCAGTCCTCGTTCGAGCACTACCTCGCCGGACTGTGCCGTTGGCACTCGCCCTCGGCCTCGTCTTCGCCCTCGGGGCTTGCTCCGGTTCGTCCTCTCCGGGTCCATCCTCAATTGGCTCTCCCTCTGCAGCCTCCCAGGAATCGGCCTCAACGGCGGCAAGCGCGACACCAGCCGCCCTCAGTTCTTCGTCGACCACGGCCGGAAACCCGCCGAGCGCGTGCTCGGTTACCACGAAGGCCGACGTCGAGGCAGCGTTTGGTGGCTCGTCGACAGCGGGCCAGGCCGGGGATGCCGGGGTATGCACCTTCGCCGTGTCCGGCGCGCTCAAGGCGGGCGACCCGGGAGACCCGCTGGGGCTCCGCGTCTTCTTCGATGCCAAGTACGTATCGTTCGCGACGGCCAAGTCGCTAATGACCCAGGTTGGGCATCCCGACGCGGTGAACTCGATCGATGGCCTCGGAACCGAGGCCTACTACTCGGCCGATCTGGGCACCGGAAGTCTGCTCCACGTCCAGGTCCCCGGCGGGATGCTTACTCTCGGCATGAAGAACGGAGGCCTGCTCGACGGAGCAATCGTCAAGCAGAGCGCGATCGACCTCGCCAAGGCCGTCCGGGCGCGCCTCTGACGGACGATTCAGGCCCAAGCCTGCGAGCGTCATCTGATCCCGACGTTTCGACCGCAGGTCACTTGCGCCCTGCTCCGCGCCGCTCAAGGAGCACCGGCTTCAGATCGCAAGTAGCCGCGGTCCCGCCAACGCTCGGATCGCCTGACTCACGTCGGCACGTACGCTCCGGGCCGACGGCCGTGGTCAACCCATGACAGCCTCGGTCAGGCAGTTGCGCCGCCGATCCAACGCCCTACGCTCGTCAGCTCGATCAGCTCGCCGTTGAAGCCGACGTGCTCATCCTGATCGACGCCGTTCAGGCACTGGACGTAGGCTCTCCCGAAGGCTCTCGCGAGGGCGTCTGGGAGAGGCATTCGACGCTTGCCGTCGCTCCCAGCGCCGAGCCCGAGTCGGTCCGTTCGAACCGCTCAGCACTTGCCCCCGACCAGCAGACCGGCAATCAACAGGAGCACGGAGATGATCGTTCGGCCCGCGGCCGATTCGATATTCGCCGCCGCCAGGCCGGCCCCGTAGGACGCGGCCCCGAAGGCCGATGACGGGATGTCCGGCGCCGCCGTGAACACCGCCAGGCCGGCCGACACCGCGCCGAATGTGTCGGCACCGACGCAGCCGAAACTCGGATCTCCGCCGACGGCGAGACAAGCAGCCGAGATCAGCGCGACCGAAACCGTGATGAAGGCGGACGCCTCGTTGGTGTCGGCTGGCGTAAGGCAGTCGGGCAATAGTGTCCCGCCGCCACGCCCCTCCGCGTCGACGGCCGTGACCGACCCGGTGTCCGGATCCACGACCCACATGGCCGCCACCGCACCCGAAGCGGGCACGAGGCGATGAAAGTCCGCGTACTCGTCGATCATCGGAGAGAGACTGGCGCGCTGTCCTGAGGTCCAGCGCGTCACGAGGTCCGCGGATGTCGTCGCCGGGATCACGACGAACTCGGCCCCGTCCAACTGCCCGGCCGCGCTCGAACCGAAGACCTCGGACTCCCGGACGCTGGCGCCGATCGTCGCCCGCATCGCCGAGCGGAACGCGCCGGCGGCATCCGCTCCAGTTCCGACGGATCGATTGAGACCCGGCACCACATCCGAGACCTGGACGAGCCCCCGAGACCCCGCTCGGTCAGACAGGACCGTGACCCGCAACCCGTCTGGGACCGCCGCGCCGGCCGTTCCCCCTGGAACCGGCTCGGCCAGCCATGACAGCGTTGCGGGAACGCGATGCCAATCCCTCCCTGCCCCGATGATCGCGGCGGGTCCATCAGTCCATGCCTTCTCGACCGGTTCCGCGCTCAGTACGGCACCGATCACGTCATCGAGCAGGTGCGCCGTTGTCGCGAACGCCGGCTCGAAGCTGATCGTGTGCAGCCCATCGAGCACAGCCACCGCGTCGTCGATCGCCGGTCCGTCCGCCGTGTCGTCCGGCACGCCGCGGTCGGACGCGCGCACGCCCCCGAGCCGGCGCCGGCTCTCGTGGTCCCCGACCCGGATCGTAAGGTAGACCCCCGCGATGCCCGAGGGCGCAGCGCGATCGCCGACTTCGGGGACGACGTACGCGAGGGCGATCGGCGGCGCGGTCGAACCGGCGACGGTGACCCTGACGGAGCGCGTCGACGGCCCAGTCGCGAGGGCGTGATAACGAAGCCGGTAGTTGACGACGGCCGACGATTCGACACGGTCCGCAATGAACGTTCCGAGCTTCGTCGAGACGTCCGGCGCCGCGACATCGAAGCGAGCGCCGCCGCTGTCGGCGAGGATCAGACCGGTCGTGCCCTCGTCCACGGTTCCCACCGGCACGCAGGCGACCGGCACGCCGGATGCGCGGAGCGCCTGCCGAAACCGCGGGACATCGTCGGCGATGTCGTGTGCCTTGTTGTCGCTGACGAGCAGCACGACCGCGGCTCCCGACGCAGGGACGGACCGGCCGAGGGTCAGCCAGACATCGGAGTTCGAGGCGACCGACCCGAAGGCCGCACCGAGGCTCGCTGGGTCGGGCGGCAGCCAGCCGTCTTCCGCGGCGGTATCACCGACGCCGATCACCTGGACCACGAATGGATGCGTCCGGGCCGCGTCGCCGAGCGCCCCTGCCAAGGTCGCCTCGAATTCGGCGCGCCGGCCCGAGTTGCCCCAGAAGTCCGTCACGCTCCCGCTCGTGTCGTAGACCACGAGGACCCTTGTCTCGAGCGGGCGGGTGTTGGCACTGACGGTCACGGTCCGGGCCGCACCGTCCTCCGTGACGTGGAAGTCGCTGGCTGACAAGCCGTCGACGGGATTGCCATCGGTCCGCAGGGCCTGGACGTGGAGCTCGATGTTCGGGAATGTCGCCACCAGCGCCGTCCCCACAAGGGCGGCGACGACCGGACCGGCTCCGGCCGGGGCGGCAGCTGCCATCGGTCCGAGTGGCCCGACCACCTGGTGCGGATCACCTGGTGAGATCTCGACGAGGCCCCCGGCCATGCTCAGGTACTTGCCGGAGACGAACGGAACCGTGTCGCCGAGCGCATCCGCCGCCTCGAGGCGAAGGATCGGCTGGCGGATCGGAGCGGTTGCATGGTCGCGTCGGAGCGCATCGGCCGGCGCTCCAGGGGTGGCGAAGGCGAGCACCAGCTGACGCCCCGCGACCTCGTCGGCACCCCACTCGCCGCGGAGGACCTCGTGGAGCACCGTCCGATCGATCACCGCGCCGGCTGGCGGATTGAGCGCGACCGATACGGCGACGGATACGCGCGGCACGACGGCGTCGTCTGCGCCGAGGAGGCCCGCCGGCGCCGAAGTGATGACCAGCGCATTACCGAGGGCCGCGGTCCATCGTGTCGCACCGTCCTGCACGTATTCGACCGCCGGCACCGTGTCGGGGATCGGCGGCGCGACGAGCCGCGCACTGCGGAGCTCCAGTGGGAGTGCCGCGAGCAGTCGCTCGGTTGCCCGGTCTGCCCGCGACCCCGCGGTGTCCGACATCTGGCCGACTGGCGGATGCGTCGGTGCGACCGGATCCCAGAGTGAACCGATTGCAACCGGATCCGGCGCGAACGTCGGTACGAGGAGCTGCGTCGCTTGGTACGAGGCGAGCCGGGGGATGGTTACGATCCGGCTCTCGATTCCGGCTCGATGGAGCAGATCCGCGAGGAGGTCGGCTCGCTCGCGCAGCGTCCCAGCGCCAGCGCGCAGCGCGGCGCGATGGCCCCACCGGACGTCAGTCCCGGCGTCCGCGCCACTCGAGGTCGCCGGGAGGACGGCGATACTGTCGCGAACGAACCGGGTGATCGCCACTGGGTCGCCAGTCGCCACGGCTGCGTCGGCGATCGCCGCAAGATGGTCCGGGCTCTCGCGGATGATCGCTCGGAGTTTTCGCAGGATGTCGAACCGAGGATCGGAATCCGGACTGGGACCCGGCGTGGACAGGCCGGCGGTTCGCGACGGGGATGGCACCTGCGGCCCGCAGGCCGCCAATGTTCCGGCGGCAATCAACGATCCCAGCAACGCCAGGAAGCGCCGCCGATCCATCTCGATATCG
Source organism: Candidatus Limnocylindrales bacterium (assembly GCA_038245515.1). Classification (GTDB taxonomy): domain Bacteria; phylum Chloroflexota; class Limnocylindria; order Limnocylindrales; family CSP1-4; genus CF-46. Next base: position 79,511 of record JBBRSJ010000011.1, on the reverse strand, counting down.
GGCGCGCTCAGGGCTGCCACGTCACCGCCATAAGAGGATTGCATGGCGATGATCCCGGTCACCTCGGGGCGCCCCGTGATCCTAGCGTTGCGCCGAGCCGTTCGTATCGACCAGGCGCACAGGCGGGCTCGCTCATGGCGCCAAGCTCATTGGGGTTGCGGACATGCGCGTGTGAGGCTGCAACGAAGGCGGTCGAGTCGCATCTGATTCGCATTCACGTTGCTGACCAGGGCCGCCGTCCGGGTCTGGCCGTTCAACGCGGTGTGGGCGCGGTTGTGCCGGTCTGACAGGGAGCCGGAACTGCCGTCTCGCACCTGAACGTCAGCCTGCGGGCATACTCGAAGCATGCGCATCCTCGTCGTCGGCGCCAGCGGCTACATCGGCGGTCGCCTCGTTCCGCTGCTCGCTGAGCGAGGTCACGAACTGGTCTTGGCCAGCCGCGACGCGCGACCACTCGCCGCCCGGTTCCCGGAGGCGAAGGTCGTTGACGCCGACCTCCTCGAGCCAGCGACCCTGCCTGGGGCCGTCGAGGGCATCGAGGTCGCCTACTACCTCGCCCACTCGATGGGGGCGGGCGAGCGGGGGTTCGCCGAGCGAGACCGTCAGGCAGCCCGCAATTTCGCGCAGGCGGCTGGGCGGGCCGGCGTCACCCGGATCGTCTATCTCGGCGGTTTGGGCGACGATTCGGCCCACCTCTCGCACCACTTGGCGAGTCGTCACGAGACGGGAGCCGAGCTCGCCGCGCACGGCGTGCCGGTCACCGAGTTCCGGGCCGCGGTGATCATCGGGTCGGGCAGCGCATCGTTCGAGATCCTGCGCCACCTCACGGAACGGCTGCCGATCATGATCACCCCCCGCTGGGTGGGCACCCGCTGCCAGCCGATCGCGATCGGTGATGTGCTCGACTACCTTGCGGGTGCGCTCGAGCATCCCGAGGCCACAGGTGTTGTCGAGATCGGCGGTTCAGACGTCCTCTCCTACGGCGACATGATGCGGACCTATGCTCGCCTCCGCGGGCTCCGTCGCCTGATGATCCCCGTGCCGGTGCTCACTCCGCGCCTGTCCTCGTATTGGGTGAATCTCATTTCACCGGTCCCGGCAGGGATCGCCCGGCCCCTGATCGAGGGCCTCCGCAACGAGGTCGTTGTACGCGATCCGGGACCGGCTGGCGCCTTCGGCCTCGAGCCCCTCTCGTACGCCGCGGCGCTCCAGCGGGCGATTGATCGAACCGACCCGCACGACATCGACTCGACATGGTTCGACGCGCTCGCGACACCGGAGAAGGCGAGTCTCTCATCCCTTACCTCTCGCGAGGGGATGATCGTCGAGCGTCGGGGTCGGGTCGTCGCGGCGCCGCCTGAGCAGGTATTCGCCGAGGTGGAGCGCCTCGGAGGGGACTCCGGTTGGCCGTACGCGAACGTCCTCTGGCACATCAGGGGCCTCATGGACCGCCTGGTCGGCGGCGTCGGGATGCGTTTGGGCCGCCGCGACCCGGATCACCTGCGGGTCGGTGACGCCCTCGACTTCTGGCGAGTCGAGGAGGTCCGCAGGCCGGTGCTGCTTCGACTTCGGGCGGAGATGAGGGTGCCTGGCCGCGCCTGGCTCCAGTACGAGGTGACGCCGACCGAGGGGGGCAGCCGCTTGGTTCAGACGGCATTCTTCGAACCCAAAGGCCTGCCAGGCCTCGCCTACTGGTACATCCTCTATCCGGTGCACGGCATGATCTTCCGCGGGACGGTCCGCGTCCTCGCGCAGCGGGCGATCCACCGAACTCGCGCCTGACCAGCCGTCGATTGGGCGCCGCTGCCGGCCCAGGGTCGGCGCGTCCCGAGGGCGAAGTGACCTGGTCGGTCGGGTTCCGACACGATCGGGTCATCGTGACGACCTAGGTTCTGCTCACTCAGGCCGGCTCGCCGACCTGTGCGCCCGCTACCTTGCAAAGCGATTGCCAGATCTCCGCCCATCGTGGCCAAGGATGCGTCCCTGCCTCGACGCGGCTCCGGGCCCAACGCTGGCGAGATGCGATCTCGATACGTTGGCGATAAGCGGGCGCAGGGCCGCGCCACAGAGCAGCGGCAAATCGCATGAGTCCGATCGATTCGGTAGGAGGAAGGGATCATGGCTGGACCATGGGTGCAAACCGGCGCTCATCGTTTCGGCGACGCTGACCAGCTGTCTGTCCCTCGAGGACCAGCTCCGGATGCTGGTCGTAGCAAGAGAGGGCGCGTTGCCGGCTTGTCTCGGCTATGGCCGGCCGTGACGGCGGCGATGGTACTCAGCCTCGTCGCGATGATCGGTCCCGTGGCAGCGGCCTTCCCCGGTTCGAACGGGCGGATCACATTCGCCAGTAACGCGACAGGGACCGTTCAGATCTACACGATGCTGCCCGACGGCAATGGCGTGACGCAACTGACGAACACGACCGGGGCTAACAACATCATCTCCGACTGGTCGCCCGACGGTCGGCTGATCGCCTTCGACAGCGACCGGGTCCGTTCCGGCGTGCAGGTCTTCGTGATGAAGGCCGATGGCGGCGGCGTGCGGCAAGTCACCCACCTCGGCGGCTTCAGCGGCGACCCATCATGGTCGCCAGACGGAAGCCAGCTCGTGTTCGAGCATGCTCCGCCCCGGGGCTGCTGCCAGAACATCTACTCCATCCAGGCGGACGGCACGCACGTCCGCAAGCTCACGAGCCTGGGCAACGGAACCATTCCGGCCGAGCCTGAGTACTCGCCTGATGGGCAATGGATCGCATTCCAGCAGAACCCCAACGGCGGGGCTCTCTCGGCCATCTTCGTGATGCACGCCGACGGAACCGACTTGCAAGAGGTGACACCGCTCGGGATGGATGCCGACCACGCGGACTGGTCCCCCGACGGATCGTTGATCGTCTTCAACAACGACCGGCAGCTTGCGGTGGGGGACATCTTCACGATCCATCCTGATGGGACCGGGATCACCCAACTGACGAACGTCATCCCGCTGGGCGAGGCGGACTTCCGCGCTCACTTCTCGCCCGATGGAACGAAGATCGTGTTCAACCATGCCGCCCCAGACCTGGCGAGCAACGAGGTGCTGGTGATGAACGCCAACGGCAGCAGTCCCCAGGTCCTCAACACCAACGGATTCGCGCCCGACTGGGGCACGCACCCGTAGCGCGGGAATAGGCACAGTCAAACGAGGTGTTCGGCGTCGGGGTTAGATGCCTCGCCTTGCGTTCAATAGGAACAACAGAGTCGAGTGACATGCAAATGGGAGGAGCCCTCGCCGTTACTGGCGGGCCCGCCGCTCGCCAGTTTCGGATCGGGAGATCGCGGAAACGAAGCAGGTAGTCGTTTCAGTGACTTGGCGATGGAGCGGGGTTCGGCGGACAGGCGGCGGTGCACAGCCGGATTCCGAACGGGATCGTCAGGACGCGTTCCGCCCGATCGATCGTGTTGGTGACGTCGAGAGAGTTGCCGCTGCCGATTGACCCGGAGTCGAGATGGACCTCGACGCCGAGTTCAAAGACGGCCGCTGCCTCCTCATTGGTGGGTGCCAACAAATCCTTTGGACAGACGCCACTGACCGTCTGGGCCTGCCCAGGGGCGAAGCCCGAACCGTAAGTGGCCAGGCCGATCTTCAGTCCGCCCAGACCTTCGTGTCCTCTGGCCATGGGATTCGGGCGAACCGCGAAGGGGACGATCCTGAGGTCGCCCTGAACGTCGTGCAATGCTGACCTTGCTGATCGTCGCCGTCGTTGGCGCGGAGACGCAAACCATGATCGCGCCAAAGGACATGGGTGCGCCAAAGGACAGGGGTTCGCCAAGGACCACGTTCGACGAGCGCACACCCGCGCTGATGCTCGGATCGGCGCCAAATCGAAGCTCGGGTCCCACTCGAGAGCAACTGGCTGGGATCGTCGCCAGCGGCAACGCTGCGATGATGAGAGGCCGCTTCATGCGCTCACTGGTGGGCGTCCACCTGGGCGAGCTGACCCAACCTGCGGTTCTCGGTTCAAGTCCGAGCGTCGGCTCCGGGCCTTGCTCGGCTCGGAGTCGCCTCGATCGTAGGGTCACCCTCGTTGTATCGACACAGATTCCTCGTTGCACTGCCGGGCTTGCTCGGGAACGACGAGACCTCGTTATGGCTCACCCTCGGTTTGGCCTCCACCGGTCTGGGTTGGTGGCTACTTGCGTGCATGGCCTTCGCAGGCACCTTCCGATTCGCCGCCATGGCGCGCCGGACGAAATCGGACGCTCACCCTCTGGACCCGGGTGCGGCGCCATGGACGCCGGCCGGTACCAGCGCCGGCGCCCGAGACGAGTATCCCCTCGCCGAGAACGGCCCGACGTGACGATCGGATCGTGTCCCGAGGCCGGCGGCTCCAGCGGGGATCACGACGGGCCGGAGACCACCGCGACGCGGACGTTGCTGCCTTCCCAGCGATCCGAGGCGGGCCAGTAGAACGTCGCGATGATCGCCTGGCCCGCGCGCAGCTCGGTCGAGCCCGGGATGTCCGCGATCCAGACGCCGAGGCCCGTGTCCAGCGCATCGGCATCGTGAACGGTGGCCCACTCGTCAAGGGTCCAGCGGACCCGGCACGGCGCGAGCAGCTCGAAGCGAAGCGTCCGACCCGCGACCATGCTCGGGCGCGGCGCCGAGAACCGCCAGGTGGCCCGAGTCGGAACCGGGGCCTGACCGTGATACCGCAGCCATGCCGCTTCCGGACGATCGACGGCGTGACCGAGCTCGATTGACCGGACGAGCTTCACGTACTCCGCGTGCGCCCACGCAAGGGGCATGGCCGAGCCCGCGGGCCGGCCCGGCGCGAGGTTCTGATCGGGGATCGCGCCCGAGTCCCAGACCTGCTCGGGCAGCATGCCGCCGCGCGAGCTCGTCCGAAGCATGGTCTCGAGGAATGGACGGGCGTCGCGGCCCGCGTCCAGCTCGTAGTGGCCGCGCTCGCCGACGAGCAGCGGCCACGCACGCCCGATCCCGGTGCCATCGAAGGGGCCGCCGTCTGCATGCTCGCCGTACCCGTCGCCGTTATATCTGTGCCAGACCGCGCCGCTCGGCGTCTCCAATCCGAGGACGGCATCGGTCACAATCAAGGTCGACAGGATCCGCGGATCGTCCGGTCGCCGCAACCCGAAGCGGACGAGGGCGAGGAAGTCGGTCCCAACCATCTCGTCCCCGGCGACCTCCGAATCAGGCGGGAGCCTGTTCCGGACGGGCACCGGCGTGGAGATCGCCGCGCCGGCGAGGACGTCGGATGAGGCGATCCGGACGTAGTGGCCGTCGACCTCGTGCTCCCGTGCGAGGCGTGAGCCCACCGCGTACGTCCAGTCCTCGATCGACGCGTTCCAGTCGTCGGCGAGCTCGCGGCAGTACGAGGCGGCAGCCGGCGGCAGGCTGTCGGCGGCAACAATCAGCGCGGCGACGACGGGCGCGAGGGTCGACGGCGTCAATCCTGCGTTCTCTTCCCATCGGTCCTGCTGGGTCTGGGGGCCGTTCCGCACCAGGAAGCCGGCGGCGGACGCGATCATTCGAGCGATGGCCTGCTCGGTCACCAGGTGCTCGAACGCCTTCGAATCACCGGCGCGCCCGTGCATGTGGACGGCCCCGGACCGGCGCAGGGCGCCCGCGAGCAGGATCGGATAGGCGGCCTCGTCGAGCTGGACCCCCTTCCAATAGGCAACCCCGTCAACCCACTGGTTCTGGAGCCAATGGCCATCGGGCTCTTGCGTGGCGATGAGGTAGGCGAGGGTTCGTCGGGCCGAGGCCGTCGCCCCGAGCGCGACGAGCGCCCCGGCACACTCGACGAGATCGCGGGACCAGACGAGGTGGTAGCCGCCGAGGTCGTTGCGGGTGTTGCCCCACGGGATCGACAAGCTGGCCACCGTGGCGCCGGGCGTTGTCCGGTCCTGGTGCGTTCGAAGCACGGCCGCCGACACCAGGTAGAGGCCGCCAAGCTTTGCCCCGATCCGGGCGGGCGGTGGCGTGCAGGTCCGCAGGAACCCTTCCCAGTTCTCGATGTACTCGTTCCAGGCCACGTCGAAGTGACTGGCCAGGGCAGCCGAAGCCTGCAAGGCAGCTTCCTCGGGCCGGGCGCCGAACGCCAGAGCGATCTGGACCGGCGCGTCCCCGGGCTCGATCTCCATCATCCCCGCGACGTTGCCAAGGTCGGTCGTCGTGTAGTGCCAGGTCATTCGGCCGTTGGCCGAGAAGTCCTGCCAGCCGTCCGACACGCCGACGTAGCCGACGCTCTGTGCGCGCGGGGGTGGGTCAGCCGCCAGCACCAGCGAGGCCGCGCCGCCCTCGGCAAACAGCGTTGGTCGGCCTTTGTAGGTGCCGACGGATGCACGATTGTGGAGACCGGTGAACCCGAGGTGGGGGGCGATGAGGGGGTAGAGTAGGAGACGTCCGGATCCTGCACCGGGAGCGCCCGGATCAGCGAGGTCCTCGAGGCTTGCCTGGATCCGCACGACGTCGGCGTGATCGTCGCAGCAGATCCGCAAGGTCAGGACATAACGAGAGTGACGGTGGACCGCGATGACCGCCGGGATCCCGGGGCGAAGGACCCGCACCTCGCTGACCGCGTCGCGCTTGACCTCGCTCCAGAATCCGGCTCCGTCGGCAACGATGAACCCGAGGTCCCGGACCTGCGGCGCGTCGACTCGGGGCCAATAGACCTCATTCAGGATTCCATGGCCGACCGTGAACCAGACGCGGCTGGCGAAATGCGATGTCCCGACGACGTCCTTGGAGCTGCTTGACCATGTGGGGCTGATCCCCGGAACGCCAGGCGCCATCGCGGATCCGGGGTCCGCGTCCGCAAGGCCGGACGGACCCGGCGACGACGCGTCCGGGGACGACCCGTCCCGCGAAGGCCCGTCCTGTGTCTTGGCCGCGCCGGTTTGCATCAGCCCGCAGCCTCGATCCTCTTTCGTGCCCACCCTCGACGACCCGGCCAATGTACTCGGCCTCGCCGCGGTCGGCATGCCGCGGCGACACAGGTCGATCCCGCTCTCCCGATGCCACAATGGATCCGGCACGAGGGCGCAGTCCGGGCGGGTCCGATCCGGGTCTGGCAACCGGGCCCTGAGCGCGGATCCGTGCCCCCCCACGTCCGCCCGAATCGCAAGGAAGGAGCTGTCCATGCCGGGGCCGCTGGAACGTCGCGCCGGGCCAGCCCGATCGGACGCGTTCGTCTTTTTCGGCGCTACAGGCGACCTTGCGTTCAAGCAGATCTTCCCGGCGCTCGCGGGCCTCATCCGCGACAGCGCATGGGGGATGCCGATCATCGGGGTTGCCCGTCACGGCGACGTGGCGTCCTTGCGAGACCGTGCGCGCGACAGCCTGAAAGCCAGCGGCATCACCGACCGGGCCCTGATCGATCGTCTCCAGGCACAGCTGCGCTTCGTCAATGGCTCGGACGACGACCCCGACACGTTCCGCCGATTGCGGGTGGAGCTCGGGTCAGCCGAGCACCCACTCCACTATCTGGCCATTCCACCGCCGCTCTTCGGCGACGTCGTGAAGTTGCTCGGCGAGTCGCACTGTGCCGAAGGCGCTCGGGTGATCGTGGAGAAGCCATTCGGGCGAGATCTGGCCGGCGCCCGGCGACTCAACGCGATCCTTCACTCGGTGTTCGACGAGGCGCGGATCTTCCGAATCGACCATTACCTGGGCAAGGAGCCGGTCCAGAACCTGCTTTATTTCCGCTTCGCCAACCGCTTCCTTGAGCCGATCTGGAACGCGGATCACGTCGCGTCGGTCCAGATCACGATGGCCGAGGCATTCGACGTGGCCGATCGGGGAGCGTTCTACGACGCTGCCGGGGCGATCCGCGACGTGGTCCAGAACCACCTCCTCCAGACCGTGAGCATGCTGGCCATGGAGCCGCCGTCAGGCCAAACCGCGGAGGCCATCCGAAACGAGAAGTTCAAGGTCCTCGACTCCATCCGCCCGCTCCGGCCGGAGGACGTCGTGCGCGGCCAGTACAGCGGCTATCGGAAGGTCACGGGGGTTGCACCCGACTCCAATACCGAGACGTTCGTGGCCCTCCGGCTGCAGGTCGACACCTGGCGCTGGGGCGGGGTGCCGTTTCTCGTACGGACCGGGAAATGCCTCCCGATGACCGCGACCGAGGTGCTCGTCGAGCTGAGGCGACCGCCCGTGAACGTGTTCGCCGACGAGGAGCCCGGCGACGCGAACTACCTCCGGTTCAGGCTCACCCCGGACATGTCGATCTCACTCGGCGCGCGGGCCAAGCGGCCGGGTGAACGCCTGGTCGGTCAGGAGGTCGAGCTGTACGCCTCCCACCAAAGCGGCACTGAGCTGCCCCCGTATCAGCGCCTGATCGGCGATGCAGCCGAGGGCGACCAGCTGCTGTTCGCTCGCGAGGACACCGTCGAAGCCGCCTGGCGGATCGTCAACCCAGTCCTCGACCTCGTTGAGCCGCCCGTGCGCTATCGACAGGGAAGCTGGGGCCCGAAGCTTGCCAACAATCTCGTCCCGGTGACGGAGCGATGGCACGTGCCCGCGGCGGTCCGACCGGGCGCTCCGCCACCAACCTAGACCTCACGAACGCCGCCAAGGATGTCCCAGGCCTATCGCCTCGAGCGTCCCGCCATGACGGCATCCCCGCGCGCACGCATCCGGGCGTGGACGCCGTCCATCCAGGCGATGTCACGGGGCAGGAATTTCTTTGGCGCTTTCGCCACGATCGTGTAGTTCGGGTCGACGACGTTCGCGATCCTCGATGTGGCGATCTGCGAGACGAGCTGGTAAGTGTCCGAGATCGACAGCCCGGTTGCCTCGGCGATCCAGGTGATGAGCTGGCTGTGGGCGATGCGAAAGGCGTCCTCGAGGGGACGATAGGACCCCGCGACCATGATCGACGCGTCATCCTCCAGCCGCGGCCAGGCGCAGTAGACGCCCTTGATCAGCTCGACGGTCAGGATCGTGTCCATCGCGCCCTCGACGGCCGCTCCGCAGACTTCTCCTTCGCCCATCCGGTAGTGACCGTCGCCGAGCGAGAACAACGCTCCGGGCACGTTCACCCCGAGGTAGATCGTGGTCCCGGCCTTCACGTCCGGTGAATCCATGTTGCCGCCGAACGCCTCGGGCACGAGCACGTTGCGGACTTCGAAGGCGGCTGGAGCGACCCCGATCGTGCCGTGAAATGGCTCGAGCGGCAGGCGCACTTCGTAGTCCGACTCGAGGGCATCGAACGTCAGCTCGTTGGCGGCCGCATCGACGCGATACAGCCAGACCTTCTCGGGCAGCGCCTCCTGGAGCCCGGCCGTGTAGCGCGTCCCCGTGAGCGAGCCGAAGAAGAGCACGTGGGCGCTGACGGCCCAATCGCGGGCCGGGCGGACATCGATCAGGTGCACGGCGATCGTGTCACCGGGCTCGGCCCCCTCCACGTAGAACGGCCCGGTCTGGGGATTGATGAACGGAAACTCGATCGACTTCGAAGGCAGGTCCGCGATGCCTCGGATCCGGCCCGCGAAGCAATCCTCGACGAACAGATCGAGGACCTCGCCTGGTTTGACTCGCCGGATCGGATCGTATCCGCCAAAGGTCCACGCATACGACGCCGGATCCTGGACGAAGCGCTCGACGATCGGCGCTGCACCGTCGGTCACCGGATCCTCCAGTTTCGAAGCAGGTCGAGGGTGCGACCGATCGGCAGGGCGTGCAGGACATGACCGTCCCGGCCGCGCGTGGTCGTCGCCTGGAACAGGGCGTTGAGCGCGGCCTCTTCGGTTGCCTCCGCCACCGCCTCGAAAAGCCGGTCCATCGGCGAGCCCTGGGTCCAGAACTGGCCCTCGGCGATCACCTCGATCGGATGCCCGAGGCGAGGCGTTTCCCGTGGGATCCGGTTGGCCGTGGAGAACGCGATGAAGATCTCGCCCGAGCCGTCGTTCCCGACCGAGCCAGTCCGCGCGAGGCCGACGTCGACCCGTCGGGCGAGCCGGCGAAGCTGGCGGGGATGGAGCGGTGCATCGGTCGCCACCACGGCGATGCACGAGCCTTCCGCGTGATATTCGGGCATGAGGTCGGTGATCTCGCGGCCGACCGGGACGCCCCGGATCTCCAGCTGATGCCGGTTGGCATAGTTCGTGTTCACCAGGACGCCGACCGTGACCGGCCGGCCCTTGAGGTCGAGCACCCTCGACGACGTGCCGATTCCGCCCTTGAAGTCGAACTGCTGGGTGCCGGTCGCTGCGCCCACCGCGCCCTCTGGCACCGGACCGTCGGACGACGCGTCGAGCGCAGCGAAGACATCCTCTCGCGAGAGGCCAAAGGCGCGGTTGTCGTTGAGGAACCCGTCGTCGCATTCGGCGATGACCGGAATGACCACATCGAGGTCGCCGACGGCAGGATCCCGGGCGGCCATGTACCGAGAGACGGCGTCGTACGCCAGTCCGATGTGGGTCGTGTCGGTGATGACGATCGGGCTGCCGATCAGGCCCCACTCGTCGATGACGATGTTGCTGGTGACCTCGCCGTAGCCGTTGAACACTGACGTTGCTGCGTAGACCCGCTCGCGGAACAGGTCGCCGCCATGCGGGATCACCGCCGTCACGCCACTCCGGACGACAGGCTCCGCGCCGCTCGGCTCGCCCCGGATGACCGTCTGGTGGCCGACCCGGACGCCGGGAACATCCGTGATCCCATTGTTCGGGCCGACCGGATGCCGACCGACGGTCAGACCGAATTCGCGGATCCGCCCGCGCTGCTCGGCCGTCGATCCAGGTTCTGGCACGGATCAGCTCCCGCGCTCGGCCGCCAGTCGTGCGAGCTCGGCGGCCGGATCGGTGGCCATGTTCCAGTAGCGATCCTTCCGCGGCTCGAGGAACGCGAAGTAGTAGATGAGCCCGACGACGATGATCGCACCGACGATGAGCAGGTCTGTCGTCTTCTGCTGGGTGATCGCGATCCCGGTGCCGACGAGCGCGATGATTGGCGGGATCGGCCAGAACGGCATCCTGTACGGCCGCGGGAGTTCCTTCTGCCGGATGCGGCTGAGGATCGCCGAGATCGCGATCAGGGCATAGAGCAGGATCAGCAGGACGGCGGTGAAGGTCACGACGGCGACGAGACTCGATTGGATGCAGAGGATCGTCGCGAGCCCACCGACAACGAGCGTGGCGACCCAGGGAGAGCGGAACTGCGGATGGACCGACGCCAGGGCGTCGCTGATCGGGCCCGGCCAGGCCCGGTCCCGACCGCTTGACCAGACGATCCGGGCGAACTGGAGGGTGATCGCCAGCGAAGCGTTGAAGATCGCCAGGATCGCCCCGTACGTGATGATGTTGACGAAGGTGTCACCGAAGGCCGAGCGAGCCACGTCGGTCAGTGGGGTCGGCGACTGGATGAACTTCGCAAGGTCCGGCGCACCGAACACGACCCCGATGAACGGGATGAGCTCGAAGGCGATCCCGATCAAGGCCGCGATGATCACGGCCTGGCCGACCCGCGCGGCAGATCCCTTCGTCTCCTCCGAGAAGTTGATCGCCGAGTCGTAGCCGTTGACCGAGAACATCGCAGTCGCGACGGCTGTGAAGACGAGGCCAATCCCGACGGCGGTGCCATCGCCCATCACGGGGTTCGTCAGGATCGATATGGGCTGGTGGAGATGGGTAAACCCGGCCAGCGCCAGGACCGACACGACGATCAGCTCGATCACCAGGAAGAACCCCGTGACGAGAGCATTGAAGTTGATCCGCAGGATCGCCAGGAACGTCACCAGAATCATGACCGCCCCGGCCGCAAGGTTCGAAGGAATATCCGGGTTGAGGGCCTGGATGTAGACGCCGATCCCGATCGCGACGCTCGCGGGAAGGAAGATCGCCTGACCGACATAGTCGAGGAGCGCGAGAAATCCGATCGGCCGACCGAGGACCCGGGTGACGATCGAGTACAGGCCACCGGCAATGGGAAACATCGATCCGAGCTCGCCCATGCAGAGGGCGACGCTGATGGCGATGAAGCAGCCCAGGAGATACGCCAGCAGGGATCCCGAGCCGGCCGTGATGATCACGACAGGACCGATGACGAGAAGCGATGCCGTAGGCGTGATGTCCGAGAGGACCAACGCGAGGGTGCCGAGGACGCCGACCGCCCGGTTCAACTCCTGCTTGTAGCCAAGGGCTCCGAGGATCTCCTGACCGCCAACCTCGTCGTCAGTGGTTTCGCTCGGCTCGACCATGCCGGCCCTCCTCCGTCGCCATCGACCTCGCGATGGCGACATGGCCCGATCGGTTCCGTTCCCAGCCGGATACCGACCGAGGGTAACGGAGCATCAACCTCCTGCCTGGCGGCTCCGCCGGCATCGTAAAGGGGTCGACGAGGCACTGCAATATGGATTCGCAGGCCCCGGCACGTTCTGGCGCCGCTCATCGCCCCTAACCGGCCTGCCACGGGCGCCGGAGGGAACCCGGATGGCGAGTCGACCGTCCCCGCGGCAGCACGGCTGCATGAGCGCCGGGCGCCGTCTCGAGGTGAAGTGGCCATGACTTTCCACATCAGCGCTTCCGGCCGCGACTTCCGGAGCGGAGGTACGCTCTTCCTCGTCGCCGCCGTGGCCTTGACGCTCGCCGGGTGCAGCTCGGCTGCCTCAACGCCGAGCGGCGCCGGCCAAGTCTTGCCGAGCCAAGCGGCATCCGGAGCGGCACGCGAGGCTCCGCAGTCCGGAACGGACGTGGCGGCAATCGCGCCGGCTCCCGGAGGGGTTGGGGCAGGGGCCGGCGGTTCGGGCGTCGGCGTGGCAACGAGCGGGATCGCTTATCCCTATCCGGCGTACGGCGGCTCTCCCGGCGTGGCGCCCGATCACTCGATTCTCGTGACGGGGACGGGCCAGGCGGACCTTGCGGTGGACGGGAAGAACCGAGCGGCCGCTGAACACAGGGCACTGGTTCTCGGGGTTGCCGACGCGAAAAGCCGGGCGGAAGCGGTCGCAACCGCGACCGGCGCATCGATCCAGGGGGTGCTATCGGTGAGCGTGGCCGTTGCGCAAGGTTGGTTCGGACCCGTTCCTATGGATTCACCCGGTGGGCCGGCGACCCCGTCGACATCAGGAACCGTCGTGCCTGCCCCGCCGGCCACGCCACAACTTACGGTCACCGTCACGATCGCCTACACCATTGGATGATCGGGACGTCAGTGGGCGTTGGCCGATGTGATGTTGCACAGGAACACGATGCCCGGCCAGGAACCAGTCCACCGGATCCAGCATGGCCGCCGGTCGGTTCGTCACAACCGAGCGGCGGCCGCATTGTGCCTGGAGGCGCTGCCCCGCAAATGGGGCGTCGGCGTGGGCTAGACGGAATTGCCGACGGTGCTGAGGATAGAGCTGACCTGGCCGCCCAGGAAGATCAGGGCGATGATCGCCACGATCGCGATCAGGGCGAGGATGAGGGCATATTCCGCGAGACCCTGACCATCGCTCCGATCGAGGGTGCGACGGACCGCCACAAGCCGATCGACAACCTTGTTCATGCGCGTTCTCCTGCTGCCTCCCGGCTGGATCGGGAGGATGTTCGAGCGACGATCGGGAAGGGCTGACCCCGGCCCAGCTGCACGCCGAGCCGGCCCCTGGCAGCTGGTCGGTGACGACATCCTCGCCCACCTTCGGGCCTGCCACGACGTCCTTGGCGGCAACGCCATCCGGATCCTCACCGAGGACCAGCCGGCCTGGAAGGGAATGAGCCCTCGGGCGTGGCAGAAGCAGACCGACTACCACGGTTGGCAGTTCCGGCTCGCCTTCGAAGCATTTACGAAGCAGCGGGCCGATCTCCCTGGCCGTCCTCGAGCGCGACCGCCCGAGGACTGGGAGCGGACCGCGACGGTGATCGGGATGATCGGCGAGACCTACGAGAACAGCGCCCGCTACTACGCGGGCTGGATGGCCGGCCACGAGCGGACGCACCTCGCAAAGCTGCCGCGGACCATCGCAGCCGCCATCGGGAACCGGGCCGTCCGTGGTCGGGCGAGTCCTGCTGGGGGCGTTCATCGTCGAGCCGAAGATCGATCCGGTGAAGGCCGACCGCGAGTTCATCCGGATCTCGAACGACTCGCTCGGTGGCTTCACGATCAACGGTCATGGCTTCCCGGCCGTGCTTCCGGTCCTTGCTGCAAAGGGCGAGACCGTGCGAATCCGGTTCATGAACGAGGGAATCATGATGCACCCGTGGCACCGCCACGGGCATGTGATGAAGGTCGTCGAACGCGACGGTCGGCCCCTCGGCAGCGCCGCATTCGAATGCGACACCGTCGGGGTCAATCCGGGCGAGCGCTATGACGTCCTCGTCACGGTCGATCGGCCCGGAATCTGGGCCTTCCACTGACACATCCTGCCCCCCGCCGAGGGCATGACCGGGATGTTCGGCATGGTCAGCACGCTGATCGTGGTTCCCGAGAAGGCCCACGTCGACGCGATCGTCAACTCGCTCATCAGCCGATCTGCCCTCGGGCGGGACGCTGGTCCCGTCGAGCACCGCCCAAAGGTACGGGGTGCAGCTGCCCCGTTCGGGTCGCAGCGTCTCATCCATGCGGCGCAGAACATCGCCGGACCGGATCGAGCCGTCCACGTCATCTGGCCTCATCGGACGACCGCCGGGTGAAGGGGAATCGATGTCCAGTCCGATCTCGTCGGGCGGTCGCCGCGGCCGGGCAGCCCTCATCGTGACGCTCGCGCTGTGTCTCACGGTGGGCGTGTCCGGCGTCGCGGAGGCTGCGTACACCTACTCGAACGTCACGTGGGTCTACTCCTGCGTCAACAGGCTGACGAAGGTCGCGCGGATCGTCACTCCGAAGAACGGGCTGAGGCCGTGCAGGTCCGGTGAGATCCTCGTCCAGTGGGCGCGCAAGGGCGCAATCGGAACGCGCGGGGCGACCGGCGCCATGGGCGCGGCGGGTGCGGCGGGTGCCACTGGCGCGACCGGCGCTGTCGGGCCTCGCGGCGCAACGGGTGCCACGGGCGCGACAGGTGTGACCGGTGCCGTCGGACCGAAGGGGACCACCGGTGCCACCGGACTGACCGGGCCGATGGGCCTGCCTGGCACAATCGGCGCCCCGGGGGCCACGGGCGCCCCGGGGGCCACGGGCACTGCGGGCACTGCGGGCACTGTGGGCGCTCCGGGCGCTCCGGGCGCTCCGGGCGCTCCGGGCGCGACGGGCGACCCAGGGGCCGCGGGAGCTCCCGGCGCGAAGGGCGACAAGGGTGATCCGGGCGACGCGGGTCCGCAGGGCGACGTCGGCCCGCAGGGCGACGTCGGCCCGGCCGGCGGTCCCGTGGGTCCGCAGGGCGTCCCCGGCGCGGACGGCGCTGCCGGAGCGACGGGTCCCGCAGGCGCAACCGGAGCTGCCGGTGTGGCCGGTCCGCAGGGCCTTCAGGGAATCCCCGGCGATCCGGGTGCGACCGGTCCCGCCGGAGCAACCGGTTTCGCCGGCCCGCAGGGCGTACAGGGACTTCCCGGCGCCGACGGCGCGGCCGGCGCGACCGGTCCCGCAGGTGCCATCGGTCCGGCCGGCGCGATGGGTCCGGCAGGTCCCGCTGGTCCCGCGGGTCCGGCCGGCGCGGCCGGTCCGGCAGGGGCGAGGGGCCTGACCGGTGTGGCAGGTCCGAGCGGTCCCGCCGGGGCCGTCGGTCCCGCCGGGGCCATGGGTCCGGCAGGTCCCGCGGGTCCGGCCGGTCCCGCAGGCCCGACCGGCGCCACGGGGGCGACCGGTCCGGCGGGTCCCGCCGGCCCCGCAGGCCCCATGCTGACCGGCACGATCATCATGCAGGGCAACCTCGTGACGAGTGCCTCCACCGTCAAGAGCGCGTCCTCGACCGCGTCGTGCGGGGCGGGCCACTTCCTCCTCGGCGGCGGTGGAGTCGTCACGACGACCGACACGCTCGACAAGGTCCGGCTGGTGGCCACGTGGCCGAGCGCGGCGGCGACCTGGACTGCCACGGGATCCGCCCTGATCCTCAAGGGCAAGACCTGGACCGTGCGGGCGTACGCCATCTGCACGCCCTGACGTAAACCGGGCGCCGATCCCGGTCCATCGCCGGACCGGATCCAACCGTCCGCCAGACGCCCCGTCCGCACGTGCGGGCGGGGCGTCGCCATCTCCGGAGCCGGGCGCCCCGGACGGGCCGCCCGTCAGGCGAGTGGTTCGGTCGGTGCGAGACCTTCCGCTGCACTCGTGGCGCGGAGCGTCAGGCGCTCCTCGAGACGATCGGCGGCCGGCAGGACGAAGCGGCTGGCGACCAGTGCCGCAAACGCGACCGAGACGGTGACCAACGCCACGACCGCGACCGTGCTCAGGGCGAGGAAGACGGCCAGCACCAGCCCGAACGACGTGATCCGGAGCGGGTGGGCGAGGACGAGGAGCGCGGCCAGCCGAAGCCGCTCGCGGCGCGGTCGATCGCCACGAACCGGGTCGACGAGGATGGGCCACGCCGCCCACGCCAGGAGCCACAGGGCTACCAGGCCCCACGCCGCGAGCGTGGCGAACGCCCAGCCGAGGGCGCTGTCGCTGGTGAACCCGGTGATGGCGTTGATCGCGAGGATCGTCGCGGCGAGGGCCAGCCCGGCGCCGATCGCGAGCGTGGCGAGGACGTCGCTCCGCCACGCGTCGACCGCGTCCCAGAACGAGACGGCCTCGCCGCGCACGATCCGGGTCGTGACTCGGAAGATGCCGGCCGTCGGCAGCGCAAGGATCGGCAGGAGGATGATCGCAGCGGGCGTGACAGCAATGGCCGCAGCGATGGCGATCGCGGTCACCGACCACACCACGTTGGCGGGCAGGAGACGCCACGAGTGGAAGTACGCGTCCGAGGCCGCCGCGCGGATCGCGCCGCGGAGGGTCGTCTGGCGAGCGTGGACCACCGGGCCGAGATCCCCGGCCGGTGTCTCGTGCTCGAGCGCGGCGACCGACTCAGCCCTTGACGCCACTGGCCGCGATCCCTTCGACGAAATACCGCTGGAAGAAGATGTAGAGCACGAGGATCGGCAGGGTCGCGAGGACGACCATGGCCATCAGGGGCGGGTAGTTCGTCGTGAAGCCGCCCTGGCCGCGGAAGAAGCCCAGCGCGATCGGGATCGTGAAGTACTGGTTGTCGCGGAGGAAGATCAGGGGCCAGAAATAGGCGTTCCAGGCGCCCTGGAACTGGAGGATCGCCACGGCCGACAGGGCCGGGGTCGCCAGCGGCAGCATCACCCGCCAGAAGGTCGTGAAGAAGCCAGCCCCGTCAATCCTGGCCGCCTCCTCGATGTCACGCGGGATCGACAGGAAGTACTGGCGCATCAGGAAGATGTTCGCGCCCATCGCGGCCATCACGATGACGACGGCGAGGTACATGCCCGGCCCGCGGGTCAGCCCGATCGCGTTCATCAACAGGTAGACCGGCACCACCCGGAGCTGGTCGGGGATCATCAGCGTGGCGAGGACGATGAGGAACAGGATCTCGCGCCCTGGGAACCGGAGCCGGGCGAAGGCATAGCCGGCGAGACTGGCGAGGATCAGGTTAGAGAGGGTGATCACGAGGGCGATCCCGGCGCTGTTCGCGAACAGCCGGATGATCGACGGGTCGAGCTTGTTGAAGACGTAGCTGAAGGCGTCGAGGGTGATCGGCTGAGGCAGAAACGTCAGCTTCGTGGCGTCCGGGAGCGTCTTGAACGACGTGATCACCGACCACGCGAACGGCGTGAACATCAGGATCGCGTAGCTGATCATCACGGCGTAGGCGAGGCGCCGCCGCCAGTGCACGGTCCGATCACCCACGCGCGACGTGCCGGGCGGGACGGTCGGAGGCGCAGTCGCGGCCGTCACGGCGAGGTCCGCGGCGCCACCAGTGCCGGCGACCGCGGGAATGGCGGTTCCCCTCGGGCGCTCGAGCGAATCGGTCATCGCGGCCGCCTCACCATGCCGGTGCCGATCCGAACAGCCGGCGCTGGATCAGGGTGATCGTGAAGATGATCACGAACAGGATCAGGCCGATCGCCGCGGCGTAGTCGAAGTCGAATTTCGTGAAGGCCTGGTAGTAGAGGTAGAGGACGAGCGTCATCAGGGAGTTCGCAGGTTCGCCCGTCGAGCCACCGGCGATCGAGACCTGGTCGAACAGCTGAAGGGCGCCGATCACCGCGACCGTGGCCACGAAGTAGTGGCCGGGCTTGAGCAGCGGGAACGTGATCCGCCAGAACATCTGCCAGCTGCCCGCACCGTCGATCGCGGCGGCCTCGTAGATCTCGCCGCTGATGGTCTGGAGCGACGCGAGGTAGAACAGCATGAACGTGCCCGACGTCGTCCAGGCGTTGAGGATGATGACCGAGTTCAGTGCGGTATTGGCGTTGCCCATCCAGTTCTGGTTGTCGGCGAACCCGAGCAGCTGGAAGAGCGGGTTGATCCCGATCGCGGCCCGAACCCCGTTGAAGAATCCGTCGGGCGCGACGAGGAAGATCCAGAGGATCGTGATCGCCGCCGACGACGCGATCGACGGAAAGTAGAACGCCGCCCGGAAGAAGGTCCGACCGCGGATCTTCTGGTTGACGAGGACCGCGAGGAGCAGCCCGACCGCCATCGTCAGCGGCACCCAGACGACGGCGTAATAGAGCGAGTTCGTGATCGCTCGCATGAAGAGCGGATCGCCGAGCGCGTTCTGATAGTTGAGCGTCCCGATGAATTTTCCTGCGCCGCTCCGGATATTCCATTGGAAGACGCTGATGAAGACGGCGTAGAGGATCGCCCCGATGTTCAGGACGAGGAACAGGAACATCGGAATCGCGACGAACATGTAGCCGGCCAGCGCCTCCGAGCGCTGTCCGATGCCGGTCGATGCCCGCGGATCGCGCAAGCCCGCGATCGCCATCCTCGCTGACCCTCCTGGGCGGGTAGAGCGACGGCCGGCGATCGCGCTGATCGCCGGCCGTCGGAGGGAGATCGCCTAGCTGGCGAGGGCCTTGTCGACGGCGGCCTTGGTCGCCGCGATGACCTTGTCCGCGCTGTAGGTCTTGTTCTGGATCTCGAGCGTGAACGCGTCCTGGAACGCCTTCTGCACGTCCGAGTAGCCCTTCATGAACCCGGAGCCGGGCTTGGCGAACTGGGCCTGGCCGGCAAGGATCTCCTTGCCCTTCGGGATCGGAACGTCGGAGCGTGACGGCAGCGCGACGCCGCCCTCGGTCCACTTCGTCATGCCTTCCACGCCGGTCAGGTACTGCTCGAGCACCCAGGCCTGGTCCTTGTTCTTCGAGTCGGCACCGATCGAATAGGAGGCGGTGTACGAGATCGTCACCGGGCTCCCCGAGGTGCCGGTCGGCATCTGGCCCCAGGCGTACTTGACGTCAGGGAAGCCGGATGTCATCGCCGGGTCGAGCCAGCCGCCTTCGAACGCGATCGCGGCGTGCTTCTTGCCGAGCGAGTCACCACACCAGCCGTCACCCATGTCGGCCGCAGTTGCGCCGAGGCCGTTCTTGAACAGGTCGAGGTACCACTGGACGGCGGTCTTCGTCTCGGGGGTGTCGACCATGTTCGTCTTGCCGTCGGCGGAGACGATCGAGCCGCCCTGGGCATAGATGAAGGCGAGCCCGCGGTCGAGCCCGGGATTGAGGCAGATCGGCGCCTTCAGGCCGTCCTTGCCCTTGAGGGCTGTGGCCGCGGTGACGAGCTCGTCCAGCGTCTTCGGGGCGGCCGTGACCTCGGTGGTGTTGTAGGCCATCCCGATCGTGTTGCCATCCTTGGCAATGCCATAGGTCTTGCCGTCCGCGTTCTTGAAGACGTCCTGGTAGCCGGGGAAGAACTTGCCCATGTCGAAGCCCTGCTTCGAGATGTAGTCGTCGAGCGGCTCGAGGAACCCGTTGTCGCTCCACGGCTGGGCGAAGGTCGCGTCGACGTAGAAGAGGTCCGGGACGTTCTTCGACGCGAAGTTCGTGGCCATGACCGTAGCGTAGTCACCGGCGATGACCTTGTAGTCGACCTTGACATTGGGGTACTTGACCTGGAACGCCGCGACCGTGGCCTTGAGCGCCGCGTTCTCGGCGTCGGACGACTGCCAGCCCGAGAGGGTGGCGGTGCCGGTGATCGACGCCGGATCGAAGGCGGCCCCGCTTGTGGCGGCGCTTTCGCCGGCGGACGCGCTCGCTCCGGTGCTGGCGCCTCCGGTCGATGCGCTGGACGACGGCGACTGGGTCGCGCCGCTCGAACAGGCTCCGACGATTAATGCGAACGTCGCGAACAGGACGGAAAAACTCCGCATGGGTGCTCCTCCTCGTAGCACGCAGCCATCACCCAACAGCCGCGGGCATCACTCTGGGTCAGGACCCTGAGGGTCAATCCAGCGAAGCGTGGAACGTCGCGATTGGCAATGCGCTCGCGACGTGACGCCAGCGGCTCACAAGCGCGTTGCAAATGCACCGCGATGTCTTTCACGGGTGCTTACGGATGAGGCTGGGCCCTCAGCTCGTCGCGAGCCGCGCCAGCCGCCCCTCGAGGAACGCTCGCTCCGGCGCGGTGGCGGTGAGCTCGAGCGCGCGCCGATATGCCGCGGCCGCCGCCGGCCGGTCGCCCAGCCGCCGCAGCAGGTCTGCCCGGGTCGAATGGAGATAGGGATAGTCGTCGAGCTGCCCGGCCGCGGCAACCTTCTCGACGACGGCAAGACCGGCCGCGGGCCCATCGGCCATGGCCACCGCGACCGCCCGGTTGAGCTCGACGATCGGAGACGGCTGGATCTCGCCGAGGATCCGATAGAGCGCCGCGATCTGCGGCCAGTCGGTCGCGGGCGCCGTGGCCGCCTCGTCGTGGAGCGACGCGATCGCCGCCTGGAGCTGGTATGGCCCCACCCGACGCATCCGCATCGCCCGCTCGAGCAGCGTCTGGCCCTCGCCGATCCGGGCCCCGTCCCAGCGCGACCGGTCCTGGTCCTCGAGGAGCACGAGCTCGCCGGCCGGCCCGGTCCGCGTCTCGCGGCGGGCGTCGTGGAGCAGCATCAGGGCCAGCAGTCCCAGGACCTCGGGCTCGTCCGGCATCAGCGACGCGAGCACCCGACTGAGCCGGATCGCCTCGCCCGAGAGCTCGCGCCGGACGAGGCGGTCGCCGCTCGAGGCGCCATAGCCCTCGTTGAAGACCAGGTAGAGGACGCGGAGCACGCCGTCGAGCCGCTCCGGCAGGGCATGGTCGTCCGGGACGCGGTACGGGATCCCGGCGTCGCGGATCTTGCGCTTCGCGCGGACCAGGCGCTGGGCGAGGGTCGCCTCCGGGACGAGGAAGGCGCGGGCGATCTCCGGCGTCGACAGCCCGCCGAGCGTGCGCAGCGTCAATGCCACCCGCGCATCCATCGCAAGCGCCGGGTGGCAGCACGTGAAGATCAGCCGGAGCCGGTCGTCAACGATCGGGTTCATCGGATCGGCACCGTCGAGGGCCGTCTCGGGTTCGATCGCCGCGAGCTCCTCCTCGATCGCGAGCTGCCGGCCGAGGATCTCGGACTTCGCGGCGAGCACGCGCCGACGCCGGATCCGGTCGATCGCGCGGTTGCGCGCGGTCGTCGTGATCCAGGCGCCCGGGTTGGCCGGGACGCCGCGCGCCGGCCACGTCTCGATCGCTGTGATGAAGGCATCCTGGACCGCCTCCTCGGCGAGGTCGAAGTCCCCGAGCACCCGGATCAGCGTCGCCACGGCCCGACCCTGCTCTTCGCGGAAGAGCCGATCGACGACCGCACGCGCATCCTCGCGCGTTCCGCCGCGTGCTCCGTGACGCCATTCGTCGACCGCCTCGACAGTGATCGGAACGATCTCGTCCGCTGCGGCGACGCGGCGACGCGGGCGGGGATCCTCAGCCAGCGCGCGCCCCGGCGGCGTCCGCCAACGCCATCGCGTATTCGGCCGGCAGCTCCCAGACCGGACGGATCTCGATCGACCCGTTCGTCGCGGCCGGGATCCGCGCGGCAACCTCGATCGCCTCGTCGAGGTCACGCGCGTCGATGAGATAGAACCCGCCGAGGGCCTCCTTCGTCTCGGCGAACGGACCGTCGGTCGCGACGGTCTGGCCGTCGACGACACGGACCGTGGTCGCCGTCGATGTCGGCGTCAACGCCTCTCCGGCCTGGAGCAGGCCACGGGCCTGGACGTCGGCCGTGAACGCGGCATAGGCCGCGTGCGAGGCCGCCGCGACGTCGGCCGCCGGCTCCTCCGCGGGTTCCTGGGTGTAGATCAGGAGCAGGTAGCGCATCGTGTCTCTCCTCGCGAACGCGGGCTGCTCAGAGCGGCCCTTCTGGCAGGACGACGAATAGCCGGGTCCCGGATCGACATCACGACGATGCGCTCGCGATCGGCTCGAGCGCGTTTCGACCGAGCGAGGTCGGCACCGCGGGCTCGGGTGGGGCGTCGGCCGAGGGGGCCACCGCCGCGGCGAGCACCGGGCGCAGCGCGGCGAGACTGCCCTCGAACGACTGGTCCAGCATCGGCAGGAGCGCCGTGGCGATCGCGCGGTCCTTGGCCGAGCGCGGCCGGCGCAGACGGATCTCGACGCGCGTTCGGCCGTCACCGAGGTCGTGGAAGAGGAATGAGTTGACGAGCTTCGGAACGCCCGGCATCGGAAGTTGCGAGCGGAAGGTCACATGGTCGTACGGCTGCCAGTCCATGACCTCCTCGATGACGGCGTCCTTGCCGTGGATGCAGTGATTGACGGTTCCCGGGCCGCGCCGGCCGGACGCGCCGGTGTGCTCCTCGACGCCGCTGACCTGGGACTGCCACATCGGCCGGCGGATCGGTGACGTCACGTACTCCCACACGAGCGCCTGGGGCGCTTCGAAGGTCGCTTCGTAGGTCCGCGCGGCGTCGGCTTCCGCGACGACGTCGACGGCTCGTCGGAGCTCCGCCTCCCAGGCCGCGTGGAGGTCCCGGACCCAGCCGCCGATCTCGCCCACGCCCTCGAACTCCTCGCGGTGCGGGATGAGCCCGGCTGCCCGCGGGTCGTCGAGGCCCATCGCGATCGCGCAGGCGTCGGTGTACAGCCCGTAGGCGCTCGCGCCGGTGGCCTCTGCGACGTGGTTCTTCAGCAGGCGGTGGACGACGATCACGTCGCTCCCGACGAGCTCCTCGCGCGCCGCGATCCGCTGCCGGATGACCCGCCCGTGATGGGCGACGACCTTGAGATCGAGCCTGGGGACGAGGATGCAGGCGTTGCACTCGCAGCTCGACGCCTGGCCGACATCGCGGAGGCGGCGCCGGAAGGCGAAGTAGCAGCGCTCGACCGTGTCCTGGAGGAGCGATCCGTCGAGGTTCGCCGCGAGCAGGTAGGTGAACGCCGCGTCGCCCTCGAGCTTCGCGAGGCGGAACGTCGGGCGGAGGGCGCTGACAACCGTGCCCATCAGGTCGGCCAGGATGTCCTGGGCGTGGTCGAGCTCGGCGCCGGCGAGGAAGCCGGTGTAGCCGGTGATGTCGGCAATGACGAGGCAGGCGGGCTCGGGCTGGCTGAGCATTGGGGTCCCTCGTGGGTCCCCATCATCGACCGTCCGGCGGTCGGTGTCACGGGTCCCGCACGAACGATTCTCCGGGCGGGCCGCGCCGGGTCATCGGACCAGGCTGTCCGGTTCTCATGCCACGGCGGTATGCAGCTCGCCGCTCTGGACCACGCACCGCCCGAGATCGGCGTTATCGTCTCGGCATGGCGACCCGCAAGGAGGTCCTCGAGATCGGTGGCCGCGAGGTCTCGATCTCGAACCCGGACAAGGTGTACTTCCCCGAGCCCGGCTACACGAAGATGGACGTCGTCTCGTACTACCTCGCGGTTGCGGATGGCGCGCTGCGCGGCGCCGGTGGCCGGCCGATGGCCCTCAAGCGCTTCGTCGACGGGATCACCAAGGAGGCGTTCTTCCAGAAGCGGGCGCCCGACAACACGCCGGACTGGATCCGGACGGCGGAGCTGACGTTCCCGTCCGGGCGAACGGCCGACGAGGTCGTCCTCGACACGGCGGCCGGGCTGGCCTGGGTCGCCAACCTCGGCTGTATCGACCTGAACCCACACCCGGTCCGCGCCGACGACCTCGACCATCCAGACGAGCTCCGGGTAGACCTCGACCCCGTCCCGGGGATCGGGTGGCCGCAGATCCGCGAGGTCGCGCTCGTCTGCAGGGAGGCCCTCGAGGCGGTCGGCCTCGTGGGCTGGCCGAAAACGTCGGGCTCGCGCGGGATCCACATCAACGTCCGGATCGAGCCGCGCTGGACGTACGCGGAGGTCCGCCGGGCCGCGCTCGCCCTCGCCCGCGACGTCGAGGCGCGCGCGCCGAAGCTCGCGACCAGCAAGTGGTGGAAGGAGGAGCGTCATGGCGTCTTCCTCGACTACAACCAGAACGCGAAGGACCGCACGGTCGCGTCGGCCTATTCGGTGCGGCCATTGCCCGACGCGCGGGTGTCGATGCCGCTCCGCTGGACGGAGGTGCCGGACGTCGTCGCCGAGGACTTCACGCTCGCCACGGTTCCGAGGCTGTACGCCGAGCGTGGCGATGCGGGTGCCGGGATCGACGAGGCTGCCGGCTTGCTCGACGCCCTCCTGGAGCTGTCCGCGCGGCACGAGGCCCAAGGCGAGGGCGACGCCCCGTGGCCGCCCAACTACGCGAAGCAGGCCGGTGAACCGCCGCGGGTCCAGCCGTCGCGGGCGCGCCGCCCGAAGAGCGAGTACGACCCGGGTCGCGGCATCGAGGGCGGCCCACCGCCGGAGGTCGCCGCCGAGCGGGCGGCCGCCGTGGCGGCCGGCGACAAGAACGCCGGCCTCCCGACCGAGTGGGAAGGCGCGCCGGTCGGAGCTCGGGGCACCGTCGGCGGTGGTTCGCGGCCCACGCCGACCGGGCGCCGGAAGACGTCGATGCCGGTGATCGAGATCAGCCGTGCGGCCACGAAGGCCGAGGCGCTCGAGGGTCTCGCGCGCTGGAAGGACCGGCATCCCGAGGTGGCCGCACACCTCGAACCCGCCGACGTCCTCACCGACGGGATGCGCGGTCGCTCGTCGCTCTGGTACCGCGTCCGCGTCAACCTGATCCACGTCCCGCAGGCCGATCGGCCGGGCCAGGAAGCCCTCGATCCGGACTACGACCCGTGGGCCGGCTACGAATGGCCCGATCGAGCTGGCCAGCTCGATCGGGCGCCGCGCAAGAAGAAGGCCGCCGGCCCGAGGCCGGCGGCCGACTGACTCGCCGCGGGATCACCCGATCGCGAACACCACCGTGACAACCACGGACACGTCCTGCGTGCCGACCTGGACCGGCGTCGGGACGGCCGAGTCGGCCGCTGCCTTGGCTCCCCCGAAGTAGACCGGATACGGATTCGAGACGGTCGCATCGACCATCGAGACGACGGCGCCAAGGTTGACGTGACCGGCGCCGGCCATGGCCTGGGCGCTGGTCGTGGCTGCGGTGACGGCGGCTGCGCGCGCATCGTTCATCGCTTTCGCCGGGTCGGCGAGCTCGAACGAGATGCCATTCACGTCGGTCGCGCCCTTGGCCGTCGCCTGGTCGACGACGTCGCCGGCCTTGTCGAGGTCCCGAACCGTCACCTGGACCTGCTCGCTGATCGAATAGCCGACGATCTTGTTCGGCGAGCTGTTCGTGTACTGCGGATACAGGTTGAGGCCGACCGTCTGGATGTCGGCGTCCGCGACTCCGAGTCCCTTGATCGCGCCGATGATGGCGTTCATCGTGGAGGCGGCCGCCGAACGAGCGTCCTTGACGTTCGGGCGGTTGATCGTCACGCCCAGCGTGATCCTCGCGACATCGGGCACGACCGTGACCTTGCCGTTGCCCGTGACCGTGATCGTGTGGGTCGCCGGGTCCGACGCGGAAGGTACCGCGAGGGCGGGCCCGGAATGGGCCGACAGGGCGGCAATGGCGACGACGAGGGCCGCCGACGCGGCGATCCCCGCGGTCCTGATGGACTGGGTCATGGCTGGAACCTCGCTGGTGGCCGCGGGAGGAGCGGTCTGGCCCCGAGACGCCGAGGCAGTGGGCGATGTTCCGCGTCTGTCCAGATTGCGATGCGTCTGCGTCGTCCGGACGCCGAAGCGAATCGTCCGCAGACTGGCGGGGGTGCCGACGCAGGTGCAGGATCGGGCGATCCACCGAGCCCAGCGGAGACCGACCCATGAAATTGACGCTTCGGACCCTATGCCTGCTGATCGCCGTGATCCTGTTCGTCGCAGCCGCGATCGGCAGCAACATCAAGGGGATCGATCTCGCCTGGCTCGGGATGGCGTTCTTCGCCGGCTCGTTCATCGTCCCGGAGACGAGCCTCAGCCGCCGCTGATCGATGCGCGAGCGGAGCGAGATGAGTCCGGGCCGACTCAGTTCCGCCAGCAGCAAGCGCGGCCAGCGCTCGTTTCGGTCCAT
The DNA here is from genome assembly GCA_038245515.1 of Candidatus Limnocylindrales bacterium. Taxonomy (GTDB): domain Bacteria; phylum Chloroflexota; class Limnocylindria; order Limnocylindrales; family CSP1-4; genus CF-46. The sequence continues at coordinate 53,158 of JBBRSJ010000011.1, read as the reverse complement.
TCGGGCAAGTGCCGTCGCTTGGAACCGGCCGAATCGCAGCAGTGGAGACTCAGCGGATACGGGCCACTCCGGAACGCGCCGGTTCACCGTGCGACGAACGCGGCGGCCTCCCGCGCTAGCGTCGCGAGCCCCGCGCGAGCGCCGCGAACCGCGCCTCGATGGTTACCTTGTCGGCCATCGCGCCCCTGCGCCTCAGCCGGCGCCGAAGATCTTCGCGATCTCGTAGGGCGCCGACTCCTCGAGCTGGTCGTAACGGCAGTCGGCCGGCGACTTGTCGTCGCGCCAGCGAATGAAGGTCGTCCCGTGCCGAAAGCGATCGCCCTGGAGGTGATCGTACGCGACCTCGACGGCCTTCTCGGCCCGGAGCGGCTCCCAGGAAAGGTCCTTGCCGCGATTCCAGCGGCTCGTCGCGCCGGGCAGGCGCTGACCGGACTCCTCGGCGGCCCGCGCCCACTCCGCCCATTCGCCCCACGGATGGTCGACCAGGGCGTTCTCGCGGAGCGGCTCGAGAATCTGGACGAGGGCCTCGCGCTTGTCCCACGTGAACGATGACGTGACCCCGACGTGGTGGAGCCTGCCCGCGTCGTCGAACAGCCCGAGCAACAGCGAGCCGACGTGCGTTCCGGGCCCGTTCTTGTGCCAGCGAAACCCGGCGACCACGCAATCGGCCGTCCGCTGGTGCTTGATCTTGAGCATCGCCCGCTTGCCGGGCTGGTACGTGCCGTCGAGCCGCTTGGCGACTACGCCGTCGAGCCCCGCGCCCTCGAACCGATCGAACCAGTCGGCCGCGAGGGCGCGATCGCGAGTCGCCGGGGTGAGGTGAATCGGCGGCGCGACGCTCGCGAACGCCGCCTCGAGGCGCGCCCGGCGCTCCTCCTGCGGCACCTCCCGGAGGTCTTCGTCGCCGAGGGCGAGCAGGTCCCACGCGACAAAGCTCGCGGGCGTCTCGGCCGCGAGCATCTTCACCCGCGATGCCGCCGGATGGATCCGGAGAAGGAGCGACTCGAACGCAAGCTCGCCGTCGGTGGCGATGACGACCTCGCCGTCGACGACGCACCGCTCCGGCAGCGACGCGCGGAGCGGATCGACGAGCTCGGGGAAGTAGCGGTCGAGGGGCTTGAGGTCGCGACTCTGGATCAGGACCTCGTCGCCGTCGCGGAAGACGATCGCCCGGAAGCCGTCCCACTTGGGCTCGAACAGCCAGCCGTCGCCGTCGGGCAGGCCGTTGCTCGCCTTGGCCAGCATCGGCTCGAGCGGTGGATCGAAGGGCAGGTGCATCGACCGAGTCTAGACGGCTCCGCCGGGCCGCAGCTTCGACCGATCGAGGGTCGCGCCGTCAGCGATCCAGTGTCGCGAGTGCGTCGCGCGCAAGCTGGCGACCGAGGTTCCACGACGGCCAGCCGTCGGCGTCGGCGTCGGACAGCGCGGTCCGGCGCAGGCGGAGGCGAAGCTGCAGCTCCGACCGGTCCGCGGGATCGAGCGCCGGCAGCGCGGCGACCAGGGCCGGGATCGCGTCGTCGCCCAGGCGCGTCGCGTACGTGACGTCGAGTCCAGTCTGGCCGTCCGGCGGCACGAGCGATGGATTCAGCACCCGCGCGACGTTCTGCTCGGCAATGACCCGCGACGGCCCGACGAGGTTGACACCGAGCAGGACCGCGACCGCGGCAATCGCCAAGCCATGGAGGAGCCAACGCATCCGGTCGCGGGCGAGGAGGGAAACCGTGATCCCGATCCCGATCGCGAGCCAGACGATCGCGGCGAGGACGTAGAAGCGGAGCTCGGTCCAGCCATAGGCGTCCTGGTAGATCCGGAGCCGGAGCAGGGCCGAGGCAAGGACGGCCGCGGTCAGACCGGCGAGAGCGAGTCCGGCGCCGACGAGGACTTCGGTCCGGCGCGCCGCCACGGCGTGGACGACGGCCAGCAGACCGCCGGCGAGGAACGCGACCCAGACGAGCTCGAAGAAGCCGCTCCGGGCGTACTGGGCATACGGCAGGCCGGTCGCGGCCAGCGTGTCGAGGCCGCCGAACAGGTAGGCGAGCTGAACGATCACGAAGAGGCCGAAGAGCACGTCGACCGCGATCAGGACCGTCGCGGCCTCGATCGCGCCCAGCCGGATGTGCGGCCACGGGTCCGCGATGGCCGCGCCGCCGCCCGATCGCGGGTGGCCCGGGTTGGTCGCGCGAACCGCGCCGGTCGCGACCGCAAGCAGCCCCGCGACCACCCACGCGATCAGGAACGCGACCACGAGCCGGAGCGGCGCCTCGCCGAGATCGATGTTCCACGTGAAGAAGCGGGCCATGAGCCGATCGAAGGCTGCGTCCGCCGCGGAGAAGAGAACGGCGAAGACGACGAGCACCGGGATGGCGATCAGGATTCCCCGAAGGATCGGACTGGCGATCGCCGGGAGACCGCGCCCGAGGAGCGCCGGCGCCGAGTCCGCGGCGCGGTCGGGCCGGCTGAGGGCGGCGGTCACGCGGAGGATCCCGGCCCCGGTCGAGCCGAGGACGACCAGGCCGAGCTCCACGACGCGCGCAGCGGACCGGCGGGTCACCGCCTCACCACCGATGGCCGCCATCGACGCGCCGATCAGGAGGCAAGCCGCGGCGACGTCGAGCTGGAGGAGGACCGGATCGGCCCGGATCGCGATTCCGGCGCTCATCGCGAGCGCGGCTGAGGGGAGCCAGCGGTCGACCCGGTCCAGGCTGCGGTCTTCCCGGCGCAGGACGAACGCCGCGCCGAGCAGGATCGCCGTGAGAAGCGGCGCGTTGATCCCGAGGAGGCTGTGGAGGAGCACTGCCTGGGCGGCGAGGCCGATGAGCCCCGCGGCGATGAGGATCCGGACGGCGATCGATCGGGTCATGCGAGCTCCCTGGTGGCCCGAGGGCGAGGTCGCTCCGAGGAGTGGGCGGCGCGGTGGCACGGGGGTCGGCGCTGGCGGCCTGCCCACCGGAGACGACCCGGGCGGCGCGGGTGTTTCGCGCAGTCGCTCGGTCGTTGCGTCCTTCGAACGTCGCCGCGTGGCAGGATTCGGGGAATGACCGAGCAGGCGGAGCGCTATGACCGGATCTCCGCGGGCTATGCCCGCTGGTGGGCGCCGGTGATCGCACCTGCGGCACTCGGCGTCCTCGAGCGCATCGCTCCCGCGGTCGACGCCGGCGCGACCCGGATCCTGGACGTCGGGACCGGGACGGGGACCCTGGCGATCGCGATCCTCCGACGCTGGCCGCAGGTCCGGGTCGTCGCGATCGACGCATCGTCGGGGATGGTCGCCGCGGCGTCCGCCGAGGCGGATCGGCTCCTGACCCCGGACCAGCGAGCGCGCCTCGAGCTTGAAGTCGCGTTCGCGGACCGCCTCGGGCTGTCCGACGACAGCATCGATGCCGCCGTGTCGTCGTTCGTGCTCCAGCTCGTCCCAAACCGGCACCGGGCGCTGAAGGAAATTCGTCGCGTCCTCCGCCCCGGCGCCACGCTTGGCTGGGTCTCGTGGCTCGCCCATGATGGGATCTGGTGGCCGGACGTCGACTTCGACGACGCGCTCGAGGACGTCGGCGTGGAGCCTCGGGAATGGAACGACCGCCCGGGCGATCTCCGCTCTGTTGCCGCCGCTGCCGCCGAGACACGCCGGGCGGGATTCTCCAATGTCGAGGCGAGCGCCGGCGAGCTCGTCCATTCGTTCGACATCGACGGGTACGTCGGCTTCATGGCGGAGTTCGACGAGGAGGACCTGGTCGCGTCGCTCGAGCCAGAAGTTCGGCCCCGGTTCGAGGCGGCGCTCCGGAGCCGGCTCGCCCTGCGCTCGCACGATCAGCTCGCCCTGCGCCAGCCGACGGTCATGGTCCGCGGGGTCCTGCGTTGAGCGGCGAGACGATCGGCGTGGTCGGTGTCGATCACGTCCAGGTCGCGATGCCGGCCCGCGGCGAAGCCAGGGCGCGCCAGTTCTACGGCGGGCTGCTCGGCCTGCGCGAGGTGGAGAAGCCGCCGTCCCTGTCGGGGCGTGGCGGTTGCTGGTTCGTCGGGGTCGGCGGGATCGGCGTCCACGTCGGGGTCGACGAGCGGTTCATCGCCGCCAAGAAGTCGCATCCGTGCTTCATCGTCGCCGACCTGGCAGTCGCCCGCCGGCTCCTCGACGACGCGGACGCCCCGATCGTCGAGGACGACTCGGCATCGGGAATCGCGCGTCTCTACACCGCGGATCCGTTTGGCAACCGGATCGAGCTGGTCGAAGCAGGCGACGCCGGGTTCACCGAACGCGCGGGCGGACCCGGGCCGGAACCCTGAGCGACCCCGAAGGCGGAGATCAGCCCTCGGTGGTCTCGCCCTCGGCACCGGCCTCGCCCTCGGCAGCAGCCTCCGCGCCCTCGGCACCGGCCTCGCCCTCGGCAGCCTCGGCGGCCGACACGGCCTCCTCGGCCTCGAGCGCCGCCTCTTCGGCCTGGAGCCGCGACGCGAGCACCTTGGCGACGACCTCGTCGCGGTCGGTCAGCAGCGTCACGTCGCCCGGGATCGTCAGGTCGGAGACCTTGATCGCGGCGTCGAAGTCGACCAGCGACTCGATCGAATACTCGATCGACTGGGGCAGGTGATCCGGCAGCGCCTTGATCCGGACCGACTCGAGCTGGTGCATCAGGGTGCCGTTCAGGTTCTCGATTGCGTTGGACGTCCCGATCGCGACGAGCGGCACGTCGACCGTGAGCTCCTCGGTCATCCGGACAAGGAACAGGTCGATATGGAGCGGCCGGCGGTGGACCGGGTGGACCTGGACGCCGTGGACGAGCACCGGGCGGGCCTTCTTCGAGTCGACCGACAAGTCGATCAGCTCGTTCTGGCCGGCCTTCCGGCGGAGCAGGTCGAACTCGTGGGCGTCGATCGACACGTTCTCGGAGCCCACCCCGTGGCCGAACACGACCGCCGGCAGCCTGCCGGAGCGACGGAGCGTGGCGACCTTCTTGCCGACGACCTCGCGGGGCTCGGCCGCGAGGCTCAGACGAGTGGACGTGGCGGTGGGCATCGGGATGGGACCTCGGATGTGGCTCGGCTGGAGCGGGCGCGGCTCGCCGACGGGAGCAGTCGGGGCGCCCGGAACGGGCGCACACCTTATCACGAGGCGCCATGCTCGGCGATCGTGGGCGAGGTGCGGGCGCGACCGGGTGTACAGTCGCTGGCCATGGGTGCCACGATCCTGATCGTCGAGGATGAGTTCGCGGTCGCGCGCGGCATCCAGTACGCCCTCCAGCAGGAGGGCTACCAGGTCGCGGTGGCGAAAAGCGGTGAAGAGGGCCTCGAGTTCGCGACCAACCAAGCGCCCGATCTGGTCGTCCTCGACGTCCGCCTGCCGGGCATGGACGGCTTCGAGGTGCTGCGCCGCCTGCGCGCATCTGGCTCCAAGGCCCCGGTCCTCGTCCTGACGGCGCGCGACGACGAGGTCGACAAGGTGATCGGCCTCGAGCTCGGGGCCGACGATTACCTGACCAAGCCGTTCGGCCTGCGCGAGCTCATGAGCCGGATCAAGGCGCTCCTTCGGCGGGCGTATGGGGACCTCAGCGACGCCGCCGGTGGCCGGGTCATCCGGCACGGCGACCTCGTCATCGACCTCGAGCGGCGGCGGGTCCAGCGCGGCGATCGGCGGATCAGCCTGACCCCGACCGAGTTCGAGATCCTCCGCCACCTGGCGTCACGTCCGGGCCGCGTCTACACCCGGGGCGAGCTGCTGGAGCTTCTCCGCGATTACGAGGCGCTCGACCAGGACGAGAAGACGATCAACGTCCACGTCAGCCATCTCCGCGACAAGATCGAGGACGATCCCGCCGTCCCGGCGTTCGTGATGACGGTCCGCGGTGTCGGCTACGCATTCGCTGAACGCTAGCCCGGGGCGGTCCGGCGATGGATCGAGCGCGCCGCCGCGGCTATTCGACCCGTCCGCCGGCGACGTCGGCGACCCGCTCGAGCGGCCCAGCCCTGCCCGGCGCAGGCGGGCCCGTCGTTCCCGGCTGATCCCTCGGGCGATCCGCCGTCTCGGCCCGAAGACCCTCCAGGGCCGGCTGACCCTCGGTTTCGCGAGCGTCGTGGCGCTCACGCTCCTCCTCGTCACGGTCTTCGTCCTGAATCGCCTGGACCAGGAGTTCCGGTCACAGGAGCTCGCCGACCTCGCGTCCAAGACCCAGCTCGTATCGGCGTATGTCGACACGATCGCCAACCAGTACGCCCGGGGCGCGCCAGTCGTCCTCGCCGGCAATATCGTCAACCCGCAGGTCGCCGCCGGGCTGCGCTCCGATTTCGAGTCCCGGTTCATCGCCGACCTGCTGGCCGAGGCCGACGTCGACATCATCGTCGGCCTGCCCGCGACCAGCGGTGGCGACGCCGTCAGCGTGGTCCCGGCCGCGAACGGAACGTTCCACACTGCGGTCGGCGCCCCGAACCAGCCGGGCCTGCGCAAGGAATCGCTCCAGGCGGATCCCCTCCGACGCATCGCGACCGCGAACGACTTTCCCTACGTGATCGTCGTCCGGCTGTCGAATCCGTACACATTCCGCCAGACCGCAATCGACAACGTCACGACGGTGGCGGCCGCGGTCGGGGTCCTCGCGCTCGGGATCGCCGTGCTCGTGGCCGCCGCGATGTCCCTCCGGGTCACGACGCCGCTGCGCCGCCTGACCGAGGCGTCCCGGGCACTTGCCGAGGGCCAGCTCGGCCGGCGGATCCCGCTCGCTGACGTGGGCGAGGGCTCGTCGGAGCTGGCTGCGCTCGCCACCCAGTTCAACGCGATGGCCGACCAGGTCGAGCAGAGCGTCGAGATCATCCGTCGCGATCGCGATCGCAGCCGGGACTTCCTCGCGGACGTGTCGCACGAGCTCAGGACCCCGATCGCGGCCCTTCTCACGTTCAACGAGCTGCTCCACGAGCAGGCCGGCGACGACCCCGTCGCGCGGCGCGAGTTCCTCGACAACAGCCGGGTCCAGCTCGAGCGCCTCGACTGGCTCGCGCAGAACCTGCTCGAGCTGTCCAAGCTCGACTCGGGGCTCGTTCTCCTCGACCTTCGCCCGGACGACCTCCGGGCCGCGGTCGAATCGGCGGTCGAGCAGGCCGGCCCGACCGCCCGCCGCCGGGGCGTCACCCTCCGGCTGACGCCGGCCGTCGCCCCGATCCGCCTGCGCCACGACCCACAGCGGATCGGCCAGGTCGTGACGAACCTCGTCGGCAACGCGATCAAGTTCACCGAGCCCGGCGGATCGGTCGACGTCCGCGTAACGCCGACCCCGGACGGCGGCGCGACGATCGAGGTGAGCGACACCGGCGTCGGGATCGAACCGGCCGAGCTGCCCCGGATCTTCGAGCGCTTCTACCGCGGCTCGCGGGCAAACGAGGCGCGCGGCAGCGGCAGCGGGCTCGGCCTCGCGATCGTGAAGTCGATCGTCGACATGCACCGGGGCGCCGTCCAGGTCGTGAGCCGGCTCGGCGTCGGGACGACGTTCACGATCACGCTGCCGGCCGACCCGCGCGACGAGGATGATGCCGGAGCGCCACAGATTCCGGTGGGCGGGCTTGAACCGACCGGCGACGGGAGTATCCCGGGCGGAACCGGGTCGTCGTTCCTCGCCGATCGCCTGGCCGGCGAGGGTGCCAAGGTGGTGGATTCTTCATCGAGCCGGGCGCCCGGCCTCAACCGCGAGTCCTCAGGCTAGGCTGCATCATCAGGACGGACCGCTTCAGGTCCGGCTCCGCACCCGCCCCCAGCCTCAAGCGAGACCCTTCCGACATGACCGATCGCTCCACCGGCCCCACTGACGGCCCGCCCGACGACGAGACGGAGCCACACGTGATTGCCTCCTGGCAGACTCCCGAACCGACCGCCGCCGCGGACGCGTCCGCCCAGGACCTCGGACAGCCCGACGCCTCGTACTCTCCCGGCGCCCACCAGCCCGGCGCCTCCTACTCTCCGAGCCCGGAGCCGCGGACCGACTGGACTCGACCGGGCTGGTCCGATCCCGAGCCGACGCCTGAGCTCTGGTTCGAGTCGGCGACCCCGACCCCGGTCCGACCGGTGGCGACGCCGTCGCGGCGCGGCGCCGGAACCGGCACGGTCCTCGCCGCCGCCCTCGCCGCGGCCGTCATCGCCTCGGGTGGGACGGTGGCGGCCCTGACCGTCGGCGGCGTGTTCGATCGGCCGGTCGCGCCGGCCGCCAGCAACCAGAACGCCAACTCGGCCACGGTGAAGCAGCCTGTCCAGCTCGACGAGTCGTCGGCGATCATCTCGGTTGCTGCCAAGGCCGGGCCGTCGGTGGTCCGGATCTACACGACCGGGATCGACCCGAACTCGCCGACCCAGCAGACCCAGGACGGGGTCGGCTCAGGGATCATCCTCGACGCGAACGGCTGGATCCTGACGAACCGCCATGTTGTCGCGGGGACGACCGACCTGACGGTCCAGCTCAAGGACGGCACGAAGTACCCGAACGCCAAGGTCTACGGCATCGACACGCTGACCGACCTCGCGATCGTCAAGATCGACGCGACCGGGCTGCCGGCGGCCACGATCGGCGACTCGGACGGGCTGAAGGTCGGCGAGCTCGTCGTCGCGATCGGCAGCCCCCTGGGCACCTTCGACAACAGCGTCACGAGCGGCATCGTGTCGGCGACCGGCCGCGAGATCACCACCGACGGCGGTAATCTCCGCAACCTGATCCAGACGGACGCCGCGATCAATCCCGGCAACAGCGGCGGCCCACTCCTCGATGCGACAGGTGCCGTGATCGGCGTCAACACCGCGATCGCCAAGGATTCTACCGGCATCGGCTTCTCGATCCCGATCAACATCGCCCGGCCGATGATCCGCCAGGCCCTCGCAGGTCAGGCGCTCACTCGGCCATACATCGGGATCCATTACCTGAGCATCGACGCCCAGGTCGCCAAGACCGACTCCCTGCCCTTGACCAAGGGGGCCTGGGTCCATTCGGACGCCACGAGCGGCGGTCCGTCGGTCGTGGCCCCGGGACCCGCCGCGACGGCCGGGGTCAAGGATGGCGACATCATCACGAAGATCGGCGACCAGGTCATCGACGTCGCCCATCCGCTCGACGCCACGCTCGCCCAGTATTCGCCGGGCGACACGATCACCCTGACGATCCTGCGCGACGGGAAGACGATCACGGTCGATGTGAAGCTCGGGGTCCGGCCGCCGAACCTCCAGTAGCCGCGCCCGCCGCCGGGCTGCGTGGCGGCGATCCGCCGGGCTCAGCCGGGTGATCGGTGTCGCCAGATCTCGACGCCCGCGTAGTCGAGCGGGCCTCCGAGCTGGACGGCGGGCTTACGGACCCGAACGCCAACCTCGACGACGGGGAAGGCGATCAGGAGCTCGTGGCTGATCGCCTCGGCGATCGCCTCGATCAGGCGGAACGACGTCGATTCGACAACCTGGCGGACGATCTCGTAGACCCGGCCGTAGTCGACCGACTGCTCGAGGTCGTCGTCGGTGCCGGCCGGCTGGAGGTTCAGCTGGAGCTCGACGTCGACCTCGAACGGCTGGGGCGCCTCGAGCTCGTGGGGGTAGTAGCCGTGGCGGCCCTGCAGGCGGATGTTGTGGAGCACGATGCGGTCGCTCAGGGTGGGCCTCCTCGGGTTTCGGGTCGCGTCGTTCCGGGGAGGCCAGTGCCGCGAACGATCGCGTCGGCGACCCGGGCGGCCCGAACGTTCGCTCGGACGTCGTGGACGCGGACGATGTCTACGCCCGCGCCAATGCCCAGCGCCGTCGTCGCGATCGTGGCCTCGACCCGCTCGTCCGGGGGCAGGTCGAGGACCCTGCCGAGCGTCGACTTGCGCGACGTCCCGAGCAGGATCGGGCGGCCCAGCGCGCGCAGGCTGGCGAGCTCGCGAAGGAGGACGAGGTTCTGGTCGGCGGTCTTGCCGAACCCGAAGCCGGGGTCGACGACGATCGATTCCCGGGCGATCCCGGCGTTCGCCGCGCGCTCGATCGCGCTCCGCAGGTCGGCCACGATCTCCCCGACCAGGTCCCGATAGCGGGGCTCCGCCCGGTTGTGCATCAGGACGATCGGGATGCTGCGCTGTGCCGCCAGTCGAAGCAGGCGGTCGTCGGCGGCGCCGTCGAAGCCGGTGCCATGGACATCGTTGATCAGGTCGGCCCCGGCGTCGAGGGCGACGACTGCAACCTCCGCCTTGGTCGTGTCGATGCTCAGCGGGACGTCCGGCAGGGCGGCCCGCAGGGCCCGGACGACCGGTCCGATCCGCGCGATCTCCTCGGCTGCGTCCACGCTCGCGTGACCCGGCCGCGTCGACTCGCCGCCGACGTCGAGGAGGTCGGCCCCCTCGTCCACCATCCGGAGCCCCGTCGCGACCGCGGCCGCGACGGGATCGCCGGCGGTCGCCACGAGCCCGTCGCCCGAGAACGAATCGGGCGTGACGTTGAGGATCCCCATCACGAATGTCTGCTCGCCCCACGCGAAGACGCGCGATCGGATCCGGAGCGGCGCCGGCCGGCCCGAGGGCTCCTGGACGGCATTCGGCGGGGTCCGCTGGTCGGTGCTCATCGCCCTGGATTGTCTCCCGGATCGCCGACGGTCGCCGCGAGCGGCGGGTCGCGGAGGAGCGGATCGTCGACCAGCCGCGTCCGCACCGCACCCACCAGGTAGAGGGAGCCCGCGACGATCACGGGACCCGGCGGGCCCCCGAGAGCGCGGTCGAGGGCGGCGGCGAGATCGGGCTCCGCGAGGATGATGCGCTTGCTCGCGCTCCGGTTCCCGCCCGAGGGCCCGCTCCCGAGCCCGGCCTCCATTCCGGCTGCTGTCCCGGTCCCCGAGGTGGGCGGTCGGACGGGCGCCGTCGACCAGGCTGCGGCGAGCGCGTCCGCCGGCAGCGCTCGGGCGCCCTCGACGGCAGTGGCGATCACCCGGGCGTCGGCGAGCGCCGATGCTGCGGAGAGCGCGGCGACGAGGCCCGCGACGTCCTTGTCGGCCATCGTCGCGGTCAGGAGGGTGACACGTCCCGGCACGAGGAACGGTCGAAGGTCGTCGATGGCTCCGGCCAGCGCGGCCGCGCCGGCCGGGTTGTGGGCGCCGTCGAGGAGCACGTCCCGCCCGTCGATCTTGAGCAGCTCAAGTCGGCCGGGCCAGCGAGCCGCCGCGTATCCGGCGCGCCGGGCCGCATCCGGGACGTCGACGATGCCCGCAACGGCCAGCGCGTCGAGGATCGCGTCGGCAACCGCGGCATTCGCCGCCTGGTGCCGGCCGCGCAACCCGATCCGCGTCGGTCCGAGGCGCGCCAGCTCGACCACCAGCCCGTCGCGATCCAGGCCAACGATGGGCGGCGGCTCGACAACCGTCAGCGGCACGCCGAGCCGGCCGGCCCGGCGACGAACGATCGCGAGGGCGTCCCCGCTCGCTCCGGTTACGGCGAGGTCGCCACGTTCGATGATCGCTGCCTTCTCGCGGGCAATGTGGCGGATCGTCGGCCCGAGGCGATCGGTGTGGTCGAGATCGACGTTCGTGATGGCGGCGACCCCGCCGTCCCAGGCGTGCGTCGCGTCGAGCCGTCCGCCGAGCCCGACCTCGACGAGCGCGAGATCGACGTGCTCCTCCGCGAACCACGCGAAGACCACGGCGGTCAGGAGCTCGAACTCGGTCGGGTCGCCGAGGCGTCGGGGCAGCCGGTCGGCAGCCGCGATCGCGTCATTCACGAGTCGCGCGAATGTGGCCGCGTCCACGGGCCGGCCGGCGATCTGGAGCCGCTCCCGATACGACACGAGGTGCGGTTTCGGCGTCTCGCCGGCGCGAACACCGGCGGCCCGGATCGCGGATCCGGCGAGGGCCAGGACGCTGCCCTTGCCGTTCGTGCCAGCGACGAGCGCGCCGCGGACCGCGAGCTGCGGATCCCCGAGCGCGCGCAGGAGGGCTCGCGTCCGGCCGAGCCCAAGGCGGATCCCGAAACGGCCGCGATCGGCCAGGGCGGCGAGCGCGGCGTGATAGGCGACGCCGTCGTCCAGGTCGCGCTCGGTGCTCACTCGCGCGACAGGTCGTCCTCGTAGAAGACGCACTGGTTGAACCGCGGCGTGAGGCAGACGTCGTTGACGTAGCCCTGCTCCATGTGGACGCCGCCGCGGAGCTGGCAGCGCGACACGTTCGCATCCTGGCGGATGAGGGCCTTGAGCAGATGCGGGGCCTGGATCGGGATCGCTCCGCGGGAGCCAGTCATGTAGAAGTGCGGGCACACGTTCCGGCGCAGGTTCGGCAGGCCGAAGCCGCCTCGCGAGGGCGGCATCGCCGGGAGCGGATAGCGCAGGGGGATCCCGGATCGGCCGCCCGGGAGCCCGGGGCGGATCGGCAGCGTGACGCGACCGGCGGGACCGCTTGCCGATGAGGCGGCCGCGTTGCCCGTCGAAGCGGCGGCCGCGTGATCTCGTCGATCGATCGGCGGCGGCTGAGGCCTGGCGGCGAATGCCGCGCGGTTCACCCGGGCGATCGGCCCCACGCCGAAGGTCGGCCGACCAACCGAGCCGCCGGGCCGATCTCGTTTCGGATCTCGTGCCTGCATCCAACCCTCGATGCGGCGCGCACGAATAGAGCGGCCGCGCGCCGGACCGCGCAAGACTACAACGCTCTGCCCCGCGATGAACCATCGCCCGCACCACGGCGCATCATGCCGGCCTGGCCTCCCTTTGCCGCGCTCCCTCGCGGGCCGTTCACGTGCGACAATCGACGCCGATGACGACACGGCGAGGCGGGCGACCTCCCCAGGTCCGGCCGCGGCCTCCCTCGACCGGGCGACCCGCGCCGGTGAGCACCCGACCCCGGCCGCCGGCACCGGGCCGGCTGGCTTCTCATCGCAAGGTCGAACGTGGACCGGGCATCGCCCTGCCCTTCCGGCTCCTCATGGCCGTCGCCGTCGCCGCGCTTGGCGTCGCGGTCCTGCTCGCCGCGAACGGGGGGCTCGGCAAGGTCGTCGCCGCGATCGGCTCGAGCTTCGACGGCTTCGTCACCGACCTCACCCAGACCCCGGCGCCGAGCGCGGTCGACCAGGTCGTCGCCGACGCGCCGACCCTGGAGGCGCCCGCCGAGCCCTACACGAACCAGCCCACCGTCGACCTCGTCGGGACGGTTCCGGCCAACGTCGTCGGCCAGGCGGCCACGGTCATCAGGATCTACGTCCAGATTGGCGCCGGGCGGCCCGGCCCGGTGACGGACGTCCCGATCGGATCGTCGCAGCACTTCCTCGTCCCGGGGGTCACCCTGAGCCCCGGCCCGAACACGTTCACGGCAACCGTCGTCGGCCCCGGCGGTCTCGAGTCCGATGCATCCGCCGCGGTGGCCTACATCCTCGACACGAAGAAGCCGGTCGTGACCATCAGCGCCCCCCGGACCGGCGCGATCGTCAACGCGAAGTTGGTGACGATCGTCGGCCAGACCCAGGCCCGGAGCGAGCTGAGCGTCAAGAACCTGACGACGAACGCGACCGTGGCCGGGTCGGCCGACAGCAAGGGCGCGTTTTCGGTGGCGATCCCGATCGCGAACGGGACGAACAGCATCCAGGTGACCGCGACCGACCCGGCCGGCAATGGCAACGCTTCGACCGTCACGGTCCGTCGCGGGACGGGCGCGCTGACGGCCTCTTTGTCGGCGAACTTCTACCAGGTCCAGCGCAGCAGCCTGCCGAAGTCCGTGACGCTGTCCGTCACGGTCACCGACCCTGACGGGCTCCCCCTGCGGGGGGCGGAGATCACGTTCACGGTCGCGATCCCCAACATCTCGCCGATCGTGTCCTCGACCCTCACGACCTCGGGCACGGGCAAGGCGACGTTCACGACGAGCATTTCCAAGGCGGCGACGAAAGGCCTGATCTCGGTCACGGTGATCGTGCACACGGCTGACTTCGGCGACACAACCCCCCGCACCGTGATCACGATCAGATAGCGATCGGATGTTCGGGTGGCCGGGCCCCCGATCCGATCGCGTGCGGGTCCGACGCGACAGCGCGGCCGATCGCAGCTACCATCCGCTCATGCCTTCGTGGCGATGCCCGCACTGCTCGACGCCCCAGCAGGAGGCGTCCCGCTGCTGGGTCTGCCACCGCTCCTCGACCAGCTGCGGGACGTGCCGCCAGTTCCGCGGATCGGTGGCCGCGAAGGTCGGCTACTGCGGGCTCGACCGGCGTCGCGAGCCGCTGAGCGGCGACGAGGTCCGGGCGTGCTGGCAGGATGGCGCGGCACCGCTCGTGCCGGATCCTGCGATCCCCGGCCTGCTCGACCTGCTGACGGTCGATCGACTCGGGGTCGGCGAGGTGCCTGCCGACGTGGCGGTCGCCGGCGCGACGCCTCGACCGCAGCCCGGACGCACCGACGGCCCCCGGACGCATCGCCTGTGGGTCGAGGTCGAGGCCTGAGGCTCCGACGAAGCTGGCTGATGCGTCGCGTCTCGGGCGCTGCGCGATCAGGGCGGCGGGCAGGTCGCCAGTGACGCCGGATCGGAGACGACGAGATTGATCGCGGTGCCGGGCGGTCGCTTCTGGCCCGGGTTCGGAGACTGCCGGATGACGGTCGAGTCGTTCACCGCCGCGTACCCGGCCGGCTCCGGAGTGACTGTCCCGACGACGAACCCATCACCCGTGATCGCGGCTCGGGCCTCGAACAATGTCAGGCAGCGGTAGTCGGCGACCGTGAGCTGGGCCGGTGGCGGCGTCGGGGTCGGCGGTGCCAGGGTCGGCGTCGGGGTGGGTGCCGGGGTCGGCGTCGGCGTCGGCGTTGGGGTCGGCGACGGGCTGGCCGACGGCTCCGGGCCCTTCGACAGGACGTACGAGATCGGGGTGCCCTGGTAGACGAGGACGCCGGCCGACGGGTTCGAGCTGATGACCGCACCGGCGGGCACGATCGGATCGAACGCGTCCGTCTTCGCTCCCGGCGTCAGGCCGTCGCTCACCAGCTGCGTGATCGCGGCGGCCTCGGGCTGGCCGTGGAGATCCGGCACCGCGACCGTCTGGGCCGCCGCGGCGACCGTGACGTTGACCGTGCCGCCCTTGTCGATCTTCGTGCCTGCGGACGGATTCTGGCTGAGGACGGTATTCGCCGCGATGCCGCTCGGACCCGGGGTCGCCGCGGGGCTCAGGATGATCCCGTTCTGCGTCGCCAGGACCTGGGCCTCGGCGAGGGTCCTGTTGACGAAGTTCGGGACGGTGACCTGCGCGGCGGGCGCGGTCCCCGGTGCGGACAGGAGACGGAAGACGAGGAAGCCCACGGCGACAAGGATCAGGAGCGCGACGATCCCGGCGGCCCACACGGCCGGCGAGGTCCCGCTCGGCCCCTCATCGTCGATGGGCGGGGTCGGCGGACGGGTGTAGGGCTCGCGGGTGACGGGCGGCGGACGGCGCGGCGGCTCGTCGGCATAGGCTTCGGGCACGTACGGGATCGCGCCGGGGTTCGGGCGCGCCCGGGCCGAAGACGCTGCTGCGGCGGCGCCGAGACCGGCCGCGCCGAGGGCACCGGCAATCGTGGCGTCCCTCGCGGCTCCGCCGACGCCTGGCACCGCGGTCCCCGCGAGAAACGCCTCGAGCGCTGCCGCGAACGAAGCCGCCGAGGACCATCGATCGGCGGGCTCGGTCGCGAGTGCCTTCCGGTCGATCGCGACGAGGTCGGCCGGGATCCCCGGCCGGACGGTCGATGGGTCCGGGGCCGGGCCGGCGAGGCGGGCCATGGCGACAGCGACCGCGCTGTCGGCCTCCCATGGCCGATGTCCGGTCAGCAGCTCGAACAGGACGATCCCGAGCGAATAGATGTCGGACGACGCCGTGGCCGGCTCGCCGCGGGCCTGCTCGGGACTGAAGTAGTGGACCGACCCGAGGGTCGTGCCAGGCAAGGTCATCTGGGCCTCGGCGATCGCCCGGGCGATCCCGAAGTCGGTGACCTTCACCTGCCCGTCGCGATTGATCATGATGTTGCCGGGCTTGACGTCACGGTGGACGATCCCGTGTTGGTGCGCCGCATGCAGTGCGCGCGCCGTCTCGGCCGTGATCCGGGCCGCCTGGCGCGGCGGCAGGGCGCCCGAGCGCTTGATGATCGCGCCGAGATCCTCCCCGTCGACCAGCTCCATGACGATGAACGGGCCGGCCTCGTCCTGGCCGTAGTCGTGCACGGCGACGACGTTGGGGTGGTTCAGCGACGCGGCGTTCTGAGCCTCTTGCCGGAAGCGCGAGCTGAAGTCCGGGTCGCGGCCATACTCGGGCCGGAGGATCTTGACGGCCACGTCGCGATCGAGCTGGTTGTCATGGCCGCGATAGATCCGGGCCATGCCACCCTGACCGAGCAGCTCCACGAGCCGATACCGGCTGCCGAGGACCGCTCCGATCTCCGCCAAGTCAATCTCCGCTCCAGGTTCCTGGCCGGACTCGTCGACTGCGGCCGGGCTTCCCGGGCGGTGACGCGCCGATCGGCATCGTACCGTAGACGCCCCGCGACCACGGATGTGAGGCCCCGACCGCGCCCGTGGCCCGCGGACCCTTTCCGCTCTGGCTCCGATGACCGTCCGTCAACGAATCCCGCGGGGAAGACCCGCATCGAACTCGCCCGGTTAGAGCTCGAGGCCCTGGAGGTAGGTTCGGAACTCGGGCGCGAGCTCGGGTCGCTGGAGGGCCAGCTCGACCGAGGCCTTCAACCAGCCCATCGTCGTCCCGCAGTCGTAGCGGGTTCCCTCGAACTCGTAGCCGTAGACGGCCTGCTCCTGCATCAGCGCCTCGATCGCGTCCGTCAGCTGGATCTCGCCGCCCGCGCCGCGCTGGGTCTGCTCGAGCTTGTCGAAGATCTTCGGAGTCAGCACGTACCGCCCGATGATCGCGAGATCGGACGGCGCGTCCTCGGGCCTCGGCTTCTCGACGAGCCGGCTGACCTTGTGGAGCCGGCCATGGTTAAGGGCACCCTCGACCTCCTCGCCGGCGATCACGCCGTAGCGTGAGGTGTCGGCGTGAGGCACCTCCATCACCGCGACGACGGACGCGTGGGTCTGGTCGTAGGCGTGGACGAGCTGGCCGATGCACGGTCGGTCGCCGATGACGACATCGTCGGACAGGATCACCGCGAACGGCTCGTGGCCGACGATCTCCTTGGCGACGAGCACGGCATGCCCGAGCCCGAGCTGCTCTTTCTGGCGGACGTACGTGACCTGGGCGAGGTCCGAGATCCGCCGGATCTGGCGGAGCATCTCGATGTCGCCCTTCTCCTCGAGCAGGCGCTCCAGCTCGTAGGACGTATCGAAGTGGTCCTCGATCGCGCGCTTCTGGCTCGAGGTCACGATGATCACGTGCTCGATGCCCGAGGCGACGGCCTCCTCGACCGCGTACTGGATGACGGGCTTGTCGACGAGCGGCAACATCTCCTTGGGCTGGGCCTTGGTCGCGGGGAGGAAGCGGGTCCCCCATCCGGCGGCGGGGAAGACGGCCTTGCGAACGCGCATGAAACCTCGGTCGATGGGGGAACGTCCGGCCGGTCGAGGATACCATCGGGCCCTCACCGGACCGTATCGCGCCGGGTGCCCGACGGCCTTGCGATCGCCCGACGAGTGCCCTTGGGCGGGCGCGGGGGGCTCGCCGTGGGGCCCGGTCTCAGGCCTCGATCGCCTCCGCGAAGCGCCGGATCGCGGCCGTGAACTGGTCGGGCTGGTCGAGGTTGGCGAGATGCGACGCGCGCCGGATCAGCACTCGCCGGGCGTCGACCGCCGCCGCGGCGAACGCGCGCTCGGTCGGCCGGAAGAACAGGTCGTACTCGCCGTTGACGATGAGCGTCGGGCCGGGATAGGCCGCGAGCCGCGGCTTGAATCGCTCGCCGACGAGCGATCGGACGGCAGCCGCCCCGCCCCCGAACCAGAAGCCCTCCGCGAAGATCGGATCGACGATATCGGCCGGGTAGCGCCACGCGAAGTATCGGCGGTTGACGCGATCGAGGATCGGGTCCGGGACAGCGGCCAGGATCGCGGCCAGGGATCGGAACGCGAACGCTCGACGACCAACCGGCTCGGCCGTCGCGCCGGCGATGACAAGGCCGGCAACCCGCTCCGGCCAGGCCGCCGCGAGCGCCATCGCGACGTATCCGCCCAGCGACAGCCCGACGACCATCGCCCGGCCGCAGTGGGCCTCCCGCTCGATGAGGTCGGCGATCTCCCGCGCGGCGCCGGCGATCGTGAACGTGGCCGTGGCGGATCGGCCATGGCCCGGCAGGTTCGGCGCGAGGCAGTGGAAGCGGTCGCCGAGCGCTGCCACCTGGGGCCCCCAGTAGGCGCCGTTGAGGCGCGTCCCGTGGAGGAAGACGATCGTTGGCCGCCTATCCGGCGGCTGCTCGACGTCCGGCGGCACCTCAGTCCTTGACGAGCTTGCGCTCGACCGCGTACAGCGCCGCCTGGGTCCGGCTCTGGAGACCCAGCTTGCCGAGGATGTTGCTGACAGGGGTCCGGGCGGTCCGCTCGGTGATCCCGAGGTCGGTCGCAATCTCCTTATTGCTGTGACCGTGGCCGACCAGGCTCAGGACCTCGAGCTCCCGTTCGGTGAGGGGCTCGGCGAGCTGCTGCTCGACCCGGGTCCGCATGCCATTGGCGAGGATCCGCGCCGCTGCCGGATCGAGGTGGACCTCCTCGTTGTGGGCGGCCCGGATGGCGGCGGCGACATCGTCGGCATCGGCGTCCTTGAGGATGAACCCGCTGGCACCCGATTCGAGCGCGGCGAGGACCTTGTCCTCCTCGATGAAGCTCGTCAGGGCCACGATCTGGACGGCGGGCTGCGCGGCCTTGATCCGCTCGATCGCACCGATCCCGTCGAGCTGGGGCATGACGATGTCCATGAGGATCACGTCGGGCACGAGCTGGGCGGACATCTCGACGCCGACGAGCCCGTTCTCGGCTTCGCCGACGACCTCGATATCGTCAAGGAGCTCGAGGTAACCACGCAGGCCGCGTCGGACGACGCCGTGGTCGTCGACGAGCAGGACCCGGATCCTCGGGCCATCGGCCGTGTCTGCCATCCCTTCACCTCCCTCCGCGGTCGTCGTCGAGCCGCCCTGGTTCGATCCGCGGCCGACCGTCGACGCGGCCGACGCGGCCGACGCGGCCGGGAGCGCCGTCGTCGCCCATCGTGGCGGATCGGGGTCAGGTCCGCTCGGTCATGGGAACCGGAAGCGCCTCCGGCCCGATCGCCGGCTCGCCGCCGCGCTGGAGGAGCAGGGCCGCGCCGAGGATCGCCGCTCCGCCAAGGATCTGAATCGGCAGGAGCGATTCGCGCAGAAGCAGGGCCGCCAGCGTGACGCCGACAAGCGGCTCCACCAACATGAGGATCCCGGTCCGCGTGCCGCCGATCGCCCGGATCCCGACGAGGAACAGGACCGAGGGGATGCCGGCCGCCGCCACGCCCGTGAACACCGCGAGCAGCAGCGCGCCGGGATCGCGGAAGGGCACGTCGAGCGGATCTCCCGTGATGACGGCGAGGATCGCGCACGCTGCTGCCGTGAAGAGCAGCACCCAGCCCGTCGCCTGGTCGGAAGGCACGCTCGCGAACCGGCCGCGGCTGACGGTCACGAAGACGGTCTGCCAGAGGCCTGCGACGAAACCGAGCAGGATCCCCAGCGGCTGGATGGCGAGGGTGGTCGTGCCGGCCGTCAGCCCGCCTCCGACGACCAGGACCATCCCGCCGATGGCGAGGCCGAGGGCGAGCCAGCGGGTCGGATCGAGGCGCTCGTGGCCGAGGGCCACCGCGACGAGCGCCACGATCGCCGGATAGGTATAGAACGCGAGCAGGACGAGGGCGACGCTGGTGAGCCCGAACGCGAAGAACATCGCGACGTTGAGGCCGAACCCGGCGAACGCGACGACGAACAGGCCGATGCCGTCGCCGCGGGGCAGGGTCAGCGGGTTGACGAGGGGCGTCCCGCGGCGGATGCCGCTGCCGGCGAGGGCCGCGACGATGGCGAACCCGAACAGGGCCCGCCAGGCGACGAAGCTGAGTGGCGCGAAGCCTGCGTCGTAGGCGAATCGGGCAAGCGGACCGAGCATCCCGAAGCCGCTCGCCGCGACGATCACGGCAAGCGATCCGAGGAGCACCGGCCGGTCGCGCATTGCGGGCATGGTACGGGCGGGCTGGGGCGTAGGTGCGCGGGAGCGCGGGATCAGGCTGGCCGACGCCGAGCTGGCGGCTGGTCAGCCCGCGCCGCGATCCGAGGGTGAGGTTGCGGCCGCGGAACCCTCCACCCCATCGGCTGTCGCCAGTCCGTATTCGCGGCGGGTCGATCGGAGGCGCATCGATGTGAACGGGATCCGGATCTCGCGGAAGGTCTCGATCGACACGAGGAACCCGGCCAGCAAGAACAGGACCGCGAGGAACTTTCCGACCTGGAAGTAGTTCGTCACTCCGAATCGGTTGAGCGCGTCGCCGCCGCTCGCGAGCAGGCCGCCGATCGCGATCAGGATCGTGGCCGGGACGCGGCTATGCAGCCGGCCCCGCAGCAAGGCCCGGACCGCGCCCGGCAGCGAGGCGACGAAGTTGACGACGATCGCGACCGGCGAGATCAGGAAGTTGAACAGGAACTGGTCGCCCGAGGCGTTCGGGTCCAGGGAGTAGCCGAGCACGCGGCGCTTCGGCATGAAGACGTAGGCCGAGAACAGCGCCCCGAGGATCAAGGCGAACCCGCCGGTGATATTGAGGAAGGGCGTGAGCAGGCGGATCGTTCCGGGCAGCAGCTCGCCGGTCGGGGCGCCGGTCGCCGGATCGAGCGCGTAGCCCGGCGCCGGAAGGCTGACGGTCAGCATCAGGACGAGCGACAGGACGGTCGCCCCGACGACCGCCCCGGCCGCAAGTCGCGGCCAGCGATCGTTCTGGAAGTACGTCTCGATCGCGATAGCCGCTGCGAGGACGATCGCGCCGATCAGGTACACGATCGGTGCCGAGCCCGAGCCCGCGTACTCGAACTTGCGCTGCGTCAGCAGGGTGAAGACGCCGGCAAGCAGGAGGCACGCCGCGAACGTATATCCGAAGCGCGTCCGTCCGAGCAGGAACGCCGTCCCGAGGCCGAGCCAGCCGGCGGTCCAGATCGCGCCCGCCAGGTACCAGGTCCGGTAGAGGGCCTCGTTCCAGCCGGTCAGTGCCCCGATCGCCTCGCAACCCGAGGCGACTCCGTAGAACAGCATCCCGATCGCCCAGATCAGCTGGAAGGTCTGGCGACGCTCGCGCCACTGGTCGATCAGGGCGACCGCGAAGACGAGGGCGAGGAGCGCGGTGACGGCAGGCAGCCACGCGGACGGCATCGCTCAGGCCTCCCGGCCGGCGCCCGGCGCCCTGTGGGACGCCACGAGCTGGAGCAGCAGCCGATCGAGCAGGCCGGACGAGCGCTCGTAGATCTCGGCGAGGCGATCGGGATCGAGGGACCGCCGCCGGGCGATGACGCCGAGCTCGGTCAGGAAGGGCTGGCGCGCCGAAACGAACAGCGAGACCGAGTCGCCGAGGGGTATGCCGGCGGTCGACAGGCGCGCAGCCAGGGCCTCGGTCAGGTCGATCGCCGTCGCCTCCGACCGGTCGCGGGAGGCGTCGTCGGGTGCGTCGAGGTGGGCGAGCATCGCGGCGACCAGCGCCCGGCCCCCGTCACGGAATGGCTCGCGGTCGATCTCCGGGATCGCATCCCGGACGTCGCCGACGCCGGACTGGGAGGCGTAGCCACGGCGATACGCGCGCGACAGGCGGTCCTTCGTCGCTCCGAGGCTGGCCAGACGGGCCGTGGCGTCGTGGCGCCGCGCCTCGAGAATGCGCTCCACGGTCGATCGCGCGAATCGGCGGTGGCCGCCGGCGGTCGTGAAGGCGGCGATCCGGCCCTCGTCCGCCCAGCGCCGGAGCGTGTCGGGATCGACGCCGAGGAGACGGCTGGCCGGGCCGAGCGAGAGGGGGCGCTCGGCTGCTACGCGAGTCGGACGGACGGCAACAGGCACGATGAAGCGAGTCCTCGCGTTTGAATGTGGGTAAATCTAGGTACGCCAACAGGGCGTTCTCGGCGGATTATCCGCGGCCGCCGAAGCGGCGTCAACCGCCTGCATCACCGGGGCGGATCAGGCGGGGATCAGCTCGTGGTCGTCGCGATGGATCCCGTCGCAGAGTCCCCACCGAGTGATCGCGCCATGGGCATCGGGAACCGGGATCGGGCGCATGATCTCGCGCACCTGGCCCTTTCGGCAGAACAGGAAGCCCCGGCCGCGGATCCAGCTCCGGACGCACGCTTCGTCCGAATGGAACTCGAACGGGCCGGGATTGATCGCCGCCGTGTCGGTCCAGGGCGCCGCGACCTCCGTGGTGACGGTGTCGAGCAGGTTCACCCGCCAGGGGGTACCTTCGATGACGCGAAGGCAGCCATCGCAGCGGCGGGCGACGTTGTCCTGAACGACGGTCGGGATTCGGATTCCCATGATCTCCATCGGCGCGATGGTAGCAGGGGACCTCCGGGATTCGCGGGCGGCCAGGTGCCGCGACGGGGCAGGGCCGGGTGGCAATCTGACCGTCCGGGCAAACGCAGGTATCCTCACGGCAGGCCCGAGGGAATGGAAGATCGGACCGCAGCGGCGCCCTCCTCCCGGAACTTGAGGCCAACCGATGAAGCGAGCGCTCATCTTCGCCGTGGCGGCTCTGCTCGCCGCATGCTCGCCGCTCCCTGCGCCGGTCCCGACGCCGTCGGCCAGCCCCGCGCCGTCGACCCCGCACACGATCGCCGTGACTCCGTCGGGCTCCGGCCTGGCAGTCACCGCCACGATCGTCATCGCCGCCGCCGGCGACATCGCCTGTGACCCGGCCTCCACCGCCCGACCGCCCGCAAACTGCGATCAGGCGGCCACCGCCAACCTCGTCGGGAGCATCGACCCGGTCGCCGTCCTCACGCTCGGCGACACCCAGTACGAGGACAACTCGATCGCCAAGTTCCAGGCAGGCTACGCCCCGACGTGGGGGAAGTACCTCGAGAAGACGTTCCCGACGATCGGCAACCACGAGTATCTGACGAGGAATGCCGCCGGCTACTTCTCCTACTTCGGGACGCGCGCTCCGTCGACCTACTACAGCTACGACATCGGCGCGTGGCACTTCATCAGTCTCAACTCCGAGTGCTCGCACGTCACCGGCGGATGTACCGCAGGCGGGGCACAGGAAACGTGGCTGAACGCGGACCTTGCGGCCCATTCAGGGTGCGTTCTCGCCTATTGGCACGAGCCCCGGTGGTCGAACGGCGAGCACGGCAACGCCACGCAGATGGCGACGATCTGGAGCGACCTCGTGGCGGCTCACGCCGACATCGTCCTGTCGGGCCACAACCACGACTACGAGCGCTATGCGCCGATGGACGCGAGCGGCGTGGCGACGCCCGGTGGCGTCCGCGAATTCGTCGTCGGGACCGGCGGCAAGAATCACTACCCCATCACGAAGCCGCCGCTGGCTGCCGAGCAAGTCAGCAACGACAGCACCTACGGGGTCCTGAAGCTGACCCTCGCCCCGGGCTCCTACGCCTGGCAGTTCATCCCTGTTCCGGGCGCGACCTTCGGCGACAGTGGGACGGGCACCTGCTAGACGGGTTGAGTGCCCCCTTAGCCAGCGCGATCGAGATCGACCCGCACGATGCCCAGGCCGTGATCGAGCGCTGGCAGATGTTCAGCGGACGGATGGCGGAGCGGCTTGATGGGTGACTGTTCGTCCATGACCGGCTGGTCATTCGGTTGCTGGCGGCACGCTTCATGAACGCCGCGACGCAGTGTTTGCCGGGACCGAGTCGCCAATGCGTCTCGATTGGCCGCTGACGTGAGCGAAGCGTCCATCGCCCTCGTGGAAGCGCGACAAAACCACTACATGTCCGACCCCTTCTTCTCGGTCAGGAGAAAGGTGGTCATCGACCCGAGCCCCTTGACCTCAACCTGACGCTCCTCGAACACATAGCGGTCGCCGAGCAGCGCGCGGGTCGAGGAGGCCAGGTGGATCTGCCCTGGAACCCCCGACGATTCCATCCGCGCCGCGGTGTTCACCGTGTCGCCCCACAGGTCAAACAGGATCCGGCGGCTGCCGATGACGCCGCCGACGACACCGCCACTCGCCAGCCCGACCCGGACCTGGAGCTCGAGATCGTTGGCCCGTCGCCAGTCCGCGGCCTCGACGAGGACGGCCCGTCCGAACGAGATCGCCGCGTCCGCATGGTCAGCCAGTGGCTCAGGCGCCCCGGCGGCGGCCATGTACGCGTCGCCGACCGTCTTGATCTTCTCGACACCGTGCTCGGCCGCGATCCGATCGAACCGACTGAACAGATCGTCGAGCAGAGCCACGACGAGCGCCGGATCGGTCCGCTGGGCCCACGGCGTGAAGCTCACGATGTCGGCGAAGACGACAGTCGTGGCCGGGTACGCCTCGGCGATCCGCGACTCGCCGTGCTTGAGGCGGGTCGCGATCGATGCCGGGATCGCGTTCGTCAGGAGCTCGTCTGAGCGCACCTCGGCCTGCCGTCGCCGCAGATCGGTATAGCGCAGGAGGAGAAACGTGATCGTCAGCGGAACGCCGATGCTCTGGACATAGAAGACCAGCTGAGTGCCATAGGGCGGTGGCGGGATGAGGCCGCCGACGATTGGGTCGACCGCGGCGGCCAGAACGAGCGTCGCGAGAAAGATCAGGAACCACGGTGTCGCGCGACGCGGTCCGAGCGCGAGCAACGCGTACGCCGGTGACAGGAACGCCCAGACGAGACCGGGGGTGTGGGTCACTCCGCCGCCCAGGATCGTCGTGAGCAGGACGAATGGCGGGCCGATCGAGATCAGCGCAATAACATACCGCTCGAAGCGTTTCGTCCGGGCGAGGATCGCGAGGTTGGCGACGCTCCAGACTGAGAGCCCGAGCGCGACCAGCCAGCCGACAAGCGACGTCGGCGCGGCGAGTGGGAGCCCGAGCGGTGCGACGATCGTGACGTATCCGGCGACCACGCCGGCCCGCTTTCGGAGCCTCGTGTCATCGTCATCGCCGGGTCGGTCGGCGATTGCAATCAGGCGGTACAGCTGACCTCGGACGCCTCGACCCCGCCCGCCGTCCGGCTGGGGCGCGGCGACGGCCTGCATGACTCTCCTCGACGCGAGCTCGGGCGTCGATGGTAACGCCGAGCTTGCGCGTGATGGCCGATACCCAGGAGTGGACGACAGGTCGACGCGACCGGGTGTCCATCACGATGAGCGGATCGTGTTGTCCTGTTGCTCCTGCCGTCCCAAGGCCGTGAGCGACCTGACCTGAGGGGGCATGGCAGCGGGTCTACTTCGCTGGCTTCGACGGCTTGCGAGGCGCACGCCTCGATGCTGCTCCCGCGGCCGGCCTGGGCGAGCGGCGAGTCCTCGGAGCCGCGACCTTATCGGGGAGGAGTCAGGCGCCTGCCTGCGGCTGGATCGGCGCCGTCGTTGGCGAGCGCCTGAGCGATGCTATCCAGCGCCGTCGCGGCGGCGAGATCAACGGCGGTTAGGTTGTCGCCGCCAGGACGATGAGGCCATCCTCGTCTGCGATTGTGGCCCACGTCCGCTTGCTCTCCAGCGCCATTTGGCTGTCGCTGCGACATCTTGGTTCGAGGGAGTTCGCCAAGTCAGGGTGCCAGCCGCTGCCAGCTCGCGCGGTCGGCGAACCCGATGTCAGCAGCCGCGCCGACCGTGGTCTGACGTGACAGTCCCACCGAGCCACTGGCAGCCTCCTGGTCTGCGACGCAAAGGCGGATCTCCGACAGATCGACGGCATAGAGAACGACGAATCGGCCGTCGGGCGACCAGAACAGGGGGTTGGGCGCGACCGGAGCCCCGCCGTTCAACGGGCGCAAGCCGGTCCCGTCGATATTCACCGCGAAGGCCCTCGCTTGATCGCCCGACGTGGATAGCGCCTCGAACGCGATCCGCGAGCCATCCGGTGAGAAGGCCGGCACGAGATCGTCGCCCGTAGGCAGGCCGATGACCCGCTCGGACACCCCATCGGCAGCGGCGATCGCGATGACGTGACGCCCGGTCGTGCCCGTCGCAAAGAGAAGCGATTTGCCATCGGGTGACCAGGATGGCGCCGCGCCGACCTCCGGCCCTCCGAACGACGCCCAGTTCGGCCCGCCGCCCGCTCCCAGCGAACGACTGACCTTGCGCTCACCAGTCCCGTCCGCGGCGATGACGTAAACGCCCGCAGCTGGGTCGGGTGGGTAGGTGTCTGAGAGCACGCCGATCGAATGACCGCGGAATGCGATCAGCCGACCGTCAGGCGACCACGCCGGATCCGAGCGGGCCAGTGAGCCGCCGCCGACCTGGTGCATAGCGGTCCCGTCGACCCGCACGACATAGAGCTGGGAACTCGAGAAGTAGTCCCCGACGGCGAAGGCCAGCTCCTGCGAGTCGGGCGACCACACGGCCTGGAGGTTCTCGCTGCCGGAGAAGTCCGCCGTTCCCGTCACACCGTGCTGGTTGGAACCATCCGCGTTCATTACCCACAGCGAGGCCGGATAAGCCGCCGCCTGCCGGGACCAGTAGGCGATCTTCGTCCCGTCGGGGGAGAAGCTCGGGCTCGTCTCGAATGTCAGGCTCGAGCTGAGATTGCGACGATCGGTCCCGTCGGCGTTGACGACGATGATCTTCCCGCCGGTGTCGAACGCGATGACGCCGGCTCGGGCCAGCCCGACACGCGGGGGAAGTCGGGGCAGCGAGCCCACGGCCACGACGCCGGCGGCGATCGCGACGATCACGCCCGCGACGATGAGCAACCGGACAGTGCTCGAGGTGGCTCGCGGGCGCGAGATGGGCACGACGATCGCGGGCAGCCATCGCTCGGCGATCGCCCAGCCGGGTCGCCGGCGGGTGGTGGCCGTCCGGGCCACGACCGCCTCGAGCAGCCCGGCCGGTTCTTGCTCCGGTGCATCGGCCTGCAACCAGCTCATCAATCGGCGCTCGAAGTCATCGTCGTGCGGGCTCATGCGAACCGCCCTTCCTGGATCGCTCGCGGGCGTGCCTCGGCATCGAGGTCGGCCCGCATCTTCTGGGTTGCGCGGTGGAGCCGCGATTTCACCGTCCCAATCGGGATTCCGAGCGCGCTCGCAACCTCCGTCAGGGCCATGCCCGAGAAGAAATGGAGGACCAGGATCGCCCGCTGTTCCGGGTCGAGGCGCCGGAAGCCACGTTCGAGTTGATCCCGATCGGCGATCACGCGGCTTTCGTCTGCTTCGCCCAGGTCAATCGGGATCACATGGACCTCGAACCGAGCGACTCGTCGTGTGCGTCGAGCTTCCCGGTAGCACGCTCGGACGAGGAGTCGATGGAGCCAGGCCTCGAAACGATCCGGATCGCGGAGCCCGGACAGGTCGCGCCAAGCGGCGACAAGAGCCTCCTGTACGGCATCTTCGGCCGGTTCGGTATCACGGAGGATCAGGCGCGCCACGGCGAAGAGGCGGCCGATCGACGCGCTCGCAAGCTGGGTGAACGCATCGTGATCGCCGCCCATCGCGCGGATCACGAGATCCCTTGGCATCCAGCCTCCCTCTGTGGGCGCGCCGATCGCCGCGCCCACAGGGTACGGGTCAAAAGCGAGCGAAAAGGTTCCCGGAACGAACTCCCTCAACGTCAATGTGCGGAGACCACCCGAGCGGCGGCGCCGTTCGAGCCGTCCGACGCGGGCGCCCAGGTGATCTCGACCTGCCAGCCACCGGTCGGGATCGGCCCCGGCACGACGATCAATTGCTCGAATCTGCCGAGTTCGCGCCTTCGGCCGCCGTCCGATGCGGGCCGTTCATCGTCGGTCCCGTTCGGGGCGACCGCCGACGCGAGGAGACGACCAGAACGGGTTCGAATGTCGATCGTAACGAGGTCGACGGTCGACGGGGCATCGCCGTCGACCACCAACCCCACATCGCCTCCGGAACGCTCGGTTGCGACCGAGCGCCAGAAGCTGACTCGCTGGCCGGCGCCGAGCACGCGGCCACGCGTCAGCCGATCGGTTGCGCCGTCCATCATGGCGACTGAGACCAGGAAGTCCGCCGGGACGCCGACTCGCGGCGCACTGAGCGGGATCTCGGTGCGAGTCGGTCCAGCCGCCGCTGGACGGACGTTAGCGGAGCGGAGAACGACCTCATCAAGGACGACGACAAACTGCACGTCGCGAAGGGACCCGTCGGCGATCCCGTGGACCGACAGCAGCCCGCCATCGGTCGTCTCACCCACGGCCGGGCTCACGGGTGTCGAAGGGGCGAGACCGTGAGTTGTCGGCCGAACGACTTGCCCAACCGACGGACACGATGTCGCCTCGGGGATTGCAGTGCCCGGCGGCAGCGGTCCCCAGGCGCGCCCGGCGAACCCAAGGCAGATGACTGCGGCGCCCGCCGCGATCGCGAGGCCGATCCGGCGATCGGTCCAGCCGGTCGCTCGAGGCGGATCAGCCCCGCCGAGTTCCTCGATGGTCGAGGTCGGCTCGTCGAAGCGGCCCAGCGGAAGTTGTCCTGGAGCGCCGGGATCGATCGACGAAACGCCAGCCCGCTCTTCCGAGATGCCGGAATCGAGCGGTCCGCACGGCACAAGGTATTCCATCCCTGAGACCCCTCGATGCACCTCTCCGGATCGGATCGACCCGGCGTTCATCTCCCATGGGGTGGATCAGGGGTGCTCGGTTCCCAATTCCGGTCACGAGTGTTCGGCTCTGTGTCTTCGAGCGTACGCCGACTCTGCCAGTGGCCCGTCCCTGCTTGCTGCGCCTGGCCGAGGCTCGCCAGGCCCGTGCCTGGATGTGACGAACGGCCCAACCCGCCGATGTCCTGCGGCATGGGCCATCGCGATGGCCACCTTCTAGGATCGACCCGTCGCTCGAGGGTGCGGCGATGTCGTCACGGGAGCGACGGACCCTTCCCGGACAAGAATCGGATGGTGGGCGCCGATGCGCATCCGTCGCGGCCTGCTCTTCTGGGGTCTCTTCCTGATCCCGATCGGCGGGATCACCCTCCTCGTCCGGGCCGGCGTCGTCGACGCCGACCGGCTGTCGGAGGCGTGGCGGCTCTGGCCGCTGATCCTGGTCGGGATCGGTCTGGCGATCCTGCTCGGCCGGAGCAGGAGAGCAGTCGTCATGACCGCGGTCGTCGCCCTGGTCCTCAGATCGCTCGGCGGCGTGGCGCTCGCCAGCGGCCACCTCTGGATCGGCGCGCTGTCCGATTGCACCGTCGCGAGCGGTCCGACCGACAAGCAGCTCGAGCGGTCGGGCACGTTCGACGGCGCGGCGGCGGTCCGCCTCGACCTGCGCTGCGGATCGCTCGCGCTCGCGACCTCCCCGGCCACCGAGTGGAAGCTCGCCGCGGCCTACCGCGGTCCGGCGCCGGTCGTCGACGCCGCTGGCGGGCGCCTCGATGTCCGCGTCCCGGGCGGCAGCAGTGACCGGCGCAGCGACTGGACCGTCGGCCTGCCGGAGGCATCGGTCGGGTCGCTCACCCTGACCGCAAATGCCGCGACGGTCACCCTTGCGTTGCCGGGCAGCCACCTGACCAGCCTCGATGCCGCCATGAACGCGGGAGACCTCCGCCTCGACGCGGCAGGCGGCGCGATCGACGCCATCGACCTATCGATGAACGCCGGGCGCATCCGCCTCGCCGCTGGCTCGGCTGCGCTCAGTGGCGACGTCTCGGTCAACGCCGGGGCGTTCGACCTGTGCGTACCCAAGGGAATCAGGCTGCGGTTCCACGTGACCGACCAGCTGACCTTCGCCAACAACCTCGGAGCGCGCGGCCTCACCCGAACCGGCGACACCTGGACCCGCGAACGAACGAATGGCGGGCCACTGATCGACCTCTCGATCGGCGGCAGCGCGGCGAGCTTCAGCCTGGATCCGGACGGAGGATGTCGATGAGCACCCATCTGTATCGATCCCGCGACGACCGGATGCTGGCCGGTGTCGCCGGCGGGCTGGCCGAGCGATGGGATGCCGATCCGTCTCTCGTAAGAATCGTGTGGGCCCTGCTGGTCGTGCTGACGGGCGGGATCGCCCTCGTGGTGTACATCGTCATGGCGATCGTCGTGCCCGACGAGGACGACCGCTGGTCCTGGGGAGGCGGCGCGACGCACTGGGACGAGCGGGCCGGATCAGCGGTGAGCGCTCCGGCCACCGGCGCGGCTGCGCCGCCCGGGGCCAGCTCACCCCCGCTCGACAGCGCCAGCAGGCCCGCCGCAGCAGAGCCGCCCTCGTTCGTCGGCGCGACTGCCGCGGCTTCCAGACGTTCGGCCACCTCGCAGCCGTCACGGTACGACGCCCGGGAGATGCGCCGGGCGGCTCGCCACGAGGCGCGCGTGGCACGACGCGCCGCCCGCGCCCGCGCCCCCGACGGACGATCCGGCGCGGTCGTCGTGGGCATCCTCTTCATCCTGGTCGGGGTCTGGTACCTCGTTCGCGAATACATCCCGGCGATCGACTGGGACTGGTTCTGGCCGCTGGTCCTGGTCGCCGTCGGCGTCCTCGTACTCGTCCTCGCGGTCCGCCCCCGATCGGATGCCTCTGGTCCGGCTGACCCGGACGGGCCCGGCGGCCGATCATGAACCTCCACCGCCGGTCAGTCATCGCCGCCACGTGGCTGATCGGGCTTGGCCTCGTCTTCCTCGTCCGCCAGGCGCTCCGGCTCGACTCGGGCGAAGCCTGATCCTCGACGGTGTCGCTGGCGTGTTTCGCGGGCCGTCGCCCGCCCGCGCGGGATCGCGGGGATCTGGTCGTTCACGTGGCCGGTGCTCTGGTTCGCAATCGGGGCGGTCCTGCTGCTGAGCACGACGGGCAACCTCCGTCAGGGACCGATCGACCTCGTCGGCGACGGCTGGCCGTGGGTCCTCGTCGGGCTCGGCGCCTGGTTCCTCATCGAGGCGATCCTGCCCTTCGGCGGATCGCCGATCGAGGACCTGACGATTCCGCTCGGGGGCGCGACCGAGACCGGCGCGAGCGAGACCCGGATCCACATGCCGCGGGCGGCCAGCGCCACCACCGTCCGGGCCAAGACCGGGGCCGCGTCGCTGATCGTCGAGATCCCGCGCGGGGTCGCGGCCCGGATCCGAAGCCGGATGGCAATCGAAAGCAGCCAGATCGACGAGGCGCGCTTCGCGCGGACCGCGACCGGCTACGAGTCGGCCGATTACGGCCAAGCCGCGAACCGGGTCGATCTCGACCTCCAGGGCGCTGTCGGCTCGATCCGCGTGGTCGCCGGCGACTGAGCGGCTCGGCCAGATCGAACATCAAGACCCCATCGACGCGGAGCAGGAAGCGGGAAACCCTTAGGACCGACGCGCGATGGCCGCGACGGATCATCCGTTCGATTCACCAACGGCGGGCATCGGTCGACCGAGCAGATAACCCTGGCCCAGCGGGACACCGAGCGATCGCAAGGTAGCGAGCTCCGCTTCGGTCTCGATTCCCTCGGCGAGGATCTGGCAATCGGTCAACAGCGAGAAATGGACGAGGCCGGCGATCATGGCTTGACGGGACTTGTCGCTGTCCAGGGCCGCGACGAGTGAACGGTCGAGCTTCACGAATGAGGCACCAAGCTCGACGACATGCCGCAAGCTGGCATAGCCCGAGCCCGCATCGTCGATCGCGAGCTCCACATTCGGGCCGAGGTCGGCCACGGCAGCCCGCAATGCTGCGTAGTCCGAGATCGCGGCATGCTCCGTTACCTCGAGGACGATCCGCCGTCTGGCCCCACGTAGGATGGTCGCTAGCGGCTTGCTGGCGAGGAGCAGTTCGGGCGAGACGTTGAGGTTGAGCCAGCCATTCGGCGGCAGCGTCTCCTCAGCGGCGATAGCAGCTTCGAGGGTGGCCGACTCGAGCTCGATCCCCAGACCGATCGCCCCAGCCGCGGCAAACCGGACATCGGGCGCGACGCCATCGGTGAATCGCGTGAGCGCCTCGTATCCGACGATCTCTCCCGATTCGAGATCGACGATCGGTTGGAACACGGGGTTGAACGCTCCGTCGGCGATGACCCCAAGCATCCGCTCGCGCGCGATGCGCGCCTCTGTGCGATTGAGCACCTCGCTTCCGAGCAGCGCCGCGGCAAGATCGGCGAACTCGACGAGCGCGGGCAACGTCTCGGTGAGCGCCGGCTCGTCGACCGACGCTGCGCCGTCGATCACGAGGAGGCCGATGACGTGGCCCCCGTATCTGAGCGGTGCGTAGGCCGCCAGATGGATCCCCAGGCCACTGAGGAGGTCGTTGTATGGGTGTGCTGGCTGGATCTCCCACGGCTCGATCCACGGTCCACCGGCGGCGCGCCCGCGGAGATATGCGCTCCGTCCATCCGGCAGCCGCCTGAGCACTGGGTCGGGCGCTCCGGCGACCGTCATTGCGAGGGGCATCGCTCGACCGTCGAGTTCGAATATGAAGAGTTGCGCCGATACGATGCCGCTCAGGCTCAGTACCTGGCTACAGATTGCCCTCGCTGTGGTCTCCGTCGTGTCCCGGATGGTGAGGCCGCGGATCGTCTCGGCGATGACGGCCCGTTCGTGGGCGATGGCAACTGATCGCACCTCGACGGCTCGCTCCCGCGTCACGTCTCGCTTCACCGCCACATAGGCCGCGATCGCACCGGCGGCATCGCGGATCGGTGAGATGACGGACTCCTCCGTGAAGAGCGTCCCGTCCTTGCGCCGGTTGACAAAATCGGCGATCCACGGGAGGCCGTTTGTGAGCGACGCCCACATCGCGTCGTAGAACGTCGCGGACTGGATGCCGCTGTTGAGGATCCGGGAGTTCTGGCCGATCACCTCGTCGCGGCTGTATCCGGTGATCCGCTCAAAGGCTGGGTTGACGTACGTGATCCGTCCCTCGAGGTCGGAGATGATGACCGATTCGGCAACCTGCTCGACGGCCGCGGCCAATCGATCGCGCTCGTCGTCGATCCGGGTCAGCGCGGTCTGATCGACGCCGATCCCGCCGAGGTACGTCCGCCGATCCTGAGCAGTCAATGGGAACTTCATCATGAGCAGGGAATGCGAGCCATCGACGAACGGCATCTCCTGTGCGAAGACGCCCATCGCGCCTGAGCGGATCGCGATCTCGTCATTCGCGCGGATGACGCGGGCCAACAATGGCGGCCAGAAGTCGGCATCGGTCTTGCCGTACCAATCCGGAGCGACCTGCTCGAAGACGGCAGCGATGAGGTAACGGTTGGCGTACACGTATCGTCCGGCGGGGTCTTTGATGAACGCAACGACCGGAGCATCGACGGTGAGCGCCACGAACGCAGCACCGATCGGCTCGGACTTAAACGAGTCGTCGCGGGTCATCGGTCATCGATCAGGGACGTCGGGATTGGCATAGGCGATGACCCCGCGTTCATCGACCCGCGACGACGGCATTCGGCGACGCATCGAGAACCAGATACTCGGCGGAGACCTCACGGGCCGGCGCGGTGACGGTCGGTGGGGGCTCGACGTCGCGTCTGCGCTTGGGCGACCCCCGCAGAGCTGAGCTCTGCTGCGGTACGTATAACACGTGCCGCCTCGGCTGCCACCTCGGCCGGCGCGATTGATCGGCCCCAAAGGGCGCCTGTCGGAACGGCGGTGACGCCTCCGTCGCTGAGCACGAACCCCGAGAGGAGGTGCTCGATGGACGCCATCACCCGAGCGTCGCGAGAAGCTGGCGCAGTTCGTCATCCAGCGGGTCGTCGTGCGCAACCGGGAACTGGAGGCCATTCAGTGGGTCCCGGCAGTCCGGCCGTTCTTCGAACGACAGCGGGAGTGCCCCCAAGGGGGCTCAAGCACCCACCCGCTGTCTTCTGACGACGTCTCGGCATCCACGAGCCCATCGTGCCTGTGCTCCCCGAGCTCGGCCGCGACGATTGGCCGATAGGCCGCTGATTAGCTGCGTCACCTTGGGTAGGTCGCTGGTTCGGCGACCACGCCCAGCATTCCCAGCAGGCCGAGCTCCGCGCCCGGACGGCACTTACGGGCGACAGTGGCCAGCCGAGCCGAAGCGACCACGTCTCAGCGGCCGCAACATCGATCGCGCCCATGCGTCTCCATGGGCATGAGACCCCTATCGATCCCCGGCGTGGTCTTCATCATCCTCGCAGTCAGTGCCTGTGGCTCGTCAGTGCCAAACCAGACCGTAGCCGCGCCGACTCCCGGAGCGAGTGCGGGCCTCAGCCCGACTGCGCAGCCGATCGCGACGGCCCAGGCGTCCATCGGGTTGCCGTCAACCTCGGCGATCCCGACCCCCAGCCTGACCGCGATCACATCCCCGTCGATGCCCGATCGGACGCGATCGGCCGAATGCGTCAACCCCTCGGCGGACGTCCTGACGCTGGCATACCAGTCTGATCCGGTCGCTTGTTACGGCAACGCGTCCCTGACCGTCGACGCATATCTGACGGGAGGGGGCGCGATCGACGGCCCGTGCCTCTATGTTGAGCCCGCGTGGCTCGGCAACTGCGGGTCATTTGTAGCGCTTGACCCTGTCCTTGACCGAAGCAAGTTCTCGCCATCCCTGTTTGCCGCCGTCGATCCGGCCACCGGCGGAGTGCTCGAGGCGCTCCTCGGCAGGAACGTCCGGGTCGCAGGCCACTATGACGATCCCGCCGCACGGCTCTGCCATCCGACCGGGGGGTTCAATGGCACCCCCGCCGAGACCCCGCATCCAGGATCGACCTGGGTTAACGCGTGCCGCGCGACGTTCGTCCTGACCAGCATCGTGCTGTCCGCACCGTGAGCCCGAATCCTGGCCCGGAGCCCAGACGGTAGCCTGCCTCTTCGCGCCGTCTACGACACCCGGCTGGCTGCGTGGGTAGGCTGCGACCGCTTATCCTCGATCCACTGATCGCTGACGGGCTGACGGCCTGCCGAGAGGCGCCACGCTCGCGCGGCAGCTCATCACTGTGAGCGGATCGGGTCCTGGCCTGGCAACTCGATCGTCGGGCCGACGGATGGACCGAGTCAGCCGGACGGAAGCTCCGCGGCGCGGTACGGTCCGCGGTCCGAAATCAGTCCCGCCGACCTGGGCGATCGTCCAACCGGCGGGAGGCGTCGAACTGAGATGCCGATCGCCCAAGGCAGCTCTATGACAGATTGAACCGATCGCCCTCTCGACCAGCGACCACCTCGATCGTCGCTGCCCGCGCGCACGCACGAGCGGTCATGTCGTCGAGCATGGCATCGCTGTGGGATGGGTCGTGGTGGAACAGGACGAGTCGGCGTGCCTTGACAAGTTCCCCGAAGGCGACGGCCTCGGTGAAGGAACTGTGACCCCACCCGACGCGAGACGAGCGCTCGGCGTCTGTGTACTGCCCGTCGTGGATCAGCAGATCGACGCCTGATGCAAGGTCGAAGCCCGACGTCCAGCGCGGCTCTTCCGGAAACCGCCGCGCACCAAGTGCCGGCTCATGATCGGGGAGGTAGGCGACGCTCGCGCCGTCAGCAGTAATCCGATAGCCAACCGTCGGTCCCGGGTGGACGACATGCTGAGCGACGACGTCGAAGCTGCCGATCTTGACGGGCTCGTCGGGAGCGTCGTGCAAGACGACGCGGGCATCGAGGTCGCGGATCCTCACCGGGAAGAGCGGCGGCGAGAGATAGCGAGTCAGGCGCGTCCGAAGGTCTAGGGTCGCCGAGGCGGGGCCCCACACGTGAACCTCGCCTGATCGAAAGAACGGGGCAAAGAAGCCGAGTCCCTGAATATGGTCCATGTGGAGATGGGTCAGCAGGATGTCGACCCGCTCAACGGACGGGTCGATCGCGGCGCCGAGCCGCCTCATGCCCGTGCCGGCATCAAGGGCGAGGATGGAGCCGTCGGCGCCCACGATCTCGACGGAGGCCGTGTTGCCGCCGTACCGGACAGTGTCAGGACCTGAGCTGGCGAGCGATCCACGGGTACCCCACAGCTGAACGATCATTTCGGCGACGACTCCCAAAACATCGCCAGGCCACCCAGGAGCTGGCCGCGCGAGCCCTCGAGGGGGAGCGCGGTCACCACGAGGCTACGTGGAATACCGTCACGGCCCAGGATGCGCAGCGGTCCGTGGACGGGTCGACGCTGGCGGATCGCGACGGCAAGCGGGTGTGTGGCTGGGTCCGCCCGAAGGCCGCCTTTGGTGCGGGACGCGAAGGCCGTCGTCCAGTCCGCGAACGACACCTCGCCCACCTCCTCAAAGCGCAGCCCGAGCAGGCCTTCGGCGGCCTCGTTGACAAAGACGAGATCGCCCGCCGCATCGACCACGAAGGTCGGGACGGCCAGGCCGCCGGCGAGCTGGCGGACGAGGATGAGCTCGATTGGCAGTTGGGCCACGGTTCGCCACTCCATGCGGACGTCGTCGTTGGCGGTAGATTGGCCCATCGACCGACACGGGGCAAACTCTGTGGCGTGAGCTCCGGGTCGACGACCCGGTGCTCCCGGACTTCGTCCAATTCGCGAGTGTGGCTGAGGTTGACGGCGCATCGCCGCGGGCAGCTCAAGAAGCAGCACGAGTGGGGCGACCTCGACGACACCGAGTACCAAGCGAAGCGGGACGCTACCAAGGCGGACCTCGCCTGGCTGCCCGACGGAGACCGGATCACGGCCTTCGATTCGCATCGGGCGCGAGTGCTGGAGCTGCCGGACGCCATCGCCGCAGCCTCGCTCGAGCGGCGTGAGGAACTCGGGCGGATCGTCATCCAGCGGGTCGTCGTGCGAAACCGCGAACTGGAGGACGATCCACTGGGTCCCGGCCGTGCGGCCGTTCTTGGAACGACAGCGGGAGTGCCCCCAAGGGGATTCGAACCCCTGATCTCCACCTTGAAAGGGTGGCGTCCTAGGCCTCTAGACGATGAGGGCGAGGCGCGGCCGAGTGTAGCAGGGGCCCCGGCGAGGGCCCTCCTGAGGGGACCTTTTCGCGAGGCCCAGGGTCAACCGTTGCGAACCAGGAACAGGATGACCGCAGCCGAGAAGCAGCCCGCCGCGAAGAGCGCCGCGATCCCGCCGACGATGGCGTGGCCGAAGGCCCGCGCGTCGCGACCGCCGACGCTCGATCGCCACGTCGCGCGCGCCCCGACGAACGCGATGGCAAGGAAGACGAATCCCAGGACCACAGCGCCCGAGGCGAGCAGCGGAATCTGGGAGGCGTCGCGAACGGTCAGCACGTACACGAGGTATGCCACCGACGCGATCAGCGCGATCACGATCAGGACGCCCGTCACCGAGACCGGGATCGGGCCGAGCCGTGGCCCCTCGGCCGTGCCGGCTCGGGTGGACGGGCCCGGACTGGCCGCGTCGCTGCGTGGGTCGCTCATCTGCGCGAGGGTAGCAGGGCGGATAGGATCGACGCCTCACAGGGGGTCGTGAATGCGGATCGCCCAGATTGCGCCGACATATGAGCGGGTCCCGCCGCGCGCCTACGGCGGTACGGAGCTCATCGTCGGGCTCATCACCGATGAGCTCGTCGCCCGCGGGCATGAGGTGACCCTCTTTGCCAGCGGCGATTCGATCACGAGCGCCAAGCTTCGGAGCGTGACTCCGACGCCGGTCCGCTACGGCGACCGATCGAACGGCGGGCCGAACCATGCCGAGTACCTCCAACTGGCGAACGTCCAGGCCGCGTTCCTCGCCGCCGCGGACGGCGCGTTCGACGTGGTCCACAGCCACGCGGGGATCGAGGGCCTCGTCCTCGGCGCGACGTCGCGCACGCCGGTGGTGTCGACGATGCACAACCCGTTCGTTCCGGAGACCCAGCCAATCTGGGATGCTTACCCGTGGTTCCACCATGCCGTGTCGGCGGCGAGCGCGGTCACGTTCCCCCGCCCCGGGGCCCTTTCGGCGATCCTCCATGGCATCGACGTCGCCTCATTCGAAGCCAGGACCGAGCCGCGCCGCGAAGCCGATCGTTACCTCCTGTTCCTTGGGCGGTTCAGCCCGGCCAAGGGCGCGGACCGGGCGATCGAGGCCGCTCGCCGCGCCGGGTGCCGCCTGATCCTCGCGGGCAAGATCGATGCGGCCGACGCCGAGCACGTCCGGACGGCGATCGAGCCATTCCTCGACGGCGACCGCGTGCGCTACGTCGGCGAAGTCGATGGCGTCACGAAGCGGACGCTGCTCGCGGGCGCGGACGGGCTCCTCTTCCCGATCGAATGGGACGAGCCGTTCGGGCTGGTCATGGTCGAGGCGCTCGCGTCCGGCACGCCGGTCGTCGGCTTCCGGCGCGCGAGCGTGCCGGAGGTCGTGGATGACGGCCTCACGGGATTCGTCGTCGACGATCTCGACGGAATGGTCGAGGCGATCGGACGACTCGCCCGGATCGATCGGTCGACGTGTCGTCGCGTCGCCGCCGAGCGGTTCACTGTCGAACGGATGGTAGACGAGGTCGAGGCCATGTACTGCGCCGTCCTCGATGAAGCGACCGCGGGGCTGATGCCGGGCATCGCCCTGGCCGCAGCTTCAACTGTGGGGCGTCAGGCGCCCCGCTGATCCTCCGCGGCCGGCCCGGCGAAGCCGCCCCGATTGCGGTGATAGACCGCCACGTTCCACGACAGCCGCGGTCGCTTGAGGGATTCGCCGACCGAGATTCCGAGCGCGCCGAACGCCTCCGCCAGGAAGGACCGCGCCTCGTCGAGGCCGTCGAACGTCCAGAAGCAGTGGATGACCCGGACGCGGAAGCCGTTGGCGAGGAACGGCCCGTCGCGCCGGCTCCACGGACCGTATTCCGGCAAATCGCCCCGGAGGGCGGAGACGTCGTCCCGGCCGTAGTCGTGGACGACGAGGAGGCGGCCGCCCGGCCGGAGGACCCGATCGGCGGCCGCGACCTCCGCCGGATCGTGGCCGCGAAAGCCGGACCACGTGCTCACGACGGTATCGGCGGACCCATCCGGCAACGACCGCGCGCCGTCGCCCAGGAGCGATTCGACGGGCGTCAGCCGCGCGCCGGCGACCGCCCAGCGGGCCAGCTCGTCGTATCCGCCGCCGACGGCGATCACGTCGCGCTCAGCGATCGGGCCGAGCGCATCGAGGGCGCGATCGATCTTGCGTTCGCGGTCGAGGGCTGCGGCAAGCGCGACGGCGGAGCCGGCCGGAAGGGCCCAAGGGAGATCGGACACGGGTCGCAGGATATCCGACACCACCGAACCGGCCCGATCGTGCGGCCCGGATCGTCCCGTGTCACGATCCGCCGGATGGTCGATCAGATCCGCACGATGCCCGGCGGCATTCGCCTGTTCCTCGTCTACGCGTTCGTGATCCTGGGCGGGATCGGGGTCTCGCTGCGGTACGTCGTCGACCAGGCGATCGGCGCTCCCGTCAGCGGCCCCGGCGTCGTCGTCATGGTCCTGCTCGCGTACACGATCTTCACGACGACGCTCGTCCTCCAGCGCAAGCAGGTCGCGCGAGGACTGGCGCTAGGCCTGAGCAGCCTGACCATTCCGCCGATCCCGTTTCTCTTGCTCTCGGGGCTCGTTCCGCAGGCGGTGTTCTTCGCCGCGCTGGCCGCGCTCCTGTTCCGCGGACTGCTTCGCGAGGAGGTCCGGGCCTACCTGGCGGAGGAGTGACCGTCGGCCCGATTCACGTGGAGGCATCGCACGGACGTCCACGAGGCGACGCGGTACCCTTGCCACGACCGCGCGGTTTCCCGACCGGCGCGCACGCGAGCGCGACGAGCCGCGTGCCTTCCACCTGACCGAGACGAGGCACCACCGAACCGTGAGCAAGGATTCACGCCGCGCGGCCCGCCTGGCCCGCGAGAGCCGCCGGGTCGGCGGCGCAAGCCAGCCGGGTTCCGGCACCAACGCCGTGGGCGACGCCGCGGGCGGCGGCAGGCCAGCCGGCGGAACGTCAGCCGGCAGCCCGCCAGCCTCGCGGCCGGGCGCACGCCAGGCGACGACGGCAGGTGCCCGCGCCGGGCGCCGCGAGCGCGTCCGACCCGGCCCCCAGAAGTCCTTCTTCGAGCGCTATCGCACGGCCATCGTGTCCGTCGCCGCGATCGCGATCGTCGCCATCGGCCTCGGCTACGTCTTCATCGGGTCGACGGCGGCCGCGTTCACCTGCGGCAGCCAGTTCGACCCGTCGCCCACGCCGCCGGTCTCACCAGGCTCGAGCGCGCGCCTCGGGTTCTTCGAGGACGACATGGGCTTCAGTCATGTCGTCAACGTCCCGCAGAACTACCTGCTCTGCCCGCCCGCGTCGGGCAACCACTACAACAGTTCGGGCAGCTCCAGCATCAGCGGGCCGATCGCGCCCCGGGTCTACAAGCCGAGCGACAAGGTCGGGCCGTCGAACTGGCTCCACAACCTCGAGCACGGCGCCCTCGTCGTGCTGTATCGGAATGACTCGCCCGGGGCAACCGCCGCCGGCCAGCAGGCGTTCACCGATTTCTTCGGCAGCTTCCCGCCGAGTGCCATCTGCCAGGTGCCCGCGGGTGCGCTGTCGCCGGTGATCGCGCGCTTCGACGAGATGCCGCACGCATACGCAGCGCTGGTCTGGGATCGCGTCCTCTATCTCGACACATGGGACCCGGACCTCGTCAAGCGGTTCTACCTGACCGAAGGCGAGCGGCTCGATTCGACCGGCGCGTTCGTGGCTCCGCGGGAGCCGCAGTGCGCGGCGCCGAGCGCGAGCGCCGCGCCGAGCGGAGGCGTGGCCCCGAGCGGCAGCGCTCCCGCCGCATCGGGCTCGGAGCCAGCCTCGACGGCGCCGTCGCCGGCCGCGAGCGCAAGCCCGGCTTCATCGGCGGCGCCGAGCTGATCGGCGGCGCACGATGCGCGTGATCGCGCACATCGATTCGACGGGACAGCATCGCTTCGGCGTGCTCGTTGATGGTGGTTGGACCCGGACGAGCCGGCTCTTCGCAAGCGCTCCGATCTGGGATCCGGAAGGTCTCGAAGTCGCCCGGCGCGAGTCGGATAGCCAGCGCGTCCGCCTGCTCGACGAGCTCACGTCGGCAATCCCGCTCTGGCCCGGCAAGATCGTCTGCATCGGGCTGAACTACCGCGACCACGTCGCCGAGGGCGCCGGCCGCGAGGTTCCGGAGTGGCCGCTCCTGTTCGCCAAGTTCGCGAACGCCGTGATCGCCGACGGCGAGGCCATCGTCCGGCCAGAGGGCACGCGCGCGCTCGATCTCGAGGTCGAGCTCGGCGTCGTTGTCGGCCGGCGCGCTCGACGGGTGACGGTGGGCGAGGCTATGGATCACGTGGCCGGCTACGTGGTCGTGAACGATGTCTCGGCCCGCGACTGGCAGGGCAACAAGGCCGCGCTCGCGGAGGGCCAGAAGGGCGATGGCCAGTGGCTCCGCGCCAAGGGCAGCGACACATTCCTGCCGATGGGCCCGGTCTTCGTGACGGCCGACGAGCTCGATCCGTCAGCCGGTCTCCGGCTCCGGAGCTGGCGCATCCCGGGGCCGGGCCGGGCCGGCGCGGGCGAGCCGCAGCTGATGCAGGACGGCTCGACGGCCGACCTGATCTTCGGGATTCCCGAGCTCGTCGCGTTCATCTCGCGCCACATCACGCTCGAGCCGGGTGACGTGATCGCGACAGGCACGCCCGCGGGCGTCGGAGTCTTTCGCGATCCGCCCGTCTTCCTCGAGCCCGGCGACCGCGTCCGCTGCGAGATCGAGGGGATCGGCTGGGTCGAGAACCCGATCGTCGACTGGACCGACGACCCACGCCCGATCTGACCGCCGAAGGGGTCGGCTGCGGACACGCTGCGCCACGACGGGGCACACTGATCGCCTGATGGTCAACCTCCTGATCGGTCCCCTGCTTCGCCATGTCGGCGAGCACGACGCCACCATCTGGGTCGAGCTCGACGGGCCCGCCCGGGTCGAGGTGCGGGCCGGGTCGGCGTCCGGATCGGACTCGACGTTCCAGGTCGCCGGCCACCACTACGCGATCGTCGTCCTCGACGGGCTGGAGAGCGGCTCCACGACGGCGTACGAGGTCCTGGTCGGCGGGACGAGAGTCT
Organism: Candidatus Limnocylindrales bacterium; assembly: GCA_038245515.1. GTDB lineage: Bacteria > Chloroflexota > Limnocylindria > Limnocylindrales > CSP1-4 > CF-46. The sequence continues at coordinate 11,266 of JBBRSJ010000011.1, read as the reverse complement.
GGCCGCAGGAGGACCGGGCCTTCCCGCCCAGCCGGATCCGGACGATTGATCGGGAGCGCCCGCTTCGCCTGCTGTTCGGCTCCTGCCGCGAGCCCGGCCGCCCGGGTCACCACCGCGGCCTCGATCCCGATGTCCTCGAGGCGTGGGCGAAACGGATGGCAACGCAACCCGACGAGGAGTGGCCGGACGCCCTCCTTCTCGTCGGCGACCAGTTGTATGCCGACGACACGTCGCCCGACGTCCAGGCCTTCATGGCCGGCCGTCGCGATCTCAAGGTCCCGCCAGGTAAGGAGGTCGCCGACTTCGAGGACTACACCCGGCTCTATCTGGAGTCCTGGACCGAGCCGTCGATCCGCTGGATCCTCTCGACACTTCCGAGCTCGATGATCTTCGACGACCACGATGTCCGCGACGACTGGAACACGTCGGACGCGTGGCGCCGGGACATGCAGGCGACGACCTGGTGGGAGGAGCGGGTCATCGGGGCGCTGATGTCGTATTGGATCTACCAGCACCTCGGCAACCTGTCGCCGAAGCTGCTCGCCGAGAACGACACGTATCGGGCGGTCCGCGCCGCGCCCGACGGCGAGACGGTGCTCCGGCGATTCGCGCGCCACGCCGACGCGGAGGCGGACGGGGCGAAGGGGACGATGTGGTCGTACCGCCGCGAGCTGGGTCCGATCCGCCTCGTGGTCATCGACTCGCGCTGCGGGCGGATCCTCGCCGACGGACATCGGTCGATGATCAGCGACCCGGAGTTCGACTGGATCGAGGCCCAGGTCGAGGACGGCGCATACGACCATCTGGTCGTCGTCACGTCGCTGCCGTGGCTGCTGCCGCGGGCCCTCCACGAGGTCGAATCCTGGGACGAGGCGCTCACCCGGCCGAAGTCCCCGCGTCCCGTCCGGGCGTTCGGGGAGTGGCTCCGACGCACTGCCGACCTCGAGCATTGGGCCGCCTTTCGAGCCTCATTTGACCGGCTTGCCCGGCTCTTCGGGCGAATCGGCCGAGGCGAGCACGGGGCCACGCCCCCGGCGACGATCTGCGTCCTGTCAGGCGACGTCCACCACGCCTATGTGGCCGAGGCGACCTACCCGGAGCGGACGGCGTCGCGGGTCTTCCAGATCACCTGCTCGCCGATCCACAACACGATTCCTCGAGCGATGAAGGTTGTCTTCCGCTTCGGCTGGAGCCGATCGGCCGGGATCCTGATGAAGGGGATCAGCCGTCTCAGCGGGGTTCCGTCGCTCCCGGTCCACTGGCATCATCCGACCGGGCCCCACTTCGGCAACGTCCTCACCCAGCTGACGTTCGACGGCCGGTCCGCAACGCTCATCCTCGAACGAGCGACTCGGCCGTCCGACCACGAGCCGGAAGACGATCGGGATCGGCCGCTCCTGATGGCGCTCGCCCAGCAGGATCTCACCGGCCCGAGGAGCCGCTGACGAGATCGGCGACTGGGACGGCGGAGAGGCTCCGCCTGTGCGAGGCCGGGGCCCAGGGCGACCTGCTGCGGCGAGATTGCAATAGTCCCGTTCGCAACGGAGGAACGACCTCTATCCGGGAACGCCATCCTCACCGGTCATGACCCCGCGATCTCCGTCCACCGACCATCCTGCCAGACCCACCGACGACGCCCCCGACCGCCTCGACCTCGCAGCGGTCGGCTGGGTCCTCATGGCCCTCGTCGGGCTCGGCGCCTTCGTGGCCGCCACCGTGTTCCTCCTCAACGGCGGGGTCTTCGGCTTCGACCAACCGCTGCTCGCGGCGGGCCAGAGCTGGCAGGGCTACGCCACCGTGTGGCGCGTGATCTCCGAATCCGCGAACATCCCGCTGATCGTGATCGGGGTCGGGATGGTCGCCGTGCTGTTCTTCACGAAGCACCGCCGCGAGGCGGTCCTCGTGGCCCTCGTCCTGATCGCGGTCACGGCGGGCAGCGAGGGCGTCAAGCAGCTCGTCGCCCGGCCACGGCCGTCGGGCACGGACCCGAACATCCCGGGCGTTGTCTACAGCTTTCCGTCCGGACACGTCCTCGAGGCCCTGACGATCTTCGGGATCATCGCGATCCGCTGCGTCCGAAGCGGCTGGTCGACCTTCGCGAAGGCTCTCGTGGTCGCCCTGGTCGTCCTCGACGTGTTCCTCGTCGGGGTCGCCCGCGTCGCCCTGAGCGCGCACTACCCGAGCGACGTGATCGCGTCGGCATTCGGCGGACTCGGCGTCCTCGGGCTGTACGGGATCCTCACCCATCGCCGCGCCGAGCGAGCCGTCAGCGCCGAACCGGCTCGCTCCAGTGAAGCGGCCCGCAGCACCTGAGCGGCCGTCGCCACGCGCCGGCGAGCCCGCGGGCCCCGGGTCCACCTGCCGAACTTCTGCGAGACCACCGACGACCGATGACTGAACTCCCGAGCCGACTGACCGACGACCGCGATCCGAAGCGGACCGCCATGGGTGAGCAGCGCCTGCCCGCCGACCCGACGAGCGCCGGGCCGCTGCCGGCGCGGGTCGGGCCGCCCGCCCCGGCGGCGTCGATGCTGCTGTTCATCGGGTTCTTCGCGCTGATCGGCTGCCTGGTGGTGCTCGGGACCCTGGCCGAAGGAATCCGCGATCAGGAGATCTACACCCTCGACCAGATCGCCACGCCGGTCCTCCACTCGGCGGCGACGCCCACGCTCGACGTGGTCATGAACGCCGCGACGTTCGCAGGATCCAGCCTGTGCCTCGTGCCGCTTTTCGCCCTCGCGATCGGCGTCCTGCTGCGCATCGCCCGACCGGGTGCGGCGGCCTTCCTGGCGGCTGCGAGCGCCGGCAGCCTCCTGATCAACGTCGCGATGAAGCTCTTCTTTGAGCGGCCGCGGCCGCAGGTGCCGTGGGCCCACGTCCTGCCCGACTACAGCTTTCCCAGCGGGCACACGATGAACTCGGTCGCGTTGTACGTCGGGCTCGTCATCGTCCTGTGGTCGATCCGGGGCCGCCGCACTGGCGGATTCGCGCTGATCGCTGCGATCGCGCTGTGCACCCTGATCGGGATCAGCCGGATCTATCTCGGCTATCACTATTTCACAGACGTCTTCGGCGGCGCGCTGGCCGGGGCGAGCTGGCTGCTCATCGTGCTCGGCGCCTTCCGCAGCCGGCCCCTGGCGCAGTTCTGGACGGGGCCTCGGCGAGAGCCCGAAGCGCGAATCCCGCCGCCGGCGGGCCGCTCATGACCCGCGCCTTGGTCCTTGGGCGGCATCGCAAGGGCCGCAACATCGAGGAGGCCGTCGCGGAGACCACGGCCCTCCTCGAGGCGGCTGGCTGGAACGTCGCCGGCGAGGTCGTGACCCGCAAGAAGGACCTCCGGAAGAGGGCTCGCCGCGCGGTCAAGGACCGGCTCGATATCGTCGTCGCAGTCGGTGGCGACGGAGCGGTCTTCCAGGTCGTCAACGCCCTCGCCGAATCCGGGACTTCGCTCGGGATCATCCCGAAAGGCACCGGCAACCTGCTCGCGGGCAACCTCGACATCCCGAAGGACCTCAAGAAGGCCGTCCGGGTCCTGGTGGAGGGCAAGAGCCGCCAGATCGACCTCGGGCGGGTGTCGATCGATGGCGCGGATCGCGATTTCGCGGTGGCCTGTGGCGTCGGCTTCGACGCCGTCGTGATGGACTCGACCGACGCGGCGCAGAAGCGGCGATGGGGCAAGCTCGCCTACTTCGCGAATGCCGTCGTCGAGGGCCGCAAGATGCGCGACGTCCGGCACGAGATCACGATCGACGGGGTCACGACCGTCACCGAGGCCGCCCAGGTGTTCATCGCGAATTTCGGGCGGATCGGCTCGCTGGTCGAGCCGCGGCGGCGGGTCATCCCCGACGACGGCTCGACGTGATCATCGTCCGTGCGTCGGGACCGATCTCCGGGCTGCGCGCAGGCTTCGACGCGCTTCGCCAGCGAGATCTGGGCGAGACCGGCGGCGGCCGCGTGTTTCGCGCCCGCGCGCGCGAGGTCACGGTGACCTCCAAGCCGCGCCAGCTGGTCGAGACCGACGGCACCGTCATCGGCCGGACCCCGATCACGGCCTCGATCCGGCCGCAGGCGCTGCGCGTCATCGCTGCGCCTCGGAGTCGGACGTGACGACGCTCGTCTCCCTCCTGGGGATCGTCGGCCGGGCGATCGGCAAGGTCCTGACGAGCTCGCTCGGCTGGGCCAGCAGCCTCCTTTATGGAAAGGTCCCGGCCGACCACCGCAAGTTCCTCGACGTGATGATGGGCGCCTCCCTGGTGTGGGCGCTGCTGGCGGTTGCCGCGCTCATCCCGGCCGTCGGCTCGTTCCTCCGTTCCTCGACGCCCTTTGCCACCTCGATCGGGCTGGCACTGCTCCGTTCCCTGATCCTCGCGGGCCTGATCCTCCTGCCGGCGGTCGTGGGGCTGGCCGGCTGCTTCGTCCCGGCCAAGGGCCAGCGGCCGAAAGGCGGCGCGATCGTCGGCCAGATCCTGCGCGGCTACCCACTGACCGTCCTGATCGTCGGACTGGCCCTGCTCCTGCCCGCGATCGGCATCGCCCGGAAGATCGGCAACGCGAGACGCGGCTGGTCCGACGCCCACATCCCGATCGTCGTGAAGCCGGGCGGCTACGGGCGGCTTGTCGAGGACATGCGGGCCGCCCTCGCGGAAGACCGGCTCGAGACCGAGATCCACCCAGCGCCGCGCATCTTCGCCGTCCCCGGCAAGCTGCTCCAGCTCATCGCCGCCCGCGACGTCGAGGGCCTCGTCCCCGACCAGCTGGTGGGGCTGCGCCGGACGGACCTCGAGGTCGGCGTGTTCCCCTCGGACATCGCCGTGCGGGGGACGACTCCCCGGCGGATCCAGGCGCGGAGCGTGCTGCTGACCCGGCTCGCGACGAGCGCGGCGCATCTGACCACGAGCGCCGAATCGCAGAGGCTCGAGGACAGGATCCAGGTGGTCGCCTCGTCGGGCGGATCCACGAATGAAACGACGGCCAGGCTCGACGAGATCGACGAGGCACTCCTCGACCTCGATGTGCCGCCGGAGGACTGGGACGTCCTCCTCAGACTGCGGCTCCAGGCCGAGCGGGACGTGCTGCGCCGCCAGGTCGGAGGCCGGCGCTGACATCGGGCCGCAGCGCGGGCGGGGACTCGCGCGGCGTGTGGGGCGGGGTTCGCGGGCGGGTCGCGGCCCGACGCGGCACACTGAGAGCGTGATGCGCGCCCTCGTCAAGACCACAGCGGGACCCGGCCTCGAGCTGCGCGACGTCCCGGAGCCGGCGATGGGCGTGAATGACGTCCGGATCCGCGTCCGCAAGACCGGGATCTGCGGCACCGATCTCCACATCGCGAGCTGGGACCCGTGGGCGCAGCGGACGATCAAGCTGCCTCTCATCGTCGGCCACGAGTTCGTCGGTGAGGTGCTCGAGGTCGGCGACAACGTGACCGATCTCGCGGCCGGCGACCTGGTCAGCGGCGAGGGCCACGTCGTCTGCGGCCACTGCCGCCACTGCCGGGCCGGGCGCTGGCACCTCTGCGCGAACACCGTCGGCCTCGGCGTCAATCGCGACGGCGCGTTCGCCGACCAGGTCGTCCTTCCTGTCACGAATGTCTGGCACCACTGGCCGGGCATGGACGAGGAGGTCGCCGCGATCTTCGACCCGTTCGGCAACGCGGTCCATACCGCGCTCAGCTTCCCGGTCCTCGGCGAGGACGTCCTCGTCGTGGGCGCCGGCCCGATCGGGCTGATGGCGGCCGCGGTCGCGCGTCACGCCGGGGCCCGGTTCGTCATCGTCAGCGAGCCGAACGCCTTCCGGCGCGACCTCGCCCTGCGGATGGGCGCGACTCATGTCGTCGACCCGGCTGCGCAGACGCTCAAGGACCTCCAGGCCGAGATCGGGATGGTCGAGGGCTTCGACGTCGTGCTCGAGATGTCGGGCAACGCCGCCGCGCTCCACGACGCCCTCGGCAACATGGCCCACGGCGGCGGCATGGCCATCCTCGGCATCCCGACCGCCGAGATCCCCATCGACGTTAGCCAGGTTGTCTTCAATCAGCTGACGCTCCGGGGCATCTACGGCCGGGAGATGTACGAGACCTGGTACAAGATGTCGGTGATGCTCCAGTCCGGGCTCGACATCCGCCCGGCGATCACCCATCGCTTCTCGTACCGCGACCACGAGGCCGCCTTTGCGGCCGCCCGGGGCGGCGATTCCGGCAAGGTGATCATGGACTGGACGGAGTAACCCACCGATGACGACGAACCACGTCCGCCCCGACCCGCTGGCCTTCCTCGGTGAAGAGCTCGCCGATCTGCGCGACCGCCATCTCTACCGGCCGCTCCGGGTGATGTCCTCGGGCCAGGGTCCGATCGTGTCGGTCGACGAGCACCGCCTGATCAGCCTGTCGTCGAACGATTACCTCGGCCTGACCCATCACCCGCGCCTCCGCAAGGCCGCGCTAGACGCGGTTCGCGACTACGGCGTCGGCTCCGGGGCGGTCCGCACGATCGCCGGGACGATGACCCTCCACGAGGAGCTCGAGGCAGACCTGGCCCTGTTCAAGGGAACCGAGGCGACCCTGACGTTCCAGTCCGGCTTCACCGCCAACACGGGCGTCATCCCGACGATCACCGGCGAGCAGGACCTGATCGTCAGCGACGAGCTGAACCACGCCTCGATCATCGACGGCATGCGCCTGTCGAAGGCGCCCCGGAAGGTCTTCAAGCACGCCGACATCAACTCCCTTCGCGAGGTCCTCGAAGCAGCAGTCGAGAACGGTCGCGAGGGCACGGGCCTCCCCTATCGCCTGATCCTCGTGGTCACGGACGGCGTGTTCAGCATGGACGGCGACATCGCGCCGCTGCCCGGAATCGTCGAGGCGGCCGAGGCCGCCAACGCCGCCGTCTTCGTCGACGACGCCCACGCGTCGGGCGTGCTCGGCCGCGATGGCCGCGGCTCGGTCGACCACTTCGGGCTCCACGGTCGGGTCGCGGTCCAGGTCGGAACGCTCAGCAAGGCGGTCGGCGTCCTCGGCGGCTACGTCGCGGGGTCGCAGGACCTCCGCGACATCCTGGTCCAGCGGGCGCGCCCGTTCCTCTTCTCGACCTCGCACCCGCCGGCCGTCGCCGCCGCGTGCCGCGAGGCGATCCGGGTGATGCAGGACGAGCCTGAGCTGCTCGAGCGCCTCTGGACGAACACCCGCCGCTTCAAGGCCGAGCTCGCCCGGCTCGGCTTCGACACCGGTCGCTCCGAGACCCCGATCACGCCCGTGATGATGGGCGATCCGGACACCGCGGGCCGCTTCAGCCAGCGGCTGTTCGAGGAGGGCGTCTTCGCCCAGCCCGTGGTCTTTCCGACGGTCGCGATCGACAAGGCCCGGATCCGGACGATCGTCACCGCCGCTCATGCCGACGCCCAGCTCGACCTCGCCCTCGCGGCCTTCGACAAGGTCGGACACGAGCTCGGCCTCATCTCCGGGTGACGCGGAGGCCATCGCCGGATCCACGGCCGCCGGCGGCGTCGGCCGACCTTGCCGTCCAGGCTCGCGACCTGCCGTTCGACGGCCACCTCCACACCGATCTCTCGCCCGACAGCGATGTCCCGATCGATGCGTACGCCGAGCAGGCCGTGGAGCGCGGGATCGCCGAGATCGCGATCACGGACCACGTCGATTTCGTGCCCGGCACCCCGGCCTACGCCTTCACGACGTTCGCCGAGCGAGAGCGACAGGTCCGCGCGGCCGCCGACCGCTGGGAATCGCGCGGGATCGCGATCCGGTTCGGCGTCGAGATCTCGTATGACCGCGAGCACGAGGGGGACATCCGCGAGCACCTCCGGCGCCATCCCTACGACACCGTGATCGGCAGCGTCCACGTCTTCGCCGGCTCGCCGTACTCGCCCGAGCGGGTTGCAGGCTGGGCGACCGGACGGTCCGTTGCGGAGATCGTCGCGCCCTACTTCGACGAGGTCCTGCTTGCGATCCGGTCGGGCCTGTTCGACACGATCGGCCATCTCGACTTCGTGAAGCGTTACGTCATGCCCCATGTCGTTCCGGCCGACCTGGCCGCCGCTCCCGAGCTGTACGAGCCGCTACTGGCGGGCCTGGTGGAGACCGGCACCGCGCTCGAGGTCAACACGAGCGGGCTGCGCCAGCCGCCGGCCGAGACCTACCCGGCCGGCCCGATCGTCGAGCGCTACCGGTTGCTTGGAGGCACCAGGGTTTCGGCCGGCTCCGACGCCCACCGAAAAGGGTCATTCACAGCAGGACTTGAGGCGGGGTATGGTGTCGTGGCCGCCGCGGGGTTCGGGCAGCTTGCCGTGCGTCGAGGCGGATCCAGTGCCGACGTGGCCCTGCCGGATCGCTTTCGCGGGCGCGAGGGCGTCCGCGAGGGCGGCGAAGGACCGCGCACCTAACGAGGCAAGGCATTCCGTCGTTATGACCATCGACGACGCGGCGATCGAGCGGCTCGTGAACGAGGCCCGGCAAGGGGACGCCTGGGCCTTCGGGATGATCTTCGACCATTACCACGAGCCGATCTACCGCTTCATCGCCAGCCGCGTCCACCGCCCGTCGGACGCGGAGGACCTGACGCAGCATGTCTTCGTCAAGGCCCTGGAAGCGCTACCGCGATATGAGTCGCGCGGCATTCCCTTCGGGGGCTGGCTCTTCCGGCTGGCCAGGAATGCGGTCATCGACCATGTCCGGACCCGGCACGACCATGCCGACCTGGATGCGATCGTCGAATGGACCCACGGTGACGCGGGTCCGGACGAGATCGCGATGGTGCGCCAGGAGCTGGATGCCGTGGGGGCGGCGCTGGCGGCGCTGACCGACGAGCAACGAGAGGCGATCGCACTGCGGTTCTTCGCCGGCCTGTCGGCCCGCGAGGCCGCCGAGGCGATGGGCAAGCAGGAAGGCACCGTTCGCGGGCTGCAGTTCCGGGCCATCGCCGCGCTGCGGCGGCAGCTCGGCATCGAGCTCGAGGACGAGGTGGTCGAGTTGCGGAGCCCGCGCCGCGCGCGCGTCACGACGGATGGATAGCGACATGCAGGCTCTCGAGGTCCGGGATTACGAGATCGAGCAGCGGCTCGAATCGTTCGCCCGCGCCCGGCTGAGCCCCGATCCGCAGGCCGTTGCCCGGGCACGCGCCCGGATCCTGCGCGAGGCCCGCCTGCAGTTCGATGCGGCGCGGATCGCCACCCACGTCGGCGGCGCGGTCGCCCGCTCCGGCCATCGAGCGCCGCTCCGACGCGTCGCCATGCCGCTCCTCGCCGCGGCCGTCTGGCTGGGCATTGCGGTCGGTTCGATCTCTGCCGCCCAGGCCGGCGGACCGCTCTATTCGGCTCGAGTGTGGGTCGAGAACGCGACCCTGCCGGCCAGCGGTCCGTCGCGCACGAACGCCGAGCTGAGCCGGCTCGACGCTCGTCTGGCCGATGCGATGAATGGCGCCGCCCGCGGCGATGCCGGGGCAGTCACCGCTGCCCTGGATGCCTATCGCCAGATCGCCGACGAGACGACCGCCGCAGCAGCGGGCGACCTGGCTCTCGAGAACATCGTCGCTGCCGCTCTCGACCAGCACCGGGCGGTCCTGACCGTCGTCGCGAGCCGGCTCGAGGAGAAGGGCAACGACACAGCCGCGCAGGCCGTCGAAGCATCGATCCGGAAGGCCATCGACCACAACCAGGCCGTGGTCGATCGACTCGGCTCGGCGGGCAAGGGCGGCGGCTCGACCGGGTCCGGGATCAACTCGCCGGCAAGCGGCGGGAACGGCGGCACCGGCGGAACCGGCCCGGGGGCCGCGAACGGCGGGGCAGGCGGCGCGGGACGCGGCATCGACAAGCCTGCCAAGTCGTCACAGCCGACCGCGAACCCGCCGAAGGCGACGCCGAGCCCGCCCAAAGCGACGCCGGACGCGACGCCCCAGCACACCCCGCGCAGCACGACCCACTAGCTTTCGAGCAGGCTCCGGTCAGGACGTGTACCGGCGTCCTGCCGCGTCGCCTACGCTGGGCGCGATGACACAGGAAGGCAGCGCGTTCTCGCTGACGGTGCTCGGCGCCGGCCCGGCGTGGTCCGATCGTCCGGGATCCTCGGGCGCCGCCTACCTCGTCCGAAGTCGGGAGGCCGCGATCCTCCTCGACCTCGGCCAGGGATCGTTCCCTCGGCTGCTCGCGGCCATCGAGCCAGCCAGGCTCGACGCGATCCTGATCAGTCACCTCCACCCGGACCACTTCATCGATCTCGTGCCGCTCCGGCACTACCTCGCGTACCAGCTCGTGCCGGCCGGGCGCGTCCGGGTCGTCGGACCGGGCGGGCTCGACCGGCGAATCGATGCGCTCCACGATCGGCCGGGCTTCACGGCGGTGACGCTCGATTGCGAGACGTTTCCGATGGAGGCATTCCGGATCGGGGATCTCACGATCGAGGCACACCGGGTCACTCATACGGCCGACAGCCACGCGATCCGGATCCAGCCACCGGACGGTCCGGCGCTGATTTATTCGGGCGACTGCGGGCGGGCCGTGGACCTCGCGCCGCTGATCCGTCCGGGTGACAGCCTCCTGGTCGAGGTGTCATTCGGCGCGGGCCCGGTCCCGTCGGGCTCACTCCACCTCGACGCTCACGCCATCGCGGAGCTGGTCGCCGCGACCAGGCCCGGGCGCGTTCTGCTGACCCATCTCCAGATGGGCCTCGATCGGGACGAGCCCGTCCGCATCGTCCAGCCGGCACTCGGCGGGCCGGTGACCCTCGTCGAGCCCGGCGACGGGATCGATCTCGGGCGGACATGAAGAGACCGGGATGCGGAGGTCCGCATCCCGGTCTTGAGCTCGCCTGGGGACAGCGAATGGGTTAGCGCTTGCGTCGCGCGGGACGCGGCTGGCTGAACCCGAGGATCGCGATCAGGATCGCGGCGATCCCGACGAGGATCATCCGCCACCCGTCGTTGCTCGGAGTCTGCGTCGCGCCAAGCGTGTCCGTGGGCGGGGGCGTCACACCGGGCGTACCCGTGATGCCTTCAACTCCACCCGTGAGGGACGGGGTGGGGGTGCCCTGGATCGGGAGCTCGCTCCCGGTGGGCGTCGGGGTGGCCACCGGCGTCGGGGTCGGGGTCACCACAGGCGTGGGGGTCGGCGTCGGGGTCAGGGTCACCACAGGCGTGGGGGTCGGCGTCGGCGTGGGGGTCGGCGTCGGGGTCGGGGTCACCACAGGCGTGGGGGTCGGCGTCGGCGTGGGGGTCGGCGTCGGCGTGGGGGTCGGCGTCGGCGTGGGGGTCGGCGTCGGCGTGGG
>JBBRSJ010000010.1:0-126698 GCA_038245515.1 Candidatus Limnocylindrales bacterium | reverse complement strand
CTTGTTCACGACGAGCGTCGCCAGGGCCTCACCGTCGATGTCCTCGGCGATGATCAGGGTCGGCTTGCCCTGCTGGACGGCCTTCTCGAGCGCCGGGAGCATGTCCTGGACACTGGAGATCTTCTTGTCGGTGATCAGGATGAGCGGATTCTCGAGAACCGCCTCCATCCGGTCGGGATTGGTCACGAAGTACGCGGAGAGATAGCCCCGGTCGAACTGCATGCCCTCGGTGTACTCGACGTCGAGCCCGAGCGACTGGCCTTCCTCCACGGTGATGACGCCGTCCTTGCCGACCTTGTCCATGACCTCGGCGATGATCTCGCCGACTTCCGGATCGGCGGCCGAGATCGCCGCGACGGCCGCGATCTGCTCGCGCGACGAGACGTCGACCTTGTGCTTCTCGAGCTCAGCGACGACGGCCTTGACGGCCTCTTCGATGCCGCGCTTGACGACCATCGGGTTGGCCCCGGCGGTCACAACGCGAAGGCCCTCGGCGACCATCGCCTGGCCGAGGACGACCGCGGTGGTCGTGCCGTCGCCGGCGACGTCGTCGGTCTTGGTCGCGACCTCCTTGAGGAGCTGCGCGCCCATGTTCTCGAACGGATCGTCGAGCTCGATGTCGCGCGCGATCGTCACGCCGTCGTTGGTGATCGTCGGCGAACCGAACTTCTTGTCGAGGACGACGTTACGGCCCTTCGGCCCGATCGTGACCCTGACGGCATCGGCGAGCTTGTCGATGCCCTTCTTGAGACTGCGACGAGCGGTCTCGTCGAAGATCAGCTGCTTAGACAATGTTCGGGTCCCTCCTGAGGACTGATGGAGCGAGGTTGACGCGATTCAGTTGCGAGGCGGTCAGCCCTCGACGATCGCGAGGATGTCCTTCTGGCTGACGATGAGGAGCTCCTCCTCGTCGATCTTGAACTCGGTGCCGGCGTACTTCGCGTAGAGGACGGTGTCGCCCTTCTTCACGTCGATGGCCTCGCGCTTGCCGTCGTCGAGGGTCCGACCGGGGCCGACTGCGAGGACGGTGCCCTTCTGGGGCTTCTCCTTGGCCGTGTCCGGAAGGACGATGCCGCTCTTGGTCATCTCCTCACGGGCGGTCGGCTGGATCACGACCCGGTCGCCCAACGGGCGAAGCTTGGTCGCGGAAGCGGTGGCAGTTGCCAACGTGCATTCCTCCTGAGACGACGATTCACTCGCCGTCGTGCTCGATGATCGGGGTCGCGCCGGCCGGGCCGGAAACATCCCGAGGCGTGTGGACGAGTGCGGGATGGGCTCGAAACCGAGTCCGCGGGCGCCTCCGTCCTCTCGACGGTCGCCCCCTCCTTGGTCCCGGAAGAGCCGCGCTAGCACTCTCCGTATGAGAGTGCCAACTGTAGCGTCGCGGCGTAAAGCGTGTCAACCCCGAGGTGCCTTCGAAGGCTTGCTCAAGCGTCGCTCGACCTCGCTGAGTCGGTCGGGACTCAAATCGCGCGTCAGCAAGCGCGACAATGCTGCGGTTCTGTCGATTCTGGCGGTCGGCCGAGCGTGCAGAACGTCATCTTGAGTCCCCTTGGACTCACGGATTGTGCCTTCTCGAGGTCAGGCGAGACTCGGCGAGCGCGGCGAGGATGAGCGTCGGAACACCCGGTCGTACGTCGCGACGAACCCGTCGCCGGACGCGTCATGTTCATCGCCACGCAGCTCCGCGACCCACGCGGCCGTCAAGCGGACCCATTCCGGGGCGTTGCGACCGCGCGGCGCGCCGGGCGGCGAGAGGAACGGCGAATCTGTCTCGACGAGGAGGCGGTCGGTCGGGACCAGCCTGACGACATCAGCTGTCGCCTCCTCGCCCTTGCGGAATGCGAGGCCTGAGATGCTGATCGTCGCACCGAACTCGAGCATCGACTCGGCGTAGTCGATCGGGCCCGAATACGAGTGGATCACCACGGCCGGCGCGTCCCGGCCGAGCGCCCGGAGCTCTCCGAGCAGCGCGTCCTGGGCGTCTCGCTCGCCGAGCCTTGAGCGGCAATGGAGGATCGCGGGCTTGCCGAGCTCTGCGGCGAGGACGAGGTTCCGGCGGAGATTCGCCAGCTGGGCCAGGACCGGCGAGAAGACCCGGTCGTAGTCCAGCCCGGTCTCCCCGATCGCGAGGACCCGCGGATCGCGCGCCGAGGCCGCGATCGCGTCCCACTCGGCCTCGTCGACCTTCGCCGCGTCATGGGGATGGACGCCGACGGCAGCGTCGAGCCAGGAAAACCGCTCGACCAGCGCGATTGCGGCCGCCGACGACCAGGCGTTCCAGCCGGGCACGAGGATTCGCTCCACGCCGGCGTCACGCGCGGCGGCGAGGACCGCTTCGATGTCGTCGTCGAAGCGGTCCGCCTGGAGGTGGCAGTGGCTGTCCACGAGGCGCACGACGTCGACCCCTCCCCGGCTCGGCCTCAGCCGGCCGCGGAGCTCTGGAACAGGCCGATCTCGGTGCCCTCGGGATCAATGACGACCGCGAACCAGCCCATCCCCGAGATCTCGGATTTCGGCTCGGTGATGGTGCCGCCGGTCCGCCCGGCGGCGGCCAGGGCATCCTCGATCGAGGCGACTTCGATGTAGTCGCGGATCAGCTGGCCGGTCGACGCGCCGCGCTTGCCTACCGCCCCGCCATAGCCTTCGCCCGAGCGGAACACCCAGTAGTCGGGCATGCCATCCATCGGGGAGAACTCCCAGCCCGCGACCGCCTCGTAGAAACGCATCGCGCGCTGCGGATCATCCGCCGGGAACTCGATATGGTTGATCTCGCCGTGGGCCATGGGGTGGATCTCCGTGTGAGCGCCGGCTGCCGGACGGTGGGCCCGCGTCTCGGCCTAGTCTGGCGCGGTTTCGGTATCGAGGCGCGGGAAGAGCGGTTCCGCTGTGGTCAACATTCCGGCCTCGCCGGCATGGGAGCCCCAGACGAGCTCCTCGAGGAGCGCTGGCCCGCCGTTCCCGTCCTCACGATACGGATACTCGTAGCCGAGCTGGGCAAGGACCCGCGGCGCGGTCGCCGGCAGGAAGGGCGCGGCCGCGAGCGCGATCAGCCGACACACCTCGACCAGGTCGCCGAGAACAACGCGGAGGCGCTCGGCGGCGGTCTCGTCGCCGGCCTTCGCGGCCTTGTTCAGCTCCCAGGGCTTTTCGGCATCGACGAATCGATTGGCATCTCCGACGACCGCCCAGATCGTCCCCAGCGCCTCGTGGAGCAAGCAGGACTCGATGCTCGTCCGGAGGCTCGCGAGGCGGCTCGTCCACTTCCACGTCCTCTCTGCATCGTTCGCGGGGGCCGGATCGGGCCGTTCCCCGCCCAGATACCGGTTCGCCATCGACACGGTTCGGTTGACAAGATTCCCGAAGTCGTTTGCAAGGTCCGCGTTGTAGCGCCGGACGAACCCGTCCCAGCTGACCTCCGCATCCTTGTCGAACGGGACCTCGCGGAGGGCCACGTATCGCGCGCCGTCGCCACCGAACGCCGACACGAAGTCACCGGGGTCCATGAAGTTGCCACGGCTCTTGCTCATCCGCTCGCCGCCGGCCGCGAAGAGCCAGCCGTGGGCCCAGACCTTCCGGGGTGCCTCGAGGCCCGCGCTCCACAACATGGCCGGCCAGAAGACCGTGTGGAAGCGGAGAATGTCCTTGCCGATGACGTGGAGGTCGGCCGGCCACCACTTGGCGAAGGCCTCCGGATCGTCGGGGAAGCCGGCCCCGGTGACGTAGTTGATCAGGGCGTCGAACCAGACGTAGATCTTGCCGGCGGCGGGGTCCCACGATCCATCGGGGAGGTGCGCCGACGAGCCGTCGGCCCGGATCGGGAACGGGATCCCCCAGTCACCGGGAGTCCGCTCGCGACTGATCGAGAAGTCCTCGAGCCCGCTCCGGATGAACCCGAGCATCTCGTTGCGCCGGTGGTCGGGTTGGACGAACTGGGGGTGTTCG
This sequence comes from Candidatus Limnocylindrales bacterium, assembly GCA_038245515.1. Classification (GTDB taxonomy): domain Bacteria; phylum Chloroflexota; class Limnocylindria; order Limnocylindrales; family CSP1-4; genus CF-46. The sequence goes on along the minus strand of JBBRSJ010000010.1, from coordinate 122,753 downwards.
AGGAAGTGCCGCTCGAGCCGCTCCTGGTAGGCCGACAGGCGGAAGAACCAGTTCTGCTCCTTCAGCCACTGGAGCGGGACGTCGGGGTGGTTCGGGCAGATCGTGCCGCGGGCCGTCTCGATGACGTCGCTCGAGTTCCGGAAGCCCTCGTTCGGGCAGTACCAACCCTCGTACGTGCCCGGATAGATGTCGCCGTTCGCGTGCGCCCGTCGCACGAGCTCCTGCGACGCGCGGATGTGGTCGGCATCAGTCGTCCGGATGAAGCGATCGGGGCGAATTCCGAGGAGGTCCTCGGCCGTCTTGAACAGGGCGACCTTCTCGTCGACGAACTCGCTTGTGGGGCGACCCTCGTCGACGGCCGCCTGGGCGATGTTGATCGAATGCTCGTCGGTGCCGGTCTGGAAGCGCGTGTCGTCGCCGATCATCCGGTGCCAGCGCGCGATCACGTCGGCGCCGATGACCTCGTACAGGGTATGGATGCCGGGCTGGCTGTTGGCGTAGGCGATGGCGGTCGTCAGGTAGAAGCGGGGGCGTGGATCGTCGGCGGGCATCGGGTCCTCAGGGGCGGTGGTCGGCTCGGGATCGGGGCGCGCGGAGGGCGGCGGCCGGCGCTCGACCGGCAGGCGCGTTGGTCAGGCCTGCCGCGAGCTGGGCCGCCCGGACATCGCCATCGAGCGCCCGAGTCGTTCCACGCGCCGATCATGGAGGAGCAGGCGACGAACGGTCAAGCAGAACGGAACGTCGGCGGCCAGGCGAGGCGGGCGGGACGGCGTTCCCCCGAGCCGCCGATCCCGCCCACGATGAGACCGGTCCCCCGGCTCGCCGACCATGATGGCGGCTCGGACAAGCGGGCGTCGGGTCGGGCCGCGGAGGTCAGCGGCGGCCGATCGTGCCATCGCCGTCGAGGTCCTGTCCCAGTGCCATCTCGAGCCGCTCGATCAGGCGCTCGAGCAGCTCGTCGCGATCGCGGACCTGGCGCTCGAGCTCGTCGACGCGCTCGGCCAGCGAGGCCGTGTGGACCTCCTGCTCGAACGCCCGCCGGCGAATCACGTTGGACTGGTGGAGTTCCCAAAGCAGGCCCACTCCTGATCCTCCTGTGCGTCAGTGCCGGAAGTGGCGCGTTCCCGTCAGGAGCATCGTGGCACCGACGGCGTCCGCCGCGGCGATGGCGTCCTTGTCGTTCTTGGATCCGCCCGGCTGGACGAAGGCGCTGACGCCTGCATCGAGGCACGCCTCGACCGCGTCGGGGAATGGGTAGAACGCGTCTGAAGCGCAAGCTGCGCCGACGAGAGCATCGAGCCCGGCGACCGCGCGGGCCTTGTCGACTGCCTGGCGCGCGGCGTCGACACGCGACGTCTGGCCGGATCCGATCCCGATCAGCCGTCCGTCGCGGACGAGCACGATCGCATTCGAGGTGACGCCGCGGCAAAGTCGCCACGCGAGCTCGAGGTCGCGCCGCTCCTCCGCGGTCGGCGGACGGCGGGTCACGACCGACCAGGCCGCCGGATCGTCCGGAGCGGCGTCCGGCGTGCTGACCAGGACGGCACCACCGGCGGTCCGGAATGCCCCGAGTGGATCGGGCGTGGGGAGGCCCTCCCGGCCGCGACCCAGCGCCGGATCGACGACCAGGCGGAGGTTCGACTTCCGAGCAAGCAGCGCGAGCGCCTCGTCATCGAAGCTCGGCGCGATGACCACCTCCAGGAACAGGCTCGTCAGTCCCTGCGCGGTCTCCCGATCCACGGGCCGGGTCAGGGCGACGACCCCGCCGAACGCCGAGACCGGGTCGCCCGCGAACGCCGCGTCCCACGCCGCGCGCAGGGTCGGGCGCTCGGCCGCACCGCACGGGTTCGTGTGCTTGACGATCACGCAGCCCGCGCCGCGCAGCACCCGGGCGAGGCCCGCGGCAGCGGACGCGTCGAGGACGTTGTTGTAGCTGAGGGCCTTGCCCTGGAGCGGGGCGTCCGTCCCGGCGAAGGGCCCATCAGCGGCGGTCGCGCCGGGGCGCCGGTAGCGGGCGGCCGCCTGGTGGGGGTTCTCGCCGTATCGCAGCGTCTCGACCTTCTCGATGCTGATCGTCAGGCTCGCCGGATATGGATCGGCGGCGCCGGGCAGGCCCGGCTCGTCGGGCAGGCCGAGGCCGGCGGCCGCCATCCTGCCGGGCAGCTCGGCCGCAATCCGGGCGTCGTACGCGGCCGTGTGCCGGAACGCTTCGATCGCCAGCGCGGCGCGGAGGCCGGCGGGCACCTCGCCGTCGGCGCGGATCGCGCCGAGGACCGCGGCGTAACGCGTGGGCGAGGTGACGATGGCGACCGATGCGTGATTCTTGGCCGCGGCCCGGACCAGCGACGGCCCGCCGATGTCGATCTCCTCGACCAGCTCGTCGAAGGTGATCGCCGGGCGCTCGGCCGCCGCCGCGAACGGGTACAGGTTGACGACGACGAGCTCGAACGGAGCGATCCCGGCCGCGACCAGCTGCCGGCGATGGTCGACGAGCCGACGGTCGGCGAGGATCCCGGCGTGGATTCGCGGGTGGAGCGTCTTGACCCGGCCATCGAGCATCTCGGGTGCGCTGGTGATCGCGACGACGTCCGTGACGGGCAGTCCGGCGTCCCGGATCGCGCGGGCCGTGCCGCCGGTCGAAACGAGCTCGAAGCCGGCGTCGACGAGACCCCGCGCGAAGGGAAGGAGGCCGGTCTTGTCCGACACCGACAGGAGCGCGCGGCGCGGAACAGGGAGCGCCGCCTCGGCCGCCGCGACGTCGATCGTGACGGCCCGCCCGCCGTCGCTGGGCGGGCCGACGACGCCTGCAAGGAGCAGCGCCACGGCGCGCGGCAGCAGACGATGCTCGAGCGAGCGGATCCGGGCGTGGAGCGTCGGCTCGTCGTCGCCGGGCAGGATCGGGATCGCTTCCTGGAGGACGATCGGCCCGTCGTCGAGGGTCTCGTCCACGAGGTGGACGGTCGCGCCGGCGACCCGCGCGCCGTGGGTCAGCGCCGCCAGCGCGCCGTGCGCCCCGGGAAACGCGGGCAGGAGGCTCGGGTGGGTGTTGAGGATGCGCCCCGGGAACGCCTCGAGGACGCGCAGGCCGAGAATGCGCATGTAGCCGGCGAGGACGACCACATCCGGGCGGGCGCCGGCGAGCGCGTCGGCCAGGGCGCCGTCGTCGCCGCCCGGGACGAGGGCGGTGTCGATCCCCTGCTCCGCGGCCCAGTCGAGCGCGGGACACGGGCGATCGGCGACAACGAGGACGATCTCTCCGCCGAGCTCGCCCCGGCCGGCCGCCGTGTGGAGCGCGCGCAGGTTGGAGCCGGCGCCCGAAACGGCGACGACGATCCGGCCGCTTGCTGCCCGGCCTTTCGCCGCTCGGACCTTGGCCACCCGGGTTCTTGCGGCGCGTCCGCTCATCGCCCGAGGGCCCCTTCGACATAGCGCGGCCCGCCGTCCTCCGGCACGACCTCGCCGACGACGCTCGCCGCGATCCCCTCCCCCGCGAGGGCGGTGATTGCCGCCGGCACGGCGGCCGGAGGGACGACGGCAATCATCCCGAGCCCGCCGTTGAACGTTGCCCGGAGCTCCACGTCGTCGAGGCCGCCGAGGGCGCCGATCAGCCGCACGATCGACGGCATCCGCCAGGTGCCCGGATCGACCCGCGCGGCAACGCCCGCCGGCAGGGCCCGCGGGACGTTGCCAGGCAGGCCGCCGCCGGTGATGTGGGCCAGGCCGTGGATGTCGTGGCCGGCGGCACGGAGCACCGACCGGAGGCGGAGGATCGCCCCGGCGTAGACGATGGTCGGCGTCAGGAGGACCTCGCCCAGGGTCGCGAACCCGTGCTCGGGCTCGGCCGCGATCGCGGCGGCGGCGGCCGCCACGCCGAGGGTCAGGATCAGCTGCTCCTGGTACGGCCGGGCGAGATCGAGGTCCCATTTCGCGACCTGCGACCGGACGAGCGAGTAGCCGTTCGCATGGAGGCCGCTCGACGCCAGCCCGACGATCGCGTCGCCGGCCTGGACGGCGCTCCCGTCGATCCAGTCGTCGCGCTCGACGATCCCGACGCAGAAGCCGGCGAGGTCGAAGTCGCCCGCGGCCATCAGGCCCGGGTGCTCGGCGGTCTCGCCCCCGACGAGCGCGCATCCGGCATCGACGCAGCCCGCGGCGACCCCGTCGACGAGATCGGCGACCTGCTCGGGCTCGAGCCGGCCGACGGCCACGTAGTCGAGGAAGAAGAGGGGGGCGGCGCCGCTGCAGACGACGTCGTCGGCACACATCGCGACGAGGTCCCGCCCGATCGTGTCGTAGCGGCCGAGGGCGGCGGCGATCGCCGTCTTCGTCCCAACGCCGTCGGTCGACGAGACGAGGACCGGCTCTCGATAGCCGGGTGGAATCGTGACCGCGGCCCCGAATCCGCCGAGACCGCCGAGGACCTCAGGGCGCCGCGTCCGCTCGACGGCGGCACGCATCAGCTCGACGGCGCGATCTCCGGCATCGACGTCGACCCCGGCCGCGGCGTAGGCGCTCCGTTCGCTCCGAATCACGCCTCGTCACCAGCATGCGCCAGATACCACCCGTGGTTGAAGTCACCGGAACGGGCCCGCTCAGGGCTCCAATCGGCTCGCAGTTCGCCGCCAGCGACCGACCGGTCGTCCGCCGAGGCCTGAATCGGCGCTCCGGCAGCGACATTCACTACGGGGCGTGGTGAATGGCGGACCGAAGGAGCGCGTGACGGCGCCGAATCAGCCACGGATCGGCAATGCCTCCTCGAGGACGAACTTGCGCGACGCCGCGTCGTATGGGACCGGCTCCGGGTAGTTGCCGTCGAAACAGGCGAAGCAGAACCGGTCGTACGGCAGGTCCAGCGCCGCGAGGACGCCGCGAATCGAGAGATAGCCCAGGGAGTCCGCGCCGATGAACTCGCGGATCTCCTCGACCGAGTGGGTCGCGGCGATGAGCTCGGTCTCGACCTGGGTGTCGATCCCGTAGAAGCAGGGGTGGTAGATCGGCGGGGCGCTGATCCGGACGTGGACTTCCGCGGCGCCGGCCCGTCGCAGGAGCGCGACGATCTGCTTGGTCGTCGTCCCGCGCACGATCGAATCGTCGACGACCGTCAGTCGCTTGCCGCGCACGACCTCGCGCAAGGGATTGAGCTTCATCGTCACGCCGCGATGGCGCATCGTCTGGCTCGGTTGGATGAACGTCCGGCCCGTGTAGCGGTTGCGGACCAGGCCCTCGCGGTACGGAATCCCCGACACCTCGGCATAGCCAGCGGCCGCGGGGGCCCCGGTGTCCGGAACCGGCATGACCAGATCGGTGTCGGCCGGGTGCTCCGCGACGAGCTCCTCGCCCATTCGCCGCCGGACCTCGTACAGGTTCCGACCTTCCATGTACGAGTCGGGCCGGGCGAAGTAGATCAGCTCGAACACGCATAACGCTGGCTTCGCCACCGCGTAGCGAACCGACACCGGCGCCCGACCCGCCTGGAGGACGACGATCTCGCCGGGCTCGACGTCGCGGACGAACTCGGCGCCGACGATGTCGAGGCCGGTGGTCTCCGACGCGAGCACCCAGCCGGCGGTCGCATCGTCGCCTGCGTCGTCGCCCCACAGCCCGGGGCCGGCCGCCGCGGCCGCCGAGTCCGGGGCCGGCAGCCGACCGAGGACGAGCGGCCGGAACCCGAACGGATCGCGGACGCCGATCACTCGCTTCTCGTCGAGGATGACGAGGCTGAACGCGCCGTGGACGCGAGGCAGGACGCGGACGAGGGCATCGACCGTGTCCGCCGCGGGCTCGTCCGCGATGAGAGCGGTCAGGAGCTCGGTGTCGGTCGACGCCGGGAGACGGCCGCGACCGCCCTGGAGCTGGCCGAGCAGCTCGCGGGTATTGACGAGGTTGCCGTTGTGGCCGATCGCAAGGGCTCGCCGCGGCCCGAGGCGGAACGTCGGCTGGGCGTTCTCCCAGATCGTCGAGCCGGTCGTGGAATAGCGGCAATGGGCGATCGCGAGGTTGCCCTTCAGCGAGGGCAGCCGCCGCTCGTCGAGCACGGACGCGATCATCCCGAGGTCCTTGTAGAGCATCAGCTGCTCGCCGTCGCTCACGGCGACCCCGGCCGATTCCTGGCCACGGTGCTGGAGCGAGAAGAGCCCGAGCGATGCGAGCGCCGCGGCGCTCTGGTCGCCGCCGGGCGGCAGGACGACCCCGAACACGCCGCACATCAGCGTTGCTCCCAGCCGAGGGCGCGCGACAGGCCGCCCTCCCAGGCATGGCGGAGCTCGTCGAGCCCGACGATCAGGGCGTCGGCGATCCGGCTGCCGCGATCCTCGGCCGAGCCCGTCGCGCCCGAGCCATGGAGCTCGACCGCGAGGCGAGCCTGCGTGCCGTCGTCCGGTCGCGCGGTGACCTCGCCGAGGTCCTCGATCGGAAGGCCGTGCTGGCGAGCCAGCAGGACGAGCGCGGCAACGTGGCGCGGCGTCGCGGAGACGACGATCCGCGACGGGCTCTCCCCGAACAGGTCGACCGCGGCCGAGCTCGCGACCGAGACGCGCAGCCGCGCGCCGAGCCCGCGATCGCCATCGCCCCACAGCGCGCATTCCGCCAGGGTCACCGCCAGGCCGCCGCCGGACACGTCCTGGGCCGAGGCGAGCAGCCCGCGGGCGGCGGCCTCCCGGATGAACGCCTGGAGCCTTCGCTCGCGCTCGAGGTCGAGGCTCGGCGGGCCGTCCTCCGCGGCCAGCCCCGCGAGCTCGGCGTAGGCGCTGCCCGCAAGGCCCGGCGTCGTCTCGCCGACGAGGATGACGCGGTCGCCTGGCGCCTGCCACGCCGGGTCGACGCGGGTCGCGACGTCGTCGAGCAGCCCGACCACCCCGATCTCGGGCGTCGGCGCGATCGCCCCGGTCGGCGACTCGTTGTAGAGCGAGACGTTGCCACCGGTGACGGGCAGGCCGAGCGCCCGGCAGGCGTCGGCCAGGCCGCGGACGCCCTCGGTCAGCTGCCAGAAGGCCTCGGGCCGGGTCGGATCGCCGTAGTTGAGGCAGTTCGTGACGCCGAGCGGGCGGGCGCCGGTGATCGCGACGTTGCGAGTCGCCTCCGCGACGCTGAGTGCGGCGCCCAGCCACGGGTCGATTGCCCCCACCGCGTGGTTCGCATCCGTCGACGCGACGAGTGCCTTCGTCGTCCCCTTGATCCGGACGATCGCGGCGCCGTGGCCGGGACCGACCACGGTGTTCGCCTGGACCGTCGAGTCGTACTGCTCGAAGACCGGCCGGCGGCTCGACAGGTTCGCCGAGCCCAGGAGGGCTGTGAGGACGGCGCCGGGGTCCATCCCCCGCTCCGGAAGCCCGTCGGACGCGGTGGCGGGCGCGCCGGGCGCCGGCGCGGCACGGCGCCTGAGCGGTGCCGCGGCGACCCGCTCGTGGACGATCGCGTCGCTCGTGAGGGCGCTGGCGGGGATCCGCGCAAGCTCGGCGCCATCCTCGTCGACCACCGTCAGGTCGCCGTCGTCGGTCACGGTGCCGATGATCGCAACCGGCAGTCCCCAGCGCTCGCAGACCGCCCGGACGGCGTTCCAGCGCTCTGGCTCGACGACGGCGACCATCCGCTCCTGCGACTCGCTGATCATCACCTCGAACGGGTCCATGCCGGGCTCCCGGCGCGGGATCACGGCGAGCTCGATCCGCATCCCGGTCCCGGCCCGGTCGGCCGTCTCGGACGTCCCGCAGGTGATCCCGCCGGCGCCCAGGTCCTGGAGCCCGGCGACGAGCCCGGCCCGGATCAGCTCGAGCGATGCCTCGATCAGCAGCTTCTCGGCGAACGGGTCTCCGACCTGGACGGAGGGCCGCTTCGACCCGTCTTCAACGCCGAACGTCGCGCTCGCGAGGACGCTCGCCCCACCGATCCCGTCGCGGCCGGTCGTCGATCCGAACAGGACGACGTGATTGCCGGCGCCCGGCGCCGAGGCCAGCGTCAGGTCATCGAGCTCGAGCAGGCCGATCGCCATCACGTTGACGAGCGGGTTGCCGGCGTACGACGGGTCGAACACGAGCTCGCCGCCGACCGTCGGCACGCCGACGCAGTTGCCGTAGCCACCGACGCCCCTGACCACGCCCTCGACGAGGTGGCGCGTCCGGGCATCGGCCGGGTCGCCGAACCGGAGCGCGTCGAGGACCGCGATCGGCCGCGCGCCCATCGTGAAGATGTCGCGCAGGATCCCGCCGACGCCGGTCGCGGCACCTTGCGTCGGCTCGACCGCGCTCGGGTGGTTGTGCGACTCGATCTTGAACGCGATCGCCAGGCCGTCGCCGATCGCGATGACCCCGGCGTTCTCGCCCGGTCCGGCCACGACGCCATCTGCGGCGGAGCCCGTCGGCAGGGTCCGGAGGAGCGGGCGCGAGCTCTTGTACGAGCAGTGCTCACTCCACATCACGCTGAACATCGCGAGCTCGAGGTCGTTCGGAGCGCGCCCGCCGAGCCGGTCCCGGATCGCCGCGAGCTCCTCGTCGGTCACGCCGAGGCGGCGATGGAGCGGCTCATCCGGCAGACCGGGCTCCGCGGCGTCGGACGGCTCGGCGGTCAACGTCATCGAGCCCCGATCTCGACCGGGCCGCCCGACCGCTCGCGCTCGGCTGCGCTGGCCACGAACGAGGCGATGATCCCGAGCCCGTCGGCGGACCCGAGGACCGCCTCGACCGCGGTCTCGGGGTGCGGCATCAACCCAGCCACGTTGCCGGCCGCGTTCAGCACACCGGCGATCGCCCGGAGCGATCCGTTCGGGTTCGCCCGGTCCTCTTCGCCGCCGGCGGTCGAGCCGTCACTGTGGACATAGCGGAACAGCACCTGGCCCGCCGCCTCGAGCTCGTCGAGCGTCCCCTCGTCCGCGTAGAACGCGCCTTCGCCATGAGCGACGGGCATCCGCAACGCGCCCCGCCCGCCGAGGAGGTGGGTAAATGGGGTGTCGAGCCGCTCCGCGGCGATCCGGACCTCGCGCGAGACGAAGCGCAGGCCGCGGTTGCGGAGGAGGGCGCCGGGCAGGAGGTGGGCCTCGGTCAGGACCTGGAAGCCGTTGCAGATCCCGAGGACCTGGCCGCCCTCGGCGGCGAACCCGGCGACGGCGCGCATGATCGGGCTGAAGCGGGCAATGACGCCGGCGCGGAGGTAGTCGCCGTACGCGAAGCCGCCCGGGATCAGGACCCCGGCGACGCCGTCGAGCGACGCGTCGTCGTGCCACAGGACGACGGGCTCGGCCCCCGCGACCTCGAGGGCATTCACCGCGTCAATGTCGCGGTTCGAGCCGGGGAACACGACGACGCCGATCCGGACGCTCACGCCGGCGTCCCGGAAGCAGATTCGGCTGCAGGCGGGGCCGCGCCGGCGCTGGACGATTCGAGCGAGGATGCCGCTCCGAGCACCTCGACGTCGTATGCCTCGATCAACGGGTTCGACAGCAGCTCCGACGCGAGCCGCTCGACGACCGCCCGCGCTGCCGGCTCGTCGGCTGCCTCGACCGTCAGCTCGACCCGCCGTCCGACGCGGACCGCGCTCACGCCCTCGATCCCGAGGTGACCGAGGCTGCCCTCGACCGCCCGTCCCTGGGGATCGAGGATGCCGTCCTTCGGCCGGACGTTGACCGCGAACCGGGTCGCCATCGTCACGCCTGCGGGCCGATCTCGTCGGCCGCGAGGTACCGCTCGAAGCTCGCGCCGGTGATTCGCTCGAACGCCTCGACGTAGCGCGCCCGGGTCCCGGCGACCACGTCTGCCGGGAGCTCGGGGCCGGGCGGCGTCTTGTCCCAGGCCTGGATCTCGAGCCAGTCGCGAACGTATTGCTTGTCGAAGCTGGCCTGGGACCGGCCCGGCTCGTAGTCGGCGGCATCCCAGAAGCGTGACGAATCCGAGGTCATGACCTCGTCGATCAGGAGCAGCTCGTGCGTGACGGGGTCGATGCCGAACTCGAACTTCGTGTCGGCCAGGATCACGCCGTTCGGCTCGGCGATCGCGGCGCCTCGCCGGTAGAGGGCGATCGCGAGGTCGGAAACGCGCTCGGCGATCTCCTCGCCGACGAGCTCGGCTGCCTGGTCGAGCGAGATGTTCTCGTCGTGGCCCTCCTCGGCCTTGGTCGAGGGCGTGAACAGCGGCTCGGGCAACCGGTCGCTCTCGCGGAGACCCGCCGGCAGCGGGATCCCGCAGACCGCGCCGGTCCGGCCGTAGTCCTTCCAGCCGGATCCGGCAAGGTAGCCGCGGACGATGACCTCGATGGGAAGCGGGACGACCCGCCGGCAGAGCATCATCCGGCCGCGCAACTCGTCCGTGTCGGCAGGCCGGCCGCCGGAACCCGGGATATCCTCGGGCGCGACACCGACGAGGTGGTTCGGGACGAGGTCGGCGGTCCGGGCGAACCAGAACCGCGACAGGCCGGTCAGGACGCGGCCCTTGTCGGGGATCGGCGTCGGCAGGACGACGTCGAACGCGCTCAGCCGGTCGGACGCGACGAGGAGCAACCGGTCCTCGCCGACGGCGTACAGGTCGCGGACCTTGCCGGAGCGCAGGAAGGAGTCGGCGAGCGGGCTAGCGGGCGGCATGAATCTCGGCCTCCAGGCTGTCGAGTCGGGCGATGACGGCAGGGACATGACGGAGATGGGCGGCGTCGTCGAAGCAACTGTCGAGGTCGGTCAGGCTCAGCCGCTTGGCCACATCCGGATCGACCGCGAGCAACTCGCGCAGGGGCGATCGTTCGTCGGCGGCCCGGAGGGCGGCCCGCTGGACGACGGCGTAGGCCGATTCTCGGCTCATGCCACCGCGCTCGACGAGGACGCCGAGGACGCGGCTGCTGGCATGGAGCCCGAGCCCACGGGCGATGTTCTCGAGCATCCGCTCGCGACGCACGACGAGGCCCTCGACGAGGCCCGCCATCTTCACGAGCAGGTAGTCGAGCACGATCGTCGCGTCGGGCAGGATCACGCGCTCGGCGCTCGAGTGGCTGATGTCGCGCTCGTGCCACAGCGGCTGGTTCTCGAGCGCGGTGTGGGCGTAGCCGCGAAGAAGCCGAGCGAGCCCGGCGATTCGCTCGGCGAGGATCGGGTTGCGCTTGTGGGGCATCGCGCTCGAGCCCTTCTGGCCGGGCTTGAACGGCTCCATGACTTCGCCGAGCTCGGTGTGCTGGAGGTTGCGGACCTCGGTGGCGAACCGCTCGAGGCTGCCGCCGAGGATCGCGATCGCGGTCAACAGCGCGGCGTGGCGGTCGCGCTGGACGATCTGGGTGCTCGCCGGGTCGGCGTGGAGGCCGAGCTCGGCGAGGACTTCGGCCTCGACATCGGGCCCGAGGTGGCTGTACGTCCCGACCGGCCCGGAGATCTTGCCGGTCGCGATCTCGTCGACGGCGGTCGCAAGGCGGCGTCGCCCGCGATCGACCTCGAACGCCCAGCCGGCAAGCTTGAGCCCGAACGTGATGGGCTCGGCGTGGACGCTGTGGGTCCGGCCCATCATCAGCGCGTCGGCCTCGCTCCGGGCGCGCGCGATCAGCGTCGCGAGGAGGCGATCGCAGTCGCGCAGGAGGAGCTCGCCGGCGTCGCGGAGCTGGAGCGCCAGGGCGGTATCGACGACGTCGCTGCTCGTCAGCCCGAGGTGGAGATAGCGGCCGTCCGGCCCGACGGTCTCGGCGACCTGGCTGACGAAGGCGATCACGTCATGGTCGGTCGTCTTCTCGATCTCGGCGATCCGATCCGGGTCGACCGCGGCCCGGGCCTCGAGGTTTGCGAGGGCCTCGGCCGGGACCTTGCCGCGCGCGGCCTGGGCCCGGCTTACGGCGAGCTCGACCCTGAGCATCTGCTCGAAGCGCGCCTTCTCGGTCCAGATCGCGCCCATCTCGGGCAGCGTGTAGCGCCGGATCATCGGGCGATCTGCGCGGGCTCGGGCGCGCCGAGGCCGATGTCGTGCCGACGCTGCATGCCAGGCCACGAGATGAGCTCGGCGGCCCGTTCGGCGTCCTCGGTGGCGGCGGTCAGGTCGGGCCCGCGACCAACCGCGGTCAGCACCCGACCACCGGCCGTCACCCAGCCAGCCTCCGACTGCCGGGTCGCGGCGTGAAAGATGAGGGCTCCGGATCGGGCGGCGTCGTCGACCCCGTCGATCGGGTCGCCGGTGGCCGGCGTGCCCGGGTAGCCTGCCGAGGCGAGCACGATCCCGACCGAGGCGCCCGGCAGGAGCGCCAGGCCCGGGACGCCGCGCAGCCCGCCGCGAGCCGCCGCGAGGAGGACCGGCCCGAGCGGGCCGGCGAGCCGTGGCAGGACCGCCTGGGTCTCGGGATCGCCGAAGCGGGCGTTGAACTCCAGCAGACGCGGGCCGCCCACGGTCAGCATCAGCCCCGCGTAGAGCGCGCCGCGGAACGGCGTCCCACGCCGGGCGAGCTCCGCCAGGACCGGTCGATGGAACCGATCGAGAATCGCGTCCGCCTCGTCGTCGGGCAGGTCGTCGAGTGGACTGTAGGCGCCCATCCCGCCCGTGTTCGGACCGGTGTCCTCATCGCCCAGGCGCTTGTGGTCTCGAGCATTGGGCAGCGCCACGGCGACGAGACCGTCGCAGATCGCCACAACGCTGGCCTCGCGTCCGACGAGCCGTTCCTCGATGACGATTCCGTCCGGCTCTGCAGCGATCGCGGCCGCTGCCTCGTCCACGCTCGTACAGATCGTGACGCCCTTGCCGGCCGCGAGCCCATCCGCCTTCACGACGACCACGCCGTCCGGGGCGATCCCCATCGCATACGCGAGCGCCGCCGACGGATCCGTCCGGGCGAACGCGCGGCCACGCGCCATCGAAACGCCGGCGGACTCCGCGACCTCGCGGCAGAACGCCTTCGAGCTCTCGATCCGAGCGGCTGCGGCAGACGGTCCAAACACCGCGAACCCAGCATCCGTGAGAGCGTCGGCGACGCCTGCGGCCAGGGGCGCCTCCGGACCGATCACGACGAGCTCGACCGCGTGGCGGCGGGCCAAGGCGACTACCGATCCACGGTCGATCGGATCGACTCCCGGCTCGACGTGGACCCGTGGCTCGCGCGCGATCGCGTCCGAGCCCGGGGCGACGATCACCTCGTTGACCCCGGGCTCCGCCGCCAGCTTCCAGGCCAGCGCGTGCTCACGCCCACCGCCACCAACGACGAGGATCCGGGTCGGCTGGACGAGCTGGCTCATCGCGTGATCGGTCCACCCGACCGTCGAGGATGCGCCCGGCGCAGCAAACGATGAAGGAGCGGTCGCCCCTGAGCCCGGAAGGGCGGTTCCGCCGTTGTTTCGTGCATCCGGCCGGCGAAACGACGAAGGACGGACCCGCCGGCCGCTGTTTCGTGCCTCGGACGAATGGCCGACGGCCGAGCCTCGGCCTGCGGCGTCATCACGCTCCGGCCACGACGCGGTGGCGCATCGGCCGCCACGCCCGCTCGATCGTCTGGGTCCGCTCCGGACCGACCGACACGAGGACGATCGGCGCGCCGGCCGCCTCTTCGAGCGCGGTGACATAGCGCCGGGCCGCGTCGGGCAGGTCGGACAACGCCCGGATCGCGTGGATCGGCTCCTCCCAGCCCAAGAAGTCCTCGAAGATCGGCGTCGCCCGATCGAGCAGCACGGCCGACGACGGCCACTGCTCGATCCGCCGCCCGTCGATCTCGTATGCGATGCACAGCCGGATCGGATCGACGCCCGACAGGATGTCGAGCTTATTGAGCATGATCGAGCTCACCGAGTTGACCGCGACCGCGTAGCGCGCCGACACGGCGTCGAACCACCCGACGCGGCGCGGCCGGCCCGTGGTCGTCCCGACCTCGTGGCCGCGCTCGGCGATCCCACGACCGACCTCCTCGAGCAGCTCGGTCGGAAACGGTCCCGACCCGACGCGCGTGGCGTAGGCCTTCATCACGCCGAACACCTCGTCGACCTGGCGCGGCCCGATGCCGCCGCCGGTGCAGGCCCCGCCGGCGATCGGCGAGGACGAGGTCACGAACGGGTAGGAGCCGTGGTCAAGGTCGAGGAGGGTCCCCTGGGCGCCCTCGAGGAGCACGTGGTCGCCGCGCCGGAGGGCATCCTGGACGAGCCACGTGACGTCCGCGAGATGCGGCGCCAGCCGGCGGCCCCAGGCGAGGCACTGCTCCACGAGCGGCTCGACCTCGAACTGGGCCTCGGCGCCGAGCGCGGCAAGCACGGCATTCTTCTCGGGCAGCACCCGCTCGAGCTTGGTCCGGAGGGCGTCCTCGTCGGGCAGGTCCTCGAGGCGGAGGCCCGTCCGGGCCGCCCGGTCCTCGTAGGCCGGCCCGATCCCCCGCCCGGTCGTCCCGACCTTGGCCCCACCAAGGCGGTTCTCGCGCGCGACGTCCAGAGCCCGGTGGTAGGGCAGGATGAGGTGCGAGGCGAAGCTCGCCCGGAGGCGCGAGATGTCGATTCCGCGCGAGGCGAGCCCGTCCAGCTCTTCGATGAGTGTGGCCGGGTTGACGACGACGCCTGGCCCGATCACCGGCACGATGTGGGGATAGAGGATTCCGGACGGGACGAGGTGGAGCTTGAACACCTCGTCCCCGAGCATCAGGGTGTGACCGGCGTTGTCGCCGCCCTGGTAGCGGACGACGAGGGCGGTCTGCTCGGCCAGGAAGTCGGTCGTCTTGCCCTTGCCCTCGTCGCCCCACTGGAGCCCGACGATCACGGTCGCCGGCATCAGCAGATCCCGGGCATGAAGAGACCCCGGTCGAAGCCGGGGTCCGGGGTACATATCTCCCGCGAAACTCCGCCGGCGTGGTGGCGAAGCGGGACATCGAAGGTGCTCATCCGCCGCACGGGACGAACGACGCGCCTTCCTCGAGCAACGGCGGTCTCCTTGACGATGGACGCGGGCCGCGAGGACCGCGCCAGTATACCCGGGCGACGTCCGCGCTGGCGCTCGGGCCGGGTCCGTGCGCCAGCGCCTGCGGCGGCTGCATGGCACCGCATGGGACGTTCGGTCGGCGATGGGCAGGACCTCCGGCGACTCCGCCCGGAGGGCGCCGACCCTTAGCCTTCGAGAGGTGATGCGCCTGCTCGGGGGGCTCGGACTCCTCGCTCCCCTGTCCCTGCTCGTCGTGTGGCTCGCGATGCCGGCCGCGATCGACTCGTGGACCGACGAGGGGACCCGTTCCATCTTCGCCTCGCTCGTCGCGGGGACGATCGGGGTCTCGCTCACGGCGGGGATCGTGTTCCTCTACGTCCGTCTCCGGCTCCGCCGCCTGATCAGCGCCGCGGAGCGGATCGCGTCGGGCGAGCTCGGCGTGACGGTCCGTGCCAAGTCATCCGACCGCGGTCTCGAGGGTCGCCTCGGGCGGGCGATCGACCTGATCTCGATGGCCCTGTCCGAGACCACGAACGCGGCGACCTACGACAAGCTGACCGGTGTCTCCAACCGCCAGACGCTGCTCGCCAACCTCTTCGCCGAGGTGGAGCGGGCGAATCGCTACCAGCGCCCGCTGTCGGTCGCGTTCGTCGACATCGACCACTTCAAGAACGTCAACGACACGTACGGCCACGCCGCCGGCGACATCGTCCTGCGGGCCGTCGCACAGACCCTCAAGACGAACCTCCGGGCCTCTGACCAGATCGGCCGCTACGGCGGCGAGGAGTTCATGCTCCTCCTGACCGAGACCGACGTGGAGGAGGGCGCCAACCTGACGGAGAAGGTCCGCCAGCTCGTCGCCAGGCAACAGGTCGAGATCACGCCCGGACTCCTGCTCAACGTGACGATCTCGATCGGGATCGCCGGCGGTGCGGGCGGTGTCCTGCGGACCGACACCCTCGTCCGGGATGCGGACGCCGCGATGTACTCGGCCAAGTCCCTCGGCCGGAACCAGACCTACATCTTCTCCGAGCCCGACGAGGACGCCCGGGTCCCGCGGGCCCCGATCTCCGTAGCCGGCCGGGCGCTGGCGATGGAGGTCGGCCGGGCCGCCCGGGATGCGGCCACCGCAAGCCTCACCTCGGTCATCTCGCCGCTCCCCCACTACCGCGGCCAGCCGTCGGCGCTGATTGCTTCGATCGTCGTCGCGATGGCCGAGAGCCTCGCCCTGCCGGAGCCCGAGGTCGATCGGATCCGGACTGCGGCCCTGCTCCACGACGTGGGCAAGGTCGCCATGCCCCAGGACATTCTCGAAAAGCCGGCCGCACTGACGTCGGCCGAGTGGCGGACGGTCGTCCAGCATCCCCGGATCGGCCAGGTCATCCTCGAGCAGGCCGCCGCCCTCAAGGACGCCGTCCCGATCATCCTCCACCACCACGAGCGCTATTCCGGCCACGGCTATCCGTTCGGCCTGCGCGGCAACGACATTCCGCTCGGCGCCCGGATCGTCGCGATCGCCGACGCTTACGACGCGATGATCCACGACCGTCCGTACAAGCGGGCGATGAGCCATGACAACGCGATCACCGAGCTCCGTCGCCACGCGGGCACACAGTTCGACCCGGAGCTCGTCACGCTCTTCTGCGACCTGTTCGCGCGCGAGGCACCGACGCCCGACCCGGCCATCCTCGCGATGACCGCTCCGGCGATGGCCCTGGAAGCTGCGCATCCGACCCGCCGGCGACGGCGCAGGCGCACCGACGGCGCGGAGCCGACGATCGTCGCCGGCGAAGAGCAGGGATCAGCGGCGAGCTGATCGACCGGGCGCTGCGAGCGTTCGAGCTCACCCGCCCGACGATATGTCGCCCGTAAGCCGGGCATAAGGGCGAGTGCAGCGCCGCCTGCTACGTTCCGCCATGCCCGCCAGGCACCAGCCGGTCCCGCCGAGCGACACGTCCAAGGTCCGCCGACCACCGATGGTCCACGACCCGCCGGATGGCCCGACCGCCGGGGCCGGCGCCTCTCCCGCACCGCCGAAGCCTGCCCGCCGCGCTGTTCCCGCCGGAACGCAGGGTCGGACCGACCGAATGTCGGCCGATCGAGAAGGAGAACGCGGACCGTGAACAAGGTCCTATTGACCGGGCGCCTGACCCGCGACCCGGAGATGCGCAGCCTCGCCAGTGGCAAGGCGGTGACGCAATTCAGCGTCGCGACCAACGAGTACATCGGCCAGGGCAAGGAAAAGGCCGAGTACCACAACATCGTCACATGGGACCGACTGGCCCAGACCTGTGGCGAGTTCCTCGGCAAGGGCCAGCAGGTCGCGATCGAGGGCCGGATCCAGACCCGCTCGTGGGACGACGACGCCGGCAAGCGCCACTGGAAGACGGAGATCGTGGCGAACCACGTGGAGATGCTGTCCGGCCGTCGCAAGAAGGACTACGCGGCCGAGTCCGCGGCGAACGGGCTGGCGGCCCAGGCAGTGGCCTATGGCGACGAGGACGAGGCCGAGGACGGCGAGGCTGCGGCGATCGCCGCGGCGGCCGAGCCGATCGCCGAGGACGTGGAGGTGGTCGCCGCCTGAGACCCACGCTCCTGACCGAACGTTCCCCAGACCGGCGGCGGCTCCCCCTCCCGCCGCCGGTCCTCTTGCCACACGCTCGGAGCGAGCTTCAGCGGAGCTCGAAGAACGAGGCGGCGAGAATCAGGTACACGATCACGAGGAGCGCGCCCTCGAGCCAGTTCGACTCGCCGTCGAGCGCAATCAGGGCGCTGATCCCGACCGCCGCGCCGACGGCCACGACCTCGAGCGGGGCGAACACGAGATTCATCGGGTGACCTGTCAGGACGCCGAGGATGACCAGGGCCGGCGCGACGAAGAGGGCGACCTGGAGGCTCGCGCCATACGAGACGGCCATCGAGAACTCCATCCGGTTCTTGAATGCGAGCTGGACCGCGACGAGCTGCTCGGCGAGGTTGCCGATGATCGGCAGGATGATGACCCCGACGAAGAACGCGGTCAGGCCGAACTGGTCGACGACCGGCTCGATCGCCCCGACGAGGATCTCGGACAGGATCGCGAGCAGGATCGCCGCCCCAACGAGGACGGCGGCCGCTGCCCGGCCGGACCAGCGGGGCCCTTCCTCGGTGTCGTGGGGTGCGTGCCCGCCGAGGGTCGCGGACGGATTGGTGAACTGGTACAGGAGCGACAGGATGTAGCCCGCGATCAGGAAGACGGCGACGAGGACCGAATCCTCCACGACGCTGCCCGGCCCGGCAGTGCTGCTCAGGGCGAGGATCGCAGGGACGAACAGGCCGATGGCGGCGAGGACGAGCAGCGCGGCGTTCGAGCCGGCGATCGCGCGGGAGAACGACTGGCGGCCGTTCTTCAGGCCACCGACGAGCACCGACAGGCCGAGGACGAGCAGCAGGTTGCCGATGATCGACCCCGTGAGGCTGGCCTTGACGACGTCGATGAGCCCGGCCTGCAGGGCGAAGAACGCGATGATCAGCTCGGCGATGTTGCCGAACGTGGCGTTGAGGATGCCGCCGACCTGCGGCCCGGTGATCGCCCCGATCCGCTCCGTCGCCTGACCGATCAACCACGCAAGGCCGAGGATGGCGAGCGCGGCGAGGCCGAACATCAGGGTCGGCGGCAGATCGTGGGCGACGACGGACAGCACGATCGTCACGAGCGCCAGACCGATCACGACGAGGAACGCGATCCGCGCGAGTCGCGACAGGCCACCCAGGATCGGGAAGCCGCTGCCGGCGGCCGGGATCCGCGCCGTCATGAGGCCCGGATCGTGGCAAGCAGCGCAGCCGCGGCGGCCCGGTCAGCGTACGAGGCCTGGGTGCCGCGCCGGGTGACGCTGTCGGCCGCGAACGCGCATCCCAGCGTCGCCGCATCCTCGACCGGCCAGCCCAGCGCGAACCCGGCCGCCAGGGCCCCGACGAACGCGTCGCCGGCACCGGTCGTGTCGATCGCCCGGACGGCCGGAGCCGGGATCGCGATGACGGCGCCGCCTCGCGGCCGGACAACGACGCCGCGCTCGCCCAGCGTCACGATCAGTCCGATCCCGACCCGTGCGCCGAGCTCCTCGATCGCGGCGACCCGATCGGCCGCGTCGCCGGTCAACGGCCGCCCGCCGATCTGCACGAACTCAGATTCATTCGGAACAAGCCAGTCGGTCGCGGCCAGGAGGGCCGGATCGATGGCGGCTCCGGGTGCGGGGTTCAGGATCGTCACCGCACCGGTCGTTCGCCCGGCGAGGAATGCGGCCGTCGTCGCCGGCTTCGGGATCTCGAACTGGCCAACCACGACGGCTGGCTTGAGCCGCCGGACCGCTTCCGAAGCCGCGGCTGGATCGACGAGCTCGTTCGCTCCGGGGATGACGACGATCCGGTTCATCCCCGCGCCATCGACCCAGATCGAGGCGACACCGGTGGTCGGGCCGGTGATTGCGACGTCGTCCGCGCCGACCCCGGCGGTCAGGAAGTTGTCGATCGTGGCCCGGCCGCGTGCGTCGTCGCCGACCGCCGTCACGATCGAGACCGCCGGTCCGAACCGAGCCGCGGCGACCGCCTGGTTCGCCCCCTTGCCGCCGAACCCTTCGTGGTACTGCTCGCCGAGCAGCGTCTCCCCGGCATCGGGAAGACGCGTAACCACCACGATCTGGTCGAAGTTGGCGCTGCCGACCACGACGATCCGCGGCGTGGCTGGGTCCACCCGACCCGAGTCGACCACGCCTCTGCCCGGGTCGGTCACGTGGCGTCCCCGCCAACCCGATAGAGCCGGCGCCGGGGGATCCCGGTCTCGGCCGCGACGGTCCGTGCTGCATCGCCCCGTGACGACCCGGCCGCGACCCGTCGCTCCACCTCGGCCAGGGCGTGTGCCTCCGCATCGGCGGCCGACACCACCCCGGCACCGACCACAGCCTCGACTTCGATCCGGGCCGCCGTCCACGCGCCGACCACGAGCGCGAACTCGCCGCGGAGCGTCAACTCCCCATTCCCTGCCCGCGCCGCGAGGTCGCCGAGGGATCCCCGCACGATCTCCTCGTGCATCTTCGTGAGCTCGCGCCCGATCGCAGCGGGACGGTCCGCGCCACACGCCTCCGCCAGGTCCCCGAGCGTGGCTGCGACCCGGCCCGGCGCCTCGTAGATGACGGTGCCCCGCTCATCGGTGGCGATCCGGGCGATCCGCTCCTTCCGCTCGCGGCCCGACCGCGGCAGGAAGCCCTCGAACGACCAGCGCGGGCCCGCGACCCCGGACGCCGCCACGATCGCGAGGACCGCCGACGCGCCCGGGATCGGGACGACGACGCCGCCCTCGGCCGCCCAGGCCGCGACGAGATCGTCGCCGGGGTCGCTGACGACCGGGGTCCCTGCATCGCTGACAAGCGCGAGATCGGCCCCGCCCCGGAGGTGCTCCAGCAGCTCGGCGAGCCGGCTCGCCGCGCTCTGGGCGTGGAAGCTCGTTGTCCGGGTCGGGATCGCGTGCCGATCGAGGAGGCGCCGCGTCATCCGCGTGTCCTCGGCTGCGATCAGGGGCACCCCGCGGAGGACCTCGAGCGAGCGCAGCGTCACGTCCGAGAGGTTCCCGATCGGGGTCGCGACCACGAACAGCTGGCCGCGCCGGGGCGCCTGTGAGCCGGTGTCCTTGCCCGCGCTCACCCGCCGCGCGCGGAGCCCGGGCGCCGGCGGGGGTACAGGTAGTCGACGCCGGCGGTCCGCGGCCCGAGCTTGGCGATCGGCGGTACCTGGCGCTTGAACTCGGAGGTCGCGATCATCCGATCGACCTTCGCGACCACCTCGGGCGAAAGGCCAAGCTCCGCCATCTCGTCGTCCGTTCGCCGCTTGTCGACCCGCCAGAAGAGGAGCCGATCGAGCTCCGGGTAGGTGAACCCTGCCTCGGTCTCGTCGGTCTGGCCCGGCCACAGGTCCGCCGACGGCGCCTTCCGGATGATCGCCTCGGGCACCCCGATGGCGGCCGCCAACTGGCGGACCTGGCTCTTGTACAGATCGCCGATCGGGTTGAACGCGCAGGCCGAGTCGCCGAAGAGCGTCGTGTAGCCGATCAGCGACTCGGTCTTGTTGCCGGTCCCGACGACGAGCCCGCCCCAGGTCACCGAGCGGTCGTACAGGACGGCCATCCGCTGGCGGGCCATGAAGTTCCCGCGCCGGAGCGGGCTGGCATCCGCTTGCGACGCGAAGAACGGATCGACCATCGGGCTGATGTCGACGACCTCGCCCGACGCGCCGGGCAGCCGCCGCACGACCTCCTCCGCATCGGACCGCGACGCGTCCGACGACGTCCGGTACGGCATCAGGACGGCCAGGAGCTTGTCCGCGCCGATCGCCTCCGCCACGAGGAACGCGACGAGCGCCGAATCGATCCCGCCCGAGAGACCGAGCACGACCCGCTCGAACCCGGCCTGGTCGAGCTGTCCCCGGATGAACTGGGCGATGACCTTGCGGGCGACGTCGGTGTCGATCGCGAGCTCGTCGGGCAGCTCGAAGAGGACGGTTCCGTCGACCGCGGCCACGGCGCTCACCCGACGCTCCCCCGCCGGAACCCGATCGGCTCCGGGGCGGGATCGCCCGGAGCGACGTCGAGGCCGGCCTCGGCCAGATCGTCCGCCGTCGAATCCGGGGCGAGGCCGGCCCGCTCGGCCACGATCCGCATCAATTCGCGCGCCTGGAGCTCGGGCCGCTCGTCGCGGAGGAGGGGCAGCGCCAGCCGCTCCCGGCGGAGATCGGCCAGGGGCACCTCGACGGTGAACAGCCCTTCCTCGAACAGCGGCGCGCTGAAGAGCGCCCGTCCGTTCGGGGCGATCACCTCGGAGCCGCCCCAGAACGAGATCGACTCGTCGACGCCGACCCGGTTGCAGAAGATCACGAGCGACGTCGTCAACTGGGCGTAGGTCCGCATCAGCGTCCGCCACGAGGTCGCCGTCCCGAGCCCGACCTCGTTGGTTGCCGCAAGATCGTGACCGGGCGACGACGACACATTGATCAGGATCTGGGCTCCGTCGAGGGCGAGCACCTGGGGCACCGTCAGGTGCCAGAAATCCTCGCAGATCGCGATCCCGACACCGACCCCCAGCCGCGACGGCGTCGCCCGCAGGAGATCGCCCGCGGCGAAGAACCGGCGTTCGTCGAACAGGCCATACGTCGGCAGGAACAGCTTCCGGTGGACGTGCCGGATCCGGCCGTCCTCGAGCAGGGCCGCCGCGATGAACAGCCGGTGGTCCGCCGATTCCTCGACGAACGACACCACGACGGACAGATCTTTCGTGGCCGCGGCGAGGTCGGCGAGGCGGGCGTCGTCGAGCCGCATCGCGACCTCCGAGGCGAGGTCCTGGAGCTGGTATCCGGTCAGCCCGAGCTCCGGGAACACGACGAGTCCGGCGCCACGGCCGCGGGCCTCCTCGATGAGCAGATGATGGCGCTCGAGGTTGTCGGCCAGCATGCCGAGCCGAGGCGCGATCTGGGCCAGGGCCACGGTCAGGGTCTGCACGCCCGGAGCATAGCGGCTTGGGTCCGCGGGCCGGCCCCGTCCGACCCTCCCGTCGGACCGGTCGGTGAACCTGAGACGCGCCCGGGCGATACCTCCATCCGAACGTCCGTCGCACGGAAAACCGGCGGTGTGGGGCGTGCTAGGCTACCCGGCACCCGCGACCTGCGGCCCGTGGCCGAACGCGCGCGGAACGGATGCTCCGACCAGGGACGCGCATGCGACGCGTCCCGGCCAGGGAGCCGTTGTAGGAGGAGTTCATGTCCCGTACCTCGAGGTGGTCGCCCCTTGCCGTCATCGGCACGGTCGCGATCGTCGTCGGCGCCTGCGGCGCGTCGGCCAGCCCCGCGCCGAGCGGCACGGCGGCCGCGTCGACCGGCGCGAGCGCCCCGGCGAGCCAGGCCGCAAGCGCGGCGGCCTACGCGGCCGCGTCGTACCCGGAAGCGGCTGTCAGCTGCACCAGCAAGCCGGCCGGCTACACCGGCGAGTTCAGCCAGATCAAGGCCATCGACGCCAACACGGTCGAGTTCGACCTGTGCGCGCCGGATGTCTCGTTCCTCGCCAAGCTCGCGTTCGCGACGAACGGCATCCAGGACTCGGCATGGCTCGACGCGCACGCGGCCGACAAGTCATACGTGAAGACGACCAACGGGACAGGCCCGTACATGCTCAAGGAATGGGTCGCCGGCGACCACATCACGATGGTTGCGAACCCGAACTACTGGGGCACGAAGGCCATCGCCCAGACCCTGATCTTCAAGTGGAGCGACACGGCGGCACAGCGCCTCACGGAGCTCCAGTCCGGCGCAGCCGACGGCATCGACAACGTGGGCACCGACGACTACGCGACCGTCAAGGCTGATTCGTCACTGGCCCTGATCAATCGCGACGCGTTCACGACCCTTTACCTGGGCTTCAACCGCAACGATGCGCCATGGGACAACGAAAAGGTCCGCCAGGCGATCGCGATGGGCCTCGACCGGAAGCGGATCAATGACACGTTCGATCCGGCAGGGTCCACGGTCGCCGACTACTTCACGCCGTGCAGCGTTGTCGGCGGCTGTGAAGGCGACAAGTGGTACGACACAAACGTCGCTACGGCGAAGCAGATGCTTACGGACGCGGGCTTCGACTTCTCGAAGACCTACGACCTGTACTTCCGCCCGAAGGTCCGCCCGTACGTCCCGAACCCGCCGGGAATCGCCCAGGACATCCAGGCCCAGTTCAAGGACCTCGGGATCACCATCAAGCTCCACTCCGAGGACAACGCGACCTATCTGTCGAACTCGAGCAAGGGCCAGTATTCGATGTTCCTCCTCGGCTGGCAAGGCGACTACCCGGACATGACCGACTGGGTCGACTATCACTTCGGGGCCGGCGCCAACAGCGCCTTCGGCAAGAAGTTCGACGACATCACCGCCATCCTCACGAAGGCGGCGTCGGAGCTCGATCCGACCGCGCGCCTCGGCGAATACAAGGACGCCAACAACCTGATCCGCCAGCACGTTCCCATGATCCCGCTCATCCACGCGGCCTCCGCGATGGCGTGGAAGGCAGACGTCACGGGCGTCAAGGCGTCACCGCTCGGCAACGACGTCTTCAGCGTGATGCAGCCGGCCGATCGCACGCAGATCGTGTTCCAGCAGAACGCCGAGACCTCGGGGCTCTACTGTGGCGACGAGAGCGACGGCGATTCGCTCCGCAACTGCGAGCAGATCTATGAGTCGCTCTACGGCTACGAACTCGGCGGGACGAAGACCGTCCCGGTCCTCGCCGACAAGTGCGAGCCGAACGCCGATGGCACGAAGTGGACCTGCAACCTCCACCCGGGGGTCAAGTTCCAGGACGGCTCCACCTTCGACGCGAACGACGTTGTCGCGACATTCGCGGCCCAGTGGGACGCGAAGAACAAGAACCACGTCGGCAACGCCGGCACGTTCGACTACTTCCCGGCGCTGTGGGGCGGGTTCCTCAACCCACCCGCCTCCTGATCGGGTCCCGTCAGTCAGCTCGAAGGGGCGCCGCCGTTGCGGCGCCCCTTCGTCCATCCCTCTCATCGAGGGTCTGAGTGGCAACCTTCATCCTGCGACGGATCCTTCTGACAATCCCCGTCCTGATCGGGCTCGTCGTCCTCGTCTTCTTCCTCAGCCGCGTGCTGCCTGGCAGCCAGTGCTACGCCCTGCTCGGCGAGCGGGCGACCGTTGCGCAGTGCGCCGCCTTCGACCACGCCCAGGGCTTCGACCAGCCCATCCCGGCCCAGTTCGGGACATATCTCGGCAAGCTCGCCCAGGGCGACCTCGGCTCATCGATCCGGACGTCCGTCCCGGTCACGACCCTGTTGATCCAGCGTCTGCCGGTGACGGTGGAGCTCGGCTTCTTCGCCCTGCTCTTCGCCATCCTCTTCGGACTCATCCTCGGCGTGTTCTCGGCCACCCGGCGAAACTCGACGCTGGACGTCGTGACGGTAGCGGGCGCGAACGTCGGCGTCTCGATCCCGATCTTCGTCCTCGGCTTGCTCCTGGCCTTCATCTTTGCGGTGGCGCTCAAGGGGACGCCGTTCGCACTGCCTCCGTCGGGGCGGCTATCGCCCGGGATCACGCTCGAGCCGCTCGTGGCCCATTGGGGCCTCGGCGACCTGCAGGGCCCGCCGCGCGCGATCATCGACTTCCTGTCGAACATCAACTCGTTCAATGCCCTCGTCACGGGCCAATGGTCGATCCTGGTCGATTCCATCCGCCACCTGATCCTGCCGGCGATCACCCTGGGGACGATCCCGCTCGCGATCATCACCCGGATCACCCGGTCGAGCCTCCTCGACGTCCTCGGCCTCGATTACATCCGAACGGCGCGCGCGAAGGGCCTCAGCGACCGCGGCGTCGTCCGGGTCCACGCCCTGCCGAACGCGGTCCTGCCCGTCGTCACCGTGATCGGGCTCCAGGTCGGGAGCCTGCTCGGCGGCGCAGTGCTGACGGAGACTGTCTTCAACCTCGCTGGCGTCGGCCGGGCGGTCTTCGAAGCGATCGCCGCTCGCGACTATTCCGTCGTCCAGGGGTTCGTGCTCGTGATCGCGATCGGCTTTCTGCTCGTGAACCTGATCGTCGACCTCTCATATGGGTTCCTCGACCCGCGGGTTCGCGTGTCGTGAACCCCCGATCCCCGGACTTCAGCCGATGACCGCGCCCGCCGTCCAGGCATCCGATCTCGAGCTGGATCCGCTCGCCCGGCGGGCGCCGACGGGCCTGTGGCGCGACACGCTCCGGAACATCCTCCGCCAGCGCAACGCGGTCGTCGGCCTGGCGCTCTTGTCCATCCTCCTGTTCGGCGCCGTCTTCGCCGACGTCCTCACGACGAACAACCCCGACCAGGTCCTCATCGGGGTCGAGCCTGGGGTCAAGAAGTCGTCCCCGCCGTGCATCCACCTGCTCGGCTGCCCCGCCGCCCAGCCCGAGCACGTGATGGGCACCGACAGCAACGTCCGGGACGAATTCAACCGCGTCCTTCACGGCGCCCGCGTGTCGCTGTTCGTCGGGTTCGCGACGGTGGGCTTCGCAATCGTCCTCGGGACCCTGATCGGCGCGATCGCCGGGTTCGCCGGCGGCTGGGCCGACAACATCCTGATGCGCCTGATGGACATCATCCTGGTGTTCCCGGCACTGCTCCTCGCGATCGCGATCGTGACCGCGCTCGGCTCCAGCCTGATCAACGCCCAGTTGGCGATCGCGATCGTTGCGATCCCGGTCTACGCCCGGATCATGCGCGCGTCCGTGCTGTCGGTCCGCGAGAGCGACTTCATCCTGGCATCGCGGGCCCTCGGCGAGAGTTCGAAAGGGATCCTGTTCCGGCGGATCCTGCCGAACTCGATCACGCCCCTGATCGTCACCGGGACGCTCGGGATCGGCGGCGCCGTCCTCGACGTGTCGGCCCTTTCGTTCCTCGGCCTCGGGGCCCAGTTCCCGACCGCCGAGTGGGGCGCGATGATCGCCCAGGAGAGCGGCCGGCTGTTCACCGCGCCGGGCCTGATCTTCTTCCCTGGCTTCGCCCTGATCCTGACGGTCTTCGGGTTCAACCTGCTCGGCGACGGGATCCGTGACGCGCTCGACCCAAGGCTCAACCGTTGACCGGCGATTCGAGGACGATGAGCCCGCAACGGCCCGACACCCTCGGCACCAGTCTCGACCAGGTCGCGATCGAGGAGCTGGTTCCGGCCTCGGCGCGCAAACCGCGCAAGGAGCGTGGCGATCGGCCGCTCCTCGAGGTCAAGGGCCTGCGGACCTCCTTCTACACCCGCGACGGCGTGGTCCGGGCCGTCGACGGGATCGACTTCCACGTCGACCGGGGCGAGATCATGGGTCTCGTCGGCGAGTCGGGCTGCGGCAAGAGCGTCACGTCACTCTCGATCATGGGCCTGGTCGGCAAGCCCGGCCGGGTCGAGGCCGGCGAGGTCCTGTTCGAGGGCCGCGACCTGCTCAAGCTCAAGCCCGACGAGTTGCGCAAGCTCAGGGGCGACCAGCTCAGCATGATCTTCCAGCAGCCGCAATCCTCCCTGAACCCGGTCTGGGATGTCGGTCGCCAGATCGGCGAGGTTCTCGAGATCCATCGCGGAATGAAGCGCGGCGCCGCCCGCGCTCGGGCGCTCGAGCTCCTCCGGATGGTCGGGATTCCCGACCCGGAGCGCCGGCTCCGGAGCTATCCCCACGAGATGTCCGGGGGGATGGCGCAGCGCGTGATGATCGCGATGGCGCTCGCATGCGAGCCCGAATTGCTGATTGCCGACGAACCGACGACCGCGCTTGACGTCACGATCCAGGCCCAGATCCTCGACCTGATGCGGAACCTCCGGGAGCAGACCGGGACCGCCATCATCCTGATCACCCACGACCTCGGTGTCGTCGCCGAGATGTGCGACCGGGTCGCCGTGATGTACGCGGGCGAGATCGTCGAGCACGCCGACGTCACGACGCTCTTCCGGCAGCCGCGCCACCCGTACACCCGCGGCCTGATCGCCTCGATCCCGGTCGTCGGCCGAGTCCGCGAGAATCTCAGTGTCATCCCGGGCAACGTGCCGAACCTGATCGACGTCCCGAAAGGCTGCCGCTTCGCGCCGCGCTGCGCATCGCGGGTCGCGGAGGACAACGCGATGGCAATCGACGTTCATCCCGGCCTCCATGAGCTCGAGCCCGGCCACGACGTCCGCTGCTTCCTCTACCACGATGTGACGGGGCGGCTGATCCCGCGGCCGCCCGACTGGGTACCGCGCACCGACGTCGACCCGGACGAGGTCCTCGCGACGGGCGCTGCCACCGGATCGACCGCGGGCGACACGACGGCGTCGACCGGGGCCGGGGCGTGACTGCCAACATGACCGCACCCGATCCGGACGCGTCCAGGACGACGACCGGCCCCGGTCAGGCACCGCGAACCCCGCTCGTCGAGGTCCGCGACCTCGTCAAGTTCTTCCCGATCCGCGGCGGCGTTCTGCAGCGGACGGTCGCTTCGGTCCAGGCCGTTGACGGGGTCGGCTTCGACATCTTCCGGGGCGAGACGCTCGGCCTCGTCGGCGAGTCGGGCTGCGGCAAGACGACCGTCGGTCGACTGCTGCTCCGGCTGATCGAGCCGACGTCGGGCACGATCCGCTTCGACGGGACGGACATCGCGGGCCTGTCGGGTTCGGCGCTCAAGCCCTACCGACGCCGGATGCAGATCATCTTCCAGGACCCGTATGCCTCCCTCGACCCGCGGACGCCGATCGGCGACAGCATCGGCGAGGGTCTTCGGATCCACGGGCTCGGGACGTCGGCCGAGCGCGCGGAGAAGGTCCGCAAGATCATGGATCTCGTCGGCCTCGCTCCGTACCACTACCGGCGCTATCCGCACGAGTTCTCGGGCGGCCAGCGACAGCGGATCGGCATTGCCCGGGCCCTCGTCCTCGAGCCGGACCTGGTGGTGTGCGACGAGCCGGTGTCGGCGCTCGATGTCTCCATCCAGGCCCAGGTCCTCAACGAGCTGAAGTCGCTCCAGCGCGAGCTCGGCCTGACCTACCTGTTCATCGCCCACAACATGGGCGTCGTGGAGCACATCAGCGACCGGGTCGCGGTGATGTACCTCGGCAAGATCGCCGAGCTGTCCGACCGAACCGAGATGTTCAAGACCCCGGAGCACCCGTACACCCAGGCGCTGATGTCGGCGATTCCGATCCCCGACCCGGAGCTCCGCCGGAAGCGGATCATCCTCCGGGGCGACGTCCCCTCCCCTGTCAACCCGCCGAGCGGCTGCCACTTCAACCCGCGCTGCCAGCTCCGGGCCGAGCTGGGCGGCCCCGAGATCTGCACGACGACCGAACCGCCGCTCCTCGACGCCGGCAACGGCCACCTCGTGGCGTGTCACTTCCGCGGCGCCGCCGCAGCCACATCGGACAGCCGACCGCACTCCTGACCCACGTCCGGCGGAGGGACCCAGGGGCCCAAGGGATCAGTGGCCGATGAACCACTCCGCGGCGTTCCAGGCGAGGCCGCTCGGGTTGGGATTGGGTCGATCGTTGTGGACCTTCGTCAGGCGCAGGTCGACCTGCCGATGGCGAAACAGCGGAATCTCGACGGTCTGCTCGACGGAGGCCTTCTGGAACTCGCCCATCGCGTCATCGACGACCGAGAAGTCGGCCGAGCTCTCCACGGCCGCGAGTGCGGCGTCGATCGTCGGATCGTCGACCGACGAGACGTTGGACCCCGTCGGGCTCCGCTGGCTGCTGTGGAAGCTGAAGAAGGCCGCCAACGGGTCGGTCGGGCTGGTCGTCGGAATCTCGGCGAGATCGAAGTTGCCGCGCGACAGGGCGCAGGGCGTCGTGTCCAGGGCGGTCGCCGCGTCCACGTTCAGGCTGTCGGCGGTGACGAAGTTCGGCACCACCTCGATGCCGACGGCCCGGAGGTTCGTCACGATCGTGACCGCAATCGCCTGGTGGAGATCGTCGCTCGTCGTGCAGAGCTCGACCTTGGCCCGCAGGCCGGCCTTCACGCGGATCCCGTCCGGTCCCGCGATCCAGCCCGCCTGCTCGAGGGCCTGGCGAGCCGCGGCCGGCTGGTCGTCCCGGGCTGTCTGGGCCGTGTAGAACCAGGAGCGCGGGTCGACGCTCGAATCGGCCACGTCCACGACGCCGCCGAGCAGCCGGACCGCAATGCCGTGCTTGTCGATCGCCATGGCCACCGCCGAGCGGACGGCGCGGTCGGCCATCGGACAACCGGTTCCGCGATCGGCGACCAGCGGATTCCGCGAGCAGCCCCCGGCATTCGGCTCGAGCCCGTGGTCCTTCGACCAGTTCGGCATCACGACGTCGACCGACAGCGAAGGGATCGACGACACGCGGCCGCCGAGACCCTTGACGGCCGCGAGGTTCGTCTCGTCGAGGCCGGTCGCGATGTCGACGGCGCCACCCCTGAAGCCCGCGATCAGGCTCGCGACGTCGCCATACCAGCGCCAGGTCAGGCCGTCGAGGTACGCGGGCTTGCCGGTCGCCAGACTGGTGTAGTCCGGATTTCTCGCGAGCCGGACCTCGCTGCCGAGCGTCACCGAGCTGAACTTGAAGGGACCGCTGACTGGCAGGCCGGCGACGTCAGCCGGCCCGAACCCCGCACCGTTGACCATGTCCTTGATGCTGAACTTCGACTCGAGGTAGTGCCGTGGAAGGGGGGCCGGGATCATCCACAGGTAACCCTCGTAGACCCTCCGGAAGTGCCAGATCATCGACGTCGCCGACGGACAATCGAAGTTCCCGATGTCCTCGAATCCGGCCGTCAGGACCCCGATGTTCTCCGGGTTCATGACCCATTCCCAGGCGTACTTGAAGTCGTCGCAGGTCAGGGGTGCACCATCCGACCATTTGAGGCCGGGACGCAGCGTCCACGTGACCGTCATGGCGTCACCGTTCTGGCCCGGCACGGCCACGCCACCGTTGGCGGTCGTCGGAAGGTCGGCGGCCAGGTCTGGCACGTACGTGCCCTGGTCGGTCAAGGTCGCGAGCGACGACCAGGCCGCCGAGGCGACGTTCGCCTCGTTGGCCCCGCTCAGCCGATACGGGTTGTACTGGTACGCCTCGCGCCAGTCGCCGATCGTGATCGTGCCGCCGACCGTGCCCGTCTCCGGGACGTCCGCCCGGCCGATCAGGCGGAGGGTTCGCGGGCTCGCCCCGGCCGACGGCTGCGGCGACAGGATCGCCGGCGGCAGCGAGCCAGCGCTTGCGTTCGTCGACGGGGACGGGCTCACCGACGATTGACAGGCGGCCAGGATGATGCCCACGAGCAGGACGACGAACGGACCAGGGAACCTGCCGGTCCCGGTGGGGCCGGGGACCGACGGAGTGGCGCGGGAACCGCGGGATCGAGAGCCGGACATCACGTCGCCGAGGTCGGCAGCAGGAGCGGCTATGCCTCCACCGGCACCGTCGTCTGCACGACGTCCTGGGTCGCGACCGTCTGGCGCACGACCGCGTCATCGAGGTTCTCGGAGAAATGGCAGGCGGCAAGATGGCCGCCCTGCTCGACGACCCGCAGGCTCGGGTCGTCGGTCGTGCATTTCTCCGGCTTGCCGAGCTGCTCGTACAGCCAGCACCGCGTATGGAACCGGCAGCCCGATGGCGGTGCCGCCGGCGACGGCACGTCGCCCTTGAGCACCAGGTGCTTCTTTCGAACTCGCGGATCGGGATCGGGCACCGCGGACAGCAGCGCGACCGTGTAGGGATGGCGCGGGCCGGCATACAGGTCCGCCACCTCGGCGACCTCGACGAGCCTGCCGAGGTACATCACCCCGACCCGATCGCTGATGTACTGGACGACGGACAGGTTATGGGCGACGAACAGGAACGTCAGGTTGAACCGCTCGCGGAGGTCCAGGAGCAGATTCAGGACCTGCGACTGGATCGAAACGTCCAGGGCCGACACGGGTTCGTCGGCGAAGATGAACTCGGGCTCGAGGGCCAGGGCCCGGGCAATCCCGACGCGCTGGCGCTGGCCACCGGAGAACTCGTGCGGATAGCGGCGGGAGTAGTCGCGGCGGAGGCCGACCTCCTCGAGGTAGTCGCCGATCCTCTTGTCGCGGACCTTGCGATCGGCCCAGCCGTTCTCGGGCGTCGCCTGGGCGAGGAGCCCTTCGCCGATCAGGTCGCTCACCGGCATCCGCGGGTTGAGCGAGCCGACCGGGTCCTGGAAGATCACCTGCATCCGACGGCGGAACTTCTTGAGACCGCTGCCGTGCAGCGTCAGCAGGTCCGTGCCGTCGAAGTGGGCCTGACCGCTGGTCGACTTCTCGAGCCGGACCAGCGTCCGCCCCAGGGTCGTCTTGCCGCAGCCCGACTCGCCGACGAGACCGAAGATCTCGCCGCGCCGAATCTCGAACGACACGCCGTCGACCGCGCGGACGTTGCCGACCGTGCGTCGCAGGAGCCCGGCTCGGATCGGGTAGTAGGTCTTGAGGTCCTCGATCGTGATCAGGTTCTCGGCCGGGGCGCCCGTCGGACGGCCCGCGGAATCCGAGCCGCCGCTCGCATCGGAGGCGCTCGCGTTCTCGGGGCGGTAAACCGCGACGGGCATCTCCGCCGGCGCGGCGTCGACCTCGCTGAACGACGGATCCGGCGACCCGCTGGGCATCGTCATCCGTGACCTCCGGGGCGGCTGGCCTCATAGGCCTCGAGCCGATCGTGATACCGCGGGTCGTTGAGCCAGCAGCGAGCGGTCCGCTCGGAGCCGAGCTGGATCAGGTCGGGCTCGGACTCCGAGCAGATGTCCCAGGCATACGGGCAGCGCGGCGCGAACTTGCAGCCGCTCGGCATCCGGAACGGATTCGGGACCGTGCCCTTGATCGCCGACAGGCGCTGGCCGCGCTTCGCCTGCGACGGAATCGACTCGAGGAGTCCGCGGGTGTAGGGCATCCGCGGATGGAGCAGGACCTCTTCAACCGTCCCCGTCTCGACGACCCGGCCCGCGTACATCACCGCGACTTCGTCGACCGTCTCGGCGACGACGCCGAGATCGTGAGTGATCAGCAGGAGCGCCGCGCCGGTCCGTTCCTGAATCGTCTTGATCAGCTCCAGGATCTGGCGCTGGATCGTGACGTCGAGGGCGGTCGTCGGCTCGTCGGCGATGATCAGCTTCGGATTGCAGCTGAGGGCCATCGCGATCATGATCCGCTGCCGCATCCCGCCCGAGAGCTCGTGGGGATACTGCTTGACCCGGCGCTTCGGGTCGGCCACGCCGACGTCCTGGAGCGCCGCCACGGCGATGTCGTGGGCGCCCTTCTTGTCGACCTTCTGGTGGAGCAGCACGGCCTCAATGATCTGGTCCCCAACGGACATCACGGGATTGAGCGAGGTCATCGGCTCCTGGAAGATCATTGCGATCTCGCCGCCGCGGACCTTCCGGATCGCGCGATCATCGAGCTTGAGGACGTCCTGGCCGTCGAACAGGATCTCGCCGCCAGCGAACTCGCCGGGTGGCGTTTCGATCAGGCGCATGATCGAGAGGGCCGTCACGCTCTTGCCGCAGCCGGACTCGCCGACGAGGGCCAGCCGGCCGCCCTTGCGGAGCGTGAAGGACACGCCGTCGACGGCCTTGACGGTGCCGTCCATGACGTGGAAGTAGGTCTTGAGGTCGCGGACATCGAGCAGGACTTCGCCGACGCCAGCACGGCGGTCGTGAACGGCCGCCGTCTCCGTCATATCTTCGCCCGGGGATCGAGCGCGTCGCGCAGCCCATCGCCCATGAAGTTGATCCCCAGTACGATGATCACGATCGCGAAGCCCGGGAAGAACGCCCACCACCAGTTGCCCTGGCTGATGAAGCCGAGAGAGCCGGCGAGGATGTTGCCGAGCGTCGGCGTCTCCTGCCCGACGCCGAAGCCGAGGAAGCTGACGAAGGCCTCCCCGATGATCACGCCCGCGACGCCGAGGGTCGTGGCGACGATGATCGGCGAGAGCGCGTTCGGGATGAGGTGGCGGAAGATGATCCGACGGTCAGAGACGCCGGCGGCCCGGGCCGCATCGACGTACTCGCCTTCGCGCAGGCTGAGGATCACGGCGCGGACGAGCCGGGCGATCCCGAGCCAGCCGAACAACCCGAAGATGACCGTGACGCTGATCCAGCTGCCGGAGCCCAGGAACTTCGTGAAGACGAGGATCACGAACAACAGGGGCAACGCCAGCAGGGCGTCGACGATGCGCATGAGAATCGTGTCGGTCCAGCCGCCGAAATAGCCGGCCACGCCGCCGACGATCGTCCCGATGATCGCGCCCATGCCCGAGGCGATCACCCCGATCAAGAGCGAGAAGCGGATACCGTTGACGACCAGGGTCAGGACGTCCCACTGGAGGCGGCCCGTCTCGCCCATCGGGTGGGCGAGGCTCGGCGGCCGGCCGGCGTTGACGTGGACGTCCGGCGTCGGGATCTTGTACCAGTCGAACTGGAAGATGAGCGGTCCGATGATCCCGATCAGGACCATGCTGAAGAACAGGGTCGACCCGATCAGGGCCATCCGGTGACGGCGGAACCGGCGCCAGGCGATCTGCCACTGGCTCAGCGACTCGAGCTGGACGTCGTAGTCGGGCGTTGGCGGCGGCGTGGCCGGCTCGATGATGGTCGGCAGGCTCGGCGTCGGAATGCTATCCATAGCTGATCCTCGGGTCGACGACGGCATAGAGGATGTCGGCAAGGAGGTTGGCCAGGACGACAACGACCGCGGTAATCACGAGGATGCCCATCAGGACGGGGTAGTCGTAGGCGTTGACCGCCTGGATGTAGGCGAGACCCATTCCCGGCCAGCTGAAGATCGTCTCTGTCGCCACCGCTCCGGCGAACAGGAACGGCAGCTCCAGGGCGATGTTCGTGACCACCGGCAGCAGGGCGTTCCGAAGGGCGTGGCGGAAGATGACGTTCCGCTCCGAGACGCCCTTGGCCCGCGCCGTGCGCACGAAGTCCTGGTTCAGCGAGTCGATCATCGCGGCGCGGATGAACCGCGAATCGCCGGCGATGTTGACGAAGACCAGCGTCGTGACCGGCAGAATCAGGTGCCGCCCGAGGTCCAGCAGGGCGCCGCCGGGGTTACTTCCGAAGAACGCCCAGTAGTCCGGGCTGCCGAAGATCGGCACGGTCCGGGCGTCCCACATCCCGCTCGCCGGCAGGATCTTCAGCGTCCCCGCGAACACGATGATCAGCATCAGGCCGAGCCAGAACGTGGGGAACGAGAACCCGACGTAGTTGAAGACGGTGATCGCGGTATCGGCCTTGCCGTATTGCCGGATGGCAGCGAGCACGCCGGTCAGGAGTGCCAGCACGATCCACACGAACAGGGCGATCCCGGCAAGGATGGCTGTGGGCAGGACGCGCTGGCCGATCAGCGAGGAAACGGTCGCACCACTCGACGACGAATAGCCGAAGTCCCCGTGAAGAATGCCGTTGTCACCGCCGCCGACGAAGGACGGCAGGAAATTCGGCAGGCCCTGATTGCTGATGAAGACGCCGAGCCCCTGCCCGTCCGGGTTGCAGAAGCCGACCCAGCGGCAGTACTGGACCGGGATCGGCTGGTCGAGGCCCCAGCGATGCCGGAACGCATCGATCTGGGCGGTCGTCATCTTTGGGTTCTGGGCAAAGCGCTGCTCTGGGCCGCCCGGTGCGGCGAGCAGGATGCTGTAGATGAGAAGCGACACGACGAAGAGCGTCGGGATCGTCCCGATCAGCCGACGGATGATGTACCGAGTCATGTCGCAGTCCTCAGATGCGATCCGTGGGACTGCCGCCGAGGCGGCAGTCCCACGGGTTCACTGGCCGTTGAGCCTGTGCGGATCGCTAGCGATGACTACGCGTCCCGCCACCAATCCTCGAGGTTCCATGTCTGGACGGATGCGCTGCCGTTGTTCGCGACATTGTGGAGCTTCGGCGACTTGAGCATCACCGTCGTCCAGTTGTAGAGCGCGATCTCCGGGAACGCATTGGCCGGATCGACGTACAGCTTCTGGATCGTGGACATCGAGTCCTTGATCTTCTGCAGATCGACCGTCGTCTGAATCGTGTTCAGCAGCGTGTCCAGGTCCGGATTACTTACCCGGACGTAGTTCTGACCGCTGTGATCGCCGAGCGACGGATCCTTCGTGGAGAGATAGAGGCCGTAGATCGAGACCGGGTCGGGGGTCGCGACCCAGGCGAACTCGGCGACGTCGAAGTTGCCGTGGGTCGTGTTGCAGGGGGTATCCGCTGCAATGACGCCCCAGCCCGCGAACACGGTCGCCGGCGGAACGCCCTTCACGGTCAGGTTGATGCCGAGCGGCTTCAGCTGGCTCGCGACGAGGTTGAGCGTGTCGAGGCGGTACTGGCGGTCCGCCCGGGCGCAGCCCAGGAAGTCGGCCTTCTGGCCGTTGAGCGCGAGGGTGCCGTCGGCGCCCTTCGTGAAGCCCGCAGCAGCCAGGACTGAGGCGGCCTTCGCCGCGTCCGTCTTGTAGCACTGGATGCTGTTGTCAGCGAACCAGGCGTCGGGGTAGACGAGGTTGCACGACGGGGTGACCGCTCCACCCGTGATCGTCGTGTTGATCGCGTCCTTGTCGATGGCGTAATGGAGCGCTTCCATCATCGCCTTGGCGCCCGCAGCACCGAACTTCTTGGTCAGCGATGCGAAGTTCCAGCTGTGCTGCTCGTAGGTCGGGCCGAGGACCTTGTCGACAGATGCCGGGTCGATCGCGCCCATCGCGGCGACCTGGTTCTGGTTGAATTCGAGGCCGGCGTCGATCTCGTTGTTGGCGAAGCCGGCGATCTCGGCATCGGTGTCCGCGTAGAACTTCAACGTGACCTTGTCAAAGGGCGCATCGCTCTTCTTGATGGTGCTCCAGAACTTCGCGTTCGGAACGTAGTTGATCTGCGCGTCATGCGACCACGCGGTCGGGATGTACGGGCCGCTGTAGACGCCATCGGTCAGCTTGGTGTCGACGTACAGCTTCTTGATGCTGTCGGCGATCGGCACGGTCTTGAGGTAGTGCGCCGGGAGCAGCGGGCCCCACAGGCCGAGGTACTGCTCGAAGACCTTCCCGAAGTGGACGACGCACGTGCTGGTGCCGGCGCCGTCGATGCTGGTGATGTCCTCATAGCCCGTCGTGCCCTGCACGTTGCCGAGGTCGCCCTGGGCCTTGTCCATCTGCCAGTGCCACATGTAGATCACGTCGTCGCAGTTGATCGGCTGGCCATCGGACCACTGGGCGCCCGGGACCATGTTGATCGTGATGTCCATCTTGGTACCGGTGACGACCACTTCCTTGTTGGCAAGGGTCGGCACATCGGCGGCCAGCTGGCCGTAGTACTTCAGGTCGTTGGTGTTGTTCCACAGACCCCAGAACGCCGGGCCGAAGGCCTCCTGGTCGTTCGCGAAGGTGTCGTAGATGTTCGTCCAGATCGAGCTCGGATCGCCGGACATGCCAAGGACGAGGTTGCCGCCCTTGTTACCGACGGGCTCGGCCTTGTACTTCGTGGCCGTCAGATCGGGAATGCTGCCGCTCGGGCTCGCCGCCGGCGATCCCGATGCCGAGCCCGAGTCGCTGCCCGACGGGGCGGTCGACGGCGGGGTGCCGGTCGAGGCCGAGGGCGAGTTCGAGGCCGTGTTGCCGCACGCAGCCACGACGATCGTGCTCGCGGCGATCACGGCTAATAGGCGATTCCGCATGAATGTTCTCCTCCAAGGTGCGCGTCGAGCCTTCCTGATCCCTGCCTCCGCTCCTCCTTCCGTCGCGATCAGACGGACCTTTCCGGATGCGCCGGGATCGTCCGTCTGTTCGCATGGAGAACGAGCGCGAGCTGGTCTGAACGGCCTCGTTGCGCTGGCCGGTACTATGCGTTGGCCTCCCAACCGGTGTCAACTTCGCCCAGATTGGGTCGAAATCAGACGTCAGCGGTATGCGGCCGGGCGGGTGCTTGATCGTGCCTCGGGCACCTCCTTCTGCGGCGGACGGTTGCCGTCCGGATAGATCACCTTGGCCTGGACACCCGACGGCGCCGTGACGCTGCGGGAGTTGGGAAGGTCGACGCCGCGACGGACGGAGTTGGTGTGGACGTCCTCGGTCGCATTACCGAAGTCGGCGGTCTCGGACGGCTGGTATGAGTCGGATCCTGAATTCGGGTCCAGCCGGAACGGCGCCAGGAACAGCGCCGCGACGAAGGTCGTCATCACCATGCCGGTGAGCGGCGAGATCAATCCGATCCGGCTCGGGCGGGCGACCCGGACCCGGTCCCGCAGCCGCAGCCACGCATCGGCCGACGGCTCGAGGGACGCGGCCTCGTCGCCCATCCGGCGCAGGGCGGTGACTGTCAAGATCGTCGACTCGATCGCCGCGGTGCACCGGGCGCAGTCGTCGAGGTGGGCGAGAGCCGCCTCGGTCTCCGCGTGGACCTCGCCGCGATCGACGAAATCGATCAGGACGGGCCGATGCCGGGAGCAGCCGCGGCCGAGATCGATCACGAGGCGTTGGCCTCGACGTCATCGACCGGAACTAGCCAGGCACCCCCGAACCGGCGGTCCTCCTCGAGGTGGGTCCGCATGTTGCGCAGGGCGTAGTGGAGGCGGGACTTGACGGTCCCGAGCCGAATGCCGAGGACCTCGGCCGTCTCCTGGAGGGACAGCCGCTGGAGGTAGTACAGGACGACCACGCTGCGGTGCTTCTCGGGCAGCGCGGCGATCCCGTCGCGGACGATCCGACGGAGCTCGGCCTGCTCGGCCCGGTCGGCCGGCAGCGGGCCCTCATCGGCTCGGCTCGCCTCGGTGATGTCGTCGATGGGGTTGGTGGGCAGTCGTCGCCGCGACAGCCGCGAGTAGCAAAGGTTCAGCGACACCCGGTGGAGCCAGGGCAGGGGCGACACGTCGGCATGGAGCGTGTGTCGCCGCTGGTAGGCCCGGGCGAAGGTGTCCTGGAGGACCTCCTCGGCGGTCTGTCGATCGCCGGTCAGGCCGTAAGCCGTCCGGTAGATCGACGAGCGGTAACGAGCGAAGAACTCTTCGAAGGCGTCGAGGTCGTCAGCCTGGACGCGGCGCAGCAGCTCCGCGTCCATGGCCCGGTTGGTACCCGACGTGGCGCCTCCCGCAGCGTCGTTCGTCGTGTGATCTCCGTGCAGGCGAACAGGGCCTGAGGCCCGTCTGTTACTGACAAGATACGCGCCGGTCCGGAGAAAGGTTCAGTTCCGATGTCCCGCCTCGGGCGGGGTCAGTCCGGGCAGGGCATCTCGGCACCGGCCATCGGACGCCAGCGGAGGTTCGGCTGCCGCGCGGCGGTCGCCTCGTCCAGCCGCCCGACCGGTGCGTCATGTGGGGCGCTCTTCACCAGATCCGGGTCCGTCTCGCACTCATGCGCAATCGCGATCAGCGCATCGGCGAAGGCGTCGAGCGTCTCGATTGATTCCGTCTCGGTCGGCTCGATCAGCATCCCCTCCTCGACGGTCAACGGGAAGTAGATCGTCGGCGGGTGATAGCCGTGGTCGATCAGGCGCTTGGCGATGTCGAGCGTCCGGACGCCGGTCCGCTTCTTGATCCCAGCGGCCGACGCCACGAACTCGTGCTTGCAGGGCCGATCGAACGGGATGTCGTAGGCCTCGCCGACCCGCTTCCGAAGATAGTTCGCGGCGAGGACGGCGTCGTCGCTGACCTGGCGCAGGCCGGTCCCGCCGTGAGCCCGGAGATAGGCGTACGCGCGCACGAGCACACCCGTGTTGCCGACGAAGCTGCGCAGCCGCCCGATTGACTCCGGCCGCTCGTCGATCGTCTCGAGCCGGTAGGAGCCGTCGTCGGACCGCAGGACGCGGGGAGTCGGCAGGAACGGAATGAGGCGCTCCCCCACCCCGACAGGGCCGGCTCCCGGGCCGCCGCCGCCGTGCGGCGTCGAGAAGGTCTTGTGGACGTTGAAGTGCATGACGTCGAACCCGGCCTCGCCGGGCTTGAACCGGCCGAGGATCGCGTTGAGGTTGGCGCCGTCCATGTAGGCCAGGGCGCCGGCCGCGTGGACCAGCTCGAGCAGCTGGCCGATCCGCTCCTCGAACAGGCCGAGCGTCGAAGGGTTCGTGATCATGACGGCCGCGGTCCGTGGACCAAGCGCCGCCTGGAACTTGTCGAGGTCGACCCCGCCGTCGGGCGCGGATGGAACCGTGATCGTCCGGAACCCGGCCATGGAGGCGGTCGCGGGGTTGGTGCCATGGGAGCTGTCCGGGACGAGCACCTCGTCGCGCTCGGTGTCGCCGCGACTCCGGTGATACGCCCGGATCATCAGGATCCCGGTCAGCTCGCCCTGGGCGCCGGCTGCCGGCTGGAGCGTGACGGCACGCATCCCGCTGATCTCGGCTAGCCATTCCTCGAGCTCGAACAGGAGCTGGAGCGTGCCCTGGGCGATCGCGTCGGGGGCCAGCGGATGGAGCGTGGCGAAGCCCGGCAGGCGGGCCGCCCACTCGTTGAGCTTCGGGTTGAACTTCATCGTGCACGAGCCGAGCGGGTAGAACCCCGTGTCGATCGCGTAGTTGAGCTGGGATAGGTTGACGTAGTGCCGGACGACCTCGGGCTCGTTGAGCTCGGGCAGTGCCGGCGGCGTGACCCGCCGGGCATCGGCCGGGATCCGGTCGAGGGCGTCCTTCGGCGGGTGCGGGATCTTGTCGCCGCCGCGACCCGGGCGGGAGCGCTCGAAGAGGGTCGGCTGGAGCTGATCGCCAACGACCGTCATCGAGCCGCCTCCACGGGCCCCGCGTCAGCGGCCCGCCCGGCCGCGACCGCGCCGACCTGACCGGCCGACTCGCGGAGCTCGGCTTTGAGCGCGGCTGCGAACTGGGCGATCTCGGCGTCGGTGGTGACCTCGGTGGCGCAGACGAGCAAGGCGTCCGCCAGAGACGGCTCGTCCGGGACGATGTCGGCGAGGACCAGCCCGGCGAGCACGCCGCGATCGAGCAGGCGGCGATGGACGCCCCGGGCATCCGGCACGCGGACCGCGAACTCGTTCAGGTACGGGCCCGGATGGACTCGCGGCGCACCGGCGTCCGCCAGCGCTTCCGCGAGCCGCGCGGCCCGGGCCGCGCCCTGGGCGGCGACATCGCGCAGGCCGTGCGGCCCGATCGTCGCGAGGTAGATGCTCGCGGCCAGCGCCAACAGGGCCTGGTTCGTGCAGATGTTGCTGGCCGCCTTGTCGCGCCGGATGTCCTGCTCCCGTGCTCGCAGCGTCATCACGTACGCCCGCCGGCCCTTGACGTCGGTCGTCATCCCGACGAGGCGCCCGGGGATCTGGCGGACGAGCGCGTCGGTCGAGGCGAGGATGCCCAGATACGGCCCACCGTATTGGGGCGAGATCCCGAGCGGTTGGCCCTCGCCGGCGGCGATGTCCGCACCGTACGCGCCGGGCGGGGCGAGGACCGCGAGCGAGACGGGCTCGATCACGCTCACGAACAGGGCGCCAGCACCGTGGGCGAGGCGGCCGATCTCGGCCATCGGCTCGAGCAGGCCGAAGAAGTTGGGCTGGCCGGCGATCACGCCCGCGACCGGGCGGCCGGCATCGCCAAGCAGCCGCTCGAGCGCGGCGAGATCGGTCGTGCCTGCGGCGTCGCCGTCGGCTACGAGGGGGATCTCCTCGAGCTCGAGGCCGCCGCCGAAGTACGCCGCCAGCGTCTGGCGGTAGTGCGGATGGATGGCTTTCGAGACGAGCACGCGCTCGCGCCGGGTCGCCCGGCACGTCATCAGGCCGGCCTCGGCCGTGGCCGCCGCGCCGTCGTAGTGGGAGGCCGACACCACGTCGAGGTCGACGAGCTCGGCGAGGAGCGACTCGTACTCGTAGATGCTCTGGAGCGTGCCCTGGCTGATCTCCGGCTGGTACGGCGTGTACGCGGTGTACCACTCGCCCCGGAGCAGGAGCTGGTCGACGTTGGCGGGCGTCCAGTGGCGGTAGACCCCCGCCCCCAGGAACGATGCGAGATCGGTCCGGTTGCGGCCAGCCAGCGCCTGCAGTCTTCCAGCGAGCTCCAGCTCGGGCTCCGGACCGGGCAGGTCGAGACGGCCGGCGCGGAGGGCCTCGGGGATGTCGTCGAAGAGCCGGTCGACACTGTCGATGCCGAGCGTCGCGA
This sequence comes from Candidatus Limnocylindrales bacterium, assembly GCA_038245515.1. Classification (GTDB taxonomy): domain Bacteria; phylum Chloroflexota; class Limnocylindria; order Limnocylindrales; family CSP1-4; genus CF-46. Next base: position 81,312 of record JBBRSJ010000010.1, on the reverse strand, counting down.
GCATCCGCTCGCGGTCGCCCGCGGTGTGCGGTCCGTAGGGCATCGCCGGTCAGCCCGCCGCGATCAGGGCGTCGTAGGCGGTCGCGTCGAGGAGCTCGTCGACCTCGGCCGGCGTCGACAGCGTCAGCTTGAGCATCCAGCCCTCGCCGTACGGGTCGCCGTTGACGAGCTCCGGCGCCCCGGTGAGCGCGTCGTTCGCAGCAGCGACGGAGCCGCTCAACGGGGCGAACAGGTCGCTCACGGCCTTGACCGATTCGACGACGCCGAACGCGGCGAACTGGGCGACCTCCCGGCCGACCTCCGGGAGCTCGACGAAGACGATGTCGCCGAGCTGGCCGGCGGCGTACTCGGTGATCCCGACTGTCGCCTCGTCGCCGTCGACGCGAACCCATTCATGGTCCTTGGTGTAACGCAGATCCGACGGGACCATCCGGGCTGTCTCCTCATCGACGAGCCGGCGCGACCGCGCGCGGGCATTTGGCTCTCTGGTCGTGAGCTGCCGGACTGGCGGCCGGCGGTGGCGCTGCCTCGCGGGTCGAGGGGCGTTCCGACGACCCGTTCAGCGCGCCCGACGGTAGAACGGCAGGGCGACGACCTCGGCGGGGATCCGCTGGCCGCGGATCTCGACCTCGACCATCGTACCCGGCGTCGCGTCGGCCGTGGCGACGTAGGCCATCGCGATCGCCTCGCCAAGCGACGGCGATTGCGTCCCGCTCGTCACGACGCCCGTCCGCCGCTCGCCGGCGTGGACCGGGTAGCCGTGCCGGGCAATCCCGCGGCCGCGCATCGCCAGCCCGACGAGGAGCCGGGCGACGCCGTCGCGAGCGACCTTCTCGAGCGCGGAGCGGCCGACGAAGTCGCCGGGCTTGTCGAGCTTGACGACGCGTCCGAGGTTGGCCTCGAACGGGTTCGTCGTCCGGTCGAGCTCGTTGCCGTAGAGCGGCATCCCGGCCTCGAGACGGAGCGTGTCGCGGGCGCCGAGCCCGATGGGCGCGATGCCCTGGTCGGCGCCGCCCGCCATCAGCGCGTCCCACAGCTCGGTGGCCCGGGCGGTGTCGACGAAGACCTCGAACCCGTCCTCGCCGGTGTAGCCGGTCCGGGCGACGAGGCCCGGGATCCCGGCGACAGCGCCCTCGACGATGGCGTAGTAGCGGAGGGCGTCGAGGTCGACGTCGGTCAGGGGCCGGAGGATCTCGACCGAGCGCGGCCCCTGGATCGCGACGAGGGCGGTGGCCAGGGAGCGGTCGTCGAGGACGGCTTTGAACCCGCCGAGCCGCTCGGCCAGCTCGTCGCTGACGACTCGGGCGTTGCCCGCGTTGGCCACGACGAGGAAGCGATCGGCGGCGAGGCGGTACACGATCAGGTCGTCGATGATGCCCCCGTCGGGCGCCACGATCATCGAATAGTGGGCGCGGCCGTGGGCCAGGGAGGGCGGGTTCGTGACGAGGGCGGAGGCGAGCGCCTCGCCGGCAGCGCGACCCTCGACGAACAGCTCGCCCATGTGCGACAGGTCGAACAGACCGGCCCGCTCGCGGACGGCTCGGTGCTCCTCGAGGATCCCTGCGTACTGGACCGGCATGAGCCAGCCGGCGAAATCGATCAGGCGAGCGCCCAGGGCGACGTGCCGGTCGTGGAGGGGCGTCCGATGCGCGGTCGGCTCGAGGGTATCGGTCACGAGCGGCTCAGGCCGGGCCGACGCTGGCGCCGGCCGCGTTCTGCCCGGAGCCGCTGCGGCGGGCCGCCGGTGGCTCGACGATCTGCGCCGCCCGGGCGACCAGCGCCCGCTCCGTTTCGAACGAGAGGAGCTCCGCGGCGTGATCGAAGCGGATCCACCGGACCTGGTCGAACTCGTGGTCGTGGCCCTCGAGGTCGCCGCCGGTCGGCTCCATGAGGAAGTAATGGACGGTCTTGTGGATCCGGGTGCCGCGCTGGACGAACCAGTATTCGATCGATTCGAGGACGTCCGTGATCCGGACCTCGAGCCCGGTCTCCTCGGCGACCTCGCGCAGGGCGGTCTGCTCGCGCGTCTCTCCGGCGTTCGGGGTCCCCTTCGGAAGAGTCCAGGTGAAGACGTCTCGATCGCGCCGCCGGGCGCCGACGACGAGAGAAGGGATGCCGTCATCGAACTGGACGACGATGCCGCCCGCGGAAGTGGCGGTGCCGGTCCTCAGCCGCGCCACGGCGCCGTCGCGGCGCTCGACCGTCGGGTCGACCCGGCCGGCGCAGAGCCCGTCCAAGTCATCGAGACCGTCGGGCGGGGACGCCCGTCCGTGTGACGTGGCGGGGACGAACGGATCGCCCGCCAATCGCCGCGGAGCCGGGCGAGGACGCTGCCGCCGGGACGGTGGAGGACGGTCAGGCGGTCCGAGGCCGGACGGAACGAGCCCGCGCCGCGAAGTCCCAGCCGCCGCTCCCGCGCCTTCGCGGACGGGGTGACGAACCGCGCGGACTGGCGGGCCGCGTACCGTGCGGCGATGCTGCGCTCCATGGGCGGCAATGGTAGCGCCTCAAGCGGGCGTTGCAAGCACCTCGCGGAGCGTGAACCGCAGCCCGTCGGCCGCTTCCGGTGTCAGGGCGCCCCGGGCCTGCGCGATGGCGAGCTCGCGCTCGGCAAGGATGCGATAGAGCGCGATCGCACCGGGAGCGTGAGCCTGGAGTGCGGCGAGATGGGCGGCGACGGTTCCCCGGTCGCCGCGGGTCATGGGCCCGGTCAGGGCCGCTGCGATCCCGAGGCTCCGGGCATTGGCCAGGGTCTGCTCGATCAGCGGTCCGAAGATCGCCAGGCTGCCCGCCTCGTCGAGCCCCGCCACCTGGCCGAGCTCGGCGATCGCGTCGAGCAGCGCGTCGAAGCCGCCCGCGGCAAGGACGGCCGCCGCGTGATACGCCGGCTTCGCACCGGGCGCGAGGCGAACCGGCGTCGAACCGAGTGCCTCGGCCATTCGGGCGAGGAGGTCGAGCAGCTGGTCGTCGCCCTCGATCGCGATCGTCGCACCGTGGAGGGCAATCACGGCCCGCTCGAGATCGGCGAACGCGACGAGCGGATGGAACGATCCGACCTGGGTCCCGGCCGCCATCGCCGAGGCGAGGGCTTCGACGCCGAGCAGCCCGCTCGTGTGGATCATTGCCTGGCCGCTGTACATGTGGAGCTCACCCGCGACGCGCGGGATCACGTCGTCGGGGACGGCGAGGATGATCAGCTCGACCTCCTCCACCACCGGCGGCGCGTCGGCGAAGGCCCGGGCGCCCGGGACGAGCGACCGGAAGCGCTCGCGCCGCTCGGCGTTCCTGCTGGCGACGGCATGAATTGGCCAGCCGGCCCGGGTCAGCGCGACCCCGAGCGCCGTCCCGACGGCTCCGGCGCCGACGATGCCGATGACCGGCGGCTCGCCCGACCCGCTCTGGACATGGGGGTGGGCGTGGGGCTGGGCGTGGGGCTGGGCGGCGTGGTCGGCGGCCGAGGCGTGGGGATGACCGGCGGCGGCCGAGCCCGTCGGATCGAGGTCGATCCCGGCCTCGTCGATCGCCCGCAACGTCTCCGCCCGATCGCGCGTCGCAGCCACCTCGTCGTCGGGCTCGCCCCAGGCCTTCATCCGTCGGGCGCGAGGCCCGCCGACGACGCGTCAGGCGGCGAGCTCGGCAAGAGGTGCCGCCCGGGTTGCGATCCGGAGTCGCGGTACTCTTCCATCTGAGCGAGTGTACCGATCCGTTCCCGTGGAGGACGCGTGACCCATCCCGATCCGTTCGGCGCCCGGGCCAGCCTGGGGCCCGGCCTGCCCGACTATTTCGCCCTTGCCGCCATCGCCGACCGCATCGACCTCACGCGCGCGCCCGTGACCCTCAGGATCCTCCTCGAGAACGTCCTGCGCCACGCCGGTGGCGGAATCGTCGAGGCGCGCGACGTCGAGACCCTCGCCTCGTGGCGGCCGGGAGTCGCGGCCGAGGCCGACGTCCCGTTCATGCCGGCCCGGGTCATCCTCCAGGACTTCACCGGCGTGCCCGCCGTGGTCGATCTCGCGGTGATGCGCGACGCCATGGCTGACCTCGGCGGCGACCCGTCGAAGGTCAATCCGCTGGTGCCCGCGGACCTCGTCATCGACCACTCGGTCCAGGTCGACCAGTTCGGGACGCCAGCCTCATTCGCGTTCAACGTCGAGCGCGAGTACGAGCGGAACGGCGAGCGCTACCAGCTCCTCCGCTGGGCCCAGACGGCGTTCCACGATCTGCGCGTGGTTCCGCCGGGGACCGGGATCGTCCACCAGGTCAACCTGGAGTTCCTCGCGACGGTGGTCACCGACGCACCCGACAGCGACGGCGGACGAGTCGCCTACCCCGACACCCTCGTCGGGACCGACTCGCACACGACGATGATCAACGCGCTTGGGGTGCTCGGCTACGGCGTCGGAGGGATCGAGGCCGAGGCGGTCCTCCTCGGCCAGCCCCTCTATCAGCCGATGCCGCGGATCGTCGGAGTCCGCCTTCACGGCGAGCTGCCGAAGGGCTCGACCGCGACCGATCTCGTCCTCGTCGTGACCCAGATGCTGCGCGCCCATGGCGTCGTCGGTGCGTTCGTCGAGTTCGCCGGTGATGGCCTGGCCGGGCTCGCCCTCGCCGACCGGGCGACGATCAGCAACATGAGCCCGGAGTTCGGCGCGACTTCGACGATCTTCCCGATCGACGAGGAGACACTCGCCTATCTCCGCCTGACCGGTCGCCCGGCCGAGCGGATCGCCCTGGTCGAGGCATATGCCCGGGCGCAGGGTCTGTGGCGCGAGCCGGGGCCCGGCCCGGACTTCGACGAGGCGCTCGAGCTCGACCTCGCCACCGTCGACCCGTCGGTCGCCGGACCGCGCCGACCCCAGGACCGGGTCCCGTTGACCGCCCTGCGGCAGAGCTTCCGGACCAGCTTCCCCGACGGACTGGTCGCGTTCGATTCCGCTGCGGTCGAGGCGGTGACGCCGGCCGGCGGCGCGGTCGAGGCATCGTCGGCCGAGTCGTTCCCCGCAAGTGACCCGCCCTCGTTTGCGGCCGCCGACGCCCGCGACGAGATAGCGCCGGTCGTCACCGAGCCGGCCGGACCGGCCGCGGCCGAGGGCGACTACCGGCCGGTCCACGTCGAGGTTGGCGGCCGGCGGGCGACGATCCGGACGGGCTCGGTCGCGATCGCCGCGATCACCTCCTGCACGAACACGTCCAACCCGACGGTCATGGTCGGCGCCGGGCTCCTGGCCCGCAACGCGGTCGCACGCGGCCTGACGGTTGACCCGACGGTCAAGACGTCGCTCGCGCCTGGCTCCAGGGCGGTCACCGGATATCTCGAGGCGGCGGGGCTCATGGCGCCGCTCGCCGAGCTCGGGTTCGCCCTCGCCGGCTACGGCTGCACGACCTGCATCGGCAACTCCGGTCCGCTTGACGAGGCGGTCGCGAGCGCCGTGGAGGCAAACGACCTGGTCGTGGCCGCGGTCCTGTCGGGCAACCGCAACTTCGAGGGCCGGATCCACCCGCTGGCGCGGGCCTCGTACCTCGCCTCACCTCCGCTCGTCGTCGCTTTCGCGCTGGCGGGCCGGGTCGACATCGACCTCACGCTGGAGCCGCTCGGTCGCGGCTCCGACGGCCGGCCGGTGATGCTGTCGGACATCTGGCCATCGGGCGACGAGATCCGGAGCGTCATCGGCACCTCGATCGACCCCGAGCTCTTCCGGCGGACCTACGCGGTCGTGTTCGACGGCGACGAGCGCTGGAAGGCGCTCCCGATCCCGGACGGCGACCGGTACGACTGGGATCCCCGTTCGACCTACATCGCCAAGCCGCCGTTCTTCGAGGGGCTGTCGGCCACGCCCGAGCCCGTCCGCGACATCGACGGAGCGCGCGTCCTGGCCCTGCTCGGCGACTCGGTCACGACCGACCACATCTCGCCCGCCGGCTCGATCGCGGCCCGGTCGCCGGCCGGCGACTGGCTCCAGGAGCGGAACGTGCCGCCGCTCGAGTTCAACTCGTACGGCGCCCGGCGCGGCCACCACGAGGTGATGATGCGCGGCACGTTCGCCAACATCCGGCTCCGGAATGGGCTGGTGCCCGGGAAGGAGGGGCCGTATACGATCCATCTCCCGGATGGCGCCGAGGGCTTCATCTACGACACTGCGATGCGCTATCAGAAGGAGCGCACACCGCTCCTCGTCATCGCCGGCCGTGAGTACGGCTCCGGGTCCTCGCGCGACTGGGCGGCCAAGGGGACGATGCTCCTCGGCGTCCGGGCCGTCCTCGTCGAGAGCTACGAGCGGATCCACCGCTCGAACCTGGTCGGAATGGGCGTCCTGCCGCTCCAGTTCCAGCCCGGCGACAGCGCCGCCTCGCTCGGCCTGACCGGCCGCGAGACCTACACCATCCACGGGCTCGCGGACGATCTCATGCCACGGAAGCGCCTCACGGTCGTCGCCCGGGCGGACGACGCGGACGGTGGCGCCGAGCGTCGCTTCGAGGTCGTCGCCCGGCTCGACGGCCCGATCGATGTTGGCTACTACCAGCAGGGCGGGATCCTTCCGGCGGTCCTGCGCCGGATCGCGGCCGAGAGCTGACGCGAGCGTCCGCCGACGCTGATTACCCCGAGAGATCGTTTTCCCACCAACGAGCGTGGGCCGTCGCTGTGTTCGGACAGATTCGGCCGGTTTGACCGGGCGGCTCGTGCTCGCTCGTCGGGGATAGATCGTCCCGGCGATCACTCACCGCGATATCGGTCCTCAGGGGCCGGAAAGGATGAAGCCCCCGCCGCTCCCGGGGCTTCGACCGTGAAGGCTTCGGGCTGTCAGCGGCCGGTCGACGTCCCGACATACATCCTCAGGCGTCTGGCGACGATCCGGCTGTCGCGGCGCCGGGCAAGGAGGCCGGCGAACTCGCACCACCAGCGGCTCATATGGGTTCCATCCTTCCTGCGGGCGCCGATCGGCCATTCGCCGCTCGAACGTCGGACATGGGACGCCGAACCACCGGCGTCCGTGACAGCGCCACGCCAGGATTGGCGGCGAGGCGTGCGGATGAGCGGCGGGGACGTCGAGTAGGCTGGACGAGCCGCGCGATCGGCGCGGATCCTTGTCGAGAGCCCGACCGCCCGAGGAGCCGCCACGGACACCGAGATCGCGCCCCGCGAGATCGCCGAATCGTCCGGCGCCGATCCCGGTCCGGCAGAGCAGGTCGCGCGACGGCTCTGGGAGGACGTCCGGACTGCCGTCGGGCACGCCGTCATCGGCGCCGAGGGGCCGCTTCGCCTGATCATCACCGCCCTGCTCGCGGATGGCCATGTGCTCGTCGAGGACGTCCCGGGGACGGGGAAGACGCTGCTCGCCCGAGCGGTCAGCCGGGCGCTCGCGCTCGAGACGAACCGGATCCAGGGCACGCCAGACCTGCTTCCGGCCGACGTCACCGGATCGAGCCTGTACGAGGGCGGCGCCCTCCGCTTCGCGCCCGGGCCGGTCTTCACCAATGTCCTCCTGGTCGATGAGATCAACCGCGCGACGCCGCGGACCCAGGCGGCGCTGCTCGAGGCGATGCAGGAGCGACAGGTCTCCATCGAAGGCTTGACGCGGCCATTGCCCGACCCATTCATCGTTCTCGCGACCCAGAACCCGATCGAGTTCGAGGGCACCTTCGCGCTCCCGCAGGCGCAGCTCGACCGGTTCCTGCTGCGCGTCGTCATCGGCTATCCCGACGAGATCGCCGAGCGGACGATCGCCCGTCGCCACCAGGCCGCGGCCGAGCCGCTCGATGCCATCGAGCCGGTGCTGGACGGGCCGCGCCTGATCGCCCTGCGCGACGCCGTCCGCCGGGTCCGCGTCGCCGACGACGTCGAGGCCTACGCCGTCGCCCTCGTCCGCGCCACCCGTTCGCACCCGGACCTTCAGCTCGGCGGGAGCCCGCGCGCGACGGTCGCGCTGTATCGAGCGGCGCAGGCGGCCGCCCTCCTCGACGGCCGCGGGTTCGTCCTGCCCGACGACGTCAAGGCGATGACGAGGCCCGTCCTCGCCCACCGCCTCGTCGTCGACCTCGACCAGGGCCTGCGCGGCGCGTCGGTCGACGCCGTCCTCGGCGCGATCCTCGCCGCAGTCCCCGTCCCGCCCGTGCTGGCCGGCTGAGGCCCGCCGCGGCGGCGGGCACGACCGATCGAACGATGACCCTGACGGCGTTCCTGGCGATCCTCCTCCTCCTCGCCGGCGCCATCGTCGAGGTGCCAGTCGCGATCGTCCTCGCGATCGTGATCCTCCTCCTCGAGACCGTCCGCTCGGTCTGGCGGCGCGCCGGCCTGGAGCGCGTGCACTACCGCCGGATCCTCGCCCGCGACCGGATCACGTGGGGCGAGGAGATCCCGACCGCGGTTGAGGTCTGGAACGCGAAGGGCCTCCCGCTGGCCTGGCTGCGGGCCGAGGACGAGGCCAGCCCCGGCGTCATCGTCCGCGAGCGATCGCTCGCGGTCGGCGGGCGCGGAGCTCGCGTCCTGCGCAATGCCTGGACGCTCGCGCCGCACGAGCGAGTCACGCGCCATTTCCACGTCTCAGCCGAGCGCCGTGGCGTCTACGAGCTGGGACCGGTCGGGCTGGCGGTCGGCGACCTGTTCGCCCGCCACGCGGCAGCGGCCGAGCGAGCCGAGGTGGACCGCTTCCTCGTCCGGCCGCGGACCGTCCGGCTGACCGCATTCCATCGCCGTGACACGTGGGGCGGGCTCGACCGCGCCCGCTTCGGGCTCTCGGAGGACCCGTCGCGGTTTGCCGGGATCCGCGACTATGCCCCCGGCGACCCGATCCGACGGATCCACGCCCGGGCCAGCGCCCGCCTCGACCGGCCCGTCGTCAAGCGGTTCGAACCGTCACGGGAGCGCGAGGTCCTGATCGCACTCGACATCCAGACGACGGTCGGCCCGGCTTGGGACATGACGGTCGATGCCGACGAGATCGAGGCCCTGTTCGTCGTCGCGGCGTCGGTTGCCCGATCTCTCGCCCTCGAGCGCGCGCCATTCGGGCTGGCGGCAGCCAGCTACCACAGGGCCGAGAACCGCTTCGCCCACCTCGCCGTGTCGGAGGCGCCCGGCCAGCTCGAGCGCGTCCTGGACCTCCTCGCCCGGCTCTCGGTCCACTCGTCCGCGCCGTTCGACCACCTCCTCGGGATGATCCTCCGGGTCGCGCGGCCGGGCACGACGGTCCTCGTGGTCACGGCGCGCGATCCGGGGCCATATATCGCGGCCCTCCGTCGGATCGAGCGGGCGGGCTGCGCGGTCGTGGTCCTCGCCTGTGGCCCGAACCGCGCGACCGATGCCGGTCATGCCCGTGGCGTCGGGCTGGCCGCCCGAACCGCGCGGCTCGACGGGCCGTGGAGGACGGCGGAGCACCTCGCGGTGTCCGGATGATCGGCGTCGACCCCGGGCCGGCCTCGAGCGCGGGCCCGGCGTCGCTCCGGCGGCTCGTCGACCGCGTCGTCGCGCTTGCTCCAGTCGCCTTCGTGGTCATCGCCGAGGCTTCGTGGATCGCGGTCGTGGGTGGTCTCGTCCAGGAGTTCAGTCACCGCGATCCCGTGCTCGGGATCCCGAGCCTCGCCGGGTTCGTCGTCGCCGGGATCGCCGCGGCCCGGGCCCTCGGGCCGCGGCTCCACGGGCGATGGCCGGTCGCCGGGCTGGCGCTCGTCGTGCTCGGCGGGGCGACCGGTTGGCTGGCCTCACCCGATTCACGGTCAGCGCTGGCCGGGGGCATCGGTCCCGCTCTGGCCGCGCATCCCGGTGGGCTCGTGGCGGCGCTCGCTGTCCTGCGCGGCTTCGCCCATGCGGGCATGCCGCTGGCCGAGGGCACGGTCAGCCGGCTGCTCGCGATCGGCATTCCCGGCCTGGCGACAGCTGCGCTCCTGGGCGGCGCGATCGCGGATCCGTTCCGGGCGCGATTCCTTGCCGACGCGCTCGGCGAATCGATCGTCTTCGTGGCGGCGGCCGTTCTCGCCCTTACGTTCGCCCGGCTCGGCGCGGTCGGGGTCGACGGCGGCTTCGACTGGCGCGGCAATCCGGCGTGGCTCGGCCTCACGGTCCTGCTCATCGTCGGCGCCATCGTCGTGGCGGTTCCGCTGTCTTCGGTCGCAGGCACGGCGATCTCGGTGGTGGTCTCGGCGGCGCTCGGCCCGATGTTGGTCATCGGGCTTGTGACCGGGTTCGACCGGGCCGCCCGACGGATCCTCGCTTTCGCCGTCGTGGCCGTCGCGATCGCCTTCCTTCTGACACGTGGCCCCTTCCGGGTGACGCTGCCCAACCCGAACGCTTCCCAAGTCGGGGGCCAGGGCGAGGCCTCGACGGCCGAACAGGTGGTCGGCGCGAGCCTCGGTGGACTGCTCCTGATCGCGGCGGTCGTCGGGGTCCTGATCCTGATCGCCGTGTGGATGCGCCGGGTCCAGCCGGCCGACGACGCCGTCCTGGAGGAGCGCACGATCGACCGCGGCGGCGACGAGATCGTCCAGCCGCTACGGCGCAACCGGTTCGGCCGGCGGATCGATCCGCGGACCGCCGACCAGGCCTGGATCGCGCTCATCGACGACCTCGAGCGCCACCCCGACGTCCGGCGCGATCCCGCCGAGACGCCGGCCGAGCACGCCGGACGACTGCGCGCCGATCGGCGGCCCGGCCTGGCCCTGGACCTCCTTGCCGCGGACTACGCCCTCGCTCGGTACGGCTCGGTCGAACTGTCGGCGCGCGAGGACCGCCGCGCGGTCGCTCGCTGGCGCGCCCTGCGCCGGAGCCTGATCGCCCGCGACCGGCGCGCTGCGTCCGACAAGCCCGACGGCGGGTTCCGGCCCGGGGGTCGCGCGGGGCCGGCAGACGGACCGCTGCCGGACCTGGAGCCGCGCCGGACGTTCTGAGGAGCGGCGCGGGCAACGGGCGCCCAACTCGCGGCTCGGCGCGAACTGGCCCGGTCGAACACCGCGGCGACTGGCATCATCGGACCATGACCCTCACGGACGCGCTGGCCGATGTCGATGCGATCTTCGACCGCTTTGCCGCCGGCGGCGCCGCGCCCGGGCTGGCGTTCGGCGTCGTCGTCGACGGCGAGCTGGTTCATGCCGGCGGCCGCGGCACGCTTCGCGTCGGCGAATCCGCCGAGCCCGGTCCCGACAGCGTCTTCCGGATCGCGTCGATGACCAAGAGCTTCACGGCAGCGACGGTGATCCTCCTGCGCGACGAGGGCCAGCTCCGGCTCGACGACCCGGTCGCCAGATGGGTGCCGGAGCTCGCCCGCCTGAAACCTTGGTCGCGCGACTCTTCGCCGCTGACGGTCGAGTCGCTCCTGACGATGTCGGCCGGGTTCCCGACCGATGACCCGTGGGGCGATCGGCTCCAGGACCAGGACCAAGCCGATTTCCTCTCGTTCCTCGAGGCAGGTCCCGAGCTCGCGTGGCCGATCGGGACCCACTTCGAGTACACGAATCTCGGCTACGCGATCCTCGGCCTGATCGTCGCCCGGGTCGCTGGCGACGAGTATCGGACCGTCGTGGAGCGTCGGCTGCTCGAGCCACTCGGCCTCGCCGCGACGTCGTTCAGCCACGATGGGATCGAGCGGGAGCGCCTCGCGCACGGCTACGTCCGCCGTGGGGAAACGTGGATCGAGGAGCCGATGGCCGCGTACGGGGCGTTCGCCCCGATGGGCGGGCTCTTCACCTCGGTCCGCGACCTCGCCCGCTGGATCGGCGGGTTCAGCGATGCCTTCCCGGCGCGTGACGACCCCGAGGGCGACCATCCACTCTCGCGGGCATCACGCCGCGAGATGCAGCAGATCCATCGCGCGATCCCACCGGAGCTCACCTGGACCTCCGCCTCGAGCGTCCCGTCCGCCGCGCTGGGCGGGTACGGCTACGGCCTCCAGTCGAGCCTCGACGTGCGTCTCGGGCGGGTCGTCTCGCACAGCGGTGGCTATCCCGGATTCGGCTCGCACATGCGCTGGCATCCGGCATCAGGGGTCGGGGTCGTGGGGGTCGCGAACGGCCGCTACGCGCGGATCGACGCGCCCGCCCGGGAGGCCCTCGAGCTGCTGGTCGGCCGCGCGGTCGCGCCGCTCCACCGATCTCGGCCGTGGCCGGCGACGGAGAACGCTCGGCTCGCGGTCGAGCGGCTGATCGAGACCTGGGACGACGATCTCGTCGCGAAGCTGTTCGCGGCGAACGTCGCCCTCGACGAGGACCTCGCTTCCCGTCGCGCCGCCATCGAGCGGGTGCGGGCGGTGCATGGCCCGCTCCGAGCCGACGACATGGCTGATCCGGAGAGCTCGTCCGCAACCCATCTCGCCTGGTGGCTGCGTGGCAAACGCGGTCGAGTCCGGGTCGAGATCCTGATGAGCCCGGATCGTCCGGCCCGGGTCCAGGCGCTCACGCTGGTCTCCGTTCCCGAGCCGCCCGAACGGCTCGCTGCGCTGGCTCGGCGGATCGTCGCGGCGCTGGCGGTGCCGAGTCCGTCGTGGCCGGGCGACGTGGCGCTCGCGGAGGACATCGACCGCTCGGCCCTCGATCGGGATCTCCGGGCCGCTGAGGCCGTGTTCGGCCCGCTCGCCCTCGGTCCCGCGACGGACGGCGACGGCGAGACGAAGGCCTGCTGGCGCCTGACCGGCCCGCGCGGGGACGTGACGCTGGCGATCGCGAGCAACACGCTCGACGGCCCGATCGCGAGCGTCTCCCTGGTGCCTGTCACCCTCGTGTCGCCGGCCCACCTCGCATAGATCGGCGGGGATGCGCGATCGCGACGAGCGATCAGATCTGACAGGCGGACTTTACGACACGCGCCGATCGAGCCCGTACGATCTCCATGCATGATCGTCCGAATCCTCACCGCACGCGTCCCGGCCAGGAATGCTGGCGCATTCGAGCGGGTGCTGCGCGACCAGCTTCCCATCATGAGAGAGCACGACGGGCTCGTGTACGTGAAGCTCGCGCGCCAGGCCAATGGCGCGTACGACGACGTGATCCTGTTCGAGGAATGGCGCGACTCGAAGGCCCTCTACGGATGGGTCGGGTCCGATATCGGGAAGCCGCGACTGCTGCCGGGCGCGGACGTCCTCGCAGATTACGTCCATGTGACGCACTACGAAGCGCTCGACCGCGATCCGGACATGCTGTGGGCGGGGATCGCGCCGCCCGACGATGCGATCGCGCGGACCGAGCAGCCCGACTGAGGGGGCGTTGGTCGCCCAGGCTAGCGATCTTCCTCGGGCCAGAGCCGCGACACGTGGAAGCCCGGGACCGGATGATTCGCCCGGGCCAGGAACCGCACATCGACGAGGCGCCCGTCGGCCGCGCGGAACCGGAAGGTTCCATCCTGTCAACCGGCGGCCAGGAACTCGGCCCACTGGGACGGAGTCGTCGCTTGAAGGTCCGCGGCGCCGATGTCCGTGATCCGCCGACGGTGAGATCCACCGGCTGGTAGCCAAGGACGCGGGCGACGCCCACCGTGGCGCCCACGTACGCGCCGTCGTTGTCGGCCGCTCGTGCGTGCAACCATCCGCCGCTGCGCGGCCGAACGGCATGCCGGAGCGGGACGTATGGCCCTCGTCTTGCCTTGCGCCAAACGACCACGATGACCCCATGGAAACGAACGCGCTGGCCACGGTCCTTGGCGACACGTGGTTCGGCGCAAGCCTGCCGCCGGCCACGCGCGCCCGCCTTGCGACGCTCGGCCGGGTCGTGGACCTGCCGGAGGGCTCCGTGGTCGTCCAGGAAGGTCGTCCCTGCGACACGCTCGGGATCCTGGTCAGCGGGCGGATCGCACTTCGCCTGGGGCTGCCGGGCGGCGGCAATCGAACCATCCTCACGGTCGATCCGGGCGACGTATTTGGCTGGTCTGCGGTCCTTCCGCCGGCGATTGCCACGTCCACCGGCATCGCCGTCGTGGCGTCTCAAGCGATCGTGTTCGACGGGGAGGTGCTGCGGGCCGCGCTCTCGGCCGACTGCGAACTGGCCGGCGCCGTCTATCAGCGGCTCCTCGTCACGGTTGTCCGACGCCTCACGGCGACCCGCGTTCAACTGCTTGACCTGTACCGCCCGGCCGGCGAGCCGTGGTGATGCCCGACGCAACCTTCCTTCTGCGGGCGGACCTCGATCGGCTCTTCGCGGCCCTATCCCGCGACGGCCGGAGGATCGTCGGGCCGACGATCGTTGAGGGAGCCGTCGTCTATGACGAGCTCACAGACCCATCGTCCCTGCCCCACGGATGGTCAGTCGATTCAGCGCCCGGCCGGTATCAGCTGCGCGCGACGGGCGGCGTCCGGGCGTTCGATTACGGTGTCCCCGTTACGTCCTGGAAGCGCTTCACCCACCCCTCGCTGGTCCCCCTGACCCGGGGCCGCCGCGATGGAGATCGCGTCGAGGTCGCGCCCGTCCACGACGAAGCACCCAAGCTCGCGTTCGTCGGCGTCCGCGCCTGCGAGATCGCCGCCCTCCGGATCCAGGAGCGGGCGATGCGGGCCGGTCCGATCGGCGATGCGGATCACGCTGCCCGCCGGGACGCCGCGCTCGTCGTCGCCGTCGAGTGCGCATCCGCAACGAGCACCTGTTTCTGCACGTCGATGGCCAGCGGGCCGGAGGTGACCAGCGGCGCCGATCTCGTCCTCTCCGAGCTGGGCGACGGGTTCGTGGTCCGTGTCGGCAGCGAGGCCGGCGCCGATGTCATCGGGTCACTCGACCTCCGGGACGCTCGCGCCGACGAGCTCGATCGGGCGGGGGCGCAGGTCGCTGCCGTCCGGGCCGCGATCGGGGACCCTGTTCCAGCCCACGGGCTGCCGGAGCGACTGCGGGCTGCCCTCGATCATCCGCGCTGGGCCGAGGTCGCGGAGCGCTGCCTCGCCTGCGCCAATTGCACGCTCGTCTGCCCGACCTGCTTCTGCACCAGCGTCGGGGTCGCTTCCGACCTCGATGGAGTCGAGGCCACGACCGACCGACACTGGGACAGCTGCTTCACCCTCGGGTTCGGGCGGGTGGCCGGTGAAGCGAACTTCCGGCCGAAGGTCGAGGATCGCTACCGCCAATGGCTGACCCACAAGTTCTCGACCTGGTGGGACCAGTTCGGTTCGAGTGGCTGCGTCGGTTGCGGCCGCTGCATCGCCTGGTGCCCGGTCGGCATCGACGTCCGCGAGGAGCTGTTCGCGATCGCGCCACCATCCGCGGCTGCGGGGCCAATCCCGTGGCCGGTATCGCCGGTCGGAGGGCGCGCGCCGGCTCCTCTTGCGACGGTCGCGCCCCAGCGACATGTCGTCGCCACGGTCCGCGCTGTGGTCCCGCAGACCAAGGACACCGTGACTCTCCGGCTGGCCACGACCGACGAGGCGCTGCTGGGCGCGCGACCGGGACAATTCGTCATGGTCGAGCTGCCGGCTTTCTCCTCACCGCCGATCTCCATCTCGCGGATCCTGCCCGATGGCCTCGACCTGACCATTCGCGCGGCCGGACCGGCGACGGCGGCACTGACCGGTCTCGTCGCCCCGGCCCAGATCGCCTTGCGCGGTCCCCTCGGCCGAGAGTGGCCGGTCGACTCGGCCGTCGGCCGGGACGTCGTCATCGTCGCCGGTGGGATCGGCCTCGCGCCGCTCCGTCCGGTGATCGACGCGATCCTCGCGGATCGATCCATGTACGGCGCAGTCCGCCTATACCTCGGTGCTCGGACGCCTCGAGATCGGCTCTTCGTCAGCGAGATCTCCGAGCTTGCCGGCAGGGTCGACCTGGAGATCGCCGAGATCGTCGATCGGGCGGGGCCAGACTGGCTCGGAAGGGTCGGCATCGTGACCCAGTTGTTCGACCACGCCACGTGGGACGGATCGAAAGCCACGGCCTTCATCTGCGGTCCGGAGCGAATGATGCAGGCGAGCGCCGCGACGCTGGAACGACTCGGCGTCGACCCGGCGACAACTTGGCTCACCCTCGAGCGGAACATGGCCTGCGGAGTCGGCACCTGCGGCCACTGCCAGCTCGGGCCGTTCTTCGTTTGCCGGGACGGACCGGTGTTCTCGGTCGCTGAGCTCGGGTCCGCGTTCCAGCGGGAAGGGCTCTGATGGACGCTCCCCTGCCCTCCGGGCCGACACATCGCAACCCACGCGCGGCGACGCCCATTCGACCGCGAATCGGAGTCGTCAAGTTCGCGTCGTGCGACGGCTGCCAGCTCACGCTTCTCGATCTCGAGGACGAGCTCCTCGCGATCGCCGCGCGCGTCGATGTCGTGGAGTTCGCGGAGGCGACATCGAGGCGCTCATCCGGGCCCTTCGATGTCCTCTTCGTCGAAGGCTCGATCAGCACGCCCGAGCAGGTCGAGGAGATCGTCCGCCTCCGCGCCGTCTCGCATCATCTGGTCACGATCGGGGCATGCGCGACGGCCGGCGGGATCCAGGCCATCCGCAACTGGTTCGATCACGACGAGGTCCGCGCGGCGGTCTACCCGGAGCCCCGCTTCATCGAGTCCCTCGCGCAGGCCCATCCGGTGGCCGACTTCGTCGCCGTCGACGGCGAGCTGCGCGGCTGTCCCATCTCGCCGGGCCAGCTCCGGGAGTTCCTTGTCGCACTCGTCACAGGCCGCCGAGCACAGTTGCCCGACGAGGCGGTCTGCCTGGAGTGCAAGCGGCGGGGCGTCGTCTGCGTCGCAGTGGCGAACGGCATCGCGTGCCTCGGGCCCGTGACCCGTACCGGCTGCGGCGCGATCTGCCCGGCCTATGGACGCGGCTGCTATGGCTGCTTCGGGCCACGCGAATCGGCCAATACCGAGTCGCTTGCACGATGGCTGTCCGACGGCCGATCCGCCGGCGAGGTCGGCCGCCTGTTCGCGGGGTTCACGGCCTGGTCCGGCGCATTTCGGTCGGTCATCGACGCCCATGGCGGGCCACCGGGACTCGGCGACGCTGACCCGGAGACCACCGATGCATGACACCAATGTCCTCACCGGCCCGCCCGGCCACCTGGAAGTCGACATCGCCGGGCTCACCCGGGTCGAGGGCGAGGGCTCGCTCCGACTCCAGGTGAGGAATGGGGCGGTCGAAAAGGCCCACCTCGAGATCTTCGAGGCACCGCGCTACTTCGAGCGGCTGGTCGTTGGCCGGACGCCGGACGAAGTGATCGACATCGTGGCCCGGATCTGCGGAATCTGTCCGGTTGCCTACCAGATGACGGCCGTTCACGCATTCGAGCACGGCCTCGGGATCGAGGTCGATCCCGCCGTGAGAGCCCTCCGACGCCTCCTCTACTGCGGCGAGTGGATCGAGAGTCACGCCCTCCACGTGTATCTCCTCCATCTGCCCGACTTTCTCGGCTATGCCAGCGCGTTGGAGATGGCGCACGACCATCAAGCGGCAGTTGAGTCCGGGCTCACGCTCAAGCGAGCCGGCAACAAGATCGTCGAGCTGATCGGCGGGCGGGCGATCCATCCCGTCTCGGTCCGGCTCGGCGGGTTCTCGCGATCCTTCCGTCGGACGGAGATCAGGGCCCTGCGGGGGGTCGTGGTCGAGGCAGTCGAGTTGGCCCTCGCGACCGTCGACCTCGTCGCTGGACTCGACACCCCCACCTTCGAGCGCGACGGTCGCCTCGTCGCGATGCGGCACCCGCGCGAGTACCCGATGAATGAGGGCCGGATCGTGTCGAACGACGGCCTCGACATCGCCACCACCGACTGGCGCTCCGAGTTCAGCGAGCAGCAGGTCGCGTGGTCGAACGCGCTCCAATCGCGTGGGCGTGATGGGCGAGCGTACCTGCTCGGCCCGATGGCCAGGATCACGCTCGCCGGCGAATCGCTCCACCCAGTGGCTGCTGCGGCATTGGCCAGGACCGGACTGGCGGCGGAAATCGCGATCAATCCCTATCGAAGCATCGTGGCGCGGGCCATCGAGCTCGTCGACGCGACCGCGGAAGCGCTCGACATCATCGATGCATACGAACCGGCCGATGTCGCCGCGACGCCGTGGCGGCCAGCCGCGGCGAGCGCCGCATGGGCAACGGAGGCGCCTCGTGGCCTGATCTTCCACGCCTATGAGCTCGACGAGCGGGGCCTGGTCACGCACGCCCAGATCGTGCCGCCGACGAGCCAGAACCAGGCAGCGATCGAAGCCGATCTGGCCGCCTTCGCTCCACGGGTTCTCGAGCTGTCCCATTCCCAGGCGACATTGCGGATCGAGCAGCTGATCCGGAGCTATGACCCATGCATCAGCTGTGCCACGCACTTCCTCGACCTGAGCATGGAAGAAGTGCCATGACATCCGCGACGCGCCATTCAACCGCCTCCCAGCCGATCGGGGTCGAGGTCCTCGTCTGCGGCTCGATGGACCGCGGAGACGACGGCGCGCCGATGCTCGCAATCGATCTCGTGCGCAAAGCGCTCCCGGACGACGTGCGTGTCCGGATCGTCAGCGAGCTCGACATCGACGACCTCCTCGGGGTCGCACCAGGCGCCGGCGTCGTGATCGTCGACGCCGCGATCGGGATCGACGCCGGAGAAGTGGTCGAGCTGCCGATCAACGGGTTCGCCGGACGGCCCGACGGCCTCCGCCCGCGGTCGTCCCATGCGCTCGAGTTCCCGGAGGTCGTCGGCCTCGCGGAGATGATGCGAGGTCGGCCCGTCGATGGACGAGTCGTCGCGATCGGCGGCGCCGCCTTCGGCCTCGGCGGCGCCCTGAGCCGACGGGTCGCGGCCGCCATGCCGGAGCTCACCGCGACGATCCTCGGCGCGATCGACCGGTCCCGGGTTCCGAGCTGATGCGCACGGCGGCCTGATCGAGATGTGCATCACGTTCCCCGGCCGTGTGGTCGCGATCGATGCCGCCGGCGCCGTGGTCGAGACGAACGGCCGCACTCGCCGGGCCTCGACGCTGTACCTGCCCGACATCGCGATCGGCGAGTGGGTGACCGTCGCCGCCGGGACGATCATCGAGCGCCTCGACGCGGCTGAAGCCGCCGCGGTCCACGACCTGGTCCACCTCGCGACCGTAAGTCGCCCATCCCCGGAGGGAGAAACCGATGTTCCGTCGACCTGATCGGCAGGCAACGCCTGCGATTGCCATCCCCCGGAGTCTTGGCTGGGGTCTTGCCCTCGCCGTGGGGGCCGCCATCATCAGCGGTCTGGCGATCTACTTGAACGCGTTCGCCGTCAAGCAGCTGCCGGACGCGGCCGTGTACACGACCCTGAAGAACGCCGTCGCTGCGGTCGTCCTGGTCGCAGTCGCCCTGCGACTCGGTGCCGCCCGCGATATCCGGTCGATCGACCGCCGGCGCTGGCTGGCGATTCTCCTCGTCGGCGTGATCGGCGGGAGCGTTCCGTTCATCCTCTTCTTCAGCGGGCTCGCCCAGGCGAGCGCTCCGAGCGCCGCCTTCATCCAGAAGACCCTGTTCGTCTGGGTCGCGCTGCTCGCGGTGCCTTTCCTCGGGGAGCGCCTCGGTCCAGTGCCGGTTGTCGCGATCGCTGTCCTGCTCGTGGGCCAGATGCTGGTGCTGCCGCCCGACGGCGTCCGCTGGGGGTCCGGCGAGACGCTGATCCTCGGTGCCACCCTCCTGTGGGCCGCGGAGACCGTCGTCGTGAAGCGCCTGCTCGGATCGGTCCCGAGCCATGTCATGGGCGCGCTCCGGATGGGCGTCGGACTGGTCGTGCTCGGCGGGCACCTCGCCGTGTCCGGCAAGCTGGGAGCGATCGCCGGCCTCGGCTCGGCGCAATGGGCGTGGGTCCTCCTCACCGGCCTCATCCTGGCGGGCTACGTCGGCACCTGGTTCGCGGCATTGCAGCGCGCACCGGCCTCGGCGGTGACGAGCGTCCTCGTCCTTGGAGCTGTCATCACGGGCACTCTCACAGCGGCATCGAAAGGGTCGGCTCCCAGCCTGCCGGTCGTGGGCGGGTACGTCCTGATCGTGTCTGCGACCGTCATCGTCGTCGCGTTGGCGCGGCGAATCGCTCCGGAGCTCGCGGATCCGGCCGCGCGGCCGGGTGTCGCCGGCGGCGTGGCCGGATGACGGCATGGCAGGTGCCGAGATCATGACCGCGGCCGAAGATCGGATCAGCCCGTCGCCTGGCGCCGGGCCGGTTCGTCGCGACCCGCCGACGACCGGGCCCGTCCTCTTCGCTCGGTACGCGTTCGGCCCCAATCGACTGGGCTACTGCGGGCCGGAGGCGGTTGACGAGCTGTTTGGACAGAGCACCGTTGGAGGCGACGATCGAGCCATCCGCCAGCTTGCCCGGTCGTTCGAGGGAGCATGGCCCTACCTCGAGCTCATCGCCCAGGCGAACGGCCTGGCTGATCCATTGGACGCTCGTGTCGTTGAAGCCTACTGGCTGGGGAATCCCCTGCTGGAAGCAGTCGGCGCGAACGCGCTGGGATCGTCCCTGGCGAGCCGCTTTCGCCCACGCCTTCGAGCCGAAGGATGGCGCTGGCTGGGCGCAACGCCCAATGCGGGCGCGGTGCCGGTCCACGCGTTCCATGTCCTTGACGTCTTTCCAAGGGTGGGCCTGCTCCGCTCGGGCTCCGTCGATGGAGCGCTCGCGGTGATGGATTCGTGTCGCATCCGCTGGGGCCGCGTTCTGGAACAGGACGGCGACTGGCTCGTGGTGAACGCGGTCCCGATGGTCATGGTCGGGGGCCAGCTCGTACTGGGGCCGGCGCGGCCGGAACGGGTGCAGGCGTGGCGGAACGGTGTCGGCTTTGTCGATGGAGTCCTGCCCGGCGATGTCGTCGCAATCCATTGGTCCTGGGCATGCGATCGGCTCTCGTCTCGCCAGCTCGCGGGCCTGACCACCTGGACCGCTCGCGAGATCGCGGTGGCCAACCTGACGATCTGATTCGCCGTCCCGAGCCCGGCGGGCCCGTCCAGGCCACACGCATTCTGACTTTCAGGCCATGGAGGACCGCCCGGCGGTCGGGCACACTGTCGCACGGCGGCCCAACGGTCGCTGACGCGTCGCTGACCGGCCATGGTCGATCTGCGCACCTTTCACGACTGGGCGCGAGCAAGAAGGCGGCGACCGACGGGTGGCGACAACGACCAGACCGACGCCCGTGAGCGTTACCGTGCCGACCCGGGTTCGCGCCCGCCGCTTCGTCATCGTGAGTCTCGTGGGCATCCTCGTCGGGATGGGCTCGTTCTGGACGGTCAGCACCCTCACGACCCCACGACGGACGACGCCCGTCTACGATCCGCCCGTCCTCGCCGGCCAGGTCATCGCCGGGTATTGCTCGGGCGGCGTCTATGCGCGCCTCGGCGGCACCGTCGTGCTGACCTCGACCGGCCACTGCACATCGGAAGGCGCCGTGGCCTACGACCCGGACGGCACCACCATTCGGGGCGTCTACGGCCCGGCGGCGAGGGACGCGTCATGCCCGTACACGGGGCACACCTGTGCCTCGTCCGACCTGAACTATCTCGTCGTCGCGAACAACCGCATCCCGTGGGGCCATCTGAACGTCATCGACCTCGGGACAGCCGGCTATCGGGTCATCCCGGAGGGGACGAAATCACTGGGCTGTGCCGATGTCGCCGTCGGCGATCTGGCCGAGATTGACGGCCGCGACATCTATCGAAGCGGACCGGTCGTCGAGAAGGGCGACAACCTCAAGGACCCAGCCCTGGACGGTGCCTACTTTCCGTGCATGATCGCCGCGCAGATCCCGGTCGGGATCGGCGACTCGGGCGGCGTGGTTCTCGTCCGCGGCATTCCCGCGGGCGTCACCTCGCGCTCGTTCGGTGGGTCGCTCGGGTTCACGCCTCTCGCGGAAGGCCTCGATCAGCTGGGGCTGACTCTGTGCACGACGCCGGATTGTGGGCTGGTTCGGCCCACGGCTCCGCTGACCGAAGCCGGCCAGTGACGACCTGGCCGCGGCGCATCGCGTTCGTGGTGATGCTCGTGGTCGTTGCGGTTGGCACGTTTGCGGTGCTGACCCTCGCGTCGCGACCGTCGTCGTATCCATCGGATCGGCTGGTCGGCTGGCAGCTGGTCGGCGGACCCAACCACCCCATGGCACGGGTCGACGACCACGTTCAACACGGTCTCGACTTCGACCCGGCCACAGCCCAGACCGCACTGATGGTCCCGATCGCCGTCGATTGGATCGACTGCGCCCCCGACGACGCTTCCTGGCTGGCGACGCCCGATGTGACCTACACGCCAACGTCAGTGACGATCACGATCCACACGACCGACGCCTTCGGTCCGATCACCTGCGGCCGCCGGCCGGGACCGTCCGGCGAGGTGAGCGTCGGGATCATCCTCGACGTCGGCATCTACGTCCCGGTCCAGCTGCGCGAGCCGCTCGGCGAGCGATCCCTGTTCGACGGCTCGAGGTCTCCCGCGGAGCCACGGCCGATTCGCTGAGCGAAGGCCGTTCAGATCGTCGATCGGGCCCGGGGGCAGTTGGCGCCCTGGACTGACTGCCCTCACTGGCGGTCCGCGCTCAAGGCAAATCTTCAAGCTGAAGGCTCTTGGGCGGCAGCCCATCGCACGCTGGCGGCGCGGTCTGTAAGGCTCAACAAGGATCGGTGGCAGGGTTGCGCTGGCGAGGAAGGATTCTCACGTTCGATTGGGCGGTCGTCAGCGAACCGGGATGATCAGCACGAACTTGCCGTACCACTCGCTCCTGGCCATGCGATAGCCCGGCGTGTACGGATCGTCGTCCGGACTGTCGATCCGAAGATCACGATCGGCGGGTTCAAGCGCGCGATCGTCAAACGCGGGTTCGGCGGCGGCCCGATCCCCATCAACACCCTGTACGCCGTGCCGGACCGCCCCTCCCAGTCCGCTTCGCGCGGCAGCCTGATGGCGGTCGGCACCGACGATCTCGTCTACCTCGGCGGCTGGCTCGACCTGAAGGCAGGGCCGCGGGTGGTGCATGTGCCCGAGATGGCGGGACGCTACTACAGCGTTCAGTTCACCGACCCGACCGGCGGCGCCCACTTTGCCTATGTCGGCAAGCGGACCACGGGACCGGCGGCGGCGCGTTCCTCCCGTGCGAGCCCGGGGTGGACTGGGAGCGTGCCAGATGGGATGACCTCGGATCGAGGTACCGCATCGTTCCGCCCTCGTTATCGGACGTGTCTTCGCCGCCGATGGCGGAGACCGGCGCGCCGCCTACGCGCTCGCGAAGCAGATTCAGCTCAAACCGCTCGACAACCAGCCGTGAGTCGGAGCCCGGAACGGGTAGGCGACACGGCGGGTTGACGGGCGACTGTTCAGGTGTTTAGCCTACTGAACATGAGTTCAGTACCGGACCCGGGGGACCTGACCGCCCGGGCGGCCATCCGGAATGCCGCGTTGCGGCTCTTCGCCGAGCGGGGCCCCGACGCGGTCACCGTGCGCGAGATCGCCAGCCAAACCGGGGTGTCCCCGGCGCTGGTCCTCCACCACTTCGGCAGCAAGGACGGCCTGCGTGCCGAGGTCGACGCGTTCGCCGCACAGGCGTTCGACGCGATCTTCGAGGCCATGCCAACCGAAGAGGTTGTCGAGTTGCTCGCCGGCCGCTCGGCGAGTGGATCGCTCGCGGAGGCATTCGCCCGCGGGTTCCCGCACGGTTCGCCGTTGCCGGCCTACCTGGGTCGGCTGCTCCTGACACATGACCCGGCGGGAGCGGCGCTGTTCGGGCGGTGGTATGCGACCACCCGGCACCTGCTCGACGTGATGGTCGAGGCGGGCGTCGCTCGGCCGAGCGAGGACCCTGCCGTCAGGGCGGCGTTCTTCCTGGTCAACGACCTCGCGCTCATCCTCCTGAGAACCCAGATCGCCATGGCGATCGGCGCCGACCCGCTGACACCAGAGGGGATGGACCGGTGGGCACGGGAGGCCACCATCGTCTACGCCGAGGGCGCATTCCGTGCCCCGGCCAAGGAGTAAACCCCAATGCATGCGTCCCAGTCCGTCATCCGCGCAGAGCGGTTGACCAAGACCTTCGGGAAGGTCAGGGCCCTCGACGGCCTCGACCTCGACGTGGCTCCCGGAGAGGTGCACGGCTTCCTCGGCCCCAATGGAGCCGGCAAGACGACGACGATCCGCATCGTCCTCGGCCTCATGCGCGCCAGCGGCGGTCACGTCGAGCTTTTCGGCGGTGACCCGTGGCGCCAGGCCGCGATGCTCCACGAGCGGCTCGCCTACGTCGCCGGCGACGTCGCGCTCTGGCCTGGGCTCACCGGTGGGCAATGCCTCGATGTGCTGGGTGCGACCCACGGCGGGCTCGACGAGGCTCGCCGGGCTACCCTCATCAAGCGGTTCGACCTCGACCCGAGCAAGCGGATTCGCGACTACTCCAAAGGCAACCGGCAGAAGGTCGCCCTCATCGCGGCCCTCGCCACCGACGCAGACCTGCTCGTGCTCGACGAGCCCACCTCCGGGCTCGACCCACTCATGGAACAGGCCTTCCAGGAGGTCGTTCGCGAGCGGCGCGAGGAGGGCTGCACGGTCCTCCTGTCGAGTCACATCCTCGGCGAGGTCGAGGCCCTCGCCGACCGGGTGACGATCATCCGGCGGGGCCGGACCGTCACGACCGGGACCCTCGCCGAGCTGCGACGCCATACCCGGACCCACGTCCACGCGGTCACTGTCGACGCGCCTGCAGGCCTCGCCGACGCTCCGGGTGTCGCGGACTACGTTTCCGGGCGGCTCGACGGCCACGTCGACAGCCGGTTCACCATCGACGCCGAGCACCTCGACGACGTCGTCGGCATGCTGCACACCGCGAGGATCCATACCCTCACCGTTACCCCGCCGAGCCTCGACGCCCTCTTCCTGCGCTCCTATGACGGGGACATCGGGCCGCTCGACGCCGCGGAGCTCGGAGACCCGGTGGACGCGCACCGATGAGCGTGACCGGCCTCCGGGCGATGCTCGGAATCCAATGGCGGACGCACCGCCGCGGCACGCTCATCTGGATGCTCGCGCTGATCGCCATGCTGGTCGGCACGGCGGGGTCGATCGCCGGTCTCTTCCCCACCCCCGACAAGATCCACAGCTACGCCCAGGCGGCGACGGCCGGAGATGCCCTCGTCGTGATCAACGGCAGGGTCGAGGGCATCGACAGTCTCGGCGGCATCATCGCCGACGAGTTCGGCTTCCTCGCTGCCTTCCTCCTGCCCCTGCTCGGGATCAGCCTCGTCACACTCGTGACGCGGAGTGAGGAGGAGGCCGGGCGGCTCGAGGCGTTGCTCGCAGGCCGGGTCGCGCGCCACGTCCCGGTGCTCGCCGGGATCGTGCTCGCCTCCTCCGCCATCTTCCTCACCGCCATCGCGTTCGCCCTCGGGCTCATCGCCGTCGGCGTACCCGCAACCCGGTCGGTCCTCTACGCGGCGTCCCTCGGCACGCTGGCGTTCGTCTTCGCGGGGCTCGCGACACTCCTCGCCCAGGTGACGCTGCACTCCCGGGGCGTGTACACGTGGGGCCTGCTCATCCTCGGCGTGGCCTATGTGCTGCGGGGTGTCGGCGACGTGACGAAGACGTGGGTCACCTGGCTCTCACCCCTCGGCTGGGCCGAGAAGGCGGCGGCCTTCGGTGATATGCGGTGGTGGACCCTCCTGATCCCCCTCGCCGTCGGCGGGTTGCTTGCCGCCCTCGCCGTTCTCGTCGCCGGGCGCCGAGACCTCGGGAGCGCGCTCGTCGGTGGTGGCGCAAGCTCGCCGCGCGCGACCCCATGGCTGCGCAGTCCCCTCGGGCTGGCGACCGCCATCCACCGCCCCGCGATCCTCGCATGGCTTGCCGGTGCGGTCATCCTCGCGGGCACGATGGGCTCGCTCGCCCAGCAGTTCATCAACGCCGTGCTCGGAAACGCGGCCATGGCCGAGACCTTCGGGTTGTTGGGGGCGCAACCCGTGGACGGGATGGTCGCCCTCACCCAGCTCTACATCGCCATCATCGCCACGGGCTATGCGGTTCAGGCCATCGGCAGCCTGCGCGGCGAGGAGACGGCGGGCCGTCTCGAGATGCGGCTATCGGGCAGCCTGTCCCGCGTGCGGTTGCTCGCGGCGCACGGCCTCGTCATCGCCATCGGCCTCGTGGTTATCGTCGTCGTTGCCTCGATCGTGCTGGCCGCAGGGATGGCCTGGTCGCTGGGTACGGCGGTGGACCTCGGCCGCATCCTGTCGGCGGGGGCGGCCTACCTGCCAGCCGAGCTCCTCGTTGCGGGACTCGCCCTCGCGCTCTTCGGCCTGTGGCCCAGAGCATTCCCGGCGATCTGGGCCGGCCTCGCCGGCGTCACATTCATCGCCTTCCTCGGTCCGGGGCTCAAGCTGCCCACCTGGGTGCTCGACCTCGCCCCGACGACCCACGTCGGAAACCCTCCGCTGGGCGCCGTCGAAGGGCTGCCGCTCGTCGTCCTCGGGGCGATTGCGGCAGTCCTCGGCGGCGCCGCAGCCATCGGCTTCCGTCGTCGAGGACTGCCGCAGAACTGATGACCCGCGGGGCACGCACGACGACGAGCTCGTCGCACGGGGTCGAGCTTCAATCGCTCGTCCAATTAAGCGTCGCGGGCGAACGCGCCGATGCTCCGGGTCGTCGGTTCAGCGGCCCGGCCCGGTTCAGGCCGGGGTCGCGGCGTCGGTGACCGCCGTGGCCTGTGCGCCCGTTGGTGGCTCGATCCGCCCCTCCAGCATGGCGGCGAGCTCCGGCCGCGCTGTGGGCTCAGCGAAGATCGAGAGCCTGTCGCCCGCGGCGATCGCGAGATCGCCACGCGGGACCACGAGCGCATCGTCGCGCTCGACCGCGACGAGAACGACGCCACGCGGCCACGGGAGCTCGGACACCTGCCGTCCCGCGAGGACGGAGTCCCCAGCGACCTCGGCCTCGACGATGACGCCGCCGGCGCGGAATCCCCGCACCTGGCGCACGTTGCCGTTCAGGGCCGCCCGGTAGGCGGTGATCGCGTCGCTGACCGAGAGGACGCCGATCGGTCGCCCACCCGAGACGACGGGAGCCCAGTCGCGGTGGTGGTCGGAGAGCGTGCCGAGCGCATCGTCGAGGCCGTCATCCGCGGCGAGCAGCGGTTCCTGCGCGGTGATGTGGTGGCCGACGAGCTCGTCCGGTGCGATCTCCGCGAGCGCTGCCAGGTCGACGAGCCCGGCGATGGCCCCGTCGCGGCCAATGACCGGGGCACCGGGCACGCCGGCGGTCTCCATCCGGCTCCGTGCCGTCGCGACCGTCTCGTCGGTGCGCACGACCGCGCGCGGCTGACGGGCGGCGTCGCCGACGGGCACGGCAGCGAGCAGGGGGAGGGCGAAACGGAACCGGTGCGCGGGGGAGTCGGCCCGTGTCGCGAGCTGGCTCCGGTAGATCGTCTTGGTGCCGACGACGAACGTCGCCACGCCGACCGCGATCATCGCCGGCGCCAGCATCGAGAGGTTGCCGGTCATCTCGGCCACCATGAGCATCACCGCGAGGGGGGCGTGGGCGACGCTCCCGAAGAGCGCCATCATCGCGACGATCACGAACGGCGCGGGGTCCACGGGGATCGCCGGTGCGATCGGTTCGAGGAGTCGCCAAATGCCCGCGCCGAGCAGCCCGCCGATGACCATGCCGGGGCCGAAGATGCCACCCGAGCCACCCGACCCGATCGACAGGGATGTGGCGAGGACCTTCGCGAACGGCAGGACGAGGACGATCCACAGCGGGATCGCGAGCAGGGCCTGGCGGCTCATGCCCGCCTGGACGTAACCGTAGCCGGTGCCCAGCACCGCCGGAAGGAAGAGGGCCATGCAGCCGACCAGGAGGCCGCCGATCGCGGGCTTCGCCCAGCGCGGCAGCGGCCAGTCGTGGAACCGGTCGGTCAGGCCGTAGAAGTTCTTGATGTAGAGCAGGCCGACGAGACCGCAGGCGAGGCCGATGAGCGCATACCAGCCGAGCTGGACCGGGTTGGTGAACCCGAACCGCGCCTGGGTCCCGAAGATGGGGTCGAAGCCCTCGACGGACCCGAAGATCGAATAGGCGATGATCGTCGCGACGAACGACGGGACGAGCGCGTCTGACTCGACATCGTCCCGGTAGAGCAGCTCGGCCCCGAGGACGGCCCCACCGAGCGGCGCCCGGAAGATCGCCCCGATCCCCGCCGCCATGCCCACGGCGACGGCGATCCGCGCATCGCGAGCGTCGAGGTCCAGCACCCTCCCCAGGAACGAGCCGAAGCCCGCGCTGATCTGCGCCGTCGGACCCTCCCGTCCGCCTGAGCCTCCGGAGCCGATCGTGATCGCCGAGGCGAAGAGCTTGACGATCGGCACCCGCCCCCGGATGCCCCGGGGACGGTGGTGGTAGGCCGCGATGGCGGCATCGGTGCCGTGGCCCTCGGCCTCGGGCGCGAAGCGGAACACGATGATCCCGCTGATCAGGCCGCCGAGGGCGACGACGAGCGGGATCGCCCAAGGCCTCGCAGCGTCGGTGATCGGGACCCCCCCCTCGCCGGTCGGCGTCGGCGGCGCGTAGCCGGCGAGCACGCCGAGGAACAGATGCGTCGAGAGCTCGAGTGCCGAGTAGAACAGGATCGCCCCGACCCCGCCGACGATGCCGACGCCCGCCCCCAGGACCACCCACTTGCGCAGGTAGCTCGCGGATCGGACGCGGCGCCTGGTGGACCGGATCGCCGCGTCAGCCCGTACGTGAAGGTCGGACGTCACGCGAACCGCCCGAACTCGGTCGCGAGCGCCTCGATAAGCGAGTCGCACATCATCCGCTCGGTCGGGTCCGTCGCCGTCGCGATCTCGAGAAGCGCGGCTCGCCGTGACGCGAGGATCACGGCGCGCACCCGCACGCCCTCGGGGGTGAGCCTGGCGCGTGTCGCCCGGCGGTCCGCCTCGTCTGTCGCCATGGCGACCAGGCCACGACGCTCGAGGCGGCGCAGGAGCCGGCCGCTCGCCGGCTGCGTCGTCCCGACCCGCAGGGCGATCGCTCCGACCCGCGCGCCATCCTCATCCTCGCCGAGGACGAGCAAGGCTCGCCACTGCGGAAAGGTGAGATCGACGCCGGGTGCCGCCTGCCCGAGGGCGTGGGTCGTGAGGCTGACGGCGCCGACGGCGATCTGCTCGAGGGCGTCGACGAGAGCATCGGGTTGCATGAGACACATCATAGCGAATATGTGCCACCTGGCACGTATACGGCGCACCAGAAGCGTTTGGGCCAGAGGCGCATGGACCGCCCGGCCAGCCGCGCTTGCGCTCATCGCGATGTCGACGTGCGTGCAATGGAGCGTCACGAGGCCAGATACGGCCGGCGGGAGTGTCTCGCGGTCGCGCTGAAATCACGCGTGGTCTCGCGGCGCCCCGTCGCGGCTTACCCGGGATCTCGCCCGGGCCATCATCCATTCGCCCCGGTCACCGGTCTCGCCAATATTCGGGGGATCGCGCCGATCGCCGGGCCGGCCGTCGTCGCCCTTGCAGAGGACGCCGATCATTGCCGCCGTGCGAGCGGCTGGGATCCGTGCCGTTGGGGGGCAGGTCGAGCAGCTGGAGCTGCCCGCGCCACCCGCACCTGCCGGGGACGAGGTGGTGGTCGAGGTCAGAGCGGCCGGGATCGGGAACTGGGACGACCTCGTCCGGACGGGCGCCTGGGACGTCGGCACGTTCCCGCCGATGGTGTTCGGCGTGGAGGCGGCCGGCGTCATCATCGCGGTCGGCCCCGGCCAGACCCGCTTCGCCCCGGGGAAATGAGGTCCTCGCCCACAGCGCGCCGATGCGCCACCAGGGGGCGTGGGCGGAGCGTTTCCTCGCTCCAGGCGGTCACGTGGCGGCCAAGCCGACCGGCCTCGACTGGGCCGCGCGGGGCGCCCTCCCGGTGCCGGCCCTCTCACGGCGAGCCAGGTCGTCGCCCGCCTCGGCTGCGGGGGCGGCGGCGAGGCGCTCGTCCACGGGGCCGGCGGCGTGACGGGCGGGCTGCTGGTGGCTCTCGCGGCCGCGGCGGGCTGCCGCGTCGTGGCCACCTGCTCGCCCCGCGCGGCCGACCGAATCCGGGGCTACGGGGCGAGCGTCGTCGTCGACTACCACGCCGCCGACTAGCCCTCCCGCGCGCGATGAGCCACCTCTGGGCGGTTCTCGGTGGCCATCAACGCGGTGAGGGGGGTGCCCCCGAGCTGCTGCCGCTGGTGGCCGATGGGGGGCGCCTGGCCACCATCACCGGCGACCCGCCTCAGGGCGAGCGGGGCATCCTGGTGGTTGACGCCGACGTCGTCCCCGACGGGCCGACCCTCGAGGCCGCGGTCGGGTTGCTACTCGCACGGCGCCTGACCATCCCGATCGCCGGCGTCCATGGCCTCAGCGAGGCGGCTCTCGCCCTCGAGTTCGTCGCGCACGGTCGAGCCGATGGGGCATGCGCGGTCGAGCCGCGGGGCTGACCGCGCTCGGTCGGACGCAGTCACGCGAGTGGGCTCCGGCGGTGAGCAAGCGCTCGGGGATGTAGAAATCGCCCTCGATCACCCGTCGGTGACCCGCTGCGTGGCCGTCGCCGTGGCCGTGCCCGTTCCGGGGCAGCGGCCCAGGGCGTCGGGGGCCGCGGCGGCTGGCCCGCGCACCGGAGACGAACGGGGTGGGGCCGCAGGTCGCTGACGACCCTCACCCACGGAGGCATGACGTCCGCTCGCTCCGCTCATGACCTAGAGACGAATGAGTGAACTCGACGCGGTGTGGCCGTGACCTACTCGGGCAACCACCGCCTCGTCCTGACGAGTCGGAAGGTGTCGACGGTGGCAGACGCGCCTCTGCCCTCACTCCCGATCTTTCCGACCTCCAACCGAGTCAGACACAGAAACAGGACCCGAGGGGGGGCCCTGCACCTGTTGGCGTCACTATGGTGGGCGATACTGGATTCGAACCAGTGACCCCGCGGATGTGAACCGCGTGCTCTAACCACTGAGCCAATCGCCCCAGGGACCGCGGCGGCGCTCAGGCCACCGGGCAGAGCCCGATCATACCCGCAGGCCCGGATAGCGGGCAATGACCGCTTCGGGCTCGATCCCGTCGACGACGACCAGCTTCTGTCGTCCCGACGCGCCCGCGACGAGCCGAACGGCGCGACGCGGGACGCCGAGCTCGTCGGACAGGAGGCGGAGCAGGGAGTGATTCGCCGCGCCCCCGACCGCCGGCGCGGCGACATGCGCCCGGAGCACGCCGTCGACGACGCCGTCGACATGGTCGGACCCACCACGAGGAGTCAATCGGACGGCGAAGCGGACGTCGGTGTCAGCCAGGACTCAAATCAGGCGCCAGAGGACGCTCAGCACGATGAGGACGACGAGGGGCGAAAGGTCGATGGCGCCCATCGGCGGAAGGGCGCGCCGAATCGGGGCGAGGAAGGGCTCGGTCGCGGCAAATACGAACGCGCTGGCCTGGTTCCTGCCGGCGGGATCGAACCACGACAGCAGCACCCGTGCGAGCACGAGGATCCAGATGGCGACGAACACCAGCTGGAGGAGATTCACGAGGAAGATGCCCACGGAGCGAGTCTACCAGCGATCGGCCGGGCCTCCGGGCGGCGGGACTCAGCTGTGATGGCGCTCGCCGAACAGGGCTCGCCCGACTCGGACGATCGTTGCCCCCTCCTCGACGGCGATCGGGTAGTCATGGCTCATCCCCATCGACAGGTCGGACCCGAGCCCGGGCCATTCGGAACGCAGCCGCTCCGACAGCTCGCGCAGGGCCACGAACGTCGCGCGGGCGTCGGCCGGGTCCGCGACGAGTCGCCCGACCGTCATCAGGCCGCGCAGGTCGAGGTGCCCCAAGGCGTCGAGCCGCTCCGCGGCAGCGGCGAGCGCCGTGGGATTGAAGCCCGCCTTTGCCTCGTCGCGGTCGACGTTGACCTGGAGGAGGATGGGCACCTGCCGGTCCGGGTGGACCTCGACGGCGAGGCGGTCGAGACGCTCGGCGAGCGCGACCGAATCGACTGACTCGACAACGTCGAATGTCTCGAGCGCCCGGCGCGCCTTGTTCGACTGGAGGGGGCCGACGAGATGCCAGGTCGCGCCGGCGATGACGCCGACCTTGGCCTCCGCCTCCTGGACCCGGTTCTCGCCGAGCGTGACCAGCCCGGCCGCAACGGCAGCGACGAGCCGCTCCGCAGGCACCGTCTTCGACACCGCCACCAGCGTCACCGCCGCGGGATCGCGGCCGGAGCGCGCGCAGCTGGCCGCGATATGTTCGAGAACGCGCAACCGCGCGCGGCTGAATGCCGCAACAGCGGCAGGATCCGGATCGCCGGCCAACGGATCGGTCGGTGGCGCGCTCACCACCGACGCCTCACTTGCGGCGGAGGAAGCTCGGGATCTCGAGGTCGTCCGCGTCGTACGCTGAGGCACGCTTGACGGGCACCGGCTCGCCGACGGTCCGCTCGATGCGCGGCGCCATCACCGCGGCGGCGGGGCGCTCCTCGCGGCCGTGATCGGCCGAGCCGTCGGACGACTCGACCCGCTGGCGCTCGAGCTCTTCGAGGAAGTCGCGCTCGCGTGGGGCCCGGATCGACTGCTGCTCGGTCGGCTGAGCGGCCTGGCCGTGCCGGCTCGCGTCCCGCTTCTTGTTGCCGTCGAAGCCGGTCGCGATGACCGTGATCATCACCTCTTCGCCGAGCCGGTCGTTGAAGCTCGTCCCGAAGATGATGTTCGCCTCCGGATCGGCGGCGGCGCGGATCTCCTCGGCGGCCTCGGTCACCTCGAACAGGCTGAGGTTCGAGGATCCGGTGATGTTGAACAGGATCCCCTGAGCGCCGGTGATATTGACCTCGAGCAGGGGGCTCGCGATCGCCATCCGGGCGGCCTCGACGGCGCGGTTCTCGCCGGTCGCCCGGCCGATGCCCATGAGCGCAGAGCCGGCGTCCTTCATGATCGCGCGGACGTCGGCGAAGTCGAGGTTGATCAGGCCCGGCATCGTGATGATGTCGCTGATCCCCTGGACGCCCTGGCGAAGGACGTCGTCGACGACCCGGAACGCGTCGATGATCGAGGTGTTCTTCTGGACGACGTCCTTGAGCCGATCGTTCGGGATCGTGATCAGGGTGTCGACCTGGGACTTCAGCTCCTCGGCCGCCTTCTCGGCGACGAGCTTGCGCTTGGCACCCTCGAAGCTGAACGGCTTGGTGACGACGCCGATCGTCAGCGCGCCGGCCTCCTTGGCGATCTGGGCCACGATCGGCGCGGCGCCCGAGCCTGTGCCGCCGCCGAGCCCGGCGGTGATGAACACCATGTCCGAGTCCGCGAGCGCCTGGGCGATCTTCTCGGAGTCCTCCTCCGCCGATCGCTGGCCGATCGTACTGTCTCCGCCGGCGCCGAGACCGCGGGTGATCTTGTCCCCGATCCGGATCTTGTGCGGCGCGTCCGACTGGAGGAGTGCTTGCGCATCCGTGTTGCAGGCGATGAACTCGACGCCCATCATTTCGGCCCGGATCATCCGGTTGACGGCATTGCTGCCGCCGCCACCGACGCCGATGACGCGAATGAGCGCGAAGTTCTCGGAATCGGACCGCAGCGGCATCGCCATCCTCCGGGGCTGGTCATGGCTCATGGGGACGTCGGCTCCCGCGGGATCGGCGGCGTCCGGTGATCTGCTCGGTGCCGGTGGACCCCGCAGCGTCTGCGATCCTCGTGGGCCCCTCGGGTTGCCGGGAGTCTACCACCGGCCCGCCACGATCGGGCACCCGATCGATTGGCGTTGGACGTCGCCGGGACGGGGACGCGCAAGGAGACGGGCCCCTTGGCGGTGCCCGGCCGCACCGTCGGCGCGCCTGACGCCGCGCCCGGGCCGATAGGGCATGCACCCTATGGACGGGCTCGAACCCGTGCTGCGATCCTGCGAGCCAGTACCGGCAATGGTACTTTCGGGGAGAGCGCGCGTGGGACCTGGTTACCGACCCATCCGGGCGGCAGCGTCGGCCCTGATCATCTCCGCCGCGATCGGCGCCGGGGGGATGACGGGTATGACGTCCGTGCTGGCGGCAGATCCACACGTCGACCTGTCGGCGAAGCTCGTCGACGGCAGCGGAGCGCCCATCGGCGGCGTCCACCTGCGGATCACCGAGGAGCTCCCGCCTGACGGCGGCCTTGTCGCGTTCCAGGTCGTCACCGCGCCCGACGGAACGTTCGGCGCCGCGCTCCAGCCGTGGGGCACCGCCGCTGCGCCGGCGAAGGTCACGATCGCGACCGGCGCAGACGAGGCCGTCACGGTGGTCGGGCCGACCTGCAGCCAGACCGTCGGCGTCACGGCGAGCACCAGCGCCGATCTCGCCCTGGCCGACGGGCCCCCGGAGCCGCTCACCGTGACCGCCACCACGACGATCCTCGGCGAGGTCTGCGGCACGACTGCCACGCCGCCGCCGGCGAACGGCCCCGCAGGCGGCCAGAGTGGCGGCGGCAGGCTGACCCCGCCGCCGACGGACACGGACCTCGCCGGCGTGAGTTCCGCGGCGGATCGCAACGGCCCGGCCCTGACCATCGGGTTCCTTGTCGGGCTGCTGGTCGCGGCCGTGATGCTCGCGTCGCGACCGGGAATGCGCCGCCGACGCTGAGACCTGGCGTCGAAGCGCGGCTGGCGCGAGCGCGCGCCGCCGGAGCTGAATCCGGGCGCCGAGACCCATGGAGCCGCGGCCTCCTCGGCCGCCCGGTCGCGGAAATCCCGGTTCAGGGGCTGCTCGCCTGTTGCGCAAGGATCGCCACCCGATTTCGTGCGAACAGGAGCCTGAGTCCTGCCAAGCACCGATCACGCGCGAGTCCTGAGCGTGGAACCACGTGGCGGTGCCGACCGGCGTTCCGAAGAAGGCGAGACGCTCGCGCAGGGTGGATCACGGGGCCGCGGTTCCGGTTCCGCGGCCGCCACGTGCCGACGGCACTCAGGCCGCCGATCAGCCGCCGAGGAAGCTGAGGAGGACCGTCCGCTCGGCATTGTCCGCGTTCGGATCCAGCAGCGCGATCGACTGCCACGTCCCGAGGGCGAGCTCGCCGCCGATCACCGGCACGGTCACCGAGGGAGCAACGAGCAGCGGCAGCACATGATCCGCGCCATGACCCGGCAAGCCATGGCGGTGGCGCCAGCGGTCGTCTCGCGGCAGGAGCCGGTCGAGCGTAGCCAGGGCGTCGTCGTCAGAGCCCGCGCCAAGCTCGAGAATCGCGACGCCCGCTGTCGCGTGGGGCACGAACACCGAGAGCAGCCCGTCGCCGCCGGCCGATCGCTCGGCGATGAAGCGTCGGCAGGCCGGCGTGAGATCCGTGAACCCTCGATCGGACCCTGTTCGGACCCGGAACCGAACGCTGTCTATGGAAAGATCGAACGGAGGGCGTCGCGGAGCCGGCCGAGCCCGCCCATCGCCGGCGCCGACTCGTAGCGGAGCGGCTCGTCCTCGGCCAGGGTCGAGGCGCCCCACAGGAGCAGCCCGACCGCCGTCGAATAGCCGGGCGTCAGGATCGTGTCGACGAGACCGCCGATCCCGGCCGGCGCGGCAATCCTGACGGGCATCCCGAGGACCTCGCGGCCGAGCTCGGCCGTGCCCGCCAGCTGTGCCCCTCCGCCGGTCAGGATGATCCCGGCCGGCAGCATCCCGGCGCCGCCGCGGGCCATCTCGCTCCGGAGCAGCTCGAAGGTCTCGCGCATCCGGGCCTCGATGATCTCGCACAGCTCGCGCCGCTGGAGCGTCCGACCGGCATCCTCGCCGAGGACGCTGACCGTGATCTCCTCGTCGTCCTCGACGGCCGCGAGGTTGCAGGTCCCGTGCGAGATCTTGAGCTCCTCGGCGACCTGGAGACTCGTCTTGAGCCCGAGGGCGACGTCGTTGGTGACGTTGTTGCCGCCGATCGGCAGGACCGCGGTCCGGAACGGCGAGCCGTCGGCGAACATCGCGAGATCGATCGTTCCGGCGCCGATGTCGGCAACCGCCACGCCCAGGTCCTTCTCGGTCTCGGACAGGACGGCGTCGGCCGAGGCGAGGGCGGACGCGACGAGCTCGTCGATCTTCACGCCCGCGGCATTCACGCACTTCGACAGGTTCTGGACCGCGGTGGCGGAACCGCTGACGATGTGGACCTCGACCTCGAGCCGGAGCGCGCTCATCCCGAGCGGATCCTTGACGCCCTCCTGGCCGTCGACCTTGAAGCCACGCCGCTCGACGTGCAGGACGACCTGGCTCGACGGGATCGAGACGGCCCGGGCGACCTCGACCGCGCGGTTGACATCCTCGCGGCTGACCTCCTTGCGCTGCCCGCTGACTGCGACCTGGCCGGGCGAGTTCAGGCTCTCGACGTGCTGCCCGCCAACTGCCACGAAGGCCCGGTCGATCTTCCAGCCCGACAGCCGCTCCGCCCGTTCGACCGACTCGGCGATCGAGCGGACCGTCTGGTCGATGTTGACGACGACGCCCTTCTTCAGGCCGGACGAGACGACCGTGCCGTGGCCCATGACCGTCATCCGCCCGTCGCGGCTGACCTCGCCGATCAAGGTGCAGACCTTGGACGTGCCGACATCGATCCCGACCAGGACCGCTTCTCTCTCCACCGTCGTCGTCCGTGCCTCCTCTGGTGCGATGTGTCCGGAGCCGGCGGCTCCTAGACGAAGTGGCGTCGGATCAGCGCCACGTTATTGAAGATCCGGAACCCGAAGTTGATCAGGGCCACGAGGTACAGGTCCAGGCTCAGCCGGTCGCCGATGAACGTGAGGATCACCGCGACGATCGCGTTCGTGATGAAGCCGCTGATGAAGATCCGATTGTCGTAGACGCCGTCGAGCTCGGCCCGCACAGCCCCGAGGACCGAGTCGAGCGCGGCGAGGATCGCCACGGCCGAGTAGCGGGTGAACTCGAAGCCGACGTTGACATTGAGGACGAGCCCGGCCAGAACGCCCACGAGGAGACCCGCCAGGGGTAGGAACACGCCTCGCCGCCCTCTCTCCGGTGCGTTTCGGCAAGGCTACCCGACGGACGCGGGCGCCGCCACACGAGCCGCCGCGGGTCTCGCGTCGCGCGCGCGTGGCGATCCGCAGCCTGGCTGCCGCCGGTCACTGCTTCGGGCTCGGGCTGGGCCTGGTCGACGCCTTCGGAATGTACGTGCCTTCCTTCTCGTCGGCGAGGATCACGGTTTCGACGGTGTCCTCCCGTCCGGCGAGGAGCGCTCCGAGGAGCTGGACCTGGCCAGCGATCAATGCCGGCGTCCGCTGGCTGCGACCATAGAACCCGAAGATCGCGACCCAGCCACCATTGCCGCTCGTGACCGTGAAGCCGCGGTCGTCGGTGACATGGACGGCGAAGCCCGCGGCGTGGCTCCCGACCTGGCTCGGCGTCAGCGAGCCGAGCCGAGTCGCTGCGTCGAGGTCGACCGGGTCGAGGGTCGAGGCCAGCCCGATGTTGGCCGAGGTCGCCCGCTCGTCGAGGACGACCGGGACGCCTGCGACCGCGGCGGCGTCGGCCGACCCGATCTCGGCGAAGAGGAGGCCGCTGTCGTCGACCGCGAAGCGTCGATCGCCGGTGGCCCAGATCACGATCGGGCGCCGTTCGGTCACCGCCACCTTGAGGGTCCCCGGCAGGCCGACCGAGACCTCCACGTCCCGGATGGACGGCAGGCCGCGCAGCCGGTCGACGATCGGCGCCGTCGACAGCCCGACGAGATTGGTCCCAGGGCTCAGCCCGACCCCCGCCTCGATCGCCGCGTCGCGGGTCAGCGCGGTGCCGCTGAGCTCCAGGTGCTGGAATCCGAACGCAGGCGTGGCGCTCAGGCCGTAGATCGCGCCAGCAGCCAGAAGCATCGCGAGGATGGCCCCCGAGCGCGTCGGTGTCAGGCCGGCCGACGCACGCCTGACTCGCGGCCGGCGACGCGGGGTGCCGGCAGCGGTCCGATAGCGGCGCGGGCCGGGCGACGTCATCGGATCACCGGCTCATCGGTCGGCACGTGGGTCATCAACCGGCTCAGCGCGGGAGGTCGGCAGCGGTCAGCCGGCGGCCCGCCCGGGCTGCGTGGCGCTC
This sequence comes from Candidatus Limnocylindrales bacterium, assembly GCA_038245515.1. Lineage (GTDB taxonomy): Bacteria > Chloroflexota > Limnocylindria > Limnocylindrales > CSP1-4 > CF-46. Next base: position 43,427 of record JBBRSJ010000010.1, on the reverse strand, counting down.
GATCGCCAGGTCGACCACCTTCGCGCAGACGTCGGCGAACCTGTAGCCGCCATCGGCCGGCATCGTCGGGAAGAGGCTGATCGGGGTGAACCCGGGAATCGTGTTGATCTCCGAGAGGAACACCTGGTCGCCCGCGACGAGGAAATCGGTCCGGGCGAAGCCTTCGGCGCCAATCGCGCGGTAGCAGTCGCGCGCGATCTTGAGGATCGACGCACGCATCGATGCGGGGATCTCGGATCGGGTCAAGCTCTCCGACAGGCCCGGGGTGTACTTCGCGGCGTAGTCGTAGAACTCGTGGCCGGCGAGGATCTCGCCGGGTCCATAGAGTTCGAGCCGGGCGTGGTCGTTGCCGATCACGCTGACCTCGAGGTCGCGGGCGCCGACGAGATAGGCCTCGGCCAGGGCGACCTGGTCGTAACGGAAGGCCACGTCGAGCGCCGCCCCGTACTCCTCCGCCCCGTGAGCGAGCGTGATCCCGACCGACGACCCGAGACCCGACGGCTTGATCATCAGGCGCGAGTCGCCGGTCCCGGCGGCGAACGCCCCGAGCTCGGCGAGGACCGCCGCCGGATCGTCCCGCCAGCGCGCCGCCCGGACCTCGCGCCAGTCGACGACCGGCAGCCCGATCCCGCGGACGAGGCGCTTGAAGACCGCCTTGTCCATGCCCAGCGCCGACGCCGTCACCCCCGACCCGGTGTAGGCGAGACCGGCTCCCTCGAGCATCGCCTGGACGGTGCCGTCCTCGCCGAACGGCCCGTGGAGGGCGATGAACACGAGCGGCGGCGGCGTCTCGCCAGCGAGCCGATCGAGGGCGGCGCCGGCCGCCAGCGGGCCGTCGGCGCCGAGCGCGACCGGGTCGTCGTAGGCGGTGCCCGGCCGGCCAGCGCGGCGATGATCGGGCGGCAGCCACCACCAGAACCCGTCGAGGTCGATCAGGACCTGGCGGACCGCATCACCGGCTCCCGCGAGCGCCTCGGCGATGGCCGTTCCCGAGACCACAGACACGTCGTGCTCGGCCGAGGGACCACCGAGGAGTACAACGATCGGCGGGTGGGCGCTCATCGGACGGCCTCAGTCGGGGCCGGGGGAGCCATTCGATTGGGCGCCGGCGCGGCGCCTCGCGGCTCGCGGTCCCACTCGCCGAGGAACACGACCTCGGGCTCGAGAACGATCCCGTTCGCCGCGGTCACCGCCGCGGCCACCTCGTCGACCAGGCCCCGGACGTCGGCGGCGGTGCCCTTTCGGTCGTTGACGATGAAGTTGGCGTGCTTGTCCGACACGGTCGCGCCGCCGCGAGTCCGGCCCTTCAGCCCGGCCGCGTCGATCAGGCGGCCGGCCGAATCGCCGGGCGGGTTGCGGAAGGTCGACCCGGCCGACGGGATGCCGAGCGGCTGGTGCTCGCGGCGCCAGCGCTTGATCTCGTCCAGGCGGCTGGCGATCGTCGCGGGGTCGGCCGGGGTGAGCCGGAACGTCACGCCGAGAACGATCTCGCCGGGCCGGTGCTTGAGGCGGCTGTCGCGGTAGTGGAATTCAAGGTCTGCCGCAGTGAGGCGTGCCTCCGTGCCGTCGGCGAGGAGGACGTCGGCGCTCTCGAGGATCGTGGCGACATCCGAATCATGGGCGCCTGCGTTGGCCCAGACCGCGCCACCGACCGTGCCCGGGATCGCCAGCCCGAACTCGAGCCCGGTGAGACCGGCCTTCTGGGCCTCGGTCGCGGCCCGCGCCATCGGCAGCCCGGACTCGGCGACATACCGTTCGCCGTCGATGTGCGAGCCCTCGGCCCTGTTCTGGACGACGAGGCCGCGGATCCCCGCGTCCGCGATGACGACATCGCTGCCCCGGCCGAGGAGCGTCAGCGGGATCCCGCGCGATCGGGCGAAGCGGACGATCGCCCGCAGCTCGTGGATGTTGTGGACGGTCGCGAAGAGATCGGCCGGGCCCCCGACCCGCATCGTCGTGAACCGAGCCAGCGGCTCGTCGCGGGAGGTCTTGACGCCGATCCGGCGCTGGATCGCGGTGCCGAACGCGAGCGAATCGAAGGCCGGCGGTGCTGGCGCGGACTCGGCGGGGTCCTTGCCCGTCGCGTCAGTGCCGGAGGCGTCGGTCAGCTCGGTCACGAGCCGTCTCCCCGCGCGATGGCCTCGATCGCGGCCACCGACGGCGCCGGCCGCCGCTCGGCCCGGGCAAGAACCAGCTCGGCGATCGCATCTGCCGCGCCGGGCCGGCCGAAGCCGCGCGAAGCGGCGGCCATCGACGCTCGGGTGGGCTCGTCGGACAGGATGTCGGCCGCCGCGATGAGGGCGTCCGCGTCGAAATCCTCATCGGCGACGATCCGGGCCGCGCCCGCATCCGCGAGAAGCCGGGCGTTGGCAACCTGGTGCCCCGCCGCGTGGGGATAGGGAACGATCACCGCCGGGATGCCGAGCGCCGTGACCTCGGCGACGGTCGACGAGCCGGCCCGGCCGACGACCAGGTCCGTCGCGACGAGGGCGGCGAGCATGTCGTCGCGCAGGAACGGGTACGGCCGGTACCGCGCGCGGGCCTCGGCCGGCAGCCGCTCGCGCTGCGCCAGGGCATCGGCGTAGCCGGCGTCGCCGCTGACGTGGAGCACGTGGACCCGCTCGACCAGCCGCGGCAACGCGGCCGCGACCGCCGCGTTGAAACGCCGGACGGCCTGCGAGCCGCCGAAGATCAGGATCGTCGGAGCGTCCGGCGGAAGGTCGAGCCGAGCCCGGGCCGCCGCTCGGTCGAGCGCGGTCACATTACGGATCGGGGTGCCGGTCACATACACCGGCACTCCGGCACCCGCGAGGGCCCGCACGGCGCTCTCGTACGAGACCGCAATCGCCTCCGTGAGCCGGGCGATCGCGCGGACCGACCGGCCCGGGATCGCGTTGCCCTCCCACAGGACGACCGGAATCCGGAGGGGCACCGCGGCCATCACGACCGGGACCGAGACGAAGCCGCCGGTCGTGAAGATCGCCGCCGGCCGCTCGGTGGCGAGGATCGCCGCGGCCTGCGGCACGGACAGTCCGAGTCGGACCGGATCGAGGACGGTGTGGACGGATCGATCGACCGTCCGCAGCGAGCGCAAGGCGAGCCTCCGGACGCGGATCCCCGCGTCGCGGACGAGGTCTGCCTCGAGGCCGCGATGGCCGCCGAGCCAGACGAGGTCAGGCGCGTCCCGGCGATCGGGTCGTTCGCGGAGCGAGCGGGCCACGGCGAGTGCCGGGTAGATATGCCCGCCCGTCCCGCCCCCGGCGATCAGCAGCCGCATCGTTCCAGGTTCCTCGTTCGACGGTCTCCCGCGAGATCGACAGCAGGATGCCGACGGCCGCGAGAGAGATGGTCAGCGACGAGCCGCCCGCGCTGATGAACGGCAGGGTGATGCCGGTCACCGGGATGAGCGCGACGACGACGCCGATGTTGATGAACGCCTGGATGCACAGCCAGGCGGTGATGCCTGCCGCAAGAAGCGACCCGAACGTATCGGGTGCCGCGAGCGACACGCGGATGCCAGAGTAGGCCAGAGCGACGAACAGGACGATCACCACCCCGGCCCCGATCAGCCCGAACTCCTCGCCGATGATCGCGAAGATGTAGTCGTTGCTCGCGTTCGGCAGGAAGAGGCCGCCGGCGAGACGGCTTTCGCCGAGCCCCGCACCGAGCAGCCCGCCGAGCCCGAGGGCCAGCAGGCCCTGGACGGTGTGATAGCCGGCGCCGAGCGGGTCCGAGAATGGATTGAGCCAGGTCCGGATCCGGGTCAGCTGGTACGCCCGCAGCCCGACGGCGACGAGGGCCAGGAATGCGGCCGCGCCCATCGCGACCAGGTGGACAAGGTTCCCGCCGGCAAGGAAGAACATCGTCACCCCGGTCAGGGCGATGACCATGGTCGTGCCGAGGTCAGGCTCTTTGAACACGAGCGCGATGATCGGGGCGACGATGATCAGGAACGGGATCGTGCCGCCCCAGAAGCTCTTGACCCGTGTGCCGCGCTTCGCGAACCAATGGGCGAGATAGATGATCATCGCGAGCTTCGCGATCTCAGCCGGGTGGAGCGCCGGCAGCGGCCCGATCTTCAGCCAGCGCGCCGAACCGCCGATGACGACATTCAGGCTCGGCACGAAGACGAGGACGAGGAGGAGCAGGGCGAAGGCGTAGATCGGGACCGACACGAACCGGAGATAGCGGTAGTCGACCTTCATCATCGCGATCATCGCCGCGACCCCGAGGGCGGCCCACGCGATCTGCGGCCCGACGACCGACAGCGTGTCGTCGGTCGCGATATACGCCTTCATCGCCGAGCTCGAGTAGACCATCAGGATCCCGACCGCGGTCAGCGCGACGACGATCACGAGGATCGCGTAATCGGCCTGGTGGCGCTCGCGGACGAGGGCGTTCGATTTCTGGCGTGCGGGCGTCCGACCGGTGGCTGCGTCGCGCTCGGACCCGACCGCCGACCTTGGGCGCGTCCGGTCCCCGTCGATCGCCCGGCCCGTCGGACCGGGACGGCTGCGCGCGGGGAGCCCCACGCTTCGGGCGTCGCTCATGGTTTCCTCCCCTGCTGGCGCGCAACCGCGATCGCGGCGACGGCTTCCTTGAACGCCCGGCCGCGGGCGGCATAGTCGATGAACATGTCGAAGCTCGCGGCGGCTGGGCTGAGGAGCACGGTTGCGGGCTCGGGCCGGCCCGCCGCCAGCTGCTCGCGCGCGATCCGGTCGGCGATCCGGACCGCCTCGGCAATAGACGCCGCTCGCTCGGTCCGGGCGAGGCCGGCGGACCGGAATCGGACGGCCAGGTCCGGCCCGCTCTCGCCGATGAGCACTGCGGCCGCAGCGCGCTCCGCGACGACCGGGCCCAGGGCGCTGAGGTCCACGCCCTTGTCGCGTCCGCCGGCGATCAGGACGACCGGCCCGTCAAAGGCGCGCAGGGCCGCGATCACCGCGTCCGGCTGGGTGCCCTGCGAGTCGTTCACGAAGCGGACCCCGTCGATGAGCGCCACGGACTCGAGCCGGTGCTCGACTCCGGTGAACGCGGCGGCGGCCCGCCGGATCGCGTCGGGGGCGACGCCGAAGAGCAGGCCGACGGTCACGGCCGCGAGCGCATTGGAGATGTTGTGGCCGCCCGGGATCGCGAGCTCGCCGACCGGCAGGATCCGGCCGCCGGGTCCCGTTGCCGCGGCCCCACCACCCGCGATCGGCAGCCGGGTCACGCCCGCGGCCACGATCCAGCCGTCGACGACGCCGACTCCGCCGGCCATCGGCCGCTCCCGGCGGTAGAGCGTCGACGGCGCCGTGCCAAGCCCGGCGTAAGCCGTGACGACCGGATCGTCAGCGTTGAGGACGAGCGCGCCGTCGGGATCGACGAGCTCGGCCAACCCACGCTTCACCCGGCGATAGCCCTCGAGCGAGCCGTGGCGGTCGAGGTGGTCGGAGGTGACGTTGGTGTAGACGGCGACCGTCGTCCCCCGCGAGAGCGTCGGCAGCTGCAGCTCGGAGAGCTCGATGACGACCCGGTGATCCGGCGTCAGCTCCGGCAGCCGCTCCACGAGCGGAATGCCGATGTTGCCGCCGAGCACGGCCGGGTGGGAGGGATCCTCGGCGAGGATCGCCGCGATCAGCGAGGCGGTCGTCGTCTTGCCCTTCGTTCCCGTGACGCCGATCGTGGGCGACGGGCAGAGCCGGAGGAACAGGTCCGGCTCGGAGATCAGGACGGGCCCCGACCGGTCGCCACCAAGGCGGGCGTCGACGAGGGCCTGGAGAGCGGTCCGGAGGCGCGGCTCGGTGGTGGGGTAGTCGGGATTGATCGAGGGCGACGTCGTCACGAGGTCGGCGCCGGCCCAGGCCCGGACGGGATCGACGTCGGGGCCGGCCAGCAGCCGGACCTCGCGACCCTCGAGGCCCGCGACCGCAGCGCCCAGCTCATCGGGCGGCCGGCCGTCGTAGACCGTCACCCGAGCACCGGCGTCGACGAGAAACCGCGCCAGCGCGATCCCGCTCCGAGCGAAGCCGAGGACGGTGACCGCCCGGCCGCGGAAGGTGCCGGCCTCGAGCGCTCCGGGCGTCAGCAGGTCGGGGTCGATGGGCCTGCCGCCGGTGGGAGCATCGAGCGGCCGTTCCGTCGTCATGGCCCGGCTCACGCGAGCTTCTGGATCGAGGCGAGGAAGAGGGTGACCCCGAGCAGCCCGGCGAGGATGCCGATGATCCAGAACCGGAGGGTGATCTTCTCCTCGTCCCAGCCTGCCAGCTCGAAATGGTGGTGGAGCGGCGCCATCCGGAAGATCCGCTTTCCGCCGCTCAGCTTGAAGTAGCCGATCTGGATGATGTCCGAGCCGGTCTCGATCACGAAGATCAGCCCGATCAGCGGCAGGACGAGGATCTGGCCGGTGATCAGGGCGATGACCGCCAGGGTCGCGCCCAAAGACAGGGACCCCGAATCGCCCATGAAGATCTGGGCCGGGTGGACGTTGAACCAGAGGAACCCGAGCAGCGCCCCGATCACGAGAGCGCACAGGAACGCGAGGTTCGGCTGGGCCGGGACGTTGAGCAGGGCGACCAGCAGGAACGCGACGAACGCGAACACGAGCGTCCCGCCGGCGAGCCCGTCCAGGCCGTCGGTGATGTTGACGCCGTTGCTCGCGGCGATGATCGCGAAGGCCGCGAACAGGACGTAGATCGCCGGGTCGACCACGACCTTGCCGACGAACGGGACGGCGATCTGGTCGATCTGGTACGTCCGCTGGATCATGAACGCGAATGCGAACGCGAAGACGACCTGCCAGATGAGCTTCTGGCGGATCTTGATTCCCTCCCCGGTCTTCGCGTTCAGGTAGTCGTCGAACGCTCCGAGCAGCCCGACACCGGCGAGCGCACCGAGCGGGGCGAAGATCCCGCCCTCGGGCGGCCAGCGAAGGAGCAGATACAGGGCGAGGACGACGCCGATGATGAGGACGCCGCCCATCGTGGGAGTGCCGTGCTTGATCTGGTGCGAGTCGGGGCCCTCGATCCGGATCTGCTTGGTGAAGCCGGTCGCGCGGAGCAACCGGATGTACGACGGCATCAGGATCACGACGATCGCGAAGGCAAGCAGGAGGCCCTGGATCAGCTCGACGGTCACGGAGCGGGCTCTCCGGCCGGGCCGAGGGCCGGGCCAAGGGCCGCGACGAGCTCGTCGACGAGGACGTCGAGCCCGATCCCCCGTGACGCCTTGAGGAGGACGACGTCGCCCGGGCGGATATCACGGAGTTCGTCGAGTGCCGAGGCCCGATCCGCAACCTGTCTGACGTCCGCGAGGCCCGCACTTCGCGCGGCGCGAGCAATGCCGGTTGCGCCCTTGCCAACGACGAGGAGCCGATCCACGATGCCGGCGGCCGCCTCGCCGACTCGTCGATGACCGTCCTCGTGATCGTCGCCAAGCTCGAGCATCTCGCCCAGGACGGCGATCCTTCGGCCCGGCAGGCCGCTCAGCAGTTCCAGTGCCGCGATCACGGACCCGGGCGACGCGTTGTACGAGTCGTCGATGATCGTGACGCCGCCGGCGCGGATCGGCTGGGCTCGATGCGGAGCCGACCAGCCCGCCTCGAGCCCAGCTGCAATCGCCTGCAGCGACAAGCCTGACGCGAGACCTGCTGCAGTGGCGGCAAGGGCGTTGTGCACCGAGAGCCGACCGAGTGTCGGGATCTTCATGGGCCAATCGCCAGCCGGGGTCGAGACGTGGAACTCCATGCCGAAGACTCCGGACGACTCGATCCGGAACGCCGTGACGTCGGCGTCGGCGGCGAAGCCGTAGGTCACCGTCCGGGCCCGCGTGCGCGACGCCATCCGGACGACGCGATCGTCGTCGGCGTTGAGGATCGCAACCCCGTCGGCGGGCAATGCCTCGACGAGCTCGCCCTTCGCCTGCTCGATCGCCTCGATCGTCCCGATCCGCGACAGGTGGACCGGGTGGACGGCGGTCACGACGCCGATCTCCGGCCGTGCGACCCGGGCGAGGTCTGCGATCTCGCCGCCCACGTACATCCCCATTTCGAGGACGGCCGCCCGGTGCGCTGCGCGGAGCCGCAGGACCGTCAGGGGCAGCCCGATCTCGTTGTTGAGATTGCCCTCATTGCGGAGGGTCGGCATCGCCGAACCGAGGACCGCCGCAACCGCCTCCTTCGTCGACGTCTTCGCGATGGACCCCGTGATCCCGACGACCAGCGGATCGAACCGCGAGCGCCACGCCGAGGCGACCGCCTGGAGGGCCCGGAGGGGATCGGCGACCTGGACCACGGTGGCGTCCCGGCCGGCGAGGTCCGCAACGTCGGGCGGCAGTGCGACGAACACCGCCGCGGCGCCCGCGTCGAGCGCGGCGCCGACGAACGCGTGGCCGTCCGTGTGCTCGCCGGGCAGCGCCACGAAGAGGTTGCCCGGCTCGACCGCCCGCGAGTCGACCGCCCCGCCGAGGACCTGCCGGTCCGACCGGGCGATGAGCGAGCCACCCGTGATCGCGGCGAGCTCATCCGCCATCAGTCCCGCGTCGGCGGGATGGGCGATGGGGTCGGTCGATCGCGACGGAGCTCGCCGATCGGTCACGCCGGCCATTGTCGCATCGGGCACCTTCACCGGGTCGCGGTCGTCGAGTCGGGCGCGAGGATCCGGTCCGGCAGGAGGTCCGGGGTCGTGATGGCGTCGTGGGCGATCCGCCGGAACAGCTCGAACGACATCACCGGCATCTCGAGCTGGCCGATCTTGTGGATCGTGGGCTTGCCTTCCTCGATCCGGATCGCAATGACGAGATCCGGGTTGTTCGTCTGGCGGCCGATGTAGCCCATGAACGAGTAGTTGAAGAGATTCACCTTCCAGTCGCCGCGGCCGTGGTTGGCGGTCGTGTCCCAGATCTGGGCGGTGCCGGTCTTCCCGCCGACGTCGTAGCCCGGGATGATCGTCCGGTCGCGGTAGAACGGGACCGTCGTCACGACGTGGCGCATCATCCCGATCAGCGTCCGCGACAGGCTTGCGTCGATCAGCCGCTCGCCGGCCGCGACCGGCTGCGCTGCGAGCCCGATGGACTTGACGATGTGCGGCTGGATCCGCAGGCCGCCGTTGATCATCGCCGCGTACGCCGTCGCCATCTGGAGTGGGGTGACCGCCACGCCCTGGCCGAACGAGCCGTTCGCAAGATCGATCTGGCGCCATGGCCGGAGCGCAGGGTTGCGGACGAGCCCGCCGACCTCGCCCGAAAGATCCACGCCGGTCGGGCTTCCGAACCCGAACCGCGTCCATGTCGCGTGGAGCAGGCTCGAGGCGGTCTGGAGGTTCTTGTCGAGCCCGAGCGCGGCCTTGGCCGCAACGACGTTGCGCGACCAGGCGATGGCATCCTCGAACTTCATCCAGCCCTTCGCCTTGTGGTCCGCGTCGCTGATGTGAGTCAGCCCGCCGTCGAGAACAAGCCGCCCGGTGTCGTTGATCTTCGTCTGCGTCGTGACCTCGCCCTTCTCCATCGCCGCGACAACCGTGAGCATTTTGAAGACCGAGCCCGGCTCATAGACCGAGCTGACGATCGGGTCGATGAACCGGTTCGGGTCGGTATTGGCGATCGTCGTGTACTGGTTGCCGTCGTACGACGGAACGGACGCTTCGGCCAGGATCTCGCCGGTGTACGGGTTCATGACGATTGCGGACACGGACTTGGCTCGGTCGGCGGCCCACGCGGCGAGGATCTCCTGCTCGACGGCGAGCTGGAGTCCGGCGTCGATCGTCAGGCGGATGTCCTCGCCCGGGGCGCCGCTGTCCTGCACGACCGTCGCGCCCGGCACGGACCGCGACGCGATATCGCGACCGGTCTGGACGATCCGCGGCCGGCCGCCCAGCTGGGACTGGTAGAACTGCTCGACGCCGTACTGGCCGACCCCGTCGCGGTTGACGAAGCCGAGGACCTTGGCCGCCAAGGTCGTGTCGGGTCCGCCGCCCGGCTGGGGATACACCCGGACCGGCTCGGATTCGAGCGCGACCGACTCGACCTGCTTTGCGGAGATCGCGGCCCGGATCCGGTCGCCGATCGCGGTGTCGAGGCCGTGTGCCAGGACAACGTACTTCGCGTCGGAGGTCTCGCGGTCGACCAGAGTCGTCGCGTCGGCGCCGGTCAGGGCGAGGATCGAGACGAGGGCATCGGCAACCTCGCGCCGGCGCATGGAGGAGATCTCCGACGGCGTCGAGACGAGCCGCTCCCGCTCGATCGTGGTGGCGAGGACGACCACGCCGGTGCGGTCGTAGATCTCGCCGCGCCGCGACGGAGTCGTCTCGCGCATCGTCGTCTGCTGGAATGCCGCGTCGGCGAGCATGTCGCGCTGGCCGACCTGCCAAAAGGCGAGTCGGGCAAAGAGCGCCGCCCCGACGATCGCGAACGTGATCAGCAGGAGGAGTGCGCGGCCGCGGGAATCCGTTCGACCCATCGTTCGATGTTCGGTTCGGTCAGCGCGGGCCGACGATGATCGGCGCCGGTAGCTGCGAGAGGCCGGCGTCAATCGCCAGCTTCCGGACGGCCGGTTCCTGGCCGAGCCGGTTGAGGTCGGTCGTCAGCTCCTGCTGCCGGACGAGGAGCGTGTCGCGCTCACGCCCGAGGCGCTCGAGGTCGTAGCCGGTGGCGGCGACCCGGACGGTCTGGGCCAGCGAGAAGAACGCGAGCAGGAACGTGACGACGATGCCACCGAGGACGAACGCGAGGCGGCTGCCGCGACGCTTCGCCCGGACGGCACCGCGGACGCGTCGACGCGGCAGCGTCGGCGCGTTGACCACCCGCGATCGCTGCGGCAGGAACGCGGAGCGAGGGCGGGCCCCCGAGTAGACCGCCACCTATTCGCCGATCGCGAAGCGCAGCCGCGGAGTGCGCGGGTCGAGGAAGGCGAGCGGATCGGCCTGGGACGAGACACCGAAGCCGTCGAGGTCCATCTCCTCTGCGGTCGGGCTGTGGCGGCGGTTGCCCTCCCGCTCTTGAACCTCGTGCTGACGCCGCCCGTACGACCGACGGCGGCTGGACTGGTGTCGCTTGCTCACGGTGACTCCTCCTCCTTCCGGTGCTCGATGGGTTGGCTCAGGCGGCGAGACGCTCGGCAGCCCGCAGGCGGGCACTCCGGGCGCGGGGGTTGGCGGCGATCTCCTCGGCCGACGGTGTCAGCGACGGTCGTGTGACCAGCCGCAGGCGCGGGTTCCTGCCGCAGACGCAGACCGGGACTTCGGGTGGGCATACGCAGCCGCGCCGCTCGTCCGCGAAGAACCGCTTCACGATCCGATCCTCGAGGGAGTGGTAGCTCAGGACGACGAGCCGGCCGCCGGGTCGCAGAAGATCGACCGCGGCGGCGAGCCCGTCCTGCAGTGCGTCGAGCTCTTCGTTGACTGCGATCCGGAGCGCCTGGAAGACGCGGGTCGCAGGATGGATCCGGCGGTGGATTCGGGGATTGCCTGGGACGACCCGCTCGACAAGCGCTGCCAGCTCCTCGGCTGTCGAGATCGGCGCCACGGCGCGGGCCGCGACGATCGCGTTCGCGATCCGGTTGGCATGCGGCGCGGGCTCCTCGCCATAGCGCTTGAAGAGGGCGGATAGCTCGATCCGGTCGAGCGTCGCGAGGAGCTCTGCGGCCGGGACGCCGCGGGTCGCGTCGAAGCGCATGTCGAGCGGACCCCCCGTCCGGAAGCCGAAGCCGCGCTCGGCGTCGCCCAGCTGGAAGCTCGACAGCCCGAGATCGAAGAGCATCCCGTCGACCGCGCCGAAGCCCGCGTCGGGGGCGACGGTCCGCAGCTCGCGGAAGTTCGCGCAGCGCAGGACGAGGCGATCCCCGAAGCGGGGGCGGAGGCGACCGTCCACTCTGGCGACGGCCGCCCCATCGGCATCGAGGCCGAGGAGGCGGCCATCAGGATCGGTCGCCTCCAGGATCCGCCCGGTGTGCCCACCGCCGCCCACGGTCGCGTCGATCTGAAGGCTGCCGGGAGCAGGCGCGAGCATCGACATGACCTCGTCCACCAGCACCGGCCGGTGCTCTTCCTTCATTTCTCCTCCACCGTTGACGATCGGATCCCGAGCAGACCCTGGAAACGCATGTGGTTCCGTCCACCGACCATTGGCCGTCGGGCGGGGTTCCGCCTCAGATGCCGAGCCCTTCGATCGCCTCGGCCAGTGCGGCCGGGTCCTCGAGGCTGCGGCGATAGGTCTCCCAGCGGTCGGGAGACCAGATCTCGGCGTGATCGCGGGCGCCGACGACGACCGCTTCCGAGGCAAGTCCGGCCATCTCCCGGAGATAGCCCGGGACCAGGACGCGGCCCTGGCTGTCGAGGCTCGTCTCCGAGGCGCCAGCGAAGATGAAGCGCGAGAACAGGCGGGCGTTGGCGTCGGCGATCGGGAGCTGGGCGACCTTGGCCGCCAGCGCGTCCCAGCCCTCCCGGGTGTGGATCGCGAGGCAGTCATCGAGCCAGCGCGAGACGACGAGACCCGCTTCCACCTGGGCGCGGAATCGCGACGGGACGGCGAGCCGTCCCTTGTCGTCCACCGAGTGCCGGTACTCGCCGGTGAACACCTGTGAGAACACCCCGTATGGGAGCGATGCCTGGTCGTGACGTGAGATGCGCGGAGTGGGCGCTGGTGGTGGGTGTGCTCCCCACTTTGGGCCACTTCGCACCACTTCGGGTCATCATAGCGTGCAGCGACGGCTCGTCAATGGGCGAAGTTCCCATCGTTTCGGCGGAAGCGGGCCGCGGCCGGGTGCGGGACCGACGCTCACGTGGGGCCGACGCGGGCGTGGGTCGGCTGATCACTCGCGAGGCCCGAATGCCGCTGGGGCATGCCACGCGCGGGCACCGGGGTCGGTACCGACGGAACCTCGACCCGGCCACGCTGCCGCTCGGGGCAATTTCATGCCGCTGCGGCATGTCGCCTCGACCGGAGGCAGCATCGGTCAGCTCAGGCGACGGGCAGCACCGAGGCGGGTCAGCGAGTGGGCGTCGGGATCCGAAGCTTGTCGCCGGGCTGGATCGGCGTCCGCAACCCGGGGTTCATCGCGATCATCAGGTTGTACGAGACGCCGAACCAGTTGGCGATGCTCTGCAGGTTGTCACCCGAGCGGATGACATAGACCCAGCAATCGGGCGTGGACGGGCAACGGGTGAGGACGGCGAACCGGTCGCTGGTCGGGGCCGGGCTGGGAGTCGGCCGCGCTGTCGGCGGGGTGCTCGGGGTCGCGGAAACCGGCGACGGACTCGGAGAGGGCGATGGGCTGGGCGAGGGAGACGGCGTCGGGCTCGGCGTCGGCGTGGCCGAAGGGATCGCCTGGGGCGCCGACGGCGTCGGCCCGACGGCCACGAGCGACGACGGGGCCGCGCTCGCAAGCGGCAGGGCGAACCCGCCGCGGACCGCCAGGAATCCAAACGAGGCCGCCAGGGCCGCGGCAAGGACCAGAGCGGCACCGATCACTGCGCGCGAGATCGGTTCGCGGACGGGTGCCGGCGGCGGCGCCTCAGCCGTGAGCACCCCGCGAAGGTAGCGTGGACAGTTCACGTGGGCCGAGACGAGGCAGACCAGCTCCTGCTGGCGGGTCGACTGCGGAATGGGATCTCCGATCGCGGTACAGCGGTGCCCGATGTCCGCGGCCGGCCCGGCCGGCCCGAGGGAACCGCCCGACGTCGTCTCGAGCGCGAGAAACCGGCACGTGCTGTGGGCATCCGCGGGCAGCGCGGGCGCGGCGGCCCGGAAGGGGCCCACGTCACGTTCGATCAGCCCGTCGGCTGTCCCGACGTCGCTCCCATCGCCCTCCGCCACGCGCCCTCCGCGCTCCTACCGCCCCGGACGGCGCGGAGTCTAGTACGTTTGGCATGTTGCCGTGGCAAACGCGACGGTGCTATCTTCGGCCGCCAGATCCGGCCGAATCCCGTGCACGCCGCCGAGGCCCGAACCCCAGATGGCCCTCCCCCTTCCGATGGTGACGTCCGAGCCCGATCCATACCGGCTCGCGCCGCAGCGGATCAAGCGCTGCACGTTCCGTCGGCTCATCCAGATCGACACTGGCGCCGAGCGCCTGTACGACGTCGAGTGCCTGCTGCCCGACCGCCGGCTGCCGATCCCGCTCGGCCATCTCGACGCGGCGACGCCGATCTGCAACTCGTGCACCGCGCCGCACACCTTCCGCCCCGACGAGGACTGAGGGCGCGTCGAATCGAGCCCTTGGGCGCGGGTTCGATGGAGCGTCAGCGAGGCGGTCTGTACGCCGAGTTCTGTCGTAACGGCTTGCGCCGCCACGGATGGCCATCCATCTGAGGCCGCCGGTTACCCGACGGCTCTTGCGGCCGACCCGAGGGCTGGGCAGCGCACCTCTCCCCCGACGGGTTGCCCCGGCGGGTTGCGCCCTCCTATTTGGCCTTGCTCCGGGTGGAGTTTGCCGCGTTTCACTCCGTCGCCGGCAGAGCCGCCGACGGCATCGTCACTGTGGCACTTGTCCTCGTCTCACGACGGACGGGTGTTACCCGCCACCCTGCGCTGAGGAGCTCGGACGTTCCTCACGCCATGCCGGGGTGGCCCCCGACGGGCGCGCGGCCATCCGACCGCCTCACTGACGGACCGCATGATACGGCCCATGCCGGGTTCTCCCGGCGGAGCCCCGTCCGGAGGCGTCCGAGGTCGAGACCGAGGTTCGAATATTGACGCCCGCAGAGCGGTGAGGTCGTCTGGGTCGACTGCCGGGGTCGCCAGGCCCGACTCAGGTTCCAGGTCGGACCATGACGACCGGCGCGCCGCCAGCGGCGACCCGGTCGATTGCCTCGTTGCAAAGCGCGTCCGCGACCGTGTTCTGGGCCCGCGGGACGTGGGTCGCCGACCAGCGCTCGAACCCGCGCAGGGTCCGCCGCGAGACCTCCCAGAGCGGGATGAGCTTGGCGTCCTTCACGCGCCAGCGACCGGCCAGCTGCTCGACGATCAGCTTCGAGTCGAGGAGCATGACGACCTCGCGCGCGCCTAGCTCGACGGCCAGGGCAAGGCCCCGGACGACGGCAGTGTACTCGGCGACATTGTTCGTCTGGACGCCGAGGAACTCGGAGATCGAGGCGTCGGGCACGGCCCGTGGATCGCGGGCGTCGGGTCGTGCGAGATCGAACAGGGCGGCGCCAGACGATGCCGGCCCTGGGTTGCCGCGCGCGGCGCCGTCGGTCCGAAGGAGGTAGCCGCGCGGCTTCGTCCGCCCGACGGCAGGTCCGGCGCTCTCCTCCCCCGTCGCCGGCATTTCGGGGAACAGCGTGTCGTTCAGGTCTGCCGCTCTACGATCGCCGAGCTGACCTCGAGGATCGCCTGGGTGATATGGATCCCGCGCGGGCAGGCGTCGGTGCAGTTGAAGATCGTCCGGCAGCGCCAGACGCCGTCCTTGTCGGCGAGGATCTCGAGCCGCTCGTCGCCGCCCTCGTCGCGCGAATCGAAGATGAAGCGGTGAGCATTCACGATCGCCGCGGGGCCGACGTATGACGGCTGGGCCCAGAACGATGGGCACGACGACGTGCACGCCGCGCACAGGATGCACTTGGTCGTGTCGTCGTAGCGGGCCCGGTCCTCGGGGCTCTGGATCCGCTCGCGGGCCGGGGGCGGTGTCTCGTCGATCAGGAACGGCTGGACGCTCCGGAGCTTCGCGAAGAACCCGTCCATGTCGACAACGAGGTCCTTGATCACGGGCAGCCCAGGCAGAGGCGCGATCGTGATCCGGCGCTTCCCGAGCTGCTCGACCCGGACCTTGCAGGCGAGGCGATTGCGGCCGTTGACGAGCATCGCGTCCGAGCCGCACACGCCGTGGGCGCAGGATCGGCGAAAGGTCAACGACCCGTCCTGCTCGTACTTGACCCGGTGAAGGAGATCGAGGACGCGGTCGGCCTTCGGGTCGGACTCGACGGTGTAGGACTCCCAGTGCGGCTTCTCGTCGCGCTCGGGGTCATAGCGGAGGATGCGAAGGTCGACCTGCATGCTTGTCTGCTCGGGCTCCGGTGCTCAGTAGGTGCGTGGCTTCGGCTGGAACTGGGTGATCGTGACCGGCTTGTAGCTGAGCTGCGGGTTGCCGCCGCCCGGCCCACGGGTCGCGAGGCTGTGGGTCAGGAAATTGACGTCGTCGCGGTCGGGGTAGTCCTCGCGGGCATGGGCACCGCGGCTCTCCTTGCGATTGAGCGCGGCGACGACCGTCGTCTCGGCGCAGTCGAGGAGGTAGCCGATCTCGCGCGCCTCGAGGAGGTCGGTGTTGAAGACCGAGCCGCGATCGGCGATCCCGACCTTGGAGTAGCGCTGCTTGAGCTCGCGAACTTTCGGAAGCGCGGCCGCCAGGAGCGCCTCGTCGCGGTAGACGCCGACGTTGTCCATCATCACGTCGGCGAGCTCGGTCCGGATCCGCGCGGCGTTCTCGCCCTTGACGTTGACCTTGATCGCGTCCATCTCGGCCCGGACCGGGTCCTCGATGTCGCCCCCGAGCTCGGGCATGCCGACGCCCTTGACGTCGAGCGCCATCTGGCGCCCGGCCCGCCGGCCGAAGACGAGGAGGTCGACGAGCGAGTTGGTCCCGAGCCGGTTCGCGCCATGGACGCTGACGCTCGCGCACTCGCCTGCGGCGTACAGCCCGGGCACGACGGTCGAGGCGGCGTCGCGCGTCACCTGAGCAAGGACATTCGTCGGGATCCCGCCCATCGCGTAGTGGGCCGTGGGCTGGACCGGGACGGGCTCGGTGATCGGCTCGACGCCGAGGTAGACCCGGGCGAACTCGGTGATGTCGGGGATCTTCTCCTCGATCATCCTTGCGCCGAGGTGGCGGACGTCGAGGTAGACGTAATCCTTGCCACCAATCCCCTTGCCGTCGCGGATCTCGAGGTAGATCGAGCGGGACACGACGTCGCGTGGGGCGAGGTCCTTCATCGTCGGCGCGTAGCGGGCCATGAACGCCTCGCCCTCGCTGTTCAGCAGGATGCCGCCCTCGCCGCGGGCCGCCTCGGACAGGAGGATCCCGATCCCGTAGATCCCGGTCGGGTGGAACTGATAGAACTCCATGTCCTGCATCGGGACGCCGTGGCGGTAGGCCAGGGCGACCCCGTCGCCGGTCAGCGACCAGGCGTTCGATGTGATCCGGAACATTCTTCCGAAGCCGCCGGTCGCGAGCATCACGGCCTTCGAGCGGAACGTGTGGATCTCGCCGTCGGCGATCCGGTATGCGACGACGCCGGCCGCCCTTCCGCCCGAGCCGAGGTCGCCGCCCTCCGCGACCAGGTCGACGACGTGGTACTCGTCGTAGAACTTGACGCCGTACTTGATGCACTGCTGGTAGAGGGTCTGGAGGATCATGTGGCCGGTCCGGTCGGCCGCGAAGCACGCCCGGCGAACCGGCCCTTCACCGAAGTTCCGGGTGTGGCCGCCGAACCGGCGCTGGTCGATCCGGCCGTCGGGTGTTCGGTTGAACGGCAGGCCCATGTGCTCGAGCTCGATCACGGTCTCGATCGCCTCGCGGGCGAGGATCTCCGCCGCGTCCTGGTCGACGAGGTAGTCGCCGCCCTTGATCGTGTCGAACATGTGCCATTCCCAGTGGTCCTCCTCCTGGTTGCCCAGGGCGGCACACACCCCGCCCTGCGCGGCGCCGGTGTGAGAGCGGGTCGGGTAGAGCTTCGTGACGACCGCGGCGTCGACGCCGGCCTTCGCCAGCTCGAGCGCGGCCCATAGGCCGGCGCCACCGGCGCCGACGATGATCGCGTCGTGGTCGATCCGCATCGTCAGGACGTCGCCGGCGGGACGATGTGGGGCACCGTCAGGAGGGCGATCGAACCCATCGCGAAGATTACGACGGCAAGGAGGTAGAGGCCCATGGTCAGCACGGTCCGGAGCGAGCCTCGGGTGTAGTCACCGACGATGATCCGGAGGCCCATGAAGGCGTGGAACACGACGAAGGCGAGCATGAGCCAGTCGGCGGTCCGGACCGACAGGTTGGCCCAGCGCTCGCTGATGAACGACGCGTCCTGCTGGGCCGGGTCGTACAGGACGTGGGTGATCAGGAAGTGGCTGATCGCGAGCACGAACAGGCCGAGCCCGGTCAGCCGCATGAGGTACCAGACGGCGAGCTCGAAGCCGCCGCCCGCCGGGCGGGCGCGGCTGCCGGACCGGCCAAGGACGCGGTTGGTGCCCATCAGCCGTGCCAGATCGGCTTGAGGATGACGTAGGCGACGGGCAGCCCGACGATCGCGAAGACCGCCCAGTTGATCCGCCAGAGCACTGCGTGGTAACGGGTCATCGCCGGCCAGAAATCCATGATCACGATCCGCAGGCCGTTGAGCGCGTGGTACAGGAGAGCCGCCCCGAGGAGCATCTCCCCCACCCGTCCGGGCGCGCTGCCATAGATGACGAGCAGATCCCCGTAGAGCGTCGGGTTCGCGCCTGACAGCCAGATGTCGAAGACGTGGAGGACGATGAAGACCCAGATCGCGAGCCCGGAGATCCGGTGGAACGCCCACGCGATCATCCCCTCGGAGCCACGGTATCGGAACATCATCTCGGCAGCTCAGCCGGCTGCGTCGAGCGCGGCGCCGGGGGTATGGCGGCGGCGGTCGGCGTCGAACCCATGCGCTCGATGATCGCGTCGGCGAACTCGCTCGTGCCCGACTCGCCGCCTAGGTCGTAGGTTGTCCGACGACCCTCGGCGATGATCTCTCGGAGGGCCGCTTCGACCTGCTCGGCGGCCGCCTGCTCGCCGAGGTGGCGAAGCATCAGGACACCGCTCAGGATCAGGGCCGTCGGGTTGGCCTTGTTCAGGCCGGCGTACTTCGGCGCCGATCCATGGACCGCCTCGAACACCGCCGCCTCAGTCCCGATGTTCGCGCCCGGAGCCACGCCCAGCCCGCCGACCAGCCCGGCGCAGAGGTCGCTGACGATGTCGCCATACAGGTTCGGCAGGACCATCACGTCGTAGAGTTCCGGCTTCTGGACAAGCTGCATGCACATGTTGTCGACGATCCGGTCCTCGAACTCGATCCGGCCGTCGTACTCCTCGGCGATCGTCCGGCAGCTCTCGAGGAACAGCCCGTCCGACAGCTTCATGATGTTGGCCTTGTGGACCGCGGTCACCTTTCGGCGCCCGTTCTTGACCGCGTAGTCGAAGGCGTAGCGGGCGATCCGCTCCGACGCGGCCCGAGTGATGATCTTGATGCTCTCGGCCGCGTCGGGGCCGACCATGTGCTCGATCCCGATGTAGAGATCCTCGGTGTTCTCTCGGACGATGACGAGATCGACATCCTCGTAGCGGGTGTCGAGGCCCTTCATCGACCGGGCCGGGCGGACGTTCGCGTACAACCCGAGGGCCTGGCGGAGGGTGACGTTGGCGCTCCGGAAGCCGCCCCCGACGGGGGTCGTGATCGGGCCCTTGAGGGCCACCCTGTTCCGCCGGATCGACTCGAGAACCGCTTCGGGGAGCGGCGTGCCGTGCTCGGCGATCATCGCCTCGCCCGCCTCCTGGACCTCCCATTCGAACGTGACGCCGGTGGCCTCGAGCACGCGCCGCGTCGCCTCCACCAGCTCGGGTCCGATGCCGTCGCCGGGGATCAGGGTCACGCGGTGGGCCATGCAGCCATTCTAGCCCCGGGGAGCGACCAGCCGCCGCCGGTCGCGGCTGCAACGGAGTTCCCGCACCGGCCGGGCGCGCGTGGGCGCGCCCGGCGGTGTGGGGTCGCGCTAGGGCGCGATCGGACCGCTGAGCGGTGAGGCGATCTCCTCCGCGAGCTGGAACGCGGACCCATCGGCCGGATCGAGGATCCAGGCAGACCGGTCCGAGTTGTAGAACGCCAGCACCTTCGTCCCGTCTGACGCGAATCGAGCCTGTGCGCCGCCGGAGCTGTCCGGCCTGGCCGGACCGATCTCGACGACATGCCCGCCCGTCACGGAGCCGACCGCGAGGCGGTACATCCGAGAGCTGTCCGTACGCTCGAAGACCAGGCGAGTTCCGTCGGCCGACCAGTAGTGATGCAGGACGATGACCGCCCGTTCCTCCGGATCGAGGCGGCGAAAGCCGCGTTCGAGCTGGTCACGGTCGGCGACCGCCGACACGGCGTCGGCAGAAAAGGGCAGGTTCAGATCGGTGACGTCGACGTCGATCTCGAAGGGACGGCGACGGAGGCGGCGGATCTCATCGATGCAGGCGTTCACCAGCAGTCGATGCAACCAGGCGTCGAGTCGATCCGGATCGCGCAGCGTGGACAGATCACGCCAAGCGCGGATGAGGGCGTTCCGGACCGCGTCCGTCGCTCGGTCCGTGTCCCGGAGCATGAGAAAGGCGGTCGCGTCGAGGCGAGAGATCGCGGCGCCCGCCAGCACGGTGCAGGCGTCATGATCGCCATTCCGAGCTCGCTCCACGAGGTCCCGCGTCATCGCGCCCCTCAGGCGGCGGCGCGGCTCAGGTGACCGCGCTCACGGAGGATGGCGTCGGGTGTCCTTGCGCGGCTTCAATTCGGTCGCGCGACTGTCGAAACATGCTCGCGCTGGTGCCTGGATCGACACGGCGGGCTTCGTCGATGCATGCGCGGAACAGGAGACGATGCAGCACCGCGACGGCTTCATGGTCGCCTTGCCGCGCTCGTTCCACGATTGCCTGCTGCATGTCGCCCTCGGCGGCGGCGCACCCGGTCTGGTCGCGCTCATCGAGTATGGCGGGGCGACGTGGCGCATTCGCTCCGGAATCCATCGGCGCTGGGCTTCGCGCCGTCCGCAGGCTTCGCTCCACGGTACCATCGGCTCCCCATCCCGCGCCCCGCCATCGGAGGCCGCACGTCCCGTGAAGATCCAGGAAGCCGACGCCAAGTCGCTGCTCGTCGCTCAGGGTCTGCCCGTCCCTGCGTGGGCCGTCGCCCACAGCGCCGCCGACGCGCGCGCGGCCGCCGAACGGTTCTTTGCTGCCGGCGCCCCCCAGGTCGTCATCAAGGCCCAGGTCCTCGTCGGCGGGCGCGGCAAGGCCGGCGGCGTGAAACTCGCCGGGTTCCCAGAGCAAGTGGAGCTCGTCGCCCAGTCGATCCTCGACCTCGAGATCAAGGGCATCCCCGTCCGGAAGGTCCTCGTCGGTCCGGCCGCCGACATCGTCAAGGAGTACTACTTGTCGGCCGTGCTCGACCGAGCCGAACGGAAGATCCTGCTGATGGGCTCGGCCGAGGGCGGCGTCGAGATCGAGCAGGTCGCGGCCGAGCGGCCCGACGCGATCGTCACGATCCACGCCGATCCGTTGCTCGGGCTCCAGCCGTTCCAGGCCCGCGCGATGGCCTTCCAGCTCGGGCTCGGCGCCCATCTCAAGGACGCCGTCGCGATCGCGACGGGCCTCATCCGGACGATGCTGGCCTGCGACGCCGACCTGGTGGAGATCAACCCGCTCGCGATCGTCAACGACACCGGTCTCGACGGTCTCGTGACCAAGCGGCTCCAATGCCTCGACGCGAAGGTCACCCTCGACGATTCGGCGCTGTACCGCCACCCGGAGCTCGAGTCGCTGCGCGATCCCGACGAGGAGGACCCGGCCGACAGGGAGGCCCGCGAGGCCGGCCTGACGTTCATCAAGCTCGATGGAACGATCGGCTGCATGGTCAACGGGGCCGGCCTGGCGATGACGACGATGGACCTCGTCAAGCGCGCCGGCGGCGAGCCCGCGAACTTCCTCGACATCGGCGGTGGCGCCCGGGCCGACAAGGTCGCGGCTGCGATGCGGCTCATCCTGGCCGACCCGAAGGTCAATGCGATCCTCGTCAACATCTTCGGTGGGATCACCCGTGGCGACGAGGTCGCAAAGGGCTTGATCGAGGCCCGCGCCCAGCAGGAGCGCGATGTGCCGATGGTCGTCCGGATCGTCGGCACGAATGCGGCCGAGGCCGCCGTCCTGTTGGAGGAGGCGAAATTCGTGACCGCGGCAACGCTTGACGACGCCGCCGCGCAGGCCGTCGCGGCGTCGAAGGCGGCAACGGGATGAGCATCCTCATCGACAAGGCCAGCCGGGTCGTGGTCCACGGGCTGACCGGCCGGGAAGGCTCGTTCCACGGCGCGGCCATGCTCGAATACGGGACGCAGGTCGTGGCCGGGATGACGCCGGGCAAGGGCGGCCAGACCGCGCTCGACGGGCGCGTCCCGGTCTTCGACACCGTCGCCGACGCCGTTCGCGAGACCGGCGCCGACACCTCCTGCATCTTCGTTCCGGCCGCCGGGGCGCCGGACGCCGTGATGGAGGCGGCAGCGGCGGGGATCAAGACGATCTTCTGCATCACCGAGGGGATCCCGGCGCTCGACATGATCCCCGTCGTCGCGATGGTCCGGGCGGCCGGTGCCCGCCTGATCGGCCCGAACTGCCCCGGCGCGACCTCGCCGGGTCGGGCCAAGGTCGGGATCATCCCGGGCTCGATCCATCGCGCGGGCCGGGTCGGGGTCGTCTCGCGCTCCGGCACGCTGACCTATGAGGCCGTGCAGGCCATGAGCGACGCGGGGATCGGCCAGTCGACCTGCGTCGGGATCGGCGGCGATCCTGTCATCGGGACCACCTTCCTCGACGTCCTCCAGCTGTTCGCGGCCGACGATGAGACCGACGCGATCGTGCTGATCGGCGAGATCGGCGGGGCCGCCGAGGAGACCGCCGCGGCCTGGGCAGCGGAACACCTCCAGGACGTCCCAAAAGTCGCGTTCATCGCGGGCCGGACGGCGCCGGAGGGCAAGCGAATGGGCCACGCCGGCGCGATCATCTCCGGCGGCGCGGGCACCGCGGCGTCGAAGGTCGAGGCGCTCGAAGCCGTGGGCTTCCTGGTCGCGGCATCGCCGACGGAGCTCCCCCGGCTCCTCCGCGATGCCGGCTACCGCCGCTGAGCCCGGCGGAGCCCGACCGTGACGATCGACGAGATCCGCTACCTGTTCGATTACGACCGCTGGGCCACCGCGAAGGTCCTGGCCGTACTCGACGGCCTGGATGAGGCCACGTGGTCCGCGACCCACGTGGTCGATGAGCGCGGGCTGGGCGGGATCCTCGTCCACCAGCTCGGTGCGACCCAGCGCTGGTGGCACGGTCTCCGCCAGGATCCCGAGCAGTTCCGGCCCGAGCGCGAGCCGCTCCTCACGGCCGACGAGCTGCGGGCGAGGTGGGAGGCCGAGTGGCCGGCCCTCGACGCGTGGCTGGCGACGCTCGACGAAGCCTGGCTCGCGGGCGAAGACGAAGGTGTTGCGTTCTGGCAGATGCTCGTCCACGTCGCCAATCACGGAACGCAGCACCGCTCCGAGGCGGCGGCCATCCTCACCCAGGCCGGACACTCGCCTGGCGAGCTCGACATGATCTTCTTCGCCGAGGAGCGCGCCGCCGCTCGCAAGGCCGGGGGCGGGCGCTGATGGGTTCCCTCATGGACCTTGTCGCCGGCGACGAGCGCGCGATCCTGCTCGCGATCTCGGTCGAGGACTGGGCCGGGTTCGACGACCGGTCCCGGTTCGACGCCCATCTCTCCCTCGGCGGTGGACTCGACCCGACCTGGCTCGACCTCTTCTCCGAAGCGGTCCGGACGGTCACCCGCGGCGACGGCCCGGCCGACTTCATCGATGCCCGGCGTGAGCTCGACGGGCCCGAAGCCAGCGCCGAGAGCGGAGACCGGGTCATCGAGCGGGTCGATCCGGCCTGGATCGGGGCGATCGCCCGGTTGCCCGACCACGACGTCGACGCCATCGCCGGGCGCTGGGTCGATCTCGTGGAGGAGGAGCTCGGCTTCCTGCCCCGCGAGGAGAAGCCGTGGATCCGTCAGCTGGCCGGCGACATCGTGGCGTTCGCGCGAGCCGCCGACCGCTCCGCCGACGTGCTCTTCGCCTGGTCCCTGTGACCGACGAGTCCGCCACGGCGGACGTCGCCGACCCGGCCGTGAACGAGCCGTACCTCGCGGCCAACCAGGCGCTCTGGGACGAATGGACGACGATCCACGAGACGTCCGCCTTCTACGATCTCGAGAGCTTCCGCAAGGGCGGCGTCCGGATCCGGCCGTACGAGCTCGACGAGATCGGATCGGTCGAGGGGCGGTCGCTCCTCCACCTCCAGTGCCACTTCGGAATCGACACCCTGTCGTGGGCCCGCCTGGGCGCCCGGGTCACCGGGGCCGACTTCAGTCCTGCCGCGATCGACCTCGCGCGCCGCCTCGCGGTCGACCTCGGCTTCCCCGACGCGCGCTTCGTCCGCTCGACGATCGACGACCTGCCGGCCGTCCTCGACGACCAGTTCGATCTCGTCTACACCTCGAACGGCGTGCTCGGCTGGCTCCCGGACATCCGGGCCTGGGCGCGGGTCGCGGCGCACTTCGTCCGGCCCGGCGGGCAGTTCTACATCACCGAGATCCACCCGGTCGCCCAGGCCCTCGAGAACGAGGGGGTCGCGCCCGGCGAACTCCGTCTCCAGTACCCGTACTGGGAGCATCGCGCCCCGCTGACGTTCCCGGTCCAGGGCTCCTACGCGGACCCGACCGCGCCGATGCAGGCCACCGAGGAGCACGGCTGGGACCATGGGCTCGGCGAGATCGTCACCGCCCTGATCGAAGCCGGGCTCGAGATCCGCTCGCTTCGCGAGTATCCGTTCGCCAACTGGAAGCTGGATTTCCTGACCCGGTCGGACGACCGGACCTGGCGCCTGCCACCGGGCACGGCCGGCGAGCTGCCTCTGTTCTTCTCCATCCTCGCAACGAAAGCCGTCCCCTAGAACCCGAGGGCAGCCCAGGCCGGGCCGCCAGGCGCCTCGATCAGCTCGACGAGCACGCCATGGCACGAGCGCGGGTGGATGAAGGCGACCGGGCCCTCGGCGCCGCGACGCGGCGCGGTGTCGATCAGCTCGAGGCCGTCGATCTCGAGCCGGAGGAGCGTCTCGGCGAGGTTCGCGACCTCGAAGCAGGCGTGGTGGAACCCCTCCCCCTTCGACTCGAGGAAACGGGCGACGCCGGTCGAGTCGTCGGTCGGTTCGACGAGCTCGACCTTGGACTGGCCGACGGTCAGGAAGGCGATCCGGACTCGATCCGAAGGGATGTCCAGGATCGTCTCGAGCTCGAGGCCAAGGAAGTCGCGCCACAGCCCGAGGGCCTCCTCGATGGAGGCAACGATCAGGGCGACGTGGTGGACCTTGCCGAGCCCTCGGATGGACGGCGGGACTCGATCGACCGGCGGCATCATCGCGGCTCCTATCAGATCGTGATCAGCTCACGGTGGACGCCGAAGGCGGTCCGCAGCCGGTCGCTGATCTCGCCGACCGTGGCGTAAGCCTTGACCGCCTCGAGCATCGGCGGCATGAGGTTGTCGGTGCCGCGGGCGGCGTCCTCGAGATGGGCCAGGGCGGACGCCCACGCCGAGGCGTCGCGCTCTGCCCGGACGCGCCGGACCCGCTCGACCTGGCGGCGCTCGCCCTCGGGATCGATCCGCTGGAGGGCGGCCCGGACCTCCCCTGCCCCGTCGTCCCGGAACCGGTTGACCCCGACGACGACCAGGTCGCCCCCCTCGATCTGCCGCTGGACCCGGTACGCCGACTCCTGGATCTGGCGCTGCTGGAAGCCGCCCTCGATCGCGGCCAGGGTCCCGCCCATCGCGTCGATCTCGTCGAGGTAGGCCTGGGCGGCCTGCTCGAGGCCGTTGGTGAGGCTCTCGACGAAGTAAGAGCCCGCGAGCGGGTCCGGCGTCTCGGTCACGCCGCTCTCGTGGGCGAGGATCTGCTGGGTGCGGAGGGCGAGGCGGGCCGACGACTCGGTCGGGAGGGCCAGGGCCTCGTCGCGGGCATTCGTGTGCAGGCTCTGGGCGCCGCCGAGCACGGCTGCGAGGGCTTGAACGGTCGTCCGGACGACGTTGTTGTCGATGGACTGGGCAGTGAGCGACGAGCCGGCGGTCTGGACGTGGAACCGGCAGGCCATCGACCGCGGATTCGTCGATCCGAACCGGTCGCGCACGATCCGCGCCCACATCCGACGAGCTGCCCTGAACTTCGCGACCTCCTCGAAGAGCTCGGACCAGGCAGCGAAGAAGAAGCTCAGACGAGGGGCGAAGTCGTCGATGACCAGGCCACGGCTCACGGCGGCCTCGCAGTAGGCAATCGCGTCGGCCAGCGTGAAGGCGAGCTCCTGGGCCGCGGTCGCCCCGGCCTCACGCATGTGGTAGCCCGAGATCGACACGGTGTTCCAGCGCGGCAGCTCGGTCGCGCAGAACTCGAAGATGTCGGTGACGAGCCGCATCGAGCTCGAGGGCGGATAGATCCACGTCCCGCGGGCGATGTACTCCTTGAGGATGTCGTTCTGGGTCGTACCCGCGATCCGGTCCCGGTCGACTCCCTGCTTCTCGGCCGCGGCGACGTACAGCGCCAAGAGGATCGGCGCCGTGGCGTTGATCGTCATCGACGTGCTGACCCCGCCGAGGGGCAGCCCGTCGACGAGGACTTCCATGTCGGCCAGGCTCGAGATCGGGACGCCGACCCGGCCAACCTCGCCGTCCGCCTCGGGCGCGTCGGAGTCGTAGCCCATCTGGGTGGGCAGGTCGAAGGCGACCGACAGGCCCGTCTGGCCCTGGGCCAGCAGGTAGCGGAACCGCTCGTTGGTCTCTTCGGCCGTGGCGAACCCGGCGTACTGGCGCATCGTCCAGAAGCGGCTCCGGTACATCGTGGCCTGGACCCCCCGGGTGAAGGGCGGCTCGCCGGGCAGGCCGAGGTCGCGACCGGGGTCGAATCCAACGGCCTCGAGGTCGGCCGCCGTGTAGACGTCGGCGATCTGGATGCCGGAGCTCGTCAGGAACGGGTCGCGCCGCTCGGGCGCGGAGGCGAGGACGCGTGCCCGGGTCGTGGTCCGCCAGTGGTCGACGGGCGTGCCGGTCGGGGGCGGCGCATCGCCCGGAGCGGGCGTGCCGGTGGCAGCCGGCTCGGCGGCCCGACCCTTGGCTGGCTCGTCCCTCACGTCACCACCACCAGCAGGTCTCCGAGGTCGATCGTCTCGCCGGCGGCCACGGCCACCCGCTTGACCGTACCCGGCCGCGGCGCGCGGATCTCGTTCTGCATCTTCATCGCCTCCACGACGAGGAGGCTCCGACCGGCCTCGACGGTATCGCCGGCCGCGACGTGGACGGCCGCGACCCGTCCGGGAATGATCGCCCGAATCTCGGTCGGCCCGCTGGCCGTGGCCGCGTCCGGCGCCCGGGTGGCCCGTCGACGGAGCTCCGCCCGAGCGGCATCCTCCACCTCGAGCTCGAAGCGCCAGCCGTCCACCACGACCTCGACGAGGCGTGCACCGTCGGGGTCGTCGCGGATGGCGCCGACGAGGATGTCGACCCGCTGGGTCGCGGAATCCACGTCGTCGAGGTCGACGATCCGAGCGGAGTCTCCGGGCCGGGCTGTCGCCGCCGAGGGCTGGACCCGGACGCGTCGGCTCATCGCGGCCAGCGCTCGATCGCGGCCGAGCGGCCGGCACGGGCCCAGGCCGATGCATCGCCCCCGGCGCGCCGGGCCGCCGCCGGGCTGCCTGCGTCCGCCCCCGCGACCCCGGGCCGGGCGTCGATCGCCGCGGCCGCGACCCGACCCGCGACCTCCAGGGCGGCTGCGCGCCGCTCGACCGCGATCGAGTCCCAGTGGGCGTCGACCCAGTCGATCGGCAGCGGACCGGCGCGGAACCCCGGGTCGTTGACGACGAAACGATGGAACGGGAGGGTCGTCTGGATGCCGCCAATCACCGTCTCGTCGAGCGCGCGAGCCAACCGGTCGAGGGCCTCCCCACGGCTGTCGTCGACGATCATGACCTTCGCGATCAGCGGGTCGTAGTCCGGCGGGACGCGGTGCCCGGATCCGACGGCGGTGTCGACGCGGACGCCCGGCCCGGACGGCATCGCCCACCGGTCGATCCGGCCGGGTGCCGGGGCGAACTCGCGGCCGGGATCCTCCGCCGAGATCCGGACCTCGATTGCGTGGCGGCCGGGATTCCCGGCCCGGCCCGCTGCGGCGACGACCCGCTCCGAGAGCGGCCGGCCGGCGGCGAGCCAGAGCTGCTCGCGCACGATATCGACGTCGGCAACGAGCTCGGTCACGCCATGCTCCACTTGGAGGCGAGTATTGACCTCGAGGAACCAGAACCGCCGATCGGCATCGAACAGGAACTCGGCGGTGGCCGCGTTCTGGAGCTCGGCGGCCTGGGCGGCACGCACCGCCAGGTCGTGGAGCACTCCCCGCTCGTCGGATGAAAGGCCCGCCGCGGGTGCCTCTTCGACGAGCTTCTGATGCCGGCGCTGGAGCGAGCAGTCGCGCTCGCCGAGGGCGAGTACCGTCCCGTGGGCGTCGCCCAAGAGTTGGACCTCGATGTGCCGAGCCGGCCGGATCTCGCGCTCGAGATAGACCGCTCCATCGCCGAATGCCGATCGGGCTTCGGCCGAGCCGGCCACAAGGGCGGCCGGAAGGGCGTCGCGATCGGCGACCCGCCGCATCCCGCGACCGCCTCCTCCGGCCGCCGCCTTGACGAGCAGCGGAAAGCCGATCCGGTCGGCTTCGACGAGAAGCGCGGGCAGGTCGTCGGGGTGCTCGATCGCGGCGGGCTCCAGGGTCCCAGTGACGACCGGGACCCCGACTGCTGCCACCGTCCGACGGGCGGCGACCTTGTCGCCGAGAGCCGCGATGACCTCACTCGACGGACCGACGAAGGTCAGCCCCGCGTCTTCCACGAGCCGGGCGAAGGAAGCCCGCTCGGCCAGGAAGCCGTACCCGGGATGGATCGCGTCGGCACCGGTTGCGATGGCGGCATTGACGATTGCTTCCCCGCGCAGATAAGAATCATCTGCCGGCCCCGGCCCGAGCCGGACGGCGCGATCGGCCAGTCGCACCGGCAGGCCGTCCGCGTCGGGATCGCTGAAGACCGCGACGGTCTCGACGCCCAGCTCGCGACAGGCGCGGATGATCCGGACCGCGATCTCGCCACGGTTGGCGATGAGGAGCCGTCGGAAGGGCCGCTCCCCTCCCCCGTCTTTGCGCAAAGACACGGACAAGGCGCCGGTCACAGCGGAATGTTTCCGTGCTTCTTCGGCGGATTCGTGTCGCG
Source organism: Candidatus Limnocylindrales bacterium (assembly GCA_038245515.1). Taxonomy (GTDB): domain Bacteria; phylum Chloroflexota; class Limnocylindria; order Limnocylindrales; family CSP1-4; genus CF-46. The sequence goes on along the minus strand of JBBRSJ010000010.1, from coordinate 14,388 downwards.
CTTGTCGGCGAGAAGGTCCAGGGAGGCGATCAGCCGGGGTCGCGTCTCCGACGGAAGAATGACATCGTCGACGTAACCGCGCGACGCGGCAATGTACGGGTTCGCGAAGCGTTCCTCGTATTCCTCCACCAGGCGGGCTCGCCGCGCGTCCGGGTCCGTTGCCGACTCGATCGCGTCCCGGTGGATGACGTTGACTGCGCCGGCCGGACCCATGACCGCGATCTCTGCCGTCGGCCATGCGAGATTGAGATCGCCGCGGATGTGCTTGCTGCTCATCACGTCGTAGGCGCCGCCATAGGCCTTGCGGGTGATGACCGTCAGCTTTGGAACCGTCGCCTCGCAATAGGCGAAGAGGAGCTTCGCGCCGTGGCGAATGATGCCCCCGTGCTCCTGGTCGACCCCGGGCAGGAACCCGGGAACGTCGACGAATGTGACGAGCGGGACGTTGAAGCAGTCGCACGTGCGGACGAAGCGCGCCGCCTTCGTCGACGCGGCGATGTCGAGGGCGCCGGCGAGAACGGCGGGCTGCTGGGCGACGATCCCGACGCTCCGCCCGGCCAGCCGCGCGAATCCAACGATGACGTTCTGCGCCCAACCGGGCTGGATCTCGAGGAACTCGCCGTCGTCGACGATCGGGCCGATGACGTCATGCATGTCATACGCCTGCGCAGGATCGTCAGGCACGACCCGGTCGAGAGAGGCATCGCGACGATCGGCCGGATCGCTCGACATCCGGCGCGGCGCATCCGCCAAATTGTTCTGGGGAAGGTAGCCGAGAATCCGTCGCGTGGTGGCCAGGGCCGAGGACTCGTCGGGCGCCGCGATGTGAGCGACGCCGCTGATCGTCGTATGGGTCGTCGCTCCACCAAGACGTTCCGCGTCAACATCCTCGTGAGTCACGGATTTCACGACGCCTGGGCCGGTGACGAACATGTAGCTCGTCCCCTCGACCATCACGGTGAAGTCGGTGATGGCCGGCGAATAGACGGCACCGCCAGCGCATGGACCCATGACGACGGACAGCTGCGGCACGACGCCCGAGGCCAGTGTGTTGCGTAGGAAGATGTCTGCGTAACCGCCGAGCGAGACGACGCCTTCCTGGATCCGCGCGCCGCCGGAGTCGTTGAGCCCGACAATCGGAACACCGACCTTCATCGCGAGGTCCATGACCTTGCAGATCTTCGCGGCACAGGCCTCGGACAGGGAGCCGCCGAAGACGGTGAAGTCCTGGCTGAAGACGAAGACGTTCCGGCCGTCGATCGCGCCGTGACCGGTGACGACGCCGTCACCGAGAATCGCGTCCGCGTCACCGTCGGTCCCGCGCGCCGTGACGAACGCGTCGATCTCGACGAACGAGCCCGGATCCAGGAGCAGCTCGATCCGCTCGCGGGCCGTCAGCTTTCCACGTGCGTGCTGCTGGTCGATCCGGACCTGCCCGCCTCCCAGGTGCGCCCGACTGCGCATCGCCTCGAGCCGGGCGATTCGATCGTCATTCGTCGGCACGTCGTCTCCTGTCTTTGCGCAAGGACAGTGCCGGCGGCACCGGTCCTCATCATAGGCACGCGACCTACAGCGACGGCCAATCGGAGCTGTGAAGTCGAACCACTTCGTCCTCGAGGGTCGCCGCGGAGCCCGTCCGGACAGTCGCCGACATATCCACAGAAACGGTGAACAACTCCCGGGATCTGTGGATAACCTCGACGGTCGCCCACCGCGGCGCTGGGGTAGCATGACGGCCATTCCCCCGTGCGTCGACCGTCCCGACGCGGACTTGATTCGAGGTGATGCCCCGGTGACGCAGGTGATCGCGATCGCGAACCAGAAGGGCGGCGTTGGTAAAACGACGACGGCGATCAATCTCGCCGGGGCGCTCGAAGAAGAGGGCTATCGCGTCCTCTGTGTCGATATGGACCCCCAGGCAAACCTGACGGCCGGTCTCGGGGTCAACCTCAACACCGTCGAGAAATCGATGGCCGATGTCCTCGCCGACAACCGCGCGACGTTGACCGATGTCATCCGACCGACCGAAAGCGCGGGGATCGACGTCGCCCCGGCGAACATCGATCTCGCCTCGACCGAAGGCGAGCTCTTCACGGCCCTCGGCCGCGAGCAGATCCTGCGCGACGCACTCGACGGTCACGTCGACCCGTACGACTACGTGCTCATCGATTGCCCGCCGAACCTCGGGCTGCTGACCGTCAATGGCCTCGTTGCCGCCAACAGCGTGATCATCCCGGTCCAGACCCAGTACTACGCGATGAAGGGGCTCAACAACCTCGTCAAGGTCATCAACATGATCCGGATGAAGTTGAACCGCGACCTCCGGATTCTCGGACTCCTGCCGACGTTCTACGACGGTCGCACGAATCTCGCCCGGGACATGCTCGACGAGCTGCGCGTCGTGGGCGACCACCACGTGTTCAGCTCCATCGTTCGCAACACGGTGAAGCTGGGCGAGGCGCCCCTTGCGGGCCGGCCCATCACGTCCTACGCAGGCGCGTCGGAAGCTGCCCGGACCTATCGCGAACTTGCCCGGGAGGTGATCGACCTTGGCTAGGCTTGACTTCCGCGCCGTCGCCGCCCGCCGCCTGTCGGAGGATCGTGAGCTCTCGCCCGCGATCGTCAGCCTGCTGTCCTCGGAGAACGCCGGTCGAAGCGTCGGCGTCAAGGTGGTTCCCGTCGATCGGATCGAGGCCAACCCGGATCAGCCGCGAATGGTCTTCGACGAGGACGCGCTCCGCGAGCTGGCCGCTTCGATCACCGAGCACGGCGTCCTCCAGCCGATCCTCGTCCGCCCGCTCGGCGACAACCGCTACCAGCTGATCGCGGGCGAGCGCCGCTGGCGCGCGACCAAGCTCGCGAACCTCAAGACGATCCCGGCACTCGTCGAGGAGATCGACGACGACACGGCGCGCGAAATCTCGATCATCGAGAACCTCCAGCGCGAGGACCTCTCGCCGCTCGAGGAGGCGACGATGTTCGACCGGATGGTCCACGAGCACGGGTACAGCATCCGCAAGCTCGCCGAAAAGCTTGGCAAGGACAAGGGCTACCTCGAGAACCGCCTTCGCCTCGCCGACGCTCCGGAGGAGATCCGGGAGCTGGTGTCCTTGCGCAAAGACACCGTGTCCCACGCCTACGAGCTGCTCAAGGTCCAGGACCCGAAGAAGCGCAAGCGACTTGCGGCCCAGGTCCTGTCCGGCGAGCTCTCGCTGGTCAAGCTCCGCGAGAAGATCGAGGGTCGCCGGCCGAAGGTTCACGAACTCGACGCGGGCGATGGGCAGGAGGAACTGCTCGAGGCCGGTCCGGCCGTTGCTGAGGATGCCGATGCGGCCGCAGGATGGAACCCGACTGATCGGGTTTCCGCTGCCATTGGCGACGATTCACTCGTGACAGCACGACACCAGCTGTCCGACGCGGTCGAGGAGCTCGTTGCCGTCCTTCGGGCGCCGGACGTCATGCGGGCGATCCCCGAGGTCGACCGCGCGAACCTGGCCAAGTATCTGACGATCGCGAAGCTCAAGCTCGAGAACGCGATCGCGCTCGTCCGGACCGGCGAGCTCGACTGAGGGTCGGTCGCTCAGCCCAGTAACGACGAAGCCGGCGCCTCGCGACGCCGGCTTCATCATGTTCGATGGACGGGAGCCGGACGGCTCGGCCCCGTCCGATCGGCGATCAGTGGCTGGACTTGCCGTGCTTGGCGGCCGCCGGAGCGGCCTGGCCCGCATTGTTCTGGGCGATCGTCCGGACGTACTGGCCGTGGTTGGTGAACCCGCCGACGGTCGGCGTCGCCCCCTGGGCGGCTTCGCTGACGAGCTTGCCATGGTTATCGGGGTGAACGCTCGTGGCGGTGTCGTTGGTTCCGGCCGTCGCGGGGGTGGTGTCGGTGGGCTTCGGTGAGTCCGACTCGCTCGGCTCGGGGGAGTCTGACTCGCTGGCCTCGGGAGCATCCGACTCGGACGCCTCGGGCGACTCGGTCCCATCGGCCTGCAGGCCGGTTGGATTCGAGGTCGGCGCCTGGACGGCGGCTCGGCCGGCAAGGGCGACAGTCGCCGAGATGGCGAGGACCGCGAGCGCGATCAGGAGGCTTCTGAGGCGGCGAGTCAGGTGATTCACGATGGACGACCTCGGGTGGATCGGGGGTTGATACCGACAGTAACGAACGGGAGGGCCGCTCGGTTAGGGGTACGTTCGTCCCGAGTCGGTGCGCAGATGCACGGCCCGTCGGTCCGTAGGATGGACCAGTCACCCCGGAATCCTCGGCAACGCGCTTCTCCGGCTGCCTTCGGCTAGGACCGACCGCCGCCCGGAAGCACGACGGCCAGCCACGCCGCGGCGAGGATCGCAAGGCCGACCGCCTCCGCCTGCCAGGCGCGCTCCCGGCCGCCCGGACCGGCGTTGCGGGCGGCGACCGAGGCCGCGGCAGGGACCGCGCCCGCCACCGCGATGACCGCCAGCGCCGGGCTGCCGGGGCCGGCCTGTGCCGCTGTCCCGATAGTGGCGATCCAGATCGTGCCGAAGAGGGCAGATGCAAGCCGGCCGGCCGTAACGGCCCCGAGCGCCACTGCGATTGACGAGATTCCCGCGGCCCGATCGCGCTCGACATCGACGAGGGCATTGCCGATGGCAAGCGCGGTCCCGGCGAGCATCGCCACCGGCACGAGGATCACGAAGGCAAGAGGCAGGCTTCCGGTGGCGCCGAGCCATCCGAACACCGGAAGAATCGGAATGCCGACCGCAAACGGCAGCCAGGACGCCGCGGTCCCCTTCAGGCGCAGGTCGTAGGCAAGCCCGATCCCGAGCACGATCAGGCCCAAGACGCCCGTCGCGACCGATATCGACGCCGCCAGCGCCACGCCCGACACGGCGCACACGACGGCAATCGTCCAGGCGCCCGACATGGGGACCAGCCCGGCCGGGATCGGCTTGCCTGGCTTGTGTCCGGCGTCGCGAGCGGCGTCGACGACGTCGTTGACCGCCCCGATCGCGAGTTGGAGCAGGGTCATCGCAGCCCCGAGGCGGATCGCGAGATCCAGCGAGCCGCCGGCAACCAGCGCCACCCCGCCGCTGACCAGCCCGTCGAGGATCGACGGAAAGGGATGGGTCAGCCGGACCCAGCCGACGAGCCGGCTCCTGGCGCCACGGCCTCGGTCAGACGTAGACGAGCTCGCCGAAATTCGTGACGAGGTACTCGACGAGGCGGTCACGGCCGTCGGCGACCTGCGAGCGGATCCCCGGGACGAGAGCGTACAGGGTGATCGCAGGTACGATCAGGTGGCCGTCGCGGTCCCGGCCGACCACCGCCGGCGGACCACCACCTGAAGCGAACACCCGTTCGAAACCAGGCTCATCGAGACTCGCCGCCGCGCGGAAGTCTGCGACGACTTTGACAACGCCGCGGCGGATGGCGACGTCACGCATCAGCTCCGACGCCCACGCGTCGATCTGGTCGTCGCTCTGCTCGGCGAGGCGGGCGCGGTACTCGCTCGGATCGGCCGACAGGCCGGTGGTCGCCACATCGTCTCCAGCTTCGGGATCGGCCGCAGTATGCCAGAGTCGCCCGGCTCAGGACCCGTCGGCACCCGCCGGCGCGGCCGGGGACGGGAACTCCGGCGAGCTCGCGAGGAAGGCCGCTGAATCCGACGTATCGATGGCGGCGGCCGCTCGGGCAGCGTGCTCGGCGGCCGATCGAGACCCTTCCGGCCAGTCGTTGAACTGCTCCGTGATCCAGCGCCCGACGGGACCCGGTCGCGCGAGATCTGGCTCGCTCCGGACGAGCTCATGGAGCGCCACCCAGCAGCGGGCGGTCAGCGCGTCCACGTTCTCACGGTTCGGGCGCCCGACTGGCGCGAGCGGCTCCCCGATCACGACCCGGATCCGCCGCCCGAACGCCAGCCACGACGTTCCGTGGATCGCGACGGGGACGACCGGGACCCCCTCTCGGAGCGCGAAGTACGCGGCGCCCTCGTTGAGTGGGCCGAGCCCCGCTTCTGACGGCTGGATACGCCCCTCCCCCGCGATGGCGACCACTCCGCCGGCCGCAATCACGGCATGGACCCGCCGAGTCGCGACGATCAAGTCGTTCTTGCCGGGACGGTACGGGATCGTCGCGCCGGTCCAGGTCATGAGCCGATTGCGGCCCCCGACGGACATGTCCTCCTCCTTCGGCCCGAAGAAGGTCAGGCGCGGCCGCATCGGCAGGACCGCCATCAGGACGAACGGGTCGGACCAGTTGAGGTGGTTGAAGCAATAGATCGCCGGGCCGCGGGGGAGGCGACCGCGGCCCTCGAGGCGAAGGCGAAGGTACGCCCGGGCCACGACCCACGAGGCGATCCGCGAGGCCCAGGCCCGGATCGCCCGGCGCACCGGGTGGAGCCCTTCGGTGCCGTGGGCGCCCGTCGGCAGCGGCGCCCTGGGGATGGTGGAGTCGGATCGCGCCCCGCCGTTCATGCGCTGCGTGGCTGGCCCGCTGCCCACGTGACCGAAAGGCGTCCTGGATCCAGGTCGGCCAGCCGCTCGAGGACGAGGTCGGCAAGCTCGAAGGCGCCGTCAGCCGGCGGCACCGAGTGGTTGGGCACGAGGACCGTCGTCATCCCGGCCGCCCGCGCCGCCCGCAGGCCGTTGAGCGAGTCCTCGACGACGAGGGTCGCCGACGGCTTGGCGGCGACCCGCCGGGCTGCCTCGAGGAACACGTCCGGCGCCGGCTTGCCGTGGGTCACCTCGTCGGACGAGACGATCGCCTCGAAGGCGGCCGACAGGCCGGTCGTCGCCAGTGCCGCGTCGATGACCCGCCGATGCGACGAGGACGCCAGGGCCGTCGGCCAGCGGCCCGCGATCGATCGAACTGCCTCGACCGCGCCCGGGATGGTCGGCGGGCCCTCACGCTCGTAGCGCTCGACCATCCCGAGGACGATCGCGGCCTCGATCGTCTCGGGTTCGAGGTCCAGGCCGAGTCGCTCGCGCATGATCCGCGACCATTGGCCCGAGTTCGCGCCCATCACGGCGTGCTGGTCGTCGGCCGTCCACGGCCGGCCATGTGCCGCGGCGAAATCCCGACGGACCTCGTCCCACCAGACCTCGGAGTCGACGATGACGCCGTCAAGATCGAAGATCACGGCCCGGATTGCGGTCGTCCCGCCGGCCGGCCGCTCAGCGGGCGGCGCCTGACGCTCCCTTCGCACCAGCGGTCGGCGCGGACCGCGCGGAGGATGGCGTTCCCGTCGCTGGACCCGGCTTGTGCGCCGATGCGGGGCCCGGTTTCGGGGCCTTCGCGACGCCGGCCTTGGCGGGCCGTTTCCCGCCCGCCGGCGACTTGGCCAGCCCGCCGAGTCGGCTCGGTCGCTTCGCGGGTCGATCGTCTCCAGCGGGTGGCAGAGGACGTCCATCGATCGCCGCGATCACGCGGAGGGCGAATGCGGCCGCCCGATCGGCCTCGGCATCGACCCCGCGCAGGATCTGGGTCTCGAGTTGGAAGCTGAGCATGCGGTGTCCGGCCTGCGTCTCCACGCTGAGCTCCCCGATCGCGACCCGGGTCCAGCGGATCAGCTTCGTGGTCGCCCGGGGGCCTTCGCCCGGGACGTTGACCCGGAGGAACGAGGCGATGAGGCCCGGATCGGTCGGCACGAAGATCGCATAGCGGTTGGCGGGCTCGTCGCCCCATGCGATCCAGCAGTGGGGATCAGGCCCGGCACCCAGGGCGGTCAGGACCGGGTCGATGACGGCGGAGATCTTCGGGCCGACGGCATCCTTGTGCGGCGCCGCGGCGCGCCATTCGCTCAGTCGCATCACCACCTCCGGTCGGCCACGGCGACGCCCGTTCCGTCCCCGGTCGCCCGAGGCTAGCACAGTCCTGTACCGTTGCCGACGCGAACCGCCTGGAGGGAGCGAGGGGATGCACGTCGATCGACGGTTGGTGGCATTCGGCCTCTTCCTGATCGCGGTCGGGGGCGTCATGGTTGCAGTCCGCCAGGGCGTCGTCCCGGCCACCGTCGCGCACCAGGCGTGGACCCTGTGGCCCCTGATCCTCGTGGGCACGGGCTGGTCGATCGTGCTCGCCGGCCGACCGGGAGCGGTCCTCGGAGGCCTGGTCGTCGCCCTCACGAGCGGGGTGATCCTCGGCGGCATCGCGGCAGGCGGCGCATTCCCGGGCGTGGGATTCTGCGCCGGCAACCGGGAATCGGGCGCGGCCTTTGCGGATCGCGGCGGCAACCTCGTCGACAACGCCCGGGTGACGATCGCCCAGAACTGCGGCAACCTCGAGGTCGGGACCGTGGCCGGCTCGACCTGGAGCCTGACCGGCCGGTCGCGCGACGGGCAGTCGCCCCAGATCGACGAATCCCCGGAGCGGGTCCGGATCTCGACGCCGGACCGCGGGCCCCTCGACCTCGGTGGTGCCGGCGGCTGGACCGTCGTGCTCCCGCGCGACGTCACGCTCGACGCCTCGATCGAAGTCAATGGCGGCACGAGCCGTCTTGCCTTCAATGGCGCCATCCTGTCGCGACTCTCGGTGGACCTCAACGCCGGTTCGACGGACGTCGACCTGTCCGGGGTCGCCGGGATCGGCGACCTTGCGCTCGACGTCAACCTCGGATCGGCCATCGTGCGGCTGCCTGCGCGGACCCTGAGCGCGAGCCTCTCGGTCAACGCCGGGTCGGCCTCGATCTGCCGGCCGGCCGGCTCGGCGATCCGGATCAAGCTCGCCAGCGTCGCGGGATCGAACGATTTCGCGAGCCATGGGCTCATCCAGGCCAACGGTGGCTGGGAGACGCCGGGCTACGCCGAAGCGTCGAACCGGCTCGACATCCGGGGCGAGGTCAATGCCGGGGGCGTGTCGCTCGACCCCGTCGGGGCATGCGGCTGACGCCGGCGTCCGCCGGCGACGGCGTCGCGGTGATCCACGTGGTCCTCCCGCCAGGGAGCGTCTTCGCGGGCCTCGCCGCGGCGGGCATCGTGGTCGGGCTCGTCCTGCTCGTCCGGGGCTTCGCGGGCTATCGTGCGGCCGGTCGCATCAGCGGGACTGCGCCGTCGCGGATCGCCAGCATCGCCGCCGGAGAGGTGCTCGTGACCGGGGCGGCCGAGCCGATCGAGCTGACCCTCGTGTCGCCGCTCCAGAGCCAGCCGGCGGTCTACTACCGATCGCGGATCACCGAATCGTCCGACGGCAACGGCCCGGACCTCTTCCGCGAGGACCGAGCGGTCGGCTTCCGCGTCCGCGACGCGACCGGGAGCGTCCGGGTCTTCCCGAACGGGGCCCGGTTCGACGTCCCCGATCGCTACGACGAGTCGACCCCCATGTGGGGCGGCGATCCGATCGGCTTGATGCCGCGGACCGGCTCGATGTACGCCCCCGGGCCCGACGATCGCGAGGCCCGGATCGCCGCGCTCATCTCCGTCCCCGACGCCCGGGCCTGGTCCCTGCTCGAGCCGCACGGCCTGCCGATGAGTGCCGGCTCGAGCGGGCGCCGCCACTACCGCGAGGCCCGGATCGAGCCCGGCGACCCGGTTACCGTCGTCGGACGGGCCCTTCCCTTCGGCGACCTCGCCGATCCCGCCGGCTCGAACTTCCTCGACGGCAACGGGCTCAGCGCTGACGACCCCGAGGTGGCGGCGGACCTGGCCGCGGCGCGGGCGGCCGGCCTCCTGGCCGACTCGCCCGTGGAGGCGTGGGGCAACGCCGCGATCGAGGGCTTCGGGATCGGCCGGCCGGTCCGCACGCCGGTCCTTGATCCGGCAGCAGATCGACCGCCGGCGCCCGATCCCGCGCTGGCGGCCCGCGTCGCCGAGACATTCGAAATCGACCGTGATTCGCTCGTCCTCGCCACGGCCGCGGACCTGCCGCTGCTCATCTCGCTCGGATCGCCGTCGACCGTCGCCGGACGCGACCAATGGCAGTTCGTGCTCGGCATGCTCGGCGCGGTCCTCGCGATCGCCTCGGCGATGGGGCTTGCACTGGTCATGAACGGCGGCATCCGATGAACGGTCCGGCCCTCGCCGCCGCGTTTGCCATCGGCCTGGTGGTCGCGATCGCCCTGTTCGTCGTCGTCGTGACATACAACGATGTCGTCGCCCTCCAGCGACGGATCGACAAGGCGTGGGCCAACATCGAGGTCGCCCTCCAGCAACGGTTCGACCAGCTGCCGGCGCTCGTCGATGCCGTCCGTGGCCTCATGGCGTTCGAGAAGGGCGTGCTCATCGAAGTGACCGCCGCCCGGGCTGCGTTCTCGTCCGCGGTGCCGATCCCCGACCAGGCCGCGACCTCGGCGGCCACCACCCGCGCGGTCCGATCGTTGTTCGCGACGGTCGAGCGCTACCCGGAGATCCGGTCGGCCGGGAACGTCCTGGCCCTCCAGGAGCAGATCGAGCGTCTCGAATCGATCATCGCCGACCGGCGCGAGCTCTACAACGACCAGGTCTTCCGCTACAACACCCGGATCGGCCAGGTGCCGGGGGTCCTGCTCGCTGGGCTCTTTGGCTGGTCGCCGCGGGTGTTCTTCGACGCCGAACCAGCCGCCGACACGCCGCCCGCCGGGCTCGTGCCCGATCCCGGGGCCGATCGGTGACCGGGGCCGATTCTCCCGGGTTCACCCGGGCGGAGACGCGCCTCGTCCTCGCCAGGCACGGCGAGACCGAGTGGTCGAAGTCCGGCCAGCACACGGGACGCACCGACATCCCGCTCACCGACGCCGGACGCGAGCAGGCGCGTCGGCTCGGCCTGGCGCTGGCTGGCCGCACGTTCAGCCGCGTCCTGTCGAGCCCGCTCGTCCGGGCGCGCGAGACGGCCGCACTTGCCGGATTCGGCGACCGGGTCGTGCTCGACGACGAGCTCCAGGAATGGGACTACGGCGAATACGAGGGCCGCCGCCGCGTCGACATCGCCCGTGACGACCCGGGCTGGACGATCTGGAGCCGTCCGATTCCCGGCGGCGAGAGCCTCGCCGAGCTGGGCGGGCGGGCGGACCGGGTCATCGAGCGGCTCCTCCCGGTCGGTGGTGACGTCCTGATCTTCTCGCACGGTCATTTCCTGCGAGTCCTCGCCGCCGGCTGGATCGAGTCGCCGCCCCTGATGGCGAGCCGGCTCGACCTGACGACCGCGACGATCTCCGAGCTCGGCTGGGAGGCGGAGCTGCGCGTGATCGAGATCTGGAACAGCGCCTCGCTGGGCTGACGACGCAAGGACCGATCCGGGGTCAGCGGGTCCGCCGGAGGACGAGCCCGGCGACGGCCGCAAGGGTCGCCGTCGCGATCGCGTAAGCGGCACACCAGCTGCAGACCGCGTGGATCACGACCAGTTCGAGCGCCGTGAAATAGACGACCACCGCCACCGACGCCAGTGCGCCGACATAGACGATGGCGAGGAGACGGGCGTCGCGCCATCGCCACCAGCCGATCGCGGCGGCGAGGAGGATCGCGGAACCAGCAGCCCCGAGGACCGCGACCGGGACCCCGCCCACGTCCGAGTAGCGCGACGCCTGGACGACGTCGCAGCCGCCGAACGGGCCGCACACCAATGGCACGCCGGCGAGTCGCTCGGCGACGAGGTACAGGGTGATCGCGAAGCCGATCAGGGCGGCGGCGAGCAGAGCAGGTCCCATGCGCCCGGCCCCGCTCCGGACGTCGACGATCTCGCCGCGCCGGGAGTTCGCGCGGACCGCGGCGCGGCGCCCGCGACGGCTCATCAGGTCGCTCCCTGGGCGGCGAGCAGGACGACGAGCTGGTCCCAGGTCGGCACGCCGCGGGTCAGCTTGCCGCCGATCACGAGCGTCGGCGTCGCGTTCACCCCAAGGACCCTCCCCTGCTCGGTCTCGGCATGGACCGCTGCGATCAGCGTCGGGTCGTCGAGCCCTGCGAGAAAGGCCTGCCCGTCGAGCCCGGCGGCGACCGCGAGCTGCTCCAGGCGCGGCCGGGCGAACGCGCCCTGGTTCTCGCCTTGCTGGTTGGCATAGACGAGTCGGTGGTAGGCGTCGAACTTGCCGGCAGCGGCCGCGATCCGGGCACCCACCGCTGCGTCGATCGACTCGGGCCCGAGGAACGCGAAGTCGTGGTAGACGATGCGGACGGCGCCGCGGTCCGCGTACTCGGCGAGAAGCCGGGGCAGGATCTGGTTAGCGAAATAGCCGCAGGCGGGGCACTGGTAGTCCGACCAGACGTCGATCGCAACGGGGGCCGTCGCGGTGCCGAAGACCCGCCCATCGCCGGTCGTCGCGGGACTCGATCCCGTGCTCGATCCGGGCGAGCCCGGCGTCCCGCTCGCATTCTCCGACGGCGTCGCGGAGGTCGCGGACGGTAGCACCGCGATCCCACTCGGGATCGTCACCGATCCTGGAGCGGCCGGCCTCTGGATGAGCGCGAGCGCGGCAACGAGGACCAGTCCCAGGCCGAGCCCGGCCGCGGTCAGGCGACGGAGATCGGGGATCGGTGTCACGGATCGGCGATGGGTCATTGGATCCCCACTTGAGATGCCGCTGGTCGAGGCGGCAGATGCCAGTCTGCCCCATCGTGCGGTCGCACGGCTGCGCCGACCCGGCGCAAGACCCCCAATCAGGGTAGAATCCTTGTTCACGCAACCCTTGCGCCCCCGCCACCGCTCAGGTCGACGGCCCCTCTCGGACCGGCCTGCGTCGGCCGTTCGCCAGCCCTGGGAGGCAGCCGCCCATGTCCAACGGAACCATGCGTCCGCCGCGACCCGCGGCGCAGCCCGTGAACGAGCCGCTCAAGCACGTCATCGCGGAGTACAAGCACCAGGCCCAGACGATCACGTGCGTCTGCGGCTGGCATGGCAAGAGCTCTTCGCCGGATGGCCGCACATCCGAGTGGACTGCACATCTCGCCGCCAACCGAACGAAGCCCCGCTGATCCCTGTGCGGCTGAGGGCCGCCGAATTCGCAACCGTCACGACTACGACCGGCGCACCTGCGCCGGTCGCTCCGATTCCTCTCGGCGCCGGGCGGATCTTGCCACGACGCCGTGACCTTCGACCCGCCTGACCAGCCGCGACGACCCATCTGCCGAAGGCGATTTCGTGGCGCGGTACGGTGGCGAGCAGTTCGTCGCGATCCTGACCGGCGTGGAGCTCGACGGGGCCGTCGCGTGGGCCGACCGGCTCCGCGCCGCTGTCAGGGCGGCAGCAGCTGCGGTCGTCGAGGTCACCGTGACCGCAAGCCTTGGCGTCGCGGTGTGGACGCCGGGTGATCTCGGGCGCGATGTGGTCGGGCGCGCGGACCGTGCGCTCTACCGGGCCAAGGAGACTGGTCGTGACCGGGTGAGCGCAGACTCGGTCGATGACTCGCCGGGTGCGACGACGCGGAGCGAATAGGCCCTGCTCGACCCGATCCCGCGATCACTCACGCGGGTACTCCTGCCGCGAGGAGCTCGTCGAGCCGCTCGAAGTTCTCGTCCATGCCGGTGTCCATGTCCCCGAGCATCGCGTCGCGATCAGCGACCGACAGGAAGACCGACAGGCCGTCGATCCGGCTTCGGCCAGCGCCGAGGTCAACGAACTCGAGGACCTCGAACGTCGGGTGGCCCGGGTCGCCCTCGAACTCGAAGGTCTGCACGAGCCGGCTCGGGGCGGTGACCTCGTGGAAGGACCCGTGGAAGGACCACGACTCGGTTCCGGCCGAGATGACGTAGCTCCAGCTGCCGCCGGTTCGCGGGTCGAACGCGCGGATCGTCAGCTTCGTGCCGCGCGGGCCCGTCCAGCGGCCGAGGAGATCCGCATCGGTGTGGGCGGCGAACACGCGCTCGGGGGTGGCGTCGAACTCGCGCGAGAACGCCATGCTCTGTTGGCCGGCCTCGGCGGTGACGGTGCGTTGGTGGCTCATGTCGGATCCTCCATCTGCTCGAGCAGCTCGTCGAGCCGCCCATATCGGGTCTCGAGACGCCGTCGGCGGACCTCGAGCCAGTTGGCGGAGCGGGCCAGCGACGCCGCCTCGAGATGCACGGGACGCGTCTGCGCCTCCCTGCGCCGCGAAACGATGCCGGCGGACTGGAGCACCTTGATGTGCTTCGAGACCGCCTGGACCGAGATCGGGAACGCGGCGGCAAGCTCGTTGACCGTCGCATCCCCATCGGCCAGCCGATCGACGATCGCCTGTCGGACGGGGTCGCCGAGGGCCGCGAAGGTCGCCGCGAGGTCGCGCCCGATCTTCGTCGTCGTCATCCCGCTCCGTACTCAACCATTGGGTTGAATAAGCCTAGCGGATGGCGCGACGGTGCGCAATGGCCGAGGCTTCGGGAACGGAATTGAGGTGGCTCCGGCGGTAAGATTCGAACTTACGACCAAGCGGTTAACAGCCGCCCGCTCTACCACTGAGCTACGCCGGAGCGAGGGTCGATCGGCCGCCCTGAAGGCCGTCGACGGGGCGCCGTGGCGGCGCCGGGCGACAGGAT
>JBBRSJ010000009.1:0-129966 GCA_038245515.1 Candidatus Limnocylindrales bacterium | reverse complement strand
GGGGTCGATCCAGTCGTGCAGGCTGGGCGGCATCAACAGAAGGCTGTCCTGGTCGTACGGGCGGAACGTCTTGGTGCGCATGACCGATTCTCGCACCCGCCAGGGGTGGCTCGCTGGCCATTACCGACACACACTCCTAGGGAATGCCCGCCTCGCCGCCGCGATCCAGCCCGCCCCAGACGTCGACCTCGCGATGCGGCGCGAGGATCTGGGCGCGGTCGTGGTTGATCGCGACCATCGGCGCGGTCTGGCGCGCCTCGCCGGCGGAGTCAGACCAATACGTGGCGTCCGTGATCGGGATGAAGCGGCCGGTCAGCTCGTTGAGCGCCTCGTGCAGGTCACGCTCCGGCAGGATGTGGATCCGGCCCGTGATCCGGAACGGCGGGATCGAGACCATGGCCTGCTCGGGGACCTTCGGCGTCCTGAGGTCCGGCCGTGCCTCGACGGACGTGTCCGCGACGGCGAACAGGACGGCACCGAGGTTGACCTGTGCGAACTCCGTCCGGACCGGCGCGCCCCGGGCGCCGTACTCGTCGACGACGGCATCCGAGAGGACGAGGAACGGCTCGTCGGTCTGGTTGAGGATGTCGGTGATCCGGGTCTGACGGGTCCGCAGCGTGCCACGGATGACGAAGGCATCGGTGTACAGGGTCAGGCCGACGATGTTCGGCTCGCCCCCCAGCAGCATCGACTCGAACATGGGCGACAGGATACGCGCGCCGACAAGTCAGGACCTGCCCGATCCGCCCTGCCGGCCGAAGCCTGCCTACTTCCTGGCGCCTGCGGTCACCAGCTGCTCGGCGCCCTGCTGGAGCCCCTCGTACAGCGCGCCGACCGTCTCCAGCGTGTCGATCTCATCGAGCGGCTTGTCCGGCCGGAGGTTCGCGATCCGGGGGAACCGGAGCGAGTAGCCGGACTGGTGGCGCTTCGAGCGGACGATGACGTCGAACGCGACCTCGACGACGACCGTCGGCTCGACCTGGCGATAGCGCCCGTAGCGGGCGATCGTGTGGGCCTCGAACCAGGCCGTCATCTCGGCGATCTCGGCGTCGGTCAGGCCGCTGTACGCCTTGCCGATCGTGACCAGTTTGTCGTTGTCGGTGTCGCGCACGGCGAACGTGTAATCCGACAGGACGCCATGGCGCTTGCCGTGGCCGACCTCGACCCCGACGACCACGCAATCGATCGTCGCGAGCGCCTTCTTCATCTTCAGCCAGCCGAGGCCTCGCCGACCGGGCGAGTAGATGGAGTGCGGGTCCTTGACCATCAGCCCCTCGTTGCGCCGCTCGCGGGCCCCGAGGAACGCGTCCTCGAGCGCATCGGTCGACGTGACGCTGACCAGATGGCTCAACGCGAAGACGCCGCCGTCGCCGGCCAGCGGCAGCTCCAGAGCCTCGAGCCGGCGGCGTCGGTCCTCGAGCGGCTCGCGGAGGAGCGGCTCCACGGTCGAGTCGCCGCCGGCGTCGACCCCGAGGAGATCGAACGCGACGTAGATCACCGGCACCTCGGCCCGGATCGCGGCCGACGGGGATTTTCGCCCGAGCCGCGCCTGGAGGGCGATGAACGGGAGGACCGTGCCGTCCTTCCAGGCCAGGATCTCGCCGTCGAGGATGCCGTCCCAGGCGAGTCCCGTGGACCCCTCGACGACCTCGGGAAACTGGCCGCTGATGTCGTGGAGATCGCGCGAGTACAGCCGGATGTCATCGCCATGGCGATGAAGCTGGGCCCGGATCCCGTCGTATTTGTCCTCGACCCAGACGGGAACCCCGAGCCGCTTCACGATCTCGGCCGCGTCCTCGGCCGGCGAGGCGAGCATGAACTTGATCGGGTGGAAGAGGACCAGGCTGGCATCCGCGAGGCGGTCGTCGCGGGCGAAGCCGGCCAGGACGCCGATGTCGCCGGTGAGCATCCCGGCCCACTTGACCGCGTCGAGCGGGTGGTCGAAGGCCTTCGCGATTGCAGCCTCGACCAGCCCTTCGCGGAGGCCGATCCGGAGCTCGCCCGAGAGGACCTTGACGATGAACCTGGCGGTGAGCGGGTCGGATCGGGCAAGGAGCTCGCGCAGGATCGCGGACTTCGCCGCCGGGCCGGATGCCTGCTCGATCGCGGCGTAGGCCTGGGCGACCTCGAGCAGGCTCGGGCTGCGCCGGGGATCCGGCGCGTGCCCGGCGAGGGTGAGGACCTCCTCGACGGCCTTTCCGAGATCGGACGAGCGGTCGTAGGCCTCGCCGAGCGCGGTCCGCGGGACACCGGCGAGGTCGGTCACGGTCGTGGCGATCGCCGACCAGCCGAGGCCGGCGGCGCGTTGGTCGGCCTCCGGGAACGGACGGCCGGTCAGGAAGACGGCGGCGATCGGCAGCTCGGCGGCGGTCAGGGCCGCGAAGTAGTCGGCGAGGAGAGCCGTCTTTTCGGAGGTCCGGGTCGTGGCGGCAACGCGCTCCGCGACCTCGCTCCAGCGACGCATGGCGGCGATGGTATACCGTCCCCCGGATGAGCCCCCGGAGCTGGTTTCCCGAGTCGCTGATGGGCGAGCAGGTCGTCCTCCGGCGCCACGCGGCGTCGAACCTCGCAGCGTTCCAGCGCTGGTACGCGGACTCCGCCGTCGTCCGCCTTACCCGCTACCAGGACAACCCGATGCGGCCGGAGGAGATCGAGCGGTTCTTCGCGGCCCGGGCTCTTGGCTCGGACTCGCTCGCGATGGCGATTCACGTCCGGGACGGCGGCCGGCTGATCGGGACGTGCGCGCTGTCGCAGCTCGACGCGGACAACGGCTCGGCGCTGTTCCACATCACGATCGGCGAGAAGGACGCCTGGGGACACGGCTTCGGGACCGAGGCGACGCGGCTGATGATCGATCACGCGTTCTCGAGTCTCGGGCTCCACCGGATCGCCCTGAGCGTGTTCGCCTTCAATGAGCGCGCGATCCGGTCCTATCGGTCGGTCGGCTTCATCGTCGAGGGCCGCGCCCGCGAGGCGATCTGGCGCGAGGGCCGCTGGTGGGACGAGATCTCGATGAGCATCCTCGACGCCGACTGGCATGCGCGCGGCGTCCCCAACCTGTCCGGGCCCGAGGACCCCGCCGCGGAAGCGGGACCGAGCGAGCCCGCGGAGCGGACCGGCGTTGTGGCCGGCATCCTCGGGCGGCGACGGTGAGCAGCCAGGGTCCGGCGGCCGACGCCGCGCGCGCCGAGGTCCGCGAGCTGATCGCCGCCAAGGGCCACGCGGTCGACAACGCCCGCGCCGTCGTCGCCCGGATCCAGGCCGCCCTCGCGGCCGGCGATCTCGTGGAGACGGCCGAGCTCCAGACCTACCTGACCGATCTGCGGGACGTGCTCGAGCAGGACGAAGGCCAGAAGCTCGGCGGCAAGAGCGCCGAAGCCGCCCGGTTCATCATGCGGGCGATCGACCGGGAGCTGGACTCGGCATAGTCGCCGCCCCTGTCGTCCGCCATTCGCCATCCCGCGTGGTTGGAGTCAGCGTGCAGGGCACAACGCCCCGCAAACCGGGCCCACTTGGCTGCTCACTGGTCTGATTCCCCGCCAACCACCATCTTCCGTGGTGCCTGACGAAGGCTGCCCGGCCAAGCGTTGACTCTCACCACGGCACATGGTGAATGGCGAAATCAGCTGCTGGGCCTGCCTCAGCGCGAGGTGACGCGCTCGTCGCGGACGAGGACGCCGCCCTTCGCCACGGCGACCGGTCGCTCCAGCTCGGTCACGTCCGTCAGCGGGTCACCCGAGACGGCGACCAGGTCGGCGAAGTGGGCCGGCCTCAAGGAGCCCACCCGGTCCGACCAGCCCATCAGCTCGGCGGCCGTCGTCGTCGCGGACTTGATCGCGGCGAGCGGGGACATGCCCGCCCGGACATAGCTCGCGAGCTGGCGCGCGTTCAGCCCGTGCGGGTAGACGCCACTGTCGGTCCCGAATGCGATCCGGACGCCGCGCCCGATCGCCTTCGCGACCACGGCCTCCGCCGCGACCTGGGACTCGCGTAGCTTGCGCATCGTCTCCGACGGCCAGTCTGTCGGCCCATCCGGCCCGAGGGCCCACTCGCCGTCGTACAGGTCGACACCGAAGAACGTGCCGGTATCGGCGAGCATGGCGATCGCCTCCTCGTCGAGATACGAGCCGTGCTCGAGCGACCGCGCGCCGGCCCGGATTGCGCGCTTCGCGCCCTCCGCCCCATGGGCGTGGACAGCCACGTGCGTGCCGTACCAGCCAGCCTCTTCGACGGCAGCGCGGATCTCCGCCTCCGAGAGCTCCGGCGCACCGGGCAGGCCGCCTCGCGTCAGCACCGCGCCGGTGCCGATGCATTTGATCATCGTCGCGCCGCCGATGAGCAGCCGACGCACTCGCTCGCGGACCTCGTCGACCGAGCGGACGACGCCGAACCGGAGGTCCTCGGGCAGGACGATGTCGTGGGCAAGACCGACGACATCGCCGCCGCCCCACGGCGCGGTGATGTACGCGCCGGCGCACTGCATCCGTGGCCCGACGATGTCGCCCCGATCGATCGCGTCGCGCAACGCACAGTCCGTGAACGCCCGGAAGGACCCGACGTCACGGACGGTCGTGAAGCCGGCGCGGATCGTCGTGGCAGCGTTGCGGACACCGATCAGGATCTCCTCAGCGGCCGACGTCGTCGTCGCCGGAACGCCGGCCGTCTGGACGTCGCCGACGAGATGGGTGTGGACGTCGATCAGCCCGGGCAGGACGGTCAGGTCGCCGAGGTCGACCACGACCGCGTCGTCGGGCGCGCTGTCGCCGGCGCCACCGATCGCGTTGATCCGCCCGTCGAAGCCGACGTGGATGACGCGGTCGGCGACCACCGTCCCCGCCTCGACGTCGAGCAGCCCACCGCAGCGGATCGCGATCGGGCGTCCAGGGTCAGCGGCCATCGTCACCTCCGCTGCGGACGATACGGCCACGACGTGCCCGGGCGCCGCCGTCGTCCGCGCTGCAAGACGACGGCGCTCCGCCAACCCGGCCAACCATGCCCGCCGACGGCGGTCCGGCAAGGCGTAGGATTCCCGTCCGACCATGGGCGCGACGCCGGTTGGAGGAGGGCCCGAGATCCGGCGTCTCGCGACCGATCCCGCACCGGCCGACCGGGACGATCGCGACACGCTCCGGCAACACCTCGTGGCGGACCAATACTCGATCCCGCATGTCGTCGGGACGTGCCGGATGGGACCCGCGCCGGCCGGCGGCGATGTCGGCGACGCCCGCGGGCGGGTCCATGGCGTCGATCGCCTCGGGGTCGTCGACGCGTCGATCATCCCGGAACGGCCGCCCGGGTTCCGGCACCTGATCGCAGTCATGCTCGCCGAGCACCTGGCACCGCGGATCGTGGAATGGCCATGATCGTTCGCGGCGTCGCGTGATCGAGCCTCTCGTCTCTCGCCGGCGGGAATCCCGTTCGCTCCAGCGGGAAGCTCGCGCCCGCGCCCCGCAGGTGGGCGGCCGGACGGACTGCGCACTCGGGACGGGCTGCGGAGGCGTCGGCACTAGACTGGGCGACAACAACCAACCGCTACGTGTTGCCCAACCATGACGACCACGAAGTTCGGCATCCTCCTCTGGAATCAGGCCACGAATTGGCCCGACTATGCCGCCGCGGTCCGCCGTGTCGACGAGCTCGGCTACGAGCACATCTGGGCGTGGGACCACCTCTACGCGATCTTCGGCGACCCGTATCAGCCGATCTTCGAGGGCTGGGCCAGCCTCATCGCGGCCGCGGGGCTGACCAGGCGAGTGCGGCTCGGACTCCTCGTCGGGGCGAACACATTCCGTAATCCCGGCCACGTCGCCAAGCTCGCGGCAACCCTCGATCACGTCAGCGACGGCCGCGCGATCGTCGGCATCGGCGGCGCCTGGATGGAGCCCGAGCACACCGCCCACGGGATCGAGTTCGGGAGCGGCTTCGGCGAGCGGCTCGACTGGATGGACGAGTCCGTCGCGGCGATCCGGGCGCTTCTGGACGGCAGGGAGGTCACCTCCGAGCCGGGCAGCCATTACGCATTCGACCACCTGCGCCATCAGCCGCTGCCCCTCCAGGCCCATCTGCCGATCATGATCGGTGGCTCGGGCGAGAAGAAGACGCTCCGGTCTGTCGCGAAGTACGCCGACCTCTGGAATGCGATGGGCCCACTCGATGTGATGCGCCACAAGATCGAGGTGCTCCGGGGCCATTGCGAGGCGGTCGGGCGGGACATCGCCGAGATCGAATTCACCCTCGGGATCAAGGCCACGATCCGCGACTCGGAAGCCGAGGCGGACAAGGTCTGGAAGGCGGCCATGGAACACAACCGGACGCCGCTGTCCGAGGTCGAGGACGACGACACGTTCTGGAACGGGACTGCGGCGCACATCGCCGAGAAGCTCGCGCCGTACGTCGAGCTCGGCTTCCGGACGGTGATCTCCGAGCAGCCCTCCCCCTACGACACCGAGACGATCGAGCGCCTCATCGGCGAAGTCAAGCCGCTCCTCGAGGCCGGCTGAGCCGCGCGCTCGGCCATCGCAGGCGACCGCGCCGATGACGGCTCCGGCGACCTCGCCGATCGGGAGCGCGGTCGGCCGGCTCCTGGCCGTGTTCGACACCGTCGGCGAGGCCGAGGCGGCCCGCACGGCGCTCATCTCCGCCGGCACCGAATCCGAGCGGATCGAGATCCGCACCGGGCCAGCGGCTGCGGCAGCCTTCGCGGCGGGCGCCGGTCGGCGCGGCTGGCGCGGCCGCCTGTTCCGGGTGATCGAGCTCACCTGGGCCGACCAGGCCACGGACTTCGCGTGGTACGAGGCGGCTGTCCGCGAGGGCCACACCGTCCTGAGCGCCCGTGTTCGCGGCCAGCCGGCGATCCGGAGCGTGGCCGACATCGTCGTGACCAACGGCGGCCATTTCATCAACCATTTCGGATGGTTCGAGACCCAGGAGCTTGCCCGCTGGCGCGGTCCCGAGCCGGACGTCCCAGCCTTCGTCCGCCGCTAGCTCGACCGTCCGCCGCCTGCGGATCGGCGGCTACCTCGCCTACGATTAGGCGATGAGCACAGCATCGATCATCCTCGTCCCCGGGTTCTGGCTGGGCGCGTGGGCGTGGGACGAGGTCGCCGCAACGTTGCGTGGCGACGGCCACGACGTCACGGCGATCACCCTGCCGGGCCTCGAGTCCGTCGACGCCGATCGCTCGTCGATCACGTTCGCCGACCATGTCGACGCGATCTGCGACGCCGTCCTCGCATCCGACGCACCCGTCGTCCTCGCGGTGCACAGCGCCAGCGGCTTCTCGGGCTACGCCGCGAGCGACCGGATCCCCGAGCGGATCGCGGCGATGGTCTACGTCGACACCGCGCCGGGAAGACCGCCGCTCGATCCCAAGTTCTCCGATGTCCAGAAGCCGCTGGACTGGGCCTCCGTCTCCGCCGAGGAGAATCTCGACGGGCTGACCGAGGAGCAGCTCGCGGCCTTCCGGGAGCGCGCGGTCCCAGTCCCCGGCGCCGTTCTGCGCGACGAGTACGCGTTCACGAACGACGCGCGCCGAGACATCCCGACCACCATCATCGCCACCGGCTTCACGTCGGACGCCTACAAGTCGTACGCCAATGAGCATCCGATCCCACCATTTCTCGCGGGCATCCCCGAGCTCCGGAACGTGACCTGGATCGACCTGCCGACGAGCCACTGGCCGATGTGGTCGCGCCCGAGCGATCTCGCGGAGATCATCGGCGACGTCGCGAAGGCGCACTCGACCGGCGGCTAGGTCCCGTCCGGCCTCAGCCGGCGACGGCCGCGAGGATCGCGAGGATCTCCGGCTTCGACGGCAGGCGCGGGCTGTTGTTGATCGCCGCATCCTCGATCGAGTCCTGGGCGATCGTGTCGTGGGTCTCCGGCCCGAGGCCCTGGGCGGCCAGCGTCCGGCGCTGACCGACTCGTCGGAGGAGGCCGTCGATGCCCTCGATCGCGGCTCGTGCGGCGATCTGCTCGTCGTCACCGGGCCCCGCGACCCCGAGCGCGACCGCCACCAGCGCCAGCTCCCGGGCGCGGACCGGCAGGTAGGTCGCGAGGACTTCCGGCATCACCGTCGCGAGCGCCGTCCCGTGAGGCAGGCGGCCGCGAGTCCCGATCGAGTGCCCAATCGCGTGCACTGCGCCGACGCCGGTGCCGCTCTGCTGGCCGATCCCGGCGTAGTGGGCAGCGAGGAGCATCCGGCTGCGCCCCTCGAGATCGGTGCCGTCGTCGACGGTTCGCGGCAGCCACGCTGCGACCGTCCGGACCGTGCCGAGCGCGATCGCCTCCGCGAACGGGTTGGGGTTCTTCGAGAGGAGAGATTCGAGGGAGTGGGTCAGCGCGTCGACGCCGGTCGCGGCAGTCGGCGCCGGTGGCAGCCCGACCGTCAGCTCCGGGTCGAGGATCGCGACCCGTGGCAGGACGCTCTCGTGACCGACGTAGCCTTTTCGCCCGGCGGCCTCGTCGGTGATCACGCCGTAGGCGTTCGTCTCGGCGCCCGTGCCCGCGGTCGTCGGAATCGCGACCACGGGAACGCCCGGAGCGAGCGATCCATCGTGGTAGCCAAGGGACATGACATCACGCGGATTGGCTGCATGAAGGGCCATCACTTTGGCGGAATCCATGGCCGAGCCGCCGCCCACGGCAATCACGATCACCGACGATGTGCCCGACGACTCGAGGAACCGGGCCAGTGCTGCGCTGCCCCGGATGATCGAGGCGGTCCCAGGGTTCGGTTCGACCCCGTCGAACAGGTCGACGCGCAGCCCTTCGCCGGCAAGCAGGTCCACCACGCCACCCGCGACGCCCGAACCGACGAGGCCCGGGTCGGTGACGACGAACGCCGCCTGCCCGCCGAGCGATCGGACGATCGCGGGAAGGTCGGCCACGACACCCGCCCCGAACCGTGCCCGGTCGCGGACGCCGATCTCGATCCGGCGGCTCGCATAGCCGGTCATCGGGATCCCTCGAGAACATGGTCGCGAGCCGTATCGCGGCGGATGGTCAGCCACCGCCGGCAGCCGGCGGCGTGGAACCAGCGCTCGGTCGTCGGTCCGGTCGGGTTGTCGAAGATCCAGACCTGGTCGAAGTCACGAGCGTCCGGATCGACGATCGGCGATGGTGTGGTCCGGCGCTCACCGCCGAACACGAATTCGTCGAGCGGACGGCGGCCGCAGAACGGGCAGTCGAGCTCGTGCATCAGCGCGTCCCCGCCGACGCCTGATCGGCCAGGACGTGATCGCGCCGGAACCGCTCGAGCCCGAACGGCGCGATGAGGTCGGGGGTTCGGCCGGTCGCGATCAGCTCGGCCATCGCCTCGCCGCCGGCCGGGATCGCCTTGAAGCCCCAGGTCCCCCAGCCGGTCGTGATCAGGAAGCCGTCGACGCCCGTCTCGCCCATGATCGGCGAGAAGTCGGCCGAGATGTCGCACAGGCCCGCCCACGTCCGGAGGATCCGCATCGACCGCAGGAACGGCAACAGCATCGTGATCTTGTAGGCATAGCTCCGGAGCGCGTCGAACGACGAGACCCGTGAAAACGAGGGTTGGCTGTCGAACTCGGCGCCGATCAGCATCTGGCCCCGCTCGGTCTGCGACACATAGCACGCGAGCTCGGTCGACGCCACGATCTTGTCGAGACCCTGCTCGAAGTCGTTCGTGACGAAGGCGTGGAGCGGGTGCGTCCGAATGGGCAGCCGGACGCCGGCCATCGATGCGAGCTCGGTCACCCGCCCGCCGACCGCGCTGAGCACCAACCCGGCCCGAATCGGACCCACGGCGGTCTCGACGCCGACCACCCGACCGCCGGCACCATCGCGGAGCAGCCCGGTCACGGCCCGGTGCGGGATCACGTGGACGCCCTGCTGAGTCGCGCCCGACGCGTACGCCCACGCGACCCGGTCGTGGCGCGCGGTCGCGGCCGCGATATGGTGTGACGCGCCGAGCACCGGATAGCGGCCCCCGCCGGTCAGGTCGATCTGGGGGATGAGCCGCTTGATCTCGGCGGGGTCGAGCATGACCGTCTCGATGCCCATCGCCTGGTTCATCAGGCAGCGACCGCGCTCCGTCCGCATGGCCATCTCGGTGTGGGCCAGCCAGACGTGGCCCTTGACCCGATGGAAGATCGCAGCGCCGATCTCCTCCTCGAGGCCCGCGTACAGCCGCTGGGAGTGGCCGTAGAACCGGATCGCCTCGGGGACCGCGTAGTTGGCGCGGATGATCGTCGTGTTCCGGCCGGTGTTGCCCGACGCGATGTAATCGGCCTCGACGACCGCGACGTTCGTGATCCCGTGGCGGGTCGCGAGGTAGTAGGCGGTCGCGAGCCCATGCCCACCGCCGCCGACGATGACGACGTCGTACGAGTCGCGCGGCTCGTGCCAGGCGATCGGCTGAAGGCTGGCGACCGCCTCGGCCGCGGCGTTCAGCGCCATCCGAGCCGCCGTTCGAGTTCATCCGCGTAGGCGGTCTGGACGACGAGGATCGTGTCGTCGCCGCGGAGCAGCTTCGCCGGAACGCCCGCGATCTTGCCCTGGACCAGGCCGCCGATCGGGGCGTCGAGCGACCAGTCGACGTGGGCGGACACCGCGGCCACGCCGGCGAGGTCGAGTGTGACGGCGGAGAAGCTCGCCTCGGGCTCGACGATCGCGTCGGGATCGGCAAGCGACACCGACGTCGCGCCGATCGCGAATACCTCATCGGGCGCCACGCGGAGGACGACGACGTCAGCGCCCTCCCAGGCGGCCGCGTCGAGCGCGTCGGGCTGGGCGACGGCCCGCACCCCATTGATGGGCTCAAGCGCGGGCACGGAGGCCCTCCGGGTCGTAGAACGGCGTCGGTGTCGCGACCGCGGCTCGGCCGTCGATCTCGACCCGGTCGGCGAACGGCCGGCGTCGCTGCCAGCCGAGCACCAGCGCCTTCCCGAGCAGCGGCGATCGCCAGCTGCCGGTCACATTGCCGATGATGTCGCCGCCGCGATCGCCCGGGTCGGCGTCATCGGGCAGTGCCCGGATCGGTGCGCCCTCAACCGGCGCGTCGCCGTCCATCGCAAACCCGAACCAGCGCCGGTCGTCCTCGAGCTTCGCCGTCCGCTCGAGCGCCGCGCGCCCGATGAACGCCGGCTTCTCCATTCGGACGGCCCAGTCCATGCCCAGCCGGCGCGGCGTCGTGTCGAGCTCAGTATCCATCCCGACGATCACGTGGCCCTTCTCGAGCCGCAGCCCGAACAACGCCTGGAGCCCATGCGGCCGGATGCCGAGGTCGGACCCCGCATCCATGAGCGCGCGCCACAGCTCGACCGAGCGGTCGATCGGATGATGGAGCTCGAACGCGGCCTCGCCGGTGAACGACAGGCGCATGACGTGGCAGGGCACACTGGCGATCGGCGCCTCTACGTGACCGAGGAATCGAGGGGCGTCGGGCAGGCCGAGCCGGGCGATGAGTTCCTTCGCGAGCGGCCCCGTGACGTTGATCGCAGCAAGGGACATCGTCCGGTCCATGACGTGGACGCGGAGGCCCCACGTGTCGATCCAGTCTCGGAACCACATCTCGGCGTTGGCGGCGCCACCCGACGTGAAGCTCAGGACGAACCGGTTCTCGGCCATGCGCAGGATCATCCCGTCGTCCATGACGTGGCCGCGCTCGTTGAGGAGCAGCGCATACCGCGACCGTCCGACCTTGATGTCCGCCACGTTGCACGGGTACATCCGCTCGAGGGCCTCGACAGCGTCGGGCCCGCTGACCACCAGCTTGCCCAAGGTCGACACGTCGCCGATCGACACGCCCTCGCGGACGGCCCAGTACTCGCCGACGACGTCGCCGTAATGCCATGGCCGCCACCAGCCGCCGAACCGGTCCATCCGTGCGCCGAGCGCGAGGTGTTCGGCGTGGAGCGGCGTCCGGCGGAAGGCGTCGATCGTCGTGTCGGCGGCAGCCTCGGCGAGGGTGATCTGGCGGGCGGCCGGGCGGGCAGTGAAGGGATCGGGCGGCGTGCCGGTCCGGGCCGCGATGAAGGCCCGAACGTGGGGCAGGCAGGCGCCGCCCTGACACGGGCCGAGGCCGGCCCAGCTGGCGCGCTTGAGGAGCTCCAGTTCGGTGAAGCCGTCATCCCAAGCCATCGCGAGGTCGGCAACGGTCGTGCCCATGCAGCGGCACACGACGCCGTCCGTCGGCGCGGCTGGCAGCGGCTGCGCCTCGGCGGCCGCACCGACGGGCCGGACCGGCTCGCCCGGAAGCATCCGCGCCAGGACGTCGCGCGGGGCGAGGCCGAGCCCGACGATCGCCGTGTCGCACCGGGTCGTCATCTCGGTCCCGTCGGGGGCGGTGGTGACGACCGCCCGAACCCGACCCGCGTCGTCGCCCTCGAACCGGACCAGGCGACCCTCGAGGACTTCGCAGTCGATGTCGGCGGGTGGCGTCCCGATCGCGACCGCCCGGCCCAGGTTGATCCCGGCCGCGTGCAGTCGCTCGGCAGCGCCCGCGGTCAGGATCCCCGCAAGATCGTTGCCGGGACAGACCGGCTGGATCTCGGCCGCGCCAGTCGCGACCACGATCTCGGCAGCCCGGAGATGGAGCATCCCGCCGGGCTCACGGGCGACGATCGCGGGGCCCGGATAGATCCCGACAACCTCGCTGCCCTCAGCGGCTTCGAGAATGACGACCGAACGACCTTCGGCTCGCGCCTGGTCCGCGGCCACCCGTCCCGCGGAGCTGCCACCGACCACAGCGACGTCGATGTCGGCGCGCCGGATCGGGATCGCCCAGCCGAGCGGCGTCCGGGTCAGATCGGTGCCATCGACAACCGGCAGCGGCGGCTTCGCACCCACCGGATCGCGAGCGACAACCGTTCCGGGCCGGGCCGCGACCTGGCACGTCCGAACGTAGGCGACGCCGTCGACGGTGGCGAGGCAGTTCCCGCAATCCCCCGCGAGGCAAAGCGCCCCACCGCGGCCCGGTACCTCACCGGCTCGAACGATCGCCTTTGCAATCGAGTCACCGTCGATGAACTCGAGCGGCCGCCCGTCGACGACGACCCGGCCGTCGGTCACTGGCGCATCCGGAGACCCTGCGGGTCGTGGACCGGCTCGGGCTGGAGACGAGCCGGGCGGCGCCGCCCGATGATCTCGATCTCGAACCCCTTGCTGCCAGCCCCCGCCGGGTCCGCCAGCTCGGCCGGAACATACCCGAGCGCCAACGAGACGCCGGCGCTGTGCCCGTAGCCGCCCGAGGTGACCCAGCCGACCACCTTGTCGTCGTGCCAGATCGGCTCGTCGCCGATGACGTCGGCGGGGTTCTCGGGCTCTGGGTCGACGACGAGCATCACGAGCCGGCGGGCCGGCCCGCCGCCGTTCGCCTCGGCCTCGTGCGCCGCCCGGCCGATGAACTCGTGGTCGAGCCTGATGTAGCGCCCGATCCCGCCCTCGAGCGGCGTGTAGATCGGGCGGTACTCGCGAAACCAGGTGCCATAGCTCTTCTCGAGCCGGAGCGACATCAGCGCCCGCATCCCGAACAGGCGCAGGCCGTGCGGCTTGCCGGCCGCGACGATCCGGTCGAACAGCGCTCGCTGGTGCTCGGGCGCGACCCATAGCTCGTAGCCCAGCTCCCCCGAGTAGTTGATCCGGCCAACGAGCGCCGGCTGCATCCCGAGGTCCACCCGCCGGAACGTCATGAACGGGAAGGCTGCGGTCGACAGGTCAAGATCCGGAGCGACGGCGGCGAGGACGTCTCGGGATCTTGGTCCCGTCAGCGACAGGCCGACGAGGCCCAGTCCGAGGACCTCGAACGTCACAGACCCGTCGGCCGGCAGGTGATTGCGGAACCAGCGCGAGTGATGCGTCTCGGCCGGCAGCGACCCGAACACGTGGAACTCATCCGCCTCGGACGCCCGGGCGACCGTGAACTCGCCGACGATTCGCCCGGCGTCGTTCAGCATCGCCGTCAGCGTGATCCGTCCCGGTGCGGGCATCCGTGCGGTGAGCAGCGACGACAGCCAGGCTTCCGCGCGCGGCCCGGTGACCCGGTACTTCGCATAGTTCGAGATCTCGGTCATGCCGACTCGCTCGCGGACCCCGGCGACCTCCTCGGCGACCTGGTCCCAGGCGTTCGAGCGCCGGAAGGTGACGTCCTCCTTCGGCTCGAGGCCGGGCTTCTGGAACCAGAGGGCGTGCTCGAGGCCGGCGGTCGTGCCCCAGACGGCGTTCGCGGCGGCGAGGCGGCCGTAGATCGGCGTCGTCAGCAGCGGCCGGGCCGCCGGCAACTCCTCGTTCGGGAACGTGATCCGGAAGCGACGACGGTAGTTCTCCTGGACCTTCGCGTTCGTATAGGCGAGCGTCGCATAGTCGCCATAGCGCGCCACGTCCATCGCCCAGATATCCATCCCGGAGTCGCCGGCATCGCCCGCGGTCATCCATGCCGCCAGCGCCAGCCCGACGCCACCACCCTGGCTGAGGCCTGCCATCACCCCGCACGCGACCCAGTAGCCGCGCAGCCCGCGGACCGGCCCGACCAGCGGATTGCCGTCCGGCGAGAACGTGAACGGCCCGTTGACGACCTTGCGAATGCCGGTCGTGCCCATCGCCGGGTAGTGCTTGAACGCGACCTGGAGCTCGGGCGTGATCCGGTCGAGGTCGGGCTTCAGCAGCTGCGACCCGAAGTCCCAGGGAGTCTCCTTCGGGCTCCACGGGACCGCGGCCTGCTCGTAGGTGCCGAGGAGCATCCCGCCGCCTTCCTGGCGGATATAGATCTCGCCGGCGAAGTCGAGCGACATCGGCATCTCCTTGCCGGTCCTCGCGACGTTCGCGGCGACCTCGGGCATGTCGACGGTGAGGAGGTACATGTGCTCCATCGCGAGGACCGGCAGCTCGATCCCGACCATCCGCCCGACCTCGCGGGCCCACAGCCCGCCGGCGTTGACGACGTGCTCGGTGTGGATCGGGTCGCCGTTCTCGATGTGGACGTCCCAGGTGCCGTCGGGTCGCTGGCTGAGTCCGTTGACCATCGCGTGCTGGCGGACCTCGGCGCCGAGGATCTGCGCGCACTTGACGTAGGCGCGGGTCACGCCGCTCGGGTCGACGTGGCCCTCGACGGGGTCGTAGAGCGCGCCGACGAAGTATTGCGGGTCCATCAGCGGGAAGATTTCGGCCGCCTCGTTGGGCGTGATCAGCTCGAGGTCCATGCCGAGGTAGCGACCGCGGGCCTGGGCCATCCGCAGGAAGTCCATCCGGACCTCCGTGTCCGCGAGCATCAGCCCGCCCGGCAGGTGGATCGAGCAGTTCTGGCCGCTGACCCGCTCGATCTCCTCGTACAGCTGGATCGTGTACTGCTGGAGCTTCGAGACGTTCGGGTCGCCGTTGAGGGTGTGCATCCCGCCGGCTGCGTGCCAGGTCGAGCCCGCCGTCAGCTCGCGTCGCTCGAGGAGGATGGCGTCCGTCCAGCCGGCCTTCGTGAGGTGGTACAGGACGCTGGCGCCGACCACGCCTCCACCGATGACGACGACCTGGGCTGACGACTTCACGCGACCCTCCTCGAAATCCGACGGGCGAAGCCTACGCGAGGATCGGATCGGAAGGAGCGCGCCTCGTCAACTGTTCGATTCGTTGACCCGGTGGCTGAACGGGTCGCGAACGTCGAGGAAGTCGAACCGGCGGAAGCCGCGGTCGCGGGTGTAGAGGATCCGAACGCCGTTCTCGCGCATCAGCGTCGCGAGGTGGGTGTCCGGGACGGCATTGCCCCTCGCTGAGACGCCACCCGAGGTCAGATAGAGGTTCCAGAACGCATCCGACTCTCCCGATGTTCGGACGTTCGTCCGCGACGCGAGCCGCTCGATGTTCGTCTGAGCCTCCGTCGGGGTCAGCGGCCGTCTCAGGATCGAGGGGTGGGTGACGATCCGCAGGTATCCCAGGATCGTCGGCCAGAACAGATAGAGGAGGTCGGGCCCGTCCGCGAGCTGCCCGATGAATGCCTTGGCTCTGCCCTGTACCGGATCGGCGTCGTTCGATGCGTAGACGAGGACGTTGGCGTCGACTGATGCACTCATTCGGGTCCATCGAGGATCGCCCAGAGCGCGTCCTTGTCCTCAAGGTCGATGAGGGGCAGACCGAGATCGTGGCTGATCCACTCGAAGGGCGGCGGCTTCACGTCCTCGGTCTCGAGTGCGCCACTGAGCAACTCCGTCGCGAGCTGTCCCATGCTCTTCTTTTCGCGCTTTGCCCGTTCGCGCAGATCGCGGATCACTGACTGGTCGAGGTCGATCGTGGTGCGGGGCATGATGCGTGATGCTAATGATCGACGCATCTGATGTCAACGCCTGCTCGAGCACCAGAGGGCTGAACCACTCACGGAACAGAGAACGCCACGATCTCGATCCTCTCCGACGTCACGGCCTCGGGCCGATCGTCGCGGATCTCGACGAGGGTCGGGAAGCCGAGGCTGGCGTCGAACTCGGCGCGCACGTGAGCGGTCGTTGCCGCGTGGGCCGCGACGTCGAACAAGGCCGGGACGGTAAGCGGCACTCCTTCGAGGTTGTCGGTCGAGATCCTGTTGCCGCCGGACCGGACACTCACATCGCCGTCCTTGACGGTGATGTCGAACCGCCGATTCTTGTCGGTGCAGTCGCAGTCGATTCGGATCGTCCAGGAATAACTCCTGAGGCCGTGACCATTCCAGGCGCTGCGTGCGCGCGTGATGTCGCCGAGGACATCGTCGTTCGGCGGATCGAGCGTCCAGTCGGTGACCTCGAACGACAGCTCGTCGTCGACGGCATTGAGCATCGGGTCGGAACGCATGGACACCGGGACGCCCGTCTTCGGGTCGTAGCCGATCGAGGCCTGGTCTCCCTTGATCGCTCGCCGCACGATCTCGAACAGCCCGTCGACGCCGACTGGCGCTCCGACCGGCGACACCGTCCCGGCGGCTGCGGCCCCGTCAATCCGGATCTCCGTGCCGTCATTGACGACGAGGTGCGGGTCGGTGAGGCAGAAGCACGACGGCTGATAGGTGAACGCGTAGTGGGTGATGCCGGACCCCTGCCAGGTCGCCAGATTCTTTTCGAACTCGGCGATCAGCAGCTGCTTCGGATTCGGCTGAGAGACAACCGGGCTGATCGTCAGGGGCCCACACGCGACCGCGAAGATCGCGAGCCATGCCGCCAGGATCAGCACCGTCACGCGCCGCATCGTGTCTCCGTTTGGGGTTCGGGCCGGAGACGGCCGTGGGCCGGATCGAGTTCCTTTGGTCAGAAGTCCGTCGGGACGCCACCCTCGGACTTGCGGCGTTCGACGAACGCGGCCAGCTCGTCGCGGCGAGCCTCATCGAGCGGCGGCGGCTCGTAGGCCTTGAGGAGCTCCTTCCAGATCGCGTTGGCCTTGCCCGGCGCGGTCGGTGAGCCCGCCTCCTCCCACGTCTCGTAGTTCCGCCAGTCGCTGATCATCGGCTTGTGGAACGCGGTCCGGAACCGCGACTGGGTGTGCTGGGCGCCGAAGAAGTGGCCGCCCGGGCCGACCTCCTGCATCGCCGAGAACGCGAGCGTGTCCTCGTCGACGACGACCGGGTCGAGGAACGCCTCGACCATCCCGAGCAGCTCAGCGTCGAGGATCACCTTCTCGTACCCGGCGTGGAGCCCGCCCTCCATCCAGCCGGCGCCGTGCATCATCAGGTTGACCCCGCCCATGATCGCGCCCCAGATCGAGAAGACGGACTCGTAGGCGGCCTGGGCGTCGACGGCGTTGGCGGCGCTGACGTTGGATGAGCGGTAAGGCACCTTGTACCGGCGCGCCAGCTGGCCGCCGATCATCGCCGTCTGCATGTACTCGGGCGTCCCGAATGCCGGCGCGCCCGACTGCATGTCGACGTTCGAGGTGAACCCGCCGTAGACGACGGGCGCGCCGGGCCGGACGACCTGGGTCAGCGTCATGCCGGCGAGCGCCTCGGCGTTCTGCTCCGCAAGCGCGCCCGCGAGCGTCACCGGCGCCATCGCGCCCGCGAGCGTGAACGGCGTCATCACGATGACCTGGTTGCGGGCCGACATCTCGAGGATGCCGTGGAGCATGGGCGTGTCGAGGCGCAGCGGCGACGAGGAGTTGATGACCGTGAACAGGGACGGCTCACGCTCGAGGGTCGCGTCGTCGAGGCCGCGCGCGATCCGGACCATCTCGATCGCGTCCGTGATCCGCTGGCGGCCAAGCGAGTAGCCGTGGATCGGCTTGTCCGCGAGCGTCAGCAGGTCCCAGATCGCGTCGAGGTGACGAATGGAGGCGTGGATGTCGATCGGCTCGACCGGGTAGCCGGCGAAGAAGTGGACCGGATTGAGCATCTGGCACAGCCGGATGAGGTTCTGGTAGTCCTCGCGGTTGCCGATCCTGCGGCCACGGTCCAGGTCGGCAACGTTCGGCGCCGAC
Source organism: Candidatus Limnocylindrales bacterium (assembly GCA_038245515.1). Taxonomy (GTDB): domain Bacteria; phylum Chloroflexota; class Limnocylindria; order Limnocylindrales; family CSP1-4; genus CF-46. The sequence continues at coordinate 111,579 of JBBRSJ010000009.1, read as the reverse complement.
GCCACCGACCCGAACGCCGTCCAGTCGCCGCCAATCTGCAAATGGTGCTCGGGGTTCGTGGCGTGGAGCGTGAACTGCGACGGGGCCGTCTTGATCTTCTCGAGGACCATGTCGCGGTCGAATCGGACGCGCTGGGTGCCGCTCTCGACCCGGGCACCGGCCACCCGCAGGAGCTCCCGCGCCTCGTCGTCGAGGAAGTCCATCCCGATCTCTTCGAGGACCCGGAGCGAGGCGTCGTGGATCGACTCGAGCTCGTCGGCCGACACGATCTCAGTCGGGCGGAGGCGGATCCGGGGCTGGGCCCATGGTCGCTGCTGGGGGAGACGCGAACGCTCGCCGGTCGCGCGACCGCCCTGGCGACGCCGTCGTTCGACCGGAGCGGCCTCGCCCGAATCATCGGGCATGCCCAACGCAGCCGTGCTCAGCTCGTCGTCAGTCACCGGACAGGTCCATCCACGTCGTCTTGAGCTGGGTGTAGCCGTCGAGGGCGGCCATTCCCTTGTCGCGCCCGAAGCCGGATTGCTTGAAACCGCCGAACGGGACCGTGATGTCGGCCGTGTCGTACGTGTTGATCCAGACCGTCCCCGCCCGGATCGCTCGGGCGAAGCGGTGGGCCTTCTTCACGTCACGGGTCCAGATCCCAGCCGCGAGGCCGAATGGCGTGTCGTTCGCGATCCGCAGCGCATCCGCCTCATCCTCGAACTCGGTCACGGTCAGGACCGGTCCGAAGATCTCCTCGCGCGCGACGCGCCAGTCGTTCGAGACGCCGTCGAGGATCGTCGGCGGGACGAAGAAGCCGCCGCTGTCCTCGCGCGCCCGCTCGCCGCCGGCGACGAGCCGAGCGCCTTCCGACTCGCCCAGCGCCACGTACCCGAGAACCTTGTCGAGCTGACGCTCGTCGACGATCGCGCCGAGCCGAGTCTTCGGGTTGAGCGGCTCGCCGGGCGCGAGTTGGCGCCCCAGCGCCGCGATTCGCTCGACCAGCCCCTCGCGGACCGAGCGATGAACGACGAGCCGCGAGCCCGCGTTGCACGTCTGGCCGGAGTTGTAGAAGATCCCCCATCCGATCGCCGACGCGGCGGCTTCGAGATCGCCCACGTCGCCGAGGACGACCTGCGGGCTCTTGCCGCCGAGCTCGAGCGTGATCGCCTTGACGTCGCTCTCGCCGACCGCGCGCAGGAGCGACTTCCCGACCTCGGTCGAGCCGGTGAACGTGAGTTTGTCGACGCCCGGGTGGCGGGCGAGCGCCGGGCCGACGACCGCGCCCGGACCTGGCACGACATTGAGGACCCCGTCGGGCAGCCCAGCCTCCGAGGCGAGCTCGGCGAGTCGGAGCGCCGTCAGCGGCGATTGTGAGGCCGGCTTCAGCACCACGGAATTGCCGGTCGCGAGCGCCGCGCCGATCTTCCAGGCCGTGATGATCAGCGGGTAGTTCCAGGGCACGATCGCGGCCACCACCCCGATCGGTTCCCGCGTGACGAGCGACAGCGTGTCGGGTCCCGTCGGGCCGACCTCGCCGTAGACCTTGTCGATCGTCTCGGCGTACCACTGGATCGTCTTCGCGGCGGAGGGCACGTCGACCGCGAGCGTGTCCCGGATCGGCTTGCCGACGTCGAGCGATTCGAGCAGCGCCAGCTCGTCGCGGGCCCCCCGGATCCGTTCCGCGAAGCCCAGCAGGATCCGCTTGCGGTCTGCCGGCGAACGGTCGGACCAGCGCCGGTCGTCGAACGATGCGCGGGCGGCCGCCACCGCGCGGTCGACATCCTCGGCGCCGCCTTCGGCGACCTGGGCGATCGTCGAGCCGTCACGGCCGGCGATATCGGCGAACGTACGGCCGGACGCGGCGGGGACGAACTTCCCGTCGATGAACGCCTCGGTCCGGGGCTCGACCGCGGCCGCCCGCGCAAGCCAATCCTCGGTGGTCATTCGCGCCTTCTCGGCGGTGCCGCTCAACTGACCCTCACGCCGCGTACCGCCGGATCGCGTCCTCGTCGAGGACCGCACCGATCCCCGGCACGGCCGGCACTCGGAGCACGCCGTCGGGACCGGGGCGGACGGGCTCGTCCAGGAAGGCGTCGCGGCGCTCCGGCGTCCAGCCTGGCGGGTCGTACGGAAACTCGAGGAACGGCCCACCGCCGACGCCGGCCACGACATGGAGGTTCGCCAGCAGCCCAAGGCCGTTCGTCCAGGTGTGCGGGGTGAACCAGCGGTTCCGCGCCAGCGCCAGTTCCGCGATCGTCCGCGTCCGGAGCATCCCCGCGGCCAGGACGACGTCGGGCTGGTAGACGTCGAACGCGTCGGCGTCGAGGGCGGCCAGGCCTTCCGCGAAGGTCCGCGTCATCTCGCCACCGGCGATCCGGATCCCGGGCGCCGACGCGCGCAGGGCCGCCAGTCCCCGCAGGTCCGTGCCGGTAAGCGGCTCCTCGAGCCACAGGACGTCGAGGTCGGCAAGGCGGGCGGCGATCCGTCGGGCGGCCACGACGTCGATCGAGGCCGACAAGTCGCCGGCCATCCGCCAGCCCTGGTTGATGTCGACCATGATCGCCATCGTGTCGCCCACGGCGGCGCGCGTCGCGCCAACCGCGGCCAACCCCTCCTCGAGCCGGCGCGGATCGACCCGGATCTTCAGCGCGCCGAAGCCCTCCTCGCGCAACCGCAGGGCGCTGTCGGCGCGCTCGGCGGCAGGCAGGAGCATCCCGCACGAGGCATAGGCCGGGATGCCGTCCAGGGCGCCCCCGAACAGCGTGGCCACGGGCAATCCCGCCACCTTGCCGACGATGTCCCAGAGCGCGACCTCGAGCGGCCAGTAGCGGCCGGCATGGAAGTCGATCGTCTCGAGGGCGCGGACGTGGCGCGCGATCGCGAGCGGGTCCTGACCGATGAACAGGTGCTCGAACGCCGCGAAGCCGTCCATCGTGTCGCCCGAGCCGATGCCGGTGACGCCCTCGTCCGTCTCGACTCGGACGATCGTGGCCGGGAACGTCGTCCGGGGCACGGGATCCCACGCCGCCGGGAATGGCGGGTCGAGCGGGACGACGATCCGATCGAGGCGGATGGCGCTGATTCGCATGCAGGCCGCAGTATCGCCGACGTTGCGCGATGCGTTACTGTCGGCTCTCCACTGCCGATCGAGTCCGTACCGTCAGCCCGGAGGGTCGCAGCGCCAATGGCCATTCAACCGCGCCAAGCCGCGGTCGTCGAATTCGACCATGTGACCAAGCGCTACGACGCGCCGACCGGCAAGGACAAGGACAAGCCGACGCCCGGCGCCGTGAACGACCTGTCGCTGAAAGTCCCGGCCGGCAAGATCTGCATCCTCGTCGGCCCGTCGGGCTGCGGCAAGACGACGTCGCTGAAGATGATCAATCGGCTGATCGAGCCGACGTCAGGAAAGATCCTGATCGACGGCGTCGACGCCTCCACGCGCGAGCTCACCGAGCTCCGGCGGAGTATCGGCTACGTGATCCAGCAGGTCGGCTTGTTCCCCCACCAGACGATCGGCGACAACGTCGCCACCGTGCCGCGTCTTCTCGGATGGCCGAAAGCGCGCCTCAAGGAACGCTCCGAGGAGCTCCTCGGGCTCGTCGGGCTGGACCCCGCGAAGTACCGCGACCGCTTCCCGAGCCAGCTCTCGGGCGGGGAGCGGCAGCGGGTCGGCGTGGCCCGGGCGCTCGCGGCCGACCCGCCGATCATGCTCATGGACGAGCCGTTCGGTGCCGTCGACCCGATCGTCCGCGATCGGCTCCAGAACGAGTTCCTGCGACTCCAGGAGACGATCGCCAAGACGATCCTGTTCGTGACCCACGACATCGACGAGGCGATCAAGATGGGCGACCTCGTCGCCGTGTTCCAGACCGGCGGGATCCTCGCCCAGTTCGGGACACCGCTCGAGATCCTCGCGGCGCCCGCGTCGGAGTTCGTCGCTCGCTTCGTCGGCCGCGACCGCGGCCTGAAGCGCCTGTCGCTCCTGCGGGTCTCCGACGTGCCCGTTCGGCCGGCCACGACGGCCCGGCCCGGCGATCCCGCCGCCGACGCCCGCCGCCGGGCACTCGACGATCCGCTCCGCTTCCTGCTGCTGATCGACGGCGACAAGCGGCCGCTCGGCTGGATCGGCTATGACGACATCCCGGCGGATGGAGTCCTGACCGAGGCGATGGCCAATCCGAGCTCGCCCCAGCTGAACAAGCGGACGACGCTCAAGGACGCGCTGTCACTGATGCTCGACGCCGACGTACAGACCGGGATCGTCGTCGACCGCACCGGCGCGGTCCAGGGTCTCCTCTCGATCACCACGATCGCCGACAAGATGCGCGAGGGAGAGCACGCCGCCGGCTTCGACGAGGTGGTCGGCGGGCCCGAGGACGACGAGCCGATCGAGCCGGGACCCATCGACGACGAGGTGCGGGCCATGGAAGCGAGCGCCTGAGATGCCGCCCGGCACGAAGATCTTCGACTTCAGCTGGTTGGCCGGGCATCTGGGCCAGGTCTGGGAACGGATCGTCCAGCATCTCGAGCTCACGGTCATCCCGCTCCTGCTCGGGATCCTGATCTCCCTCGTCCTGGCCGTCTGGGCAGTGCGCCAGCCGCGCGTCTACGGACCGATCACCGGTCTGACGGGCCTGCTCTACACGATCCCGAGCCTGGCGGCGTTCGCCCTCCTCCGGCCGATCCTGGGGCTTTCGCTCCTCACCGCGATCGTCCCGCTGACGACCTATACCCTGCTCATTCTGTTCCGCAGCTTCGCCGCCGGGTTCACCTCGGTCCCGGCCGAGATCCTCGAGGCGGCCGAGGGGATGGGCTACACCCGCCGCCAACGACTCCTCCGCGTCGAGCTGCCGCTGGCGGTGCCCCTGATCATCGCCGGCATCCGCCTGGCCAGCGTCACGACGATCGGCCTCGCCACGATCGCCGCCGTCCTCGGCGATTCATTCGGCGGGCTCGGACAGCTCATCACCGAGGGCATCCAGTTCGTGTTCCCGACGAAATACCTCCTGGGCGCAGCGCTCTCGATCCTCCTCGCCTTCGCGGCCGACTTCCTGTTCGTCCGGATCGAGCACGTTGTCACGCCGTGGGCGCATGCGAAGGCAGGAGTGCGCTAATGGGCGATATCGTCGCGTTCTTCCTCGATCCCGCGCACTGGTCGGACTCGACCGGCATTCCCGCGCGCCTCCTGGAGCACCTCGTGATCTCGGGCACGTCGATCCTCCTTGCCGCCCTGATCGCCTTCCCCATCGGCCTCTACATCGGCCACACGAACCGCGGCTCCGGGATCGCAATCAACGTCGCGAACATCGGCCGAGCGGTCCCGTCGTACGGGATGATGGTCATCCTGCTGCCGATCTGCCTCCTCATCCTCGCGCCCGGCCTCGGGCTCGATCCGACCTTCACCCTCACGTTCCTGCCGATCTTTCTCGCGATGACGTTCCTCGCGATCCCGCCGCTGCTCGTCTCGACCTACGCCGGTCTCCGCTCGGTCGATCGCGACCTGATCGAGGCCGGTCGCGGGATGGGCTTGACAGAACGTCAGATCCTCGCCCGGATCGAGCTTCCGATCGCATCGCCGATCATCGTCGGTGGGTTTCGCACAGCCACCCTCCAGGTGATCGCGACCGCGACGATCGGGGCGATCCTCGGTGGTGGTGGCCTTGGCCGGTTCATCTTCGACGGGCTCAATCAGGGGCTCGTCGGGCGCGCCTCGATCTATGCCGGGGCGATCATGGTCGCCGCGCTCGCCATCGGCATCGATCTCGTGCTGGCCTGGGTCCAGCGCAGGCTCACGCCGCGGGCGCTCCGGGCACCACGGCGGCAGGGCGTGTCCGGACCGACGTCCGTGCTCGGCGGCGCCGACAGCCTGCCGTCCACAATCGAACCGGCCGCCTGAGAAATCGCCCCGCGACGGGATCGAATCGCGCTGGTAAGGTACGCGGGCGATGCTGCGCCCCGCGGCACACATGAGGAGGAAACACCACATGCGGACACCCCGCGTGCTGGCTCTCGGGATCTCGACGCTGGTGCTCGTCGGCGCCTGCTCGACGGGCACCGGCTCGTCCGGCGCTCCGTCGGTGGCCCCGAGCACGGCAGCAAGCAACCCGGCCAGCGCCCCGGCTTCGGCCCCGGCCTCAGCGGCCGCCAAGGCCAACATCCGGATCGGCTCGGACAACTTCTACGAGTCGAAGCTCATGGGCGAGATCTACGCCCAGGTCCTGGAGAACGCCGGCTACACCGTCGAGCGAAAGTTCGGCCTCGGCTCCCGCCAGGAGCGGATCCCGACGATGGACGCCGGCCAGATCGACATGGTCGCTGAGTACGTCGGCTCGGGCCTCGGCTTCTATGACAAGACAAAGATCACCGGCGACGGCCAGAAGAATGCCGACGCCCTCCAGGTGGCCCTCAAGCCGAAGGGCATCACCGTCCTCGGAATCTCGCCCGGCCAGGATACGAATGCGTTCGTCGTCCGCGCCGAGACCTCGACGACGCTCGGCATTACCAAGATGAGCGATCTCGCCGCCCATCAGGCGGACATCAAGTGGGGTCTCCCGTCCGACTGCGACACGAACCCGCTCTGCTCGGGCGCACTGAAGGACTACGGGATCACCTACCCGCCGGCGAAGCGGACCGCGCTCGGCGCGTGCGACGTGCCGATGGCCCAGGCGCTCCAGGGCAAGGCGATCGACCTGGCCGAGCTCTGCTCGACCCAGCCGGCCATCGCCCAGTTCAGCTTCGTCGCCCTCGTCGACGACAAGCAGACCCAGCCGGCCGAGAACATCGCCCCGCTCGTGCGTGACGACTATCTCGCCAAGGTCGATGCGGCCGCCTTCAAGACGCTGCTGGATGCGGCATCTGCCAAGGTGACGACCGAAGCCCTGACGGCGATGGGCGTCGACGTTGTGGTGAACAACAAGGACGTCGGCGAAGCCGCCAAGGCGTTCCTCAAGGCCCAGGGCCTGATCCCCTGATCCAATAGCGGCAATCACACCCGCCATGCGAAGAAGCCCGTCCGGTCCCCGGACGGGCTTCTTCCTGCCCGCCATCCGAGGCCCCCGATGACCGTCGTCCTGACGGGCGGGCACCTGACTCGGGCCGACCTCGTGCGGGTCGCCCGCGATCGCGAGCCGGTCACGCTCGACCCCGATGCCCGCGCCAGGATGGTCGCGACCCGGGCCGTCGTCGACCGGGCGATCGCCGCCGGGTCCACCGTGTACGGCACGACGACGGCGGTCGGCGCCCTCAAGCGCGTCGGTCTTCACGCGGAGGACGGCGCCACCTACTCCTCCTGGATGCTCGCGCACCACCTCGTCGGGCAGGGTCCTGTCGCCAGCGACGATGTCGTCCGGGCCACGCTGCTGCGGCTTGCAAACCACCTCGCCGAGGGCTCGCCCGGGGTTCGACCGGAGCTCGCGGAACGGGTGATCGACGTCCTCGCCGCCGACCGGCTCCCGATCGTCCATGCGATCGGGTCCGTCGGCCAGGCCGACCTCGCGCCGCTCGCCGAGCTGGCCGGACCGATCGCGGACGGGTACGAGCTCGCGCCGGGCGAGGGCACGGCGCTCCTCGACAACAACGCGTTCGCCACGGCCTGGGCGGCGCTCGCCGTGGCCGACGCCGAGACGATGCTCGACACCCTGGACATTGCGGGCGCGCTGAGCCTCGACGGCTTCGCGGCCAACCCGACGATGCTCCACCCGGCCATCGGGGTGGTCCGGCCGTATCCGGGCATCCGCGCGACGCTGGCGCGGCTCGGTGGACTCCTCGCCGGCAGCGCGATCCACGATCCGGGCGTCGCCCGCAACCTCCAGGATCCGCTGTCGTTCCGGAACCTGCCCCAGGTCCACGGAGCCGCCCGCGACGCGTTCGCTCACGTCGACGCGGTGCTCGCGATCGAGCTCAACGCCAACCAGGGCAACCCGATCGTCGTCGCCGCCGAAGACCGGGTTGTGTCGGTCGCGAACTACGAGATCCTGCCGCTTGCCGCGGCGCTCGACTACCTCCGGATCGTGCTCGCGACCGTCCTAGGCACCGCGTCCGAGCGCGTCGTGAAGTCGATGTACACCTCGTGGTCGGGCCTGCCGACGGGCCTCGTCGCCGAGATCGGGACGGCCCACGCGGGCTTGACGTACCTGAGCCTCGCCGCCCAGAGTCTGGCGGTGGAAGCCCGCCTCCTTGCCCAGCCCGTGTCGTTCGAACTCGTTTCGACCTCGCATGCCGAGGGCGTCGAGGACCGGACGACATCGGCGCCATCGGCAGCGCGCCGTCTGGCCGCGATGGTGGAGCACGGGTCGTCGATCGCTGCGATCGAGCTGGCGGTCGGCGCCCAGGCCCTCGAGCTGCGCGGCCATCGGGCGGGCGGTGGAACCGGTCGCGCGCTGGGGCTCGTGCGCCGCTTCGTCCCGTTCCTGGACATGACCGGACATGTCCCAGATGTCACGCCGCTCGGCGATGCGATCCGACTGGGCCAGGTCGCTCGGGAGATCCTGGCTCGGGGGAACGGCGTTGACGACCGCCCGTGACCGGCCGCCGGAGGAGGCGCACGAGGACAGCTCCTTCGCACGCGGCCTGCGAGTGCTGCTGACGATCGCCGACCGCGGCGAGATCCGGGCCGACGAGCTGAGCACGCTCCTCGAGACCCCGGTCTCGACGATCTACCGCTACCTCAGGACGCTCTCGGAGTTCGGGTTCATCGATCGCCAGGGCGCCGGCTATCGCCTCGGGCCCCGGCTGATCATCGGCAGTGGCGCGAACGTCACCGCCGAAGAGCTGATCCGGACCGCCGACCCGGTGCTCCGCCTCCTCGCCGAGGAAACCGGTGAGACCGCGGTCATCGTCCGCCGCATCGGACTTGCAGCGGTCTGCCTCCACGAGGTCGCGTCGCACCAGCCACTGCGGGTCACGATCGCGCCCACGACCACGCTCCCCCTCCAGAGCGGCGCGTTCGGCAAGGCGCTCCTCGCCTTTGCGCCACAGGACATCCAGGACGAAGTGATGGGCCTTGAGCCGCCCCCGGGCCCGGTCACGCTTGATGCGGACCGCCTCCGGGCGGACCTCGCTGACGTGGTGACGAGCGGCGTCGCCCGGTCGGTCGGCGAGGTTGTTTCCGGCAGCGTGGCCATCGCGGTTCCCATATTCCGGGAGGATGGGATCGTCGCGGCGATCGGGGTCATTGGGCCAGAGGCACGCTGCGGCCTTGCGTGGCGCACGCGCGTCGGCCGACTGCTGCCGGGCGCCGCGAGCTCGGTCGTCGGCGCTCTGGCGATAGGACTTTCGTCCCAGGACTCCCGCAATACGGAATAGCCAGATCTCATCATTTGACAATCCCGCGGATCCGCCTATGCTCCGGCCACGATGGACCTGCTGCAGCGGCTCGCACCGGTCGATGAGGGCTATGCCGGCCTGCCGATCGCCGACGCGTTCAACTGGCCGGAAGCGGGCGCCGAGCTCGGTGACGGCGAGTGGTACCTCGTGGCCTTCCGGTCGGTCCGAAGGCCCGGCGCGGACGAGGAGCGCCTGACCGCTTACGACGAGCTGGCCCACCACGAAGCCGCGTCGTCGCCCGGGTTCGTCCACTACTTCAAGGGACCGGCCGTGCGGGATGGCACCTGCCTGTCCTTCTGCCTGTGGCAGACTCGGGCGGACGCCCGGGCCGCCGCCGGCCGACCCGACCACGTCCGCGCCGTGAGCCTCATCGACGAGATGTACGCGACCTACACCCTCGAGTTCGTGCGGGTCAGCCGGGATGCGGGCGGGCCGCTGATCTTCGAGCCCTACGACCGAGCGCCGGTCCACGGCGCTCCGAACGACGCGGCACCGCTGCTCGGCGACCTTCCGGCCACCTTCCTGTCGGCCAACCCCGCGATCGCGTTCTGAGCGCGCCCGGCGCCTCGGCGCCGCCCGGGGCGCCGGCCCCCCCCGGCCCACCGCCGTCCCGCACGTCCGAAGCCGCGTCCCCGCGCGAGGCGCGTGGGAACCATCCCGCCACCCTCGCCCGACGGTACGCACCCGGGCTCCTGCTGGCGATCGCGATCGCCGCGCTCGCTCGCTTCGTGACGGGGTTCCTGCCGCCGGTCGTGTCCGAGGTGACCGTCGCGATCCTGATCGGGCTGATCGTCGGCCGGGTGCCCGCCGTCCGGACGGCCGCGGTCCAGCCCGGGCTGAAACTTGCCGCCGAGCGCCTCCTGCGGCTCGGGATCATCCTCCTCGGGGCCAAGCTGAGCGTGGCCCAGATCGCCGGGATCGGCCTTCCGGCACTGGCCATCATCGTCGTGACGATGGCCGCCGCGCTCACGATCGTGCTGGTCCTGTCGCGTGTCGCCGCCGTCGACGGCCGGCTCGCGGTCCTGCTCGCGGTCGGTGCGGCCGTGTGCGGCAACACAGCCGTCGTCGCGACCTCGCCGGTCATCGGCGCCCGCCCCCGTGATACCGCCTACGCCGTCGCCACGGTGACGCTGTTCGGGACGATCGCGGTCTTCGCCTATCCGCTGATCGGCCACGCCGCGCGGTTCGGCGACGCCGTCTTCGGCCTGTGGGCCGGAATCGCGATCAACGACACGAGCCAGGTCGTCGCCGCCAGCTCGGCGTATTCGCCAGGTGCGTTCGAGGTGGCGACAGTCGTGAAGCTGATCCGGAACGCGATGATGGCACCGCTCCTGGTCGCGATCGCGTGGATCTGGAATCGCCGGACGGGCGCGGTGGGCGACACCCGAGCCGGGCTTCGCCGGGCGGTCCCGCTGTTCGTCCTCGGGTTCCTTGCCCTGTCCGCGCTCCGCAGCGTCGAGCTGATCGATGCGGGCCTCGCCACCGCGCTCGAGACCGTGGCCCGCAGCCTGATCCTCGTCGCGCTTGCCGCGGTCGGCCTGAACGTCCGGCTCGAGGAGCTTCGTTCGGTCGGGCCGAAGCCGCTCCTGATCGGGCTCGGCGCTGCCCTGATCATCGGGTTCGCGACGATCCTCGGGATCACGACCTTCGGCCTGGCGAACGGCCTCGTCGTTGGCGGCTGATCAGTCCGGTGCGCGAGGCGCCTGCGGCTCGATGGCGTCCGGCGCGGGTTCGGCCACGGCGACGGCACGGACCTCCGACCACGAAGATCGCCAGCCCAGCCGGATGAACGCGATCGCCCCGCCGATCGAAGTCACGAGCAGGATCGTGACGTGGACGAGCACGCCGAGGGCGAGGGCGGCCGACGCGTCGATCCCGACGGCCTTGCCGAGCTCCTGAGCCGCGAACTCGAACGTCCCGAGATTGGACGGACCGGCCGGGATGGCGCTCGCCAGCGCGACTCCCGACGCGATGAGCGCGGCCTGGGCGATCGACAGCTGGATCCCGACGGCCTGGCCAACGGCGGCGAACGCCAGCACCGACATCGTCCAGTTGGCGGCTGTGGCGAGGGCGGCCTCCCCGACGGTCCGCGGCCGAGCGGCGACCGCAAGCCCGCCTTGGAGGCTCCGGGCGAGGCCGGCGATCCGGGGGAAGCGCCCGACAAGGCCGTGCATCCGGTCGAGGCCGGGCAGGCGATGGGCGACGATCCCGGCGGCAAGGACGATCAGGAACAGGCCGGTGACGGCCGCGCCGACGAGGACTGCGTTGGCGATCACGCCATGGACGCTCAGGACGAGCAGGGCCACCGCGGCGATGGCGACGACCGCCACGAGGTCGACGATCCGCTCGACGACCACCGTCCCAAGAGCCGCCACCCGGCTGATCCCCTCGCGATCGCCGAGGTAGTGGACCCGGACCAGCTCACCGAGGCGCGCCGGCAGGACGTTGTTCGCGAGATAGCCGATCAGCAGGTAGCCGAGCATCGCCGGGTATGCGACGGTCGCGATCGGGCGGAGGAGGCGTTGCCAGCGGAGCGCCCGGAAGCCGAGGTCGAGGCTGAGGAGGAGGAGACCGAGCGCAACCCAGCGGAGGTCGGCGGTGCGCAGGATGTCGCCGGTCTTCGCGAGGTCGGCGCCCCGAAGCACGAGCCAGAGGGCGGCGACCGAGATCGCGCCTCCGACAGCGGCGCGGAGGATGGGGCCGTTGCGCATCGCCCGACGGCCGGTCAGCCGGCCGGGGTGCGCGGCTGCGGGTGGCGGGCGGTCAGCTGCGGGCTGCGCCGGATGCCGACGCGATGGAGCAGGTAGCGCGCCACGACACGGAGGGTCGAGGTCCCGTACACGACGCTCCGCTGGAAGCCGACGGAGCTGGCCTCCTCGAAATAGCGGGTGGGAACCGCGATCTCGCCGATCCGGCGGCCCATGCCCGCGGCGACGACCTGCGCGATCAGCTCCTGGTCGAAGACGAAGTCGTTGCTGTTGAGGTGGTACGGGATCGTCTCGAGGAGACGCCGGCTGTAGGCCCGCAGCCCCGTGTGGTACTCGGACAGGCGAAGTCCGAACGCGAGGTTCTCGACGAGAGTGAGGAACCGGTTCGCAACGTACTTCCAGCGCGGCATGCCGCCCGCCAGCGGATCGCCGAGGAAGCGGCTGCCAAGCATCAGGTGCTTGTCGCCGGCGAGGATCGGCGCGATCAGCTCCGGAATACGGGTCGCGTCGTACTGGTAATCCGGATGGAGCATCACGACGACGTCGGCGCCCTGGGCGAGGGCCGCCTCGTAGCAGGTCTTCTGGTTGCCCCCGTAGCCCAGATTCTGCTGATGGATGATCACGTCCAGCCCGAGCTGGCGGGCGACATCGACGGTTTCGTCCTTCGACACGTCGTCGACGAGGATGATCCCGTCAATGATGTCGTGGGGGATGTCGGCGTACGTCCGCTCGAGGGTCCGGGCGGCGTTGTAGGCGGGCATGACGATCACGACGTGGGGAGCCGAAGGCAGGTCCTCTCCGGCAGCTTGGGCAGCCACATCCATTCCGCAACGATACCCGCGATTCGCGGCGTCGTGGCGGGCGCTCCGAGCCGCCAGGGCCATGGCTGATCGCGGGCGGAGCGGGCCAACCGGGTGCGTTACGATCGCCGCAATGTTGCCGCCCGGATCCACGCTGATCCGAGGAGCCGTCGTGAGCGCCACGATGACCGCGGTGACGATCGTGCTGGTCTGGCTCGTTCGCCCCATGACCGGTGGGCCCGCCGCGTTCGATGCAGCCTCGTCGGTGCTGTATTTCGAGCGGATCATGGCGGGCCGGCACCTCGAAGCATTCCTCAACACCACGCCGAAACCACTCCTGACCCTGGTCTACGGCGTGCTCCACGCCATCGACGTCGAGTGGCGGTTGGTCTCCCTGTCGGCCGTCCTGGCGACGGCGATCGGGATCGTCCTCGCCGGCGAAGCCGCGCGCCGGACCGCCGGCCTGGCAGCAGCCGCATTCGCCGTCGTCGGCCTCACGGGTTCGGCGTCACTCGTCGGAGAGGCCAGCTGGGCGTACGGCCTCGGGTGGGCGTTCCTGATGTGGATGGCGGCGGCGCTGATGCTGCTCCGACCCGATCCTCTGTACGGAATCGCCGGCACATTCCTCGCAGTCGGCGCCCTGGCCCGGCCGGAGACGTTCATCCTGCTCGGACTTGCCGTTGTCGTCCTGGCCGGCGCCCACATCCTCGGGCGGCCACTGCCGAAGACCGCATGGCGGATCATCGTCGGCTTCGTGGCGATCCCGGTGATGGGCCTCCACGACGTGCTCCTGACGGGGGATCCGTTCTACTGGCTCGCCGTCGCGCCGCACGCCGTCGAGGTCAACGGAGGTCGCGCGCGATCCCTTGCCGGGACGGTCTACCTCGGCGTGACAAAGCTGTGGTCGCTGAACGTGCTCGTCGTCCTGGCGACTGTGGGCGGCCTCATCGCGATGCGCCGACGGCAATGGCTCGTCGCAGCCGGGCTCGTGGGCCTCGGCCCCCTCGTGATCCTCGCGACGTGGGTGCTCGCCATCCGCCACATCGAGGTGGTCGCCCATTACCTGCACGCCGTGGACCTTGCCGTCATCCTCGGGGCGGCGTACGGAGTCGGCACGGTGCTCTCCGCGGCTCGCGATCGCCTCGCGTGGAGCATGCCCGCGCTGGCCGCTCCGCCACGCGTTGGCATCGCCATCGTCGCGGCATCCGTCATCGCGATCGCCTCGTCACACCCGTACGCGCCCCTCACGCCGGGCGCCCGGAGCTCGATCGCGAGTCAGGGCCAGCTCGATGCCCGGGTTGCGCAGATGCTGCCCACGATCCGCGCGAACCTCAGGCCGTTTCCCCCGCAGCCCGCCGGTGACCCGGGGCCCCTCGGCGACCCCGACCCCACGACCATGACGCTGTTCGTCTCGAGGCATCAGGTCTCCCGGATCGCCGTCGATCTCGACGTGCCGCTGACGGCGATCGCCTCCTTCGATGCCAGTCGGGTCGACCTCGCCCACGCCTACCCGCCGGCCGGATCGCTCGTGTACATCGACGCGAAGGCCGACGGGGCGTCGCTCGGGCCCACCGTCGCCCCGTTGCGGGTGACGGTGCCCACGGTCGTCGATGGCGTCCGGATCGTCCCGGTCAAGGTGGATCCGGCCGCGGGCTACTGGATCGTCCTGGTGACGAAGGCGCCCTGAGCAGGCCGGCGGCCCACCGATCGCCTGAGGTTGGCTGAACGACGCCGCGGGTTCGTCATCGATTCGACATGGCAAACCGGGGACGATGTGCAACGATGCGCCTGCCCGCAGACTCGGAGACCCCATGTTCGAACGCCTCTTCGGCGGTCGCGAGACCGATCCCGCGATCGCCGAGCGCATCCCGCCCGGTCAGTACAAGACCGACAAGTTCCCCGTCCTCCACTACGGATCCGTGCCCCGGACCGATCTCGGGACGTGGGACTTCAAGGTGTTCGGCGAGGTGGACAACCCGTTCACCCTGACCTGGGAGCAGTTCAAGGCCCTCCCTCGGAAGACCGTCCACACCGACATCCACTGCGTCACCCGCTGGACCAAGCTCGACACCGACTGGGAGGGCGTCCCGATCCAGGAGATTCTCAGGCTCGCCCAGGTCCGGTCGACCGCGACCCACGTCGTCTCCCACGCCGAGCAGGGCTACACCGCCAACGTGCCGATGAGCGTCCTCGATGACGATGACGTCCTGCTCGCCGACACGTTCGACGGCAAGCCGCTCGAGCTCGAGCACGGCTACCCGCTCCGCCTCTTCATTCCGAAGAAGTACTTCTGGAAGAGCTCGAAGTGGGTCCGCGGCCTCGAGTTCCTCGACCACGACCAGCTCGGCTTCTGGGAGCGCTACGGCTACAACAACGACGCGGATCCGTGGAAGGAAGAGCGCTTCAGCGAGTAGATCGGATCGCCGCGGGCATCAACCTCAGCCTTCGACGCTTACGCCGAGCTGGAGGAGGCCGTCGCGGGCTGCCGGGCAGTCGCTCGAGGTGACGTGCAGCGCTTCGTGGTACCTCGCGCTTGCGAGGGTGCGGTCGTGGCGCAATGCGTATCGACGTCCCAGGTCGACGAGGACATCAACGAACCGCCCGCGCAGAAACCTGCGGCGCTCCTCAACGAAGACGCTGTCGCCGTAGAGGGGGCAGTCGTCGAGATAGTCGCCACGATAGAGCGACCGGGCGGCTTCGAGTCCACGGATCGCCGCGAGGTCGTCCGACGCCTCTGCCGCGTTCGTCATGCGCTGTTCGAATTCGGCGACGTCGAGCCAACCGACGACGGCGCCCGCGAGCCGGTAACGGCCGTTGGCGAACACAATCGCGCCGGCGAGACCGCCCCGTGAATCGCCCGCGAGCGTCGAGCGCAGGCCGCCGAGCGTCCGGTGGAAGTTCAGGTCGCCCTGCTCGAGTTCGGCGTCCGGCCAGAGAACCTCCACGAACTCGTCCTTCGTCACGCCACGCTCGCCCCGATCCATGAGGAACGCGAAGATCGCCAACGCGTGGCGGTTTCCGGCCTTGGGGCCGCCCCAGTCCGTCACCGGCTCCCCGCTCCGCTCGACGACGAGTGGACCGAGGGCGCTGATACGCAGCCCGGCGTCGGGCATGGTCGCCGCCGACGAGCCGAGCGCATAGGCGATTGCATCGGTCGCCGAGAGGGCGTTGCCCTCCGCCCAGGCCCGGCCGAGCGCCTCCGGATCGATCATCCCGCGCGGGACGGCGTCGCCGTCCAGCCACGGCGCGTTTGCGACGGCCAGATCGGCCTGGGTCGAGGCCCTCATGCGCGCTGCGGACCCCTTCAACCGCGCGGCTCGAAGAGCGTCGCCCTCCGCCCGAGCCACCTCGGCGAAATCGTCCAAGAGAAGTGCGGTTGCGCTCCCGTCCGCGACGGACGCGAACGACCCGAGGGCTTCTGCGAATGCGGCCGCGGCCGAACCGGAGTCGGTGCTTCGGAGCAGCGTCAGGCCGTAGGAATGCAGGGCCCAGCCGAGCCCGAACGGGTCGCCGAGGCGTCGGAATCGGTCCGTGCTGGACGAGAGGAGCGCCGTGGCCCTGTCCAGGTTGTGACCGGCGATCACCGAGCCCAGAAGCCACTCGGTCCGGGCGATTCCAGGCTCGTGGTCGGCTGCTACGTAGATCGCGTGCGCTTCCTCCGCAATGCGAACGCCGGCGGCTGATCGCTCAGGGTCCTCAGGCGCGGGCCGCAGCGATGGGTCGAAGACGAAGGCCAGGTCGAACAGGGCGTCGGCCAAAGGAACGGCGTCGCCCTGTGCCCGGCGCAGGTGAACAACCTCGAGGTACTGCGCCTCCGTCTCCGCGAGGTCGCCGCGCCAATAGGCCAGTCCGCCCGCAGCGGTGCGCCCGTTCGCGCGCTGATCCGCGGTCGCGCGGGTGCCCGCGGCCGTTATCGCATCGGTCACCCAGCGGGACCCCTCGATCAGGTGACCGCGCATCTGCCAGAACCGCCAGATGGCGGCGCCGATTCGGAGTGCGCCCACCGGATCCGCTGCGAGGAGCCAGCCAAGGGCCGCGCGGAGATTGTCGTGCTCCGTCGCCAGCCGATCGAGAGCGGTGGCCTGGTCCGGGCCGACCAGACGCTGGCCGAGCTGCTCGGCGAGCGCAATGCACTGATCGGCGAAACGACGCTCGGCCTCCGAAACCTCATTGGCATCGGCCAGCCTTTCGGCGGCGAACTGACGCAGGGTCTCGAGCATGCCGAAGCGAGTCGATCCGTTGTCGCCGGCCGAGCGGACGATCAGGCTGGCGCCCTGGAGACTGGCGAGACCGGCGAAGATGGCGTCGTCGCGAGGGCCGCCCCCCGCGAGGTCGGCAGCAGCCTCGCTCGTCCAGCCGCCGCGGAATACTGACAGGTAGCGGAACAACCGCTGGGTCGGCGAGTCCAGCAGGTCGTAGCTCCATCCGATCGCCGCCCGGAGGCTCCGGTGGCGGTCCGGTTCACCGGTTTCATCGCCGAAGTCGGCGAGCCGGACATCGAGTCGCTCGAGGATCTCGGCCAGCGGCAAGACCCGAGCGCGGGCCGCAGCGAGCTCGATCGCGAGCGGCAGCCCGTCGAGACGACGGCAGATCTCGGCGACCGTCGCGCGATCCTGCGGATTGAAGTCGGCAGGCTGCGATGCCGCCGCCCGGTCGACGAACAAGTCGATCGCAGATCCGACGCCCGGCCCCCACGGCTGTCCGTCGTGAGACTCGAGGATCCCGAACGGAGCGAGGGCGAGTTGCGTTTCGCCGGCGACCCCGAGCAGGACCTGGCTGGTCACGAGGACACGCACGTGGGGGGCGGCCTCGAGGAGCTCGATGACCTGTTGGCCCGCAGACACGAGATGTTCGAAGTTGTCGAGGACGAGGAGAACTCGTCGACCCTGGAGATGCGCCATGACCGCCGCGCCTGGAGCAAGTCCGCGCGGTACAGGGATCCCGAACGCCGTCGCGACGGCGGACAGGACCAGTTCGGGATTGCCGATCGAAGCGAGCGGGACGAACCACGCGCCGTCCGTGAACCGGCCGAGGATTCGGCTCGCGACTTCGATCGCGAGGCGCGTCTTGCCGGCACCGGGCGGGCCCGTGATCGTCACGAGGCGATCGCGTTCGAGCAGGTCGACGATCTCTCGGGCCTCGGCACGGCGACCGACGAAGCTCGTCGGGATGTCGACGAGGTTCGTCGGAACATCGTCGCGGGCTGCGACCAGGCGATGGATCCCACGCCGCTCGGCGCGGAGTTCCGGCACCGCGCGCACGACGAGGCGATCCGGAGGATCCTCGGCGATCCGGCGCGCCACATCGCGGCCAATGCGAATCTCGTTCGTGCCGGCTGCACCTGCCATCGCAACGACCCGTGTCGCCGACCTCCGGGCATTTGCCGGGTCGACGATGTCGATCCCGATCCGGACACCGAAGTCCGCCAGGTTCCGAGGTAGGCGCAGCAGCTCTGCCAGAAGCCCGCAGGCGGCACCGACGGCCTCATGCCAGCCCGGATAGATCAGGCAGGCGTCTGCCCCGACGCCTTCGATCTCCCGGCCGGTCGGCGAGGTCAGCAGTGCCTGGACGAGGCGGGCTCGCTGATCATTCGGGGGCATCGGCGGGCGGTGCCGTGGTCCCGGCTCGTTGGGTCGTTCGACAACCACTGCGAGCGCCACGAGAACGTCGCGATCGGACTCGGCCATGCGCCGAAACTCCCGGGTGACTGTCTCAGGCGCGACTCACAACGTCCGTGCTTGGCGCACGCCGATCGCCAGTTCCCCGGATGCGATCGTCGTTCCGATGCGACGCGAGCCCGACGGTTTCCGCCGATCACCGTACCAGACGTTCGACGGCCGGAATCACGAACAAGAGGAACAGGGCGCAGACGATGCCGGCAAGGAGCAACAAGGCCCTCGGCGAGGCGCGGCGCGGGATGCGTCGAGGGACCGGCTGAGCAATGGCGCGCAGAACCGCCTCAGCCACCCGATCGGGCGGCGGTACTGGATGGACGCCTGCCAGTCCCGCGGCGTCCGCCGCGAATCCGTCGGCCAACGAACGGCATCTCGGGCAGGCGGCAAGGTGTGTCTCGAGGGCGAGGTCGGCCGCGCGGTCGAGCCTGAAGTCGAGCAGCGCCGCGGCGAGGTCGCCTCGATGGGGTCCGGGCGACGGCGGGGTCGAATTCGTCGAGCGCACATTCCCTCGACGCTTGACCCGGGCGGATGTCACATGCCGCTTGGCGCTTGCGCGAACTCAGACGCCGCAGTCGGACCGCAGTGCCCTGTGCCCAAGGTGTGGACATCAACGCATCGCAAGGGTGGGGAACGATGTCCAGCACAGACGCACTCGGTGGCGGTGCCACCGAGGCGGCCTCAATGTCCGAGCGGATCGCGGCCGCGTTCCGCGACCACTCAGGAGCGCTCCACGGCACGGCCCTGCGGTCCACGCGGGACCCGGAGCTCGCGGCGGACGTGACGCAGGAGGCGTTCCTCCGGCTCGTCGCTGAGGCCCAGGCAGGGCGGTTCCCGGACAACGTCGGGGGTTGGCTCTACCGGACCAGCGCGAACCTGATCATCAGCCGAGCGCGACGCACCGCGGTCGCCCGTCGGTTCGCACCGCGCTTGCTGCGCTTCGACACCCCCGCCGAACCGGGTCAGGTCGCCATCCTCCACGAAGAGCAAGATGACCTCGGACGGGCGTTGGCAACGCTTCGCCCGATTGAGCGATTGGCACTGCTGATGGCGGCGAATGGAGCCACCGGCGTTGAGATCGCGAACCACCTCGGCCGCACGGACGGAGCAACCCGGACGCTGTTGTGCCGGGCGCGACGACAGCTGCGGGCGGCGATGGTCCGCCTGGACGAGCCGGCCCGCAAGGCAACAACCAGCCGGCCGGAATTCAACGCAGCGATATAAGCCCGTGGTGCTCGGTGGCCGGGACGTCGAGCGGACGGTTCCGGCTGTAACCCGTCGGGCCGGGGGATGTCGGCTGACCAGGATCCCGGGCCCACGGGCCGGCGCCCGGACGACGACGGCCCGGCCGACGCCGGCTCAGACCGCTTCGGCGAGCGGCTCCGCGAACTGGCTCTGGTAGAGGTCGGCGTAGGCGCCGCCGCGGGCGAGCAGCTCGTCGTGGGTGCCCTGCTCGACGATCTGCCCGCGCTCCATCACAAGGATCGTATCGGCGTCGCGGATCGTCGAGAGTCGGTGGGCGATCACGAACGTCGTCCGGCCCTTCATCAGGCGGGCCATCGCCTTCTGGATCAGGACCTCGGTCCTGGTGTCGACCGACGACGTCGCCTCGTCGAGGATCAGGATCGGCGGGTCGGCGAGGAACGCCCGGGCGATCGTCATCAGCTGCTTCTCGCCCGCCGACAGGCTCGTCGCATCGTCGTCGATCACGGTGTCATAGCCGTCCGGCAGGGTCCGTACGAAGTGATCGACGTGAGCCGCCTCGGCCGCGGCCTGGAGTTCGACCTCGGAGGCGTCGAGCCTCCCGTATTCGATGTTCTCGCGGATCGTCCCGTGGAAGAGCCACGTGTCCTGGAGGACCATCCCGAACGCCTCGCGGAGCGCATTGCGGGTGAGTTCGCGGGTGTCGATCCCGTCGATCGTGATCCGCCCGCCGTCGAGCTCGTAGAACCGCATCAGAAGGTTGACGAGGGTCGTCTTTCCGGCGCCGGTGGGTCCCACGATCGCGATCGTGGCGCCGGCCTTGACGTCCAGCGAGAGGTCGTCGATCAGCGGGCGGTCAGGCTCGTAACGGAACGAGACATCCTCGAAACGGACCGCCCCGACGGGGGCGTCGAGGGGCGTGGCCGGCACGGGATCGGCCGACTCCTCGGCTTCGTCGAGGAGCTCGAAGACCCGCTCCGCCGAGGCGACGGCAGACTGCAGGACGTTGACGATGCTCGCGACCTGGATGATCGGGAACGTGAACTGGCGCGAGTACTGGATGAACGCGGTGACGTCGCCCAGGGTCAGCTGGCCGGACGCGACCCGGATCCCGCCGATGACCGCGATCGCGACATAGTTCAAGTTCGAGATGAACGTCATCGCGGGCTGGATGATCCCGGAGATGAACTGGGCCTTGCGGCTGGCGGTGTAGAGACGCTCATTCTCGGCGTCGAAGGTCTCGATCGCCTCGCGCTGGCGGCCGAACGCCTTCACGATCGCATGTCCCGTGTGCATCTCCTCGACGTGGCCGTTGAGCGCGCCGGTCGAGGCCCATTGGGCGACGAACTGCTGCTGCGAGCGCTTGATGATCAGGACCGTCACGACGAGCGAGGCCGGAACTGCAAGGATCGACACGATCGCGAGCAGCGGGCTGATCCACAGCATGATGACCAGCACCCCGACGATCGTCAGGAGCGACGTCATCAGCTGGGTCAGGCTCTGCTGGAGCGACTGGCCGATGTTGTCGATGTCGTTGGTGACCCGGCTCAGGAGATCGCCGCGAGGGTGGCTGTCGAAATAGCGCAGGGGCAGGCGGCCGAGCTTCTCGTCGACGTCCGTGCGCAGACGGAGGACCGTCCGCTGGGTGACGCCGGCCATGATCCAGCCTTGGACCCAGCCGAAGATCGAACTCAGGATGTACGCGCCGACGAGGATGAGCAGCACGCCCCCGAGGCCCCCGAAGTCGATCCCGGCCGGGTTCAGGTGGAGTCCCGACAGGAGCTGCCCGAGCTGGTCGTTGCCGCTGGCGTGGGCACCGTCGATCGCCTGCTGCTGGGTGATCCCTCGGTCTGAGAGCTGCTTCCCGAGCGCGCCCTCGAAGATCGTGTTGATCGCGTTGCCCAGGATCCGTGGGCCGATCACGTTGAAGAAGACGCTGATCACGGCAAGGACGACGACCACGAGGATCAGCGGTCGCTCGGGGCGGAGGGTCCCGAACAGGCGCCGGAACGAGGCGCCGAAGTCCTTCGGCTTGGCCGGGGGCATGCCCATCCCCATACCCATCATTCCCGGTCCGCGACCGCCGCCGGGTCCGCCGGGACGACCGCTCGCGCCGCCGGGACCGCCCGGTCCGCCCGCGCCGGGCCGGAAGATGGGAGCGCCCGGGCCAGTGGGAGCTCCGCCGCCCGGAGCTCCGCCGCCCGGAGCTCCGCCGCCGGGTCGGGCGCCGCCGCCCCTTGCCGCACCGCCGCCCGCGGCCAGATCGCCTGAACCGGGTCGCCCGCTCATGCGACCGCCTCCGACGCGGACAGCTGCGAGTAGACGATCTCGCGGTAGGTCTCATTCGAGTCCAGCAGCTCGCGATGCGTTCCGCTGCCCACGACCCTGCCCGCATCCAGGACGATGATCCGGTCGGCGTTGAGGATCGTCCCGACCCGCTGGGCGACGATGATCACGGTCGCCCCGCCGAGCTCGCGCCCGAGCGCCTGACGGAGGCGGGCATCGGTCGCGAAGTCGAGTGCGGAGAAGCTGTCGTCGAAGATGTAGATGCCGGCGTCCCTGATGATCGCCCGGGCGATCGCGAGTCGCTGGCGCTGACCACCCGAGACGTTCGAGCCGCCCTGGGCGATCGGCGCGTCGAGCCCGCCGTCCATCTCGCTCACGAACTCCCGACCCTGGGCGATGTCGAGGGCCTGCCAGAGCTCGTCGTCGGTCGCGTCGTCCTTGCCGAACCGGAGGTTGCTGGCGACCGTCCCGCCGAACAGGAACGCTTTCTGGGGGATGACCCCGAGCCGCGCCCAGAGGACCTCGCGGTCCATCGCGCGGACGTCCACCCCGTCGACGAGGACCGTTCCGGACGTCGCGTCGTAGAACCGCGGGATCAGGTTGATCAGAGTCGATTTGCCGCTGCCGGTGCTGCCGACGATGGCGGTGGTCCGGCCCGGTTCGGCGCGGAACGTGATGTCGTGGAGAACGGGCTCCTGGGCCCCCGGATAGCCGAACTCGACGTTACGGAACTCGACCACGCCGCGGTCCGGGCCGGTCGCCGCGGGGACGACGGCATCGGACGGGTCGTGGATGGATGGCGACGTGTCGAGGACCTCGCGGATCCGGCCGGACGACACCGCCGCCCGCGGCACGAGGATGAACACGAACACGGCGGTGAGGATCGCGAAGAGGATCTGGGTGAGGTACTGCAGGAAGGCGGTCAGGTTCCCGATCGACAGGGCACCGTCCTGCACCCGGATCGCGCCGAACCAGAGCGCGGCGACGGTCGACAGGTTGAACATCGCGAAGATGACCGGCTGGGTCAGGGCGAACAGACGGCCCGCGCGGAGCTGGGTGTCGTAGAGGTCGCGGCTCGCCTCGAAGAAGCGCGCCTCTTCGTGGCGGGTCCGGACGAACGCGCGGATGACCCGGACGCCGGCGAGCGTCTCGCGCATGACTTGATTGATCCGGTCGATCTTCGCCTGGGTGGCCCGGAACAGGGGGATCGCTCGGGACATCACCAGACCGATCACGAGCGCCATCGCCGGGATGACGACGACGAGCAGGCCCGAGAGCGGGACATCGGCCCGGAGGGCCATGATGATCCCGCCGACGATCAGGATGGGTGCGGAGACCAGGACCGTCAGGCCCACGAAGACGAGCTGCTGGATCTGCTGGACGTCGTTGGTGTTGCGGGTGATCAGGGACGCGGGTCCGAAGCGGTTCACCTCGACCTGGCCGAACGTCTCGACCTTCCCGAACACCGCGCTTCGGACGTCGCGGGCGAAGCCGTTGGCGATGCCGGCGCTCAGGTAGACGCTCGCGACGGCCGCGGCACCGACAAGCGCCGTGATGAGGAGCATCAGGCCGCCGACCCGGAGAATGTAGTCCAGGTCGCCCCGGATGATGCCGTTGTTGATGATGTCGCCGTTGAGGTCGGGCAGGTAGAGGTTGCCGATCGCCTGGACGAGCAGGAGACCCATCACGATCAGGAGCCGGTCGCGGTATGGCCGGAGGTAGGTCCGGAGCAGGCCAATCACGAGGGCGTCTCCACGGGCGGAGCCTGGGTCACGGTCGAGTGGGTCTCGTTCACGACGGCGCCCACCGGGCCGCCATGGGCGGTTTCGCCGGCCGCCGCGAGCTCGGCATGAAACGCCTCGCGCGCGGCGCGCATCGCGCGGAGGCCGGTCAGGAGGGCGGCGAGCTCGGAGTCCGCGAGCCGACCGAAGAGCTGGCCGAGGCGGACGCGCCGTTCTTCGGTCAGGTCGTTGAATACGGCCTTGCCTGCGGCGGTCGCCTGGACGAGGACGACGCGGCGGTCGGTCTCGGCGTGGCGGCGCTCGACCAGGCCCCGCTCCTCCATCCGCCCGACGATGCCGGTGGTGCTCGCGACCGACACGTCGAGCAGGTCCGCCAGCTTCGACATCGGGATCTCCTCGTCGGCCTCGAGGATCGTCAGGACATGGAGGTGAATCAGGCTGAGCGAGCCCTTGAGCCAGGAGCGAAACGCCATCATTCGCTCACGCGGGTTCCACGAGGTCATCTCCTCGACGACCTCGACGATGAGCAGGTCGCGCTGCGGCCCGACGCCGGCGATGTTCGCGCGGCGGGCGTGGGGGCGCGGACCGATCCGGCTGCCTTCGGGCTCGGGGCCCTTCTTATTAGTCAACGTCACATGAATAATCTACGCGAGGCATACCGTGGTGTCAACCGCACCATGGCGGCCATGAGGGCGCGCCGCCCGACGAGCCCGGACGCCATTCTCGGCGAGCTCCGACCTAGCTTCGGCGTGAGCCGACAATTCGGGCATCTGGCCGGAAGAAGCGCAGGCGCCGCCGGAGCAGGAACGTCTCGCGATCGATCAGGGCGAGGAGGCCGCGCAGCCGCTCCTCGGTCGTGGCCGCTTCGAGGAGGGCCTGGCGACGCGGCGACTCGACCTGGAGGATGCCGGCGAGGAGGTGCGACAGCACCGTCGGATCGTCCGGGATCATCACGCGCCTGCGGCGGGGCAGGTCCGGCTCGTCCTCGCCACCCGATTCGGCGCCGGCGGCGCCCTCGTCGTCCTCGCCGGCCGGGCCGCCCTCGTCCCCATCGGCAACGTCCTCCTCGTCGTCGTCCGTCTCGACCTCCACGCGGACGTCGATCTCATCGGCGGTCTCGCCGCTCCTCGGCTGGAGCAACTCGAGATAGGACACGAATCGGCGGGTCGCCGTCATCGCCAGGCGGTGGGCGAGATCCTCGTCGCCGACGTCCTCGTCGAGCACATCCACATCGGCGACGAGGTATGGGCGCCGGCCGCTCAGGACCCGCCGGATCTCGAACCGCCGGGTGCCGACGACGAGCAGGTCGTAGCGGCCATCATCGTAGGCGCCGACGTCGCGGATCTCGGCGATCGTGCCGATCCCGGTGAACGAGATCGCACCTGCGCCGACCTCGCGACCCTGCCGGATCAGGACGATCCCGAACGGTGACGTCGTCTCGAGGCAGTGACGCACCAGCGCCCGGAATCGCTCCTCGAAGATATGGAGCGGCAGCGCGATTCCCGGGCAGAGGACCGTGTTGAGGGGGAAGAGGGGCAGTTCCATCCGGCGGACATTCCCGTTCGACGTCGTGTGGCTCGAAGCAGCGAGACGTGACGAGGCGCGCGCACCGGCAGTCTAGGCTGTCCTCACGGCCTGCAACACGCGGTCCGGCGGCGCGTCGATGGATCGACGGCATGCCGCGCAGTTGACCGCGCGTGAGGGAACGATGGATTGGTACCGCTCCAAGCAGGCAACCGTCACCCGACTCTCCGGCGTCGTCGACCGACTGGCCGCGGCCAATGTGTCCGCGGACGCCGTGACCGCGGCAGCGATCCCGGTCGCGGCCTTCGGTGGAGCCTGCCTCCTGCTCTCTCCGGGCGCGCCGATTGCCCTCGTTCTCGTTCCGGTCGCCGCCGGGCTGCGCCTCACTCTGAACCTGGTCGACGGAGCCCTCGCCCGGGCAACCGAGCGAAGCCACGCCCGTGGCGAGCTGCTCAACGAGGTCGTCGATCGGATCGCGGACCTCGCCTTCCTGGCGCCCGTCGCCTTCCTGCCCGGCGCCCAGCGCGAGACGGTCCTCCTCGGCGTGACGGGGGCCGTGTTCGCCTCCTTCGTCGGAGTCGCCTCGCGGGCTGCCGGCGGCGCACGGCTCTATCGCGGGATCCTGTCCAAGCCCGGGCGAATGGCGCTCGTCTCGGTCTCGGCGATCGCGGTCCTGCTCGTCGGCCCCGCTGCGTGGGCTCCGATCGGACCGATCCTTCTCGTCGGGACGACGCTGACCTCGGTCGAGCGAGTTGTCATCGCCTTCCGGAGCCTGACGTGAGCCCGTTCCCCTACGTCGCAATGGTCCTTGGTGGGGGATCGGGCTTGGCATGCTGGGCGCCGCCGCCTGGGCCGTACTCGCGCAGGGCGGCCCCAGCATGACGAGCGGCGTCGCGCCGCGGACCGTCGTGGCTCGGGCGGCGAGCTATGCCGTGCTCGGGGCCATTCTCGGCGGCGCCGCGTGGCTGGGCACACCCGGGATCGCGATCCTCGCGCTGGCGCTCGGCGCGCTCGGCCTGGCGGAGTGGAGCAACCTCGCGGATCTTCCGACCCACCATCGGATCGCGCTCCAGGTGACGAACGTCACGATCATCGGGCTGGTTGCCGTCATGGGCGCTCGAGCGGTCGAGTGGATCGTCGGCGGGGTGATTCTCGCCGGGGTCGTCTGGCCCGTCCTCCGACCGGACCCCGCCCGGGCGATGCGCGATCTCGGCTTCGCCGCGCTCGGGGCGATCCTCCTGCCGGGCATGCTCGCCTATGGCGTTGCCCTCGTGGTCGAGCGTGGGTCACTCGGTGCCGCGACGTTCGTGGCGCTCGCGGTTGCCGTCGCGTTCTCGGATATCGGCGCGTTCCTCGTGGGCCGTCGCTTCGGACGAGTGCCGCTCTCGCCGCTCCTGTCACCCTCCAAAACCCGGGCCGGGGTCGTCGGCAACCTTCTCGGTGCAGCGCTGGGGGTCGGGCTGTTCGCACCGGTGCTGGTCGATGGGCTCGGGATCGGCTTCGTCCTGCTACTCGTTCCGATCATCGGCCTCGGCGCCGTCTGGGGCGACCTGCTCGAATCGGCCGCCAAGCGGGAGGCGGGCCAGAAGGATGCCGGCCGCTGGTTGCCCGGGTTCGGCGGAATCCTCGACCGAATCGACTCATTGCTCGTCACCCTCCCGCTTGCCTTCTGGGCACTCCGGCTCCTCGACTTGGCGCGGGGCACGTCATGACCTGGCAGTTCTCGACGCCGGCGGTCCTCGCCCGCGAGACGACCGCGCGGCTGGTCGGCCCGTTCGTCGCGGCACTCGTCGGCGGGCCCCGCGTCACCGGTCGCGAGCACCTCGACCGGGTCGACGGTCCGTTCCTGATCTGCCCCAACCACAGCAGTCACCTCGATGTGTCGACCCTGCGTATCGCGCTGGGTCGCCGTCACCGCCGCCGGCTGGCCGCGGCCGCCGCGGAGGACTACTTCTTCACAGGCCACCGAAGCCGGGGCTTCCTCGCGGCCTGGCTCGGTGGCTTTGCATTTCGCCGACAAGGCGCGAACCCGGCGTCGTTCGCCGAGATCGACCGCCTGCTCACGAGCGGGTGGAGCGTACTGCTGTTTCCCGAAGGAACGCGCAGCCGGAGCGGCGAGATTGCCACGTTCAAGCCCGGAATCGGCCTCGTCGCGATCCGGACGAGCCGACCGGTGATCCCGGTCCGGATCCGTGGTCTCCACGAGGTCCTTGGGCCTGGCCAGCGTCTGCCGCGGCGCGGGCAGGTCGAGGTGCGATTCGGGGAGGCGCTCCGGGCCAATGGCGGCGAGGGCCCGCGCGAGTTCGCCGCCCGTCTCGAGCGCGCGGTCAGGGCCCTGTGATCGCGTTGGCGGACCTGGCGCCGGCGGACCTGGCGCCGGCGGACCTGGCTAGCCCGGTTCGGGCTCGACCGTGCCGGATCTGACGGCCTTCTCCGTCCCGATCGAGCCGTTCGCGTCCATCGCGGCCTCCCCGATCGTGCTCGTGATCCTGGGCGCCTGGGGAATCGGCGAGGCCCTGGTCTTCCCGATCGTGCCCGACGTCCTGGTCGGCCTGCTCGTCCTGGCCGCCCCCTGGCGGCTTGCGCCACTGCTCGGAGCCGCCATCCTCGGCGGGGCGGCTGGCGCGCTGGTCGGATGGTGGCTTCGCCGGCATCGTCCCCTCGTGTTCGAGCGAGTCCTGCGTGCCCAACCGGGACTGGGCGAGCCCGGGCTCGCCGAGGCCGAGGCCCGGCTGCGGGGACGTGGTCCGTTGGGCGGATTCGCCCAGGTGGGGCCCGGGCTCCCGCTCAAGGCCTACATTCACGCGCTCGCGGTCATCGCCCCCGCGACGCTTCCGGCAACGGTCGTCGGTCTCGCCCTGGTCAACCGGCTGACGCGTCTCGGGCCCGCCGCGGTCGGGTTCGCCGCGCTCCATCCCTGGGCGATCGGGTGGTCGCCCGTGTGGCTCGCGGTCGTGTGGGTCGGAGGCTGGGCAGTCTTCTATATCGCGTACTGGATCGCCCGGGAGCCGCGCCGCGACAACTGACGGAACCGGAGCAGCCCTGGCGTCCAGACCGGGAATCGAACAGCCGCCGGACGGACCGGCGGCTGCGAAGTTGCGAATTGCGACGACGGCCGAAGCCGCCGCAGCTAATCGATCAGTGCGAGCAGCCCTTGGGCGAGCCCGTGTCGTCGGCGGTCCGGAAGCTCGAGCCGCAGCCGCAGGCGGCGACCGCGTTCGGGTTGTTGACCGTGAAGCCCGCTCCCATCAGGGTGTCGACGTAGTCGATCTGGGAGCCCTTCAGGAGGTCGATCGACTTGCCGTCGACGTAGACCTTCACCCCGTTCGCCTCGAGAACCTGGTCCTCGGCCGTCGGCGCATCCTCGAGCATCATCCCGTAGCGGAAGCCGGAGCACCCGCCGGAATAGACGTAGACGCGGAGGCCGATCGCCGGATTCGGTTCCTCGGCCGTCAGCTCGCGAAGCTTGGTCGCGGCGGCGTCGGACAGGCTGACGACGGTCATGGGCTGCATCGTCGGCTGGGCTTCCGGCTGAATATCCAACATGTAGTGAGGCCTCCTCGGGAGGGGTGCGTTTCGTGCTCGGATTCTGGGGCTCGGGTTCAGCCCCGTCGATGGGCCGATCGTACGCTGCGCAACCGATTCCGGCAAGACCGGCGCCGAAACCCGCGAGTGAGACGCATTTCAGACGGGCGCCCGAGTGATACGTCCCGATCGACGACACGAGACGAAGACGCCGATTCGCCGGTCTTGCCTTTCCAGTCGGCGCTGGACACGGCTACGATCATGCCAGCCGCGGGAGGACCCAGATGCCGCTGTTCATGGATCGCCACGACGTGCCCGGGGTGACAGCCGAGCAGGTCGCACAGGCACACATGGCGGACCTCGAGGTGGGCGCCAAGTTCGGGGTGCAGTTCCTCGCCTACTGGTTCGATGCCGACCATGGCGAGGCATTCTGCCTCGCCAAAGCCCCCACGGGTGATTCGTTGACATCCGTGCACAAGGCAACGCACGGCCTCATCCCCAACGAGGTCATCAGCGTGTCAGAGGACAAGGTCCTGCGGCTCCTGGGGCGCATGGGCGAGACCCGCGGTGACTCCCCAGCGGTCAACCCGTTCCGGTCGATCCTGTTCACGGACCTGCAGGGTTCGACGTCGATCCTCGAGGCGGTCGGTCAGTCGGAGTTCATGGACCTCCTCTCGGAGCATGACCTGATCATCCGGCGAGCGCTCGTGGCCGCACATGGACGCGAGGTCAAGCACACGGGGGACGGGATCATGGCCTCATTCGACGACGTGGAGAGCGCGCTGCAATGCTCGATCGCGATCCAAACCGGGTTCCAGGCACGCGCGGCCGACGCCCCGAACACAGAACTTCGCGTGCGGATCGGGGTCGCAGCCGGCGAACCCGTCGACCACAACGACGACCTGTTCGGGTCGACCGTAACCCTGGCCAGCCGGATCTGTGGCGCGGCCGATGCCGGGCGGACCCTGACTTCCGATCTCGTTCGCGATCTGGGCATCGAGCGAGGCTTCACCTTCGATGAGGGTCGCGAACTGGTTCTGAAGGGATTCTCCAGTCCGACTCGCGTATTCGAACTCGTGGCGCGAAAGCACTGACGGGCGTCGGGCGGTCACCCGAGATGGTCAGGTCGGCGGCGTGCTGCCACGGCCGTTTCGATCACTCGAATCCGGGTCTCTGTGTCGCCACGCTGCCGATGTCCCCGAGGGCGTCACCGTCATGTGCGGCCACGGCGAGCGCGCGATGACGGCCGCCCGCCTGCTCGAGCACGGCGGTCGCGAGGTCGCCGTGTTCGAGGGACGCCCGAGCGACTGGGCCACGTCCTCGGGCGAGCCGCTGGAAGGTGCAGGGTGACCAGCAACGCCTCAGGCGGTCTCCGCCGCCTCGTTGTGCGGCTCGCCTTCATCGGAGTCACACCAGACGACGGCGACGAGGTTCGCGTCCAGAAGGGCACGCTCACCCTCACCGCGCTCGCCGTGACCGCGATCTCGGTCCTATGGGTCGGGACGTACCTCGCGCTCGGGCTGCCGATTTCGGCGGCCATCCCATTCTCCTATCAGGTCGCGTCGATCGTCACCGTGGCGGCGTTCGCCCGGACGAAGGACTTCCGCTTCTTCCGGTTCAGCCAGATCCTCCTCATCATCGCCCTCCCGTTCTTGCTCCAATGGAGCCTCGGCGGCTATGCCGCTTCCAGCGCGGTGAGCCTGTGGGCGCTCGAGGGCGCGCTCGGCGCCCTCTTCTTCTACACCGCGGGCGAGGCCATCCCGTGGTTCATCGCCTTCGTCGGCCTGACGGTCGTGTCCGGGTTCGCGGAACCCCTCTTGGCACAACACCCGGCCGCGATCCCGACACCGATCGCGACCGCGTTCTTCGTCCTCAACATCGTCGGCGTGTCGCTCACCGCGTATCTGCTACTCCAGGTCGCCGTCCGGGCTCGCGACGCGGCGCTCGCCAGCAGCGAGCGGCTCCTCCTCAATGTCCTGCCGAAGACGATCGCCGAGCGACTCAAGCGCGAGACCGGGATCATCGCCGAGAGCCACGAGGACGTCACCGTGGTGTTCGCCGACCTGGTCGACTTCACGCCGTTCACCGAGCGTACGGCGCCTGAGCGCGTGGTCGGCGTGCTCAACGAGATCTTCAGTGCCTTCGACCTCCTCGCCGAGCGGCTCGGCCTGGAGAAGATCAAGACCGTGGGCGATTCCTACATGGTGGTCGCGGGCCTGCCGGACCCCCGACCCGATCACGCCCAGGCCGGGGCGGACATGGCACTCGCGATGCAGGACGAACTGGACCGCCTGTGCACGGCCATGGGCCTTGACCTCCGGATCCGGGTCGGGATGCAGAGCGGACCCGTGATCGCGGGCGTCCTCGGCCGACGCAAGTTCATCTATGACCTGTGGGGCGACACCGTGAACACTGCGAGTCGGATGGAATCGAGCGGCCTGCCCGGCCGGATCCAAGTCACCGAGAGCGTCTTCGAGCGCCTCCGCGCAGAATACGACTTCGAGCCGCGTGGTGAGGTCGAGATCAAGGGCAAGGGCCTCCTCCGGACGTACCTGTTGACCGGGCGTCTCGCCTCCGGGGCCGTGTGACCGAAGGTCGACCGGAGGCGCCGGCCATCGGCGCGCAGGTCCGGCTCGGCCTCCGGCCCAACCTCGGTCAGTTCGCGCTCCTGGTCGCGGTCAGCGGCCTGGTCGGCGGGATGATCGGCCAGGAGCGGACCGTCCTGCCTCTCCTTGCGACGGACGTGTTCGGGCTCACTGGCGTTGTCTCGGCGCTCACGTTCGTCGTGGCATTCGGCATCGCAAAGGCCTTCACGAATCTCGCAGCGGGCGCGCTCGCCGACCGGTTCGGGCGCAGGCCGGTACTCCTCGCAGGTTGGCTCATCGGTCTGCCGGTGCCGCTCATGATCATCCTCGCCCCGTCGTGGGACTGGATCGTCGCGGCCAACCTGCTGCTCGGGGTGAACCAGGGACTGACGTGGTCGACGACGGTGATCATGAAGATCGACCTGGTCGGTCCGGTCCGGCGTGGCCTGGCCACAGGGATCAATGAGGCCGCAGGCTACGGGGCGCTCGCCTTCACGGCGCTCGTGACAGGCTGGGTCGCGGCCGAGTACGACCTGCGGCCGGGTCCCTTCCTGGTCGGGCTGGCCTATGCCTGCCTCGGCCTCGGGATCTCGGTCCTGTTCGTGCGCGAGACGCGCGGCCACGTCGAGCACGAGCAGGCAATGGTCGAGCGGCCACCTGCGCCGCCGTGGCGCGAGGTCTTCTGGCGCACGACCCTGCGCGACCGCAATCTCTCGGCGGCCTCGCAGGCCGGGCTCGTCAACAACCTCAATGATGGGATGGCCTGGGGCCTGCTCCCGCTGCTCTACGCGTCGGCGGGCCTGTCGCTGGGAGAGATCGGCATCCTGGCCGCGACCTACCCGGCGGTCTGGGCGGTCGGCCAGGTCGTGACCGGCGGGATGTCGGATCGGATCGGGCGCAAGCCGCTCATCGTTGGCGGCATGCTGGTCCAGGCGGGCGCGATCGCTGGTCTCGCGCTCGGGTCGACCTTTCTCGTCTGGTTCCTCGCCTCGGCGATCCTCGGCCTGGGGACCGCGATGGTCTACCCGACGCTGCTCGCCGCAATTGCCGACGTCGCCGATCCGGTGTGGCGCGGATCTGCGATCGGCGTCTACCGGCTGTGGCGCGACCTCGGTTTCGCGATCGGCGCGCTGGTGGCGGGTGTGATCGCCGACGCTCTCGGGATGCCATCGGCAATCGCCGCGGTCGCGGCGCTGACGGCGGCCTCGGGCCTCATCGTCCTCGTCCGGATGCGCGAGACGCTCGTCAGGAGGTGACCACCTCGTCGGCCGCAAAGGTCCATTCGGCAAGCCGCGCCAATGACGAACGACAGATCCTTCGGCGAGGTCGGCGTCGGTGAAGCTGCGTCGACCTCCTTCGGCTCGAGCAGACCATCGGCACGACCCCAACTGGCTGCATCGGTGATCGGGCCAGCTGCCACGCCCGAGCGCCTCGCGCCGATCACCGAGTTCGTCGCACGACAGCCCAACCAGCCGCGTCGCTGGGGGGTGCGGCCGGCCCACCGAGCGCCTGCTTGATCCATTGGCGATCTGGTAGTCCGCGCAGGCCACCACTGTCCGGTACAGGCGGCATCGCGGCGCGTAGGTCATCGGGGTCGACGGGTGTCGGACCGATGTCCCGACCGTCCTCACGGATCGTCGGCGACCCAGGGAATCGGAGGCGCTCCGCGGTCCCTTGATCTGACGCGGTGACGTGGTCGCGAACCCCTCATGGAGGTCCGGCTCAGTCCTGGACGCGCTCGATGACCGTCGCGATCCCCTGCCCCACTCCGATGCACATCGTCGCCAGGCCCCACCGCCCACCGGTCCGCTGCAGCTCGTGGCTGAGCATCGTGATCAGGCGGGCGCCGCTCATCCCGAGTGGATGGCCGAGGGCGATCGCTCCGCCGTTTACGTTGACCTTGGCGGGGTCGAGCCCGAGCTCATCGATGCACACGATCGACTGCGACGCGAAGGCCTCGTTGAGCTCGACGAGATCGAGGTCCTCGACGCCGATCCCCGCCCGTTCGAGCGCCTTGCGCGTCGCCGGCACGGGGCCGTAGCCCATGATCGCGGGGTCCACGCCGGCGACCGCGGTCGACACGATCCGGGCGAGCGGCCTCAGCCCGAGCGCGCGCGCCCGCTCCGCCTCGACGAGGAGCACCGCCGACGCCCCGTCGTTGATCCCGGAGCTGTTGCCCGCCGTGACGGTGCCGCCCTCTCGGAACGCCGGACGGAGCTTCGCGAGCGCGGCGGCGGAGGAGTCCGCGCGGGGATGCTCGTCGCGGGTGACCACGATCGGATCGCCCTTCTTCTGGGGGACCGTGATCGGGACGATCTGGTCGTCGAAGCGGCCGGCCTCGATCGCGGCGATCGCCTTCTGCTGGGAGGCGAGGGCGAACGCGTCCTGCGCCACGCGATCCACCGACCAGCGCTCGGCCACGTTCTCCGCGGTCTCGCCCATCGAGTACGGGTAGTAGATCTCCGCAAGGGCGGGATTCAGGAAGCGCCAGCCGAGGGTGGTGTCCTCGAGCTCGCGCGGTCCACGATCCCAGGCGGCGGCCGGCTTGGCCATCACGTACGGCGCCCGCGTCATCGATTCGGTACCGCCGCCGATGAACACGTCGCCATCGCCGACCGCGATCGCGTGGGCGGCGGAGTTGACGGCCTGGAGCCCGGAGCCGCACAGCCGGTTGACGGTCAGGCCGCCGACCTCGACCGGCAGCCCGGCGAGCAGGAGCGCCATCCGGGCGACGTCGCGGTTGTCCTCGCCGGCCTGGTTGGCACAGCCGAGGATGACGTCCTCGACAAGGGTCGCATCGATCCCGGAGCGATCGACGACCGCACGGATCGCAGCTGCGGCGAGATCGTCGGGGCGGACGGCGGCGAGCGCTCCGCCGTATCGGCCGATCGGGGTCCGGACCGCGGCGACGATCCATGCGTCGCGGAGCGGTCGGTGGAGGTCACGGGTCATGCGTCGATGGTAGCGACCGATGAGGCGGTCAGTCCCCGGAGATCGATTCCGACGGCGCGAAGCTGGGATCGTCGCGGGCCAGCGCGCGGAGACGGTCCGCGACGGCCGCAGCGCCGCCCAGGTCGCGAGCCCGCTCGAAGGGCCCGATCGGATGGGCGGCTCCCAGCCGCATCGCGAGGTCAATATCGGCCTCGGACGCGACACCCTCGGCCCGGACCCGGTAGGCCTCGTCGACGATCGCAAGGAGGATGCGCTCGCGGATGGCCTCGTCGGAGAGCGACGCGGTCCCCGGCGCGCGACCGGGTCCGGCGGCCGGCTCGACGCGTCGCCCGGCCTCGTACCGATGGAACCCTTCCCCGGTCTTGCGGCCTAGCTTGCCGACGTCGATCCGTGCCTCCTGGATGGACGATGGCCGAAGCCGGTTCGGCCGGCCCAGACTCTCCCAGATCGCCGTCGACGCGGCGTAGGTCACGTCGATCCCGGTCAGGTCCATCAGCTCGAACGGGCCGAGCGGGAAGCCCGAGTCGCGGATTGCGGCGTCGATCTCGTCGATCGATGCCACGCCCGCCTCGAGCAGGCGGAGGGCCCGGAGGGTGAACGGGCGATTCACGCGATTGACGATGAAGCCGGGCGAATCCGTCGAGAAGACCGGCACTTTGCCCCAGCCGCGGACCAGGTCGGCGGCGGCCACCAGGATCGCCGGGTCGGTCCGGGCCGCGGCGACGACCTCGACGAGCTCCATGACGGGCGCCGGGTTGAAGAAGTGGAGCCCGAGCACCCGCTCAGGGTGGGTCGTCGCGACGGCGATGGCCGCGATCGAGATCGCGCTCGTGTTCGATGCGAGGACGGTCGCCGGGTCGGCGACGGCGTCCAGCGTGCCGAAGATCGTCTGCTTCAGCTCGAGCGATTCGAGGGCAGCCTCGATGACGAGGTCTGCTTCGTCGCCGAGCGTCTCGAGGACGTCGGCCCCGCGCAGTCGGCTGATCCGCTCCGCGACCCAGGCATCGATCGCGACGGAGTCGTCGATGGTCTTCGCCGCCCGCCGGGTCAGGCCGTCGGCGATGCGGTCTGTCGCCCGGTCGATGGCCCTGGAGTCGACGTCATGAAGGACGACCTCGTGGCCGGCCTCGAGGGCGACCTGGGCGATCCCGGCACCCATGGTTCCGGCCCCGACCACGCCGATGATGCGGCCGTCGAGGTCCGGTTCGGCGGGCCCGGCGACCGGGATCGGGCGCATCGCGAGGCTCCTCTCCGGCGGATCAGATCGGCTTGAACGCCTCGAACGGCTGGCGGCAGCCGCGACAGTAGAAAAGCGAGCGGCAGAGGGCCGGGCCGAACAGGCTGTCGATCGCGATTTTGGCCGATTCGCAGAACGGACAGCGCACGGCCGACGGCTCGGCCGGCGGAGCGATCCCGGCGGCACGCAGGCCGGCCTTGCCGGCGTCGGTCAACCGGTCGGTCGTCCACGGGACGGCGAACGTGAACGACACGTCGACCGACCGACCGAGAGGGGCGAGGGCGGCGCCGACGTCCGTCCGGATGACTTCGAGGGCGGGACAGGCGACGAACGTCGGGAGGAGCTCGACCGCGATCCGGTCGGCGCCGACGTCGATGGAATGGACGAGCCCGAGGTCGACGATCGAGACCGTCGGGATCTCCGGGTCGTGGACGGTCCCGAGGACCTCGCGAACCGTGGCGGCGGTGATCGGCGCAGTCATCACCATGTCGCGCCGACCTCGGAACGGCGGACCATCGTGAAGTCGGAGTAGAGGGTACGGAACGCGTCGGAATGGTCCGTCCGGGCGCGGTCGGGGCGGGCGGTCGGCGGCAGCTCGGACAGGCCGAGGGCCCGGAACGTCGCCGCGACGCCGGTCCGCCAGCGCTCCTCGATCGTCGCGAACGGCTCGGTCACGATCCCGTGGCGCACGAGTGCCGCCTCGCCGGGGAGTGGCGCCAGCACCGTCCCGGCGTCGGGACCGAGCAAGGCCAGGGCCGCGAGCAGCCGGTCGCGCGACTCGCCGCCGGCATCGGCCAGCCGCTCGATCCAGGTCTGGACGTGCATCAGGTGGTAGCGCTCCTCGCGCCGGATCTTTGCGACGAGCTGGCGGAGCGGCGCATGCGACGAACCGGCGAGCGCCTCGAGACGCGCGCTGTCGGCGGTGTCATAGAGGTAGCGCCGGGCGATCGTCGCGGCCCAGTCACCGCGCGCGTGATCGAGCAGGCGGGCGTGGAGATAGCCCTCGGGTGGGCGGTCGTAGGCCCACGCGTCCGCGTCGCGACCATCCGCGACGGTCTCGGCCAGGAGGCCGTACAGCGCCTGGGCGTGCCCGAGCTCGTCCTGGGCGAGCGAGCTGATCGCGACGTCCTCCTCCAGGATCGGCCCGATGCCGGTCCATTCGGAATCGGAGAAGCCGATGACGAACTCGTCGTCGGCCATCGACAGCAGGAGGAGCGCGAGCGCGCGAGCGCGCCCGTCACCGGCGCCTTCGAAGTCCATCGCGATCGACTGAAACGCCGCCCCGTCGGTCATCGGCCCTGGTTGGCCTTGGGCTTGCTCTGGCCGGATTGCTCGCGCGCAGCCGCGAGCTTGTCGCGCATGACGTAGCCGCCGGGCTTCTTGAACGAGCGATCGAGCGGTGGCTGGAGCAGGTCGAGGTCGGCGAGGTCGTGGATGTCGCCACGTCGCACGACCCAGAGATGGACGCTCTCCTGGCGCCGGCTGAACATCTCGCGGGCGTAATGGAGGGCGAGGATCGCGTCGGGCGCCATCACCGACCCGCCGTGGCGCATCGGGTCGCCGTCCTTTTCGCGCCGAAAGACCTCCCAGGCCTCGAGGACGCCGGGTTCGGCGCTGGGATCCGCGGCGGGGCTCATGCCACCGCCACGCGTGGGCCCGAAAGGATCGCGTCGCGGACCCACTGCGTCGCGGCCCAGTTGTCGCGCCGGAACTGGAGCCGCTCCTCGGACTTCGGGCCGTGGTTCGTGACGACCGTCCGGAGCTCGTTCCAGTCGGGCTCGGCATAGACCCAGACCCCGGTCGAGGCATCGAGGCCGAGATCGGGGTCGGGGATCGTCAGGCCGAGCTCGCGGATCCGCGGCACGTAGATCCCGAGGAACTCCTGGCGCAGCTCCTCGCTCGTCTTCGCCTTGATCCGCCAGTGGAGGTCGCGGTCCTTCGCGCGGTCGCTGCGCGGGCCGTGCATCTGCATCAGCGGGCCCCACCAGCGATCGAGCGCCTCCTGGATCGACACGCGCTGGGCGGGCGTGCCGGTCGCCATGGTCACCACGACGTCGCGGCCGTGCATGATGTGGACCGACTCCTCCCAGCAGATCTTCTTCATCGTCCGGGCGTACGGGGCGTAGGAGGAATCGCGGAGGGCCTGCTGGGCCACGATCGCGGCGGCATCCACGAGCCAGGCGATGATCCCGATGTCGGCCCACGACTTCGTCGGGTAGTGGAAGACGTTGTGGAACTTCGTCTTCCCGGCGAGCAGGTCCTGGATCATCGCCTCGCGCGGCTTCCCGAGGTCCTCCGCCACGCGGTAGAGGAGCTGGGCGTGACCGACCTCGTCCTGGACCTTCGCGGTGAGCGCCAGCTTCCGCCGAAGGGTCGGTGCTCGCATGATCCACTCGCGCTCGGGCAGGACGCCCATCAGCTCGCTGTTGGCGTGCATCTCCACGAAGCGGAGCACGGCGGTCCGATACTCGTCGGGCATCCAGTCGGTCGATTCGACCTTGCCGCCGCCGACGACGTGGCTCTCGAAGTGTTGAAATCGCTCGTCATGGTCGAGCGCCTCGTCGTTGAACGGCAGCGAGCTTCGTTCGCGGGGCGACAGGACGGGGTCGAGGGCGAGCGGGTCCGTCACCGGTGGTCCTCCGAGAGCGAGTGCAGCGCGAGCTCGATGTAGTGGTCGGCGATCCGGTCCGGGCTGAGCCGGCCGTCGATTCGATACCAGGTCGCGATCCCGTTGAGGGCCGTCAGGAGGAACGTCGACGCGATCGCCGGATCCATCGCGTGGAAGGCGCCGACCGTGATGCCGGATTCGATCGTCGAGCGGAATTTGGCCTCGTACACGTCGCGCCGCTCGGCGATGGCCGTCCGGCGCGTCTCCGACAGGTGACGCCACTCAGTGACGAAGACGCTCGAGCGCTGCGGATCCGCGGTGACGACCTCGACGTGGGACTCGACCAGCGCCGCGAGGCGCTCGGTCGGATCGCCGTCGGGCGTGTCGGCGCTCGCTCGTTCCGCGGCTGCCTCGAATGCCAGAGCGGCGCGGTCGATGATCGACCAGAGGAGGTCCTCCTTCGAGGCAACGTGGGCGTACAGGCTGGCCCCCTGGATGTCGAGGGCCTTCGCGATGTCGCGGACGCTCGTTGCGGCGTAACCGTTCGCGTGGAACAGCTCGCTCGCCACATCGTCGATCTCGCGCCGCCGCGCCCCGGCCTCGATCAAGCCTGACCCTACCTAACGATTGTTAGGAGTCTGGCTTTCCTGGCTGACCGTGTCAACCGGGCGCGCCCGGAGGGCCGCCCATACGAGCGGCACCTGGAGCGGCAGCCGGAGCCACGCCCCGGCGACGAGCCAGCGCGGAGCCGTCGGGTCGGCCGACTGGACGAGCGCGAACCACGCGTTGCCCGGAAATACAGCGACGAGAAGCACGGCGCTGGCGGCCCCCGCCCACCGGGCGCGGCGCAGGAGACCGATGGCGCAGATCAGTTCGGCCACGCCAGAGATCGCGATGGCCGCGCCCGGCGCCGGCAAGAAGGTCGGGATCAGCGCCTCGAACGCGGATGGCCGGACGAGATGAACGATGCCCGAGATTGCGAACAGCGCCGCGAGGACATCAGGAGCGCGGCGGCGGACGAGGGCCATCGGCCGACTCTAGAGGCCTTGAGTGGATTGCGTTGCAACGCCGTTGACGTGCAGGTCCGCATGGGTCGCAGGAAGGTAGATTGACGATCCGGGCTACGCTTGCCCCCTGACCGGTCGGTGAACCGCGCCCGCTGTGGGCGCGCCCCCGGCCCATCTCGGAGCAAGGACCGCCTGATGGTGACCGACAACTCGCTGCGCGAACCCGCGCCACCCGCTGCCGCCGCGGCCCCAGCTACGCCCACGCCGGCCTCCCTCGCCGACGACCGCGCCCTGCTCCACGAGCTCGAGCCCGAGGCCGGCCGCCTGTACGACCGTCACGCCAAGGTCGCCCAGGAGTGGTTCCCGCACGACTACATCCCGTATCGGCTCGGACGCGACTTCGACAAGGAGCCCTGGACGCCCGACCAGCCGCGCCTGACCGGCGTCGCCCAGACCGCGTTCGAGGTCAATCTCCTGACCGAGGACAACCTGCCCTCCTACCACCGACTCATTCACGGGATGTTCGGCAACGGTGACGGCGCCTGGATCAGCTGGATCGGCCGCTGGACCGCCGAGGAAGGACGCCACGCCATCGTCCTGCGCGACTACCTGACGGTGACTCGCAACCTCGACCCGATCGCCCTCGAGCGCGGCCGGATGACCCAGCTCCAGTCGGGCTACGACCGGGACTCGGTCGACACGCTGCGCGGCCTCGCCTACGTCGCGTTCCAGGAGCTCGCGACCCGGATCTCGCACAAGAACACGGGGCGCTACTCGAAGGATCCGGTGGCGGACAGGATCATGACCCGGATCGCGGCCGACGAGAACCTTCACATGGTGTTCTACCGCGACATCCTGGGCGCCGCCCTGAAGATCCAGCCGTCGCGCGCGGTTCAGGCGATCGTGGCCGAGGTGCTCGCGTTCGAGATGCCCGGCAACGGCATCCCGGGCTTCCTCCGCAAGGCCGCCGCGATCGCCAAGGCCGGCATCTACGACATCCGGATCCATCGCGACGAGGTCCTGCTCCCGATCATCAAGCACTGGCGGATCTTCGAGCTGACCGGGCTGGACGCGGCAGCCGAGGACGCCCGGCGCGTGCTGGCCGATCACCTCGACAAGTTGGACCTCGCGGCGAAGCGGTTCGAGGAGAAGATGGCCCTCGCCACCGGGTCCAACCCGGACCGATTGGTCCGGGCCGGCTAGACGGACTCGGCCGGCCCATGCGATCGCGACTACGGGTCGCAGTCGCCTGCCACGCCTTCGGCGTACGCTCCGCCGGTACCGGGCTCGCCGACCCAGAGCCAGATCTGGCCGCAGGACAGGGTCACCCGACTGCCGACCGAGCTGTAGCTGCCGGTGCCGTCGAGCGCTCGCTGATCCTGGATCGATCCCTGCTCGACGCGCATCGTCGCGAGGACCCGGCCACCGGCCATCCGGGTCTCGACGGTCCACGGCATCGCCGGAAGCTTCGACGGCGCGTATTCGGCCTGCGTGTTCGCCTCGAGGACCGCGAGTGGGGCGCCATTGACGACCACCGTCAGCGGCAGGGTCGTGCCGTTCGAGACGTGGACGGTGTAGTCCGGCGGCAGGAGATTGCACCCGGCGGCGCCAACCGCCGCGGCCAGCGCG
The DNA here is from genome assembly GCA_038245515.1 of Candidatus Limnocylindrales bacterium. Classification (GTDB taxonomy): domain Bacteria; phylum Chloroflexota; class Limnocylindria; order Limnocylindrales; family CSP1-4; genus CF-46. The sequence continues at coordinate 70,792 of JBBRSJ010000009.1, read as the reverse complement.
AACAGGCCGAGGACGACGCGGTCGCGGACGATCCGATGGCTCATGTGCCGACCTCGCGCCACCATGCGGCGGCAAGGAGCTCGGGGACGAGGACCTCGGCGTAACGGGCGACAGCGGGGTCGTCGTCGCCGGAGTAGCGGATGACCGCGGCGGCGCCTGCGACGTCCGCGCCGACGGCCACGAAGGTCGCGCCGCGCTTTGTCAGCCAGTCGAGCGCCTGGCCGTCCCAGCGGGAGCCCGGAAACAGGATCGCCCGGTAGTCGAGCGTCTTCGTCAGGTAGACGTCGACGTGCACCCAGTCGCCCGTCTCGCATGCGATCGCCGGCCGGCGTGGGCCCTCGCGGATCATCAGCGCACCCTGCTCGGCCGACGAGAAGCGCTCGACCGGGGCGATCAGGGCCAGGCCGTCCGGCGAGGCCAGGGTGGAGGCAATCGCGGGCAGCCAGTGGTCGCTGGTGTCGAGCAGGTCGGCGGTCGCCCCTTCGACCCGGCGAATCAGCCCGGCGAGATCCTCCGCGCGGCCGGTCAGGTGGCTCTCGAGCGCGCGGAGCAGGAGCCCCGTGTGCTGGAATGTCCGGCATGCGACCCCACCGGCCTCGCTGCCGGCGCCCATCTCGACGACGACGTCGGCACGCGACGCCAGGGTCGAGGCCGGATCGCTGACGAGGGCGATGACCGGCGACCGGCCGCGGTAGCGCTCGACCGCGTCGAGCGTCTCGGCGCTCTCGCCCGTCGCCGAGATCGCGATGACGAGGGTCCGTCCGTCGGGCGGCCATGAGGCGGCCACGGACGCCGGCTCCGCAACGGCCGCGATCCCGGCCATCCGCAGGTCCAGCGCGGCGACCGACGCCGCGTACCGCGAGCTGCCCATGCCGAGGAGGAGGACCCGGTCGACGTCGCGCGGCGCGGCCACGAACGGGTTGGCGAACGTGACCCGGTTCGCGAGCAGCTCGAGCCAGCGCGGCTTCGTCTGGAGGTCGGCCAGGAACCCGACGGCGTTCACGAGACGAAGCGTGCCCGAAGCGCGGCCATCGGTGCATACCGCCAGCGCGGCAGGAATCGCGCGGCGTAGACGAGCTCGCGGCACTCCTGCTCGATCTCGAACGCGGCCAACACGGCAGCATCGATCGGCCGCGTCGTGGCAGCGGCCAGAAACTCGCGGCGGGTCCGTGCGATCCAAGCCTCGATCGCGTCGCGCGGTACCCCGGCGGTTCGCTCATCGACGATTCGCCCGACATGGTCGAGGCTCATCGTCATCTGGGCGAGGTCCCGCTCGATCGGCTGGCGAAGCGCGTTGGCCTCATCGCCGAGGGCCGGATTGCCGTCGAAGTCGATGACGGCGAGACCGCCCGGCCACTCGAGCACCTGGCCGACGTGAAGGTCGCCGTGGACCGGCTGGGTCGGGACCGAGCGATCGCCGCCAAGTCGGTCGAGCGCCGCACGGAGGCCGCGCTCGAGGCCTGCAAGCACGGCACCGGATTCGGGGTCATCGGCCAATGTCAGCGCGATCGCCTCGTCGAGCGTCTCGCCCGCCCGGCGGCGCCAGTCGCCAACCTCACTCGCGGGCGCCGCCAGCGCGGGCACCGGGATCAGCGTCGACGGCATCGCCAAGGCCCGATGGAGGCTGGCGACGAGCTCGCCCAGCTGCCTGCCGAGCCACGGGTCGCAGCCGGCCGGGCACTCACCATCCGCGTGCCCCACGTGTCGCGCCACGCGCTCGACGCACCAGTCCCAGCCGTCGCGCGCGCCGGGAAGGAACGCGTCGGCCTCGGCGATGGTCAGGTCCGCCCCGGCCGGCGAGCGCCACGCGAGGGAACCGAGCGGGGTCGGGATCCCGGCGAACCCGACGGCGTCGAGATGCTCGAGCATCGTGGCGGCGCGCGACGGCCCCGGGCCGATCCGCCGGAACCACTTCAGGATCGCCCGCTCGCCGACGACGGTCGATGCGTTCGTCTGGTCGGTCGCGATTGCTCGCTCGGACGCGACGGGGACGCCGGCGACGAACGCGGAAAGCCCGTCGCCGGGGCCGGCACTGCGCCAGGACGTGACGACGACCTCGTCGCGCGCCAGGGGCATGACCAGGAACGAGCCCCCGGGCCGAGCGATCAAGGCGACGGCGAAGCGGTCGCCGAGCCGGAGCGCCGCGGCCGGTTCGGCGATCTCGTCATCGGACGAGACATAGCCCCGATCCGGCTGCGAGGCGGCGGCGGCCGGCGGCCACGTCGCGCGCAACTCATCCAGCAGTGCCCGGTCGGACGGGTAGGATGCGGCCGAGAGTCGATCGATCACGAGGAGATGATGGCGCAGCCGCTGACCGTCCTGTTCATGCCGGAGTCGGCATACGGCCCGACGAACAACTGTGTCGGCATCGGCGACGTCCTGCGCAAGCGCGGCCACCGCGTCGTGTTCGCCGCCGAGGCATCGTGGAGCGGCCGGCTGGAGCCGCTCGGGTTCGTCGAGGACCTCGTCGATCTCGCCCCGCCGCCGGACCCGGATCCGACGGGCGCACTCCAGGACGCCGGGCAGTTCTGGAAGGACTTCATCCGCGACACGGCGCCGGAGTTCCGCAAGCCGACGATCGAGCAGCTGGCGACGTTCATGCAGCCGACGTGGCAGGCCCTGATCGACGGCGTGAAGTACTGCGAGCCGCACCTCCGCGAGATCATCGCCCGCCAAGAGCCCGACGTGATCGTCGAGGACAACGTGGTCTCGTTTCCGGCCCTCCAAACCGCGGACAGGCCGTTCGTCCGGATCGTGTCCTGCAATCCCCTCGAGATCCGCGGGCCGGGCGAGGCCGGTCGGGAGATTGCTCCGGCGTATTCGGGATTGCCCGCCGACGATCGGAGCCAGTGGGAGGCGTTTCGGGAGGAGTACGACCGGACCCACCGCCCGACGTGGGAGGACTTCGACGCCTGGTGCCGCGACCAGGGCACGGCGCCCCTGCCCGAGCTCGAGTTCATCCACACCTCGCCGGTCCGGAACCTGTACGTCTACCCGCAGGTCGCCGACTACGTGGACCGCCGCCCGCTCGACGTCACGTGGACCCGGCTCGATTCGTCGGTCCGCGCCACGGACGCGGAGTTCGAGCTGCCCGAGGAGATCGCCCGGCGCCCGTCCGATTCCGCGCTCGTGTACCTGTCGCTCGGATCGCTCGGCAGCGCCGACGTTGAGCTGATGCGGCGGCTCGTCGGCGTCCTCGCCGACACCCCCCATCGGTACATCGTTTCGAAGGGGCCGCAGCACGCGGCCTACGATCTCGCGCCGAACATGTGGGGAGCGGAATTCCTGCCGCAGACCTCGATCGTGCCGCTGGTCGATCTTGTGATCACGCATGGCGGCAACAACACGACGACCGAGGCGTTCCACTTCGGCAAGCCGATGGTCGTACTGCCACTGTTCTGGGACCAGTACGACAACGCTCAGCGGGTCGACGAGACCGGGTTCGGCGTGCGACTTCCGACGTATGCGTTCGCCGACGACGACCTGCGTGGCGCAATCGATCGGCTGCTCGACGACGTCGACCTGCGCGGTCGAATGGCCCGGACCGGGGCGGAGATCCGAGCACGGGACGGGGTGGCGAAGGCCGCGGACGCGATCGAGGCCGCGGCGCTGGCCGGCCGGTGAGGGACTCGCGGTGACGCCCGTAACCGCCGACGCGCCGGCACGGACGATGCGCTCCGTCCGGGCTACCCGATATGTGACCGCGTTCCGCGAGGGCGGCTCTCTGCCCGGGCTGGTCGAGGCCGACGACGACGGGCTGTACGTCGTCAAGTTCCGGGGCGCCGGCCAGGGTCCACGCGTCCTCGTCGCTGAGTGGCTCGCCGGTGAGATCGCCCGCGCGCTCGGGCTCCTGGTCCCTGACCTCGTCGCGGTCGACCTCGAGGCCGGCATCGCCGACAGCGAGCCGCACCAGGAGATCCACGACCTGCTCGTCGCGAGTATCGGTCGGAACATCGGGCTCGACTTCCTGCCCGGCTCGATCACGTTCAACCCCGTCGTCGACGCTCTCCCGGATCCGGACTGGGCGGCCGCAGTGGTCTGGCTCGACGGGCTTGTCACGAATCCTGACCGCTCCCCGAAGAACCCGAACCTGCTCGTCTGGCACGGCCGGCCGTGGCTGATCGACCATGGTGCCGCGCTCTACATCCACCACACATGGCGCGATCCGGACGCCCACGCCCGGCGGCCGCACGTCGAACGCCTGGCCGACCACGTCCTGCTGCCGGTCGCATCGTCGATCGCCGCCGCGGACGGGCGTCTCGCTCCATCGATCGATCGTTCGCTCCTCGAGGGACTGGTCGCCGCGCTGCCGGACGACTGGCTCGCACCCGACCGGCTGATCGGCAACGCCGACGCCCAGCGCCAGGCCTACGTGGCCTACCTGTTGCGCCGGCTCGAGGCACCGCGTCCGTTCGTCGAACCGGCAGAAGCGCTGCGGGTGGCGGCGGCCGCATGAGCGCGCGGCACCCGTTCCAGTACGCAATCGTCCGGGTCGTGCCGCGCGTCGAGCGCGGGGAGTGCCTCAACGCCGGGGTCGTCCTGCTCTGCCGGCCGAAGCGGTTCCTGGCGGCCCGGGTCGGGCTCGATCCGGCGCGTCTCGCCGCGCTGGCGCCGGACGTCGATCCGGCGACGATCCAGACGCACCTCGCGGCGATCGAGCGGATCGCGGCCGGGGATGCTGCGGCGGGGCCGATCGCCCGGCTCGGCCAGGGCGAGCGGTTCCATTGGCTGGTCGCGCCGTCATCGACCGTGATCCAGCCGTCGGAGGTGCACACGGGCCTGTGCGACGACCCCGCAGCGGAGCTCGATCACCTGTTCGCGCGGCTGGTGGAATAGCCGTTCGGCGGCGCGCGCGACGGATGCCACGGCGTGCGTCATGCGGGTGCGATCACCGGGGTCCTGGGCGATGGGGCCCGATATCAGCCCGGCGCGACACTCCGAGCGGCTCGCCGCCGCGGCACGACCGAGGCGACCAGGACCTGGTGGTCCACCTGGCGCCGAGCTTTCGGCCGGGGGACCCGGCGCGGCGGGACCGAGCAATCGGAACCGCGGTCGCTTGTTGCCGGCTGCGCTGCCCTAGTTTCCGCCGAACCGCGGCGGCCGGCGCTCGAGGAATGCGGCCAGGCCCTCGGCGTGGTCCGCTGTCGCGCCAGCCTCGCCCTGCAGGGTCGCCTCCGTCTCGAGCTGCTCGTCGAGGCTGGCGTCCCAGGCTTTGCCCAGGGCGCGCTTCGTGAGGGCAAGCGCTCGCGGCGCGCCCGCCGCGAGTCCGGCGGCGACCGCGTGCGCCTCAGCCGCCAGCTGGTCGGCCGGTACGACCCGGGCGACGAGTCCGATCCGCTCGGCCGCCGCCGCCACCAACGGCTCGCCGAGGAGCGCGAGCTCAACCGCCTTGGCACTGCCGACCAGGCGCGGGAGCAGCCAAGTGGCGCCTGAATCCGGAATCAGCCCGACGCGCCCGAACGCGAGCAGGAAGCTGGCACCCTCCGCCGCGATCCGGATGTCGCAGGCGAAGGCGAGCGCTGCGCCGGCCCCGGCGGCGATGCCGTTGATGGCCCCGACAATCGGCTTGTCCAGATCGCGCATCGCCCGGATGATCGGGTTGTAGCGGAGCCGGATCTCATCGGCGAGCGGCGCCGCATCGGGCTCGAGTCGCTCGCGCAGGTCCTGGCCGGCACAGAACGCGCGGCCCGCCCCGGTAAGGACGACGGCCCGAACGGCGGCGTCCGCTGCCACGTGCTCGAATGCCGCCAGGAGTTCGTGCTTGAGCGGGACGGTCAGGGCGTTGAGGGCGGCCGGTCGGTCGAGCGTGATCGTTGCGATCGCATCGGCGATCTCCAGGCGAAGGTCCGGCACGAGCCCGCTTCGCTCAGGCGAGCGCGGGCGGGCCGCGGAACTCGACGAGCTGGCCATCGACGAGCTCGAACACGCGCCGGTCGACCGGCTCGTCGGCCGCTCCCGACTGTTCGAGCACGAACTCGGCGAACAGGGCCGCGAACTCGTCGTCCGCCGGCCGGAGCGCAGCAGCCACCAGAAGGTGGCGCTCGGGCAGGCCGATCAGGATCCGGCCGATCGCACCAAGCTCGGAGACGAGCCGATCGCGGACCTCGGGCAGGAGGATCCGCGCGGCGTCCCAGCCGTCGCCCGTGTCCGAGGAGATCAGGTGCCGCTCACCGGAGACTTCGTCGGTCCAGGCCGCCGTGGTCGACCAGGCTCGGAGGTTCGCCAACGCGGCGTCCTGGACCTCGCCGACGGTGGTCCCCCACGAAAGCAGGTGGCCACCGTTGACGATCACGTCGAACCCGGGCCCCGGCATCGCGTACACGACCGACAGGTCGCACGGACCCTCGTCGAGCAATGGCTGGGAGTGGCTCCGCGTGGCATCGGCCGCCAGCGCCACGAGGTCGATCTCGGTGACCTTCATTCCCTGGGTCTCGCTGGGCCGGAGCAGCGGCACGAGGATCGTCGACGCCGCGGACCAGTCGTGCTCGGGCGTCTCGGCCGCGAGCGCTCGATGCTCGCGAGCGACGACATGGCCGGATACGGGCGCGGAGCTGTCGATCGGCGCGAGGACGTCCGGGGCGGTGTCGCGGAGGAGACCCGGTGCATCGTCGGCGATGTCGTGGTTCGAATCCCTGGCGGGCGCGATGTCGGGGCCGTCGTCACGACCGAAGTCGCTTGCGTCCGACAGGTCACGTTCCATCGTTCAGCGTCCCTTCCATTCCGGCCGCCGCTTCTCGATGAAGGCGGCCATACCCTCCGTCTGATCATGAGTGGCAAACAGCGCGAAGAATGCCCGCCGCTCGTGGCGCAGTCCGGCCGAGAGCGGAAGCTCCTCGGCGAGCCGGACTGCCTCCTTGGCTGCCAGGACGGCCAACGGCGGCTGGGCGGCGATCGTCCGGGCCAGCTCGAGCGCGGCCTCGAGCGTCTGCTCGGCCGGGACGAGCCGGCTGACGAGGCCCATCGCGCTCGCCTCCTGGGCCGTGATCGGACGACCCGTGAGAATCAGGTCCATTGCCCGGGCCCGGCCGATCGCCCGGGTGAGCCGCTGGGTGCCGCCGGCGCCGGGCATGACGCCGAGGTTGATCTCCGGCTGGCCGAAGCGGGCATCGTCGCCGGCGACGATCAGGTCGCAGGTCAGCGCAAGCTCGCAGCCACCGCCGAAGGCGAAGCCGCGGACCGCGGCGATCAGCGGCGTTCGGGTCGCGGCGATCCGATCCCAGACGGCGAACCGATCGTCGACGAGAAGCGAGACCGGAGTCTGGACAGCGAGCTCCCGGATGTCCGCCCCCGCCGCGAATGCCCGCGTCCCCGCGCCGGTCAGGACGATCGCCCGGCAGGCCGGATCGGAATCGAGCCCGGCGAGGGCTTCGGCGAGGGCGTCGAGGAGGTCGAAGTTGAGCGCGTTGAGGACGTCGGGCCGCTCGATCGTCACGAGCGCGACGCCGTCGACCTCGCCCGCGGCGCTCGAGGCGGGAAGGGCGACGCTGACATGGCCTCGGTCGGCCGGCTGGGGGGTCTCGGTCGGCGCGGTCTGGGTCACGGTTCCTCCGTCCGCGCTCACAGTAGCAGCGCGCCGCAACGGGCCGGGTCAGGCGGGCGCCACGTCCTCCTCGAGCACGAGGAGCGTCGCGAGCCCCGGCGCGATCTCGCGGAGGTTGCGACCGGCCTGGCGCATTGCGTCAGAGGCGAGGCCGGCGTCGAGCCCGGCGCGGTCGTCGAACTCCATCGCGGTGATCAGGACGAGGTCGGTCTCGCCGCCCAACGCCTGCTCCACCCGCTGGACCCGCGTCGCGCGGAGGCCCGGCGTCGCCGCCACGAGCGGCAGGTGCTCCGCGCGGTAGCGCCGAAGGAACGTGGCCAGAGCCTCGTCGCCGCCATCGGGTCGGCGGTAGAGGGCGAGCAGGGTGGTCACCGATGGTCTCCTCGTGCATCGTCTGATGAGGCTCGTCCGAGCCAGTCGCTGTCGGTACCGTTCGGCGCGGGCGTCGCCGCCGCAAGCGGGTTGCCTTCGCTGGCCTCGGTGTGGCTCACCCGCCGCGGGCCGGCAGGGTCGGAGGCCGTTGCCCGGAGCGCGTACGCGTCGACCCGGGCGGCGGCGGTGGTCGCGGTCGACCTGAAGAAGCCGGCAAGCGCCTCGTTGAAGAGCCCCGGCTTGCGCGACATCACCTCATGGCCGCAGCCGGGCGCGACGAAGAGCCGCCCATCAGGGAGCTGGCGCTCCAGGCCCCACGCGTGATCGACCGGGGCGAACGGGTCCCGATCGCCGCCGACCACGAGCGCGGGCAGGTCGATCCGGCGCAGGTCCCGTGGCGTCAGGAGCGGCTGGACGGCGACGTCCGCAGCGATCGCCGGCAGGAGCCGGCGCCACGCGTCGACACCCTGGCCGGCGTCGTGCCGTCGGCTCAGCTCCGCCACCCACGCCGGCTCCTCGCGATCCGCGCGGGCAGGATCCATCAATCGCCGCGCGACCGAGGCGCGCGGCTCGCGCTGGGTCGTGATCCCGACCACCGTCAGGGTCCGCAACCTCTCGGGATGACGGACCGCGTAGTGGAGCGCGGTCATCGCCCCCATCGAGAAGCCGACGAGATGGAACGTCTCGAGGCCAACATCGTCCGCGAAGGCGGCGAGATCGTCGACAAGCCAGTCGTACCGAAATCCGTCGACGGCGTCCCAGCGCGTCCGGCCGTGGCCGCGGGCGTCCGGGACGATGACCCGGAAGGCCTTCGCGAACAGCGGAATCTGGGCGGCGAAGTCCTGTGACCCGAGCGACGTCGCGCCGTGGAGCAGGACCAGCGGCGGCCCGGCGCCGTGGACGTCGTAGGCGATGTCGAGTCCGTTGGCCCGGATCGTCGGCACGCAGGCTCCTCAAGCTTCTGGCCGCGAAGTCTACGGGCGCGCTCGGCGCGACGCAGCGGCGGACGCACGGGCCGTCGACGCCCGCGAGCGGGCGAAACCGCGGGCGGGCTGCGGCGGCGAACGTACGGCGATCGGCCCCCCCTACAATCGCGCCCATGACGCACGACGGACGGCCGACCCGGATGGAGCGCGACTCGATGGGCGAGATGGAGGTTCCCGGGGATGCGCTGTTCGGCGCCTCCACCCAGCGTGCCGTCCTGAACTTCCCGATCTCCGGCCAGCGCTTCCCGCGGGCATTCATCCGGGCCTTGGCGCTGATCAAGCAGGCGGCCGCCGAGACGAACGCCGAGCTCGGCATGCTCGAGCCGGAACTGGCGTCCGCGATTGCGGCGGCTGGCGCGGACGTCGCCGAGGGCAGTCACGACGACCAATTCCCGATCGACATCTACCAGACCGGCTCGGGCACGTCGACGAACACGAACATGAACGAGGTCGTGGCGAACCTGGCGATGCGATCGCTGGCGGCGATGAGCGGGGTCGAGACCCGCGTCCATCCGAACGACCACGTGAACAAGTGCCAGTCCTCGAACGACACGATCCCAACCGCGCTCCAGCTCGCGGCCGCCACGGAAATCGAGGAAACGCTGCTGCCCGCCCTCGAGACGCTGCGAGCGGCGCTCGACGCGAAGGCCGACGAGCTGTGGCCGATCGTCAAGACCGGCCGGACCCACCTCCAGGACGCGACCCCGATCCGGCTCGGCCAGGAGTTCCGCGGCTACGCCGGCCAGCTCGAGGAGTCGATCCGACGGGCGCGCGCCGCGCAGGCGGAGCTGCTCGTCGTGCCGCTCGGCGGGACCGCGGTCGGCACGGGGATCAATGCCCATCCCGACTACGCGGCCGGGGCGGCGCGACGGCTGTCCGGGTTGACCGGCCTGTCGGTGACTGAGACGCCGAACCACTTCCACGCCCAGGCGACCCTTGACGCGGCGATCGCCGCCCACGGCGCCCTCCGGACGATCGCGCTCAGCTTGTGGAAGATCGCCAGCGACCTCCGTCTGCTCGGCATGGGCCCGCGCGCCGGGATCGCCGAGATCGCCCTGCCCGAGACCCAGCCGGGTTCCTCGATCATGCCCGGCAAGGTGAACCCGGTGATCATCGAGAGCCTGACGATGGTCGTCGCGCGGGTGCTCGGCAACGACACGACCGTCGCCTTCGGCCAGACCGGCTCGTTCCTCGAGCTGAACGTGATGCTGCCGGTGACCGCAGTTGCGCTGCTCGAGTCGATCGCGCTGCTCGCCGCGGCGGCCCGCAACTTCGCCGACCGGGCCGTCACCGGCCTGACGGCCACCGAGCGCGGGCCGGCCCTCGTCGAACAGGGACTGATGCTGGCCACCGCCCTCGCCCCGGAGATCGGCTACGACGCGGCCACCGCGCTCGCCAAGGCGGCGTTCAAGAGTGGCCGGACGATCCGGGCGCTCGCCTTGGAGCAGGGGATCGCGCCGGACCGACTCGACGAGCTCCTCGACCCCGCCGCGATGACCGAGCCTGGCCTTGGAGGCGGTGCAGCCGGGGGCTGATTGGTCCCGTCGAGGGCGACCGGAACTCGTCAGTCGCCGCGAACCGGGGCGACTGGCGCGACGGGGCCGTCCGCTGCGTGATCGGCTGGGGCGCCTTCAGCCGAATGGCCAGGAGCCCAACGAGGATCCAGGCCAGGCCGATGGGAATCGTCAGAAGCGCTCGCTCGTCCTCGGTATTGAAGCTCGTCAGCAGGAGGGCCGACACCGTGAGCGCCCCGCCCATCAGTCGGCGGCCGCTCAGGAACAAGATGACTCCGAAGCCGACCGTCGCGATCGCATGGAGGAGGAACCCGACGATCAGGATCGGCCATGGCAACAAGGTGATGAACGCCCCGGCGAGGATCGCCGCCGCCGCGCCCGAGCCGGCCGATGTGATGCGGGCCATGGCCACGGCGGCAAACGCCACGGCAATCAGCCCTCCGACGAGCACGGTCGTCAGTGCGCCGGTCTCCTTGTACCCGAAGCCGCCCATTGGCGCGGCGTATGTCGCGAGCCCGGACGCGATCAGGAGGATCGCGCCGACGACGGCCGGGCCGGCGATGGTCAGCCGGAGCGGGCGCGGCTCTCCATTCGCGGCCGGGGTCGCTCGGACCTGGGGATGGATCCATGCGTCGAGCGCGCCGTGGAGGATGTCGAAGCGATCGCGGGCGCTCGCTGGCCGATCGGCCAGGAGCTCCAGGAACTCCGCGCCGTAGCGCTCGCGCCAGGCCCGCGGGTACAGGCGGACGAGGGCGCTCATGTGGGATCCCCTCCGAGCCGGGCGAGGCCTGTCCGGACGAACCCGCCGAGGCTCTCGAGCCGGGCCTGCAGGGTCGAGGACCCGAGGCCCGTAAGGCGGTACGGCCGCCGGCGTTCCTCGGGCTCGAGCGCCTCGACCAGACCGCGCCGCTCGAGCCGGGCGAGCGCCCCGTAAAGAGTCCCGGGGCCCATCGGGCTGCCGGAGATCTCCTCGACGTCGGCCATGATCGCGTAGCCGTGCTTCGGCCCGCCCGACAGGGACACGAGGATGTAGAGCGACGGTTCGGCGAACCTGCCGAGCTCGCCGAAGGGCTGGGTCATGCGGCGTGTACCTCTGCATGGAGTCCGGTCACGACCGGGCGCTCGGCAAGACGATACGCCCGCCGGCCGCCGCCATTCGTGGTCGGCTCGATCAGATCCAGGCGCTCCAACCTGGCGACCGCTCCGTAGAGCGTCCCAGGCCCGACCGGGCCATCGAGCGCTCGCACCTCGTCGAGGAGCCGCGGAGTGCTGCGCGGCCCCTCGCGAAGGGCGACGAGGATCCACATGGCGGTCTCGCCGAAGCGGCCGAGACGCCCGGCGCTCGAGGTCATTCCGCCTCGATCACGCCGCACGCGATCCGGCCGCCGCTGTTGCCGTTGGTGGCATTCGTCAGCTGGTCGTCCTCGTTGGCGTGGATGATGACGGCGCTGCCGACCGCACCCGCCGTCGTGTCGAAGAGAGTGGCCGGGCCGCTCGTGAGCGTGACCCGATCGGTCGCCACGTCGAGGTGGCCGATCCCGTCCTCGTTGACGATGAGGTTCGGCAGGTCACCCGCATGCGCGCCGTCCGTGTTGAGCAGGCCGTGCTGCCGACCCAGGGGGTTGTAATGCCCGCCGGCGGCGGCAAAGGTCGGGGCGCAGGCGCCGATCGAGTGGATATGGATCCCGTGGAGTCCGGCGCTGAGTCCGCTGACGTGGACATTGACGTGGACGATCCCGTTTGCATCCTCGACGAGGCGGGCCCATCCGATCGTCGCGCCGGCTGCGTCCACGAACGTGGCGCTTGCGCGGGTCGTGCCACCTCGCGCCATTGAACTGCCCGCCAGGGCTCCGGTGATGGCCAGCGCGGCGCCCAGGGCGGCAACGCTGACGGTGATTCGACGGTGACGATTCATCGCGCGCCCCTTTGCTCCAGCTCACGATATAGCGCACCTCGTTATATCGTGACGCGATATATACGCCTCTTGCGCAGCGCCTGTCAAGGGGTCTGCGGCGGCTACAATCGGCGGCGATGACATCTTCTCGACTCTGGGACCGCGCCGCCGACCTGCCGATGCCGGTCGGGCGCCGGCCGCGACCCGAGATCGTGGCGCTGCCGGCGGACGAGCTGCCGACGCTTCCGGAGCTCTTCACCTTCATGCGCGACGCCGAGCTCCGGTTCGACACGCTCCGGATTCGGATCGAGGAGCGGTCGTTCGGGGTCGCGGGCGAGCAGGTCTCCGCCACCGAGGTCGCCCTCCGTCACCCGAGCGACGCCCGCGTGACGACGACCCTGTCGCCCCTCGGTCCCAAGGCCGACTATGAGATCTGGGTCTCCGACGGCGAGTTGGTCCGGACGTACAGCGCGGCTCATCGACTGGGGACGGAGCGACCCGTTCGACGCGGCCTCGTGGGCGTCAGCGGTCCTGCATCGCGCGACCTGCCCGGCCCGAGCCGGGTGTACGCGCCGCTCACCGCGCTGCCGATGGAAACGCTCCCTGAGACCTTCGTCCATCCGGCCGGCTATTGCCAGAACGTGCTCTCGACTGGTGCCTGCCGGATCGTCGGCCTCGACGACGTCGGCGGGCGCGAGGCGATCGTCGTCGAGTGCGACCACCCGCGGACGATCGAGATGTCCGCCGACCGGCCCGACTTCCGGATCCGGATCGCGGTCGACCGCGCCGACGGCGTCATCCTCCGACTCGAGGAGTCGATCGGTGGCAAGGTCACCCGCGACGCCCGCGTGACCGCGTACGAGCCGGATGCTCCTCTCGCGCCGAGCACGTTCGACTTCACCTTCCCCAGCGGGACGACGATGCTCTACTGACGGCGATTGCCATCGACCCTGCGATGGCTTCGCGCCCCGAATCAGAACGCCCGGCCGGTGGCCGGGCGTTCGTCGTCTCGCGAGTCTGGCGCCAACGATCAGCCGCCGGCGAGCTCCAGCTCACGCTCGATCGCCGCGAGCTCGTCGGGCGAGCCCTGGACCCGCGGACCCTTGAACCAGTTCTTGGCCGAAACGGCGTACCAGAGGGCCGCGCCGCCGAGGACCACGAGGAAGACGATCGGGGTGAAGTTGATATCGGCCCAGACGGGACCGCTGGAGTCGAACTGCGGCAGATACTGCGGAAGCATGAAGAGGACCACGATGAAGACCACCCAGATCGTGGCCACGATCCCGATCGGGCGACTCCACCGCCCGAGCGTCCACGGACCCGGTTGGAATCGGTCGCCGGCGCGAAGGCGCAGGTAGACCGGGGCGATGTACGCGACATACAGGCCGATGACCGCGATCGAGGTGATCGCGAAGTACGCCACCGGACTCCACAGGTAGGGCACGCCGAGGATGAACGCCCCGACGGCCGCCAGCCAGATCGAGTTCGTTGGGGTCCGCGTCCGCGGGTTGATCCGGTGCCAGAAGTTCGAGCCGGGGATCGCGCCATCGCGCGAGAACGCGTAGATCATCCGCGAGTTGGCGGTCACCGAGGACATTCCGCAGAAGAACTGGGCGCCGATCACCAGGAACAGGATCACGAGACCGAGGTTCTGACCGACGGCGTCGATCCAGATCTGTGCCGGTGGAACCAGGGCGCCGAACGCATGGTCGAAGCCATTGACCGTCGAGACCGTGCCGTCAGCTGCGGTCACCTGGAAGGCGGCGTCCGGGGTGATGCCGACGTTCATTGCGACCAGGAGGATGAACCCGGCGATCACCGAGATCACGACCGACCAGAGGATCCCGCGCGGGGCGGAGGTCGCGGCCTCATGGGTTTCCTCGGACATGTGGGCGGAGGCGTCGTACCCGGTCAGCGTGTATTGCGCATTCAGCAACCCGATCAACATCACGTACAGCGCGATCCCGCCGATCATCGGCCCGGGCCAGCCGGCCGCCGGCGTGCTCCCGGTCCGATCGACGAGGCTGGTGAAGACCGTACCGATGTCCGTCCGGGTGTGCTGGTTGAGGACCACGGTCACCACGACGATTGCGGCGACGCCCACGAGGTGCCACCAGACCGACAGGTCGTTGAGAACCTTGACGAGCCGGATCCCGAAGGTGTTCAGCAGCGCGTGGATCGCCAGCATGACCCCGTAGATCAGGATCGTGTACGGCGGATCCAATGGATAGCCGAACAGGTAGTTGAGGAACGCCTGCGTGAACAGCGACAGGCCGAAGTCGATGCCAGCGGTGACCGCGACCTGGCCGACGAGGTTGAACCAGCCGACGAACCAGCTCCAGCGGGCGCCGTCGCGACCCGCCTCATCGGCGAGCTTCGCCGACCAGTAGTAGAGCCCGCCGGCGGTGGGATAGCTCGAGGCGACCTCGGCCATCCCCAACGCGACAAGGATGACGAAGAAGCCGACGAACAGCCAGCCGAGGGTCATCACCGCGGGCCCGCCCGCAAGCATGCCGAACTTGAACAGCGTCAGGCAGCCCGACAGGATCGAGATGATCGTGAACGAGACCGCGAAGTTGGAGAACGTCCGCATCCCGCGGCGCAGCTCCTGGGCGTACCCGAGTTGGTGCAGTCGTTCGGTGTCCGAACCAGCCATCCTTATCCTCCATCGATCCACGTGACGGTTTCGCCGGGACGCCAAGACTCCCCCGTCGCAACAATAGGCGTCGCGGATCGGCAATATCAACCGATCGCGACGCGCCGCCAAGCGATCGCCCGTCAGGCGCGCCGCGGCTGGAGGTGGATGATGGGCGACCGACTCGCCGGCAAGGTGACCATCGTGACCGGCGCCGGTTCCGGCATCGGGCGAGCCAGCGCAATCCGCTTCGCCGAAGAGGGCGCCCGCGTCACGTGCGTCGACGTCAACCGCGACACGGTCGAGGCCGTCGCGCGCGAGATCGGCGAGACGGCCTTCGCCGTCGCCGCCGACGTCTCGGATCCGCGCCAGGTCGAGGCGTACACGGACTCGACCGTCGAGCGCTGGGGTGGGCTCCACGTGGTCTTCAACAACGCCGGGATCAACATCCCGGGCGTGTTCCACGAAGTTCCGGACGAAGTCGTCGACCGGACCCTCGACGTCAACGTCAAGGGCTGCATTTACGGCTGCCGCTACGCGATCCCCCACATGCTCCGAGGCGGCGGCGGGTCGCTGATCAACACGAGCTCGGTCAACGGCCTGGTCGCCGAACCGTTCCTCACGATCTACGCGACGTCCAAGGGCGCGATCGTCATGCTCAGCAAGGGGATCGCTCTCGACTACGCCAAGCAGGGCATCCGGTGCAACGCGATCGCCCCGGGATGGGTCGACACGCCGATCAACCACGCCCACGCGGCGATGCTCGGCGGCCTCAGCGAGGTCTATGCGACGATCGACTCCTTCCAGCCGATCGGCCGGCCGGGCGAGCCGCGCGAGATCGCCAATGTCGCGCTGTTCCTGGCCTCGGACGAATCGTCGTTCGTCACCGGCAGCGTCCTCGTCGCCGACGGCGGGATGACCGCGAAATGACCGTGTTGTCGACCAGCGCAGGGGCCGCGTGGCGGCCCGGAGGGCTCCCATGACCAGCTCGACCCACGACGATCACAGCTCGTCCCGCCCCGATCGCGATCACCCGCGCCTCCAGGAGCTCCAGGCGATGGTCCGCGACGGCCAGATCGACACCCTGATCGTCGCGATCACCGACATGCAGGGCCGGCTCATGGGCAAGCGCGTCCAGGCCCAGGCCTTCCTCGCCGGCGTCATCGACCATGGCGCCCACTTCTGCACGTACCTCCTCGGTACGGACATGGAAATGAACACGCCCGAGGGCTTCGCGCTGATGAACTGGGAGACGGGTTACGGCGACTGGATCGCCGAGCCGGTCTGGGACACCCTCCGGGTCCTGCCCTGGCTCGAGAAGACCGCCCTCGTCCTGTCCGATACGTTCACCGAGGTGGGGCACGAGGAGATCGCGATCTCGCCCCGCACGATCCTCAAGCGCCAGATCGCCCGCGCGGCCGACCACGGCCTGACGATCAAGGCCGGCTCCGAATTCGAGTACTACGTCCTCAAGGAATCGTGGGAGGAGTCGGCGAGGCTCGGCTGGGGGATCCCGCAGCGGTTCGGCTACTACAACGAGGACTACCACCTGCTCCAGGCGACGAAGGCCGAGCCGCTCCACCGCCTGCTCCGGAACCAGATGACCGAGGCCCGGGTCCCGATCGAGTTCAGCAAGGGCGAGGCGGCGCCCGGCCAGCACGAGGTCAACATCCGCTACGACCACGTCCTCGAGTCCGCCGACCGGAGCGTGATCTTCAAGCACGGGGCGAAGGAGATCGCCTACCTCAACGGCTGGGGCATCACGTTCATGTCCAAGCCCGATCACACCTGGACGGGCTCGTCGGGCCACCTCCACATGAGCACCTGGGATGCCGACGGCAAGGAGCCCCTGACCCACGATCCGGAGGCCGGGCTGCCGTACGGGATGAGCCGCCAGTTCAGCCAGTTCGTGGCCGGGATGATGGCACTGTCACGGGAGCTGGCGATCTTCATCGCTCCGAACATCAACTCGTACAAGCGCTATGCGTCGCTGTCCTGGGCGCCGGTGAACATCGTCTGGGGCCGCGACAACCGGACGACGGGGTTCCGCCTCGTCGGGCACGGCGCGGGGCTCCATATCGAGGACCGCTTCCCGGGCGGCGACATGAATGCCTACCTGACGTACGCGGCGATGATCGGAGCCGGGCTCCTCGGGATCGATCGCGAGCTCCAGCTCGTCGACGAGTTCAAGGGCAATGGCTACGTGGCCAGGGGCGTGCCGCGGATGCCGCGCGCCCTGTACGAGGCGATCGCGGAGCTCGAGCGGAGCGAGGCGGCGCCGGAGATCTTCGGCCAGGACGTCGTCGACCACTACCTGAACGCGGCCCGGGTCGAGCAGGAGACCTACGACGCGATGGTCCACAACTGGGAGCGCGAGCGGTACCTCGAGCGGAGCTGAGGCTGGGGACTCGCGCCGCCGACCCGCACGCCGCTCCGACCGGCTCGCGCCCTTGTGCGCCGACGCACCGATCCGGGCCGTTGGGCCCGGGCTCAGCGCCCGGCGGTCATCGGTGCGTTATTTCATCACGAATTCTCCCCGTCCCGGCGCCCGGCCTCGCGGGCCCGCCGATCAGGCCCTCGTCGGAGTCGGCGTGGCGCCCGCGGCCGCGGGCGATCGATCGAACGCCAGCGACGCGTCGCCGCTCGGCGGCGCCAGATAGGTCCGGAGGCCCTCCTCGAGCGGAGTCAGCCGGCGCGGCATCCGCTCGAGCAGCGGCCTGAGGTCGACGATCGCCGGCTGGTTGATGAAGTCGACGGCGTCCGGGGTGAGGATCGGCGTGGGCAGCCAGGACAACGGGACGGCGGCGAGCTTGATCAACGGGGTTGGTCCCGGGATGATCGGCCGGCGCCGCAGACCCGCGACACGAAGCGCGGTCGCGATGATGTCGCGCATCTTCAGGGTGTCCGGGCCACCGAGCTCGAAGACCTGGCCCAGCGCCGCATCCTCGACGAGCGCATCCGCGGCCAGCGCGGCTGCGTCGTCGATGAAGACCGGGGCGAGGAGCTGGCCGCCGCCGTTCGTCATCGGCACCGTGAACAGCCGCCGTGCGAACCCGACGAATCGGTTGAGCGAGACGTCGCGCGGTCCGAAGATCCAGGTCGGGCGGATGATCGTCCAGGCCAGTCCGGAGCCGCGGATCGCCTCCTCGGCCCGCCACTTCGCGCGGAACCAATGGCGTTTCGCGTCGGGCGCGGCACCGGCGCCGGAAAGGTAGACGAGGCGCTTGACGCCGGCAGCGGCGGCCGCGGCAACGAGGCGCTCGGTCCCCTCCGCGTCCACCTCGACGAATGTCTGATGCTTGCGGGGCGCCTCGATCGGGGAGTTCTTGAAGGCGAGCGCGATCGCGAGGGCGTCGACGCCGGCGAGCGCCTCGGCGAGCCCATGGCCCGTCTGGACGTCCGCCTGGCGGATCTCGACCTCGTCCGGCAACCCGCCCCGCGCGGCGTCGCCGCGGTGCGACAGGACGACGACGTGGTGGCCGCGTCGGACGAGCTCGACCGCGATCCCGCCGCCGACGAAACCCGTCCCGCCAGCGACCGCGACGGTCAACCCCGTCGGCGCCGCGGCGTCCGCGAAGACGGTCCGGATCGTGTCCGCGCGATGGCGGAAGATCCTCTCCAGCTCGGACCTGATCGCAAGCCTGTTGACGATGTCGCCGAGAGGGCCGAGCGAAACCGCGTATTCGATCTCGTCGCGGACGATCGTCCCCCCAGGCACCTCCTCGAACGTGTGCGTGTGCTCCCACCGAGCATACGGTCCGCGAAGCTGGAGGTCGCGGAAGCGAACGGGCGGCTGGTACTCGGTGATCCGCGTCCGCCACGTCACGGGGATCCCGAGCAACGGCCGGATCCGGTAGTCGATCTCCAGCCCGTCGCGCATGTCCTGGTCGTCGGTGAGGAACTCGAAGCCCATCGACGCCGGCGTGATCCGACCGAGGTTCTCGGGCCGCGAGAAGAACGCGAAGACCTCGTCGATCGGGCGGCCGATGAACTGGCTGGCTGAGATCCGGTGGGTGCTCATTCGGGGAATCCAGTTGGTGAGGGAGGTGAGTGTGGCACGGCGGCGGACCGAGGGCGTCCGCCGCCGCGCCAGGAGGGAAGGAAGACTCAGCCCTACCGCCCTGCCAGCTGGGCTACGGGTTGCCGTCGACGCGCTCCGCGAAGTCGTCCGGACCGCCTGACGCGGGGCGCGCGGCCACAGCCGCCCCTGCTGCACCTGCCGCTGCCGTGGCTGCACCTGCCGCTGCCGAGTACGCCGCGAGCGCCCGCCCCCGTGCAGCGGCGTGGTCGACGATCGGCCGGAGATAGGCCCCGGCCGGCGGCTCGTGGACGGCCGCGCCGGCGATCCCCCCGAGCTCCGGGACCCAGCGCCGGACATACTCGCCGTCCGGGTCATGGCGCCGGCCCTGGAGCGTCGGGTTGAAGATCCGGAAGTACGGCTGCGGGTCCGTCCCGGTCGAGGCAGCCCATTGCCAGCCGCCGTTGTTGCTGGCCGGGTCGCCGTCGACGAGATGGGCCATGAAGTGGGCCTCGCCGACGCGCCAATCGACGCCGAGATGCTTCGTCAGGAACGAAGCGACGATCATCCGGGCCCGGTTGTGCATCCAGCCGGTCGCGAGCAATTGGCGCATCGCCGCATCGACCATTGGATAGCCCGTCCGTCCGTCGCGCCACGCGTCGATGACGACCGGGTCGGACTCCCACCAGACGCCGTCGAACGCACGCCGGAACGATTCCCGAGCCACCCGTGGCTCGTTCCAGAGCAGGTGGGCGTAGAAGTCGCGCCAAGCGACCTCGGATCGGAAGCGGGCCGGTCCGGCCCCCGGGCCCGCGCACCGCTCGACGACCGCGGCGGCCGACAGCAGGCCCCATCGCAGGTCCTGGCTCAGGCGCGAAGTGCCGTCACGGTCCAACCGGTCCCGGCCGGTGTCGTACTCCGCGAGGGCGGGCGACCGCGACCAAGCGTCCAGGCGCGTCCGCGCCGCGGTCTCGGTCGGCTCGAGGAGCAGCGGCCGGTTCGCGGTTGGCTCCGGATGGCCGAGCAGGACGTCGGCCGCAGCGTCGCCACCCGGCACGTGCGTCCCGGATGGAATCACATCCGGCGCCGGAAGCACGGACCGAACCGGCCGCGAGAGCCATCGACGATGGAACGGCGCGAAGGCCCGGAACGGCCCGCCATCGGCCGTCCGAACATCCTCCGGCTCGTGGACGAGCAGACCCCGGCCGGCTCGCCATTTCAGACCGGCGGCGGGTGCGGCACCGGCCACGGCCTCGTCGCGCGCCCGGCCGTACGGCGTGTAGTCGCGGCTCGCAACGATCGCCGTCGCGCCCAGCGCCGCCGCGAACCGAGGCACGACCTCGGCCGGATCGCCGCCGACGATCGCCAGCCGCCCGCCGCGGCACTCGATCTCCGCCCGCAATGATGCGAGCGCACCCGCCAGGAACCAGCGTCGATTGGCGCTCGGCCACCGCCCACCGAGGATCCTCTCGTCGATCACGAACAGCGGCACGACTCGCTCGTACCGCTCGAGGGCGTGTTGGAGCGCCGGATGGTCATGGATCCGCAAGTCGCGGCGGAACCAGACGACGGCAGTCGACGGGGCGGAGCTGGGCATCGTCGAGAAGCCTAGCCGGGTGTCGTCCATCGGATCGGTGGCCGGCCGATCCTCGCGCTATCCTCCGAGCGGCAGCGCGCGAGCCGGGACCGACGCGCTCGACGACGGGAGCGATGTGGCGCTCGACCAGGAACGGCCAGCCGACAGCGAGCCGATGGGCACGGACGTCGCCGCCCTGAGCGCCCGGATCGCGGCGCTCGAAGCTCGCGAGGCGGAGCACGCCAGGTCCGAGCGGATCCAGGCGGCCCTGTATGGCATCGCCGAGGCGGCGAGCGGCGCCCGCGACCTCCAGGAGTTCTACGTGGCGGTCCACGCCCAGGTCCGCGAGCTGATGTATGCGGAGAACTTCTACATCGCTCTTTACGACGAGGACCGCCAGGCGATCAACTTCCCTTATTACGTCGACTCGGTCGACGACGACATCCCCGACCCAGCCGGTTGGGATCCCATCGGGATCGGCGATGGATCCGGCGTCACTGCCTACGTCATCCGGCTCGGCAAGGCGGTCATCATCTCGCCGGATAAGCATCGCGAGCTCGTCGCCGCGGGCGAGATCGCAAAGCTCGGAGTCGTCGCCGCCGGTGACTGGCTCGGGGCGCCGCTGACCGCGGACGGCCGGGCCATCGGTGTGGTTGTCTGCCAGACGTATGCCGCCGACCAGCGATACACCACCGCCGACCGCGACCTGCTCGCCTTCGTCGGCCAGCACATCGGATCGGCGCTCACGCGGGTCCGGGCCATCGAAGAGACCCGCCAGCGGAATGCCGAGCTGGCCCTGGTCAACGAGATCGGCCGCGCCCTCGCCGAGCAGCTCGAGTTCGGCGCGATCATCGAGCTCGTCGGCGAGCGGATCGGCCGCATCTTCAGCACCGGATCGCTGTTCATCGCGCTCCATGACCCGGCGACAGACCTGCTCTCGTTCCCGTACGACATGGACGAAGGCGAGCGGTTCGATCGCGGCCTGATCAGGCTGGGGCCCGGGCTCACGTCAACCGTCCTGAGGACCGGCCGATCGCTCCGGATCGGCTCGCTCGAGGAACAGATCGCCGCCGGCGCGGTCCAGGTCGGCGGCTCGGACACGAAATCGTGGCTCGGAGTGCCGATCCCGGCCGGCAACCGGATGATCGGCGTCGTCGGGCTCGAGAGCCTGAGCACGAATGCCTACACCGAGGCGGACGAGCGGCTCCTGAACACGCTGGCGACGAGCATGGGCGTCGCGCTCGAGAACGCCCGCCTGTTCGGCGAGACGAAGCGGCTCCTGACCGAGACCGACCAGCGAGCGTCGGAGCTTGCAGTCATCAACGAGATCGGGGCCGCCCTCGCGAAACAGCTCGACTTCGAGGCGATCGTCGAGCTCGTCGGCCAGCGGATCTCGACGATGTTCACGGCGAACTCGATGTACGTGTCGATGGTCGACTTGGACGCCCGGCTGATCAGATTCCCGTTCGAGCTGCACGAAGGGCGGCGGGTCGACACCGGCAACCTCGAGCTGGGCAAGGGCCTGACCTCGATCGTGATCGAGACAAGGAAGCCACTCCTCCTCCGAACGATGGCCGAATCGCTCGCACTCGGTCGGGTCGAGGACGGGCTCGACGCTGAGACATGGCTCGGCGTCCCGATCCTCGCCGGCGATCGCGTCCTCGGTGTGATCGCGCTCGAGAGCCTCGAACCGAACGCCTATGGCGATCCGGAGGTCCGCCTTCTCGGCACGCTCGCGGCAAGCATGGGCGTCGCCCTCGAGAACGCCCGCCTCTTCGAGGAGACGAAGCGCTTGCTGACCGAGACGAACGAGCGGGCGGCCGAGCTGGCGCTGATCAACGACGTCCAGCACGGGCTCGCCGAGAAGCTCGAGATGCAGGGGATGTACGACCTCGTCGGCGACCGGATCCAGGCGATCTTTGATGCCCAGATCGTCGACATCGGCATCCTCGAGAACGACCCCGAACAGTTCCGATTCCCGTACACGATCGAGCGCGGCGTCCGGTTCCCCGAGGAGACCCTGCCGTTCGTCGGTCCGCGGCGAGTCGTCGTCGAGACCCGCCGGCCGCTGCTGATCAACCGGGATGTCTTTGCCCGGGTGGCCGAGCTCGGCCAGGCCGGGCCGATGTCCGGCGAACCGCCGAAGTCGGCCCTGTGGGCGCCGCTCATCGTCGGCGACGAGGCGAGAGGCGTGATCTCCCTCCAGAACATCGACCGCGAGGACGCGTTCACCGAATCCGATGTCGAGCTGCTGACGACGCTGGCCTCGAGCCTCAGCGTCGCGCTCGAGAACGTCCGGCTGTTCGACGAGACGAAGCGGCTCTTGACCGAGACGAACGAGCGAGCCGCCGAGCTGGCCCTGATCAACGACGTCCAGCGAGGCCTCGCCGAGAAGCTCGATATGCAGTCGATGTACGACCTCGTGGGCGACCGGATTCGGGACATCTTCGATGCCCAGGTCGTCGACATCGGGATCATCGATCCGTCAACCGGCCGGGTAGACATCGAATACGTCATCGAGCGTGGTGTGCGGCTCCCCGCGGTGTCGATCCCGCTTCGAAGCTTCCGCCGGCAGGTCGTCGAGTCGGGTCGACCGCTGCGCGTCGGGCAAGCGGAGCTCGAGTCCGCGGTCGAGACGGGCGAGGCGATCGTGATCCAGGGCGAGGCGCCTCAGTCCGTCCTCTTCGCGCCATTGACCTCCGGATCCGGGGTCAGCGGGATCATCTCGCTCCAGAACATCGATCGCAAGGACGCGTTCAGCGACTCCGACATCGAGCTGCTGACGACCCTCGCGGCGAGCTTGTCGGTCGCGCTCGAGAACGTCCGCCTGATCGACGAGACGCGCCAGCGCCTGGCCGAGCTGGCCACCGTCAACGAGGTCGGCAAGGCTCTCGCGAGCCAGCTCGACCTGGACCCCCTGATCGAGCTCGTGGGGGAGCAGATGCGGCGGACGTTCGAGGCCGACATCGTCTACGTGGCGCTCCACGACGTGGAAGCCGGCAAGATCGAGTTCCCGTACTTCAACGAGTTCGGCCATTCGTCGGGTCAGGAGGCGATCCCGTTCGGCCAGGGGCTGACGTCGAAGATCATCGAGACGTGCGAGACCCTCCTCCTGAACCGCGAGGCCGATTGGACAACTCTCGGGACTCGCGGTGTCGGGACCCTCGCGAAGTCCTTCCTCGGCGTCCCGATCATCCTCGGCGAACGCTCGATCGGCGCGATCAGCGTCCAGAGCACGACCCAGGAGGGTCGATTCGGCGAGTCGGACGCCCGGCTGCTGTCGACGATCGCGGCCAACGTCGGCGTCGCGATCCAGAACGCCCGGCTGTATCGCGAGGCCCATCGCCGCGGTGACGAGATGGCTGCCCTGGCCGATGTCGGGCAGGAGATCTCGGCGACGCTCGATGTCGAGTCCGTCCTGGCCCAGATCGGCGAGCGAGTCCAGTCGCTGCTGGAAGCGGACTCGAGCGCGCTGTTCCTGGCCGATGCCGACGGGCGGACGTTCCGGGCGATCCTCGCGCTGGGCGACATCGCCGAGCAGATCCTTGCCGATGCAGTCCACGAAGGCGAGGGCATCATCGGCGACGTGGTGCGGCGGCGGACGCCGGAATTCATCAACGACGTCAGCAACGATCGGCGGACGATCACCATCCCGGGCACCGCGGATGTCCCCGATGAACGCCTGATGGTCGCTCCGCTGATCGCCCGTGACCGGGTCAGCGGAGTCATGGCCGTCTGGCGAAACGCGGGCGCCCCGTTCGTCCAGGCCGACCTCGATTTCCTCGTCGGCCTTGCCCGCCAGGCGTCGATCGCGATCGAGAACGCGCGCCTCTTCTCGGAAGCCGGAGTCGCCCGGGCCGCGGCGGAGGACGCCAACCAGGCGAAGAGCGACTTCCTCGCCGCGATGAGTCACGAGATCCGGACGCCGATGAACGCCGTGATCGGGATGAGCGGGCTGCTCCTCGAGACACCGCTCGACGACGAGCAGCGCGACTTCGCCGAGACAATCCGGACCTCGGGCGACGCGCTCCTCACGATCATCAACGACATCCTCGACTTCTCGAAGATCGAGGCCGGCAGGGTGGACCTCGCTTCCGAGCCCTTCTCGCTCCGGGTGTCGGTGGAGAGCGCCCTCGACGTGATCGCCCCAACGGCCGCGAAGAAGGGCGTGGAGCTCGTCTACGCGATGGGCGATCCCCTCCCCGAGGCGATCGTCGGCGACGCCGGCCGGGTCCGCCAGATCGTGCTGAACCTCCTGTCGAACGCCGTGAAGTTCACCGAGCGTGGCGAGGTCGTGCTCGGCCTCGACGCGACGCAGCCCGCCGCGCCCGGAGCGCCCGGAGCGCCCTGGACGATCGCAATCGAGGTCCGCGATACGGGCATCGGCATCCCGCCGGACGCGATGAGCCGCCTGTTCCAGTCGTTCAGCCAGGTCGACGCCTCGATCTCAAGGCGGTACGGCGGGACGGGTCTCGGTCTGGCGATCAGCCGTCGCCTGGCCGAATCGATGGGCGGCTCGCTGACCGCGACGAGCTCCGGGATCGCCGGCGAGGGCAGCACGTTCCGGCTCGTCCTGCCCGCCCGCGAGACGACTCTCCCGGACGCCGTCCCGGCCGAGCCGCTCCGAAGTTTGCGCGGCTGTCGGGTCCTCGTCGTCGACGACAACGCGACCAATCGCCGGATCCTGACCACCCTCCTCGGCCGCTGGGAGGTCGAGACCGCTGCCACGGCATCGCCGCTCGAAGCGCTGGCCTGGGTCCGCGCCGGCGAGGCGTTCGACGTCGCCGTGCTCGACCTGCTGATGCCCGAGCGCGACGGGATCGAGCTCGCCACTGACCTGCTCGAACTTCATCCGGACGATCCGATCCCGGTCGTGATCCTGTCGTCGGTCGGGCTCCACAACCGGACGGCGCCGAATGTCCGGGCAATGCTTCTCAAGCCGGTCAAGCCGTCCGCGCTCCACGACGTCCTGGCCACGGCGGTGTCCGGCGGGGAGGCGACGGGTCGAGCGACGGAACGCACCGCCGTAGCGACACCGCAAGCCCCTGCGCCGCTCCCGTCCGGATCGGACGGAGAAATGGACCTGCGCATCCTGCTCGCCGAGGACAACGCCGTGAACCAGAAACTCGCCCTGCGCCTGCTCCAGCGGATGGGGCTCGGCGCCGACGTGGTCGAGGACGGTCAGGCCGCCGTCGATGCCCTTGTCGACGGGGCCTACGACGTCGTCCTCATGGACGTCCAGATGCCCCTCCTCGACGGCCTCGAGGCCACCCGCCAGATCCGGTCCCGTTGGCCCGGGCGGGCCCTTCGGATCGTCGGCCTGACCGCGAACGCCATGGCCGGCGACCGCGAGGACTGCCTCGCGGCTGGGATGGACGACTATGTCTCCAAGCCGATCCGGCCGGAGGAGCTGGCACGAGCGATTCAGGCGGCCCGACCAAAAGCCGCTGCGGCGGCGCCGGCCCCGACGCCGGCCGGTGGCGCGTCGTGAACGGCGAAGTGTCGGAGCCCGCCACGCCTGCCGCGGTCGACGGCGGCGGCCGTGTCCTCGTCGTCGATGACACGCCGTTCAACCGGCAACTGCTGGTCCGGCTGCTCGGGCGGATCGGGCACGAATCGCTCGAAGCGGGGGACGGGCGCGAGGCGCTCGACCTCCTCCGGAACCCCGCGACGGCCCCCGTCGACGTGATCCTGCTCGACATCATGATGCCCGGCATGGACGGCTACGAGACGCTCGCCGCGCTCAAGGGCGACGAGGCCCTGCGCGACATCCCGGTCATCGTCATCTCCGGTGTCGACGAGCTCGAGAGCGTTGTCCGCTGCATCGCCCTCGGCGCGGCCGACTACCTCCCGAAGACCGTCGACCCGGCGATCCTCCGCGCTCGGATCGGGGCATCGCTCGGCCAGAAGCGGCTCCGCGACCAGGAACACCAGCTCGTCGAGACGATCGACCGCCAGCGCGCCCAGCTCGCGCGCTTCCTGTCGCCACAGGTCGCCGCCCTCGTCTCGAGCCCCGACGGCGAGGCGATGCTGGCCGGCCACCGCCGCGAGATCACCGCGATGTTCTGCGACCTCCGGAACTTCACGACCTTCTCGGAGACGGCCGAGCCCGAAGAGGTCCTCGGCTTCCTGCGGCTGTACCACGCGTTGCTCGGCGCGCTCGTCGTCGACCATGACGGGACGCTCGAGCACTTCGCCGGTGACGGGATCATGGTCTTCTTCAACGACCCCGAGATCCAGACCGACCACGCGGCCCGGGCCGTCGATCTGGCGGTCTCGATCCGGGAACGGTTCAAGGACATCTCCGCCGACTGGCGCAAGCGTGGCCATGTCCTCGAGGTCGGGATCGGAATCGCGACCGGCTACGCGACCATGGGTCGGATCGGCTTCGAGGGCCGCTACGACTACGGTGGCGTCGGCAACGCGATCATTCTCGCCTCGCGCCTGAGCGGCGAAGCGGCGCCAGGCCAGATCCTGATCGCGCCGCGGACGTACGCCGCGATCGACGAGACCATGGCCGACGCCGTGGGCGAGCGGCAGCTCAAGGGCTTCAGCCGGCCGATGGCGGTCTACGCGGTCGATCCGGTCCGGACCGCGACGCAGCCGGTCGCCAGCGGCGAGGCGGGCGCATGAGCGGGCCTGTGACTGGGCCGGTCGACGACGCGACGTTTGCCGCCCTCCTCGAGATGACCGGTGGAGAGATCGGTTTCGTCGACGAGCTCGTCGATACGTATCTCGACGACGGCCGGGCCCAGCTCGACGCGCTGCGCACGGCCCTAGCGGGCGGCGACGGCGCCACCGCCGAGCTCGTCCGGGCCGCCCACTCGCTCAAGAGCGGCAGCCTCAACGTCGGCGCGCTCGAGCTCGGGGCCCTGTGTCGGTCGCTCGAGGAGGACGCTCGCGGCGGCGCATTGCCGGATGCGGCGGAGCGGGTGGCCGCGATCGAAGCCGGCTTCGGCAAGGTCCGCACCGCGCTCCTCGACGCCCGCGGCGCGCGGCACGGCTGACGAGCCGGAGATCGACGGAGGCGCGCCGCAGGCCGGAGTCGGCACGTGACCGCGCGAGTACCATTTCGCGACCGCCAGCAGACGATCCAGAGGAGGCCCAGCCACCGTGCGTCTCGAGGACAAGGTCACGATCATCACCGGGGCGGGTGGCGGGATGGGCCGGACGGCCGCCCGGATGTTCGCCGCCGAGGGCGCCCGCGTCGTCTGCGTCGACGTATCCGAGGAGATGGCCGAGTCTGCCGCGGCCGAGGTCACTGCCGCCGGGGGCCAGGCCACCGCCGTCGCCGCCGACGTGTCACGCGACGATCAGGCGAAGCGGATGGTCGACCACGCGATCGCCACGTACGGCCGCGTGGATGCGCTCTATAACAATGCCGGGATCATGCCCGCGGCCGACCACTCCGTGATCGACACCGACGTCGAGACCTGGGACAAGGTCATGGCCGTCAACGTCCGCGGCGTCTACCTCGGCTGCAAGTACGCGATCCCGCCGATGCTCGAGCAGGGCTCGGGCTCGATCATCAACGTCGCGTCGTTCGTCGCGATTCTCGGCTGCTCGGTCCCGCAGGACGCCTACACCGCGTCGAAGGGCGCCGTCCTCGCCCTCACGAAGAGCCTCGCGGTCCAGTTCGCGCCGCGCGGCGTCCGGACGAACTCGATCTCGCCGGGGCCGATCGAGACACCGCTCCTCATGGACTGGCTCGTCAAGGACGACGAGGCGAAGAAGCTCCGCCTCGCGCGCAACCCGACCGGGCGCTTCGGCAAGCCCGAGGAGATCGTCCACGTCGCGATCTACCTCGCCTCCGACGAGAGCCGCTGGACGAACGGGTCCAACCTGGTGATCGACGGCGGCATCACCGTCAACTACTTCTGAGGTCGAGACGATGGCCGTCGCACCGGGCACGAAGGTCGCCATCGGCGTCGATGTCGGCGGCAGCGGGATCAAGACCGCCGCGGTCGATGTCGACACCGGCACGCTGGTCAGCACCCGTCTGCGTGTGCCGACTCCCCAGCCCTCGACGCCGGCGCAGGTCGTCCCGTCGATCATCCGGATCGTCAAGCGTGTCGCGCGCGAGACCGGGGTCGACCCGAAGCTGCTGCCGATCGGGGTCACGATGCCAAGCGTCGTCATCGACGGGGTGACGAAGAGTGCCGCGAACATCGATCCGCAGTGGATCGACTACGACCTCCTCAGCCACCTCCGGTCGTCGCTCGCCGGGCCCGTCGTTGTCCTCAACGACGCGGATGCAGCGGGCCTCGCCGAAATGCGCTTCGGGGCGGGCCACGGCGAACCAGGTGTCGTGATCACCCTGACGCTCGGCACGGGCGTCGGCTCGGGCGTGTTCAACGACGGGGTTCTCGTCCCGAACGTCGAGCTCGGGCACATGGAGATCCGCGGCCGCGACGCCGAGCGCCGGTCGGCCGCCGCGTCCCGGGTGCGGCGCGGCCTGTCGTGGAAGGCGTGGGCGGCTGATCTTGAC
The DNA here is from genome assembly GCA_038245515.1 of Candidatus Limnocylindrales bacterium. Lineage (GTDB taxonomy): Bacteria > Chloroflexota > Limnocylindria > Limnocylindrales > CSP1-4 > CF-46. The sequence continues at coordinate 41,769 of JBBRSJ010000009.1, read as the reverse complement.
GAGCACCTCCACGCGATCGACAAGCTCTTCTGGCCGAACCTGATCATCCTCGGTGGCGGGGTCAGCAAGAACGGCGACAAGTTCCTGCCGCGGCTGACCATCCGGCCGCGGGTGGTCACGGCGAGCCTCCGCAACGACGCCGGGATCGTCGGGGCGGCGATGGCGGCCTCGGAGCGCTTCGTCGAGGGCGCGCCAACGCCGTCGGCTCGTTAGGCGCGGACGCGGCGGGGAGAGCCGAGGCGGGGCCCGGCGTACCATGGCGGGACGATCCGCGGCCATCCGCCGCACCTGCCCGACGACGAGGAATCCCGACCATGACGACCGACCAGCGCGCGGCCGACGGCGCCGCGACCGACGCCCCGACAACCGCCCGGATGACGATCGGTGGCGCGTCCGTGGACGCGGCCGATGGCCAGACATTCGACGTCGTCAATCCGGCAACGGGCAAGGTGATCGCGACCGCGCCGCTCGGTGGCCGGGCCGACGTCGACCGCGCCGTGGAGGCGGCCCGCAAGGCTTTCGACGACCGCAAGGGCTGGGCGAACTGGGCCGCCGGGAAGCGCGGCCGGTCGCTGGGAAAGCTGGCCGAGCTGATCAAGAAGAACAGCGAGGAGCTCGCCTGGCTCGAGAGCCGTAATGTTGGCAAGCCGATCGGCGGGGCGCGCGGCGAGGTGATCGGCGCCAGCCTCGTGTTCGACTACTACGCCGGGGCGGCCAACAAGGTCTATGGCCAGACGATCCCGGTCTCGAAGCCAGGCCTCGACCTGACCCTGCGCGAGCCGATCGGCGTCGTCGGGCTGATCGTGCCGTGGAACTTCCCGCTCCTGATGGCCTCCTGGAAGGTCGCGCCGGCCCTCGCTGCCGGCAACACCGCGATCCTCAAGCCAGCCTCGTACACGCCGCTGACGGCGATCCGCCTCGGCGAGCTCGCGCTCGAGGCCGGCATTCCGGCCGGCGTCCTGAACATCGTCACCGGACCGGGCGGCACCGCGGGTGCCTCGATTGCCGCCCACCCGGGGATCGGCAAGGTCGCGTTCACGGGCGAGACCACGACCGGTCAGGAGATCATGCGGCTGGCCGCCGGCAACGTGAAGAAGATCAGCCTCGAGCTCGGCGGCAAGAGCCCGAACATCGTCTTCGCCGACGCCGATCTCGAGAAGTTCGCCCGGGAATCGCCCTATTCGGTGTTCGACAACGCCGGCCAGGACTGCTGCGCCCGTTCGCGGATCCTCGTCGAGCGCTCGGTCCACGAGCAGGTCGTCGAGCTGTTCGCCGCGGCGACCCGCAACGTCAAGGTCGGCGACCCCGCCGACGAGGCGACCGAGGTCGGGACGCTCGTGAGCTTCAAGCAGCGCGACCGGGTGAAGGACTACATCGAGATCGGGCAGGCCGAGGGAGCCACGATCGTCGTCGGCGGCGCCGCGCCCGATGATCCGGCCCTGGCCGACGGCGCGTATCTCATGCCGACCGTGTTCGACAACGTCAGCAACGACATGCGGATCGCGGCCGAGGAGATCTTCGGCCCGGTCGTCTCGGTGATCCCGTTCGACACCGAGGAGGAGGCCCTTCGCCTCGCGAACGCGACGCCGTACGGCCTGTCGGGCTCGATCTGGACCCGCGACCTCGGCAAGGGGCTGCGGTCGGCCAAGGCGCTCCAGGCCGGGGTGATCTCGGTGAACTCGAACTCGTCGGTCCACACCGAGGCTCCGTTCGGCGGTTACAAGATGTCCGGCATCGGGCGCGAGCTCGGGATGTCGGCCCTCGACCTGTACACGGAGACGAAGAACGTCTTCATCGACATCTCCTGACGGGCTCGCGGTCGAGATCGGAGCGGTCCGATCCGGCCGGACGACGCGCCGATCCCTGCTGATCGCGCCGCTCGTTCTCGTCGGGGTGGTCGGCATCGCCATCGTGGGCCACACGCCGTCCACCTCTTCACCCGCGGTCGCGCGCGCCGCGTCCGCCGCGTCCGCCGCGGCGACGCCCGCACCCGCGCCACTCGTTGCCGCGGCCACGCCGTCACCTCGATCGGACTGGCCGGCGGCGATCAACCGCACGCAGGCCGGCCGGATCCCGCGCGTCAATCGGTTCACGATCGACGACTCCGTCCTGACGGCTCGCGCCTGGGATTCGACGCCGCCGTGGGTGCGCACCTCGCACGGCTAGCAGGATTGCCGAACCCGGCCTACTCGTCCCAGTGGCGGTCGGCCGGGTGGATGTCGGGGCGGCGCCGATGGAGCCAGTCGCGGATCGCCCAGTAGCTCGTCTTGAACGCGATCCCGGGCCACGGGATCTCGTCTGGCGCGAAGGCCTGGATCTCGAGTGCCTCCGGGTTGAGCTGGTATGAGCCGCCGACCACGCGAGCCTCGAACGCGAGGACGACGACCGCCGCCTCGAGCCGCGAATACAGCCCGACGATCTCCCCCGGCTCGACGATCAGTCCCGTCTCCTCGAGCGTCTCTCGCACGGCCGCCTCTCCGACGGTCTCGTCGACCTCGAGAAAGCCGCCCGGCTGGGCCCACCAGCCGCGGCCCGGGTCGATCCCGCGGCGGAGGAGCACGACCTCGCCGTGATCGGTGACCGGGATGGTCGTCACCACGAGGCGCGGATTGACATAGGCGATGTAGCCGCATGATGGGCAGGCGAGCCGATCGCGGTCCTCGCCGTCGATCGGGCCGAACGAGAGCTCCGTCCCGCATCGAGCGCAGTAGTTGAGCATCGCCGCCATCCACGGCGGGACGCCGCCGCCCGACGGGATGCTCGTCGAGCGACCGTCGGGCCCGCGCCCGAACGCGTCGAGCAGCTCCGCGACGGGGTCGCGCTGGTCGTTCATGCGAGCGCCACCAGCACCGCGGCGGCAATGAGCGCCGCGAGCCCGATCACGCTGACCGCGACCCAGGCGAGCCGGAAGGCGCCCTTGGTGACATCGACCCCCATCCACGCCCACGCCGAGCGCCAGATCCGGACGATCGCGTCCGTCGTCGTGACGACCAGGAGCGGCGCGGCAACCACTACGCAGATCTTCACGAGCGGGCTGCCGAGCGGGGCCCCGACCTCGAGCGCGGTGATCGCGATCGCGCCGAGCAGGAGCACCGGAACCGAGAGGAGGACGTAGTGCTTCTGAAGCGGCGTCGGCGCGGTCTCGGGCACCGAGCGCGGCGGCAGTCCCTGGAGGCTCGGGGGCAGCACCGGGCTCGGACGGGGCGCGGGCGTCGCGGGCGTCGCGGGCCTGGCGACGGCGCCGGCCGCCTCGATGACGGCCTGACGGTCGAGGACCGGCATCCCGGGCTCCCAGCGCTCGTCGTCCATCGCTGCGAGTGTACGACCGGGCGGAGCGAGGCTCGGCCGCCGGCCGCTCGCCTCGGGTCAGAGCCCCTCGTTGGCGGGATCAGCGGCGATCGCGGCGGCCTGCTTCGCACGACGGCCCGCGAGCCGCGTACCCAGCGCAGTGTCTCCAACCGCGAGGATCGCGGCGGCCAGCAGACCGGCGTTCTCGCCGTTGCCGACACCGACGGTTGCGACCGGCACGCCCTTCGGCATCTGGACGATCGCGAGCAGCGCATCGAGCCCGTCCGACACGCCGCCGGCCATCGGCACGCCGATCACCGGTCGCGTGGTCTGCGAGGCGACGACGCCCGGCAGATGGGCGGCGAGTCCGGCGATCGCGATGAACACGCGAATCCCGCGCGCCTCGGCGCCGGCGACGAACGAAGCGAGCAGGTCCGGGGCCCGGTGGGCCGAGATCACCCGGATCTCCGAGTCGACCTCGAGCTCGTCGAGGACGGCCATCGCCCGCTCGGCTGCCGCGATGTCCGACCGACTGCCAACCACGATCCCGACCCGTCCCGACGCGCGTGTTCCGTCCGTCACCTTCGACCTCCCGTTCAATGCTGCTCGTTGGCGCCCGACTCGCCGGTGGGGCCGCCGCCACCGACGTGAGCCGGCCGTTCGATCCCGAGCCGATCGTAGACGTCGAGGATCCAGCCGCCCTTTTCCGCCTGGTAGATGACCCCGTCCAGGGGGCCGCCGGCACGCTCGACGATTGCCTGCTTGACTCGCGCGTAGCCCTCGACGAGGGCCGGGTCGGCGCGCAGCGCGTCCCGGAAGCGGAGGTCCTTGGTAAGATCGTCGTTGCCTCTCGGATGGACGTGGAAGTGGATCCGGTACTCCACACCGCGGTCGATGACCGACCCGACGTGCATCGGCCGGGTCGCCGGCCACGGGTTGGGGCCGGGCTGCGGACCGAACCCGAGCCCGTACATCGCCGTGGTGATCGCCGGGATCTCAAGGGGGTCCGCCTCGGTGCCGAGATCGACGATCCCCTTGCCCGGCAGCCCCGGGACCGACGTGCTGCCGATGTGCTCGACGTGGAGGTCCGGCCGCGCCGTCTCGATGATGGCGGTGACGCGGGCCGCGACGTCGATGGCGCGCGGATCCCACGGCCGGACGGCGGCCTGGCGGCGCTCGTACGGTCCGATCGGAGGGGTCGCGGGGTCCGGGGACGGTGACACCGACGCAGTGTAGATTCCCGGCGGTCGGTCGCGGTCTCGCGAGCGCGCGGTGCCCGGATGCACCATCAATTGCAAAGGGCATCGACCGCTCCGGCGCATCGGCGTAGGCTGCGCGACAGATCTGCGATCGATCTGGGTGGATTGCTGCTCCGAGGGCGAGCGCGGCACGATCGATCGCAAAGTCTGGAGGGTTCGATGTCGAGCGTTTCGCGCATGCGCCGCCGCCTGTCCGCGGTGGCCCTGTCCGTCGCGACAGTGGTCGCACTTCTGGTCGTCCCGCTGGGCAGCATCGCCAGCGCCGCCTCGACGGCGTGTCCGCCCGGAGAAGGCCCCGCCTCCTGTGGCCTCGACATCTCCGCGCCGGACACGGTGGTGACCTTTCAGACGTTCACCGTCCAGGTCTCTATCACGACATTCGTTGGTGAAGGAGTCGGGCCGACCCTTCCGAGCTCCGATCTCTGCTCGCCGGCTAGGGTGACACTGAACGTCTACAAGAGCGATGGCGAGGGCGGCTGGAACTTGCCGACGTCCTACACGGCCAATGCATCGGCTAGCGTCGCCACCTTCAACATCAGCGTCTCGGACGACAACTACTACAAGCTCACGGCCAGCGCCCCGACCACCGCGACGTGTAGCTACGACTCGAACGAGGCCTTCTTTACGGCCGTCTTCATCCCGCAGACGCAACCCATTTCCCCGTGTCCGGACAACGTTGTGTGCACCCAGGTCTACAACGGGCTCTCGACAGCCGCGACCCTGTTCTCCGATAACGGGATGTTCACGGACGTCGGATTCGGGGACGCCACTCCGGGGATGACAACCGCGTGCGGGGGCGGCGCACTCGAAACGAAGGGTGTACTGACGTTCAATAACACCACATCCTCGGGACCGAAAACGGTCATCTTTGCCCTTGCGCCCAACCTCGTGACCAAGGGGATTGGGCTGTTCAACGTCTGCTGGAGCGGCCCCCGCGCTGACGGGACTCCCTTCACCGGGCTGCTCTCGGCCTGCGGCAAGAACGCCACTGGCCCATGCGTGCTATTCAAGAAATCGAATCAGAAGAACGTCGGGTTCTTCGGGGTTCTCGCCCCTCCCGGAGCCAACGACCCATCGGGGTACATGAAGTAGGGCAGTGACCCGCCCACTACGGCGGGACCGACCTGCGTGAACAGCGCGCCCGGGAGCGGGCGCGCTGTCGTTTGTCAATGACGTTCGCCCGTCAAAGCCGTTTCCTCGACAGCAGCTGCGAGGAACCTGCGAGCTCGCGCCGCTGAGACGACGTTGCCCTTCGCCTCATACAGTGCCAGTGCCTCGATCCCGGCCGCTGCCGCCCCGGCATCATCGCCGGCGGCGCGTCGGACGAGCGCGAGGTCCGACAGCGCATCGGCCTGGTCCGTCGGATCGTCTTCGGTTCGGCTCAGTTCGACGGCCGTGCCGCACTCGGCTACGGCTTCGTCGTGGCGACCGAGCCGCGAGAGGACTTTGCCCCGAACGCGGTTCAGGACGACCTGCGTGTACACGTCGTCAAGGGCCGCGATACCCGCACTGAAGGACGCTATCTCGGACGCCTCATCGAACCGGCCCTGCTGACAGAGGGCCTCGGCCAGGTAGGCGGCCACCGTTGAGATGAAGTTGCGGTCGCCGAGCCGATCGAGCGCCTCGTAGTCGCGTCGCAGCTCCGCCTCGGCCGCCACGGGATCGCCGGCCAGCATCTCGATCGGGCCCGAGTTGATCGACGTGAGCGCAGCATGGAACCTCCAGCCGAGCTCCTCGAGCGTGCGACGCGCACGCCGATACTCGTCGCGTGCGGCGTCGAACTCGCCCCGCTTGGCGTGCAGGTGGGCGAGGCTGCGCAGCGTCACCGCCTCGGCCTTCTGGTCGCCGCCTGAGCGCTCGATGATCTCCTCGCACAGGCGGATGGCTTCGGGCACGGGCATCGGGCCGAACTGCGCGCAATGGGCCAGGTTCGGGCCGGCCCGGATCTCGAGGACCCGGTCGCCCGCCTTCTGAGCGTGCTCGATGACCCGCTCCACGGCTTCGGCGGCGTCGCCGTACCGGGCGCCGACGATTCGCACCTGGCTCATCGACAGCCATGCTCGGGCGAGCCCCTCCTCGGAGCCCGCGCGCTCGAGGACGACGACGCTCTCGCGAATCTTCTCCTCGATGTTGCCTTCGACCCTGGCCGGATCGGCGTTGTACTGGACCATCACGCGTTCGAGCCTGGCCGTGGTTTCCAGCCCGATGTCCCCGAGCCTCGCCGCGGCCTCGGCCGCCAGTGCGAGGGCGTCTTCGGCAGCGCCGACCTCGCCGATCTCCGTGACCGCCAAAGCCAGCTGGAACAGCAGGCCGGGCCTCGCCGCGTGATCGTCCGGCAACAGGTCGACCGCCCGACGGATGAGGTTGGCGGTCGCCGGCATGTCGCCGCGCACGAAGGCCCGCTGGCCGGCCGAGGCCAGGCGGCCGGACGCGTCGATGCCGAGGGCCGAGCCGTGCTCGTCGAGCGACCCGAGCTCTGAGAGGTAGCGGCACGCCTGCTCGAGGTGATAGCCGAGGATCTCCTCGAACTCGGTCGCCCGGTCGGACGCCCGGTTGGCCTCGTCGGCCCACGCCACGAACCGCTCATGGAGGCGCGCCCGCGTGCGCTTCAGGAGTCCGGCGTAGGCCGCGTCCCGGATCATCAGGTGGGTGAATCGATACTCGTCGTTCTCGACGTCGGCCGGATCCGTGGGGCGCACCAGCTGCCGGGTCGTGAGCGCATCGAGGCGCTCCGGAACCTCGTCGCGGACGTCGTCGTCGATGATCGCCTGGAGCGCGAGCCGGGGGAACACGAGGCCGATCACGGAGGCGGGGTCGAGGGTGGCCCGCTCGCCCTCGGGCAGCTGGTCGATGCGGGCGGCCAGCAGGGCGTGGATGGTCGGTGGGATGGCCAGGGTGGACAGGTCGCCGGCGGGCTCCCAGCGATCCTCGACGAGCCGCAGCATGCCGGTTTCCTTGAGCATCGAGACCAGCTGCTCGACGAACAACGGGTTGCCCTCGGCCGCGGTGACGACCCGGTTCCGCACCGCATCCGCCAGCCCGACCTCGCCGAGGAGGTTGTCGGTGACGCGCCCCGCATCGGCGTCCGACAGCGGCGACAGAACGATGGTCCGTTCGTCCGGCCCCTGGCCCCACGTCGGCTGCTTTTCGAGCAGAGCGTGGCGGGCCATGCACAAGAGCAGGATCGGCTCGTCGTGCACGTTCTCGGTCAGGTGGCCCAGCAGGTCGAGGAAGGTCGATTCGGCCCACTGGATGTCGTCGAACACCACGACGAGCGGCTTGCCGTCGGCGAGGATCTCCAGGAACCGGCGGATGCCCCAGAACAGCTCGCCGATCTGGAACGGCGCGTCACGCAAGCCGACCGCCGCCGCCACGCGATCGACCACCGCCTTGTCGCCGATGAGGCGCCGGAGCTTCCGGATTGCCTTCGCCGGCGTGTCCGACTCGGCCAGTCCGGCCGCGCCCTGGACGACCTCGATGACGGGCCAGAAGGTGATGCCGTCGCCATACGGGAGGCAGCGGCCGCTCACGATCGTGGCCTGCGCGCGCGCGGCTTCGAGGAACTCCTTCGAAAGGCGCGTCTTGCCGACGCCTGCGTCGCCGACGAGGGTCACGATCCGACAGACGCGCTCGGCTGCCGCCGTCTCGAGCGAGTCCGTCAACAGCCGCATCTCGGCCTCGCGGCCGACCATCGCCGTCGTCGGGACGCTGGCCACGATCGAGGCGCCCTGGACACTGAGCACCCGGTGTGCCGGGACAGGCTGCGACTTGCCCTTGAGGGTCAGAGACGCGACCTGCTCGAGCGTCGCGTGGTCGCGCACGAGCCTGGCCGTCAGGTCGCCCAGCAGGATCTCGCCGGGAGCGGCGGCCTGCTCGAGCCGCGCCGCCACGTTCACCGCGTCGCCGGTCACGAGACGCTGACCCAGGCTCGCCTCGCCGGTGATGACCTCGCCCGTGTTGACCCCGATCGCGACCTCGAAGTGGATCGCCGACTCCTGGCGGAGCGCCTCTCCGAGCAGGACGAGTCCCGTGCGCATGTCGAGCGCGGCGCGCACGGCTCGCAGCGCGTCGTCCTCGTGTCGCGCCGGAAGCCCAAAGACCGCCATGACCGCATCGCCGATGAACTTCTCGATCGTGCCGCCGTGGCGTGCCAGCGCGGCCCGCGACGCCTCGAATGCCCGCGCCATGACCTCGCGCTGGGCGTCCGCGGTCAGGTCCTCGCCGGCGCTGTCGCGAGCGTCCAGGAAGGCGAAGACGATCGTCACGACCTTGCGCCGCTCCGCGCCCCTCGTGCCGACGAGCTGCGCCCCGCATCCGCCGCAGCGGCCGAAGTCGTCGGGGTTGGCGGTGCCGCAGTTCGAGCAGGCTCGGCCGCCGCTCGACTCAGCCGGCACGGCGCCCGGGGCACGCGATGCCGGCTCGACCGAGATGAGCCGGAAGGACGGGATGAACGCCGTCGTGCCGTCCGGATTGATCACCGGATTCTTCGGCCGGGCCTCGAACGGCTCGGCTGACACGCCGGCCAGCGAGCTCGCGGCAGCGAAGGTGGCCTCGTCGAGCAGCACTTCGAGGGGCGGTGCCGCCTGCTCGAGCCGACCGGACCGCTGGATCACCTCGCCGGTGAGGATGTGCTCGTCGGCGCTCGCTGCCCGGACAGTGAGAGGACCGCCGGCGATGCCCGTTCGATTGACGAGCTGGACGCCCCACCGTGCGTCCAGCCGGGCATTGAGCGCCTGGAGCGCGGCCTGACCCTCGGCTGCCGCACGGACGGCCTCGACGGCGTGGTCGGTCCGCGTTCCCCCAAGTCCGAACACCGCGAGGATGGCGTCGCCGATGATCTTCTCGATGATCGCGCCATGGGACTCGAAGACGAGGCGCATGGCGTCGAAATAGAGGTCGAGGACCTCGCGCAGCGTCTCCGGGTCGAGCTTCTCGGCCAGCGCGGTCGAGCCTTGGAGGTCGGATGTCAGGAAGGTGACGATCCGGCTGACCTCGGGCAGGGGCTCGACGTCGGCGAACCTGTGACCGCAATACCCGCAGTAGGGCAGCCGGGCTGGGCGATCGCGGCCGCACGCGGGACAGGTCCCCATGGCCGCAGTCTAACGGGACACAAGCGCCATCCCACGGCCCGGAAGCCGGGCGCGACCGCGCGGGTCTGCCGGTTCGGGTACGTCACGGAAGGCTTCAGCCCAGCACCTGCCGGCGCCCGCTAGAGTTCGTTGACCATGAAGAAGATCGGGTTCCTGTCCTTCGGCCACTGGACGCCGTCGCCGCATTCGCAGACACGCTCGGCCACGGACGCGCTCCTCCAGTCCATCGAGCTCGCGGTCGCGGCGGAAGAGCTCGGTGCCGACGGCGCGTACTTCCGGGTGCACCACTTCGCGTCCCAGTTGGCCTCGCCCTTTCCGCTGCTCGCCGCGATCGGGGCACGGACCAGCCGGATCGAGATCGGCACCGCGGTGATCGACATGCGCTACGAGAACCCGCTCTACATGGCCGAGGACGCCGGCGCCGCCGACCTGATCTCCGCCGGACGGCTTCAGCTGGGGATCAGCCGCGGGTCACCGGAGCAGGTCATCGACGGGTTTCGCTACTTCGGCTACGAGCCCGCCGAGGGCTCCGACCACGCAGCCATGGCCCGTGAGCACGCCCGGGTGTTCCTCGACGTGATCGAGGGCGAGGGGTTCGCTCAGCCCAACCCGCGCCCGATGTTCGCCAACCCGCCCGGCCTGCTCCGGGTCGAGCCGCACTCGCCGGGACTCCGCGACCGCATCTGGTGGGGCGCCGGAACCCGCGAGACCGCGGAGTGGACCGCGAAGCAGGGCATGAACCTGATGAGCTCGACGCTGCTCACCGAGGACACCGGGGTGCCATTCCACCAGCTCCAGGCGGAGCAGATCCAGCGGTTCCGGGATGCCTGGAAGGCGGCCGGCCACCAGCGTGAGCCGCGCGTCTCGGTCAGCCGCAGCATCTTCCCGATCGTCAGCGACGAGGACCGGATGTACTTCGGCCGGGAGACCGGCAGCGAGGACCAGGTCGGCTACCTGGACGGCGGCGCTGCCCGATTCGGCAAGTCATACGCGGGGGAGCCGGACAAGCTGGTGAAGGAGCTCGCCGCGGACGAGGCGATCGCCGCCGCGGACACGCTGCTCCTGACGATCCCGAACCAGCTCGGCGTCGACTACAACGCCCACGTCCTCGACAGCGTCCTGCGTCTCGTGGCCCCGGACCTCGGCTGGCGCTGAGGATGCCGTACGACCCGATCCTGATCGTCCGTCCGCAGCGCCTTCCGATCTGATGGCCATGGCCGACGTCCTTCCGCGCGTCGCCGGGCCCGACGACCTCGATCTCGTCACCACGACGATCGCGCTTGCGTTCGAGGCCGACCCGGTCTGGGGGCCGGCGATGAGCGGCGACCGGACCGCACGCGCGGCGAAGGCGACCCTGTGGCGGATCCTCGTCGAGGGCGCCCTGCAGTACCCGTGGTCGTCGGTCGTCGGCGACGGTGCGGCGGTTGCCGTGTGGATCCCCCCCGGTGGGACCGAGCTCGATGACGACGGGCAGGCCCACCTGGGCGCAGCCCTCGAAGCCGTCCTCGGCACGGAAGCTGCCGGCAGGTTCCACGACCTCGTCGATCGCTTCGACGCCAACCATCCGGGAGAGCCCCCTCACGCGTACCTGAGCCTGCTGGCGACGCATCCCGACCATCGCGGTCGCGGCATCGGCATGGCCCTGCTGGCATCCGGCCTGCGACGGCTCGACGATCTCCACCTGCCGGCCTATCTCGAATCGACGAACCCGCTCAATGACGACCGGTATCGCTCGGTCGGCTTCGAGGCCGTCGGCGGGTTCCTGACGATCGACGAGTCGCGCGCGATCACGACCATGTGGCGCGCCCCTCGCTGAGCAGCGTCGGTGCGCTACCTTCCGGAAATGACGACCATCCCGCTGATCATCGACGTCGACACCGGCATCGACGATTCGCTCGCGCTCCTCTACGCTGCCGCGACCCCGGAGGCGGAGCTCGTGGCCGTGACCTGCGTCGGCGGCAACGTCGACGCCCATCAGGTCGAGATCAACACCCGTTCGGTCCTCGAGCTTGCCGGCCGGACCGACGTCGAGGTGGCGCTCGGCCGTGACCGGCCGCTGGTCAAGCCGATCGAGACCACGCCCGAGACGCACGGACCGCAGGGTCTCGGCCACGCCGAGCTGCCGGCGCCGAGCCGCCCGCTCAGCGAGCGCCACGCGGTGGACGTGATCCTCGACGAAGCGCACCGGCGCCCGGGCGAGATCACGCTCGTCACCTGCGGGCCGCTGACGAATCTCGCCCTTGCCATCCTCCGCGAGCCGGCACTGCCACAACTGCTCAAGGGCTGGGTCCTGATGGGCGGCGCCTACCGCCACCCCGGCAACACCGCGCCGACGACCGAGTGGAACATCCACTGCGATCCGGAAGCAGCGAAGATCGCCTTCCAGGCGTGGGGCGAGTCCGCCGCCGCCCACGGCCACGGGCTCGCGGTGGCCCTCGGCCTCGACGTCACCGAGCAGGCGAAGATCCTGCCCGATCACGTGGTCGCGCTTGCGCGGGCGGCCGGCAGCACGCCCGACGACTCGCTGGCGCTCGGGCGCAGCGAGGATCCGATGCGAGCGACCCGCTCAGTCGCGAGCAACCCGATCGTTCGGTTTGTCGCCGACGCGCTCCGCTTCTACATGGAGTTCCACGCGGACTACGACGGGTTCTACGGGGCGTTCATCCACGATGCGCTGGCGGTCGCGGCCGCCCTCGACCCCTCCCTGATCCGGACGGTGCCGGTCGCGGTCGACATCGAGCTCGGCGGGACGCTGACGACGGGCCAGACGGTGGCGGACTGGCGGGGAGTCTGGAAGCGGCCGCCGAACGCGGATGTCGCGGTCGAGGCCGACGCGCCGGAGTTCCTGCGGCGGTTCGTCGAGCGCGTCGGCCGGCTGGCGGCGGCCCTCCCGACGTAGCACACTAGCCGCGGAGGGTTGACCCGCGAGCGGTGCGAGAGCAGCCGGGCGTGGGAGGCATGGAGGAGTTCACATGGCCAGCACCTGGCTGCGAGCGCTCGTCGGGATCGTCGCGTTCTTCGTGGTCCTCGTCATCGGCATCAACGTCGCGGGCGCGATCGACCTGACTCCCAGCAAGACCACGGGCGTCCCGGTCGGGTTCAACTCGGTGATCGCGATCATCGCCGCCGCGTTGATCGTCGGACTCCTCGCCTACGCCGTCACCGAGTACACACAGACGGGACGGCTCGAGTCGATCACCTCGCAGTTCGACACGCGGACGATCGTCCTGATCCCGATTGCGATCGCGATCAACATCATCCTCGGCCAGACGGTGTCCGCCGCCCTGAAGGTGCCGATCTACCTCGACTCGATCGGGACGATCCTCGTCGGCGTGCTCGCCGGTCCGATCGCCGGCGCATTAACCGGCGGCCTGGCCAACCTGATCTGGACATACGTCCTGCCCGCGCCCTTCCACTCCGACTACGCGGCGCCGTTCTTCATCGTCGCCGTGGAGATCGGGTTGGCTGCCGGGATCTTCGGCCGTCTCGGCTTCTTCCGGAGCCGCCCGAACGCATCGACGAACCGACTGGTGATCGGGGCCGTCGTGGTCGTCGCGATCGTCGCGATCATCGGCTACTACGGGTTCCTGCCCTTCTACAGCAACGGCCAGTTCACCTTCTTCCTGCCGGCCGATCCGACGAAGCCGGCGCCCGACGCGATCTTCGTGATTCTCGGCTGGCTCGTGGCGTTGCTGCTCATCGCCGCGATCGTCGGGCTGCTCGCGTTGCTCTTCGTCCGACGGGACCTGGGCGCTGCCTATGTCTTCATCGCGGGACTGACCTGCGGGATCATTTCGGCGATCATCTCGGCGCCGATCTCGTCGATCGTCTTCGGCGGCGTGACGGGCTCGGGGACCGACCTTCTGGTCGCCGCGTTCCAGAAAGCCGGCGACGACCTGGGCACGGCCGTCCTGAAGCAAGGCCTGTTCTCCGATCCGATCGACAAGACGCTCACCTTCTTCGTCGTCTTCGCGATCCTCGGCGCCCTCAGCCGCCGATTCGTCGCGCGCTTCCCGCAGGGCGAACAGGCCGTCGGCCTGGCGGAGGCCTGAGCCCATCGACCCCGCGACCTCGGGCGGCGCCGACGCTCTCTCGGCCGACGACGCCGCCTTCCTCGCTGCGCTGGCACCGGCGGCGCCGTCGCCGTACCACCGCCTGAACCCGCTGACCAAGGCCGTCGCCGCGACGGTCGAGTCGCTCGGCGCCTTCGTCATCGGCGGGTATCTCGGGCCGCTCGCGATCATCGCCCTCGCGATCCTCCCGGCCGCGGTTATCGCCGGCGTCGCCGGCCGGCTCGTCCGGGTCTCGCTGCTGCTGACCCTGCCGATCGCGATTTCGGTCGTCCTCGTCAGCGTCTTCACCCGGGCCGGCACCCATGTCCTGTTCTCCATCGGGCCCTTCGACGCCACGTCCGAGGGCGTCGACTTCGCCGGCCAGACGCTGGTCCGGCTGCTTGCGATCTCGACCTCGATCGGGCTCTTCGGGCTGACGACGGAGCCACGCAGCTTCGTCCTCGACCTCGAGCGGCGACGCCTTTCGCCCCGGTTCGCGTTCGTCGCCCTTGCCACGCTCGAGGCCGTGCCAGCGATGGTCGAGCGGGCCGGCGTCATCGGCAGCGCCCAGCGGGCGCGCGGGCTCGATACGGAAGGCAGCATCCGGGCCCGCCTGCGCGGGGTCCTGCCGCTCGTCGGACCAGTGATCCTGTCGTCGCTGACCGAGGTTGAGGAGCGGAGCCTGGCGCTCGAGGTCCGGGCGTTCGGCCGGCCGGGCCGCCGGAACCTGCTCTGGCGGATCCCCGACAGCCCTGCCCAGCTCGCGGTCCGCGCAAGCCTCCTGCTCGCGCTGCTCGGCGCGATCGTCGCCCGCATCACGGGCACCTTCCCGAGCCTGCCCTGATGCTCGAGTTGCGCGGCGTTTCGTACCGCTACGCGGGCTACGCAACCGAGGTCCTCCACGAGATCGACCTGCGCCTCGACGACGGCGAGATCGTCGGGCTCGTCGGGCCGAACGAGGCCGGTAAGTCGACCCTGTGCCTCGTCGCGTCAGGTCTCGCGCCGGCGTCGATCGGAGGCAGCCTGAAGGGAACGCTCACGCTCGATGGGACGCCCGCGGCGGGGATGTCGACGCACCAGCTCGCCGAGCGGGTCGTCGTCGGCTTCCAGAACCCGAACACGCAGCGCTCCGGGGTCGCGGCGACGGTCTTCGAGGAGATCGCGCTCGGCCCGATGAACCTCGGGCTGGCCGTCGCCGAGACCGTCGAGCGGACCCGCGAGGCGATCGCCCGGCTCAAGCTCGAGGCCCTGGTCCTGCGCGATCCGCAGCGATTGTCAGGCGGCCAGGCCCAGCTCGTCGGAATCGCGTCGCTGCTCGCGATGCGACCGCGCCACATCATCCTCGACGAGCCGACGGCGCAGCTCGATCCGGCCGGCACACGGCTCGTCGGTGAGGCGCTCCGTGAGCTCGCCGCGACGGGGACGTCGCTGCTGATCGCCGAGCACAAGACGGACCTGCTCGATGGGGTCTGCAGCCGGATCCTCGCGATCGACGGTGGGCGGATCGTGCTCGACGGGCCAACCGCAACGGTCTTCGACGATCCCCGGCTCGACGAGCTCGGGGTCGACCGACCGGCCCGGGCCCGGCTCGCCCGAAGCCTGGCTGAGCGAGGCCTCGATCCGGGCGTGGTCGGCGACGCGCTCGCGGCGGGCGCGTCGTGACGGTGCCCGTGGCGGCTGCGCCCGCGATGGCCGCGCCCGCGGCCATTCGGACGGAGGCCCTCGTCCATGTCTACGCCGGCGAGACGCGCGCCCTCGACGGGGTGGACTTGTCGATTGGTCGCGGCGAGCGGGTCGCGATCGTCGGCCAGAACGGGTCGGGCAAATCGACGCTCGTTCGCCATTTCAATGGGCTACTCCGCCCCACCGAGGGCCGCGTGCTCATCGATGGAGTCGACGCCGTCGGCCGGCGGGTCGCCCATCTTGCGCGAACGGTCGGCCTCGCGTTCCAGGATCCCGACCGCCAGATCTTCGCGGGCAAGGTCCGCAGCGAGATCGCGTTCGGGCCGCGCAACGTCGGCCGGATCGGGGCCGATCTCGACCGGGCGGTTGCCGACGCGCTGACCGCGACCGGGCTGGACAAGGATGCCGACGCCAACCCGTACGACCTCGGCTACTCGCGCCGCAAGCTGCTCGCGCTCGGATCGATCCTCGCGATGGAGACGCCGGTCGTCGTCTTCGACGAGCCGACGACCGGCCAGGACGCGCGCGGCGTGGCCCGGATCCATCGGATCGTGGCCGACCTGTCGGCCGCCGGTCGGACGGTGATCGCGATCAGCCACGACATGCGGTTCGTCGCCGAGGTATTCGAGCGGATCATCGTCATGCGGGCCGGCCGGATCGTCCTCGACGGCTCGCCGGCCGAGGTGTTCGCCGAGCCCGCCTGGCCGATCCTGGCGTCGACGTTCCTGGAGCCGCCGCTGGCCGCCCGGATCGGCGCCCGCCTTGGGCTCGGCCCGACGCCAACCGATGAGGCCCTCCTGCGGGTGTTCCCGACACCGGGAGGAACCCACCCCGCGGCGGCGCCACCACGCGACGGAGGCTGACGATGCTGCCGACGGTCACGATCCTGCGCCACGCCGAGAAGCAGCTCGGCGATCTGGCGCCCTTCAGTGTCGGGCCGGACGGGAATCGGGATCCCGAATCATTGTCCGTTCGCGGCTGGCAGCGCGCGGGAGCGCTGGTCGGATTGTTCGTCCCGCGAGCGGAGCCCGCCGCGGCACCGATCCTGCCCACGCCCACCCATCTGTTCGCCTCCCGCGTCGGGGAGGACGCGAGTCAGAGCCAACGGCCGCGACAGACGCTCGAGCCATTGTGCGAGCGTCTCGGGATCGCCATCGACGGGAGGTTCCTCAAGGCGCAGATCGGCGAGCTCGTCGCTGCCGTCCGGTCCACCAAGGGGGTGGTCGTGGTGGCCTGGGAACACAAGATGATCCCGCTGTTTGCGACGACGCTTGGCGGCGAAGGCGTGTCCATCCCGTCCGTCTGGCCGGACGATCGGTACGACATGCTGTGGATCTTCGAGCCTGACCGATCCGGTGCGCGGTATCGATTCCGCCAGGTACCGCAGATGCTGCTCGCCGGAGATCGGGACCGACCGATCTGAGACGGCGTCAATGCGCGGCCGGTCCGTCGCCCCCCGATGTCATCCGTTTTGGTGAGGTTCCGAGGGGTCAAGTGGTGTTACGTTCGGTGGGTACTTATCGCACTGGCTCGCCGTCGCCGCAGACGGCGCAGGGGGAAAGGACATTGCCGGGACCTATCTGGCGCTGCCCCGCGCATGCCGTCGCGCCCGAACTCAGGCGCCCGCCGACGGCCACGATCCGGCGATCGCGGACATCGATTCCGTCCGGATCGCCATGCCTGGAGGGAGCGACGCCGTCGACACGCTGTCCATGCGTGGCCGACGCCGCATCGGAGGGATACCTGTACTCATGAAGCGCAAGATTCTCGCGTCCTTGTTCGTCATTTCGGCCGTCATCGGCCTCGGCGTCTTCGCCACCGGCGCCTACTTCACCGACACGATCACCCAGGACAACTACACCTTCACGACCGGCACGGCCGACCTGAAGCTCGGCTTCTGCGGCGGAGGCGTCGGCACCGACTGCACCGGCGTCGCGGCCACGCTCGACAACGTCTACTTCAACTCGCCCGCCCAGGACATCATGACCGGCCCGGGCAAGTCCGGCATCGAATGCATCGTCATCGAGAACAAGGGCGACTACAGCCTGACGCTCTCGAGCCAGCTGTTCGTGACCGGGTACAGCAATCCGGACATGGCCACCTTCTTCGAGGTCCAGGCTGAGAAGGCCAACAACCTGTGCAACCCCCTCAGTACGATCCGGCCGTGGAACTCGGCGATCAATGAGCACATCGCCGGTCTCGTCCCGACGGGCGTCACCCTGGCTCCGGGCCAGCGGCTCTACGTGCTGACCGAGAACCGCTGGAACAGCACCGGCAACCAGGACTACCTGCAGGGTGGCTTCCTGAAGTTGAGGACCGTCATCGAAGGCCGAACGGTCTAGGTAGCGACCCAATAGAGCGCGCAACCGGTCGGGCGATCTCGCCCGGCCGGCTCGCCTCCATCCGATCCTGATGGCCACCGTCCGGCGGCTCGTCCTCGGCGTGCTGCAGCTGGTCCTGTGGACACTGCTGCTCGGCTTCGTGCTGCTGCTCGCCCTGCCCCGGATCTCGCCGTTCGACGTGCTGATCGTCCGCGGCGGGAGCATGGAGCCGGCGATCCACGTCGGCTCGATCGTCGTCGTCGACCGCAACTCGCGGACGCCGGCTGTCGGGACGCCGACGGCCTTTCTCGATGGCGAGTCCACGCTGATCACCCACCGGGTGATCTCGGTCGACAAGAACGGCTACGAGACCAAGGGCGACGCCAACGCCACGGCCGACCTCGGGCGACGGTCCGCCGCGCAGGTCTATGGCACCGTCGTCGTCTCGATCCCGTTCCTCGGCTACGTCCTCCATCTGCTCCACCAGCCGATCGTGTTCCTGCTCCTCCTGCTCGGCACCGGCGGCGTCCTCGTCATCGGCGAGCTGCGGACGATCTGGTTCGAGTTGAAAGAAAGCGGCCGGCGCCGCAAGGCGACCCATGAGGGATAACCGCGTCCGCCGCCTCCTGCTGGCGATCGTCGGCATTGCGTTGCTCGGGGTCGGCTCGACCGCTGCCTACTTCACGGATGCGATCGGGATCGCTCGTACCTTCGTCTTCCAGGAAACATCGCCGCCCCCGCCGCCGGACGTCCCGCCCGAGTGCGCCGGCATGATCTTCGCCCAGGTGCTCGTCGGCACGCCCGGCGACGACGTCTTCCATGCTGCCAACGGCGGCGCGCTGATCTTCGGTCTCGGCGGCAACGACACGATCGAGGGCGGCAACGGCAAGGACTGTCTCGTCGGCGGCGCCGGGAATGACATCCTGGTCGGCGGCAACGGCAAGGATGTCCTGCTCGGCGGCGAGGGTGACGATGTCCTGTCCGGCGGTGGCGACGCCGACGTCATCGAGGGCGGCAACGGCAAGGATCGCCTGGATGGCGGATCCGGAACCGATGTCTGCTACGGCTCGAAGAAGGACGTCTACGTGAGCTGCGAGAGCGTCAACAGCACCGGCACGACCGCGCCCGCAGGCGCCCCGGCCCCGGCCCCGACACTGCCGCCGCCGCCGACCGTGCCGCCCGGCGCGTCGCCGACTGCGACGCCCCCCGGGGCGACCCCGGGAGCGACGGCCGGGCCCCCGAGTGGTCCGGGCGCCACCCCCACGGTGACGCCGACGGCGACGCCGACCCCGACGGTCACGGACGCGCCGACCCCGACGGTCACGGACGCGCCGCCACCGATGGCAACACCGACGCCCGAGCCGGCGGCGACCCCGACCCCGACCGCGGAGCCGACGCCCGCGCCTACGCCGGACCCGACCGCCCCGTCGACCCCGGCGCCCACGCCGTCACTGGCCCCCGCCTCCGAGAGCACCGCACCGTCAGCCGGCTGACGACCGTCTCGATCGGGCAGAATGCCGCCGGCGCCCCGCCCTACTGCTGGCGGTTGAACCAGACCCCGCCGGGTCCGGTGTAGCTGGCGCCCTCGCCCCAAATCGCGATCGACTTGCCCGCCTTCGTGATCGCCAGCTCGCCATAGTCGCCGTAGACCTCGCCGAAGCCCGCCGCGGTCTTGTACCCGGCGCCGCCCCCTGCGTCGGAGATCCTGACCGGAGCGGTCCACGTGGCGCCGCCATCGCTCGAGGAGCGGTACCAGACGTTCCAGGCGTCGACGTTGCCGCCGCCCGAGGTCTGGTAGTACCACGCCCGGACGTCGCCGTTGGCGCGCGATTCGACCGCCGGCGTGACCGCCTCCTCGCCGACGGTCGAGAGCGTCACGGGCGCGCTCCACGTCCGCCCTCCGTCGCCCGAGCGGCGGGCCTCGATCGTCTGGAGGCCGCCGGCCGCCGGCGCGCCGTCGTACAGCGCGACCAGCTTGCCGCCGGCGTCGGCCGACAGGGCGATGTGTCCGAGGTAGTAGTCGGGCGTGCAGCCCGCGGCGACGCACGCGATCCCCGGCCAGACCGAGGCGATCGTCCGGTTCTCCCACGTCGCACCGCGGTCTCGGGAGATGAAGACGTGCTCTTCGATCTGCCCGGTCGGCGTCGTGCCCTTGTTTCCGCCGCCGCCGTATAGCAGCGATGTCTCGGCGAAGTAGACCGTCCCGTCGGCGGCCACGTCCGAATCGAAGTCGAAGTAATAGCGGTTCGAGTCGACGAGCTTGGTCTGCGTCCAGGTTGCCCCGGCGTTGTGCGACTGGGCCATCCACGGATCGCCGCCCGTCGGTCCGTTGAACGAGATGTAGACGTCGACGCCGTTGTCGCTGACCGCGAGCGTCGGCTTGTCGTTCCAGGAGACGTTGCCGTACACCGGGACCGGCGCCGACCAGGTCGCGCCGTGGTTCGTCGATTTCACGAAGACGACGTTGTAGCCGTTCATGTACGCGGCGTAGACCGCGCCGGTGCCGGGCGCGACCTCGATGATCGGGTCGAACTGGCCGGAGCCCTTGCAGGCGCACAGCGGCACGCCGGCCGTCCACGTGGCACCGCCATCGGCGCTGACCTCGAGGGCGATGAACGGCGAAGGGCAGTTGCCTGGACAGGGCTTGCCGCCATAGCGGGTGACGAGCGTGTAGACGTAGGCCGAGGTCGGGTCCGCGGCGATCGCGGGCTCCCAGTCATCGGCGACGGTGTCGACCGGCTGCTCGCCGACCCAACCTGCCGCCGCTGCTCCTCCCGCACCGCCCGTGGGCCGTGCCTGGCCAGCCGTACCCTGCTCCTTCGCTCGGGCGTATGCCTCCGCCCGCTCCTGCGCGACGTCCGCCTGTTCGGCCGCCTCGGGGTTCACGTCCGCCGCGGCATTCGGTCCACCCCGGCCGAGGGAGCCTGGGCCGTCGGAAGCCGGCTGGGTGGCGCCGACGAGGGCAACCGCGCCGATGAAGGCGACCCCTGCAGCGACTGCGACCAGCGTCTGCCTGACACTGGACAGGAAACGGGTCTGGTTCGAACCGGTCACGGTGGGCTCCTCCGGCGAACGCGCCCTTGCCACGCGGGCAACCGTCGTGGGCGCCGCCGGCTGCGCGAGGGGACGCTAGGCCGATCGCGGGAAGACGTCAATGCCCGGTTTCCGCGGGCAACACGGCCCGGCGCTGCCGGCCGCGCCGGTCAGCTCAGCGGCGCGGGCGCAGGCCGACGACGATCAGGAGGAAGGAGGTCTCGAGGACGTCGACGCCGGCGATGACGAGCGCGACAACGAGCGGCAGCGGATGCCCGATGAGCCAGCCGGACGCCGCGGCGAACGCGGCGACCGCCAGGAACACCAGCCGGACGCCCCGGATCATCGCGCCGATGTCTCGCCCGGACCGGTCACGAACACGCGGCGTGGCGCCATCATCCTCGCCGGCGAGCCGATTCACGGCGCTGAGGAGCAGCAGGACGCCGATCGCCGCGGAGACCCCGACGAGCGTGGCGCGGAGGAGCAGCGGCGGAGTCACGACCGCCGTGAGCGCCGCCGCATCCCAGCCGAGCGCGGTGCCTGCGGCAATCGCCACCGCGCCGGCGACGAGCCAGATCGCGCGCGAGGCATCGGGCGTCTCGCGATCCTCGTGGCCCCGTCCGTTCTGATCGCCATCTCGGTCGTTCCCGGCCGAATCGAGCTCGTCGAGCGGCATCCGATGGCCGGGATCCGAGCCGGCGCTCATCGGTCACCCGCCCCGACGAGGATCTCCACCGCGTGGATCACGCCGTCGAGGATCCGGAACGCCCCGAGGGCCGGCTCCGCGTCGGCCAGCGAGACGAGGATGTACAGGGCATCGGGATAGAGGGCCAGGCCGACATCGGTCGCGCTGGGGTAGGCGGGCGAACGAACGTGGCTGTGGACGATCGCCCAGAAGACCTCGTCGGCGTCGTCGGTCTCGATCGTCAATCGAAGCAGGTCGTCGGGATGGATCTCGTATCGGTATGGCGACGCGGCTCGGTTGCGGGTCGCCTCGAACCGGAGCGCTCTCCCGCCGGCCGCGGCAGGTCGATCGCCGATCACAAGCCCGGCGGCCTCGTTCGGATCCTCTGCCCGGGCATGCTCCACGATCGCCTCGACGAGATCGACGGTCAGGTGGGCCGAGGCCGGGCCCGGATGCGCCGGAACCGGAGCATCGGGCTCGATGGCGGTCATGGCTCGATCAGCTCGCCGGCGAGGAGGTCCATCAGCAAGCCATCGTGCCACGTCCCGTTGAGCCACCGTTCGTAGGCGCGAAGCGTGCCGACCGGCCGGAAGCCGACGCTGGCATAGGCCCGGATCGCTCGCTCGTTCTCGACCGACGGATCGATCGTCAGGCGGTGGTGGCCGCGCGCCTCGATCAGCCAGCGAGCGACCGTCCGGACCACGTCGCGACCGAGGCCGCGACCCTGGCCGGCCGCGACGATGGCGAGATCGATGCTGGCCTGGCGGTACTGGGGATCGGTCTCCTCCCCGGCCATGACGAGCCCCACGACCGAGCCGGCCTCCTCGACCAGCCATATCGCGAGCTCCGGGTCGGCCAGCAGCTCGGCGGCGTCGGCATCGACGTCGGGCGTCTGCCACCACCGTGCGACGGTCGGGTCGGCGAGGATCCGCGCGAAGGCGTCCCGGTCGGCCACGGCCGCGATCGTCGGCCGGAGATGGACGCGGGCGCCGTCGAGTGGCTCGATCGCGTCCCGAATCGTGGTCACCGCTGTGTGCTCACCACCAGCTGACGCCGCCCTCGAGGTCGTCGGCCATCTCGGCGAAGTCGCGCGTGAACGTGCCCGCGCTCAGGTACTTCCACCCGCCGTCGGGCAGCAGCGCCACGATCGTTCCCGACGTCATCTGGTGCGCCTCGCGGGCGGCCGCCACAAGCACGGCCCCGCACGACGGGCCGCCGAAGATACCCTCGCGATCCACGAGATCGCGGAGGGCCGCGATCGCGTCCTGGTTGCTCACGAGGTACTTGGCGTCGAGCATCGATGGGTCGAGGATCTCCGGGACGAAGCCCTCGTCGAGCGAGCGCAGCCCCTGGACCTGCTCGCCCGGCAGCGGCTCGGCGGCGACGATCCGGACGCCCGGCTTGGCCCGCCGCAGGTACCGCCCGACGCCCATCAGCGTGCCGCTCGTCCCGAGCCCGGCGACGAACACGTCGATCTCCGGGCAGTCGGCGAGGATCTCCGGGCCGGTCGTCTCCTCGTGGGCCCGCGGGTTGGCATCGTTGCCGTACTGGTAGGGCATCACGAAGCGTGGATCCTTCGAGACCAGGTGCTTGGCGAGCGCGATCGCCCCGTTGCTCCCGAGCGCGCCGGGCGAGTCGATGACCTCGGCTCCGAACAGGGCGGCCATCTGGCGCCGTTCGTTCGTCACGTTGTCCGGCATCACGAGCGCCACGCGATACCCCTTCCGCCGGCCGATCATCGCAAGGGCGATCCCGGTGTTGCCCGACGTGGGCTCGAGGATGATCGAGTCATCGCCGAGGAGGCCGCGCGCCTCGAGGTCCTCGATCAGGTACTTCGCGACGCGATCCTTGACCGAGCCCGTCGGGTTGACCATCTCGAGCTTGGCGTAGATCCGGACCGCAGGGTTCGGCGACATCCGCGGGATCTCGACGAGTGGCGTGTGGCCGATGGCGTCGAGGATCGAGTCGTAGCGACCGCCATGCGGCGCGAGCGCCTCGTGGGCGTGGGCGTGGTGTTGGTGCGGCTCGGCCTCGTCGGCCGGACCGGGTCCCGGGCGTCCCACGACGACCGGCCGCGGCAGCGCCATCGTCAGCCCGGCGCGGCGCCCGCGCCGCCGGCCATCGCCGGCAGGAGGCGGACCTCGTCGCGTTCGGACACCGGCGTCGCGAGCCCGTCGAGGTAGCGGACGTCCTGGCCGTTGACGTAGACGTTGACGAACCGGTTGAGGTCGCCGTCAACGGTCAGGAGCTGGCTCTTGAGGCCCGGGTACTGGATCGTCAAGGCGTCGACGACCTCGCCCACCGTCGTCCCGGCGAGCTGGACCTCCTTGCTGCCCCCGACCTGGGGACGAAGGACGGTCGGGATCTTGACGACGCTCACGCGGGACCTCCGAGGACGAACGGGGCGTCGGCGGCGGGCGCCGCGAATGACGGGATCGGAAGTGGGCGGCCCTCCGCCCGGGCGGCGACCGCCTCGGTCGAGCAGACCGGGCAGTTCGGGTCGCGCCGAAGCCTGAGCTCGGTGAAGGTCGTGTCGAGGGCATCGAACAGGAGCAGGCGGCCACTGAGCGTGTCGCCGATCCCGAGGAGGACCTTGAGCGCCTCGTTGGCCTGGAGCATCCCCATGATCCCGGGCACGACGCCGAGGACGCCGGCGACCGAGCAGCCGGGAGCGAGCTCGGGCGGCGGCGGGGTCGGGTAGAGGCAGCGGTAGCACGGGCCTTCGTACGGGATGAAGGTCGTGAGCTGGCCCTCGAACCGGAACACCGAGGCGTGGATGACCGGGATGTTCTTCGCGACCGCGGCGTCGTTGAGGAGGTAGCGGGTCTCGAAGGTGTCGGTCCCGTCGATGATCACGTCGTAACCGTTGATGATCCGGTCGACGTTCCCCGCGACGAGCATCTCCTCGTGGGGGATGACCGTGACGTCAGGATTCAGGGCGTTGATCGTCTTGCGGGCCGACTCGACCTTGCGCTCCCCCACCCGATCGTTCGTGTGGAGGATCTGCCGCTGCAGGTTCGACAGATCGACGACGTCGAAGTCGACGATGCCGATCGTGCCGACGCCGGCAGCTGCGAGATAGAGAGCCGCCGGGGAACCGAGACCGCCGGCGCCGATGAACAGCGCCTTGCTACCGAGCAGGCGGGCCTGGCCGGCCGACCCGACCTCGGGGATCAGGAGGTGGCGGCTGTAGCGCTGCTTCTGCTCGGCGCTGAGGACGACCGGCGCCTCCCACGGCAGGCCGGCCGACTTCCAGGCCTGGAAGCCGCCGCTCATCGAGGCGACGTTCGTATAGCCGAGCTGCTCCAACGTCTGGGCCGCGAACAGGCTCCGGATGCCGCCGGCGCAGTACAGGACGACGGGCGCGTCACGGTCCGGCGCGGCGGCCTCGACCTGCTGCTCGACGTAGCTCTTGCTGATGTGGACGGCGCCCGGCAGGTGGCCCTGCTCCCACTCGCTGTCCTCGCGGACATCGATGACGGTCGCGCTGCCTTCCGGCTGGGCGCTGACCTCGTGGGGCGACACTTCGCGGATCTGCGCTCGGGCCTCGCGAAGGAGGTCGGCGTAGGTGCGTGGCATGGGTGGTGGGTGCTCCGTTGACGACGGGCTGCCGTTGACGGCAGGGCGGATCGAGAGGGTGGGCTGGTGGGCGGTGTGAACGGTCGTTGGCGGCCGCTCCGTGAGTCTGCCGGCTCAGGCCGGCCGGCGACACATGCAGCGGCCCAGCGTTCGAGTCATGCCGGCGTCTCGACTTCACCGAGCGCCCTGTGCAGCGTCTCGTGGCTGAGCATCGCGCACTTCAGGCGGGCCGGGCTGATGTCGATCCCGAGCAGGTCGAGCAGGTCGTCGGCCCGGAAGGCCGCGACGTCGGCCACCGCCTTGCCTTTGATCTCATCGGTCAGGAGCGACGCGGACGCCTGGCTGATCGCGCAGCCGCGGCCGGTGAACCCGATCCGCTCGACGACGCCGTCGCGGATCCCGAGCTGCATCGTGATCCGGTCGCCGCACAGCGGATTGCTGCCCTCGAACGAGGCGGTCGGCTCGTCGATCACGCCGAAGTTGTGGGGCTGCCGATAGTGCTCGAGGATGTAGTCGCGGTAGAGGTCGTCCATTGGTGTCCGGTGCTGGCGCTGAGCTCGGGCAATCCCGAGGAAATTCGTCGGGATTAATGCTACGCATGAGCCCCACCCTCGTCAATCGAAGTCGGGGGTAGTAGGTAGACGGGTCCGAAGTTGCCGTTGCCCGGTCGAAGCCCTACGGCTATGCCTCATCTTTGCTGTCTAGTTTGCGAACCGCCGGACATCCACGATCCGGCTCTTCCAGTAGTCGTTAACGGTCTGGATTTGGATTTGTGCACCTGTATGGGGGGCAACAATCATCTGTCCATTTCCAATGTAGAGGCCTGTGTGGTTGGCATCGCGCGGGCCGCCGTTCACGTCGAAGTAGAGGGCGTCACCAGGGCGCATGCCGTTGGTGGGTACGTGGCGCCCATCCGCGACTTGTTGCCATGTGGTTCGCCCGAGCTTGACCCCGGCCTGCCCGAAGCTGTACTGGATCAGACCCGAGCAATCCAGGCCTCCGTCCTGCTTCGGGTTATCACCACCCCAGACATACGGCTTGCCGATCTGGCGACGAGCGACCGCGATTGCACGCTGAACCGGGTCTGTCCTACCCGCACCTCCACCAAACACCGTCATCGGAAGGGTCTGAATGGCGCCCTGCGAGGGCTGGTAGAGGTCGAACGAAGGAGCGCCCTGCTGGCCGCTTCCCGGGAGAGGCAGGTCCAGGATTGATTGGAAGGCATTTGCGTCGGTCTGGCCGGCCAGCAGCTGGTCGAGAGAGGGCGTCGACGTTGGAACAGGTGCCGGATGGCTCGCTGTGAAGCCGCCCATTAGCTTGTCCCAGTCCACCGGGGGTGCTGCCCCTGGGACGCTGGCGGACAGGGACGTGAACTGGTTCCATTGATCGCGCTGGCCAGTTGCGAGGATCCCGGCGACGGGCTTCGCTGCCGCCGCGGAAAGGGACCCCACAAGTTGATCCCAGGGCTTGGCGTATCCGCCGGAGAGCCACGTTTGTTCGACATTGCCGATCTGGGACGTCAGGCTGGCTCCCGGACCATAACCGATGCGCGAGGCGTCGAGCTTTGCCTGGGCGAGCAGGGCCTGATTCCCAACGAAATCACTCGGGTTCTGCCGAATCTGATCGAGCTTGAAACTCACGGCTGCCGCTTGGGTGACACGATCACAGTTCATCCCGATCCAAGCTCCCCGGGTCGCCAAGTCGATCGCGTTCGGCTGCGGGAGCAATGGCGGCGGCTGGAAGGTCATCTAGCTCACACCCTCCTTGCGACAGGTTCTATTGGGGAAGCTCTGTGAAGCGAACCACAAGGTAGCGCGCAAGCGAACGGCTCCGCAATGACGCGGCGTCGCCGTCGTGCCGCCGAACGCCGCCTCGATCGACGAACGGTTGGGTCGGCAAGCGCGCTCACGAATACACGGTGGAAGGCGCCCAAGAACCTATTGGCGCGGTCAGGCCCACGGCAGCTGGACCCGAAAGACGACGACGTCACGCACGCCGCTTGAATCGATCGACGACCGCGCGAATGAGGAGCGCAAACAGCACGATGATGACAACAAAGACAATGAGCTCCACAGGGGTCCTGCCTCCAGAAACCTCGTCTACGCCGGTCGATCCGAAATCGTACGGCACACGTGCCCTCGGTCCGCGCGCGGCCTGGTCTATCAGCCGCGCATCGCGGGTGACCCCGTCGAGGAAGGAATCATCCGACGCCCGTTACGGCCTGACAAGCCTACGGGGTGCCGACAGTGAGAGCCAGCCGGTCCGGCTCTCACTGTCCAGGCTGCTAGTTAGCGCCGCCTACGGAGCCAGTGCCGGTCCCGTTGGCGTGCGCGGTCATATCCAGCCACGGATATCGGTACTGGGCGCACACCGGGAGGCACCAAGAGAAGGTCGCCTGCGTGAAGGATCTCCATGTCGAGTGCCCGACTCCACCGGAGGTCGTCCAATCGGCCGGAACCTGGCTGAAGTTCCAGCCAACGAAATCCACCTCTCCCCTGCGGTTGTGCCAGGTTAGGCTCGAGATCGTGGTGCCGTTGGCGCACCAGCCCATGTCCTGGAAGTACCTGAATACGACAACTCCAAAGGTCGCCTTTCCGTCGACCTCCCACTCCCAAGTCCAGCATGTCGTGCTGGCCGCGGCAAAGCCTTGGACTGTCGCGACAGGGATGGGCGACCCGTGCGGCACCGCTTCGATGGTCACTGCCGATACCGCGGCGATGTAGGCGCTCTTTTCGGCAGCGGATAGCTTGGAATAGGCGGCCGCAGGGTCACTCGCGGCCATGACTCGATTGGCAACGGCCGCGCCAGCTGGAGGCGTCGCAGCAGCGGAAAGCGTGGGCGTCAGCACCGATAGCGCGATCGCTAGCATTCCGGCGACGACAGGGCCCTGGAGCGATAGTCTTGCCATGGTTGTCCCTCTTGACTTGGTGACGGGTGCATCGCCCCCCGAAGTCCGGGTACGACGCGATGTCCGCCGATCGGCAGCGCGTGCCCTGTCTCCGTCGGCGGCGTCCTGGAGCACGAGCCCGCTCAAGAGCGCGCGGCCGTCCTAGCCCTCGTCGGAGCGACGAAGGGAGAGTGGTACCGAACGGCGGCACTCATCGAAGACGCCGGCAGCGCTGTCCGAGTCGTGAACCGCGAGTGGTCTGAGTTCGACCCGTTCGATGTCGACGCATTCAAGTCCGCGGTCGAGCTGCTCGCCGAAATTTCAGAGAGCGAGCAGCGAGTCATGGAGCTTGTCGGTGAAATCGGAGCGCTTCTTGACGGCCAGCCAGCGTGACGCGCTCCGAACTACGCCTGCTTGGGGACTGCATCTCGCAGTCGACCGACTGGGTCCAGATCGACCCTGACCAAGAGTACGGCCTCCTCACTATTCGCCTGTGGGGAAAAGGCCTCGTTGAGCGCGGCCGAGTTTCTGGAGGATCTATCGCTGGAGCCAGACGACAGCGAATCCATGTAGGCCAATTCGTGATTAGCAGGATCGACGCACGCCATGGCGCGTGCGGCATCGTGCCGAAGGAGCTCGACGGCCTGCTCGTCACGAACGACTTTCCTGCATTCGATGTCAACGCGTCATTGCTGGACCTGGACTTCCTCCGATGGCTGAGCCGGTCTCCTTGGTTCGTGGACCAATGCGTTAGAGCCAGCGAGGGCACGACAAACCGCGTTCGCCTCTCGATGCCGCGGTTTCTTGCCCTGGAGATCCCCGTTCCGGACCTGACGACCCAACGTGCCCGCGCCGCCTGGCTGGGAGCGATGGCGAAGAAGACGCAAGAAATGTCCGATCGGCTGTCTGCCTCACGCCAGGGCCTGCCGAAGGCAGTCCTCGCTGCGGTGACGGAGGCGCGACGAACGGAATGGCCCGACCTCCCGCTTGGCGAGGTAGTGGACATCCTCGACTCGGCTCGGGTCCCAGTCAGCTTGAGCGAGCGAGCAAGCCGTCAAGGTGATGTGCCCTATTACGGCGCTGGAGGACAGGTTGGTTGGATCGACGAGCCGATGTTCGACGAGCAGCTGCTGCTACTCGCGGAGGATGCCGGGCCGTTCAACACACGCTGCGGATATCTGGTCAAGGGCCCGTCCTGGGTCAACAACCATGCACATGTGCTTAGAGGAACGGCCGTAACCAACGAGTGGCTTCTTTGGATGCTCCGGACGATGGATTTGCGCCCGTATCTCTCGGGCTCGACTCGCCCGAAACTGACGCGGGGAGCCCTCGTGAAGATCCCAATTCCCACTCCGTCAATGGACGTCCAGCGACACCTTGGTTCAGCGTGGATGGCTGCGACCACGAGAACGTCCGAGGCGCGGCAACTGATCGAGAGATCGAGTCAGGCCGCCGCCAAGCTCCTCCCCACTTTCCTAACCGAGGTCTTCGCGCCCGCCTAAGCGACCGCCGCGAGGAGGCGGCAACTTCGGACCCGCCTACCTACTACCCCGTCAATCGAAGTCGGGGGTAGTAGTTAGAGAACTCCGAAGTTGCCGCCCGGCTCTTTGGAGTTGGGACTCCGTGGCTTGGAACCTGCTATCTCGTCGGCTTCGGGAGCCTCGGCTCGATCGGCGCCACCACCTCAGCCGCTTGGCTTCGGTCGTGGTTCCAACGCCATCGATTCGACCACCTGCTGGGCAAGCGCCCGGAAGGAGGCGACATCCACGCCGTCGACATCCTCCAGGACCGCGAGCATCGTTCCGCCCCCAGAGCGGTCCAGGATGTTGACGCGCACCTGCTCGCCTTGGAAGACCCCGAACTGGACCCCGGAATTGCCTTTGAGGTTGAATAGGTTGACGCACCGGACGCCGCACAGCGCCCCCGCCGACGACGACACCGAGATGTCGATCGCGTAGCCGGAGAGCCCTGCGACGGTCACGGCCACCGGGCGAGTAGTCATCAACTGCGGCCGGGCCGCGAGCCAGGTGCTCAGGGCCTTCGCGTCGGTCCCGACCCCGCGTTCGGGGGTGGGGCCGCCATCTGCCGGGCCGGCGAGGGGGTCGATGTAGACACCGACGTTGTCGAAGAGCGGGGTCCCGTCGTTCGGTTGGACCATGAGCCCGGCGTCGGGCGGCACGAGGACGAGCACCGAGGTCGCGTCCGCGGTCTTCGTCCAGCCGCCCGGCACAGTGAAGTGGAGCCTTGGATCCAGCTTGGTCGAGGCCTCCGCGCCGGCCGCCAGCGACGCCCCAACCGGTGTTGGGCGCTGAGATGGGGCGGCGGAACCCGGGGTTGGCGACGCCTCCCCAGATGGGGCCGGCGGTAGGGATGGTTCCGGTCTGGAGCCGCCTCCGGCCACGCCGAGCAGGATGATCAGGAGCACTCCGACGGCAAACGCGACCTGAGCGAGCGCTCCTGCGCGTGACGTCGCTCTGCGCCACGACGGTCGAGCCGGCAGCCAGCGGGACCGCTGGGGAACCTCGTCCAGTCGGGTCTCGAGCGCGTCGCGCAGCCGTCGCGGCGCATGCTCTGGCGCCTCGTCGGCAAGCCATGTGCCGAGCCGCGCGTCGAGATCGTCTGGCCTGGTCATGCCGGGCTCGACTCGGCCTTCGCGGTCCGCGCGTCCGCCTCGAGCGCGGCGCGCATCGCCTCGGTGGCGTAGTGAAGCCGTGACTTCGCAGTGCCAGCCGGAACACCGAGCGCGTCCGCCAGCTCTGCCGTCGACAGGCCGAGGTAGTGGTGCAGGACAAGGACGGCTCGTTGCTCGACGCGCAATCGGCCGAAGGCGCGGCCGATCTGGTCGCGGTCGGCCAGGTGGCCACTACCGTCGGCGGCGGCAGGCTCGATGGCGATCACCGCAATCGATGCCTGGAAGCTTCGCCGGGCCCGGAACTGATCGATGGCCGCGTTGACCACCAGACGATGGATCCAGGCGTCGAAGCGATCGGGGTCGCGCAAACTGGGAAGACGTTGCCACGACCGTATGAGGGCTTCCTGGACGGCGTCTTCTGCAAGGTCCATGTCCCGGACGATCAGGCGCGCGACGGCGTAGAGGCGATCGATCGAGCCCTCGACGAGGACGTCGAAGGCGTCCCGATCGCCTCGGGCCGCCTGCGCGACGATGGCCGGATGCGGCACTCGGGCTTCAGGTTGTCATGGGACGAGCCCGACCGCTAGGGGGCCGGAAAGTGGCACGCAATCATGACCTGGCCGCTCCTGGTTGCCACGATGTGGCCCTGCACGATCGCCACGTCACCCTCACACGTCACGGTGCCCTCGAAGGTCTGCGCCAACGTGAACCCGTCGGGCAGGCGTCCGGTGCAGGTGACGTTCAATGCACCCGTCGGCGTGATCACCACCGTTGAGCTCGGGAGCGAAAACTCGACCGGCACGCCTGGGATGTCATGTCGGCCGATGGAACAGTCGCTGCCGTCCCGCTGGATGATCACGGTCGCACCGCTTGCCGCAATTGGGCCGGGGAGGGCGAGCAAGAGCGCGCCGGCACCCGCCAGCATGAGGGCGTAACGCTTGAACCGCATCGGAAACCTCCTAAAGGGGCGGATCTCGCACTCCTACCTCAATGACGGGGCTCGAAGTTCGACGGTTCAAAACTGGCGGCGCGATGGATGCATCCTCGCACCGGCCCTTGGCTCCGTGTCGAGCCGGGTGGGATAGCCCCGTCACCCAAAACGATCTTCCGATCACGATGCGCCGCGCCGACCTCCGGCGCGGTCGCCGAGGAAGCGTGCAGGCACGGCCTCCGTCGCTGCCTTGACGCGCGTTCGCGCGACGCCCGGCGCGGAGCTGCCGAACGATTCGCTCGCATTCGCCCGGACCCGTGCGCCCACGTATCCACCGGGCCAGCGCGTGCGCTGTCGACGACGGGCCGAATGGCACCTGTGCCGAGAGGCATCGATGGGTACGATCGCGTCCGGGCCGGGCCTGCGTCCTCCGTCATGACTCTCGACGAAGGTCAGTCAGGTTTCGACTGGACCAGCCACCCTCGATACGCCTTTCGGCGCCGGCTGCGGCTTCGCCAACGGCGTCGGGGTGTCGTCCGGCAGCGCGTCGTTCATCCTGACGGACTACACCGTCACTCCGTAAGACAGGCAAAGTGAACCGAGCCCCCGGCCTGGTGTCGCCAGACTGGGGGCTCTTCGAACCTCAGGGCACCTTATTCAGCCTCGGAACGGATCCGCGGGACTCGTGATTAGCAGGTCGCCAAGCTCTCCCGTCGCTTCCCACCACATCGGATGCGGTCTGGCAGCTCCGGCCTTGACCTTTCGGCAATATCCGACTGAGAGCCCTGCCGCGGCCGCGATCGCTCCCGCGGTGACCTCGGCGAGGCTTGGGAGGATGTCGCGGTCGAACGCCGCCAGATCGGCCGGCCAGGGGGCTGGCAAATCGATCCGTCCCCTGTCCTGGTGCTCGGCGAGAAGCAGGCCGGTAATCAGGTAGCCACTGAGGACAAAGAAGATGTCGACGCCGAGATACCCGCCCGGCAGCCATGCCGCATTCAGGTGATAGACGATGACTGCGGCAACCGCGAGGGCGCGAAGGCCATCGAGGAACGGGCGATAAGAACCGGCCCTCATGGCTTGTGGCGGCGACTCGGCGGTCGGTCCAGACCCAACGAAATCACATCAGACTCTGCAGTGGTTTGAAATGCGGTGAGAGCGTACCGCTCGAACCACTAGGCGAACTGGAGATCATGGTCATCGGAGGCTGGCAAGCGCCTACCCTCACCCTTTCGTTGACGGGCTATGGAGAACGCTCGATGCGGCTGGGAGAGAGGGTCCGAGACCTCTCGACCCAGCGCTTGTGGGACCGCCGGATCGGCGCCTGGCATGGGCCTACGACCTCCGCGGCACCGGCTCGACGTTCGTTCGGGCCTCGCACCAGCATGCAGGGGGCCGGGAGCCGGTGTGGATCGGACAAGCGCGCCGTCACGCCGTGTAGCTTCGGTCAGCGGCGGGCGGATTCCTAATTCGGCCGTTTTGGCCCATGCCCTCGTCGGTCCGCGGCGCGAAAGGTCAGCGTCTCCAACGTCTCGTGCGATCGGCAGCCTCAGGGCGGCTCGAGTTGTGCCCAGGACCGGCCGCCGTCGGCCGTCGAATACAGGTCGGTCCGACTGTGGCGGTCGCTCTTGAAGGTAAGGCAGACGCCCATATTCACGAGCGCAGGGTGACGCCGGGAGCGCATCTGGTTGTACGCGCCAGCTGGACCACGTCGTCCAGCGCGTCGATGTCCTCCAGCCGCCCCGCGGCGACCGTCTCCGCCCGTGACGTCCAAGTTGTTTGGGCTGGCGGCAACTGCAGAGCCCTCTAACTACTACCCCGTCAATCGAAGTCGCACGCCCCGCGTTAGCCGGGATGAGGTGAAATACCTGCTGTCGAGAGCGGCATCCGGATCCGCGACCTGGACCGAGCCGAAGGGAGAACCATGGCAATCCTCCGGTCTGCCATCGCCCTCAGCCTGTTCGCGACGGTCTTCGTCGCGGCCTGTCAGCCCGAAGGTCGAACCTTCCAGACCACCCTGCGAACCGAGTTCAACCACCCGCTGCCGGTCACGCTGACCGACGAAACGGGGCTGGTGACGGGGATCACCCAGGCGGCCGTCGATCCTGCGATGGGGTCCGAGGCCGCTCTCCGCGCCGATCCAGGCGATCCGAACACGTCGATCCTGACCTGGACAGGCGGCGCATGTGGCCAGGACGCCGCCGTCAGGTTCGGGGTTCAGAATGGTGGCTACCTCTTGAACGTCTCGGTTCATGGCTCATCGGCGAACTGCCCCGCGAGCGCCGTGCCGCGCGCCATCCGGATCGCGACCTCCCGCGCGATTCCCATTGCCTCCGTTACCGTCGCTGGTGGCTGACCGACGTCTCTACCGACAACCCCGTCAATCGAATACGGGGCGTTGCGGCGTTTGAACCAGTTGGCCTCCGATCGCATCTAGAGTGCGTGTTGAGGATCGACCGGCTGGAGGAAGGCGTGGAGCGTCGGGAGGCGGCGAAGGCAGTGCCCGCCACGACGGATGCCGTCCGCCGACTTGCCTTCGAGTCATTCACCCAGGGTCGCCTCGAGCGCGCCTACCGCTGGGCGGCCATGCTCCTCCGCGATCGTTCAGACGCCCAGGACGCGGTCCACGACGCGATGGTCCAGGCGTGGATCCACTGGGACGAGCTGCGCGATCCGGCTCGAATCGATGCCTGGTTCGACCGGATCCTCCTCAATGTCTGTCGCATGCGGATGCGCGGCAGTCCGGTTCGATCGATCGGCTTCACGGACACCATCGGCCCGATCGGTCCCGATCCAATCGCGAACCTCGGCGAGTCGGACATCGTCAACCGAGCGCTCGCGACCCTCGATGCCGACCATCGGATCGCCGTCGTCCTGCGCTACGGGCCCGGATTGTCGCCGCGCGAGATCGCGCTCCGGACAGGCCAGCGCGAGGGAACGATCAAGTCCCGCCTCCACTACGCGCTCCGACAGTTGCGCGCGTTCATCGATGCCGCCGAGCGAACACCAGGAGCACCGCGATGAATGACGAAGGCCTCGAGCGAGACCTGCGAGCCGCCCTCGTGACAGACGAACCCGGCCGCGTGCCCGATGAGCTCCGCGAACGGGTCACCGCGATCCCCGGCGAGGTGCCCATCTCGCCCGTCGCTCGCCGCCGATTCCCCCGAATGCTCATGTCAGTCGAACCCCTGGTCGGCATCGCTGCCGCCGCGATCATCCTCGCGCTGGTGATCGGTCTCCGGCCCAGCGGCTCTACGCCGGGATCCTCCGCGTCGATCCTGCCATCGGCGCCGTCAACCGCCTCAGCCGCGTCGTCGTCGGCTCCCGGTGTGGTCCCGTGGGTCAATCGGTCGGCGACGCCATCCGAGCCGGCCCCGACACCGCCGCCGGGCGCTTTCGCGCGGCCTTGCGGGCCGTCGGATCTCCACGTCAGCGTCGGGCGCGTCGGACAGGCCATGGGGAACCTCAATCTTCCCGTCACCCTCGTGAACCGCTCGACGACCGCGTGCTCCCTGTCGGGCTACCCAAGCCTGAGCGGCGTCTCGTCGACAGGAGCCTCAGTGCCACTCCGGGTCGCGCACGGCAGCTACTTCGGCGACCCCGGATCTGCCGGCAATCTGAAGCCGGGCGGCGTCGGAGGGCTCAACATCGGCGGAGGCGCCGAGTGCGCCGCAGCCCGGAATGGCGTGAACCGGACCTACCCCGTTCTGCGCATTGGCCTGCCCGCTGGCGGGACCGTGGACATTCCGGCCGCCTTCGACACGAGCTGCGTAGTCGACGTCAGCGCACTTGGCGCAATTCCGCTGACCAATCCGACCGAACCGCCGGTATCTCCCCTCCAGGCTGAGATCAGCGCGCCGGCGACCGTCGAGCAGGGCGCGGTTCTGGCATATGTCGTGGCCCTCCACAACACCGGCGCAACCGCGTACCCGCTCGAGCCGTGCCCGGACTTCGAACAGGCGCTGGGAACCGGCTCATCCGCCGGATGGGTCGCGACGATCACGTACGGCCTGTTGAACTGCGACGCGGTCCATGAGGTGCCGGCCGGCGGCACCGTCAGCTATGAGATGCGGCTCGCCGTCCCGATCGACCAGCCGACGGGCGACGCCAAGTTCACATGGTTGCTGCTCGGCGACAGCGGACCCCTGGCCAATGCGCCGATGCAGGTCGTGCGTCGGCCCTGACGCGTTGGCACTGCACCAAGGTCAGCCGACCACACCGGGCAGGCCAGGCTTTGGTTCACGCTGTCGCAGGCTCACGGGCGAGGGATCGGCTTCGCCATCTCGAACGGCTGACCATTCCGCGACGACGGGATATGGTCCGGTCATGGACGTTCGCCGGCCGGCCCTCACGTTCCTGGCAATCGCCCTCATCGGCGGGGCCTGCGCGAACACGCCGGGCCCGAGCGACGGAGCGCAGCCGACGACGACCGATGCCTCAGCGGGCACCGAGCCGACCGGGCCCTTGACGGCCGAGCTCATCGGGCCATGGCAGGCGTCGCCGATCGTCCTCGATGATCCGCACATCGCGATCCTCTCCGACGCCTGCGCCGCCGCCGCGCGCGCGACGCTCGGCACCGCCGCCGGCGAGCTGCCGACCGCGGTCGTCGACGCGCGTGGCGAAGGCCTGGTGATCGCGATCATGGCCGACGATCTCGACGCGATCGAATGCCTCGCCCACTTCGACCGGGCCGGCAGCCAGGCGACGGTCGACTCGGTCGACCTCCTCTCCGCGACGACCCTCGTCCCGGCGGCAGACGCGGGGATGACCGTTGCGTCGATGGTCACCGAGGCCGACCGACCCAGCGGCCGGACCGTTGCGTTCGGCCGGATCGGGACGACTGCCGCGTCGACCAGGATCGGCATCAACGGTGCCGCGGTCGTGAACGGGACGGACGCCGAGGGTTGGTGGGCCGCCTGGTGGCAGGGAGCGGTCCTTCCCACCTCACTGTCCGCCCTCGATGCACAGGGCACAGTGATCGGATCGGCCACGCCGCCGACGAGCGAGCTCGAGGTGCGGGTCAAGACGGCGACGTGGACGCTAGATCCGAAGAAGCCGAAGCCGGGCCCGACCGCGACCACGCTCACTGCCCTCGTAACCGAGACCGCGTGCGCCAGCGGGAAATCGCCCGATGGCCGGGTCGAGGATCCGGCCATCGAGGTGGCCGACACCGCGATCACGATCACGATGATGATCCGCCGCCTGCCCGGCGGTCAGGACTGCCAGGGCAACACGCCGTTCCCGGTGACGATCAAGCTGCCCGAGCCGCTCGGGAACCGACAGCTGTTCGACGGCGGAAGCACGCCGCCGGGCGCCGTGAGCATGCCGACACGCTGAGGTTGGCAGCCTATCCGCCGAAAGCGAGTCTCGGGGGACTCATATCTGGGCGCTGGGAGCGTGGTCGAGGGAGAGAATCGACAGATCTGGCTAGCTGCCACGCTTGTTGGTGGCGATTCTGAGTCTCCGGGGACTCGCCGAACGCGGACGGCGGACGCTACCCGCCGAAGACCCGTTGAACCTCCACGAGGCCGGTGCACAGCGCGTCGATGTCGTCGCGGGTCGAATAAACCTGGAACGAGGCCCGGGCCGTGGCCGCCAGATCCAATCGCTCGTGGAGCGGCATCGTGCAGTGATGGCCGGCCCGGACGGCGATCCCGAACCGGTCAAGCACCTGGGCGACGTCGTGCGGATGGATCCCCGGCAGGTTGAACGGAACGACCCCGCCACGCAGATCCGGCGACATCGGCCCGTACAGCTCGATCCCGGGCACGCGCGCGGGGAGCTGCTCGAGGGCGTACGCGACCAGGTCGCGCTCGTGCGCCCGGACGTTGTCCATCCCGATCGCGGTCAGATACTCGGCAGCAACGCCCATCCCGATCGCATCGCCGACCGCCGGCGTCCCCGCCTCGAACTTCCATGGGATGTCGTTGAAGTCGGAGCGGCGAAGGTGGACCTCGCGGATCATCTCGCCGCCGGCAAGGAACGGCGGCATGGTCTCGAGCAGCTCGCGCCGCGCCCACAGTCCGCCCGAGCCCATCGGCGCCAGCATCTTGTGGCCGCTGAACGCATAGAAGTCGGCGCCGAGTTCCTGGACGTCGACCGGCACGTGGGGCACGGCCTGGGCGCCGTCGACGAGGGCCAGCGCGCCCACCGCGTGGGCCATCTCGACCATCTCGCGGACCGGGTTGATCGTGCCGAGCGTGTTCGACACGTGGGTGAACGCGACGAGCTTCGGGCGGAGCTTCAGCAGAACCTCGTAAACCTCGAGGCGGAGGATCCCGTCGTCGGTGATCGGGATGAACTCGAGGTCGCCGTCGCGCTCCTGGACGAGGATCTGCCACGGCACGAGGTTGGCGTGGTGCTCCATTTCCGTGAGCACGATCGCGTCGCCGCGATTGATGTTCTTCCGGCCCCACGAGTACGCGACGAGGTTGATCGCCTCGGTCGCGTTCCGGGTAAAGACGATCTCGTGGGCATCTGGGGCGTTGATGAACCGGGCGGTCTTCGCGCGGGCCTTCTCGTATTCGGCAGTCGCCTTCTCGCCGATCGTGTAGATCCCACGGTGGACGTTGGCGTTGTACTCGCGGTAGTAGGTGTCGATCGCGTCGAGGACGACCTGCGGCTTCTGCGAGGTCGACGCCGAGTCGAGGTAGACCAGCGGATGCCCGTTGATCTGCTGCTGGAGGATCGGGAAATCGAGGCGGACGCCTTGCGGGTCAAACCCGGCGGGACCGGCGGCGGCGTCGGTGACGGACGACGCGACGTCGGGCTCGGTCTCGATCGCCATCGGGTCATCCGCCCGGCTAGCGGGCGACCTCCACGGGCTGCGGCTCGGGCTCGACGTCGGCGCCGTGCGGCGCCTTCGGCACCAGCAGCGCCTCGTCTGACACGTTGATCTCGAGGCCGGCTTCGCGGAGGATCGGGCCGTAGCCCTCGTCCTCGAGCCGGAGCGCGAGGTCCTTGCCGCCGCTCTTGACGATCCGGCCCTGGGCGAGGACGTGGACGAAATCCGGGGTGATGTAGTTGAGCAGCCGCTGGTAGTGCGTGATCAGCAGCACGCCGAGCTCCGGGTTGAGCATCGCGTTGACGCCCTCGGCGACGATCCGGAGGGCGTCGATGTCGAGCCCTGAGTCCGTCTCGTCGAGGATCGCGATCTGGGGCTCGATCACCGCCATCTGGAGCATCTCGAGGCGCTTCTTCTCGCCGCCGCTGAAGCCCTCGTTGACGTAGCGGCTGGCGAAGCTCTCGTCCATCCGGAGGAGCGCCATCTTCTCGCGCATCTTGTTGCGGAAGTCGCGCATGTTGATGCCGCCCTTCATCGGGTCGGTCGGGTCGATGCCGTCGCTCTTGTCGATCCCCTGGAGCTTTGCGTTGAGGGCGCTCCGGATGAAGGACGCGACGCTGAGCCCGGGAATCGCGGTCGGGTACTGGAAGGCGAGGAACATCCCGAGCCGGGCCCGTTTGTCGGCCGACAGCTTCAGGATGTTGCGGCCCTTCCAGAGGACCTCGCCGCCGGTGATCAAGTAGGCGGGATGGCCCATCAGCGCATAGGCGAGGGTCGTCTTGCCGGAGCCGTTCGGGCCCATGATCGCGTGAACCTCGCCCTTGCCGATCTCGAGGTCGATCCCCTGGAGGATCTCGACCTCGGGCTTGGCGAGTGGCGCGACACGGAGGCCGCGAATGATCAGGCGGTCGTCGTCGCGGCCCGCCGTCGGGGCTGCGGGGACGCCGGGCGCGGTCGGGGCGGCGGTCTGGTCGGTCACGGGGCGATCAAGGCTCCTTGGAGGTCGTCGATGCCGACGAGGCGCTGCGGCACCAGGTCGGCCAGGGTCATCGATTCGAGTGCTCCGGTGATCGCGTCGCGGACGCGGACCCAGAGGACGTTGACGGTGCAGCGCGAGCTGCGGTCGCAGGTGAGGCCATGCTCGGGATCGTCGGTCGCGCAGATCATCGGCGCGATCGGGCCCTCGAGGGCCCGCAGGATCTCGCTCATCCGGATGTCAGCGGGCTGGCGGGTGAGCTCGTAGCCGCCGTGCGCGCCGCGGGTGCTGGCCACGAGACCGGCGTCGCGCAGGCTCATCACGAGCTGCTCGAGGTACGCCCGCGGGAGGTCCTCGTCGGCGGCCATCTCGGCGAGGCTTGCCGGGCCGGTCCCGAACCGCAGTCCGAGCTGGACCATCAGGCGCACGCCGTACTCGCCCTTCGTGCTGAAGGAGACGGCGCCCGAGCCGTGGAAGGTCGGACGGGCTGTAGGCGGCGTGGGGGTGGCCAGCGACTGCGTCAGGAGACGGTCCTCAATCCCGAGTGATTTCATCGGGATTGTACGTGCGGGCCGGGAAGACCGTCAACGAGCCGCAGGGGTAGTAGTTAGAGCGCTCGGAAGTTGCCGCCGGGTCCTGCCTGGCACTGTGCGCGCGCGATAATCGTCGACCGTCCGATCGACGGTCGATGGGTCGTATCGAGATCGATGGCCCGACAATGCTCGACATCAACAGCGGCGGGCCCTCCCGGCAAGACCGCCGAAGCCGCCCCCGAGACCTCCTCGCCGGTGCCCTCGCCCGCCCGGGTCAACGGAGGATCACGGACCAGTGCGCGCCGCCGTCGCTGGTGGTGGCGAGCCCGTGAGCATCCGTCCGCACCCAGGCATGGGAACCGTCAATGAACGTCGAGGACTGTACGATCGAATCGTAGATGGCGTCGTGGAGCCATGGATCTGTC
The DNA here is from genome assembly GCA_038245515.1 of Candidatus Limnocylindrales bacterium. GTDB lineage: Bacteria > Chloroflexota > Limnocylindria > Limnocylindrales > CSP1-4 > CF-46. The sequence goes on along the minus strand of JBBRSJ010000009.1, from coordinate 1,614 downwards.
GTCGGCTGTTTGCCAACGCGGTTCCATGTAATGCCGGCGTCGTCGCTGATCCAGGTTTCCGCGGGTGCCTTCGAGGTGGCGGTAACCGCGACCCACGTCGTCCCGTCGAGGAAGGTGAGGGTGGCGATCTCGGGGGGCAGAGTCCGCGTGATCGTTCGCCATGAGCCGCCGGCGTCATCGGATTCGCCGATCAGAATGGGGAGTGAGGGGTCCGTGACGCGCCCCATGATCCAGCGGTCGCGATCGAGGAACGTCACTGGCCCGTCCGCGTTGACATCGACCTTTGTCCATCGACCCCAGCGCCCATCGGCGACGTACGTCCGCTCCTCGAACCAAACGGTCCCAACGTCGGGCGCAAGGAACCGTATGACGAGGTCCGGGTCCGATCCAGTGGCGTCGATCGATATGGGAACGGATGTCCATGTCGTCCCACCGTCGATGCTCCGAAAGATGTTGTGAAAGGTCCCATCCGACGTGCCATGGACGATGACATCGACGAACGCCACGAGTGGATCGACCACATCGATGAGCAGGTCATGCCCGCCGCAGCCACAGTCCGTCGCTGCGCCGGAAAGGGGCACGGATAGCAGATTCGTCCATCGCCAGGTCCGACCGCCATCCGATGTCCGCCACAGCCTGACGGTCGGACTCGAGGTGCCGGCCTCATCGGTCGCGACATAGGCGACCTGATCGTCGAGAGCAGCCAGGCCGTAGGTGATGGCATGGCCAGCGGGGCTCACGTCAACCCATGTCGCGCCGTCGTCTCGCGTAATCAGCAGCCCATGGTCGGTCTCGACCCATCCTGTCCGAGGTCTCACAAGCTTGAAGCTCGTGACGACGTAGTCCAGCCGTGGCGTTCGAGTGGGCGATGGCACCGCGGTCGCGAGGGGCGTCGTCGGATGGCTCGCGATCGCAGACGGCGCCGAGGAGCTTGAAACAGGCCGTGACTCGAGACTCTCGCTAGTCGGGGTGGCATCGACCGGCCTGGCCGTCCCGCCCGAAGGCGAGGCTGCAGTACAGGAGGCGACGATCAGGACCAAGGCCGCGACCGACGCTGCGCGTTGAACCATTCGAGAACCTCAGGGGCCGACGCGCGGCGTAATCCGCTGGTCTATGCGAGAGACGCCGCGGAGGGCGCCATGTGACGTGCGTAATCAGCCCCTCGCCCGTCGCCCCGCCTCCGCGAGGTGCAAGTCGGTCGAGTCTCCAGTCGGCACGGCTCCACATGCTCCGCCTAGCCGACCTGATGACGCGCCACACGATGAGTCGGTCGTATCGGGAAATGCCACCTCGACGAGGGACGACCGTCCTTCACCGCCCTTTACAGCCTAATCGCACCCAGTCATCCGCGACCCGGGAGCGTTCGGCCAATCAGCCAGCGCTCCGCTCGTCGGAACATCGGTCGCCCAGGCAACTTGCCGGGGCGATTGTTGCGATGGGGCACTGTCCCGCTCTTGCGGCGCAGAGAGCGGCCTGCGAGTGATAGCGTGAAATGGACCCACCCAGGGGGCGAATGATCGGCTAAAGCAGGACCACCTTGACCCTCCAGCCATCCAGTACGGTGCCGGTGTTCAACGCCGCAGCCGTCCTGGAGGAAAGGTTGATCAAGATGGT
>JBBRSJ010000008.1:0-133056 GCA_038245515.1 Candidatus Limnocylindrales bacterium | reverse complement strand
GTCTTGTACGGCGACTTGTCCTTTGCGAACCGAACGTCCCGGTAGATCCGGAACGGCGACTTCGCCGGGTCCGCTCGGAGCGGGATCCCGCGCTCGCGAAATCGCTCATCGAGCACGACGCACAGCGCTTCGAGCGGTTCCTTGAGCAATCGCTCGTAGTCGGCCTTGCGCGGCTGAAACCAGGCGCGCTCGTTGTTGGCCGCGAGCTCCGCGAGGAACTCGACGGCCTCGGGCCGGAATCCTGTGAACGTGGACGGGCTGACGACGGCCATGGCGAGGTCTCCTGAACGCGGCGTTCGCACGATCCTACGCCGCTCGCCTTATCCGTCGATTGCGCCGATAACGAGACCGGCGTTGAGCCCGCCGAAGCCGAACGAGGTCGACAGGATCCGGCCATAGGTGCCGCCGCGCCCATCGCGCAACAGCCCGGGCAGCAGGGCCGCCACGTCCGGATCGAACGTTTCGAGATTGACCGACGCCGGGACCCAGCCGTCGCGAATCGCCAGGGCGCAGATCGCCGCCTCGATCGCGCCCGACGCGCCGAGCGGATGGCCGTACAGCGCTTTGGTCCCGCTGACCGGCACGGTCGCCGCGCGCTCGCCGAGGGCCAACGCGATCGCCCGCGCTTCCGCGATGTCGCCGAGCGGCGTCGAGGAGGCGTGAGCGCTGACCCAATCGATGTCGTCGGCTGCCACGCCGGCGTCCGCCAGCGCCTCGATGGCCGCCCGCCCCGCCTCCCGACCGTCGGCCCGCGGCTGGACCATGTGGAATGCGTCGGACGTGGCGGCGTAGCCCATGACCTCCGCGTATGGCTCGGCGCCACGCGCCCGGGCGACGTCTTCGGCCTCGAGCACGAGGAGCGTCGCGCCCTCGCCCATGACGAACCCGTCGCGACCTGCGTCGAATGGCCGGCAGGCGTGGGCCGGATCTTCGTTCCGGCCGGACGAGAGCGCCCGGATGATGTCGAACGCTCCGAAGGCGAGCGGGCTCAGCGGAACCTCGGCGCCGCCGGCGATCGCGGCATCGATGTCGCCCGCCCGGATCGCTCCGAGCGCCTCGCCGATCGCGACCGCCCCCGAGGCGCACGAGTTCGCAGTCGAGAGGATCGGCCCGCGGACGTCGAGCGCGATCCCGAGATTGGCCGGGGCCGCGCCGCCGAACACGGCGAGCGCGAGGTTCGGCGCGACGGCCTTGATTCCGCGCTCGAGATACCGCTCGTGCTGCTCCTCGGCATACACGATGCCGCCGAGCGCGCTGCCGAGGTAGATCCCGATCCGTTCGGCGGTGGCTGCGCCGCCCTCGCCCGGCCGGAGGCCGGCGTCGTCGAGCGCGAGCCGTCCGGCGACGAGCCCGAACTGGCTGAACCGGTCGAGCTGCCGGGCGGTCTTCGGCGGCATCCACGCGGCCGGGTCGAAGTCGTCGATCTGGGCAGCCACCTGGCTCCGGAACGGTGACGGGTCGAACCGGTCGATCCGCTTCACCGGCGACTCGCCCCGGCGGAGGCCGGCCCGGAACGCCTCGGCCCCGGTGCCGATCGCGGTGAGCGGGCCGATGCCGGTGATGAAGACGCGGCGGTGGCGGGAGGTCATGGCTATCGGTACGTCGCGGCGGGCGTCGCGGACCGATCGGTCCCCGCGTCGATGGCCGCGAGGGCTTCGGTGATCGCGCGGAACGTCGCGAGCGTTCGGCCCGCGATCGGCCCGGTGAACGCCCGGTCCACGAACGCCGCCCAGCCCGGGACTCGGGGCCGGAAATCGTGCTCGATCTCGACGCGACACCGGCCGGGCGCGCGCTCGGTGATCCGCCACGTGACGTCCATCCCATTCGTAGCGCCGCCGCGATGGACGAACCGAAGCTGGTGCGTCGCCGGCTCCGCCCAGGTCAACGCACGCCACGCGACCGGCAGCGCGAACCCGAGCACGTCGACGAGCGGCCGCCGGGCCACGAACCGGACGAGGAGCCGGCCGTCGCGGTCCGATGCCGCTTCGCGCCGAGCGGCCACGTAATGCGGCAGGAGCTCGGCCCAGCGCTCGACGTCGCGCGCGAGCCGGAAGACGAGCTCGGCCGGGGCCTCGATGTCGATCCCGATCGTGCTCTTCATTGGCGGGTGGGCCGGAGCTCGATCGCAGGCAGGGCCAGCTCGATCGCGTGACGCGCGACGCCAACGATGCGGAGGGCCGCGAGCTCTTCTGGCGCGAACCAGGCGCAGGTGTCGGTCGAGCCGTCGACCTCGTCGCGGAGCTCGCCGCCGGTCGGCGTCACCCGATAGAGGAAGCCGACGAAGTGGAGGTCGGCGCCGTCGGCGGCCCGGGACCGGGGGTAGACCCGGGAGAAGATGCCGAGAATGTCTTCGATCCGGCCGGTCAGCCCCGCCTCCTCCGCGAGCTCGCGGAGGACAGCGACATCGGGATGCTCGCCGTATTCGACCCCGCCGCCGGGCAGCGTCCAGGCGCCGGCCTCGACCTCGTCCGAGCCGAGCCGGCACAGGAGGATCCGGCCGTCGGGGTCGAAGCTGAGGGCATACGCCCCGAGGCGGGTTCGTGGCGACGGCCCGACCGCCTGGCCCTCAGGGCGCTCCGGGGTCAGCCCTGAATCGGGGCGGGCCGGCTCGGTCACGGGCGCAACAGGGCGACGAGGAAGCGCGGGTCGAGGGCCGCGGTCGCCGGAAGGAGGTCGCCCATCACGAGCCCCATCGTCTCACGGACAGCGGGGCGGGTGGCCAGCCGCCGAGCGGCGTACTCGAAGGCCGGCGGCACGGTCAGGAAACCCTGGACAAGGAGGCTGACGAGGTCCTTCGCCCGGGTCCGGTTGGCCATCGCTCGCTCATAGGCGAGGAAGGCGCCGAACTGGCCGGAGAGGTGGTGGTCGATCGCACGCGCCGCCAGCTCGGCCGATTGCAACGCCCGATGGAGCCCCTCGCCGGTGAACGGATCGAGGAAGCCCGCCGCGTCGCCGACGAGCAGCCAGTCCCGTCCGGCTCGCCGGGTCACCCGCGTCCCGACCGGAGCCGCCCCGGCGACGTGGTCGCAGATCCGTGGATCCGACCAGTCGACCGGGTCGTCGGCGGCCGGTGGGATCACGGCCATGATCGCCCGGGCGACGGCCTCGCCGCCCTCGTCGCGCAGCCTTCGCCGCCAACCAGGGCTGGCGAGCACCATCCCGACGTTCACCCGCCTGCCCGGGACGGGCGCGAGACCGACGTAGCCGCCGTCGAACACGACCATCCGCGCGTCGCGGGCGGCGTCCGGCGTGGGCTCGTCCACGTGGAACGTGAGGGCCGGGCGATCGCCGAGCGGCGGCCGCCGAACGACCCCGGCAGCTCGGGCGACGACCGACCGCAGGCCGTCGGCGCCGACGACGACCCGCGCCGAGATTGCGCCGCCGTCCGCCAGCGTCGCCCTTCCGTCGCGGACGTCCCGGACCGTTGTGCCCGTGCGGACATCGACACCGGCGTCGCGGGCCATCTCGAGCAGGAGCGGGTCGAGCCGCGACCGATCGATCCCGACGGCCGACCGATCGAGCGACCCATCGTCGCCGTAGGTCAAACGGAACGGCGTCCCGGCCGGGGTCTCGACCCGCATCGCCGGGATCCGCCGGACGGATTTCTCGATCGTCGCCGGAGAGAGGCCCAGCCGGCCGAGCGCCGCAACGGTCGCGGGTGACGTGAACACGCCGCACGCCTGCCAGTGCCAGACTGGTGCCCGCTCCACCAGGACGACGTCCCGCCCGCGTCTCGCGAGCCCGATCGCGGTTGCCGCGCCCGCGGGTCCGCCACCGACGACGAGGACGTCGCGCCGGTCAACGACCGCGCCCGCGCCGCTCATCTCGCTGACCGGGCGGCGATCGCGACGCGGTGTCCGGCGACGCCGACGATCGTCGCGACCGGGGCGAGGCCCGCCGCGGCAATGATCTCGAGCAGCTCTGGCCGGCTCCACGCGCGCCGCACCGACAGCGGACCGTCATGGCGCGTGAATCGGCTGGTCGCGATCGAGTGGACGAGGAGCCAGCCGCCGACCCACGCAAGCCGGCCGCGGATGAGGTCGTTGACGACGATCCCGAGGCGGGCGATGCGAGCCAGCTCGCGGACGAAGGCGACGGCCTCGTCGCGCTCGAGGTGGTGGAGCACGAGTGAGGCGTGGGCGATGTCGAACGTCGCGTCGGGGTAGGGGAGCGCTCGGCCGTCGGCGACGACGAGCTCCAGGCCGCTGGCATGGACGATCGCCGGCCGGGCGACCCGCGCGGCATCGAGGACCTCGGGACGGCTGTCGGCGGCCGTCACGGCGAGCGCCCGGCCTGCGGAGCGCGCCCGCACGAGGAGGGCCATTGGGATGTCCGCGCCGCCCGTGCCGACATCAAGGATCGTCGCCGGCTCGGCGAGCGCCTCGACCGCCCGGATCGACAGGCCCGTTCCTCCGGTCAGCCGGTTGATCCGGGCGAGGTCTCGCAGGTTGGCGACGAGCGAACGGGAGTCGTCGAGCGGACCGTCGAGCAGTTCCGGGACCCCGGTCAGGCGTTCCATTCGCGGAGCGTAGCGGCCGCCGCAGGATTTGACGGTCGCCCCGCCGATCGGCTGGTCGGCCGGTAGAGTGCGCTCCGTGATCGTCGTCGCCGGGGAGAGCCTCATCGATCTCGCCGTCCGGCCCGACGGCGAGATCAGCGCGACACCGGGCGGCGGCCCGTTCAACGTCGCCCGGGCCCTCGGGCGGCTCGGGGTGCCGGTCGCGTTCCTGGGCCGGCTCTCGACCGATGTCTTCGGTCGGCGGCTGCGCGACGCGCTCGCGGCCGATGGCGTCGATCTGTCGCTGACGACGACGACCGACGACCCGACGCTGCTCGCCGTCGCTGAGATCGGTGCGGCCGGCACGGCAAGCTATCGTTTTCACACGGCCGAGACGGCGGCTGTCGGTCTACGAGCCGGTGCGTGGCTCCCGGCCGGTACGACCGCCCTCCACGTCGGCACCCTCGGGCTCGTCCTCGAGCCGATGGCGACCGCGATCGTGGACCTTGCGCTCGCCGTGCCGTCGGACGTCCTCGTCATGGCCGATCCGAACTGCCGGCCCGCCGCGATCGTCGACGGGGTGGCGTATCGGGCCCGCCTCGCCCGTCTGTTGCCCCGCGTGGACGTGCTCAAGGTCAGCACGGACGACCTGGCTTGGCTCGATCCTGATCACGACCCGATCGAGGCCTGCCGGCGCCTGATCGCAGCCGGCGAGGTGGTCGCCCTCGTCACCGATGGCGGCCGGCCGGTCCGCATCGTGACGGCTGACGACGTGACCGAGATCGCAGTCCCGGCCGTCACAATCGTCGATACGATCGGCGCCGGCGATGCGTTCGGGGCCGGCTTCCTCGCCGCCTGGACGGACGCCGACCTGCGCCGGTCAGACCTCGTCGATCTCGCCGCAGTCTCCTTGGCGACGGCATTCGCCGTCCGGGTCGGGGCATGGACGGTCACCCAAGGGGGCGCGGATCCACCGACCCGCGCCGACCTCCGGGACGTCATGTCCGGCTGATCGCCTCACACGACGGTACGCCGGCCACGATGATCGCCTGCACGTCCGGTTCCGCGAGCGGATCTACCCCACCGCGATGAACGACTGCTGATGGTATGCCGTTGCCGCGGATGGTTTGCCTCATGCATTTGGCGTAGATCCGACGGGTGATCCGGGGGATGGCCGCCGATGGCTCTGCAGTGGACGATCGCGGCGTCATGACCCGGAATCCGACGGTCGAACCGCCACTGCCGCGTCAGCGCTCCGTCACGGTCCCCGCAGGCGCCCGGACTGACCCGGCCCTGGCGACTGGCAACGTCGCTCCATTCGCCCTCGCCGGTGGCGCCTCGGTCCTCATCGCCGTGATCGGGCTGACTCCGCGTCATCCCGACGTCTTCCTCGTCGGGATCGGTCTTTGCGCGCTTCTCATCATCGCTGGCGTGCTGAGCACGAGGATCCGGTTTCCGACGTGGGTCGATCCGATCATGCCCCTCGCCGCGATCGCGGTCATCGCCGTACTCCGGCACGGCGCGGGAGGCTTCGAGACCGGGTACAGCACGCTGCTCATCATCCCGATCCTGTGGCTGGCCGCGTTCGCGACCTGGCGCCAGCTCGCCACCGGCCTGGTCCTCGTCCTCCTCGTCCTGATCCTGCCGATCATCGTGATTGGCGGGACGGAATATCCCGCCTCCGAATGGCGCCGCGCGATCCTCACGGCGACGATCGCCTCGTTCGTCGGGCTCACAATCCAGCGGTTGGTCCAGGACGTCCATGCGCGAGCCGCCGAGCTCGCGGCTCGCGACGCCGACCTCGTCGAGCAGGCCGACATCACCCGGGCGATGGTCGACGGCGCGACCGACGTGATCGTCACGCTCGATGAGGGCGGCCGCATCGTCGAGTGGAATTCGGCGGCGAGCGTGGCGTTCGGGCGCCGGTATGACGAGCTGGTGGGGCTCGATTTCGTCGATCGGATCATCGCCCCGGACGAGCGCGAGACGATCCGCGCGGGTTTCGGCCGGTTGGTCCGCGATGGCGCCACGGATCGAGAGCAGCGCTTCGAGACGGCGTTCATTGACGGAACTGGGCAGATCGTGCCGGTCGAGGTGACGACCGCCGTCACGCATGGCCGGCATGGCCAGCGGATCCACGCGTTCGCGCGTGACAGCTCAGTCCGCCAGCGCGCTGCCGCCGCCGCCGAGGCCCATCTCGCCGACCTCGACCGCCTGCTGACCATCAGCCGCGGGCTCGGTCTGGGCACATCCCCCGAGGACGACCGGGCCGCGATCTGCCTCCACGCCCAGGAGATGGCGGGGGCCGACATGGCCCTGTTCTTCGAGGCGCGTCCGGGGGAGCGGGCGCTGTTCGCCACGGGGCGATCCGGTGACGGGCCCGCCTTGGAGGGAATCACCCTCAGCGGACGGTCGTCGATGACAGCCGTCGTGTTCGCTTCGGGCCAAGCCGAGTTCGTCCCGGACGTGTTCGCGGATCCACGGATCGACCGTGACCTCGCCGTTCGACTTGGCGCCAAATCCGCGTTCTTCCAGCCGATCCTCCGATCCGGGATTGCCGTGGGCGTGCTCGTCATTTACTGGCGAGCGATTCAGGGCGCCGTCCCCGGTCGGGTCAGCTCGATGATCGGGATCTTCGCGACCCAGGCTGCGGTCCTCATCGAGCGCGCCGATCTCCTGGCGCGGCTCGACGGCCTCGCCCGAACCGACGCCTTGACCGGGGTCGCCAACCGGCGCGCCCTTGACGACGGACTGACCGCCGAGCTCGATTCGGCCCGGCGGACCGGCGCGCCCCTTTCGATCGTGATGCTCGATCTCGACCACTTCAAGGCCTACAACGATGGCCACGGCCACCAGGCCGGCGATCGCCTCCTCCGCGACGCGGCCGGACGGTGGCGGGCCGAGCTTCGTCCCTTGGACCTCCTGGTCCGCTACGGCGGCGAGGAGTTTCTCGTGGTGCTCCCCGGCTGCGACCTGCCGGCCGCACTGGTCACGGCCGGCCGGCTTCGAGCGTGCGTACCCGATAGCCAGACCGTTTCCGGCGGCGTCGCCAAGTGGGACGGATCCGAGTCCATGAACGCGTTCATCGGACGGGCGGACGCAGCCCTCTACGCCGCGAAACGGGGCGGACGCGACCGGGCGTTCGCGGCGGAGACCCCGGCGCCGCACGGCTCGGCTGCGGCGGTCGCGGCCACGACGCCCGCCTCACGGCGACGCCATGTCACAGCCGCAATCTCCGGGCCGCCCGCGAGGTCGAGCGGAGACCCGGTGTCATAATGGCCCGGTGGCCACAAAGATCCCCGAGACCGATCCGACCCTGACCGCGCTCGCCCGCGGCGTCGACCGGGCGCCCTCGAGCTGGGGCCTCGGTGACGGCGCGGCGATCCCGTGGGAATATGCGCCCGCCCCCGAATCACGCGACGTCGTCCACCTGAAAGAGCGCTACGGCCTCTTCATCGGCGGCAAGGAAGTGGCCGCGTCGGACAAGGCGACCTTCGCGACCGTCAATCCCGCCACCGAGGAGAAGCTCGCCGACGTCGCCCGGGGCACGGCGGCCGACATGGATCGCGCCGTGCGGGCCGCCAGGAGCGCCTTCCGCCGCTCCTGGAGCACGCTCTCCGGCAGGGAGCGGGCGAAGTACCTGTTCCGGATCGCCCGGATCCTCCAGGAGCGGTCACGCGAGTTCGCTGTCCTCGAGTCGATGGATTCGGGCAAGCCGATCAAGGAGTCGCGCGACGTCGACATCCCGCTCGCCGCGGCCCATTTCTGGTACTACGCGGGCTGGGCCGACAAGCTCGACTACGCGTTCCCGGGCCGCGTCGGCCGCCCGCTTGGTGTCGCGGGCCAGATCATCCCGTGGAACTTTCCGTTGCTCATGCTCGCCTGGAAGATCGCGCCGGCCCTCGCCGCCGGCAACACGGTCGTCCTGAAGCCCGCCTCGACCACGCCCCTGTCGGCTTTGCTCTTCGCCGACGTGTGCCGCCAGGCCGACCTGCCGCCGGGCGTCGTCAATATCGTCCCGGGGCCCGGCGCGGTGGGGATGGCGCTCGTGGAGCACCCCGGAGTGGACAAGGTCGCGTTCACCGGCTCCACCGAGATCGGCCGCCAGATCTACAAGGGCATCGCCGGGACCGACAAGGGCCTGACCCTCGAGCTCGGCGGCAAGGCCGCCAACATCGTGTTCGACGACGCACCCCTCGACCAGGCCGTCGAGGGGATCGTCAACGGGATCTACTTCAACCAGGGCGAGGTCTGCTGCGCGGGATCGCGCCTGCTCGCCCAGGAGTCGATCGTCGAGCCGCTGATCGAGAAGCTCAAGGACCGCCTCGCGACGATCCGGGTCGGTGACCCGCTCGACAAGAACACCGATGTCGGCGCGATCAACTCGAAGGCCCAGCTCGAGAAGATCACCGAGCTCGTCGCCGCGGGCCGGGCCGAGGGCGCCGAGATGTACCAGCCCGCATGTGACCTGCCCGAGCGCGGCTACTTCTTCCGCCCGACATTGTTCACGAACGTGGCCCAGAGCCACAGGATCGCGCGCGAGGAGATCTTCGGGCCGGTCCTCTCCGTGCTGACTTTCCGGACGCCCGAGGAGGCGGTCGAGAAGGCAAACAACACGCCGTATGGCCTGTCGGCCGGGATCTGGACCGACAAGGGCTCGCGGATCCTGCACATGGTCAAGCGGATGAAGGCGGGCGTCGTCTGGGCGAACACGTTCAACCGGTTCGATCCGACGTCGCCGTTCGGGGGCTACAAGGAGTCCGGTTTCGGTCGCGAGGGCGGGATGCACGGCCTTCACGCCTACGTCCGGCTCGAGGACCGCTGAGCGTGCCCGTCCTCGCGGGCCCGGCCGCGGCTCGCGTTCCGCCATTCACCATCCCCCGTGGTGCGTGGCGTCCGGCGGCGCCGGGTTTGGAGCCCCAACTCAGATTTGTCAGCCGCCAACGGCTAACTGGCCCTCGCCAAGGCCGAGTTGCCCGCCGTTCAGTCGCCCCGATTCCGGCTCTCACCGCGCCCCGTGGTATCTGGCACGAGCGAGCGTCGGGCCTCCTACATTCTCGTTCCGGTGAACGGATTTCTGCGGGTCGCCGCGATCTCGGCCTGATCCGACGACTTCGAGCCCGACGGCGCGAGGGGATCATGCTCGGACGGCACGCCGTCAGCCACTCCCGGGAAACCAAATCGGTCCGGATCAACCGGCGCGGGCGATTCCTGTTCACTCCAGCGGGAAGCGTGCTCCCGACGGATGTCCACGGATCGGGCGCCTGATGGCCGATCGGATCGACGTCCGCAAGACGTACAAGCTCTACATCGGCGGCGCCTTCCCGCGCTCTGAGAGCGGCCGTTCCTATTCCGTCGCTGGGGCCAACGGCCACCCGCTCGCGAATGCCTGCCAGGCGTCGCGCAAGGACCTCCGCGAGGCCGTCCGCGCGGCGCGCAGGGCCTTCCAGCCGTGGGCCGACAAGACCGCGATGAACCGCGGCCAGGTCCTCTACCGCGTGGCCGAGTTGATGGAGGGCCGGCGCGACCAGTTCGTCGCCGAGGTCGGCGCAGCGGAGGGAGTCCGTGAGGCCAAGGCCCGCGAGCTGGTCGATCGCGCGATCGATCGCTGGGTGTGGTACGCCGGCTGGGCCGACAAGATCGCCCAGGTCCTCGGCTCGTCGAACCCGGTCGCAGCGCCCTACTTCAACTTCACGATTCCGGAGCCGACGGGAGTCGTCGGGATCGTCGCGCCGGAGACCTCGTCGCTGCTCGGTCTCGTGTCGCGGCTGGCGCCGCCGCTCGTCGCCGGCAACGCCGTCGTGGTCCTGAGCTCCGAGACGCGGCCGCTTCCCGCCATCACCCTGACCGAGGTCCTCGCCACGTCCGACGTCCCGGGTGGCGTCGTCAATGTCCTGACCGGGTTCAAGAAGGAGCTCGTGCCATGGCTGGCCGGCCACGTCGACGTCGATTCCCTCGACGTCTGGGGCGTGCCCGACGCACTCCGCAAGGAGACCGAGCTGACGGCCGCCGACGACATCAAGCGGATCGCCCGTCGCCCGGCCGGCGTGTCCGACGCGAAGTTCGACTGGCTCGACGATCGCGCCGCGGAGCGCCCGGAGTGGATCGCGGCCTATCTCGAGATGAAGACCGTCTGGCACCCGATCGGCGTCTGATCGCGCCTGCGCTGACCATGCGCCTGCGCTGACTCGCGAGGTGAGTCAGGTGGGCCGTCGACCAACGTGACCACGTTCGGGGCGGAACATGTCCCAGCATGCTTGAGGCGATTTCGAGTCACCCCATGAGTCGGAAACCGGGGCCACCCGCTCGTCGCGATGTTTCAGTATTGACTGAAACTTCTGAAATGGCGTAACATCCGTCGATGACACCGGGCGAGAGCCTCTTCGTGGAGGAGATGGGCCAGTTCCTCGGCTCGCTCGGGATGACGCCCATGTCAGGTCGCATGTGGGGCTGGCTGCTGATCTGCGAGCCGGCCGAGCAGACCGCCGCCGACATCGCGACCGCGCTGCACGCCAGTCGCGGAGCGATCAGCGGGACGGCCCGGATCCTCGCGTCGGCTGGCCTCATTCGCCGCACGACCCGGCCGGGGGACCGCCGCGAGTACTTCAGCGCTCCCGCCGAGGCGCTCGACTCGATGCTCGCAAGTGCTGGCGCCATCTATCGGCAGATGCGCGAGATCGCGGAGCGCGGACTGGCCGCGACGAGCGATCGACCAGCGGCGACAAGGGCCCGCCTCCAGGAGTTCCATGACGTGATGAGCTTCACGGAAATTGAAGTGCCGCGCCTGATTGCGCAATTCCTCGCGGGACGGGTGGCAGACAGGAAGGGACGTTCATGACCGCCATCATCGCGCTCGAGAAGCTGACGAAGACCTATGGCGCTCATCGCGGCATCGTCGAGATCGACCTCGAGGTGGCCGAGGGCGAGGCGTTCGGCTTCCTCGGCCCCAACGGCGCCGGCAAGACGACGACGATCCGGACCCTCCTCGACCACCTCCGGCCGACGTCCGGCCGGGCGCTCGTGTTCGGCATCGACTCGCGGGCCGATCCCGTCGCGATCCATCGCCGCGTCGGCTACCTGCCGGGCGAGTTCACCCTCTACGACAAGCTGACCGGCGGCCAGACCATCGAGTATTTCGCGAACCTCCGCGGCGGCGTCGACACGGCCTACCAGGCCGACCTGATTCGCCGGCTCGATGTCGACCCCAGCCGGAAGTTCAAGGAGTACTCGAAGGGCAACAAGCAGAAGATCGGCCTGATCGTCGCGCTTCAGCACCGACCGGACCTGCTGATCCTCGACGAGCCGACCTCGGGCCTCGATCCGCTCGTCCAGCAGACGTTCTACGAGATCATCCGCGAGGCGAAGGCCGAAGGGCGGACGATCTTCCTGTCGAGCCACATCCTGAGCGAGGTCGAGAAGACGTGCGACCGGGTCGCGATCATCCGCGACGGGCTGCTCGTGAAGGTCGATCGCGTCGAGGCGCTGCGCGACCTCGCCCACCATCAGGTCGAGCTGCGGTTCAGCGGCGAGGTGCCGGTTGGCGCGTTCGCCGCGCTGCCCGAGGTCAGCGACGTGACGACCGACGGCCAGGTCCTCCGGATGCGCGTCTCGGGCTCGATCGCGGCGGTCGTCCGCGAGGCCGCGCGCTACGAGTTGGTCGACTTCGTCAGCCGCGAGCCGTCGCTCGAGGAGACGTTCCTCACGATGTACGGCCGGCCGACCGACAAGGTCGCCTGAGATGGCGACGCAAATCGAAAGCCGGCTCCTGCCCGCCGGGCCCTCGCCGGTCCCGTTCCTCCAGCGGATCACGGGGCTCCGGAGCGTCTATGGCAAGACGATCCGCGACTCGCGCCGAGCCATGATCCTCATTGGTGGTGTGCTCGGGGTGCTCCTGATCGCCATCAGCACGACGATCATCGCCCAGTTCCCGACCCCGGCGTCTCGGCAGGAGCTCGGGGACGTGATCCGCTCGGTCCCGCCGATCCTCCAGGGCCTCGCCGGACGGGTGGTCAACGTCGAGACCCTCGGCGGCTACGTCCAGTACAAGTACGGCACGTTCTTCCCGATTCTCGCGAGCCTGTGGCTGATCGTCGCGATGTCCGGCACCCTCGCCGGCGAGGCGCGTCGGGGCAGCCTCGAGCTGATCGCGACAACCGGCCTCACTCGCCGCGCGATCGCCTTCCAGAAGCTGCTCGCCTACATCACGGCCCTCGCGATCGCCTCGTTCCTCATCTTCCTCTCGGTCCTGGCAGTCGGTGCGTCCGCGAGGCTGCCGGGCGACTCGATCCCGGTGTCCGCCGCGGCGGGCTATGCCCTGTGGCTCGGCCTTCTCGCGCTCGCGGCGGGTTCACTCGCCTTCGTCCTCGCTCAGTTCTTTGGCCGCGGCGCCGGGATCGGGCTCGCCGGCGCGGTGATGTTCGGCGGCTTCATCCTCAACGGCTACCGGGCCGCGGTCCCGAGCCTCGCGCCCTTCGCGAACCTGACCTGGTTCGGCTGGACGGCGAACCACATCCCGCTCGCCGGGCTGTACGACTGGCCGTCGCTCGTGCTCGTCGCCATGGTCGCGGTTGCGTTGCTGGCGATCGGGATCGAGGCGTTCGCCCGTCGCGACCTCGGTGCCACGACCGCCATCCCGACGCCGAGCCTGCCGCGTGCGCTCATCGGCCTGCGCGGCCCGGCCGGCCGGGTCTTCGGCCAGAACCTCCCGACGGCGATATCGTGGGGCCTCGGGATCGGGATCTTCGGGCTCCTGATCGCCGGTTCCGGCCAGGGGTTTGTCGACCAGCTGAACAAGTCGCCAGATTTCGCACGACTCCTCAACAATTTGTTCCCGGGGATCGACATCGGGACGGTCGGCGGCTTCCTCCAGCTCGCCTTCGTCGAGTTCGGGTTCATCCTCGCCGGGCTTGCGGCCGCGACCCTCGTCGGTGGCTGGGCCTCGGACGAGACGTCGGGCCGGCTCGACTTCCTGCTCGCCACGCCGCTCGCGCGGGCGCGCTGGGTCGTGGCGGGTGGGGCCGGGGTATTCGGCGGGGTCGCGCTGATCACCTTGCTCGCGATGGCCGGAATCGCGATCGGCGCCTCGATCACCGGCGGTGACATCGTCACGCCGATCGTCGGGACCCTCTCGCTCAGCCTGTTCGCCGTGGCGATGGCGGGGATCGGGATCGCGTTCGGCGGCGTGTTCGGGACCGGGTACGCGGCGATGGCCGTGGCCGTCGCCACGATCGTGACGTGGCTCGTCGACATCCTCGCGCCGGCGTTCAAGCTGCCCGACGCCGTCCACCAGCTCGTGCTGACCGCCCATTACGGGCTGCCGATGCTCGGGCAGTGGGACGTGGTCGGGATCGTCGCCTCGCTCGTGCTGGCCGTCGGCGGGGTTGCCGTCGGGACGTGGGGGTTCGGCCGGCGCGACCTCCGCGGCTGAACCACGCCGGCATCCTCGCGGGCCCGACCCGCGAGCTCGCCCCTCCGGCCGGTAGCATCGGGGCGTGGATCCCGTCGTCTTCGTTCTCGTCGCGGGCGCGGCCGTCCTCCATGTCACGTGGAACGTCCTGCTCAAGACCGCGGGCGATCCGCTGCAGGCCGCCGCCGTCGGGATGGCCACGGCCGCGGCTGTCCTCTGCCCGACGGCGCTCGTCGGCTGGCTCCTCATTGGCCGGCCGCCGATCCCCGACTGGACGATCGAGCTGGGGCTGGTATCGGGCGTGCTCGAAGCGCTCTACTTCGCGTTCCTCGCGTCGGCCTACCGGCGCGGCGACCTGTCCATGGTCTATCCGCTCGCCCGGGGAACCGCGCCGCTGCTCGCGGTCCTCATCGGGCTGGTCGTGCTCGGCGAGCGGCTTCGGCCCGTCGGGTTCGCCGGGGTCGGCGCGCTCCTCGTCGGGCTCCTCTCGCTGCAACGGCCCTGGCGCTACCTCCGGGCGTCCGGCCGGGAGAACGGGGGAGCCGCCGGCTTCGCGCTGCTGACCGGGATCACGATCGCGTCGTATTCGGCCGTCGACCGGGTCGGGGTCCGCGGAACGGAGCCGTGGATCTACGCCGCCCTCCTCTGGGCGAGCTGCACCTTCGTCCTGTGGGGATATGTCTGGGTCTACCGCCGTCGCCTCGGGCGCGCCGTGGAACGGGGTGATCCGGCTCCAGCCTTCTCGAGCCGGCGGGCCGGGATCGGCGGGCTGATCACGCTCACGGCGTACCTGCTGATCCTCGCGGCGTTGAGCGTCGCGCCACTGACGGCCGTCGCGCCGCTGCGCGAATCGGCGATCGTTCTCGCCTCGGGCTGGGGCGCGTTCCGCTTGCGCGAGGCCGCCGACCGGTCCGACGCGATCCGCCGGCTCGGCTCGGCCGCGCTCGTCGTCGTCGGCGCGATTCTGCTCGCGATCGACTGAGGGTTCCGCGCCGGCGCGCTGCCCGGTTCTCGTCGGCCTGTGCGTCCCACGTTCAAACCGATGTCAAACATCGGCTGGCACGGTCAGTCTGTGCGCCCGACGCAACGGTCGGCGCCCGGACCCGAGGTCAGCGGTCCAGTTGACCTTCGAATGCACAACCTGACCCAGACTCCTCCGTCGGGGCGGACCGTCTAGGGCCGGGTGGCGGACCTTGGAGCGGTTTGCCGGGTGAACAGCGGGTGGCCCCAGAAACGGGCGTTGACGAGGGCAATCCCTACGACCACGAGCACTCCGCCGATCACGGTGCTCGGCCCGATCTTCTCCGCCAGGACGACCGCGCCGAGGACGATCCCGACGACCGGCAGCAGGTAGGCGACCATCGAAGTTCGCGTCGCACCCCAGTGCTGCAGGATCCGGAAGTAGCTCAGGTACGCGAGCCCGGACCCGAGCAACCCGAGCCAGACGACCGCGAGGACGGCCTCCGGCACCCACGCAACCGAAAGCGGATGCTCGGTCGCGAACGCCAGGGTGCCGGTGACAAGCAGGCCGAAGAACACCTGGAACAAGGCCGGGATCATCGGCCGAAGGCCGTGGACGTGGGCCTTCGCATAGACGTTGCCGATCGCGTACGAGATGTCGCCCCGATCAGCGCCAGCTCCCCGACCGCATTGGCCGAACCGAGGTCCGTCACGTCGAAGCCGACGAGGATCGCGACGCCGACGAAGCCGAGGGCGAGGCCGGCGAGGCGGTTGACGGTGATCGTCTCGCCCTTCAGGAACAGCGCGGCGATGACGATCACGAACAGCGGCACGGCGCTGTTGATCACTGAAGCAAGCGACGAATCGATCGACGGGATCTGCTCTGCGAACGTGATCAGCGCGAACGGGATCGCGATGTTGATCACGCCCATCACGAACAGGTGGCCATACATCCGCGGATCGCGCGGGAGCGGCTCGCGGGCGACCGTCACCACGGTCGCGAGCAGCACGAAGCCGATCAGGAGCCGGAACATGATCAGCGTGAACGGCTGGAGGCCGTGATCGACCCCGATCTTGATGAACAGGTAGCTGCTGCCCCAGAAGAAGCCGAGGGCGAGGAAGATCAGCCAGTCGACACGCGAGCCGCGGGATGCCATGGGTCCTCGATGGTCTGCGGTAGGTTGGCCTAGGGTACTGGGCCAAGTGTCGGCGGTCTAGCGCCCGTCATCGAAAGGAACACGTTGCCCCGCAATGCCGTTGCAGGAGGGTGCCACCAGCCCGAACCGATCGTCGCGGGCGATCATGTCAGAACGCGGCAGGTTCTCCGAGGCGCGGCCGCCCGATACCATTCTCCACCGGGCTTCCGGCAGAACGAGGATGCGCGATGCGGATGTGGGGCGGACGGTTCGGCGCCGACTCGGGCGCGGTCGACGAAAAGGTCGCAGCCTTCGGGCGCTCGGTCGAGATCGACGCGGCGATGGCCCTCGACGACCTCGCCGGCTCGGTCGCTCATGTCCACGGGCTCGGCCGGGCCGGGATCCTGACCGCCGACGAGGTCGCGACGCTCGTCGCCGGGCTCGAGGACCTGCGCCGCGCCGTCGAGAACGACGAGCTGACCTGGGACCCTGCCCTCGAGGACGTCCACCTCAATCTCGAGGCTGCCCTGACCGAGCGGATCGGACCGGTCGCTGGCAAGCTCCACACGGGCCGATCGCGCAACGACCAGGTCGCGACCGACCTGCGGCTGTGGCTCCGCCGGGCGGACATCCGGCTCGATGCCGCGCTTGTCGCCATGGAGCGCTCGCTCGTCGGGCTGGCTGAGCGCCACGCCGACGTCGTCCTCCCCGGCACGACCCACATCCAGCCGGCCCAGCCGGTCCTCCTCGCCCACCACCTGCTCGCCTACGTCGAGATGCTCGAGCGGGATCGGGGCCGACTCGCCGACGCAGGCCGCCGGGCGAACCTCAGCCCGCTCGGATCGGGCGCACTCGCGGGCGCGGGCTACCCGCTCGATCGCGCGGCGACGGCGGCCGAGCTCGGCTTCGCCGGGGTGACCGCGAACAGCCTCGACGCGGTGAGCGATCGCGACTTCGTCATCGAGACGCTGGCTGCGGCTGCACTCGGGATGGTCCATCTGAGCCGGCTCGCCGAGGAGATCACCTGGTGGTCGAATCCGCGCTTCGGGTTCGTCCGGGTCGCCGAGGCCTACTCGACCGGCAGCTCGATGATGCCGAACAAGCGGAACCCCGACCCGGCGGAGCTCGTTCGCGGCCGGACGGCCGGGGTCATCGGTGCGGTCACCGCCGCGCTGACTCTCATCAAGGGCCTGCCGCTCGCGTACCAGCGCGACCTCCAGGAAGACAAGCCGATCCTGTTCGGGGCGCTCGCCACCTGGGAGGCGTCGCTGGGCATCATGGCCGGGCTCGTCGAGACGCTCGGGATCGACGCCGAGCGGATGCGGGAAGCGGCCATTGACGGCCACACCACCGCCACGGCGGTCGCCGATGCCCTCGTTCGGCGCGGCGTCCCGTTCCGGATCGCCCATCACGTGGTCGGGGGTCTGGTCGCGCGGGCTGACGAGGCCGAGCTGCGGCTCGACGCGCTTCCCGACGACGTGATCGGAGCGGCGCTCGGAGCTGCCGACGATCCTGTGGCGCGCTCGCTGGCCGGCGAACCGGCGATCGGCGAGGCACTCCGGGCCGCAGCCGCGCTTGACGGCGCGCTGGCATCGTGTGACGTCATCGGCGGGACGGCGCCGGGTCGCGTCGCCGCCGCCGTCCGGGCGGCGCGGGCCCGGCTCGACGGGGAGTAGCGCTCGAGCCTACGGCGCGATCGCGGGCGCCTATCGGGCATTCGCCCGATGACCGGGGCCGTCCGAGCGGCGACCTTCGACATCACGAGTCGCCGTCGGCGATTCACCACCGGAGGCGTTGCGATGGGCAAGTTCATGGACGTCCACTCGGGCTTCGTCGGGGTCACCGCGCAGCAGCTGGCCGAGGCCCACCAGCGGGACGTCGAGATCCAGGCCGAGGAGGGCGTGAACTTCGAGCGGGCGTGGCTGGATCCGGAGTCCGGCAAGGTGTTCTGCCTCGCGACCGGGCCGTCGAAGGAGGCGGTCATGCGGATCCACGAGCGGGCGGGCCACCCGACGCCTGACGTCTACGAGCTCACGGTCGAGGTCGCCTGAAGATCAGCGGCGGCCGGCCACCGCCGCGTGTCCGGTCGCCGTCCCCGCCCGCGTCTCCCGTGCCATGGGGCGCGAGATCGCGGCGGACCACGCCGCGATCTCGGCGCGGCGCATGACGGCAAGCTTCGCGAGAATGTGCTCGACGTGCGAGCTGGCCGTCTTCGGCGCGATCGACAGTCGCTCGGCGATCTCGACGTTCGTCAGGCCTTCCGCGATCAGCCGCGCGACCTCGAACTCGCGGGCGGTCAACGGCCACCACGCCTCCTCGACGGCACCTCGCCCGCGGCCGACCCGGGCGAGCTCGTCCGCGCGGGCGAGGAGCGGCGGGCTGTTCAGCTCTTCGGCGGTCGAGCGGATGGATGCGAGGAGCGACCCCGCCTCTCCGTGACGGTTCATCCGCATGAGGCACTGGACGAGGTCCAGCCGCGCCCAGGTGCGCTCCCAGACCCGGCCGCGAACTTCCCAGCCCCGGACCGCGCGTTCGAGTGCCTCGCGTGCGGTTGCAAGCGACCCCATCGCGAGGCGCACGATCCCCTCCCCATTGGCGAGGGCCGGTCCTGCGATGGGTTCCCAGCCCACGAGATGGTCCCGGACGTGGATCAGCCAGTGCTCCGCGTCCTCCGGGCGGCGCGCAGCCAGCTGGCTTCGCACGCCGGTCACGACGAATGGGATCAACAGGGCCCTCTCGCCGGTCGCCGTCGCGAGCGCCAGGCCTTCCTCGCAGCGGGCGATCGCCGCCCCGACATCACCCGAGAGCAGCTCCGTCTCCGCGAGTGCCCAGAGCGGGGTGAGGATGACGTGGGCCTCGCCGATCCGGCGGCCGGCTTCGAGCGACTCCTCGAGCCAGCGCCGCGCCTCGTCCGGCCGGCCGCGCCCAAGCGCGACGAGGCCGATCACGTCGAGCGAGCCGATGACGCCGCGCCGGCAGCCCAGCTCGACGAGCTCCTGGCGAGCCCGGACGTCGGCCGCGTCCCAGTCTCCGGCCGCCCAGTCGAGGACCGCCCGGGTCGTCGCCATCATCTGGCGGCAATGCGACTGCTCGATCGCGTCCGCGTACTCGAGCCCTTCGGCCAGGGCGATCTCTGCCGCCCGGGGATCCATGATCCGGGCCGCCATGATCGCGAGATTTCGGAATCCGGTGACGCCGACCGACTCGAATCCGGCGTCACGGGCCTCCCGCGCGGCACGCATCCCGTCGCTCATGCCGGTCTCGTACCGGCCCGCGACGATGTCCACGCGGGCCAGCGTGAGCTGCGCTTCGAGCACGGTCTCGCGGTCGCCTTGGGCCTCGGCCAACTCGCTCGCGGCGAGCGCAGTGGCCCGCGCCGTCTCGAGCTCTGACGAGAAGAGCTGATCGTTGGCCAGGACGCCGAGCATGTACGCCCGGAGCTTCTCGCGGTCCGGCGTCGCCGGCAGGACCGCGATCTCGGCGAGTGCGCGGTCGACGAACGACAGCAGCTCGTCGTGCGGACCGCCCTGCCGGGCCACCACGACGGACATGCCGACGAGCTGCCCCGCCGCGTCGAGGGCCCGGCCGGCTTGGAGGTATAGCTCTCGCGCCCGGGTGCATGCGGCGACGCAGTCCTCGTTCCGCTCGATCGCGCCGGCCGAATCCGCGAACTGCTCGTACAGCTCTGCCTGCTCGGCGATCGGCAAGTCGGCGGGCATGTTGTCGATCGCCCGGCGATAGAGCTCGTACGCCTCCTGGCGGGCCGAGATCCGGCTCGCCTCGCGCGCGCCCGTCAGCGCCGCCCGGTACGCCTGTGGCCGGAGGCCCGCCCGCTCGTAGTGGCGGGAGGCGTGGATCACGTTCGCGCCCTCGAGCGCCATCCCGAACTCGGCCGCCTGGGCGTGGAACCGTCGCAGCTGCGCCGGCGGGATTGTCCCGTACACGGCGTCACGGAGGAGCTGATGGCGGAAGTCGTAATAGCCCTTGTCGATGTTCTGGAACGGAAAGAGGATCGACGCCTCGACGAGCTCCTCGAGGGGCGCGTCGAGCTCCCCGAGCGGGCGATCCATCATGCCGGCGATGACATCCGGTTCGAAGCAGCGGCCCATGACGGCGCCGGCACGGGCGAGGCTCCGCGCGTCGCTCGACAGCCGCCCGAGGCGGGCCAGGACCGCGTCCTCGATCGTGTCGGGCACGTGCGCGTCACGGATCAGCCGGCCATCGCCGAGGGCTTCGTCGTCGAGCGCGCCGAGGAGCTCCTCGATGTGGAGTGGGATGCCGTTGGTCCGCTCGTGGACGGCCGCGACGACATCGCGCGGCGCCGGGAGCTCGCTGCCGAGGATCAGGGTCGTCGCCATCCCCGTTTCCTCGAGGGTGAGCGGCCGGAGGTGGGCCTCCTCCGCGAACCGCTGGCTGAGGAGGCGCGCCCGCCACTCGCGGTGGATCGAGCCCGACGGGAACTCATCGGCGCGATAGCCGCCGAGCAGGAGAAGCGGTCGATCAGCCGCCAGGCGGGCCAGCTCGCCGATGACCTCGAGGCTCATCTCGTCCGCCCAATGGAGGTCGTCGAAGACCAGGACGGTCGGCCGGTCGATCGCCTCGAGGATCCGATCGGCGATCCCCCGCACGAGGATCCGTCGGGCGCCGAGCGCATCGCCGTCGTGGGCGCCACTCATCGCAAGGAGGTCCTCGCTGAGGGTCCCGAACTCGGCGTTGCCGCGCATCCCGCGCGCCATCTCGAGGATCGACGCGAGCGGAACCTGCTGATCCTGCGGCCCTACCGCTCCACCGTCGATCCGGATCCCGCTGGCGGCAGCCTTACGGACGAGTGCCCGCACGAGGCGGGTCTTCCCGAGCCCGGCGGGACCCGAGAGGAACAGCGCATTGCCGCGCCCTTGGCCGACCTCGCCGAGCAGCTCGTCGAACCGTTCGAGGAGGTCATCGCGGCCCACGATGATCGGGCAGAGGAGGGATCCGAGGCGGCCCATTCCCGGAGTCTAGCGAGGCGCCGTCTTCTCGCATCGGTCAAACGACCCATGGGCGATCTCGCTACAGGTCGAGCGTGGTCGCGATCGTCACGTCCCGGACCAGGTGCGGATCGCGGGCCCACGCGGTGGCGAGGATCACATGGAATGTGGCGGATGCCTTGCCGTGGGGAAGCTCGATCGTTGGCAGTGGCGTCGCCTCAAGCCTGCCCTCGAACGCGAGGCGGCGCTCGCCGTCGAGTTCGAGCTCCGGCACGACGGTCGCGGCCCAGGCGGTGATCGTCTCGTTCCGGCCGCTCGCCACGGTGGCCTTCACCTGAACCCGGATCTCGGCCCGGATGTCCTGGAGGCGGCGCGGGCGCGGCGACCGGACGATCACCTCGCCGTGGAATGGGGCGCCGGAGCAGAGAGGCAGGGGATCGAGCGTGATCGAGGCCGTCAGGTCGTCCTCCGTCGCGGCCGCCTCGGGATACAGGGCGAACTCGCCGACATCGACGACCCCGGCCCGGAGGAGCGCGACCGGCTGGACGACGACCACCGGAGCCTCGATCCCGCTGTCCGGCTTGCCCGGCCGGTCGAGCTTGGCCTCGAACGTCCAGGCCAGCCCCGCGACGGTCGCGTCGAGGGTCGCGGGGCCGAGTGGCGGGACGGGCATCTGGATCGGGAACGTGCGGCTCTCGCCGGGCGCGAGCGTGAGCGGGCCGGACACCGCGACAGGCTCCCGGACGAGCTCGTTACGGGACGTCACCGTGTGGGTCCCCTTGCCGTCGCTGTTCGCCTCTTCGTGCTGCCAGTGCTCGACGGCGACGAGGGCCGCGATCAGCCCGCGCGCCTCGAACGAGCCCTCGGCGACGACTGTGATCGAGCCAGCGGTCAAGTGACCGGGCAGGAGTCGATCCGTGTCGAGGGTGACCTCCCACGTGATGCCGTGACTCGACTCGCGCCAGCTCGCTGCCATGATCCCCCTTCGAATCGGACGAGTTCGATCCTACGCGACCGGCCCGCGGATCATCGGGGCCGTACCATCGAGGGCCAAGCTCCGGAGAGTCCCGTGCCCACCCTCGACACGATCCGTCAGGCGCCGAAGGTCCTGCTTCACGATCACCTCGACGGCGGCCTGCGGCCGGCCACGGTGATCGACCTCGCGCGCGAGTTCGCCTACGACGCCCTGCCGACCACCGACGTCGACGAGCTCGCCGCGTGGTTCCGACGAGGCGCCGACCGGAAGTCCCTCGAGCTCTATCTCGAGACGTTCGCCCATACCGTCGGCGTCATGCAGGAGCGCGACGCGATCGTCCGGGTCGCCGCCGAATGCGCCGAGGATCTTGCGGCGGATGGCGTCGTCTACGCCGAGGTCCGCTACGCCCCGGAGCTCTCGACGGAGCGCGGCCTGAGCCTCGACGAAGTGACCGCGGCGAACCTCGAGGGCTTCCGGATCGGGATGGAGCGGGCGGCGGCGGCCGGTCGTCCGATCGTCATGAAGATGCTCGTGACCGCGATGCGCCAGGCGGCGCGCTCGGTCGAGGTCGCCGCGTGCGCGCTCCGCCACCGTGACGAGGGCGTCGTCGGCTTCGACATCGCCGGACCCGAGGCGGGCTACCGCCCGACGCGCCACCTCGACGCGTTCGATCTGGTTCGCCGTGACAACTTCCACATCACGATTCACGCGGGGGAGTCGTTCGGGCTGCCGTCGATCTGGGAAGCGCTCCAGTTCTGCGGCGCCGAGCGGCTCGGCCACGGCGTCCGGATCGTCGACGACATCACGGTCCGCGACGACGGCTCGGTCCAGCTCGGCCGGCTCGCCGCGTTCGTCCGCGACCGGCGTGTGCCACTCGAGATGTGCCCGACATCGAACGTCCACACCGGTGCCGCGGCGACGATCGCCGAGCATCCGATCGACCTGCTCCGGCGGCTCCGATTCCGGGTCACGCTCAACACCGACAACCGGCTGATGAGCGGGGTCACGCTGTCGTCGGAGTTCGCGGCGCTCGATGCCACGTTCGGGATCGGGGTCGGCGAGATGGAATGGCTGACGATCAATGCCATCAAGAGCGCGTTCGCTCCGTTCGACGAGCGACTCCGCGTGATCAACGAGGTCGTCAAGCCGGGCTACGCGCGGCTCCGGGCCGCGGAGAGCCGGGTCGCGGCCGCGCCTGTCGCCAACTAGTGCATGTCGCACAATTCCGACCGCCCTGAACGGGTGCGGCCGAGAGCTCGGCATCGACCTCTCGACCCACGGCGAGGTCGCCTACCCGGCCTGACGCTCGACCCGCGAACGCCCGGCGGTTCTCTCGAAGGCGCCGCGTCACCCGACCGTGGGGATCGCGGTGTTCACCGGAACCGCGGCCAACGCGAGTTGCGGCATGGCGCGACACGTGTTCTGATTTGGCGGAAGTCGGCACGGGCCTCGGTGACGACCTGCGCGAGACCGTTCCCGCCTGAAGGAGCCCGTCGATGAGCGACTCATCCCTCGCACTGCCGGAGCCGACCGGCGAAATGCCCGCCGTCCCGGCTGAACCAGCGTCGGCCGATGCGGCCGGGACCGAGCTCATCCTTGAGACGCCCAATCCGGTCGGGCCCGTCGCGCCGGTCGCCGCTGCCGACGCCGTCCCGATCAGCGCGGCGGAGCAGGCCCGCCTCGACGCAATGGTCGCGAACTACCTCGACGCGGTCTCGTCGCTCGATCCGCACGGGACCGAATTCAGCGACCGGGTCAAGGACATCGGCGCCCTCGGTGACGAGGACATCCGGGCGTCGGCCTCGGTCTCGAGCCGTCTCCTCGACAAGCCGCTCGCCGCGCTGAGCAACGGCGGATTGACCGAAGCGTCCGCGGTCGGCACGTCGCTGCGGGATCTCCGCCGCCGTGTCGAGGATCTGGACCCCGCGCGGCAGGGCAATCTTCGCAGCCCGCGCAAGCTGCTGGGTCTGCTGCCGTTCGGGGCAGGCGGCCGGCTCCGCGACTACTTCGACAAGTACCGCTCGAGCCAGCACCAGCTCGACGCGATCATCAAGGCCCTCGATCACGGCCGGACCGAGCTCCAGCGCGACAACGCCGCGATCGCGGCGGAGAAGCTCAACCTCTGGGCGGTGATGAGCCGGCTCCGCCAGTATGCGTACCTCGCCGGGAGCCTCGACACGGGCCTGGCCGCGCGGATCGACACGATCGAGGCGAACGATCCGGAGCGGGCCAAGGTCCTCCGCGAGGACATGCTGTTCTCGGTCCGCCAGAAGCACCAGGACTTGCTGACCCAGCTCGCCGTCAGCGTCCAGGGCTACCTCGCCCTCGACGTGATCCGGCGCAACAACCTCGAGCTGATCAAGGGGGTCCAGCGGGCGACGACGACGACCGTTTCGGCGCTGCGGACGGCCGTGATCGTGGCCCAGGCCATGGGCGACCAGAAGCTCGTCCTGGACCAGATCACCGCGCTGAACACGACCACGTCGAACCTGATCGAGTCCACCTCGGCGATGCTGCGCCAGCAGTCGGGAGCGATCAACGAGCAGGCGGCGTCGGCCACGGTCGATCTGGCGAAGCTCGAGGCCGCGTTCGGGAACATCTACGCGACGATGGACGAGATCGACGCATTCCGGTCGCGCGCCCTCGACACGATGAAGCAGACCGTCGGCTCGCTGACGGCCGAGATCGACAAGTCGCGGCCCCACCTCGACCGGGTTCGGGCGAACGAGTCGCAGGGCGGTCCGATCGACGCGCTCGAGGCCGGGCCGCACCCCGCGTCGCCCGGAGGCCAGTCAGAACGCTGATTGCCTCCGCGCGGTTCGCGGCCGCTGCGACCCTGCCCCTGGGTCGGCGGGACCGCCCCGAGAAGTCAGCCCGCGGGAACGGTCTCGGCCGGATCGGTGACGGTCGTCGGCAGTTCCGCAAGGAGCGGATCCGTCCACGTCCACGCCGCGCCGTAGCGCGCGCCGACCGCCCCGTGACGCGCGGCCTCGACCCGGAGCGGCAGCCCGAAGATCGAGATGAATCCGACCGCGGCCGCGTGGTCGAACGCGTCGCCCGCGTCGTAGGTCGCAAGGTTCTTGTCGTACAGCGACAGCGGCGAGCGGCGCCCGACGACGACCGCCGACCCGTGGTCGAGCCGGATCCGAACGTCGCCGCTGACGACTCGCTGAGCCGACGCCACGTACCCGCGCAGGTCGCGATGGAGCGCCGAGAACCACAACCCGTCGTACGTCAGCTGGGCGATCTCGCTCGCGACGAGCTTGTTGAACCGGAGCGTGTCTTTGGTGAGCGTGAGGCCCTCGAGCGCGCCGTGGGCCGCGTGGAGGATCATCGCCGCCGGCGCCTCGTAGATCTCGCGGCTCTTGATCCCGACAAGCCGATCCTCGACGTGGTCGATCCGGCCGACGCCGTGGCGCCCGCCGAGCGAATGGAGCCGTTCGACGAGCTCGACCGGGTCGAGACGCTCGCCGTCGATCGCGACGGGGATGCCGCCCTCGAACTCGATGACGAGCTCGACCGGAGCCGGCGCGTCCGACGGCGCGACCGTCCACTCGTAGGCGTCCGGCGGGGGCGTGACCCACGGGTCCTCGAGCACGCCGGTCTCGCACGAGCGACCCCACAGGTTGACGTCGATCGAGTACGGCGACGCTTTCGTGATCGGGATCTCGATCCCGCGCTCGATCGCGTAGTCGATCTCCTGGTCGCGGGTCAGGCCCATTCCGACGCGCATCGGGGCGATGACCTCGAGGCCCGGATCGAGGGCGTGGACCGCGACGTCGAACCGGACCTGGTCATTGCCCTTGCCCGTGCAGCCATGGGCGACCGCGTCGGCGCCCTCGCGCCGGGCGACCTCGACGAGGAGCTGCGCGATCAGCGGCCGGGCGAGCGCGGTTGCGAGTGGATAGGCGTCCTGGTATAGCGCGTCCGCCTGGAGGTGTGGCCACACGAAGTCGCGCACGAACCGGTCCCGAGCATCGACGACATAGGCCCGCGACCCGCCGGCCGAGATCGCTCGCTTCTCGACGCCCTGGCGGAGCGAGCCGCCGCCGACGTCGACCGTCAGGCAGATGACCTCGCAGTCGTACTTCTCTCGGAGCCAGGCGACGGCGACGGACGTATCGAGCCCGCCGGAGTACGCAAGGACGACCTTCTTCATGGGATCAGCGGCCCTCCAGGGCGGTGTCGAGGATTCGGTCGAAGCGATCGCGCCACGCAAGGAGACGGGCCTCATCGGCGAAGAGCACGAGCAGGGTGTTGTCCCCGGCGAGCGTTCCCTCCTGCTCGGTGAGGGACGATTCGTCGATCGCCTGGGCGATGATGCTGGCAGTCCCCGGCGAACCGGTGACGAGCAGGGTCAGGCCGCTCCGGCCGAGCGTGACCGGGATGCCGGCGAGGATCCGGCGGAGCCGCTCGTCGGACCGGCGGGAGCTGTCCGCATCGGGCGCAGAGCCCGCGGCCGCGAGGGATTCGGGCAGGACGTAGACGTGGCGGCCGGCGCGTGGCGCCTTCACGAGCCCGAGGTCGCCGATATCCCGGCTGACGGTTGCCTGCGTCACGGCGAAGCCACGCTCGTTCAATCGATCGACGAGATCCTGCTGGCTGCCGATCCCGGTCGCCTCACCGCCGACGAGGTCGCGGATCGCCTGCTGGCGGTCGCGCTTGGAGCCGCCCGTCGGCGGAAGCCCGATGGACACCAGCGACGGGCTGCGCAGTGCGAGGTTCGACCGGCCGCGCATCAGGCCGCCCCGACGGCTGCGCGGCCGGAGGTGATCCGCGTCCCGAAACTCGGGTCGGTGAGGGCCCGCTCGAGGGCGTTCGCGGAGGACGAGTCGGCGATGATCGCTTCGGAGCCGTCCCAGGCAAGCGCGGCGAGTGCGGCCCGGATCTTCGGGACCATCCCGCCCGCGATCACGCCGTCCGCGATCAGCGTCTCCGCCTCGCTCGCAGTCAGCGTGTCGAGCCGCCGGCCGCCGGCGTCGCGGACGCCGTCGACGTCGGTCAGGAGGACGAGCTGGCGAGCCCCGAGCCCGGCGGCGATCCCGGCGGCCGCGTCGTCCGCGTTGACGTTGCACACGATCCCGTCCTCGTCGCGGGCGAGCGGGGCCACGACCGGGACCTGGCCGCCGACGAGGATCGCGTCGATCAGGTCGCGACGAAGGCCGACGACGTGGGCGACGAGCCCCATCCCCGGCACCCGCTCGCTGACGAGCAGCCCGCCGTCGACGCCCGACAGGCCGACCGCGTCGACGCCGAGGTCGCGCAGGCCCGCGACGAGCTCGCTGTTGACGACGCCGCGGAGGACCGCGGCCGCGACCTCGAGCGCGGCCTGGTCGGTGACGCGGAGGCCGTTCTCGAATTTCGACGGGACGCCCATCCGGTCGAGCCACTCGGTGATCCGCTTGCCGCCCCCGTGGACGAGCACGACGGGCCGCCGGCGCGCGACCGCGGCCACCTCCGTCAGCACCTGGCGCTGGTCCGCGATCGTCGAGCCGCCGAGTTTAACAACAAGGATTTCACTCACGGGAGGCGAACTCCTGACCTGGCTCGGCCCCACCGAGGTCCGAGGCCGATCTCCGCGAGGCCATCGGCCTGAGGTATTTCGCTCACGTCGTGTACTCGCTGTTCTCGATGACGTAGGCCTCGGTGAGGTCGCACCCGAATGCCTCGCCGATCCCCGTGCCGAGGCCGAGGTCGAGTCGGATCAGCAGCTCCGGAGCGTCCATCGCGGCCCGCGCCGCGGCGCGATCGAACCCGACCGGACCGCCATCGGCGCCGTCGAAGACGAGGTGGCCCGCGATCGCGATCCGGAGCCGATCCGGGTCGAGCTCCGCGGGCGTCCCGGCGCGGCTCCGGGCGCCGGCGGCGGGCAGCCCGGCGGCGGCGAGGACCGTAGCATCGGCCAGGGTCGCATTTCCGGCCGCGCCCGCGACCCGGCCCCAGTTCGGGTCGCGGCCATGGGCCGCCGCCTTGACGAGAGACGAGGAGATCACCGCGCGGGCAATGGCTCGGGCGTCGGCGTCGTCGGCCGCGCCCGACACCTGGCACGTGATCAGGGTCGTCGCGCCCTCGCCGTCGGCCGCCTGCTGGCGGGCAAGGTCGCGGGCCACGGCCTCGATCGCCCGGCCGAGTTCCCCTGCCTCGTGCGTTCCGGCCGTCACCGGGGCGATGTCCGCGGTGCCAGACGCGAGGACGAATACCGTGTCGTTCGTCGAGGTGTCGCCGTCGACGCTGAGCTGGTCCCACGTCCGGGCGGCCGCCGGCCGGAGCAGGCCGTGGAGCGTCGCCGGGTCGACCGTCGCATCGGTCAGGACGATCGAGAGCATCGTCGCCATCCGGGGATGGATCATCCCGACGCCCTTCGCGATCCCGGTGACGCGGACCTGGCGGACCGCCATTCCGTCGGGGTCGGGCAGGGTGATCGTGGTCGTCGCGGCCTTCACCA
This sequence comes from Candidatus Limnocylindrales bacterium, assembly GCA_038245515.1. GTDB lineage: Bacteria > Chloroflexota > Limnocylindria > Limnocylindrales > CSP1-4 > CF-46. The sequence continues at coordinate 104,668 of JBBRSJ010000008.1, read as the reverse complement.
CCGAGTCGGTCGTCCGAAGCGCCTCGGCAGCGGCCGCCAGGCCGTCGTCGCTCGCTGCCAGCAGCGGCGCGACCGCCGCGACGCCCGCCTCGACCCGATCGAGCGGCAGGCGCGTTCCGATGATCCCGGTGGAAAGGAGCAGCGTCTCCTCGACGGGCACCCCGAGCGCCGCCGCCAGCAGATCCGCGACGGTCGCCTGATCGCGGTCGCCCGCGGCGCCGGTCGCGGCGTTGGCGCAGCCGCTTGTCGAGATGATTCCGGTCGCCCAGCCGAACCCGCCTTCGCCAGCTGGATCCGTGGCCGCGAGATGGGCTCGTGACAGGCGGACGGGCGCGGCCGCGAACGCGTTCGGGGTGAAGACCGCGGCCGCGGCCGCCGGAACCCGACCACCATCCGGACCGATGGCGGTCGCGACGATGGCCAGGTCCGGCCGGCCAGAGGCCTTGATCCCGGCGATCCCTCCTGTTGCGAGAAAGCCGGCCGGGATCGCCGCGCGCCGCTCGACAGGCGGGAGGTCGGTGGCGAGCGCAGGCAGCGCGGTGGGCGGGCTGGTGGCTGGAGTGGTGGCTGCGATCGTCATCGGCCGGGCGCTCCTAGGGCGCGAGGGGCAGCTGCTCGAGACCGGTCGTCTCGGGCAGGCCATGGACGAGGTTGAACGCTTGGACGGCCTGGCCGGCGGCGCCCTTCACGAGGTTGTCGATGACCCCGATCGCGAGGATCCGGCCGGTCCGCTCGTCGTGGTGGACGAAGATCCGGGCGTGGTTGCTGCCGAGGACGTGCTTGGTGGCCGGCGCCGAGGCCACGACCGACACGAACGGCTCGCCGTCGTACGCCGCGGCGAACAGGTCGTCGAGCTCGGCCTGGCTCGTCGGCCGGGTCGGCCGGACGTGGGCGGCCGACAGGATGCCGCGGGTCATCGGGATCAAGTGGGGCAGGAAGTCGACGCCCGCGGCACCGGGGTTCTCGCGGCCGGCCGCGGCCCCGAGCGAGGCGAGCTCCTGCTCGATCTCCGCGACGTGGCGGTGGCCGTCGATCCCGTACGCCTTCACGCTCTCGTTGACGTCGCCGAACATGAGGTCGGGCTTCGCGTCGCGGCCGGCTCCTGAGACTCCGCTCTTCGCGTCGACCACGAGATCGCCGATCAGGCCGGCGAGGGCGAGCGGAGCCAGGGCGAGGACGGTCGCGGTCGGGTAGCAACCGGGCGAGCCCACGATCGCCTGGTCGGCGTGACGGAGCGCCTGCAGCTTGGCACGATGAAGCTCCGGCAGGCCGTAGACCGCGCTGCCCAGCAGGTCAGCCCGAGGGTGCTCGAACCCGTACCAGAGCGGGTAGTCGGCGGCGGATCGGAGGCGGAAGTCCGGCCCGAGGTCGATGATCGCGGTGCCGCGGGCTGCGATCTCCGGGACGAGGTTGGCGGCCGTGCCGTGGGGCAGGGCAAGGAAGACGGCGTCGACGTCCGGCAACGTCGAATCGACCGAGAGCCCGGTCCCGGCGAGGTGGGGGTGGGTCCCACCGATCGGCTCGTGATCGCGGTCGCGACCCTGGAGCCCGACGATCTCGACTGCGGGGTGGCGGCTCAGGAGCCGGATCAGCTCGGCGCCGACGTAGCCTGTCGCGCCGACGATGCCGACTCGGATCCGACTGCCGGAATCCGGCCGGCGGTCCGTCGCGGCCACGCTCGGGGCCTCGGTGCCCGCGCTCACCGGCGCGCTGGCGCGCTCGCGCGCGACGCGTTCCTCACGGGGGACAGGCTCGAGATTGAAGCGGTCGAATGGATGGCGGCCATGACCGCATGACTATACATTGACACCGCATAGTCATGCAACCGCACCCGTTGGGGATCGCGCAGAGCTCAGGCGACGATGTCGGGGCGCCGGTCCGGACCCGTCACGGTCACTTCGCCGGACGCCTCCATCGGTTGGGCGCCGGTGCGGCGAATCCGGAAATGGTGGTGGACCTCCGTCGCGCCGGCCGAGAGCATCGCGTTCACCGGGCAGTATTTCGTCGCGGAGAGCTCGATCGCGCGGCGGACGGCTACTTCGTCGACCACTGTGCCCTCGACGATGTGCGTGACGTCGATCCGGGTGTAGACCTGCGGATACTCGCTGCGCTGCTCGGCGCGGACGTCGATCCGGTACGAGTCGTGGACCTGCCGCTTCTTTTCGAGGATCGAGACGACGTCCATGGCCGAACATGCCGCAATCGCGGCCGCCACGATCTCGACCGGCGAGTGCTCATTGGCGTCGCTGTCGTCGCCGAACGTCACGGTCCGACCCGTCCCGGTCGTGGCTGCGAACCGCATGCCGCCCCGATGGACGAGCTCCACGCTGCGATGCTTCATGCACGGATGGTAGCCGCCCCCAGCCCGCGTGCGTTCGGGCCCGTTGAGCCGCTGCGGCCCTTCGTCCGAAACACCCCGCCCCACCGCTGCGAATAGCCGAATATTTTGGGCGCTTGGCCGCGCGGGTGATCCCCAGCGAATTGCCGGTTGAGGCTGGCACAAGGGGCGTCCGCTTTCATTCGTCGATGCCATCCAGGTTGTGCGATCGATCCACGATCCCGAAGCGCCCGCACTGCGCCGTCCCGGAGCGCCGTGCGCGCGACGCCAGGCTGCGAACCATTGCGACGGGCCTGGAGCTCCTCGGACGGTGGATCCGCAATGCGCGGGTGCAAGCCGGAATGTCCCAGGGCCAGCTGGCCAGACTCAGCGGCCTCCACCAGACGACGATCTCGCGCCTCGAACGCGGCGTCCTCGAAGGCATGCGCCTGCACCGACTCGTGGTGCTCTTGCTCGTCCTGGACGACGCCCTCGACGGCCAGCTTCTCGGCCTGGCCCGCTGCGGCCCGACATTCGGATAGCCGCCCACGAGCGTTGGACGGGCCATCCCGCGCGGCAGCGATATTCGGCTACTCGCTCGCGCCTCGCGCAGGTGATTCGCCCGGCGCGGATCGGCCCCGGCGCGGATCGGCCCCTGCACGGATCGAGCCCCGGCGCGGATTGGCCCCGCCGCCGCCGATATTCGCCTATTCGCTGGCGCCCCGCGCCGCGAATTCGCTGGGCGCGGGTTGGGGCGCGGGTTGGGGTGCGGGTTGGGGTACGGGTTGCGGCGCGGATCGGCTTGGCCGCGGGCCGACTACCAGGCGGTCGCCGTAGTGGCCTCGCTGATGCCCTCGTGCTCGAGCCAGCGCTCGGCGTCGATCGCGGCCTTGCAGCCGTCGGCGGCCGCGGTGACGGCCTGGCGATAGCGGTGGTCGTGGACGTCGCCGGCGATGAACACGCCGTCGATCCGGGAGCCGGTCTCGTCGTGGACGACCAGATAGCCCTTCTCGTCGACCTCGAGCTGCTCCTTGAAGATCTCGGTGTTCGGGCGATAGCCGATCGCGACGAACAGTCCCTCCATCGGGACGTCGCGCGTCTCGTCGCTGACGGTGTCGCGCAGGCGCAGGCCCTCGACCTTGGCCCCGCCGAGGACCTCGTCGACCGCGACGTTCGTGTGGACCTCGATCTTCGGGTTGTCGTAGGCCCGATCGATCATGATCTTCGAGGCCCGGAAGGCGTCGCGGCGATGGATCAGATGGACCTTGGTCGCGAAGCGGGTCAGGTAGGTCGCCTCCTCGAGGGCCGTGTCGCCGCCCCCGACGACCGCGATCTCCTTGTCACGGAAGAAGAACCCGTCGCAGGTCGCGCAGGCCGACACGCCACGACCGCGGAGGCGGGTCTCGCTCGCGAGACCGAGCCACAGGGCCGACGCGCCGGTCGCGACGATGACGGCATCGGCGGTGTACTCGACGCCGCGCGCCCAGGCCCGGAACGGCCGAGCCGAGAGGTCCACTCGCTCGGTGTCGACGTCGACGATCCGCGTTCCGAACCGCTCGGCCTGCTCGCGGAACTTCGCCATGAGCTCCGGCCCGAGGATGCCGTCGGGAAAGCCGGGATAGTTCTCGACGTCGCTCGTGATCATCAGCTGGCCGCCCGGCACGACGCCGGCGAGGACGATCGGCTCGAGGTTGGCGCGCGCGGCGTAGATCGCGGCGGTCAGGCCCGCCGGACCCGAGCCGATGATCAGCACCTTCGTCCGGTTCCCGTCGCGGTCCGCGCCGTCGCCGGGTCCGCCGACCGGGCTACCCGCCCGCGGCCCGGCGACGGGAGTCGCGGCATCGGCCTGTGCGCCGAATGCGATCGGGCTGCCGAATACGATCGGGCTGCCGAACGAGATCGGGCCGCCGCCGTTCGTGTCCGTCGGGATCGCGCCCGCCGCTTCCCCGGCAGCCCCGCCGAAGTCGATCGTGAGGCCGCCGAACGGGTTGGCCTCGCCGCTCGAGTCGCTCGCGTCGGGGGTCGCGTCAGGTCCGTCGGCGCGGCGGGTGGGCTCGTCGCTCATGCCTGCATCGTAGCACGATGTCGATACTCCCCTGGGGTATCTCCCGGCCGGTGGGAGCGTCCGGTTTGACAGGGCACGGGTCTGCCGTCGAGCATCGAACGGTACGTGGCCGAGGGCTGCGCCCCTAGCCACCGGATCGGAGACTCCTTGTCGGATGGACTCGCCCTCGCGACGCGCGGGCTGGTGAAACGGTACGGCCAGCGGACCGCGCTGGCCGGCCTCGACCTGTCGGTGCCGAACGGCGTCGTCTACGGCTTTCTCGGCCCAAACGGCGCGGGCAAGACGACGACGATGCGGCTCCTCACCGGGCTGATCCACGCCGACGCGGGATCGATCGAGGTCCTTGGCAAGCCATTCGGCCGGCGAGACCGACATCGCCTGTTCGACGTCGGCGCCCTGATCGAGTCGCCATCGTTCTACCCGTACCTGTCGGCCCGCGAGAACCTCCGCGCGCTGGCCGCGGCGGGAGCGCGGACGTCGCGCTCGCGGATCGACGAGCTGCTCGAGCTCGTCGGGCTACGCGAGCGCGCTCGCGACAACGTCCAGACCTACTCGCTCGGGATGAAGCAGCGGCTCGGGATCGCGGCCGCACTCCTGAGCGATCCCCACCTGCTGCTCCTCGACGAGCCATCGAATGGGCTCGACCCGGCCGGGATCGTCGCGATGCGCGAGACCCTCAAGCAGCTCGCCATCAGCGGCAAGACGGTCTTCGTGTCGAGCCACATCCTGGGCGAGGTCGAGCAGCTGGCCGACGTCCTCGGGATCATCGCCGCGGGCCGGCTCGTCCGCGAGGGCCCGATCGAGCAGCTGCTCGCGGGCGAGGGTCGGATCCGGGTCCGGGTCGCGGCGGTCGAGGTCGAAGCCGCGCGGCGGGTCCTCGAGGCGCTGGCACCGGACACGATCGCGACGCTGGACGGAGATGGGGGCGGAGGCGCCGGCGCGGCATGGCTCGCCGTATCGCTCGGCCCCGACCGAGCGGCAGAGGTCAACCGGGCGCTCGCGACGGTCGGCATCTTTGCCTCGGGGCTCCAGACTGGCAGCGACCTGGAGTCGCTCTTCCTCGAGCTGACCGCCGGCGAGCCGACGACGATCGGCGGCGAAGGCACGTTCTTCGGATCGGCCGGCGCCGGCGGCGTGCCCGGCGCCTCAGCGGGTCGACCGTCATGAGGCTCTTCGTCGCCGGGATCCGCAAGCTCGTCCGCCGGCCGGCGACCTACGTCACGTTCGGCCTGCTCGTCGGGCTGCTCGCCCTGATCTATCTCGCGGTCGGCGCGACGGCCCGCCAGAGCGCGGCGTCCGGCACGGGTGGCGGCGGCCGGCAGGCGCTGCTCCTCGTGACGTTCCCGGGGGCCTACTCCCTGCTGCTCTCGTTCATCCTCGGGCTCGGCGGCCTGTTCGCGATGATCTATGGCGCCGCGATCGCGGGCTCCGAGTGGACGTGGGGGACCCTGAAGGCCGTCGTCGCCCGGGGCGAGAGCCGGAGCCGCTATCAGCTCCTGTCGTTCGCCTCGATCGCGGTCATGGTCGGACTCGGGCTGCTCGTCGCATTCGGGATCGGGATCGTGGTGGCGGTGGTCGCGGCCGGGCTCGCCCAGGTCCCGACCAACGGCATCGGCGACGCGGCCACGGTCGGCACGTTCCCGGAACTGCTGCTGCGCGGCTGGCTCGCCCTCGCCGAGGCGTGCGCCCTCGGGTTCGCGATCGCGACGCTCGCCCGGAGTCAGCTCGCGGGGATCGGGGTCGGGATCGCGGTCTACTTCGGCGAGCAGTTCGCGGCGATCTTCCTGCCCGACATCGTCAAGTACCTGCCGTTCAACGCGGCGAACGCGGTCGTGGCGACGTCCGGAAGCTTCGGCGGAGGAGGAGGAGGCGGCGGCGGCGGAGCGTCGCTGGCGCGGCTGGAGCCGAACACGGCTTTGGTGGTCGTCGCGGCGTGGCTGATCGGTGCGTTGCTCGTGACGGCGCTGTTCACCGAGCGTGCCGAGATCTCGGGCTAGGAGATTCACGATGACCCAGCTCTATGCCCTCAACCAGGCGCTGTTCTCGTTCGGCGGCGATGCCTGGATCGAGGACGAAGCCGGGGCCCGCGCATTCGAGGTCGACGGGAAGGCCTTCGCCCTCGGCCGAACGCTCGACCTGCTCGATCCGTCCGGGACGCTCCTTCTCACGCTCCACGCGCCGGTCTTCAGCCTCCGGCCGGTCTTCGAGATCCGGCGCGGCGAGGAGGTCGTCGCCCGGATCGAGAAGGCGTTGCTGACGCTCCTCTCGTCACGCTTCTCGATCGAGCTGACGGCGGGCGGCCCGCTCGAGGCAGCGGGCGACTTCCTCGAGCATGAGTTCCGGATCACGGACGGCGGCGCAGAGGTCGTCGGCGCCTCGCGGGCCTGGTTCAGCCTCCACGACACGTTCGGGGTCCGGATCGCGGACGGCTTCGACGACGCGTTGGGACTCGCCTTGGTGATCGCGATCGAGGAGATGGTCCGACCTCGCGGCGAGTAGCCATCGACGGGCGACCCGCGGGCCTGCGGCGCGTGACCCGGACTCGCGAACGGTCCTGAGCATGCCCCGCCCGGCGTCGCCAAGGGCTCGTGCTTCGCCAGACCGATCTCGCGGCCGAGCCGTTCGCGCAACGCCCCGATGTCGCGGCCGCTCGTGCCGCCGCCCAGCGAGGCTGAATCGCGGTCGTTCACGCCACGCGAAACGAGTCCTTTCCGCGAACCGGTTCCGTTTGACCGCAACGATCGTCGAATCGGGGTCGTGGGGTGCCCAATGGTCGTGCGGCGGGCCGCGGGGCGCCCGCCGGGCACCGCCAACCCGGCACCGCCAGCCGAGCGCGCCCGGCGCGCGTGAGGCCGGGCTACAGCGCCCGGAGCTGCGGCACGATGTCGCGGCCGATCGTCTCGAGCTTCTTCGGATCGTCGACGCCGACGACGCCGAAGATCACGTGCTGGGCGCCCGCGTCCGCCAGCTCGCCGAACCGGTCGACGATCTGGCTCGGCGACTCGCGCTCGAGGTGGATCGTCTGGAGGTTCGAGCGCTCGATCTCGTCGTAGTTCCGACCGACGGCCTCGCAGTGCTCGCGCAGGACCTCGTACTTGTGCGCGATCGCCTCGGGGCCGCCGAAGACGTTCGTCGCGTCGGCGTACTGGGCGACCAAACGGAGGGTCTTCTTCTCTCCTCCGCCGCCGATCATGATCGGGACCCGTGGCCGCGAGATCGACTGCGGTGAGTTCAGCAGGCGGGTCGCGTGATACTGCCGGCCTTGGAACTCGGCCTCGGTGCCGCGCTCGCCGGTCCACATCTGGTGGGCGATCTGGAGGGTCTCGTCGAGCATCTCGAACCGATCGCCGAGCGGCGGGAACGGGAACCCGAGACTGCGTGATTCATCCTCGTTCCATGCCGCGCCGATCCCCAGCCACGCCCGGCCACCGGACAGGACGTCGAGCGTCGTCGCGGCCTTGACCCACAGGCCGGGGGATCGGTAATGGACGCCGCCGACCATCAGCCCGAGCCGCGCGTTGGTCGTGTTCGCCGCGAGGAAGCCGAGGGTCGTCCAGCCCTCGAGCATCGGGTCCTCGGCCGGGCCGACGCCCCGGATCTGGAAGAAGTGGTCCATGACCCAGATCGAGTCGAGGCCGATGTCGTCGGCCTGGCGCGCGATGCGGGCGAGGGTAGGCCCGATCGCGTCGGTCCCGCCGGGCCAGGTGAACGAGGGAATCTGCAGTCCGAGCTTCACGCGGGGGCCTCCGGTGCGAGGTTGCGGCTCCTGCGCCGGCGCGTGGGCGGCGTCGGTCGTGGTCGAGTCGGTATCGAAATGCTACCCGCGACGACGGAATGTGTCGCCCGGGCCCCGAGTGGGCGTGCGATGCGATCGGACGCGCGCGCGACCCGTCAGTGCTTCTCGTCCGGCCCATGCAGATAGCCGAATGATTCGAGATTCGCAGGATTCGGCTATTCGCACGGCCAATGGGATGTCTTCGGAAATCGAGCGTGGAAATGCACGAATACGCCGAACGCAGGATGCGCGCGCCCGACGAGGGGCGCATCGTGACGGCGAGGGACGCACCTCATCGGTGTCGGTCTGTCTCCCCTTGGCATGGGAGCCGACCGCGCTTCCGCTGGATCACCCCACCGTCATCGAGTCCGCCCGTCGCCGACCTCCAGGTCGCGGTGGGCGGTTCGATTCCGATCTCGCGACCCGGGCGGCGCGACGCGAGGTCTGCCGATCCGGGCACAATCGCGTCATGCGATCCGCTTTCCAGATCCTCCTGCTCATCTGGGTCCTCGGCTATCTCCTCGTCTCGTGCGGGCCGCTGCTCGGCGGTCACCTCTTCGTCGGCGCGATCGCGTTGGCAGGCGGAGTCGTGCTTTTCGTGCCATGGGTCATCGGGATCGTCGTCCTCGCGGGCCTGATCTGGCTGACGGATCCCGGCCGTCGCCCCGAGTAGGGCAGCCACGGTGCCCCTGACCGCACGCCGGCTCAATCGAGCCACGCTCGCCCGCCAGCTGCTCCTCCGCCGCGAGCGGCTCGACGTCGTCGAGGCGATCCATCGCGCCGTCGCCATCCAGGCCCAGGAACCGGCCTCGCCGTACCTGGCGCTCTGGAACCGGACCGTCGACTTCGACCCGGCCGACCTCCACGCCGCGTTCGTCGAGCACCGGATCGTCAAGGCGTCGCTGATGCGGATGACGCTCCACGCCGTCGACGGCGCCGACTACCCCGTGTTCCACAGCGCGATGCAGAGGACCCTCCGCCGGGCGCGGCTGAACGACGCGCGCTTCCAGAGCACCGGCCTGTCGACTGACGAGGCCGACGCGCTCATCCCGCACCTCCTCGAGTTCGCGCGGGCGCCGCGCACGAACGCCGAGTTCGACGCCCTCATCGACGAGCGCCTCGGTGAACGCGCCGCGGCCGAGATCGGGCCATGGTGGGCGCTCCGGAGCTTCGCGCCCCTGGTCCACGCCCCGACTGGCGGACCCTGGACGTTCGGGCATCGGCCGTCCTACCTCGCCGCCCAGAGCGAGCCGCTTTCGACCAGCCCGGGCGACGCCGACCCGCTCGCGAGGCTCGCGTTCCGCTATCTCGAGGGATTCGGCCCGGCGTCGATGGCGGACATCGCACAGTTCGCGAAGGTCGACCGGGCGCGAACGCGGAACGCGATCGCGTCGCTCGGCGGGACCATCGAGCAGCTCGATGGCCCGGACGGGACGATGCTCTTCGACGCGCCCGGCGCGCTTCGACCAGATGAGGACACGCCGGCGCCGCCGCGGCTGATGGCGATGTGGGACAGCGTCCTCCTCGCCTACGCCGACCGCGGCCGGATCGTGCCGCCCCATCACCGTCGACTCGTCATCCGCTCGAACGGAGACGTCCTGCCCACGCTCCTCGTCGACGGGTACGTAGCCGGCGTCTGGCGCGCGGTCAAAGGCGGGATCGAGGCGACGGCGTTCCACCGCCTGTCGGACGACGCCTGGGAGGGGCTGGCGGCGGAGGCTCGCGCGCTGGTGGCGTTTCTCGCCGATCGGGACCCGATGGTCTATCGCCGCTACGCCCGCTGGTGGAAGCAGCTGTCGGGTGGCGAGGTCCGCGTGCTGCCCGGCTAGCGCCCCCGGTTCTTGCCGGGCCCGGCAAGTCGAGGTCGAACAGCGCGAGCGCCGGATGCCCCTCGGTCGCCGCCCGATCGTCGGCCGCGGTCGAGCTCTTGTCGATGCCGTACCAGCGGCCGATCATCCCGCCGAAGTCCGGCGGCTTCAGCACCGGCATCAGTCCGGCCTGGAGGGAGGGCGCCGCGACCTCCGGATCGATCTCGACCGCTCTCACGCGCCGCTCGCGCCGGCCGCAGTGTCGTGCCGCGGATCTCTGCGCAATGGAGACGCCCCGAAACCGATGAGTTTTCGGCCACCCAGCGGTCAGCAACATGACAACCACCGACCGGCTCGTGGCCCATCATGACCGTGCCCAATCCTTGAGGGAGGAACCCATGACCCACTCGGCCCCGACAGCCGACGCGTTCGACCTGTCCCCCCGTGCCAAGCTCGAGATCCTCGGCGCGATCCTGCTCGCGATGTTCCTGTTCGCGCTGGACCAAACCGTGGTCGGGGTCGCGCTGCCGCGGATCGTCACCGCGCTCCACGGGGACAACGCGCTGTACACGTGGTCGGTCACGATCTACCTCCTGACGTCGACGGTCAGCGGCCCGATCTATGGCAAGCTGTCCGACCTGTTCGGCCGCCGCCCGATCGTGATCTTCGCGGTCAGCCTGTTCCTGATCAGCTCCGCCCTCGCCGGGCTGAGCCAGAACATGGAGATGTTCATCCTGTTCCGCGGCCTCCAGGGCCTCGGTGGCGGGGCCGTCTTCCCGATTGCCCTCGCGGTCGTCGCCGACCTCTACACGCCGGCCGAGCGGGGCAAGTACCTCGGCCTGTTCGGGGCGGTGTTCGGGGTGTCGTCGCTCGTCGGCCCGGGCCTCGGCGGCTTCATCACCGACACGTTCAGCTGGAACTGGATCTTCTACATCAACATCCCGATCGGGCTCGTGTCGCTGTTCATCCTGTGGCGCCTCCTGCCCGCGATCCGGCGGCCCGAGGCCGGCCAGAACATCGACTATCTCGGTGCCGGCGTGTTTGCCGCGGCCATCGTCCCGTTCCTGATCGGGCTGACGAACAAGCAGACCGGCCAGTGGACCGATCCCGCCGTCGGTGGCCTGATGCTCCTCGGGCTCGTATTCGCCGTCGTGTTCCTGCTCGTGGAGTCGCGCGCGGTCGATCCGATCGTGCCGCTCGACCTGTTCCGGCTGCCGACGTTCTCGATCTCGGTCGCGGCGATGTTCCTCGCGGCGTTCGGGTTCTTCACGCTGGTCATCTTCCTGCCGCTCTGGTTCCAGACGGTCGGCGGCGCGAGCGCGACAGAGTCCGGCTACAACCTGCTCCCGCTCCTCGGCGGCCTGATCTTCAGCGCGATCGCGTCGGGCCAGATCGTCGCCCGGGTCGGCCGCTACAAGCTGCTGATGGCGGGCTCCCTGGCGCTTCTCGCTGTTGCCCTGCTCCTCTTCACGAACCTCCGGGCCGACACCAACCGCCAGGTCATGTGGCTGTGGATGGCCCTCGCCGGGCTCGGGATCGGCCCGTCGTTCGCGGTCTTTACCCTGATCGTCCAGAACGCGGTCTCGCCAGACCGAATCGGCGTGGCCACCTCGAGCTTGACGTTCTTCCAGCAGATCGGCGGGACCGTCGGGCTGACGCTCGCCGGGACGTTCCTCGCCGACCGATTCACGACCGAGCTCCCGACGCAGCTCGTGGCCGCCGGAGTGCCGTTGCAGGCCCTCACGGGGTTCGCGACCGTGACGCCGGAGATGGCGAGGCAGCTCGACCTCACCGGCACCGGCGACCTCGCCGGCCGCTTCGTCGAGGTCTTCGGGCCGGGAATTCAGCCGATCGTCGGCACGATCGTCAACGGCGTGCACGCCGCGTTCTCGATCGCGATCTCGTCGACGTTCTGGATCGGAATCGCCGGCGCGGTCGTCGCGGCAATCCTCGTCATGTTCCTCCACGAAACGCCGATGCGGACGACGATGGAGGTCGGGGGCCCGGTCGAGCGGGAACACCAACCGGAGGTCGAGGTCCCCGCCTACTGACCTCGGCGCAGCTCGAATCAAAGAGCCCGGGTCGGCTGACGCCGACCCGGGCTCAATGGTGAGTGGCGGGGGAGGGGCTAGAAGTTGCCCTTGCCCGTCACGATCTCTTCCTGGTTGATCGGCGTCGGTGTGAACTCGAAGCCGTAGAACCAGTGCACCGACTGGACGTTGTTGCTGTCGGTCCACAGGGCGTGGAAGACATTGTCCGAGCCGACGGCGATATCGGTGTAGTCACCGAAGAACCCACCGCCGAACCCATGCCTGGTGTTGATCAGATGGTTGTTGACGTTGTTGGTCGTGCCCGTCCCGAGCGATCGGACCTTGTAGTTGAGCCGGGCGTTGTGGATGTAGTTGCCGAGTGTGTCGCACGTGATCCGGCCCTCAGGCGGTGGCGGACCCGACGCGCAGGTCTGCCACGGCGACACCGTGTCGGCCGAGTAGGCCCCGAGGTAGACGCGTCCGTTGGTTGGGGAGACGGCAACTGACGGGAACACCTGCTCGACGGGCTTCGCCGCCGGGGCGACGAGCCGGGTGGTGCCGACCGGCTGGGTCACCGGATAGCCCTCGGCCGTCTGGTTTGCTGCGGCAAACGTCGGCGCCGCGGCCGTCCAGGTCGCGCCGCCATTCGTCGACGTGCTCCAGACCGCCACCGAATGGCACGTCGCGGCGCTGCTGGCACAGGTCGTGTCGCCGCCGTAGTTCGGAGTGCCCGCGTTCTGGATCTCGGTCGTCCAGGTTGCGTAGAGGTCGCCGTTGGGCGCCGCCGCGGCGGCGGGGAAGCTGTTGACCCGGAAGGCCGTGTTCTGGAGGACCGAGGTGTCAGTCAGCCGGGAGATTGCCAGGGGCTTGCTGAACGTCACACCGCCGTCGGTCGACTTGACGACGTACGTGCTATCGAGCGAAGCGAGGCGCGTCGCGCCGTCCCAGAAGACGTAGAGCGTGCCGTCCGGGCCGACCACCGGGCGGGAGCCCTGGCCGTAGAGGACGTTGCCCGAGATCGCCATCGGGGCGCTGAACGTGGCGCCGCCGTCCGTCGAGCGGACGAAGAAGATCGGCGACTGGACGTAGGTGCCCTTGCTCGCGTTGAACTTGAAGCGGGTCCACGTCACGTAAACGTTGTCGCGGAATGCGCTCGAGGCGTGGCTGTCGACCGCGATCCATTCCTTGTCGTTGAGGGTCGATGGCGACGTCGTCTGGTTGATGAACACCGGCGCGCCCCAGGACAGGCTGTCGCCGTTGAAGGTGCCCTTGTTCACCTCGACCGTGTTCGGAGCGGAGGTCCGGTTGAAGCCCAGCCCGGCGTAGAAGACGTGGCCGCGGCTGTCGAAGGCGACCGCCGGATCGCCGCCCGCGTCGTAGATCCCGCCGGCGAGACGGGTCACGCCCGGGATCAGCGTGCCAAGGTGGGACGGGTCACTGCTCGCGCAGCACCAGGTCGCCCCGCCATCGTTCGAGACATACGTGCCCGAGTAGCCGTCGCCGAGGGCGCTGCACGGCGTGCCGCCGATCGTGCACGACCAGGTCCGCGTGACGTAGTCGTTGGCCGAGGCGACGACGCGGTTCGGGTTGTTCGGGTCGACCGCGATCGAGGTCTCGTTCTGGGGCGCGGCCGCGGTGTCCCGGTTGACGAGGACGTTCGGTCCCGCGATCGAGGTCCCGTCAAGCGGGCTCGAGAGGACATGGTTGGCCGTGATCGGGGTCATCGGGCCCGGGGGCGGCAGGCTCTCCGACTGGTCCGCCTCTTCCTCGATGAACGAGGAGAAGCGGACCTGGAGGCCGGCGGTCCCGCGCAGGGCGGCGACCTTTCCGGCGAGGGTCGAGATGTCGGGGGCCTTGGCGGCGACCGCGGATGGCAGGGCCAGGGTCAGCAGCATGAGCGCGACCAGGGCAGCGCCGAGCGGCGAACGTGCGTTCACGAAGGAGCCTCCTCTAGGGGCATGGCATCCCGTGTCCACGGTGGCCTGGTCGGAGGCCGTCTCCCGCCGGCGTCGATCGATGGGGGCAGGGTAGTCATGCGTGGTCCGTTGAGTGGGTACCGTACTCCGGCTGACCGAAACCGGCCTTGCACGCGCCGACGCAGCTCGGCAAAGGCGCGAGGCGGACCCATCGGGCCCGCCTCGCTCGCGGGTTGTTTCGCCGCCCGGATCGGCCCAGCCGCCGGGCAGGCCTCAGTGGATCTGGACGTTGCCTCCGGTCAGGGTCTGGACGCCGGAGTCGTAGCCGTTGCCGAGGCGGATCCGGTACGTGTCGGACGTGCCGGGCTCGCCCTGGTCGGTGACATCGATGCGGTAGTCGACCGCACCCGCGCCGTTTAAGGTCGCTGTCCCGAAGATGCTGGCCGCAGTGCGGTCAGCCGAGCAGGTGACGGCGCGGACGTCGATCGAATGGACGTTGACGTCCACGGCGGCGCCGTGGTCCTGGTATTCCTCCTGGCCGGACGGTCCGGTGCCCTTGGCGTTGCCGCCGAAGGTCGCCTTGTCGCCGTCGGCCGCCGTGATCCGGCCGCCGTTCGAGATCTTGCAGCCGGCGGTGCTCGTCGGCAGGATCCACGTCTTGGCGGCGGTGTCGGCGGGCTCGGTGCCATCGCGAACCGTGTTGGCGTTCGTGTCGGCGAACGCGCTGATCACATCACTCCCCGGCAGCGCCGAGGTGTAGCAGAACTGGGCCTCGCCCGCCGCATTCGTGACCGCGGTGCCGCTCGGCGGGGTCCGGAATGTGCTCGGCGCGACCGAGAAGTCAACGGTCACGCCGGGCGTCGCGTTGCCGAAGGCGTCCTTGACCGTCGCGGTCACGCAATGCGGGGCGTCGACGACGTTGGTCGCGGTCGCCGGCGTGAGGACCAGCGTCGAAGGCTCGGCCGGGGTGACGGTGACATTCACCGTCTCGACGGCATTGGTTGCGCCGCCCGGCGAGGTGACGGCGGTGATCGTGCACGTGTACGGCCCGACAACGTTCGGGGCGGTGATCGTCTCGACGAACGGAATCGTCTGCGGGCCGGTCAGCGCGGCGGTCGGGAAGGTCGGGTTGAAGGAGAAGCCGATCGGGCAGCCCGCCGACACGACGAGGTCCGCCGTGTATGGCACGAGCTTGGCGTTCGCGATGATGAACGGCCCGATCGAGCCGGCACCGGTGTCGTCGACGGCCGTGCCGCCGGTCGCGGTGGCGAGGTCGGCGTAGCACGGCAGGGCTACCGAAACGCCGCCGGTCGTGTACCGGATCATCAGCAGGGTGATGTTGTGCGCGACGAGCCCGGCGATCGCGTCGGCCGACGAGATGTCGTCGCCGCCACCCGGGGCTCCGTCCCGACCGAAGTCGTCGGGCGGCGCATCGGCGCACGAGCCGAAGCCCGTGGCGCTATGCGGCGTGGCATCGCCGAGGACGATGAGGAACTGGCTCGCGAGCGGGTCGCGCCCGCCGGCCGCCACCGGCAGTGAGTACGCGGCGTCGGAATAAGCCTCGAAGAACGTCCGGTTGTAGGCCTCCGGTCCGTCCCCGCCGCCGTCGGCGGTCATGGTCCCGATCGCTGCGGAGAACGCGGTGCAGTCGGAGATGAAACCGGGCGTGAGGAGCAGGTACGGCGTGTCGGTCGCCGCCCCGAATGGCATCGCGGGGTAGTCCTCGAAGTCGACGGCCGCAAAGCGAGCGCCCGGGATCGAGGTCTTGACGGTCGAGCAGAGGCCGGCGGCGTCGGCCTGGGCCTGGGCGATCGGGGTGCCCATGCTGCCGGTCGTGTCGATCGCGACGATGATGTCGGCCTTTGCCGGCAGGCCGTCGAGCGAGAGGGTCTTGTTGACCGTCGTCGAGGTCCCCGCGACGAGCGAGACCGTGACCGGGGTCGGCGTCAGGGTGTCGGCCGCGGCTGCTGGCAGCGCAGCGACGAGCGAGAGGACGCACGCGGCGGCGACGGCCAGCAAGCGTACGTGGCGATGGATGGATTGCACGGGATGGAACCCCCTTCGTTGCGTGCGGCAACTCCGCCGGCTACGGGCGCAGCCGGCCTCCTCGGGTCCTCGCGCGCCTTCCCTCGCGCGCCCCCGCCCGCGCGGCGCGGGCCGCAGGGGCCAGAGGGGGAGCGGGAAGCGATCGGTGGCGACAGGTGCGTCCGATGGCCCATCGCCACGTCGCGTGGTGGGTGGCCGGCGTCCCGTTCCCCCTTCGCTCGGCCATCGCCGCGACCGGCCGATTGTGGTTCCGTGGCGGGTGCCGTGGGACCGTACTTCGGTTCGCGCCAGGGAAGGAAGAGGTCCCTGTCCGGCCGGCGCGCGTGCCGGACGCGTCGGTTGCCGAGTTTCCGGGACCATCGCATGCTGCACAGACAGCCATGCGATCCGCGCTTCGTGCCGCAGCCGTCCTGATCGTCTCGATTGCACTCGCCGCCTGCTCGGCGGGCGTCTATTCGAGTGCCGTTTCGAGTGTCGGGCCGCCGCCGGAATCGATCGGTTCGCCGGCCGCGTCGGTGTTCGCATCCGGCGCGCTTTCGACGGAGGTCAATCCGATGTCCCAGTCACCTTCTTCGTCGCCTCATGCGGCCGCCTTTAGCCTCACCTCGCCGGCCTTCGCCGCCGGCGCGGCGATCCCAAGGGAGCTCACCTGCGACGGCGCGAACGTGTCGCCCCCGCTCGCCTGGACGGGTGTCCCCGCGGGATCGGCCGCGCTCGTGCTCCTCGTCGATGACCCGGACGCCCACGACTTCGTCCACTGGATCGTCCTCGACCTGCCTGGCGCCGACGGGGACATGCCGAAGGGCGTCGCGCCGATCGCCGCCTCGCCCCAGCAGGGCACGAACGATTTCGGCAAACCCGGCTGGGGCGGCCCGTGCCCGCCGTCGGGCACCCACCACTACCGGTTCACGCTGACTGCCCTCGCCACTCCGCTTGGGCTGGCCCGTCATCCCGATGGGCGTTCCGTGCGAGCCGCGCTCGCCGGAGCTGGCGCGAAGGTCGTCGGCACGGCGACGCTCGCGGGAACCTATCACCGGTGACGACAACCGATCGGGCCCGCGAGACGTAGGACGAACCGAGGGTCCCTGCCCCGGGGACCATCACCAGGAGGTTCGTCATGCTTCGACGAACGATCGGAATCGCGAGCGCGACGGTGCTCGCCCTCAGCCTTTCAGCCGGGATCGCGATGGCCGGCCAGCCCGGGGCGTCATGCGGCGCCGACAATGCCACGCTCAACCCGCCGGGCTTCGACAGCAAGGGCTTCGTCCACGCCGAGACCATCTACGCGGGAAGCGAGGGCACTGCCTCACTCGCACACGCGAACAGTACCCACGCGGTCTCGCAGTACGACATCGCCTGCGTCAATTACACCGCGGCCCGCAGCTAGGTCTCGATGCGCCGCGCCGCCTCGCCGCGCCGTCGCGGGGAGCCACCCGGCGCGTGTCACCCGGCGTGCGGCGCCCGCTCAATCGTGCCCACCCGGCGCGCGGGCGCTCACATGACACCGTGCAGCCCGAGTGAATAGCCGAATACAACGAGATCCGCACTATTCGGATATTCGCAGCGGCCGCGCGGCGTGTTTCTGGCGCGAGCACCTCGAGGCTGGGCGGGGTGTTCTTGGCGCGGGCGCCTCCACGCGCCGCGGGCCCGGGGCGTCTCCGCCGGCTCTTGGGTCGTCCGCCTTCAACGATGGCTACGCCGCGCTCCGCACCCGACAGACGGCGCTGGTCATCCTCGAGCCGCGCTCGGCCGCGTCCGTCAGCTGACGCCTGGTACGGCTGCAAGCGTCGAGCGACGGTCAGGCCGGATCAATCGGCGCTCCGCTCCGGAGTCGTCCGAGGACATCGGGGGCTCGCAGTGGAAGGGCGGCGAGCCGCGCCGCCGGGACATAGCGACGGCCCCGCGTCTCGCCGACCGCGACCAGCCAACCGGCGGCGACGGCTTCGGAGAGCATCGCGCGGACTCGCGAGCCGGAAAGCTCCATTCCAGCAGCGGCCTGCGACGCCCGAACGGGGAGGACCCGAGCCGCCAGGAGCAGTGGCGCCCAATCGAGCGGCTGACGGGCGGCCTCGAGCTCCAGCACGAGTGTCCCGAAGTCGTTCGCGAGCGCCGCATCCAGCCTCGAACGCAGCTCCAGTCGATCGACCGCCACAGCGGCGAAGTACTCGAGCCACGGCGTTGCGGAGTGCTGGTCCGGTTGGTATCTCAGACCGTGGCTTGCCTGGAGCGCAGCGACGTATGCTCCCGGATCCGCTCGTATGACCGATTCGATGTTCACGAGCTCGGGGGCGCCGATCCCGCCCCGCATGAGCGCCAGCGAGCCCACAACGCGGGACGTCCGGCCGTTTCCGTTCAGCCACGGGTGGATCGAGACAACGTTGAGGTGGGCGAGTCCGGCCCGGATCAGCAGATGTTCGCCGGACTCGGCGCGAAGCCATGCCTCGAGTTCGCGCATGAGGCCGGGGACCCAGCGATGGTCGGGCGGATCGTACGCACCGCCGACGACGACCGGCGCGCGCCGGTATTCGCCTCGCTCGTCGTCCTCGAGGCCGTCGATGATCGCGCCGTTCAAGCGGCGGATCAGCTCCTGACTCCACTCGAAGTCCTCGCGCAGAGCGGCGCGATTGGCCAGGTCAAGCGCGCGGTTGTAGTTCATCACGTCACGGATATCGGCCGGCGAACCCGCGACCGACGATCCGCCGAGCACCTCGTCGACCTGCTCGGTCGTCAGCCGGTTACCCTCGATCGCGGTGCTCGCGGCCACGGTCGCACTTCGGGCGGCAGGCCAGACGGCGACGGTCGTCCAGCGGTGCAACGTCGGAGCCGGTTCGTCGATGACGACCCGATCCCAAGCGCGAAGGGACGTGTCAAGCACGTCCGTCCGTTGATAGGCTAGGTGCAGGTCTGCCATGTGAATCGCTTGGAGTCCGTGCGGATCAAGGCTTCGACCATCGCATGAATTCGCTACAATTGCAAGCGGTTACGGCCTTGACGACCTCAGATCGGGGTCGTGCTGGTCGTTTTTTGATCCTTCGCGATCGCCAGGTGACAAGGGCAAACAGCGCGGATCCGACCGATGATCGCGCTACTGCTCCTGCTGATCGAGACGCGGGCAGCGCGCGCAGTTGTCAAGCGGCGATCGGATGGCGGAATCCGATGATCGAGGCCAACACCTGAAAGCCAGATTCGATGCTCGCCCGCGTTGACGGTGGGCTCCCGCCGCGCTTGCGCACGTACCGTCCGGCCATGAAGACGCAGACTCCGGTCACGCCTCGCACCGTGGCCATCGACAGCAATCGGGTCCGGCGCGAGGGCCGGGGCCTGCAGTCCCGCATGGTCGCCGCAGCGGCCGCGGCCGGGTTCGCCCTGGCGATCGCGCTCGGCGGGTGCAACACGCCCGCGGGCTCGACGCTGCCGGGCACCTCGGTCGTCGTTCCGAGCATCGACGCCTCGGCCGCGGCCAGCGCGGGTGCCCAGGCGGGGCTCGCGGCGCTCGACCAGATTGATGCCGCGATCGCCGCGAACACCTCGGCCAGCGGCCTCACCGCCGACGACGCGACGTCGCTCACGCAGCTCACCGCCGGCCTCCGGACGAGCCTCCAGAGCGGCGACCTGACCGGCGCCAAGACGGCGGTCGCGAGCCTGAGCCTGAAGGTCGACAGTCTCTCGACCAAGCTCAGCGGCACGTCCGGCACGCAGCTGACCGCAGCGCTCGCGGCCCTCAAGGCGGCTCTCGGCGTCAGTTGAGTCTCGCTTCACGAAGGAACGACAGAGGGCCGGCTGGGATGCCGGCCCTTCGCTTGTCCTCCTGATGGCGGCTGTCGCGGCGGACCCGCGCGGCGCCCGTGGGAGCTCGTCAGGCGTTCGGATCGCGACCAAGGATGTCATCGCGATCTTCAATGGATCGTTTGTTGAAGGCATCGGTCCAGCGTTGGACCGCGTCCGGGTCGTCGAAGTCGACGCCATCGGCCTGCATCGCGCTCGCGATTCGCTTGCTCGGCCCGAATGCGTCGCCGTCCGCCATCGCCTCGCGATACTGGCCCTCGAGGACATCGACCGCGGCCACAATCTCGGCGACGTCGGCGTCGCTGAGGCCGCGCCGCGCCCCGGTGAAGACGACCAGCGCTCGGAGCACCCCCGGCAGTGCTTCGATCTCGCCAACCGCCATCGTCGCCACCCGCGGCAGCCAGTCGACCAACGCGATCTCGACGACGATCGGGCTCCATCGATCGAGATCGCCCCCGCCGTGGCCTTCACGGAAGTCGATCAGCCAGTCCACGACGCGCTCGACCTCGACACCGGCGGCCAGCAGGTCCAAGGCCCCGGGAGATGCGAGGAACGCGTCGGCGAAGGCGCGTCGGACGTCGGGGTCCAGCTCCGGCTCGTCGGCCGGCTCCGGCGGCTCGGGAAGCGCCGAGGCGCGCGCCTCGAGCAGCGGGATGACCCGGACCATGACCTCGTCCACCGGCGCCTCGGGGTAAAGCCGGTACATCCCTGTCCCGGCCGCCCAGCGAGCGGCGAGGTCCTCCGGCGCGATGGGCTGGAGTGGCCTGCCGGACACCTGCGCCCATACCTTGCGGACTGTCTCCGGATCGACCCCGACGATCGCCTGCCGGAAGAGCCCGCGGAAGTTGTGGTCGGCGGTGAGGCTGATCGCATGCGGAGGCTGTCCGAGGTGCTGGAAGGTCGCGAGGATCAGGTCCTGGTCGCCGAAGTCGTCGGTGACCGCCTCCGCGGAGATCAATCGCGCCGTGCCGATGGCTGCCGCCCATGCGGGCGGCTGCACGCCGCGGAACCGGAGGCGAGTTGCCGCATCGCGGGCCAGCGACGCCTCAGGGTCCGGGAGGAGCGCCGCGAGGCCAAAGAGGATGGCCATCGCGTCGGGCTCGGCGTGGGTTCCGAGCCGGTCGATGACCGGTCCGATCCGAGCAAGGCGTCGATCTTGCCAGTCGTTCCGCTCGTCGTCGAGGAGGGCAAGGAAAGCGCTCGCGAAGAGCTCGGCCTCGAGCGGGTCGACGGTGAACGCCAAGCCGTCGGCCGAGCGGACGGCGTCGTCAACGAAGGCGTCGAGCGGATCCTGGCCAAGCCTCGTCGAAGCCGGCCGGCCTGACGGCCCGGCAGAAGATCGAGGTCGTTTCGAGGTCGCCCGTGTTGGCTTTCGTCGCCCCGGCATTCAGACAGGATGACGCAAACACCCACGCCGCGACAATCGAACCAAGTTGCATGCACGGGCTCGGGCGGGTCGCCCGAGCCCGGTTCGACGCTAGTGGTCGCCCTGGTCTCGGTCCCGGCGCAGCCAGCTCATCGGTCGGGTGACCGCGGTGGACTGGAGGAGGCCCTCCCGCACCTCGGGCCCGGCCGTCGATCGCCCGGAGGTCACGGCGACCGGGATGGACCCGGAGGGCTCGTCGGTCTCGCTCGCGTCGGCCTCGATGGCGCCAGCCTGGGCCATGACCTCGCCGGGCGCGATCCACGATCCGGCCGGCCGGGCTACCGGCTCCGGATCCATCACGCCGATCGGCTCGACAGGCGTGCTATCCGGCTCGATCGACGCCTCGACAGGCGCCTCGACGGGTTCTGGCGCCGCCTCGGATGCGGCGATTGCGACCGGCGATACCGCTGCGAGGTCCGGAAAGGTCGGGCGGCTCGTCGCCTGCTGGGCGATCCGGACCGGGTCCGTCTCCTGGTCGATCGAGGCGAAGAACCCGTCCACCTCGAGGCGGTGCGCGGTGATCGCCGCTTCGACGGCCTCGACCTCGCGCTCGAACTTCGTCGTGTGCTCGGCGAGGCTGGCCTTCAAGTCCTCCTCGAGCGTGGTGGTTCTGCGCTCTCGCTCGGTCTTGATCCGCTGCTGCTCAGCTTCGACCCAGCGCCCGATCGACGCGCGATCCTCGTCGGCCAGCTCGTGCATCCGGCTCGCCTCGGACTTTCGGCGCGTCTCGACGCGCTCGAGATGGGCCTTCCTGCGGCCATCGATGTCCTGGCCGACCCGCTCTCGCACTGCGGCCGCCGCCTCGTGCATCGCCCGTGCGAACTCCTCGACGAGACCGGCGTGCCCGGTGTCCGAGGTATCGACCGACGCCGCGGCGTCGGTTGCCGCCGCACCCTGGACCGCGTTCGAACCGTCGACAGCTTCTGCAGCCTCGACCGCGCCAGCCGGCTCGACCACGCCTGCGGGGTCGGTTGGGCGTTCGGGGTCGGTCGCGCCAGCGACATCGATCGCGCCGGACCGCGGCTCGGCCGCGCCTGGCGGCGTCTCGACCGCTGTTCCGGTGCCGTTCGACGATCCGCTGTGCGGCGCGCCGATCGCGCTGAACTCTCGGCCCGACGCCTGCTCTTCGCCCATGACATGACCTCGCTGGGCCCGCCAGCCACGACGTCCCGGCACGTCGCGCCATACGGCGGGGGGCGATGGTAACGCCGCGGCTGACCTGAGGCAACGAGCCAGATTGAAAATGTGCTCCGGAGACGGATCGCACGCTTGACAAGATCGCGACGCCAACGCCGGATGCCGCGTTGCCTCTCCGTCTCGTCCTTCTCGACGACCACGCCTGGACTCGGGCGACCGAGGACCGAACGGATATCCTGCGCAGATGACCAGTCGACCGGCGCTGCTTCGTCGCGCCACCTTGTTGTCACTGGTCAGCGTCGGCTGGGGCGCCGTTGCGGGCACTGCAGCGCTCGTGCTCGCATACGTCGCGGGCAGTCTCTCCTTGCTTGGCTTCGGGGTCGATGCGGTCATCGACTCGATCGCCTCGGTTGCGCTGATCTGGCGGTTCTCGATCGAAGGCCGCGACCCCGCCCGGGCCGCTCGCGTCGAGCACGCCGCCGAGCGGATCGTCGGCGGAGTCCTGGTCGCGGCGTCCCTGTCGTTGGTGATCGGCGCCATTCGATCGCTAGTCGCCCATAACCTGGTGGAGGGCACGGTCGGCGCCGTGATCCTCCTGTGCGCCTCGGTCGTCGTCCTGCCGCCCCTGGCAATCGCCAAGCGTCGAGTGGCCACAGGGCTCGTCAGCGGAGCGCTTCGTGCGGATTCCCTCCTGACGGGCGCCGCCGCGGTCCTCGCGGCCGTCAGCTTGGTGAGCCTTCTCCTCTCGACCGCCGCCGGCATCTGGTGGGCGGACGCCGTCGGGGCCCTGGTGATCGCCGCGTTCCTCGGGCGCGAGGGCGTGGCAAGCGTTCGTCTCGCGCGGGGCACGCCCGCGACCTAGGCTCGCCCTCGACGCCGCGCGTCAACCCGGCACGCCGAGAACCCCGGGGTCCGGGTGGGCCGTGCGGCTCTGGCTCGTTCAGCCCGTTGCGAAGCCCGGGTCGTACGTCCCCTCAGCGCAGTGGCATGCTCCGTCGATTCGAGTGCGCCTTCGGGCTCGAGGCGGCCTTTGGCGGCGCGGCGGCCGAGGTCGACGCGAGGAACTGCGGCGGGACGCGGACGTGGGTCGCCTGCTCGAAGTCGTAGGCGAAGCCGATCAGTGCGGGCTCGGACCAACGGCCGCCGATGAACGACACGCCGATCGGCAGTGGTCCGACAAAGCCGGCCGGCACCGTAACTTCGCCATAGCCGGCGATCGCCGACGGGCTCGATGAGCCGACGAAGGTCGAGAAGTCGCCGCCGAGGTCGCCGTTCACCGGGTCGGTCACCCAAGCCGGACCGTTGGTCGGGGCGATGATCGCGTCGAGGTGGTTCGCGGCGATGGTGTCGTCGATTGCCGCCTGGGCAGTGGACGTCGCCGCGACGCGCGCCGCCGTGCAGTCGGCTGTGCCCCGGCCGCCGGTCGCCTGGGCGAGGTCGAAGAGCGCCGAGTTCCACGGACCTTCGAGCCCGGGATGGGCATTGTTGAAGTTGATCAGGTCCTGAAGGGTCTTCGGGTAACCGGCGGTCGTGTGCGCCGCGAGGTACGCCGCGACGTCGGACTTGAACTCGCAGAGGAGGGCCGTGAACTCGGGGCCGTAGGCCGGCTCGATCGGGATCCGGGCGGGATCGACGATCGTCGCGCCCTCGGCCTCCAGAGTCGCGACCGTCGCGTTCATGATCGCGTCGATCTCGGGACTGACCGTCGGGTCGTAGGTGCCCTCACGCCAGACGCCGATCCGCTTGCCCTGCAGCGCGTGGGCGTCGAGGAACTGGGTGTAGTCGGTGAATGAGTGGCCGGCCTGGGCTGCCGTCGCGGGATCGTTCGGGTCGATCCCGGCGACCGCACCGAGGATCACCGCGGCGTCGGTGACATTGCGGGCGATCGGCCCGGCGGTGTCCTGGTCGGCCGAGATCGGGACGACGCCGGCCCTACTCCACAGCCCGAGCGTCGGCTTGATGCCCACATCGCCATTTGCGCCGGACGGACAGACGATCGAGCCGTCGGTCTCGGTGCCGACGCCGACCGTGGCGAGGTCCGCGGCGACGCCGACGCCGGTTCCGGAGCTGGAGCCGCATGGGTTCCGGTCGAGGACGTACGGCATGTTCGTCTGGCCGCCGATCCCGCTCCAGCCGCTCGACGACGGAGCGGATCGGAAGTTCGCCCATTCGGACAGATTCGCCTTGGCGATGACGATCGCGCCGGCGGCCTTGAGCTGCCGGACGATGAAGGCGTCGGTCGGATGACTGCCGGCGAGCGCCCACGAGCCCGCGGTCGTCGGCATGCCGGTCGTGTCGACGTTGTCCTTGACGATGACCGGGATCCCGAGGAGCGGGCGGTGGTCGCCGCGGCGGCGGGCGGCGTCTGCTGCTCGGGCGTCACGGAGCGCCGTCGTGCTGACCGTAATCACCGCGTGGAGCTTCGGATTCAGCGCCGTGATCCGGTGCAGGTAGAACTGGACGAGCTGGACCGACGTCAGCCGGTGCCGGTTCATGAGCGATTCGAGCTGCGGGATGGTCGTCGCGTCGACGTTGACGCCTGCGACGCGTGTCGAGGTGTCGTGCTTCGCGAGGACCTCCGGCGCCGCCACGCCGACGACCCCGAGCAGGAGTGCCAACAGGGTCGCGAGGACGAGGGAACGTCGAACCGGGCTGCTCATCGCGGGACCTCCACGGGATCGGGTGGGGTGGTCGCTGGTGCCGGACGCTGGGGACTCCCTCAATAGAACCCCCCGTGTCAAGTGCGTGGGCCCCGGGCTCAGCGCCGAGTCGCCACCTGCGACGCCGAGCTCGTGTCGAACGCCCGGAGCAAGAGCGAATGGCGGACGCCGTTCGAGTCGGAGACGACGATCGGGTCGCCGTCCGCCACGATCCGCTTGCCAGTCCGGTCAGTGACCCGGAATCGCTCGCCGCGCAACCTCCGGACGCGGATCTCGGCCGCCGGGCCGCGATCGGCCACGATCCCGGTGATCCGCCGCGATCCCGCCTCGCGCACGAACGAGATCCCGAGCGCCGAACCTGATCCGACGTTCGCGGTGTGGACGACATCGACGACTGCGACGACGTGGCCGCGCGTCCGTCCCCGGATGAGCGCGAACAGGGCCGCCCCGATTCCGGCGAGAAGGAGCAGCCCGAGGCCGCCGACGACAGGCAGGAGGATGCGGTTGCATTCAAGGGGTGAGCCGCATGGGGTCACCGAGTCCGACACCGGCGAAGGGTCGCTCTTGCCGACGGCGTTCGCCGCAAACGCCCGGCAGACGTAATCAGTGCCGTTCGTCACGGCGCCGACCAGGGCAGTCTTGTCGCCCGGCGCCGCGTCGGTGTTGGCCGGCCACGTCGCGCCGTGATCGCCCGAGCATTCGTAAGTGAACTGCGACACGTCGGCTGTCGGGCCGGGGACCGCGATGCTGATCGCCCGGTTCGCGGCCGTGACGTCGGGCTTGGCGGGCGGCGCCGGCCGGCCGAGCGGCGTTACGGTGCCCGGTGCGGCGGTCCAGGCTCCGACCGTCGACGCGCTCATCGTGGCCACCTGGCATTCGTACACCGCGCCGTTGACCAGGCCGCCGATCGTCGCATGCAGCTGGAGCGAGACACCCTCCTTCGACTCGATCCAGTCGCCGCCGCCGGTCCGGCAGCGCGCCCGGTAGTCGATCGTCGCCGGCGCCTTCGTCGCGGCGGTTGGCGACCAGCTCAGGTCGACCTGCCTGTCGCCCGCCGTCAGCTTGACGGCAGCGACGGGCGCTGGCGTGGGCGGGGCTGGCGTGGGCGAAGGGGTCGGGGTCGGCGCGACCGTGAACGTGCAGGTCGCGTCCTGGAGCGCAACGCCGACGGCCGCGCCCGCCGAGTCGGCCGTCTGGAACACGACTTGCGGCCACACGAACGGTGCCCCGCTGACGCACGCCGGCACGTCCTTGATCACCCGCAGGGCCTGAAGCCCGTTCGAGAGGGCCGTTCGCTGCTTCGGGTCGAGGCCCATCCCGACCGGCAGCAGCGCGAACGGCGACCGGGCGCCGAACAGCCGGTCGCGGGCGGGCAGGACCTGGGCAGCCGGCACGCCGGGAACGTCGTGCTTTCCGTCGGTGAAGAGGATCAGCGTCGGCCGGACGGCGTTCGCGGGCAGGTGCACGGCCGCCCGCTCCATCGCGGCGACGTAGTTCGTGTCGGTTCCGACGCGGTTCGTCAGGGCGGGCGTCGATCCCTTGCGGTACTCGGCTGCGACGGCGCGGAGGCAATCGGCGAAGTGTGCGACGGTGCTCGGCCTTTGGAGGAGCTTGAGCTCGGAGCAGCCGGGATAATCCACGGCCCTGCTGGCGAACTGGACGATCGACATCGTGGCGTCGCCGGCAGTGAGATCGGCGGAGATCTCGTCGACGCGAGCTGCGATTCGCTCGAGGGCCGCGCCGAACCGGTTGCGGTTGGTTGCGTCGACGAGGATCGATGCCGAGAAGTCCAGTACGAGCACGACGTTCGACGGATCCGGCGTCTGGGCGGCCGCTCTCGGCACGATGCCGCCCGTTACGAGCACGACGGCGAAGGCGATCGCGGCTGCGAGGTGCGCCCGCGACCCCAGTCGTCGGATGACCACGCGTTCGCTCCTTCCGGGGCCCGAGCGTCCAGTGGCCGCTCGAACCCCCAAGGCGAGCGGATTCGCATTCTGCCAGTGATTGCGTTCGATGCCGTTGGGCATTTGTCGCGAACACCCGACAAACCGAACGAAGCCCTGGCGGAGCCCTGGCCGCGGGCGCGGGGGCTTCGTCTACAGGCTGGAATTCCGCTCCGAACAGCAAATCGAGGGCTTGGGGCTGGTCTGGCCTTGGCTGGAGGGTCCCGCGCGACCCGCAGGGTTCCCCACCGAGCGCGGATGAGCACGCTCGTGATCGGCATCGGCGGGTTCTGCCGAGCCTCTGGCGGCCGCCGTCGCCGAATTGCCGGTGGGAGCGTTGACCGTCGCAGGTCAGGGCGGCGGGTCGCGGAACAGCTGCTCTAGCAGGTGCGAAGCCTCGCTCGCGCGGGTCAGGCTCAGTAGCTCGAGCCGTTGCCGCCGTTGTTGCAGGCGGCGACGAGGACCGCCACGAGGACGGCGGCCAGCGCGGGCCAGCGGGTCCGGACGGCGGAGGGGAGGGCGTTGAGTCGAAGCATCGGGGGGGGTCTCCTTGGAGTGATGTCCGTCGATACGTCCGAGGCGTCCGACCGGTTCGGTCGACCGGTGCATTTGCGCTGAGTCTCCCTAGGCTCATATCGGCGGTCAGCACGCTCGGAGAGGTCCAGTTCTGTCGATTCCGGGGTCGGTCCAGGCTTCCGGACAGGCGGAATGGAGTCTGCGGAGACTCAACGGCTGGGGCCGAGTGCCACCGCTCCCGCCTCCCGGGCCGGAAAGCAGCGATGCCGCGGCCGCGCGGTGGACCGCCAGATGAGCCAGGCCTGCGATCATGGTCGCGTGCCAACGCCTCCGACCACGTGCTGAGCGCCGCGCCGCCGCTCGAGACCCACCTTCGGGCGATGCTCGGCCCCGACGCAGAGTTCCGAGAGGGCCAGCGCGAGGCGATCGAGGCCGTCATCGAGGACGGTTCGCGGGCCCTCGTTGTCCAGCGGACGGGCTGGGGCAAGAGCCTCGTCTACTGGATCGCCACCCGCGTCCGGCGCGATCGCGGCCACGGCCCGGCCCTGATCGTCAGCCCGCTCCTCGCGCTGATGCGCAACCAGATCGCGATGGCGGCCCGGCTCGGCCTCGAGGCGGTCACGATCAACTCAGGGAACGTCGGCGAGTGGAAGGCGATCGAGGAGCGGATCGCCCGCAACGAGATCGACGTCCTCCTGATCTCGCCGGAGCGGCTCGCCAACGAGGGCTTCACGACCCGGGTCCTGCCGTCGATCCAGGGCGACGCGGGCCTGCTCGTCATCGACGAGGCGCACTGCATCTCCGACTGGGGCCACGACTTCCGGCCCGACTACCAGCGGATCGGGCGGCTCCTGCCGGTGCTTGGCGCGGGCGTTCCCGTGCTGGCGACGACCGCCACCGCCAACGACCGGGTCGTCGCGGACGTGGCGGCCCAGCTCGGCGAGCACGTCGCCGTCATCCGCGGGCCGCTCGCCCGGGACACGCTCCGGCTCGACGCGATCCCGGTCGCCGACCAGGCCGAGCGCCTCGCCTGGCTCGCGGCCAACGTCCCGCGGCTGCCGGGCTCCGGGATCATCTATTGCCTGACCGTCGCCGACACGGAGCGCGTCGCGGCGTTCCTCCAGACCCGCGGCGTCGACGCCCGCGCTTACAACGGCCCGATGACCCCGGCCGACCGCGAGGGACTCGAGGACGCCTTGATCGCGAACGAGATGAAGGCGCTCGTCGCGACGGTCGCGCTCGGGATGGGCTTCGACAAGCCCGACCTCGGCTTCGTCGTCCACTACCAGCGGCCGGGCTCGGCGATCGCCTACTACCAGCAGGTCGGCCGGGCCGGTCGGGCCGTCGACAAGGCATACGGGATCCTGCTGTCCGGTCGCGAGGACGACGAGATCGCCGACTACTTCCTGCGGACCGCGTTTCCGCCCGCGGGCCGGATGCGCGACCTGCTCGCGGCCCTCGAGGACGACGGGGCCCTCTCGATCGGGAGCCTCCAGCGAGCGGTCAACCTGAGCCGCGGCCAGCTCGACCAGGCGCTCAAGCTGCTCGAGCTCGACGGTGCGGTCGAAAAGATCCGCGGGCTCTACGCCCGGACCGCGCTGCCATGGCAGCCGGACGAGGAGCGAATCGCGCGCGTGATCGCGACGCGCAAGCTCGAGCTCGAGCAGATGCGGACGTACGTGACGTACCCGGGCTGCCGGATGGAGTACCTGACGCGGCTCCTCGACGATCCGGCGGCCGGTCCCTGCGGCCGCTGCGCGAACGATGTCGGCAAGGGGATGCCCCACGACGTCGACCCGGCACTCGTCCAGGCGGCGATCGACTTCCTGCGCCGATCACTGCGGATGATCGAGCCGCGGAAGCGCTGGGTCGAGGGCGGCGGGCCGAACGGAGCAAGCGTGATCGCCGAGCCGAACGAAGACGGCGTCGCGCTCGCGGTGCTCGGGGACGCGGGTTGGGGCCGCGACGTCGGGCGGGGGCGGGTCGGCGCCGGCGCGGCGGGCGGCGTCGGCGGGTACTCGCCGGCGCTGGTAAGTGCTGCGGTCGGCGCCATCCGGGATTCGTGGCGACCTGTTCCCGCGCCGGAATGGGTGACGGCGATCCCGTCGAGGCGGGGCAGGCGGGTGCTCGACCTCGGACGGGCGATCGCCGCCGGCCTCGAGCTGCCGTTCGTTGAGACGGTCGCCGTGGCACCCGAGGGCGAGTCCCAGTCGGCGATGCAGAACAGCGTCCTGCAGCTGGCCAACGCCCGAGCCAGTGTCGCGCTGCGGCCGGGCGCGGCGATCCCGGTCGGTCCGGTCCTGCTCGTCGACGACCTCGTCGACTCGCGTTGGACGATGACCGTGGTCGGCGCCCTGCTGCGCGAGCAGGGGAGTGGGCCGGTGCTGCCGTTCGCGCTCGCCGTCGTGAACGCCCGAGAGGGCTGAGCGAAGGGGCTGCACGAGGGCCGCGCCACCGTCGTCGGGAGGCGTCGGTGGCGGGCCCCCGAGGGCTCGGTCGATCCGTTCGGTCAGGCGGTCGCCGAGATGGCGCACTGCCAGCGGGACGCGCGATCCGGGGTCAGCGTCGCCGCGGCGGTCTGGATCGAAACCGCCGCGGTGGTCGAACCGCCACGGGTCGCCGAGGCCGCGCCGGCGCACGAGACCGTCGGGTTGAACGGAGCGAACATCCCCGCCGGGTTGTTCTGGTACAGCCAGACGTGGAGCGAGAAGAAGGCCGGGATCTCGAATCGGTTCGGCGAGCCCGTCGCCATGAACATCGTGCCGAAGAGCTCGGGCATCGTGCCGGGGTGCTTTCCGAGCCACGCGTCCTGGAAGATGACGAACTCGAGCGCGACCAGCCGGAGCTCGCCCGTGCTGTCGGGCGCGTACACGAGAACCTCGGGCTTGCTTGCATCGACGACGTCGTCGAGCAGGCCGCCGTTGATGTAGTGGAAGCCCATCGAGCCGCTGCCGTCGAATGACGAAATGCACTCGTGGAGCGGGACGCCGGCCGGCGGCTGGCCATATCCGGCCCTGGCGGCCTGGGTCAGGCTATGGAATCGCGCCGTAGCGGAGCGCAGGGCGGTCAGGTCCGCGCGACCGGCGCTGGCTGCCCCGGCCAGGCTCGATGCCAGGAGCATGGCCGCCACCAGTGCGGCGGCGATGCGGAACAGGCGATGGATCATGGCGCACTCCCCTGAGAACTCGATGCCGCGGAGGTCATCGGTGCCTCCGCCCGGCGGCCAGCATCGATCTGCGTGACGGCCCTGCCATCGGGTGAACGACCGATGGGCGACCGACGACCGTGCCTAGGGATCCGAGGGTTCCCGAGATCCGAGGCTTTGCGACGGCCTGGCTGAGGGGCGACGATGCGCCGGAACGCGAACTTCGAACAATTCGCATGATCGATCGCATCAATGCTGGTGAACGCGTTCGACCAGGGCGCGTCGCACCGCAGGATCACGTGCTGCGAGCTACGCCGAGGCCCGGCGTGGCCGGCGCTGAGAAGCCAACGTCGTCCTGCTCGAGACGGGCGCGCCGGGCTGCCTTCGACGCGATCCTGACCGTCGACGACCGAGACCAGCTGGACCGCGGCTTCCGGCGCCTGCCGCCGGAGCAACGGGCGGTGCTCGTCTTCCACCACGCCCTCGGGCTCATGATGCCCGAGGTCGCCGATCTCCTCGGCATTCCCCGGGGACCGCGAAGTCCCGCTCTCTTGATCGAGCACGATCTGGCCCGACGGGTCACGGCGTCAGCAGATAGAAGCGGAGCATGTCAAGCGCGGGCTCGTCGAGCCGGTCGAAGCCGCCGAACCCCGCGGCCGTCGCGTACTCGTGCATCGTGGCCGCCCGCATCGCCGTCCCCGTGGCGGCGTTCGGCGTCTCGGTCATCACCGCCGGAAGGCAGACGAACAGGCTGAAGCCGTAGAAGATCCGCTCGGTCTCGCTGCCCGGTGCGGTGAACGCGTCCTCGGTCCGCTCATCTGCGATCAGGGCAACACCTCCGGGGCGGAGCATCGTCCTGATCGCGGCAAGGACCTCGACCGGCCGCGACAGGTCGTGGATCGCCTCGATGACGACTGCGGCGTCGTAGCGGGCCGTGGCGGCAGGATCCCCGGCATCGCGAACCGCGAACGACACCCGATCCGAGACGCCGGCACGCTCGGCATTCGCGGTCGCAAGCTCGATCGAGCGCGGGTCGAGGTCGAAGCCGTCCACCCGGACCTTCGGGTACGAACGGGCGATCGCGATCGCCGCCCAGCCGACGCCGCAGGCGACGTCCGCGACGCGGGCCGGCGGGTCGACGACGAGCCGATCGTGGATCACCGGGATCGCGGGCAGGATCTCCGTGCCGAATCGGCCGACAAGCCAAGGCCGATTGAAATCGCCCTGACTCTCGATCATGTCGGCCCCGTAGTCGGCCCAGTCGACGCCGCCACCGGTCCGGTACGCATCGAGGAGCTGCGGCAAGGCTTTCGCGCTTGCCACCAGCCCCCGGGCGATGGGAGCGATCGAGAAGGGGCTCTCGGGATCCAGGAGCGGAGCGGCGTAGGCCTCCGGCATGGCGTAGCGGCGGCGGTCCTCCGGGAGGGCCACGTCGTCGACGTCGAGGAGATCCGTCGCCGCTTGGTGTTCGAGCCATTCGCGCGCGTAGCGTTCGCTCAGGCCGGCACTCGCGGCGAGCTCGCCGGCGGTCGCGGGTCCGCTGTCGCGGAGTGCCCGGTACAGCCCGAGCCGATCGCCGACGTAGACCGACATCAAGTCGAACATCCCGATGCTGGCCTCGAACAACCGCCCGACGAGGGCATCAGCTGTCCGGCCAGCGGGCGCGTCCGGAACGGTCTCGGCGGTCATCGGCGGTCCCTCCTCCAGTGACGGCCGACGCCGCCGTGGGCCGATGATCGCTGCGTCGACGTAGCCGGGTCAACCTGCGCGATCCGGCAATGGTCGCCGCCGTCCGGCTGTCGATTCCCGGGCCGGCACTTCGTCGTCGAGGTGACGGGATCGAGACGGACATGGCCAGCCTCGCCCGCATGCGAGGAGGGCCCATGTCATGGGCGACACAGATCATCGGCAGCGATCTCCCAGGTGGGCTGCGCTGCGCATTGCTGCCATCGGCGGCCTGCTGGCTGTCGGCCCACTCGGGCCTGGAGCCGCCGCTGCCGGAGCGGCGGGGCCCGGAGCCGCGGGGCCCGGGCGAGCAGCCGCCCCCTCCGACGCGGTGGCGGTCTTCGCGAGCGCACCCGAACCGGGTCATCCATTCGGCATCGCGGTCGGGGACGGCAACGTCTACGTCTCGACGAGCGCCGGCGACTTCTTCGCGGACCCGTTGCACGGCGGGCATCTGAACTCCGACGACGAGCGCGTCTTCACCTATAACGAGGCCGGTCATCTCCTCGACGCGACCGTGATCGACACGGCGGACAACTCGAACATGGGGCTCTTCGGGCTCGCCCTCGACGGCAACCCAGGCCCGCGTCATCAGCTCTACGTCGCCGACATGAACGGCCGGATCCTGACGGTCGGGCTCGGCCAGCACGCCGGACCGCCGAAGGTGTTCTCGCACGTCCCGGCCGACTCGGGCCTGGCGGGCGACTGGATGCTCTCGATGTGGAACGACCTGACCTTCGACAAGGCAGGCAACCTGTACGTTCCCGACGACAAGCCGCGGATCTGGCGGGTCGGCCCGGACGGGACGGCGCGTATCTGGTTCACAGATCCGCGCCTGACCGGGCTCTTCGGATTCGCCGGCGGGCCGCTCGGCGGCCGGATCGATCCGACTGGCAAGTGGCTGTACATCTCGATCACATTGTCCGCCGAGTTCCCGCTCGACGCGACGATCTACCGGATCCGGCTCGTCGATCATCCCGGCGCGTCCGACATGGAGCTCGTCCACCGGTTCGTTGCGGATCCGACTGCGCCGCCGCCCCAGGCGACGGGTCTTGCCTTCGCGAAGTCCGGCAACCTGTACGTCAGCCTGCTCGGGCCGAACCAGGTCGCGATCCTCGATCCTTCGGGCAATGAGATCCGCCGGATCTCCGACCCGCGGTTCATGTCGCCGTGGGGGCTCGCCTTCCTCGGCAACACCCTGCTCGTCACGAACGGGGATCTCGAGCCGACTGACAACCCCACTGCCTGGAAGATCTTCCGGGTCGCGGTCGACGAGACCGGCCTTCCGCTCAACCGTCCACGCGTGCCGGGGAACTGAGTCCGTCGCTCTGCGGCCGGTCGCGGCGGTCGCCGCGGCCGGTCACGCGACTCCGTCGGCGGCGGCCGGGATGTCGAGCATGTCGAAAGCCCGGATCGGCGAGGCCGATCCGGGCTCGAACAAAGGAGATCGTGGGTCAGGCCGCAGCGACCGCCTCCGGCTCGCCGAAGGTTTCGAGCGCCTCGGACACGCTCGTGACGGCCCGCGTCCGGCCGCCGAGCGCGAGCGCCGCGACGGCGCCGATGGCGACCACGACCGCACCGACCTGCATCGCAGGGATCATCCCGTCGACGAAGGTCTGGCCCGTCGCGTACGAGCCGCGGGCCGCGAAGATCGACGCCAGGACCGCAACCCCGAAGACGCCGCCGAGCTCGCGGATCGCGTTGTTCGCGCCGGACGCCTTGCCCTCCTCCTCGGGCCGGACGGCCGAGAGGACGACGTTGGCGATCGGGGCGAAGAACAGGCCCATGCCCGCGCCGGCGAGGATGAACGACGGGACGATCGCGAGGTAGTCGACCGTCGGGGTGATCACGAGCGACATCCAGCCGAGCGCGATCGCCTGGAGGGACATCCCGACGACGAGCAGCGGCCGCGTGCCGGTTCGTGCCGAGAGCAGCCCGGCGATCGGGGCGACGAAGACCGGCATGATCGTCCAGGGCAAGGTCCGGAGGCCGGCCTGGAGCGGGCTGTAGTGCTGCACGACCTGGAAGAACTGGGCCAGCAGGAAGATCGACCCGAACATTCCGAAGGTCATCAGCATCGAGACCGCGTTGGCCGCCGAGAACGAGCGCGAGCGGAAGAGGCGGAGCGGCAGCATCGGCTCCGCCGTCCGTGCCTCCCAGGCGACGAAACCGACGAGCAGGACGGCGCCGATCGCGAAGGAAACGAAAATCGTCGGGCTGCTCCAGCCGAGCTCGTTGGCGCGGACCAGGCCCCAGACCACTGCGAGCAGGCCGCCGCTGGCGAGGCCGAGCCCCGGCAAGTCGAGGCGGGTCGACGGGCCGTGGGTCTCGGTCAGGCGAGCCCACGCCATCGGGATCGCGACGAGCCCGATCGGGACGTTGACCCAGAAGATCCACTGCCAGGCGAGGCCTTCGGCGATCGCGCCGCCCACGAGCGGGCCGATCGCGATCGCGAGGCCGGCGATCCCGCCCCACGCCCCGAGGGCGACGGCGCGCCGCTCGCGCGGCACGGCGGCGGACAGGATCGTGAGGCTCAAAGGCGTGACGATCGCGCCGCCGAGGCCCTGGATCGCCCGGGCGACGATCAGTTGCGTCACGTCCGTCGAGAGCGCGGCGATGGCCGAGCCGCCGGTGAAGATCGCGAGCCCGATCACGAAGAGGCGCTTCCGGCCGAACCGGTCGCCGAGCGCGGCGCCGGTCAGGAGCAGGACCGCGAAGGTCAGGGTGTAGGCGTTGACGATCCATTCGAGCTCGGACAGGTTGGCGTTGAAGCTCGCCCGGATCACGGGCAGGGCTGTCGTCACGACGAGGTTGTCCAGCGCCGCCATGAACAGCGCGATCGAGCTGATGACGAAGGTCCAGAGAACCCGGTGGTTGGGTGGGGTCGACGAGGCGGTCACGGGGATGCTCCTTGCTAGTTAGTAGTCGCTAAGTTAGCGAACGAAAAAAAGGGGCGGGCGGTTTCGGCCGGATCGATCGTCAGACGTCACCCTCCAGGTCCTCGAGCATCCAGCTCGTCGGGCTGCCCGGCAGCTCGACGGCGGCCGCGATGTTGAGGAGCATCCCGGTCGCGAAGAACTGGTGGAGCTCGTCCGCGCTCGCCCCCGTCAGCTCGCGCACGCGGCGGTGGAGGGCGCCGAACTCCTCGCGGACCACCCGCCGGACGTCGGAGTCCGAGCACGCGGCATAGGCCTGGAGCTGGACGAGGAGCAGGTTCCGATCGGCCAGGAGTCGCTTGTAGGACATCCCGATCGCGGCGAGCGGCGTGTCGCAATCGGGAATCTGGCCAGGCTCCCAGTCCCGGGCGGCTCGCTCGAATGTCTGGCGCGTTCGCCCGAAGCAGAGCCGGATCACCGCCAGGAACAGGTCCATCTTCGTCCCGAACAGCTGGAAGACATAGGGCTGCGAGACGCCCGCGCGGCGCGCGATCGCGTCGGTCGAGGCGCCGACGAGGCCACCGGTCGCGAACTCCTCTACGGCGGCCGAGACGACCGCTTCGCGGCGCTCGTCGGCGGTCATCCTGCTCGAGCGGGGAGTGATCCGGGTTGTGGCGTTCATGGCGGCTAACTTAGTGACCACTAAGTATCTTGTCAAGACCCGGCGCCGAGGTTCGAGTCAACGGCCGGTCCCGAACGGCCGGATGACGATGGTGGCGGCCGATCGGGGAACCGATGCTCCCGGTGGGTCACGGGACGCAGCAAGCGTGAGCCGCCCGATCAACCGGAGCCATCATGACCACGTCCTTCGCCTCGCCCGTAACCCCGACCCGGTCCGGACCGAATCCAGCCGCCGCGCTCGCGATCGGCGTCGTCGCCTCGCTTGGCGTGCTCGTCCTCTTCGTCGCCGGCGTCACGTTCGTCGGACTGGCGATCGCCTTCCCGATTGCGCTGCCCGTCGCGCTGGAGTTCCACGTCCCCGTATCGGCCGCGGATGCGGCGCGCGCGGCACGGTTCGCCGACTTCTGGTGGGTCTTCGGCGCTCTGGCAGTCGCCACGCTGACGGCCTCGGAGCCTCGGTCGTCGTCTCGATCAAGACGATCCAGTTCCTCGCGCCGCCGCCGCGCGACTGACTTCGCACTCGTATCCGCCCGGTCGTCGCACGGCCGGGCGGATCGGCGCGTCATCATGGGCCGATGCAGACCGATCGCGTGTTCCGCCTCGCGGCGATCGCGTGGTTCGCCACCGTCGTGGCCCGCGTCCTGGTGGTCCTCCTCCAGCTGGGGCCGGCCGGAACGGATCTCGGGTCGCTGGTCCTCGGATCGGCCATCGGAGCGGCGCTCGGGCTGATCGTCGCCTGGCTCCTGTGGACGAAGCCGACGCGCCGGAACGCCTGGATCGCCAGCATCTTCGGCATCTACGCGGTCATCGGGGTGCTGTACGCGCCCCTGATCGGCCCGCAGCCCTGGTTCATCCTCCTCACGGCGTGCGGCCTCGTGGCCTTCATCCTCTCGATCGCGTGCCTGGTCGTCACGAGGCGAGCTCCAGGCGGCGGGACGGGCGCCACGGGGTGACGCGTGTCGTCGAGCGACTTCGGTCGGGCGCGCTCGGCGACCGGCTGGCTGCCGTCGATCCACGACCCGCCGCCCTCCTGGCGGCGGCCGTGTTCCTGATCCCGATCGTCTTCGTCCTCGTCGTTCCCCATTCCCTCGACCAGCCGGTCGGCGTCGACTTCCACCTCTATCGCGACGTCGCGATCCGCTGGCTCAACGGCGGCCCGTACTTCGAGCCGTACCAGCTCGCCGGTCCCTACGCGATCCGGGCCGGCGACGTGCTCTACCCGCCGGTCGCACTGTGGCTGTTCGCCCCGTTCGCGATCTCGAACGGGCCGCCGCTGTCGTGGCTCGCCCTCGTCTGGTGGGCGATCCCGCTCGCGATCACGGCCTGGGTGGTCCTGGCCTTTCGTCCGATGCCCTGGACGTGGCCGCTGATGGCCCTGTGCATCGCCAACCCGACGACGTTGTTGAAGGTCTGGACGGGTAATCCCGTGATGTGGTCGATGGCGGCGATGGCGCTCGCGTTCGGCGTCAGCCGGTTCTTCGGGCCGTTCGTCCTGATCAAGCCGTCGCTCGGGCCCTTCGCGCTGTTCGGGGTCCACCATCGATCGTGGTGGTTCGGGCTCGGGACCCTGGTGCTGCTCAGCATCCCGTTCGGCACGCTGTGGGGCGACTGGGTCGCGTCGGTCGTGAACTCGCGCGGCGGCGGGGTCCTGTACTCGGCGCTCGAGATCCCGATGCTGCTCCTGCCGCTCGTGGCGTGGATCGGCCGGACGCCCGACGTGCGTCTCAGGTCGCGATGAGGTCGCGGTCCTCGGGATGGCGCTTCAGGAAGCCGGCGATGAACTCGCATTCGGCGACCAGGTGGAGGCCGCGGCCCCGGACGTCGTCGAGGGCGGCCCGGGCCAGCCCGCGCCCGACCCCCAAGCCCTCGGCCCCGGGCAGGACCTCGGTGTGGACGAACACGATCGGCCCGCTCTCGTTGGCAAGCTCGTACTCGGCGATCCCGACCATCCGCTCGCCCAGCCACGCCTCGTAGCGCGACTCCTCGGGGTTGTCTTCGACGATGAGCTCGGCTGCGGCGGTCGACGACTCGGTCACCGAGGCATCGTAGTCCGTCTGGCAATTCCGGCCCTTCATCGCGCGTGGTCGTCGCTCCGGGCTTGTCGTTCCGTCACCGATCCGTTACGGTAACCATCTGATTACCGAGCGCCCCAGCCCGCCTGCCGCTCGGCCCATCTCGAATCGCGAGGGAGATGACGATGGCGACCGGCTCCGGCACGAAGGCCGATCCGTGGGCCCTGAAGACGGCCCCCGGCACTTCCGAGTACACGATGTACCGCGACGAAGTCGCCGACCCGGCCCAGATCGTGTGCATGGTCGGCTCGACGAAGCTGACCTACGACGCGCGGGCGATCGACGAGCTCCACGCGATGCTCAAAGCGCATGGCGACTGGATGGACCTCGGCGGGGCCGACGAGCAGAAGCCGGCGCCTGAAGGCACAGTCGAGGCGTGGGGCCGCTCCGAAGCCAACCCGCGCGGCGGCTGGTACGGCCTGAAGAAGGGCTACCGCGGGCGGTTCGGCGTCTACCTGCCGCCGCTGCTCGAGGCGCTCGGCCTGGTCGAGCTCACCCACGACCCGAAGAACAACAAGGTCCGGGCAATCTGAGCGGCCAATCCGCTCCCACGGCCATGCTGCCGTCCCGCGATCCATTCGAGGCGCTCGGCGATCCCAATCGCCGGGCGATCGTCGAGCTGCTCGGCGCCGGACCCAGCGACGGGCGCTCCGTCCGCGAGCTCGCCGACGCTCTCCCGATCAGCCGCCCCGCCGTCTCGCGTCACCTGCGGCTGCTCAAGGAGGCTGGGCTCGTGGTCGAGGAGCCGCGCGGCACGCGCCGGCTGTATCGCCTGCACGACGAGGGGCTCGAGGCGGTCCGGGCGTACCTGGACCGCGTCTGGGGG
Source organism: Candidatus Limnocylindrales bacterium (assembly GCA_038245515.1). Taxonomy (GTDB): domain Bacteria; phylum Chloroflexota; class Limnocylindria; order Limnocylindrales; family CSP1-4; genus CF-46. Next base: position 65,918 of record JBBRSJ010000008.1, on the reverse strand, counting down.
GAAGCGGCGGCCCGGTTCCGGCTCGCGGCCGAGAACACCGGGCTAGACGCGGCTTCGGTCCGGCGCCCGTGAGCGAGTGGGTCCGGGGCCGATGATCGAGCCGATCCGGCTCGCGTTCGAGGTCGGCTGCCCGCCCGATCGCGCCTTCGAGGTGTGGACGGCCGACATCGATCGCTGGTGGCCGGCCGACCACACCGTGACGGGCAGCGGCGATCTCCGGATCGTGCTCGAGCCGCGGTCCGGTGGCCGGATCTACGAGCGAACGCCGGGCGGGATCGAGCACGATTGGGGCGAGATCACGATCTGGGAGCCGCCGGCCCGGTTGGGGTACCTGTGGCACCTTCGCCGCGATCGCGCCGACGCGACCGAGGTCGAGATCCGGTTCGTTGCCGCGGGTGAGCGCGCGACCCGGGTCGAGATCGAGCATCGCGGTTGGGAGGTCCTTGGAGCCGAAGCAGAATCGTGGCGCGACCGCAATCACGGCGGCTGGGCGACGCTGCTGCCGTGGTTCGTGGCGGCAGCCGCCGGGTAGCGCGCCGGCCGGCGAGTGCCCCGGCGAGCGCCGCTGAGCGCCGGTTGACGGCGGGGTGATCGCGGTATGGCATGCTGCTACCAGCACCGGACCGTCGGGCGCTTGGCGCGCCCGGGTCCAGCGGACCAGATCGAACGCACCAGGAGGGCCCCTCAGCCAGTGCCGCCACGCAAGCGCCGGACCGTCTACCCACCGCCTCGCAACGCCACACGCCCGCCTCGACCGGGCGAGCCGGGAGGACCGGGCGGCCCACCGGCCGGCGAGCCGTACGTCCGGCCGACCGTCGCCTCGATCAACCTGTCGGCGAGCACGGGGCGAGCGGGGCTGAAGCTGGGCGACCGGGTCCGGATCAATGGCACGGGGCTGTATTCGGGCGAGTTCGCGACGATCGAGAAGCTGACCACCGGCGCGATCCCCTCGGCCGTCGTCCGGACCGAGGCCGGCCGGACTCGTCAGGTCCGCACGATCGACCTGGAGCCGGCAGCCGCAGCCGCCCCGGCGGCCGCGCCGCAGCCAATGGCACCGCCGGCAGCCTCGGCGTCTCCGTCGGGCGACGAGCCCGAGGTCTAGACCGGGAGTCGGAGTGGCGATCGCACCGTGGGCCGATGCCGACCGCCTGCTCGAGGACCTGAACCCCGCCCAGCGCGTTGCCGTGCTCGCGACGCGCGGGCCGGTCGCGATCCTGGCCGGGGCCGGGACCGGCAAGACCCGGGTGATCAGCCGCCGGACGGCCTACGCGATCGCGACGGGCGCGGTGACGGCCGACCAGGTTCTCGTCGTGACCTTCACCGACAAGGCCGCCGATGAGATGGTCGAGCGCCTGCGCGGCCTGGGCCTTGGCGGGGTCATCGCCCGGACCTTCCACGCCCACGCGCTGTCCCAGCTCCGGTTCTTCTGGCCGTCGCGCCACGACGGGGCACCGCTCCCCGAGCTGCTCGACACGAAGCTGCCGATCCTGATCCGGATCGCGCGTCAGTTGCCCGGCCATTACCGCTACACGCCGGTCCGCGACCTCGCGACCGAGATCGAGTGGGCGAAGGCGCGCGGGATCGAGCCGGCGGGGTATGCGGGCGCGCTCGGGCCGCGGGAGCCGCCGATCCCCGTCGATTTGATGCGGCGCGTATTCGCCGATTACGAACGGGCGAAGGACCGAGCGGGCCGGATGGACTTCGACGACCTGCTCGCGGGCACGATCGACCTGCTCGCCAACGACGAGGAGGCCGCCGCCACGATCCGGGCCCGGAAGTCGTGGTTCAGCGTCGACGAGTACCAGGACACCAACCCGCACCAGCAGCGGCTGCTCGAGCTGTGGGCCGGCGAGAGTCGCGACATCTGCGTCGTCGGCGACGAGGATCAGACGATCTACACGTTCACCGGCGCTACCTCGGCCTATCTGACCGGCTTTGCCGCCCGGCACGAGGGCACCCAGGTCATCGCACTGACGGAGAACTATCGCTCGACCCCTCAGGTTCTCGGCTTCGCGAACCGGCTGCTCGCCGCCGACGGCCGGACGAAGGCACTGACCGCGACTCGCGGCGACGGTCTGCCGCCGAGCGTCGAGCGCTACGCCGACGGCGACGCCGAGCTCGCGGCCCTGACCCGGACGATCCGCGGCCTGTTCGCGGCCACCGGCCCGGAGCGGACGATCCCGTCGGAGATCGCGATCCTCGTCCGGATGAACGCCCAGCTTGCCCCGATCGAGGAGGCGATGACCCGGGCCGGGATCGCGTACCAGGTCCGCGGCGTCCGCTTCTACGACCGGCCCGAGGTCAAGGGGGCTCTCGCGGCCGTCCGGAAACTTCCCGACGAGACCGTCGGCCGGCCGCTCGCGGCCGCGATCCGGGGCGCGTTCCGCGACGAGCTCGGCCACGAGGACGGTGGAGCGGGCGGAGCCGGAGCCGGGGCCGGTGCCGCGCCGGCGGCCAGCGAGCCCCGCGGCGACGAGGCCCGCGAGCGCGCAGCCGCGCTCGAGACGCTCCTCGCGATCGTCGACGAGGTCGTCCGTGCGGATCCGAGCGCCGGCCGCGACGCCGTCCGCGCCGAGCTCGAGCGACGAGCCGCCCATGAGCGCGACGGCGCCGCTGACGGCGTCAACCTCCTGACCTATCACCGGGCGAAGGGGCTCGAGTGGGACGTCGTCTTCCTGCCGATGCTCGAGGACGGCACGTTGCCGATCCGCCAGGCGTTCGACGACGAGTCGGCCCTGGCCGAGGAGCGGCGCCTGCTGTACGTCGGCATCACCCGAGCGCGACGGCGGCTGTTCCTGTCGTGGGCCGACCGTCGCGAGACCCGTGGCCGCGAGGGGCGACGGATGCGGAGCCGTTTCCTCGCCGGCCTCGTCCCGACCGCGCCTCGTCCGGGTGGCGGCATGGGCCCCGTCGCGATTGGGCCAGGTCCTGCCCGGCACGGTCCGGCGCGGCGGCCGGCCGTCGGCGACGATCCGCTCTTCGATGCGCTCCGCGCCTGGCGAACGGGACGGGCCCGCGACGAGGCGATGCCTGCCTACGTCGTCGCGTCCGACGAGACGCTCGGGGCGATCGCCGCGGCCCGGCCGGCGACGCTCGCGGCGCTCGAGAGGGTCAAGGGGATCGGGCCGGCCAAGCTCGACCGCTACGGGCCCGACATCCTCGCGCTGATCGCCGCGAACCCGGCCAACACCCCGGACTGACCGGCCGCAGCCGGGCGGGGCCGGCGGCCCGGGTCACGGTGGACGCGCACGCGGCGGCCTGAACGAGCTCAGCCGCCGCCCTTGCCGTGGTCCTTGCCCCCGCCCTTGCCCTTGGAAGGCTGGGGCGTCGGTGTCGGCGCAGGCGTTGCCGATGGAGTCGGGGCGGCTGTCGCGCTGGGATGGGCCGACGGCGGATCCGCGGCCACGACCGGCCGTCCGTTCGGCGACCCACGGTCGAGGTTCGCCGCCGCCGCGACCAGTCCGACCGCGAGGGCCAATCCGACAACGGCGGCCAAAGGTGTGGGAACCCCGCGGCCGCGGCGAGGGCGAGCGGCTCGTGCGCGAGGCGTGAGTGACCAGACCTCGCCCGCCTGCTCGGCGTCGCTCGGGCCGACCGACTGGGGCATCGGGCCGTAGGCCGCAGCCGCTCGTGACGGCAGCGCGACTCCGACATCGTCGCCGGGCGCTCCTGTCGGCCCGATCGAGCCGCGGGCTGCGGCTGCCGGCAGGACCAGGGCTGCGGTCCGATCGCGCGGCTCGAGCGGGATCGGTGCAGTGGCATCGTCCGCGAGGGCGCCGGCGAGGCTGGCGGCGAAGGCCGCGACATCCGCCGGTCGATCTGCCGGTTCGACGGCGAGGCCGCGCCGGACGATCGAATCGACCGGCGGCGCGACGTCCGGGATCGCGGCCGGGCCGGCCTGCTGGGCCTCCGCGAGCGCGACCGGGGACGTCGCCTCGTACGCCGGGTTGCCCGCGAGCATCTCGTAGGCGAGGGCGGCCAGGCCGTGGAGGTCGCTGGCCGGGCTCGAGATCCCACCGCGGAGCTGCTCCGGCGCCAGGTAGCGCAGGGTGCCCATCAGGAGGCCGGTCGCGGTCACCGCCGCGGCGTCGCCGCTGGCATGGGCGATCCCGAAGTCGGTCAGGCGGGCCTCGCCGGCGACCGTGAGTAGGACGTTCCCCGGCGTCACGTCGCGGTGGACGATCCCGGCGGCATGGGCGGCGCCGAGCGCGGCCGCGATGTCGCTCACGATGGCCGCCGCCTGTTCCGGTGCCATCCGCTCTCCGCGCGCAGCCAGACCGGCCAGTCGTTGCGCGAGCGACTCGCCAGGGATGTAGTCGAGGATCAGGGCCGCCTCGCGCTCGCCGATCTTGAGGTCACGGACGCGGACGATGTGCGGCTCGTCGAGGCTGTGCAGGGCGTCGAACTCGCGCTGCAGTCGGCGCCTGCCTGCCTCATCGGCGAACACGACCGGGTGGAGGCGCTTGACCGCGACGTCCTCGCCGGTCTGCTCATCGATCGCATGCCAGACCTCCGCCGAGCCGCCGCGCCCGGCGGGCTCGAGCAGGCGATAGCGATCGAAGAGGACGGTTTGCGGCACGCTGCCATGATCGCCGAACTGGCCGCGGACGCGCCCCGGACGATCGGGGGACGTCCTTGCAACGGCGCGACGGTTGCGCTGCGGCGATGCACCGCTCCGGTGCCGGTCGAGCGGGCGCTGCCCGATCGACCTGCGTCAACTGCCCGGATACGGCACGCTCCGGGCGATGGACCCGATCGACCAGACTCCTGCCAGCGGACCCGCGCCCCGCCCGACCTCGGTTCTGCGGCCCGCGATCGTCTACGCCTTCCTGTTCGGCGCCCTGGGGACGTACCTCCCGTACATCGGCCCGTACCTCGCGTCGACCGGCCTCGACCTCGGCAGTGTCGGCGCCCTGATCGCGCTGTTCGCCGCGGTCAGCCTCGTGGCCGCCCCCGCGTGGGGTGCGCTGGCCGACTCCTACGGCGACGTCCGGCGCCTCCTCATCGTTGCCACAGTCCTGTCCGCAGGGAGCATCGGCCTGCTGGCGATCGCCCGCGGGCCGCTGAGCCTGGCCCTGGCGATGGCGATGCTGTCTGCGGCCTGGGCCGGCGTGATCCCGATGGTCGACAGCCGGGCGGTCCAGATGGTCGGCCACCGCGATCGCTTCGGACAAGCCCGGGCGCCCGGGTCCGGCGCGTTCGTCGTCCTCGCCTTCGCGTCGGGGGCGCTGATCGGGCGGACCGGCCTCGGAGGAATGTTCATTCTCTTCGGGCCGCTCGTGATCCTCGTCGGACTGAGCAGCTGGCTGCTCCTCCGCCTGCCCGGAGCGGCCGCGCCCGACGGGACCGCCGGGCGGCCACAACGCCGGCCAGGGTTCTCCAGCTTCGCCGATCGGGCGCTGGCCGGGCTGTCGCCGGGCGCGATCCTGGGCATCCTCCGGACACCCCGGCTCGGCGCGTTCTTCGTGGCCTCGGTGGTCGTCTGGACGGCCCACGGCGCGCTTCAGGGCTTCATCTCGCTGCGGGTCCAGGATCTCGGCGGCGACGCGACCATGGTGGCCGCGACCTGGTCGCTCGGCGCGCTCATCGAGGTCCCGCTCATGTACGCGTTCCCGGCTCTCGCTCGGCGGCTCGGGCCGGAGCCGCTGATCGTGATCGGCGGGTTCGCCTTCGCCGCCCGCGCCCTGATCAGTGGCATCGTCGAGTCGCCGGGGCTCATCGTCGCAGCCTCGGCGTTCGGCGGGATCGGGTTCGCGTTCTTCTACGTCGGCACGGTCACGTGGGTCGCGGGCTCCGTCGACCGCCGGATCCAGGCGACCGCGCAGGGCATCTTCACGGGGACGGCCAACGGGATCGGGGTGATCGTCGGGTCGATCGTCGGCGGTGCGATCGGCGGGGCATTTGGCCTGCGGATCCTGTTCGTGCTCGCCGCGACCGGCTACGCCCTCGGGGCGCTGATCGCATGGGTCGGGATCGGGCGCGACAGCCGCCGCCCCGGTGCCGGACCTCGGGGCGCCGGTGCCGTGAGCGCGGACGACCGACCGGGCGCCGGCGACCGACCGGGCGCAGGCGGCCGCTGACCTATCGCCTCTCGATGGTCGTGGACTCGCCGGGGCGGAGGATCCGGACGTCGAGATCGGGCGCGATCGATGCGGCCAAGCTCGCGAAGCGGGTCGCCGGCTCGGTCAATCGCGTGCCCGCGATCCGCTCGAACCGCGCTGGGAAGAGCGTTCCCCAGTGAATCGGAACGGCGACGCGGGCACCGAGCGTGCGGGCCACGTCGGCCGCCGATCGCGGCGACAGGTGGCCGGGTCCGAGATGTGGCCCCCAGCTCCCGACGGGGAGGAGCGCCACGTCAACGCGATCCGCGAACCCGGCCATCGCGGGGTAGGGCGCGGTGTCGCCGGCGAAATAGATCGCGATCCCGCCCGGTCCTTCGATCAGGTAGCCGATCGCAGCGCTGCGGGGAATGGCCGGCCAGCGCCAATGACGGGCCGGCACCGGGCTGACCGTCCAACCGGTGGCGATCGAGATCGATTCCCCGACCACGACCTCCCTTGACCGCAGCCCGGCTCGGCGGACCGCGCCGCCGAGACCGCGCGGGACGACGACGAGCGGATCGCCGCCGACCGCCTGAAGCGAGCGGCGATCGAAATGGTCGGGATGGGCGTGCGATACGAGCACGAATCCGACCGGGCCCATGGCGTCGGGCTCGGGAACCGGGCCGTGGCGACGGAGCGGCCCGAGACGATCGCGCAGGAAGGGGTCGGTCAGGATCCGGATGCCCGGCAGGTCGAGGAGCACGGTCGCGTGGCCCACGAACTGGACGTCGAACGATGGCCCGAGGCCAGTCACCGCACGTCCGGGATCGCCTGCTCCGCCACCGTGCCCGGGCCGCCGACGATCGCCATCGGCTCGCTGGCCCGGCGCCAGCCCGAGACCGCGTGGCGCCAGCCGCCCCGTCGCTCGGCCTTGTCACGCGGCATCCGGAGCCAGATGACGATCCCGCCGAGGATCGCGCCGGCGGCTGACTCGGCGAGGTCCGCGATCGTGTCGTCGTAGGTCAGGTTCATCCCGTCGGCGCCGGCCTTCATCGCCGTCCACTCCGCGATCTCCCAGAGGGTCTCGCCGGCGATCGCGGTTCCCGCTCCGGCAACGGCCGCCTGCCAGGGGACATCAGAGGCCTCGGCGTAGAGGGCCCCGGACACGCCGCTGATGATCGCCGCGTTGAGGAAGTGGACGACGTCATCGAGATGGGCGGTCTCGTACAGCCCCAGCGCGTTGCCGCTGGCATCAATGAAGAGCGGCAGGCTGACGGCGAGGTCGAGCCCGCGGGGGTAGCGCCCGCGATCGGGCATGAGCCGCCAGATCGCCGGCACGAGAACGAGGCCCAGGGTGTAGCCGATTGCCCGCGGCCGGATCGCCTTGCCGCGGAGGCGCGGCGAGTCGGCGTTGACGAAGCCGTCGATGGCACAGGCGATCGTGGCTGCCTTGGTGGCGACGATCGCGAGGTCGAGGGCTCGGTCGAGCCACGAGGGGGGCCGGATCGTCACCGTGGCGACCGACTCGTTGGCCGAGGACTCCATGGCCGCCTCGCTCGTTGCCGTGTCGGCGCCGTCCGCCGGCCGGTTGGTGGTCATCTGCGAGGTGTACCCGATCCGGCGTGATCGCGTCGCGCGAGACGGTCACGTCCGCCTTGCAGTCGCGCTGCGCGGGCCGCCGCAACCGCGCGCGCTCCCGGGCAGGCCGTGCCTCGGTGTGGCGGCCGGACGAGTCAGGTGAACAGGTCAAACTCGCGCGGCATGAGGGCGTCCCGGATCGAGCCCTCACCGAGCAGGGGCTGTGCACCACGAACGAGCGCGACCGGCCGCCCCGCGACCTTGCCCAGGGCGAGCTCCGCGGCCGAGGCGATCTCGTCGCCCGACGCCCGGATCGTCGACTTCATCACCCGGCCGTCCGCGTCGGGGGTGCCGCGCAGGTCCTCGATCGGGACGAGCCCGGACACGCCGATCGCGACGTCGGTGATGCCCCAGCGCCATGGCCGCCCGAACGAGTCCGAGACGATCACGGGGACGTCGACTCCGAACCGCTCGCGGATGGCCTCGCGGATCCCGCACGCCGAAGCGTCGGGGTCGTGGGGCAGGAGCGTCACGATGTGGCCGCTGCCGGGTCCGACATTCGACGCGTCGATCCCGCCGTTGGCGCAGACGAAGCCGTGCTCGGTTTCGGTGATCAGGACGCCGTGGTCCATCCGGACGACCCGGCGGGCCTCGCGCAGAACGACCTCGATCTGGCGTGGGTCGCGGTCCCAGCGCTCGGCGAAGGCGCTGGCCTCCGGGCGCGGCTCGATCGCGTCGAGGTCGACAACCGCGCCCTCCGCCTTCGACACGATCTTCTGGGTCACGACGAGGACGTCGTCCGGGCGAAGGGGCAGGATGCCCTGCGTCCGCTCGATCGCATCGCCGATCCGTCCGGCGAGGTCGTCGCCCGCTTCGATCTCCGGGATCCCGACGAGGGCGATCGCCTCTACCCGTCCGCCGCCGGCCGCCGCGGCCATCGGGTTCGCGGCGCCTGCCGCCCGCTGCGTTTCGACGTCGTCAGCCGACATCGACCGGCTCGCCGACATGCGCGGCGTCGTCGAGCGTCCGGAGGCTGGCTTCGGCGAGGAGGAGGTCGTCGGCGGTGTCGAGATCGAGCGTCAGCGGCCCGCCGAGCTCGACGAACCGAGCGCCGCGATCGCGGGCGGCCGCGGCGTGGGCGATCGCGCTGTCGCCACCAAAGCACGTCTCGATCGCATCGGGCGGGGCGAGCAGGAGGGCGTTGGTGCCGCGGCCGTGTCGGTCGCGGACCAGTGCGACGAACGGTCGTTGCGGATCGTCCGTCGCGGCCACCACCGCGTCGATCGCGGCGGGGGTGATGTCCGGGAGGTCGATCGGGAGGATCAAGATGGCCGTCGCGCCGGCCGCGACCGCCTCCGCCCGACCTGCGTCGATGCCGTGGTTCAGCCCGCTGTCGCGCTGAAGGATCGCGCGGGCGCCGAGCTCGGAGGCGAGAGCCCGCACGGCGTCGTCCGGGGTGATCACGAGAACGTCGGCGATCCGGGTCGCCGCGACCGCGGCGGCGATGGTTCGCCGGGCGAGCCCGATCGAGAGCTCGAGTCGCTCTTCGGCATCGAGGACGGCCCCGAGGCGGGACTTCGCCCCGTCGAGCGAGCCGACGGGGACGATCGCGAAGACAATGGGCGTGGTCATCGGCGAATGCTAGGCGAGAACCCCCGGCCGGGCCGGCGCGGCGTCACAACCGCGCCCCGAGCGCGACCTGGATCCAGCGGTCGATGCCGAGGGCATAGACGATCGCGACGACCCCGAAGCCGAGCAGGACGAGGCCCGACAGCCGGTTGACCCACGTGAGCGCCGCAGGCGTGACCCGCGACCGCAGTCGCGCGACAATCGCCGTGAGCCCCACCCACCACAGGCTCGAGCCGAGGAAGACGCCCAGGGTCAGGAGCGCAGCCTCGACTCCACCGTGGCCCGAGAGGCCCAGCCCGGCGAAGATACCGGCGAACGACAAGATCGTCATCGGGTTCGTCATCGTCAGCCCGAAGATCGAGAAGTAGGCGCCCGGAAGGCCGGGCCGGTCGGTCGTCTCGGCGGGTCGCACCGTTGCCCGGGTCCGCATCGTGCGGATCGCGAGCCCGATCAGGACCACGCCGCCGATGAGTGCCAGGATGGCCTGGAAGCCGACCAGGACGGACGTGACGGCAGCGAGTCCGAACGCCGCGATCGCGGCATAGGACGCGTCGGCGGTGGCCACGCCGAGCCCGGACATCAAGCCATAGCCGCGGCCGTGAAGAATCGTCCGGCGGATCGTCAGGAGGCTGATCGGCCCGACGGCCGCGGCGACCGTGAAGCCGACGACGAGGCCGCGGGCGAGGAATGCGGGATCCATGAGTGGTGACTCCGTGGCTTGGGCCAGCGGCGGCTCGGGGACTTGTGCGTGCGCGGCGTTGAGTTGACATGAAAAGGCCCCCGGCCGGACCGAGGGCGGTGGCTTGGGCGATGGCGCCGATCGGCGCGCGTCGTCAGGCCAGGCCGTCCCTCGGCGAGGGCTGCTGCTGGCCACAAGTTGCATGGACGACGCCGACGCGATGCATGGCGCGCATCGTGCTCGACGAGCGATACGCTGTCAACGCGACATCCATCCCCGATCCGGGTCGATCAGGAGCACGAGCGATGCACGACCGGCCGACCGTTCCCGCCGAGCATGGCTCCGTGCCGCCGCCGCCGTCCCCTGCCGGCGGCCAGACGGGGACCGGCCTCGACGATCCCCGCGCCCTCCAGATCCTGTCGACCGAGCATTGGAGCCTGCTCGCGACGCGGTCGCTGATCTGGAACGAGTCGTTCGCGCGGGCCGGGCTGTTCATCTCGCTCCTGTCGGCGTCGGTCGTCGCGCTGAGCCTGATGGGCGCGACCGGCGGCGACCCGGCCGACTTCGCCCTGATCCTGCTGCCTGTGACGCTGTTCGCCGGGATCGCGACGTTCTTCCGGCTCGATGACGCGAACCGCGAGGAAGCCCTCTGGATGGCGGCGATGAACCGGATCCGGCACGCCTACGTGACGATGGTGCCGGCGGTTGCCGAGCGCCTGATCTCGGGCTACACCGACGATCCGATGGGAGTCGGGCGGAGCTACGGCCTGACCGGTGACGTCCGCTACACGATCTTCCATTTCTTCGTGACCATGCCGGGGATGATCGCCGTCGTGGACGCCGTGATCGCCGCCGTGATCACCTTCGCGGCGCTGAGCCGGGTGGGGTTCTCGGGACCGGCCGTCGGTGGCGCCGCCGTGTTCGTCGGCCTTGCGACCGCCGTCCTTCTGGGACTGCGGTCGCAGCGGGCGTTTAACAGCTTCGTGACGAGCCACCACGCCCGGTTCCCAGAGCCACCGCCCGGTGTGGAGGAGCAACCGGCCGCGGGGTTCAAGCGGATGTGACGAGCGGCCGGTCGAGCCTCGGCCTGACCGCGGCGCTGGCTGGTCAGAGGGCCCTCAGCCGGCGGCCCTCAGCCGGCGGCGGCGAGCACCTCGCGGGCGAGCCGGGCGCGTGATCCGTCGTCGGTCATGATCGAGTCGGTCGCGATCGTACGGATCCCGAGGGCCTCGAGGTCGGGCACGAGGGCCACGTCCACCCTGTCGAGGACAAAGGCGTCGATCAGGCCGGCGTACCCACGGGCGACGCCGAGCGCGGTCGACTCGCGGCCGAGGCTCGCGAGCATCCGGTCGGCCGGACCCTTGAGCGCCTTGCCGCCGACGATGCCGCTGACCGCCACGACGCGGGTTCCGTGTGCGCGAGCCGCCGAGAGAAGCTCGGTCATCCCCGGAACCGCCAGGATCGGGCCGACCGACACGATCGGGTTCGAGGGGGCGATCACGACGATGTCGGCGGTGCCGATCGCCGCGCCGACCTCGGCCGTCGGGCGGGCGTCCTCGATTCCGGCGAACCGGACCTCGAGGACCTCGGGCGCCTGGCGCAGCCGGACGAAGTAGTCCTGAAACGGCAGCCAACCGGCGTCGGTCCGGACCTCGGTCCGAACCGGCTCGTCGGCCATGGGCAGGATCGTCGCGGCGAGCCCGAGCGACTCCTGGAGGCTGCGCAGGACGTCGGTCAGGCGGGCGCCGCGGCGGAGTCGGTCCGTCCGGACGATGTGCGCCGCGAGGTCGCGGTCGCCGAGGCGGAACCAGCCCTCCTCGCCGTACCGCTCAAGCGCGGTCATCGTCGCCCAGGTGTCGCCGGCGAGGCCCCAGCCGAGCTCCGGGTTCTCGAGGCCGGCGAGGGTGTACAGGACGGTGTCGTGGTCGGGACAGACGAGCAGGCCATGGCGCTCGGTGTCGTCGGCGGTGTTGACGACGACGGTCAGGCGATCTCCGACAACGGCCTGGAGGCCTTCCGCGAGCTTCGCGCCACCGACGCCGCCGGCGAGCTCGACGACCCGCGGGTCAGGCATCGAGAAGCGCGCCGACCTCGCTCATCCGGTCGAGCGTCCCGGTGTCGAACGGTGCCGGCAGCCGGACGATCACGGTCGAGAAGCCGAGGTCGCGGAACGGCGCGATTGCCTCGGCGATCACGGCCGGCGGACCGTCGAGCTGGAGTCCGGCGCCGGCGTCCTGGACGCCGTTGACGGTGAACCGTTCCGAGGCGGCGCGGCGCGCGGCTTCGACGGTGTCGCGGATCGTGATCGGAAAGCTGATCGTCAGCTCGATGGTGGAGCGGTCGCGGCCGACCGCCGCGCAGTGCTCGTCGAGGATCGCGAGCTTGTCCCGGACCTCCGCGACCGTTCCCGTGGTGTTCCAGGCGTCGGCCCGCTCGGCCACCGTCCGAAGCGTCTTGCGCGGCCCGGATCCGCCGACGAGGATCGGCAGGTGCGCCTGGACGGGGCGCGGCTCGCAGAGCGCGTCGTGGAACGTGTAGAACCGGCCCTCGTGGGAGAACCGCTCACCGTCGAGGAGACGCCGCAGGAGCATCACCGCCTCGTCGAGCCGGTCGAGCCGCTCGCCGAACCCGGAGCCCCACTCGGCGATCCCGAAGGCGTCGTGCTCGCGCTCGAACCAGGCGCCGCCGATCCCGAGAACGGCCCGGCCGTTGCTGACGTGATCGAGCGTCGTGGCGAGCTTCGCGGTGAGGCCGGGATTGCGGAACGTGTTCGCGCCGACCATCAGGCCGAGGCGGATGCGGCTCGACACCGCGGCCACCGCGGACAGGGTCGCCCAGCCTTCGAAGATCGGCTGCTCCCACGGCCCGAAGATCGCGAGGAGGTGGTCCCACGTCCAGACCGAGTCCCAGCCGGCGCCCTCGGCCCGCAGGGCGGCGTCGCGGAACTCCGGCCACGTGCAGTGCTGGGACCAGAGCTGGGCCCCGAAGCGCATCGTCATCGCGGTCAGGCCGTCAGCCTCGGCAGGACGTCGCGGCCGAATGTCTCGATCCACTCGGTCTGGTTCCGGCCGACGTTGTGGAGGTAGATCTGGTCGAAGCCGAGGTCGAGGAACTTCTGGATCTGGGCCCGATGCTGCTCGGTATCCGACGAGATCAGCATCCGGCCCTCGAAGTCCTCGGCCCGGACGAGCTTCGCCATCTGGTCGAGGTCGTGCGGGCTTCGGATGTCCTGTTTGGGGAACTTCATCCCGCCATTGGGCCATTCGGTCATCGCGTTGGCGAGCGCCTCCTCGTCCGTCGGCGCCCACGACAGGTGGAGCTGAAGGATGTACTTGAAGGCGTTGGGGTCCTTGCCGGCTTCGCGGCAGCCCTCCTCGCACTTCTGGCGGATCATCTCGAGCTTGCTCTCGGGCGCGCCCACGGTGATCAGGCCCTCGGCGTACTGGCCGGTCTTCTTGGCGGTGACGGGGCCGGCGGTCGCGATGTAGACCGGTGGCGCCTCGACGGGCATGGTCCAGAGCCGGGTCGTCTCGAGCTTGAAGTACTTGCCCTCGTGCTTGACGTCCCGGTCGCGGCTGCCGAAGAGTTTCTTGATGATCTCGATCGCCTCGAACATCCGGGCGATCCGCTCGGGCGTCTCGGGCCAGTAGCCCGCGACGACGTGCTCGTTGAGGGCCTCGCCGCTGCCGATGCCGAGCCAGTGGCGCCCCGGGTACATCGCGGCGAGCGTGGCCGAGGCCTGGGCGACGATCGCCGGGTGCATCCGGAACGACGGGCACGTGACGCCGGGCCCGACGTCGCCCTTGGTCCGCTCGCCGATCGCGGTCATCACGTTCCAGACGAACGAGGCGTTGCCCTGCTGAGGGACCCACGGCTGGAAGTGGTCGGCGGCCATGACGCCGTCGAACCCGTGGGCCTCGGCGTCGGCCGAGTAGCCGACGACCTCCTGCGGCCCGAACTGCTCGAGCATCGCGGCATAGCCGATCTTCGGGGTGGCCATCTCGGTCAGGCTCCGTACTCGAAGGTGGAATCGACGGTGACCCGGAACGTGACCCGGTCCTGGCCGGCGAACGCCTCGGGATCGCCGCCGTAGCGGCGGGCCATCGCACCGATGTCCGCGACCGCCGCGTCGCCCTCGCGGAGGAGCGTGGCGCGGCCCTTGATGCCGACCCAGTGCTCAGGATCGGCCGTGTCGATGACCGCGAGCGACAGGCGGCCGTCGCGCATCAGGTTGCGCGGCCAGTGGCGTCCGCGGCGGCTGTTGATCAGGATGGCGTCGCCGTCGAGGTCGTACCAGATCGGCGCCTGGTGGGGGGCGCCGTCGCCGGCGATCGTCGAGAGGACCGCGTGGCGTGGCGCCGCGAGAAAGGTCCGAATCGGCTCCGGGAGGGTCGTCGGAACGGCCAGGGAGGGGTGGGCAGGCTCCATGACCCGATGGTACGCGAGGTCGCCGCGGCAAGCCCGCAAGGGCGCGTCAGATCCGCGCGGTCGGCGGTCAGGCGGTGCGGTCGGCCGGGATCGAACGGCCGCGCGTGCGCGGGTTGACCTCGCGGACGCGGCGACCGATCGCGCTCCGCGCGGCGTCGAGGCGGAGCGTGTCCATCGCCCGCGGCTCGGCCGGGACGGCGGCCGGCTTGCCGAGGAGATAGCCCTGGCCGAGGTCGACGCCGAGCGCGATCAGCATCGCGAGGTCGGCGCGCCGCTCGATGCCCTCCGCGAGGAGGAGGGCGCCGATCCGGCCACCGAAGGAGACGAACGCTTCGACGAGGGCTTGCTTGGCGTCGTCGCGGGCGATCCCGTAGACGATCTCCCGATCGATCTTGATCACGGTCGGGCGGAGCGATGCGATCAGGCTGAAGCTGGCATAGCCCGCGCCTGCGTCGTCGATCGCGAACCCGAAGCCGCGCCGGCGGAGCGCCTTGACCTGCTTGATCAGCGGGCCGACGTCCGAGACCGCCTGCTGCTCCGTGCACTCGAGGGTGATCTGGCGCGGCTCGAGGCCGGCCGCCTTGACCATCGCCGCGAGCGCTCCCGCCTCGAACTGGCTGTCGAGCAGGCTCGCCGGCGTGAAGTTGATCGCGAGATGGATGGGCGGCTGGCCCGTCACCGACCGCTCCGCCTGGAGGGTGCCCGCCTTGGCGAGGATGACGCGCACGATGAAGGCATCGAGCTCGATCGTCCGGCCCGTGTCGATGGCGGCCTGGACGACGTTGCTGATCGACGTCTGGAGCCCCGGCATCTGCGGCCGGAACAGGCACTCGTACTCATGCAGCCTGCCCGTGGTCAGCTCGACGATCGGCTGGTAGGCGACCGCGTGAACGTTCCGCAGGGTGAAGAAGTAGTCGAGCATCTTGGTCTGCATGAGCTGGCTCGACGGGGCCATCCCGATCCGATCGGCGAGACCCGACTGCTGGACGGCGGCCGAGAGGGCCAGGAGATGGCGCTCGCCCTCGAGCAGGGTCGCGTCGAGGGTGACCAGGCCGTAGGCTGGGGAGCGAACGGCGGCCGCGATCTCCGCGGCGCGAGCGTCGGTCAGGTCGCTCGTGGGCCCGATGACGACGATGCCCGAATCGAGCTCGTAAGAGCGGCACGTCGGCAGGGTGTCGAGGAGGCGATGGGCAAAGCGGATGTCGCGCGACCACAGCAGGCGCTCGTCACCATCGTCGGCCTTCGTTCCGCGGAGGAATCGCACGGCTACCCCGGGTGGATGTCTCGAGGGCGCGGGCGTCCACGCCAATTCGAACGTCCTGACCATCGTACGTCGCCAATCCGGGCGGCCGGACCCACCGAGGGTCCGGGGTCCGGATTGGACGGAAGTCCCGGTCGGCGGTTGCCGGCGCCGTCGACGAGGGCAGGCCTTCGACGGAGGATCCGCCGCCGCGCGGCGCCGTCAGGCGAGGCGTTCGCCGGCGTGAACGAAGAGGTCGAGGCGGTTCGCCGGCGGCGCCAGTGGGCAGGCCCACTTGGGGTCGAAGGCGCAGGACGGCTGGAATGCGAAGTTGAAGTCGAGAACGAGGGTGCCGGCGGCGAAGTCGCCGCCGAGGTCGGCGCTCTTCGCGGCGTCGAGGAGGTAGCGGCCGGCGCCGTAGGTCTCGGTCCCGTTGGTCGCGTCGCGGAACGGCAGGAAGAGACCGCCGGCGTAGCCCTCCATCCAGTACAGCTCGAGCCGCCGCGACCCGGCGGGAAACGGCACCGTCACCGCTCCGAATCGGCGGAAGGCCATGACCCCGCCGCCGCTGACCGGCAACTCGACGGAGCCGGACGATGGGGCCGTCGCCGATGTCGCGGTCCCAGCCCCGAAATCGATCGGTCCGAGGCCGGCCGGGCCGCTGTCGGCGGTGCCGGTGGTAGCGCGAGGAGCCTCACTGACCGGCTCGACTTCGACGCTGAAGCGCAGCTCCGGATCGTGGGTGAAATGGTGGGCCGCGAACGTCGGCCGACTCTCCGCAGGCACGGGCGACTGGGGATGCTCGCGGAAGAGGCGCTCGCGGACAGCACGCCAATGGGCAAGGGCTGCGGCGGGGTCGTCGGCGGCCATCCGACGGACGTCGGCATAAAGGCTTCCGATCGCGCGCCGCCAGTCGGCCAGGGCGAGGGTGGCCGCGACGTCGTCGACGGCGGAGCGGTCGGTCACGGACGAGGGCTCATGCCCTGCGCTCGAAGGACCGGAGCAGGATCAGGCCGCCGATCACGATCAGGACCACCGGCCAGAGGCTGCCCCATTCGATCCGGGGCAGGGCAATGCCGAGCGTCCGGTCGACGAAGTAGTACAGGCCGATTGCGATCAGGGCGAGGCCGACGACGATCGCCACCGGGCCCGGGCGGCGGTCGCGCCGATCGCGATCGCGCCGATCGCGGTCGCGCGGCGGGAACCACGGCGGCTCGCGCCAGCCAGGGTCGGAGGCGTTCTGCCCACCTGCGGGCGGCGCTGCGGCGGACGGACCGGCAGGCGGCGGCGCGGCGGGCGCCGGCGGGACGGGTCCCGACTGCCCGGGGGCCCCGGCCGAAACATCCGGAGTCGCAGCCGGCGGCAGCGCGATCGGGTGCGGCTGAGTCTCGTCGGTCGGCTCGGTCATCGGTCGCTCCTCTGGCGGCCGGCCCATCGTAGCCGCGCGGGATCGCACCGACGAGCCGTGGCCCGCTGGGCGTACATCACCCATGCGACAATGCCGAGCCTGGCGACCGCTCCCCGGACGCCATTCCCGGCCGGCTCCGCGCGATCGGAGAGGAGTGCCGCCGGCAGCGACGAGGAGGCACGCGACGGTGGTGGCGGACACGGCGGAGATCGGCGTCTTCGGCGGATCGGGGTTCTACTCCCTCCTCGACGACGTCCGCGAGATCAAGGTCGACACGCCGTACGGCCCACCCTCGGACTCGTTCTTCCTGGCCACGGTCCACGATCGGAAGGTGGCGTTCCTGCCGCGTCACGGGCGGCGTCACACCATCCCGCCGCATCGGATCAACTACCGCGCGAACGTCTGGGCGATGCGCTCGCTCGGCGTCCAGGCGGTGATCTCGCCCTGCGCGGCGGGCTCCCTCCAGCGCCACGTCAAGCCCGGCGACTTCGTCCTGTGCGACCAGTTCGTCGATCGCACGAACGGCCGCGCCGACACCTTCTTCGACGGCCCGATCGTCACCCACTTCTCGGCGGCCGACATCTACGACCCGGTCCTCCGGCGGATCGCCGCCGACGTGATTCGCGAGCATGGCATCTCATTCCACGAGCGCGGCACGATCGTGATCATCAACGGCCCGCGCTTCTCGACCAAGTCCGAGTCGAAGTGGTTCAGCGACGCCGGCTGGGAGGTCATCTCGATGACCCAGTACCCGGAGGCGTATCTCTGCCGCGAGGTGGGGATGGCGGTCGTCAACATCGCCCTGATCACCGACTACGACGCCGGCGTCCTCGAGGGGACCGAGGCGGTCGACGCGCGATCGGTCCTCGAGGTGTTCTCGCAGAACGCCGAGCGGATCCAGCAGGTGGTCCTCGACATGATCGGGCGGTTCCCGGCCGACCTCGAGGCGCTCGGCGCGCGGGCCGCCCTCGAGCACACCCGCGGCGACGGCCACGCGACCTCGCCCGAGGACATCCGCCTGTTCGAGACGGGGCTGTAGGCGGCGTGGGCGAGCCGCTCCCGATCGGGGTCACGATCCGCTCGATCCGGGCTGAGCCCGGCTGGTGGCTCGAGAGCGCCCGGCGTCTCGATGCGGCCGGCTATGCGGGCGTCTGGTCATGGGACCACTTCATGGGCCGCGGCGACCTGAGGGTGCCGGTGGTCGAGGCCTGGACGATCATCTCGATGGCGGCCGCCGTCACCACTCGCGTGACCGTCGGCCCCTTCGTCGCCAACGTCATCAACCGCCACCCGGCGCTCCTCGCCCGGATGGCGTCCACGCTCCAGATCGCGAGCGGCGGACGCCTCGTGCTCGGGATCGGGATCGGCGGCGCGCCGAAGGAGCACGCCGCGTACGGCATGGAGTTCCCGGAGGCCACCGAGCGGTCGGCTCGGCTCGAAGAGGCGATCGCGGTCCTCCGGGCCCTCTGGTCGGGCGGCCCGGTGACCCGGCCGTCGCCGTTCTACCCGCTGACGGACGCCGTCGCGTTTCCGGTCCCGGAGCCAGCCCCGCCCATCATCATCGGTGGCGAGACGGCTGCCGGCGCACGCCTCGCCGGACGCATCGGTGACGGCTGGTCGACTTTCGACGACAACTTCGAGCAGAACCTGCCGCTCTACCTCGAGGCGCTGGCCGCCGCCGGCCGACGGCGCGAGGACCAGCGCGTTCTCGTCGGGTTCCAGGGCGACTGGCTCGGCGATTCGAAGCTCGCCGAGTCCGAGTGGATTCGCGAGCCGCGCGCGGCATGGGAGCGCTGGCGCGAAATCGGCGCCGACGGCGCGATCGTCCTCGCCCGAACGACCGCCGACGTCGACGCACTCGTCGAGGCCGTGGCCCGCTGGTAGCTCGTCTCGATCTCGATGACGAGATTCCCGTCACAGCGAACAGGAATCCCGCCAACGAGCCTTGCAAGATGGTGAGTGGCGATGCGCTCACACTCGTCCCTGGTCTTCGGCGCCTCACGCACGGATCCTCGCGCAGCATCCTTTCGACCAGGCTCGCGAATTCGGCGTTTCTGTTCACTCAGGCGGGAAATCCGTGCGGAACGTACCGCCAAGGCGGGGGCGAATCTCGGGCCCGCGGAGCCGACCACCGATCCATGGCACCATCGAACGTGCCATGACCGCGCCCGCCACGCCCCTCCGGCCCACCCAGACCCATCCCTGCGCCCGTTGCGGATCGCCGGTCGCGCTCGACGTCGGGCTGTGCGAGCGCTGCAACCCGCTCGGACTCAAGGACAGCGCCAGCTCGCAGGTCCACGGCACGGTGTTCATCGCCGTGGCCCTGGCGGTGATCGGCCTGGCCTTCGGCGCCCTCCTCCTTACCGCGGGGATCGGGCCGTTCGTGGCCCGCGTCAGCGCGATGCGGCCGGCACAGACCGGGACCGGGCTCGTCGCGACGATCGAGGTTCGCAACGACGGCCGCTCGACCGGCAGCGCCACCTGCCGCTTGAGCGATCCGAACGACACGGCACTCGTGTCCTCGGCGGTGATCTACACGCCGCGGATCCAGCCCGGCGCGACCGCGACCTTCGAGCAGGAGGTGCCCTTCGGCAGCGTCGATCGGATGCTCTCGATCACCTGCGGCCGGCCGTGACCGGCCTCGTCGACTCGACGACCAGGGCGGCGCCCTCCGCGTGGGTTGCCGAGCTGGCCTTCGCGGCCGACACCGTGCTCGCGGCCGGGGCGATCCTCATGGACCGCTACGAACGCCTCGAGCGGATCGACCACAAGAGCGCCACTGACGTCGTGACCGAGGCCGACCACCTGTCCGAGGAGCTCGTGATCGCGGCGATCCGCGAGCGCTTTCCGGCCGACGCGATCCTGGCCGAGGAATCCGGGGCCCACTCCGCGGCCGCCGCCCACGCCGTGAACGGCCGGACGTGGGTGATCGATCCGCTCGACGGCACCGTCAACTATGCCAACGGGCTGCCCCTGTTCTGCGTGTCGATCGGGTTCGTCGTCGACGGCCGGCCGACCGCCGGCGCGGTCCTCGACCCGACCCGGAGCGAGCTGTTCGCGGCGGCCGTCGACGGGCCGGCGACGCTCAACGGACGGCCGATCGGCATGTCCACCAAGGCCAAGTTGACCGATGCTGTGATCTCGCTGTCGCTGTCGGGCCGGTCCGTGAGCAGCCGGGCGCGGGCGATCCAGCGCGAGATCCGGGTAGGGCGCTCGATGGGATCCGCGGCCCTGGCCCTCGCCTACGTCGCGAACGGCCGCTTCGATGCGTTCGTCCAGGAGACGAGCCTCTCGACGTGGGACGTGGCTGCAGCCGGGTTGATCGCCGAGCGGGCCGGCGCGCTCGTCACCGCGTTCGATGGCGGCCCGTGGTACGACGCGACGAAGGTCACCCGCTCGATGGGGTCGGTCGCCGCGCCCCCGGCGTTCCACGCGCGCCTGCTCGCGCTCGCCAACGCCCGCTAGGAGCCGGGCCCAACGATCCGGTCGTGCGCGTGGCGCGCAGACCGCAGGCGGCGTAGCCCTCAGGCCCAGGCGTGGGGCCGGTCGCGCAGCCGGGTCAGGCCCCACTCGTCGCAGAACGCCTGCCAGCGCTCGCGCGGCGCACCGCGCCATTCGAGCTCCGCCGCCGTCCGCTGGGGGAGGGGTGCGTCGAGCCGGAGCCGGGCGAGAGTGCGGTAGAGGAGCGCCTCCTCGTGGTGCTCCGTCAGGACCGTCGCGAGCCGGACCGCGCCACCGACGCCCTTGACGTCCCATTCGCTGGCCTTCGCCGGGATCGTGTCGATCGAGCCGTAGCGCCGGAGCACGGCGGCGGCCGACTTCGCGCCCCAGCCGGGCAGGCCCGGA
Organism: Candidatus Limnocylindrales bacterium; assembly: GCA_038245515.1. Lineage (GTDB taxonomy): Bacteria > Chloroflexota > Limnocylindria > Limnocylindrales > CSP1-4 > CF-46. The sequence continues at coordinate 45,069 of JBBRSJ010000008.1, read as the reverse complement.
AAGCCGTCGGACGAGTCGCCCACGAGCGCCAGCCAGTCCGGGATCGAGGCCGGCTCGACGCCCCACTTCTCGAGCACGCCGTCGCGGTCGTACGTGATGCCGCGGCGCCGGTCGCGGAGGACGATCCGGTCGTCCACGACGCACTGCGCCATGTCCTTGTCGGGGGTGCAGATCAGGATCCGCTCGACCTCGCTTGCGGGCTCGGCGCCGAAGCGCGCGGCCGCCGCGCCGATCGCGTCGTCGGCCTCGAACTCGACCATCGGCCAGAGGACCACCCCGAGCGCCTCGATCGCCGCCTCGGCAATCGGGAACTGGGCGAGCAGCTCAGGGTCCATTCCGGCCGACGACTTGTAGCCCGGATACAAGTCGTTCCGGAACGACTCGATGACCCGGTCCGTGGCCGCGCCGACATGGGTCGCGCCCTCCACGCGGAGCAGGTACAGGAGCTGGTCGCACAGGCCCGACACGCCCGACAGGACGACGCCGTCGCGGCCGTGGACCGGCGGCCGCGGCGCGTAGTGGGCGCGGAAGAGCTCGTAGGTCGCGTCGACGAGGTGGATCTGCATCGGAAGGGCGGTCGGGCCGGGCGCACTTGCGCTCAGCGCATCCGCGTCGACCACGAGTGGACGCCGGCCGCGGACATCTCGTCGATCGCCCGTTGCTCGTCGCCGGCGGCCAGCTCGACCGGACGCATCCCGTCGAGGAGAACCGCAGTCTCGAACCCGAGCCGGGCCGCATCGAGCGCCGTCGCCTTGACGCAGTAGTCGGTGGCCAGCCCGCACACGACGACGCGCTCGATCCGCGCCGCGCGCAGGAGGGCCTCGAGCTCGGTCGGGGTCGTCGCGCCGGTGACGGGGTCGCGCATCGTGAAGCCGGAATAGCCGTCCTCGCCATTGGCCCCCTTGCGGACGCGCGGAGCGGAGGTGGCGGCCTCCGCGTCGACGCCGGGATGGAGCTTGGCTCCCCACGTGTCCGCGACACAATGGATCGGCCACGGTCCGCCGTCTTTCGCGAAATGCGGCGTGGACTCGGGATGCCAATCCTGGGTGAACACGATCGTCGCCTCGGCCGCGCGCGCCATCTCGATCTCGCCGTTGACGATCGGCACGAGGTTCGCGCCGCCATGGACGGCGAGGGCGCCTTCCGGATCGGCAAAGTCGTTCTGGAGGTCGACGACGACCAGGGCCGTTCGTCGGTCGTATCGCTGCATCAGCCTACGCTAGCAAACGACGACGGCGCCCAAGTGGGCGCCGTCGTCGGAGCAGGAGACGATGGTGCTGGTCCGGTCGCCGTTGCTGGTGGCCGCGGTCAGGCGGCAGGGTCGGTCAGGCGGTCGGCTCGCGTCGGAACACGCCGACCGCGGCCAGGATGATGGCCTCGAGCACGGTCCAGCCGACCAGTGCGAGGATCGCCGCAATGTCGAGGACCGAACCGCCCTTGGCCAGGTTGTCGAGGTTGAGCATGCCGTTGAACGGCGCGACGAAGACCTGGCTCGTGTTGAGGATGAACGACACGATGCCGTTGCCTTCGCGGGCGTCGAGCAGCAGCAGGACGATCCGCAGGATGATGAACACCTGGACGATCCCGAACAGCAGGACGACCACCCGTCCGGCCATCTCTCCACCGCTCGGGGTGCGGGTCACCCGGCGCTCGACGACGCTCGACCCGCCCGTGGAGGTCGGCGTTGCGACGACCCCGGGGTCGTCCTCGCGCACGACGCGCTCTTCGTAGGTCATGGCGTGATGCCTCCCATCGGGATGCCGCCGAAGCGGCTTGGCCCCAAGCGTGGGTCTGTGGCCATCACGGCTCGACCGACCGGCCGGCCATGGACCTTGCAGCGCCGTGTCGGTTGTGGCCGGACGGGATACGACGCCCGTCGCGAGACGGGCGGCGTCGGTCGTGCGAAGTGCGTGGCGGTCAGTCGACCGGCGCGGTCTCCTTGCCATTCGTCTCGACCGCGTCGTCGGCGATGTCGGCCACATCGTCGGCCGCTTCCTCGGGCCCGCCGCCGGCGTTGCCCTCGACGTCGAGGAGGTAGCCGATCCCCTGGAAGGTTCGGATCCGGCCGGGCTCTCCGGGCTTCGCGCCGAGCTTGCGCCGGACCCGGCTGATCCAGACCCGGAGGTACTGGAGATCGTCGCGGTACTCAGGGCCCCAGACCTTGGTCAAGAGCTCGGTGTGGAGGACGACCTTGCCGGGGTGGGTGGCAAGGTGCTGGAGGAGCAGCCACTCGGTGCGCGAGAGCTGGACCAGCTCGCCGCTCCGTCGGACCATCCGCCGCTCGAGGTCGATCTCGACGTCGTCGAACGCGACGACCCCCGCCCCGGGCTCCACACCGGTGGATCGACGGATCACGGCACGGACCCGCGCCGCGAGCTCGTCGGGGTGGAAGGGCTTGGCGATGTAGTCGTCCGCGCCGAGGTCGAGGCCCTTGGCCTTGTCGGCCGTCGCTCCCTTGGCGGTGAGGAGGATGACCGGGACCGGACGCTGCTCGCGGAGCTGGCGCATCACCTCGATGCCGTCGAGGTCGGGCATCACGATGTCGAGGAGGACGATGTCGGGCCGGATCTCCTCGGCCTTGGCGAGGGCGTCCTCGCCGCCTGTTGCGGTGACGACCCGGAAGCCCTCCTCGCTCAGCGCGATGGAGACGAGCTTGGTGATCCGAGGCTCGTCGTCAGCGACGAGGACCAGGGGCTGGGTTCCCACACAACACCTCTCTTGCCGATCGTGATGCCTGATGGTGACGGTCTGGTGGGTCGCCGGGTAGTCCCGGTGGTCGGGCCCGGCGAAGTCGGCCTCCAACGTCGAAGGGATTCGTGGGCTGCCGTTGGCGGCCGCGCCGCCGTGTCGTCCAGCCGACCTGTCGGGGAGGACTGTGGTCGCACAGCCGTTCCGGCCGGTCGACTTGGACATTGCAGAACCGTTTCATGGGCATATCAATTCGGACCGGAGCCCGGCCGGCGACCGACCGGTGATCGTCGATCCGCGCCACCTGAGGACCGATCGGCTACGCTGGCCGCGATGAGCTTTGCCCACGAGGACCTCCAGCGGCTGGCCGTCGCCGAAGAGGTCGAGATCGAGACCCAGGCCCCGGACGGGCCGGTCCATCGAACGGTCATCTGGGTCGTCGTCGACGGTGACGAGACCTTCATCCGCTCCTACAAGGGACCGAGCGCGCGCTGGTACGTCGAGGCGCTCGCGAACCCCGCGGTCGCGATCCACGTCGACGGGCAGCGCCTCGCGGCGACCGCGATCCCGGCGACCGATCCCGATTCGATCGAGCGCGTCTCGGCGGCGATGTGGGCGAAGTACCCGAAGGACTCGGCGACGAAGTCCATGGCGACGACCTTCCTCGAGACCACGCTCCGCCTCGAGCCGACCTGAACCGACGACCCGATCCGACCCGTCACCCGCAATCCCGCGAGGCAGCGATGACCTTCGACGAATTCAAGCACCAGCTCCCGGACATCGACTCGGCCGAGACCCAGGAGTGGCTCGACTCCTTCGACCAGCTGGTCGAGCAGGAGGGCGAGAGCCGTGCCCGCTTCCTCGTGTACAAGCTGCTCAAGCGGGCGCGCCAGCTCCACGTCGGGCTGCCGCCGCTGACCCAGACCCGCTACATCAACACGATCAGCCCCGAGCAGGAGCCGTTCTTCCCAGGCGACGAGGAGATCGAGCACCGGATCCGGCGGATCGTCCGGTGGAACGCGGTCGCGATGGTCCTGCGGGCGAACAACCGCTTCACCGGGATCGGCGGCCACCTCGCGACCTACGCCTCGGCGGCGTCGCTCTACGAGGTCGGGTTCAACCACTTCTTCAAGGGCAAGGACGGCGACGCGGCCGGCGACCAGATCTTCTATCAGGGCCACGCCGCGCCCGGGATGTACGCCCGGGCGTTCCTCGAGGGTCGCATGAGCGAGGACCAGCTCGACCACTTCCGGCGCGAGACGGTGCCCGGTCAAGGGCTTTCCTCGTATCCCCACCCGCGGCTGATGCCGGACTTCTGGGAGTTCCCGACCGTCTCGATGGGCCTGGGCCCGATCAGCGCGATCTACCAGGCCCGCTATAACCGCTACCTCCACAACCGGGGCCTGCTCGACACGAGCGGCTCGCGCGTCTGGGCGTTCCTCGGCGACGGCGAGACGGACGAGCCGGAGTCGCTCGGGGCGCTCCACGTCGCGTCCCGCGAGGGCCTCGACAACTTGACCTTCGTCGTCAACTGCAACCTCCAGCGGCTCGACGGCCCCGTCCGCGGCAACGGCAAGATCATCCAGGAGCTCGAGGCCGTGTTCCGGGGCTCGGGCTGGAACGTGATCAAGGTCGTGTGGGCGCGCGAATGGGACGAGCTCCTCGCTCGCGACGTCAGCGGCGCCCTCGTCGAGAAGATGAACAACACCGTCGACGGCGAGTTCCAGAAATACTCGGTGGCCGGCGGGGCCTACATCCGGGACCATTTCTTCGGTCCGGATCCGCGCCTGCGCAAGCTCGTCGAGCACCTGTCGGACGACGACCTCGCCAAGCTCCGCCGCGGCGGCCATGACTACCGCAAGGTGTACGCCGCCTACAAGGCCGCGACCGAAACCACCGGCGCGCCGACCGTCATCCTCGCCCACACCGTGAAGGGCTGGACCCTCGGGGCTGGGGTCGAGGCCCGCAACATCACCCACCAGGCGAAGAAGCTGTCCGAGGCGGAGCTCCGGATCTTCCGCGATCGGCTCGAGCTCCCGATCCCGGACGCGAAGCTCAAGGACGCCCCGTACTACCACCCGGGGCCCGACTCCGAGGAGGTCCAGTACCTCCGCGAGCGGCGGCGGGCGCTCGGCGGCTCGCTCCCGAAGCGGATGGTCAAGCCGGTCCCGCTGCCGAAGCCGGCGGCGACGATCGACCAGGAGTTCGCCGCGGGCTCCGACACGGCGGTCTCGACGACGATGGTCTTCAGCCGGCTGCTGCGGAACCTGATCCGCGACAAGGAGCTCGGCGCGCGGATCGTCCCGATCATCCCCGACGAGGCGCGGACCTTCGGGATGGACCCGCTCTTCAAGGAGGTCGGGATCTACGCCCAGCTCGGGCAACGCTACGACCCCGTCGACTCGGAACTCGTCCTGTCATATCGCGAGGCCAAGGACGGCCAGGTCCTCGAGGAGGGGATCACCGAGGCGGGCTCGATGGCGTCCCTCCAGGCGGCCGCCACCTCGTACGCGAGCCACGGCTTCCCGGTCATCCCGTTCTACATCTTCTACTCGATGTTCGGCTTCCAGCGGACCGGCGACCAGATCTGGGCCCTGGCCGATGCCCGCGGACGCGGCTTCATGATGGGCGCGACCGCCGGTCGGACGACCCTCACCGGCGAGGGCCTCCAGCATGACGACGGCCACTCCCACATCCTGGCCCAGACGGTTCCGAACGTCCGCGCCTACGACCCGGCCTTCGCCTACGAGCTGGCCGCGGTCGTCCGTGACGGGATCGAGCGGATGTACCACCGCGGCGAGGACGTCTTCTACTACATCAGCATCTACAACGAGAACTACGCTCAGCCGAAGAAGGCCGAGGGCATCGACGAAGGAATCATCCGCGGGATCTACCGCTTCGCCGAGGCGCCTGACCTCGGGCCGAAGGCGCACCGGGCCCGGCTGGTCGGGTCGGGCGCGATCCTCCAGCAGGTGATCGCGGCACGCGATCTCCTGGCCGAGCAGGCCGGGATCGCCGCGGAGATCTACTCGGCGCCGTCGTTCCCACTCCTCCGACGCGACGCTCTCGAGGCGGAGCGCTGGAGCCGGCTCAATCCCCGCGAAGCGGCCCGCGTGCCGTACGTCGCGACCGTGCTCGGGCCTGACGGCGGGCCCATCGTGGCCGCGACGGACTGGATGAAGGCGCTCCCCGACATGGTGTCGCGGTGGCTGCCGCCGTACTACGTCTCGCTCGGAACCGACGGCTTCGGACGGAGCGACACGCGCGAGGCGCTCCGGACCCTGTTCGAGATCGACCCGCCGCACATCGCCGCGGCCGCGATCAGCGAGCTCGCCCGGTGCGGTGCGATGCCTGTGGTGAAGGCAGCGAAGGCGATCGACGCCCTTGGCGTGGACCCGAAAAAGCTCGATCCAGCGGCGTTGTAGACCGCCTGCCGTACCCGGCGAGCGACCGGCCGGAAGCGGCGGCCGGCCGGAGGCGGACGCGAGTCGGGGCGCTCACTAGGGTCCCGGCCCCAGCTCGACGAGGCACACATTGACGCCACCCCAGTCGAGGCACGCTCGTTCGATCCGCGTCGCCGCGCTCGCCCCGCCGACCGCCGCGGCGGCCCAGACCGGCTCGTGGTCTCCGGTCACGACCCAACGGCTGGATTGAACCGGGTCGGGACGGTCGAGATTGGCGCGCGCTTGCGGCCAGGGCACGACCGTCCTCACGGGGTCGGTCATCGCGACCAGTGGCGCATAGCCGCCCCAGACCGTGGCGCCGGCCGGCACGATCGACGCGACCGCCTGCTGCATCGGCCCCAGGCGGTGGCCAGCCCGCAGCGTCCAGCCGATGCCCGCAACGAGTCCCGGCGCGACGAGCAGGCCGACGACGGCGACCGCGAAGCCCCAGTCAGGGATCGAGCGCTGCGGTCCCGCCCGCTGCGCCATCCGGTCTGCGACGGCGCTCGCTGCGACCCCGAGCAGGATGGCAGCGGCCGGCAAGGCGGGCAGGAGGTACCGGTTCGGTCGGTAGCTGGCGACCACGACGACCCCGACCTGGACGAGAAGCCAGCCGGCCGCGGCGACCGCGACCCGGCGCCGCTCCGGCGGCATCCGGCGCCAGTCGACCACGAGGGTCACGATCCCGGCCGCGGCCCCGACTCCGAGCGGGAGGAGTCCGGGCAACGCGCCGTCGCTCCGGAACGGATAGGTCCCGATCCGGACCGTGAGGTCGACGATCGAGCGGGGCGCGGCCTGGTGTGGCCAGATCGCGAGATCGACGGCGACTGCGTCTCGCGCCGGAAGGTAGACGAGCACGATCCAGCACAGGAGGATCGCCGCCAGACCCGCGACGGCGCCGCCCAGCCAGCGCCGCACGTCGATCGAGCCACGAGTGCCGAGGAGCGCCAGCCCGAGCATCGCGCCGACGGTCCCGAAGACGGCGTTGGCCTTGGTCGCGATCGTCAGGCCGAGGACGAGCCCGGCGAGGAGCCCCCAGCGCCACGCCGCCGAGCTGCCGTTCGCGAGTGGGTGATCCGGCAGCCGCGCCAGCGTCAGCGCGGCGATCGTCATCCCGAGCATCACGAGGTTCTCGGGGTAGGCCAGCCGGCCGTAGTAGAGGACGAGCCCGCACGCGCCGAATCCCGCAGCCGCCAGCAGCGCCGGCCAGCGGCCGAGCGACCGGCGCAGGCCCAGCCCGAGAGCCAGGACGGTCAGCCCGACCGCGAGGACCGAGAGGAGCCGGGCCTGCGCGAGGCCGACACCAAGGATCCGGAACAATGCGGCCGCGAGCAGGTTCCAGGGTCCGTTGACGAGGTGGAGGTTGAACTGGTCGGTCGACCAGGCCCCGAGGAGCTGCAGGTTCCGGGCGTTCATCACGTTCCACGCCTCGTCGGTGAACGGGCTCCGACTCCCGGTCACGCCGGCGACCGGGTCGGCCCCGATCGCAACGAGCAGGGAGCCGGCGATTACGATCGCAAGGCCGACGGCGATCGGGTCGGGACGTGCAACTCGGGCCACTGACATCGGGGCATCTTCCCATGACCGGCACCCGGCGATCGTCGCGCCGAACCGCGGCGAAAGGCCGGGACGAAGCCGCGGCGCGGCCGTGATGCGACTGATATGCCGACCCGCTCCGGCGATGCACCCGCGCGGCGGCGGGCTGCCTACCGTCGATCACGTTCACGCTGGGTCGACGCCCCCCGTCGGCCCGGAGCCAGTCACTAGGGAGAGCGAATCATGACCGACTACAGCAACGATCCGAACCGTCCGAACGATCCGGACGTCGACACAAAGACCGAGACGGTCGTCGAGCGCAAGGACACCCACGAGCACGGCAACGAGGCCATCGGGGCCGGCGGCGGCGCGCTCGCCGGGGCCGGCATCGGCATGGCGGTCGGTGGTCCTCCGGGCGCCCTGGTCGGCGGCGCGATCGGTGCCGTCGGCGGCGCTCTCGCCGGTGAGGCGACCGAAGGCCGCGACGAGGCCGGCGCGGGCGCCGGCGGTCTGGCCGGCGGCGTTGCCGGCGCCGTGGTCGGCGGCGTCATCGCCGGACCTCCAGGTGCCGTCGTCGGTGGCGCGGTCGGCGCGGCCGGTGGCGCCGGAGCGGGCGACAAGGCCGAGGAAGAGGCCAAGGGCGAGCACACGACCACGGTCGAGGAGACCCGCTCCTAGGTCGCAGGTTTGCACTGGCACAACCCGAGCCGCGGCGCCGTCCCCGGACGCGCCGCGGCTCGCTTCTTCTCCGAAGGGATGATCCCGTGCTCCGACCACTTCGCATCGCCCAGGCCACCCCGCCGATGGAGCGCGTCCCGCCCAAGGCCTATGGCGGAACCGAGCGAGTCGTCTTCGAACTCGTGACCGAGCTGACCCGGCGCGGCCACGAGGTGACGACGTTCGCCTCCGGCGATTCGGTCGTCCCGGGCCGCCTGATCCCGACCGTCCCGACAGCGCTGAGGCCGGCCGGCCACGGCGGCGACATCAGCGGCTTCATGCTCGCGACCACGCTCCAGGTGCTCGATCACGAGACCGAGTTCGACATCGTCCACAGTCATCTCGAGTGGTACTCGCTCGCCCTGCAGCGGGCCGCCACGCGCCCGGTCGTCGCGACGTTTCACGGCCGGCTCGACCTGCCCTGGTCGCGGGCGCTATTGGGGAATCGGCCGGCCGGCATGGTCGCGATCAGCGAGTCGCAGGCGTCGGCCCACCCCGACGTCCCGTGGACGATCGTCCACAACGGGCTGACCCTCGACGCCTCGCCGTTCGAGCGGCGCCGGTCCGAAGCACTCGTGTTCGTCGGCCGGGTCACGCCCGAGAAGGGCATCGTTGAGGCGATCGAGATCGCCGAGCTGGCCGGCCGCCCGCTGAAGATCGCGGCGAAGGTCGGGCCGACACCCAAGGAGCAGGACTTCGACGAGAACGTCTTCCAGCCCGCGCTCAAGGCGGCGGGCCGCGACGTCGAGTTCCTCGGCGAGCTTTCCGGCACGGATCGCGACGCGCTTTTCGCGACCAGCCACGCCGTTCTGATGCCGGGATCGTGGCCCGAACCGTTCGGGCTCGTGGCGATCGAGGCCCTCGCCTGTGGAGCCCCCGTCCTCGCACGGCGGGTCGGCGGGCTCGACGAGATCATCCGCGACGGTGTCGACGGCTTCTTCGGCGACGACGTCACCCAGCTCGCGTTCCTCGTCGGGCGAGTCGCTGAGCTCGACCGGGTCGCGATCCGGGCCTCGGTGATCGAGCGCTTCTCCGCGGGCCGGATGGCCGACGGCTACGAGGCGCTGTACGGCAGCATGCTCGGTCTCGAGGCCGAGCACGACGGCGGGTCCGCGGATGCGCCGGATCCGACCATCCTCGACATGGAGGCGGGTCGTCGCCAACGCCACGCGACCTCGGCCTGACGGTCCCTGACGCGCCCGGGGCGGCCCGGTGCCGCCCGGCCCCGGCGCCCGGCCGGTGACTCAACATCAACGGTTGCGGCGATCGAAGGAGGTCATCGTCCGGTCCGGCCGGGATTCATTGACCCAGAGTCTTCAGCACGGGTGCTTGGGCCGCGTTCGCCTCATTCACCGACCAGATCCTTGACTGACTGTCATCGCATCAGCGTGGCGGGCCCTGACGCCGGTTCCGTGCTGGCGTTGCCGGCCGGACCGCTTTGACAATCACCATCGGCCGCAGCGCGCGACAGGATGGCGACACCCGATCACCATTCGCCGGCGTGGATTCGGTACATCCACGATCCGGGGAGGTGGCTGACCGAGCTTCGGTGCGAATAGCGCCCCACTCACCACCCGGGACCGTATCTGGCGGCATTGCCGGTTCGCGCGGCGTTGCGCACTCCGGGTGATGGTGAATGGCCGCCAGCGCCGCGCGCTGGAGCCGCCCGCCGTCCGCGCGCGCCTAAGCCCGCGCCATCACCCGTCGCAGAAGCAGCCAGGCGCTGACGATGTAGGCGGCGGCCAGGCCGCCGAGCAGCCAGAGCTGCCAGACGACGACCGTCCCGCCTCGGAACATGAAGTCCGAGAACAGGCGGATCCCGTTGGCGACCGGCAGCGCGTAGATCAGTGTCCGGACCGGCTCGCTGAATTCGCTGATCGCGAGGACGAAGCCCGAGAAGAAGACCGACGCCAGCAGCACGAGCAGTGCCAGCTGGACCGCCTGCGGCTCGGAATCCGAGACCGCCGCGATGACCAGGCCCAGCCCGAGCGACGACGCGATCAGGAGCCCAGCGACGAGCGCGATCCAGCTCGCATCGGCCAGCATCGGCACGTGAAACCCGACGACCAGCAGGGCGATCGTCGCGAATGCGACGGCCCCCGCGAAGATGCCGTAGGCGATCAGCTTGCCGGTGACGAGCTCGGCGGTCGTGATCGGCGAGATCCGGAACAGCTCGAAGACGCCACTGTTCCGCTCGCGCACGACCGACAGCGCGATCAGGCTGACGGCGAGGTGCTGGAGGATCAACGCCAGGACTGCCGGTCCGAAGTACTGGACGACCGTCGGGGCGGACTGGGCGATGTTGACGACGTCGGCCTCGGTCGGGGCGGCGACGACGTCCGGCGGGATCTGGGCCACGGCGGCGCCGGCGCCCTTGCTGATCGCGTAGCCCTCGGTCTGCTGGACCGCCTGCGCGATGATCTGGCGGTTGACCGCTGCCTCGAGGCCGCGCGCGAGGAACAGCGCGTAGGTGTCCTGGACCGGGTCGGTCTGGTTGACCCGGACCTCGATCGTCGAGCGCCTGCCCGCCTTGAAGTTGGCCTCGATATCGGACGGCGCAACGAGCACGACATCGACGAGCTGGCGCTGGAGGAGATCCATCGCCGACACTTCGTCGGTCGTGACCTGGTCGATCTGGAGGCCCTCGCCGGCGACGTCCTGGTAGACCTTGGCGTCGGTCGGGAGGTTCGACGCGGCCGGCAGGACGACGATGGTGGCGAGTGGCCGCCGGAACCCGCTGTAGCCCGCGCCGAAGAGGGCCATGATCAGGAATGGCCCGAGGATGAGGCTGAGGAGGGCGCCCGGCCGACGGACGATCGAGACGAGCTCCTTACCGACGATGGCGAGAATCCGCGTCAGCGTCTTGAGCAGGCTCATGCCGCGGCCTCCGTCCGATCGGTCGGGGCGGGGCCTCCGCCATCGGGCTCGTCGCTGCCGAGCGTTCCATCGGAGCCGCCGCTCTTGGCGACGAGGATCGCGAAGATCTCGTCGAACGACAGGCGCTGCTCCCGGGCCGACACCACCTCGCTGCCCGACGACTTGATCGCCTCGACCACGTCCGGCAGCGAGCTGCCGGCATCGTCGACGACGACCCGGAAATGGCGCGGGCCGTCCTGATTGACCTGGCGGACGCCCGGCGTGCGGAGCAGCGCAGACGCGTCGTAGATCGCGGCCGTCTCGATCTCGAGGAGGTCGCCGTCGGTCGCGAGACGACGCAGCTCGTCGGGTGGGGCGAGGGCGATGATCCGGCCGCCGACGATCATCGCGACCGCGTCGCACTCGTCCGCTTCGCTCACATGCTGGGTCGTGACGAGGAGCGTCCTGCCGGCGTCCCGGAGGCGGTGGAGCTCCTCCCAGATGGTTCCACGGAGGAGCGGGTCGATTCCGGCGGTGGGCTCGTCGAGAATGATCAGATCTGGGTCGTGGACGAGGGCGCAGGCGAGGCCGAGGCGGCGCTGCATCCCGCCCGAGAGGCGCCCTGCCTGGCGGCCGCGGACGTCCCACAGGTCGACGACGTGGAGAACCTCGCGGACGCGACGGCGGCGCTTCCGCCAGAGCATCCCGAACAGGCTCGCGACGAAGTCGATATTCTCGCCGGCCGTGAGATCCTCGTACAACGTGAACGCCTGGGGCATGTAGCCGATCCGCTCGCGGTCGCGGCGCCGAAATCGAGTCGGTTGGGAGCCCATGACCGAGACCTCGCCCGAGGTCGGCGCAATGGCACCCGTCAGCATCCGGATCGTGGTCGTCTTGCCGGCCCCCGACGGGCCGATGATCCCGAGGATCGTCCCGCGCAGGACCGTCAGGTCGATCCCGCTCAGGACCACCCGATCGTCGAACATCCGCGAGACGTCGCGCATCGCGACGACCACGTCGCGCGGATCGATGGCTACGGCGGTTGGCGGCGGCGGCGGCGGTGCCGGCTCGGTCGCTGGGCCGGGGTCGCCCTGGGCCTGCGCATCGGGCGCGGTCTGGCCCTGCGTGCCGGACTCGGACTCGTTCACGACGATCGGTGCGATCGGATCCGGATCGGCAACCATGGGTCCTCCTGGGGTCGGGGCGGCGATGGCCCACCTGGGGCGGCCGAAGTCTGCCGATCGGGCCATCCCGGCGACGCGCGGCGACCCCGTCTGGCGCTTGCGAATGCATGACGACGCGGCTCCGCGGGGCGCTGCAACGTGGATGCGACCGTCGTCGGCTCACGCCGCTGCTGCGCGAGACGCGCGATCGACGACGCTCCGCCCCGATGGACCAGAGGCCGCCGACGATGACCGACGACGAGCCCGCGACGCTCGCCGGCCTGCGCCACGCCAGCGACGATCGGCCAGGCATCGTCCGGCGCCGCTCGGGCCGCGGATTCGCCTACCGCGACGCCGAGGGCCGGCCGGTCCGCGACAAAGACATGCTCGCCCGGATCCGCGAGATCGCGATCCCGCCCGCGTGGACCGACGTCTGGATCTGCCCTTGGCCGAACGGTCATCTCCAGGCCACCGGCCGCGACGCGCGCGGCCGCAAGCAGTACCGCTACCACGCCAGGTACCGCGCGCGCCGCGACGGTGCCAAGTTCGAGCGGCTGATCGCCTTCGCCCGCAACCTGCCGGCCATTCGCGAGCAGGTCGAGCGCGATCTCGCCCGGCCGGGCCTCCCGCGCGAGAAGGTGATCGCGGCCGTCGTCAGGCTGCTCGAGCTGACGCTGATCCGGGTCGGCAACGGCGAGTACGCGCGGCTGAATCGCTCGTTCGGCCTCACGACGCTCCGCAACCGGCACGCCCAGGTCGAGGGCACAGCGATCCGGTTCCGGTTCCGCGGCAAGTCGGGCCAGCATCACGAAGTCGGGCTGCGCGATCGGCGCCTCGCCGGCGTGGTCCGGCGGTGCCGCGATTTGCCGGGCCAGGAGCTGTTTCAGTACGTCGACGAGGACGGCGCGCCGCGCGACGTCGCCTCGGACGACGTGAACGGCTACCTCGCGGCGATCGCGCCGGGCGTCACCGCCAAGGACTTCCGGACGTGGGCCGGGACAGTCCTCGCCTACCGCGCGTTGCGCGCGATCGGCAAGGGCGCGACCGACCGTGAGAAGCAGCGGAACATCGCCGAGGCGATCCGGGAGACCGCCGAAAACCTCGGGAACACCGCCGCGGTCGCACGCCAGGCCTATGTCCATCCGGCCGTCATCGACGCCTACCTCGACGGCCGGATCCGGACGGCCCTCGTCCACGCGGCGGAGGACACCGACGAGGCGCCCGGCGCAACCGACCCAGACGAGGAGCGGGCCGTCGTCGCGCTGCTCCGGGCGCGCCTCCGCGAGGACGCCGGCCGGACCCGAGGCTAGCCCGAAGCGGGTGAGCGGGCTGAGCACCAGGGGCAAGGCGCCCTCGAGGCGGGACACCCGCGCCGGCGCTCGATCAGGCGGGGGCGACGGCTCGCAGGGCGAAGCCCATCTCCATGCCCCCGCCGTGTCGGTTGCGCGCCCAGGTCCGGCCGCCCATCGCCTCGATGAGGTGGCGGCACACGAACGGCCCGACGCCCGAGCCGGCGAGGCGGCCGATCGACGCGGCATCGGGCAGCTCGAACGCACGTCCCAGATCGTCGTCGGCAAGGGTCGGACCGCGATCGAGCACGGCCACGGCGACCTCGCCTGACGACGGGTCGTGGCGGACGTCGACCACCAGCTCGCGGCCCGGGTCCGTGCCGGCGTAGCGGATCGACCCGAGGACGAGGTTCCGGCAGGCCTGCTCGACGTACGTCGAATCGCCGTGGACGGGCGGCGGGTCGGCGTCGCCGCGGCGCTCGACCCGGGCACCAGTCACGCGGTCGTCGAGCGCGCGGATGGCGCTGTCGATCGCGCGCTGAACGTGGACGAGTTCATCGAGCGGGTCGAGGACCTGGCGTTCGAGGCGCGCGAGGACGAGCAGGTCCTCAACGAGGTCATAGAGGCGGGCGGCCTCGGCGCTGATGTCCCGGGCGAGGGTCTGGGTGGCCGGCGGCGACAGGGCAGGCCGGCGAGCCAGCACCGACGAGCCGGCGTAGATCGTCGTGATCGGCGTCCGGAGCTCGTGCGACAGGACGGCCAGGAAGGCCTCTCGGACCGGGCGCAGGTCGCGACTGTCCGTGACGTCGCGCAGGACGAAGACCGTCGGCCCGACGCGCGCGTCGCCCGTCTCGGTCGGCTCGGTGGGTGGATCGACCGCCTCGGCGTCGATGCCGGCGACCGGCGCCGGCGACCCAGGTGCAGTGTCCGATGGGCGTGACGCTTCGCCGTGGCCGTGGCCGACGACGGTGTCGAGGGCGACCGAGCGGAGGGCGTACCAGCGGTTCGGGCGGTCGCGTGGCCGGACCGTGACCGAGCGCTCGTCCTCGACGGCCCGTCCGACGGGGCGGCGCTGGCGCCGATCGGGGCCGATCTCCTCGAAGCGCGACAGGAGGTCCGCCCGATCCACGATCGGCTGGCCGGCGAACAGGCGATCGGCGGCCGGATTCGTGAGGCGCAGCTGCCCGTCCGATTCGGTGACGAAGACCGCTTCCGGCAGGGCGTCGATCACGGCCCGGACCCGGCCGAGGTCCGCGGTCGGCGGCACGGCAGCCTGGTCCGGATCGTGCCGGGCCGTCTGGCTCGCCGGCAGCTCGAGATGCCCGGGCACTGGGGCGGACGGCATCGAGCGTGGCTGGGCTGCGAGTCGACGATGGATCATCACGCCCTAGCATCTGGTGGGTGGTCCGACGGGCGGGCACCCCGTGGGCGATCCGGCCTTGCGTCTCCATCGCAGGGTCGCCGGGCCGTGGCCACCGGTCAGCGGCTCGAGCCGAGCTTCGCCCGCACGTGGCGACGCCCCCACCGGAGGTCCAGTGGGGGCGTCGACTCGCGCACGAGGCAATCGCTCAGAGGGGACGATCGTTCGTGTTGTCGTCGGAGTGGCGGCGAACCTCGTCGCCGGCGTCGCCGACGGTGTCGCGGATATCGTCGCCGACGTTCGCGACCTTGTCGGACAGGCTCTCGTTGCCGTCCGCCTTGCGCCAAGTCTCCTTGGCCTTGTTGTCGACGTGGCGCATGGTCTCGCTGGCGTCGGCCTTCGCGTCGTCGTAACCCATGGTCGAGAACCTCCGGTTGAGGGCCGGCCGTCCGGCCCGTGATCAACAACCTAGCGGGGCCGGGGTTGCGCCCGCGTGCGCACCCGGGACCTGCCATGACAGCGCGCTTGCAGTCGGGCGCTGTGATGCGCCTGCAACCGCCCGGGTCCGGCGAGGGTGCTCCCTGCGGCGCGCGGCGCCCTACGGTCAGGCCATCGAGTCTGCCCACCCACTGGAGGAACCGCCCATGACCAGCACCAGCGGAACGAGCGCCACCCGCGCCTCGACCGACGATGACAACGATTTCGCGACGACCGCGAAGGGCATTGCCGGCGATGTCGCCGACCGGGCCGTCGCTGCCGCCCAGCGCCTGCCCGAGGCCGCGACCGCGACAGGCGTCCAACTCGAACGTGCCAACCAACTGATCCAGAGCGAGTCGGACGAGGTGCTGGCCGTCGGGACGTCGTTGTCGCTCGGCCTGGCGATGGGCCTGCTGCTCGGTGGCGCCAATCGTCTGCTCGTGATCCTCGCCCTCATCCCGGCGACGGCAATGGGCTTCACGCTCTTCGATCGCCACGGCGGCTCGCGGGTGCGCTGATCGGTCGCTCGGCGGTCCGTGGCCCGTCTGCGGTCGGGCGGGCCACGGCCACGCCCACGAAACCGGGAGCCGGTCGGCAAGAGCGCCGACCGGCTTCTTCGTGCCCGCAGATGGCCGCCCTGCCCTTCCTGGCCGGCCCTGCCGTTCGGTGCGCCGGTTTGGCCGTCTCCGCGGTTCCGCGGCACGTCCGAGCCGACGTCGCCCTCGACTGGTCCAGGACAGGCAGAACGCCCGGAGGAGGGGGCTCCGGGCGTTCCGCGGGATCGGGTGGTGGCGCCCCGTCACAAGCGCCCCCACGGGGTTGTTCAGTTGGTCCGCTCGGTCGTTGACCAGCGAGCGTGAGAGGAGCGTAACGGGGGCGTCTCGCAGGGAGCCTTTCGGCGATCCGACCTCGCCTTGCATCGGCATATCGAGCGGTAGCGCCGGCACGACCATCGCGGCGGCGGGTCGAGCCATCCGAGGGCGGGCGTCGGGCTCGGTGCGTCGATGGCCGACGGAGAAGATTGGCGGGCCTCCGGACCCCCAGTGGTCGGAAGCCCGCGGGCACAGTGTCCCGGCCGGTCGCTCTCGGGAGCGTCACACCAACCGGGTGCGAGGTTGCAGCAGCCTCTTGTCCGCCTTGGTCCTCCGCCGTCAGCGCATGGCGTCGCCGGCGAGGATCGCGAGGACCGCCGTCCACAGGTCGCGCCGCCGTGTCGTCGCAGCGTGAAGCGGAACGCCCACCTGGGCAGGTGGGCGTTCCTTCGCAACGGGCGGGACGCTCCCGCCGGAGTTGTGGGTCAGATCGCGCCGCGACCCGTCCGGTTCCGGCCGGTGACCGCGTTCACGACGACGACCACAATGATCGCCCCGATGACCGCAACCACGATCGAGCTGATGTCGAGCGGTCCGTCGATCGGCTTCTTGTTGAACAACACGCTGGCGAGGAAGCCGCCGACGAGCGCGCCGACGATCCCAAGCACGATATGGCCGATCACGCCCAGGCCTTCGTCGCCCTTGACGAGGAAGCCGGCGAGATAGCCGGCGATCGCGCCGAGCACGATCCATGCGATCAGACTCATGAGTTGGACCTCCATCCCTGTCATTCCGAATGCTGTTCCCGGTGGGAACGGGATGGATCATCAGCGGGCGATGGCCCCGGATCGGCAACGCCGAAGGGCGTCCACATTGCATCCGTCTGTCAGCGCAACGGGCAAGCCGCGTCCGGCCTGGCCCTGGGTCGAATGGTCCGGCCCCGACACGAAGAAGCGCCCCGGGTCCGGGGACCCGAGGCGCCTTGCGGGGCGACGGTCAGGACGCGCTCGGCGCCGCCGACGGGCTGGTCATATCCGACGGGCTGGTCATATCCGACGGGCTCGTTCCCAGGGACGGCGCGAGTGTCGGGACGAGCGTCGGGGCGGTCGTGGCGGCCGGCGTGTTGCACGCGACGACGGCTCCGCCGAGGGACGCCGCGAGCGTCAGGGCGAGCAGGATTCGCTTCATCATGAGTTGGGTGTTCCTCCGAACTGAGGGCGCCGGCGGTTCCGGGGCCTCGCGCGGCCGCCGATCGACCACGAGGGACGACGATCGGCAGGCGCGGAGAACGTCCACCTGCCCGCGCCCGGTCCTTTTTATTGCACCGGGCTGTCATCCACCTGAGCGCTCGGGCTCGACCCGCGCTGGACGCCGGTCGGCGGCCGCCGGCCCCGCCGGGGAGCGGCCGCCGATGTGCAAGGAGCGTGATACGGGCCGGCCACCTGTCCGGCCGCGCCCGTAGCAGGTGGCACCTGAAAGTGGGCCCGACGCGGGCTCACCCGCCCACCGACCACATAGACAGGAGCGACATCGATGATCCGGCAGCCGGCCTTTCCGAAGACCGAGTCCAACGGTGAGGACCGGTCGATGCGCGTTGCCGAATACGCGATGGCGATCGTCGCCGTCCTCGCCGCGGGGATCCTGGCCTTCGTTCGTTGACGATCCGGGCGATCCATTACGACGCGACGGGGGACGATCGGGAGATCGACCTCGGGGCCGAGCCGGTCCCGCCAATCGACGACCAGCAGCTGCTCTGGATCGACATCGACGGTCGTGACCTCGGCGAGCTCCGCAAGGTTGCAGCTGCGGTCGGCCTCGAGCCCGAGGGACTTCGTCGCCTCGCCAGGGAGGACCACCGGGCGCGCCTCCTGCGGCTGCCGGATCGCGTCGTCCTCACCCTCGGCGCGGTCGAGCCCGATGACGAGACGGCCCAGCGCCATGAGCTCGACATCGTCGTCGGCCAGAACCACGTGATCACCGTCCATGACGGACCACTCGGGCCGATCGACGAGTTCCGGTCCGAGGTCGAGCAGGAGGACGAGCTCGGGCGGCTCGCCGCCGCACCGTTCACCGCGGGCCTGATCGACGCGGTCATCACGGCCTACTTCCGCCAGATCGAGGCCATCGAGCGAAACATCGACGCCCTCGACGAGATGGCGGTCCGGGCGCGTGAGGAGGGCGAATTCCTCGCGACGGTCCTGAAGCTGCGGCGCAGGATCGCCCTCCTTCGGCGCGCCCTCGCTCCAAACCGAGAGGCGCTCCTGCCCCTCGAACGGCCCGACTTCGAGCTCCGCGCCGACCTCGGCCCCGTGTGGCCCGGCATCATCCAGCGCCTCGAGCGCGCGATCGACGGGATCGAGAACGCGCGGGAACTTCTCGTCGGCTCGTTCGACCTCTACCTCGGCCGCGCGTCGCAGCGGACCAACGATGTCATGAAGATCCTCACACTGGTGTCCGCGATCGCCCTGCCCGCGGTCGTCCTCGCCGGCGTCTTGGGCATGAATTTCCACCCGGGCTTCTTCGACGAGCCATCGAACTTCTACGTCGTCGTCGGAGTGATGGTCACCTTCGCGATCATCATCCTCGCGGCCGCTCGTTTCCGTCGCTGGATCTGAGCTGCGGCCGCTCGATCAGGCGTCGTCCTCGTCCATCACCCGGAGGGCGAACCCGAATTCGGCTCCGCCCGCCGGCCGGTTCGCCGCCCAGATCCGACCACCCATCGCCTTGATCAGGCGGGCGCACACGAACAGGCCAATTCCGGCGCCGGCGGCCGCGCGGGCGGTCCCGGCCGATCGGAAGAACAGCTCGAACAGTCGGTCGGCCTCGTCGGGTGGGAAGCCCGGCCCGTCGTCGAGGATCCGGACGCGGACCTCGTTGCCGACCGCGTCCACCTCGGCCTGAACCTTCGCGCCCGGCCCGCCGTACTTGGCGGCGTTGCTCAGCAGGTTCCGCACGACCTGTTCGACGTAGGTCGGATCGGCGATGACCGTCGGCAGCCCAGGCGCGATCTGGGAATCGAAATCGACACCGGGCCAGCGCCCGCTCTCGGACGCCAGGACGCCCGGCAGGAGGCGCTGGAGGAGCACCGGCTCGGCGCCGACGTCATCGGATTCCTCGCCGAAGCGGGTCATCGCGACCACGTCCTCGACGAGCCGATGGAGCCGCTCGGACTCGACGACGATGTCGGCGAAGATCTCGTTGCGGGTCGCGACCGGCAGGTCGCCGGGCCGGGCGAGGACCTTCGCCCCGGCATAGATCGTGGTGACCGGCGTCCGCAGCTCGTGCGACAGGACCCCGATGAACGTGTCGCGGACCGCCTGGCGCTGGCGCTGCTCCGACACGTC
Source organism: Candidatus Limnocylindrales bacterium (assembly GCA_038245515.1). Classification (GTDB taxonomy): domain Bacteria; phylum Chloroflexota; class Limnocylindria; order Limnocylindrales; family CSP1-4; genus CF-46. The sequence continues at coordinate 25,384 of JBBRSJ010000008.1, read as the reverse complement.
GCGGAGGAGGACGATCGTCTCTTCCTGGGACGACGTCGTGCCGTCGCGTTCGCCCGCGACGGGCCAGGTGCTGACCTCGATCCAGCGCTCGTCGCCGGCGCGGACTCGGAGCTCGACCGGCCCGTCGCGCCGGCCGAGGATCGGCGCCTTGCCGTCTGGATCGTCGAGCTGGTCGAGGATCTCGCCGTACGTCGTCTCGTCGATGTCGGGGAAGACATCCTCGGCGGCCGGGTTCGCGAGCAGGATCCGGCCGTGGGGATCGCACACGACGACCCCGTCGCCCATTGCCCGGATCACCGCATTGAGCTCGGCCGCACGGGCGTGCTCGGCGGCAGCCAGCCCACGCAACCGCTCCTGGGCCTGGATCCGATCCCGGATGTCGCGGGCGATCGCGAGGATCCGGGCCGGCGCCCCATCGGGCGCGACGTATTCGAGCCGGACCTCGACCGGGAGCGTCGAGCCGCTCGGACGGAGGAGCGCGACGGTGACGGTCCGGGCCTCGGTCGAGCCGGAGGCAAGCTCGGCCATGGCGGCCGCGAGTGTTGCCCGGCCGGCGGCGTCGAGGCGCTCGCCGATCGGCGAGCCGACGAGCTCGTCGACGGTCTGGAGGAGCTGCTCGGCGGCGCCGCGGTTGGCGTAGTCGATCCGCCCATCGCGCGGGTCGAGCATCAGGATCGCGTCGCCCGTCGCGTCGAGGAGCCGCTTGAACCGGACGCCCTCGCGGAACAGCCGGGCGTTTTCGATGGCAGACGCTGCCCGGGCGCCCAGCGCCTCGGCGAAGGTCACGTCGTCGGGCGCGAACCGTCTCCCGGAATCGCTGCCCACGAGGGTCAGGACGCCGAGGATCCGGCCGGCCGCGATCAGCGGGACGGCGATGTAGGAGCGCAACGCGAGCTTCTGGATCATTTCCCGGTGGTGGTCGTCGCGGGCGGCTGCATCAAGGACCTCCGGCGCGATGTCGGCGACGTACTCCAGCTCGCCGGTCCTCAAGATCTGGGCCACGCCGGTCGTTGCCTCCGGATCGGGCGGGTATTCCTCCTGCAACCGGGCCGCGAGCGCGACGAGCTCCGGGTCGCCGTGGGCGACGGCAATCCGACGGGGGACGCCTTCCTCGCTCGCCAGCTGGACCACGCACCAGTCGGCGAAGGCCGGGACGGCAAGGTCGGCGACGGTCTGGACCGTCCGCTCGTAGTCAAGCGACGACGCGAGGACCTCCGAAGCCCTGGCGAGGAACCGCTCGCGCTCCTGGGCACGGACCTCGTCGGTCACGTCGGCGTAGGTCACCACGGCGGCTTCGATCGCACCCGATGGGCCGGGGATCGGGGCCGCGCTCAGCCCATAGGTCCGGCGCGAGCCATCGACGAAGGCAAACGCGATCACCTCGTTCTCGACGGTTTCGCCGCGGATCGCCCGGGGCAGCGGCCAATCCCCCGCATCGATCTCGGTGCCGTCCGGCCGGAAGCCGCGGGCAGTGACCATGGCCGCCGATTGGCCCATCTCGATCGGCAGGGGCGAGATCCGGCGCGCCGCCTCGTTCGCATAGAGGAATTGCCCGCCGGGCACGTCGGCGAGGATCACCCCGATCGGCATGCCCCGCAGGACGAGCTCGAGCCGCGCTCGCTCGGCCTCGTTGGCCGCGAGGAGCTCCTGGCGGACCGTACCGAGACGGAGCCGGACGATCGCTCCCGCGGCCAGATCGGCGTACGCCCTGATGAGCCGCTGGTCGGCCGGGGCAAACGTGCGCGCCTCGTGGAAGCCGAGCCACAGGCCGCCGAGAGGCGTCTGGTCGGCGATGAGCGGCACCGCGCAGCCGGCCGGCGCCGCGGTCCGTTGCCCGTCGTCGTCATCTACCTCCGCCGCGCCGTCGATATCTGCGGCGCCCTCGACCCAGATCGGCCGGACCTCGCGAACGGCCGCGGCGAGTGGAACGTCAGAGTCCAGCTCCAGCCAGCTCCGCCCGGCCAGCCCCAGCCGGGCATCGGCCTCGACGCCATAACGGGCGAGGAGATCGAGGCGCGAGCCCGACTCGTCGAGCAGGCCGACCGCCGCCGATGGCGCGCCGAGCGCCCGGGCCGCTTCGTCCGCCACGGTCGCGGTGACCTCCTCGACCGTACCGGCGTCGGCTAGGGAACGGGTGACCTCCTGGAGCCGCTCCATCCGCTCGGCGAGCTCCTCGGCCGCGCGACGAGCGCGCTGCTCCGATTCATAGGAGCGGGTGTCGGCGACCGCGAGGCCGACGCGGTTCGCGAGCTCCGCGGATGCCGCGACCGCCACGGCGTCGATCGTCCGATCGCCGACCGTCACGAACATCATGGCCCCGACGACTGTGCCGCGTGCCACGAGGGGCTGGATCACCGCGCTCCGGCTGCCGGTCTCCTCGACCTGGCGGCGCACGCTCGGGTCCAGTCGCGGGCCGTCCACGAGGAAGGCGGCGACGTCGTCGATCACGATCGGCTCACCGCTCGCGATGACCCGGCGGCTCGCTCGCTCCGGGTCACGGACGGCCGGCTGCTGCCGGAGTGCGACGATCCGAGCCCGGAGGTCGTCGTCACGGGCGCCGATCGCCACCGATCCGGCCCGTCCGCCAGCATCGACGAGGTCGACGATGCACCAGTCTGCGATCATCGGAATCGGCGCATCGGCGGCGGCCCGGAGGAGGGCCCCGAGGTCCCGTCCCTCCTCGAAGCGGAGCGCCGCGTCGGCCAGCCACCGGGCGACCTCCTCGTCGCGCCGCCGGCTGTCCGCGAGCTCCCGGGTCCGACGCTCGCTGTCCCGGATGCGTCGCTCGATCTCGATCCGTGAGGTCACATCGTGGAACGTGTTGATCGCGACCCTGCGCCCATCGGCGAGGACGGCCGCGCGCGCGTGGAGCATGGACCAGCGCTCGGCGCCGCCGCGGGCGAGGCGGAACCCGACGAGGACTGGCTCGACGGCCTCCCCGGCCAGGACCCGTCGGCCGGGCAGTCGCGACCAGTCGAAGGGATCGCCCGCCTCGTCGACGAGCGCGAGCCGGCCGACCATGACTTCGGCAGTCGCCTCGAGCATTGCGATGGGTGACTCGAACCCTGCCAGGCGGGCGGCGTCGGCATTGACGAACAGGAGCCGTCCGGAGTCGTCCTGGACCGTCACGCCTGCCGCGATCCCCGCCAGGATCGAGTCCAGGTCGATGTTCGCCCCCTGCCCGTCGAGCCGGTTCTCTCCGCCGGCGGGAGGCGCGTGGTCCCCATCCAACTCGAGCTCGTCCACGGTCCCCGTCACCGCCTCGCCGTCGCCGAAATCCTGCGGCACCGATCCCTCGACTGTGCGCATCGCCGCCGGCCGCGATGTCCCGCTGCAGTAGCGCAGCCGGCCGGTCGCACGGCGATGGTGTTCGCGGGCCGAAGAGTTGCACCTGCATTGCAATCGACCCGCGATCGGGCCTCGAACGACCCGGCCCGTTGGCCGGCCGCGATGCGGTCAGCGGCCCTCGCCGGCCATGATCTTGCGTTCGGTCGGGTCGGGCTCGTCGGGCGCGTTCGATTCGTCCTCGGTCGTGTCAGCCGCGGACGGATCCTGGGCGACCGGGATCTCGCGGGCCTGGAGACCTTCGATCAGGACCTCGCCCGCGGCCGCGATCGGCACCGCCAGGAGGGCGCCGACGAACCCGCCGGCGGCTCCGCCGATCAGGACGCTGAGAATGACGATGAAGGGCGAGATCCCCGTCGTGTTGCGCATCACGACCGGCACGAGGACGTTGCCCTCGATCAGCTGGAGCACGAGATAGACCCCGGCGACGAGGAGCGCGAGCTGGGGTGAGACCGTGGCGGCGACGATGACCGCTGGGATCGCCCCCAGCAGGGGCCCCACGATCGGGATCGCCTCCGCGAGAGCGGCGATCAGGCCGAGGAGGAGCGCGGCGGGCACTCCGAGCAGGGAGTAGGCGACCGCGGCCGCGACTCCGATCGAGGTCATGAGGATCAACTGTCCGCGGACCCACATCCCGAGCCGCGTCTCCGCCTGGTTCCAGACGTCGCGGGCGCGCTTGCGGCGATGCTGCGGGACGAACGCGAGGACATACCGCTGGAGGCGGGCATGCTCGGTGAGCCAGAAGTACACGACGGTGAGCAGGGTGACGATCGAGGTGATCGTCTCGGCGACGGTCAAGCCGACTTGAACGACCTGGCCAGGCGCGGGCGTGCTCTGGGCGGCCGGACCGACGGCCCTCGCGCCGGCATCGAGCAGGGCGGCCACCGCGCGAGAGGCCGCCGCCGGGCGGATCGTCGCCGCCCAGGCGCGGGCGTGCTCGAAGAACCGCGGCAGCGCGGCGAGGGTGCGCTCGAGCTGGCTGAGGGCGGCGGGCACGACCACGACGACCATGCCGATCACGACCGCGAGGAACAGTCCATAGACGAGCAGGATCGCCGGGCCGCGGCCGATCGGCAGGTGACCGCGCAGCCAGCCGATCACCGGCTCGAGCCCCGAGGCGAAGATGATCGCGATGAGCACAAGCACCAGGACGTGGCTGGCCGCGATCGCCAATACGGCGATCACCGCGACGAGGCCGACGCCGATCGCGAGTCCCGCCCCGCGCCTGACCGATGCCCCGAACCCTTCCTCGGCCGTCACGGCGAGGGGATCGGCGTGGGCAGAGGCGGCGGCGTCGGCTTGCCCCCGTTCCCGCCGCCATGACCGCCGCCACCCCCGCCGCCACCCGGTCCCGGGCCCGGGACCGGCTTCGGCGTGGGCTTCGGGGCGCACATTCCGAACAGGGGACCGCCCCAGCCGGTCCGCTGCCAGAAGTACGCTGTCCGCGAGCCGTACGGGCCGAGGGTCCCGACCCCGCGCCGGGCCCGGCTGAGCCATGCGGCGACGGCGGAGTCCCAGGCGCTCGGTCCGAGCTCGGCCTTGACCGGATCGACCCGCCAGCCACCACATGCCTGGGTGTACAGGAGCCCGGGCGGGTCGATCGCACGGGCGGCTCCGGGCTGCGTGCCGGTGATGAACCACTCGCTCACTCGATCGCGCGTCCAGGGTCCCGGCGCCCCGCCCGTCCAGGCGTCGATCGTGGCCTGCACGACCCCCTTGGGCGGGGTGAAGCCGACGACCGGGAGCTTCGAGGTGAGGTCGCGGACGAACGCCCGCCAGAGTGGCGCCGCGGCTGTCAGCGACGTCGCCGGCTTGGCCGATCGTGGGTTCGAGTGGTCGCTGTTGCCCATCCAGATTCCGACCGCGAGCGCCGGCGCCTTGGGGCTATTCGGCGGGGCGAGGTAACCGTACGTCGCGAGGTCGGCGGCGTCGTTCGCGGTGCCGGTCTTGACCGCGATCGGCCGGCGCTGGCCCTTCGGCCCGTTGCGGATCTCGAGGGCCGCCGACCAGATCGGGTTCTGGGCCGGGTCCGTGTTGCCTTGGAGGATGTCGGTTACGAGGAACGCGGCCTGGGGGCTCACCGCCTGGACCCCATTCGGCTTGGGCGCCCGCCAGATCACGTTGCCAGATGCGTCGCGCACTTCGAGGATCATCCGTGGCGGGACGTGGGTGCCGCCGTTTGCCAGAGCGCCGAACGCCGAGGTCAGGTCGATCGTGCGCACCTCGACCGTGCCGATCGCGCCTGCCAAGCCGGCCTGGAGGAACCCCTTCGTGCCGCCCGTGAAGCGGATCCCGAACTTGTCGGCGCGAGCTGCGACGGCGGCGTTGCCGACCCGCCCAAGCGCCCGGATCGCCGGCAGGTTCAGCGAGTACTGGAGGGCCTTCCGGACGAGGACAGGCCCCCGCTCGAGCTGGTCGGCGTCGTGCGGCGACCAGCCCCGGGCGAACTGGGTCGAGACGTCGAGGAGCAGGCTGCCCGGGGTCAGCACGTGAGCGTCGAACGCGCTGGCGTAGACGATCGGCTTGAATGCCGATCCCGGCTGGCGGGCGCCATCGCCCGCCACGTCGTACTTCGGATCGAACTTCGGGCTCGTGAGCTTGTCTTCGTAGTAGCCCGCACTGCCCGCGTACGCGAGGACGTCGCCGGTCCGGTAGTCGATGGCGACCAGTGACGCGTTGTGGAGATCCTTGCCGCGCAGGGCGTTGATCCACGTCTTGTCACCGGCCGGGATCTTCAGCCGGCGCAGGAGCGCGGCCGACGCCGGTCCCTTGAGGTTCGGCGCGATGGCTGCGGCCGCCAGCCATTTCTCGGCGAGCGACTCGGCATTCCAATCGAGGGTCGTGATCACGGTATAGCCGCCAGTTTCGATCGAGGCGGTCGGTCCGAGGATCTGCTGGAGCTGGCGGCGGACCTGCCAGGTGAAGTGGGGTGCCCGGAAGGACAGCGGGATGTCGCCCTGGAGCACGACCGACTCGGCGAGCGCTGTCTGAAGCTCGCTCGTGCCCAGGTGGGTCCAGCGTGAGGACGACAGGTTCTCGAGAATGTAGTTGCGGCGGACCACCGGCGGCGCCGTGGGCGGGACCACCAGATGGCCGTTCTTGTCCGCCTTGGCGTAGCCGTATGGGTCGAAGGTCGACGGGGACTTGGGCAGGCCCGCCAGGAGCGCCGCCTGGGCGATCGTCAGCTTCGACAGGTCGGAAATTCCGAAGTAGATCCGGGCGGCGGCCGCGATCCCGTACGCATTGTGGCCGTAGAAGATCTCGTTGAGGTAGGCCGTGATCACCTTGTCCTTGCCGGCTTCGCCGGGGTACGTCTGAGTGAGCCGCGACGACTGGATCAGCTCCTTGGCCTTGCGCAGGTAGCGATCTGCGCCTGGGGCGATGACGTCCTCCGGCAGGAGGCGGGCGCGGACCAGCTGCTGGGTGATGGTCGAGGCACCGCGATCGCTCGACCCCGCCGCGTTGCCGGCGACCGCCGACAGGATCGCGGCCGGATCGAAGCCGCTGTTCGCCCAGAACGTCCGGTCCTCGGCGGTCGTGGTCGCGTCGAGGACGAGCCTCGGGACGTCGGCGAAGGCGACAACCCGGCGTTGCTCCTGCTGGAACCGACCGAGCTGGACGGTTCCGGTCCGGTCGTACACGGTCGTCGGCTGGGCAAAGGTCAGGGCCCCGAGATTCGTCGGATCGGGCAGGCCTTGGGAGAGGGCCGTGACCGCAGCCACCGTGCCGACGACCGCGACGCCCGCAAGGAGCAGCGATCCGACGAGGAACGTGGCCAGCGCCGAGACGACGATCGTCGTTATCCGTCCGCCGCGTGGCGGCGCCCCACGGGACCGCTCCCGCGCGGTCAGGATCCGGCGTCGGGCGAGCCCGCGGGCCAACCCGGGGTCTGCGGCTCCCATGGTCCGGCGCCGGGCGCCGCCAGCGGGGCCCGGTCGCGCCGGGCCCACGGCTGAGGAGTCGTCGATTGGGTCGTGCACGCTCGCAGGATCGCGGCGCACGCGTCACGGCCCGTGCCGACGGGATGACAGGGACCTTGCAGAACCATGTCGGCGGCGCCTTCGCGGCGCGCCCCGTCACCTGTGGGTCAGGCTGCCCTGTGCCCGTGATGCAAGGGCGCTTGACCGATCCCGACGGGTGCCGCTAGATTCGCGTTCACCAACCCCGTGGATCGCGCTCCGGTGCAGGGGTGAAGCAGGCTCCGCCCATTTTCGGAGATCGACGGACGTGGACTTTGGCGCATTGACCAGCGGCCTCCTGACCGGCCTGCGCGAGGGCGTCGAGGCGGCGCTGATCGTGAGCATCGTCCTCGCTTACCTGGCCCGGACAGGACGCACCGACCAGGCCGGCCGGGTCTGGCTCGGGACGGGTGTCGCGGCCCTGCTCAGCTTCACCGTCGGGGTCGTCCTCTACAACACCGTCGGCGCGTTCCAGGCGCCTTACGAGCAGATCTTCGAAGGCACGACGATGCTCGTCGCGGCCGCGGTGGTGACCTGGATGCTGTTCTGGATGCGCCGCCAGGCGGGCTCGGTCAAGGGCGAGCTCCAGGCCGCGGTCGATCGGGCCGTCGCCTCCGGAGCCTCCTGGGGCCTGGCGGTGCTCGCCTTCAGCGCGGTCATCCGCGAGGGCCTCGAGACGTCGCTGTTCCTCGTCGGTCAGGCGACCTCGGCCCGCGCCGAGGCGGTGTGGATTCTCCTCGGTGCCGGGTTCGGCCTGGCGCTCGCCGGGTTGATCGGGTACGGCTTCTATCGCGGCAGCCGCCGCCTGAACCTCGGCTCGTTTTTCCGCTGGACGGGGATCGCCCTCGTGTTCATCGCCGCCGGATTGCTCAGCCACGGCATCGGCGAGTTCGTCGAGATCGGTGCCCTCGGCAGCGGCCCGTGGACGGCGACGGCCTACGACATCAGCACGGTACTGTCGCAGGACGTTGGCATCGGTGCGTTCCTTCGGGCGATCTTCGGCTACTCCTCGAACCCGGCGATCCTGACGCTCGTTGCGCACGTCGCCTATCTCGTGACGGTCCTCGTGCTCTATCTCCGTCCCGTCCGCCGTCCGGTTCCGCCGACTCCGTCGTCGCCGACCACCGCGACCGCCCGCGGCTGAGGCGACGGCCGCCGATCGCCTTCTGGGCGGCGGTGGCTCCGCGTCAACGGCTGGGACGGTCAAAGGCCTCGACCTCGCCTCCAGCCGTGGTTCGTTGACGGACCGTCATCACCTGGGCCCCTTCGTCGACGTTCGACTCCTTCACCGGCCAGATCATTGACGGACGGTCATCGCCGACAGCCCGCCGTCAGAGCGCCGTCAGCGCGCCGTTGCGGTGACCTTCAGGATGCGCCCGCCGCCGATGTCCGCGACGTAGAGCTCGCCAGCCTCGTCCTCGCCGAAGGCGCTCGGATTGACGCCGCTCTCACCGACGACGACCGGTGCACGGTGCCCGCCAACCGCCGGATCGATCGCCCAGAACCGCCCCGAGCAGTAGTCGGCGAAGACATAGCCGCCACGGAGCGCTGGCTGGTCGGCGCCGCGATACACCGCGCCGCCGATCACCGTGCAGCCCTGGTCATGGCCGTAGTCGGTGACGGGCAGCGTCAGCAATGCGTCCTGGCAGTCGGTTCGCGGCAGGTAGCAGTGGTTGCCCTCCATCCGATTCCAGCCGAAATTGGTGCCGCCGGGATCGGTCGCCCGCTGGACGTCGATCTCCTCCCAGCGGTCCTGGCCGACGTCGCCGATCCAGAGGTCGCCCGTGGCCCGATCCATGCTCATGCGCCACGGGTTGCGCAGGCCGGTCAGCCAGATCTCCGGCCGCTGGCCGTCGGTCGCGGAGGCGAACGGGTTGTCGGCCGGGATCGCGTAGGGCCGGCCGACGGGCGCGTGATCGACGTCGATCCGGAGGATCTTGCCGAGGAGCGTCGCAAGCGACTGGCCGTTGCCCTGCGGATCGCCGCCATTGCCGCCATCGCCGAGCGACACGAGCAGGAACCCGTCCGGATCGAACAGGAGCGCTCCGCCGTTGTGGTTCGCGTAGGGCTGCTTGACGAACAGGAGCTTCCGTTCCGTCGTCGGATCGATGCGATCGGGCTTGGTCGGGTCGACATCGAACGACGAGACCTGGGTGTCGCCGTTCAGGTCGGTGTAGTCGACAAAGAGGCGCGGGTCGGCTGGGAAGCCCGGATGGAAGGCGATCCCGAGGAGGCCGCGCTCGCCACCCGTGGTGATCCGATCGGCGATGTCGAGGAAGGGCTGCGAGACGAGCGACCGGGACCGCACGATCCGGATCCGGCCGCCCTGCTCGGCAACGAAGAGCCGGTCGCTGCCATCCCCGGCGTTGACGATCGCGAGAGGAGCCGCGAGCCCCTCGACGAAGGGAGCGAGCGAAATCGCGACGGTGGCCGGGTCGAAGCTGCCCGGTTCGAGCGAGCCCGGCGTACCGGCGGAGGCGGTCGGCGAGCCGCTGCCGCTCGGCGACGGAGTCCCGGATGACGACGGACTGCCTGCGGGCGTGGCCGACCCCACGATCGGGTTCGCGCTCGAACCGGACGGCGGTCGCGCCGTCGAGGTCTGGCCCGGGCCGCACCCCGCCAGCGCGATCCCGAGGCCGAGGGCGACGCAGCGCAGGATGGCACGCGCGCCGGTCCCGGGCGCGACTCGACGCGGACGGCTGGGAACAGGCATCGATCCATCCTACGATCGGGGTCGGCCAAAGGTTCGCGGCGCTGCTACGCTCGGGCGATGGAAGCCTTCGAGCTCGCCGATCTGGTCGCTCGGCGCCAGGCCACCGGCACGCCCTACCTCGAGTTCCTCACCGTGCCCGACCTGAGCGTGGGGCTGTACGTGCTCGCGGTCGGCCAGCCGGACCTCCAGCAGCCCCATACCGAGGACGAGGTCTACTACGTGCTCTCGGGACGTGGCCGGATCTCGGTCGGCGACGAGGTCCGCGAGGTCGGGCCGGGATCCATCGTGTTCGTCGGGACCGGCGTCCCGCATCGGTTCCACGACATCACCGAGGACCTCACCCTGTTCGTCGCCTTCGGGCCCGCCGAAGGCTCGCGCGCCCCCGGCTGAGGTCCATCGGCGGCCGCGGCTCAGGCCGCGACGGCCGGGCCGAACCCGGCCGCAACGCCGAGCGCGGCAAGCTCGAGCGCGAGCTCGGCGCCCCGCCCGACCTCGTCGTGCCGGAAGTAGACATACGCGTCGACGCCGTCGGCCAGGAACGGCTCGAGCCGGTCGAGCCACGTCGCGAGCTCCGTCGGGGTGTAATCGGCGCGGCGCAGTCGGAGGTAAAGGAAGGGCCCGCTCCGGCGGATCGGAGGCGGTTCCGGGTCCGCCTCATGTTCGGTCGTCACGAGTGCCGCGCCCACGGCCTCGATCGCCCGGAACACCTCGTCGACGTGCCAGCTTGGATCCTGGAACTCGAGGGCGAGGGGCAGGTCCGCCGGCCACGCGCCGAGCAGCCCGACCAGCCGTTCGTCGCTCCGGACGACGCCGTCGGGGACCCGGAAGAGGATCGTCCCGAGGCGCTCGCCGAAGCGCCGGAGCGGACCGGTCAGCCACTCCACGCTGTCGGCCGGGTCGACCTGGAGGGCCCGGAACGACGAGCCGCGTTGGGCCTTGACCGCGAACCGGAAGTCAGGTGGGGTCGCTGCCAGCCAGCCGTCGATCGCGGCCGGGCTCGGCTGGCGGTAGAACGTGTTGTTCAGCTCGACCGTTGAGAGGCGGGCGCCGTAGTGGGGCAGCAGGTCGGGCCCGCGGCTGTTGGGCGGGTAGAACCGGGGGGACCAGGCCGGATACGCGAAGCCGCTTGTCCCGGTGCGCAATCGCCCGGTCACGGCCCTGCTCAAGCCTCGGCCGGCGGGCAACCCTCGTGCGACGGCCGGGCGCCCGGCCCGAGCGGGTCGGCGACACGACCCAGGCTCGTCTCCAGCCCGTCGAGGTCGGCGGCGTCGAGCCGGTCGAGGAAGTAGCGCCGGACGCCCTCGAGATGGGTCGCCGATGCGGTCCGGAGGCGGTCGAGCCCGAGCGGCGTGAGGACGGCCTCCTGGCCGCGGGCGTCGGTGGCGCAGGCGCTCCGCTCGACCGCACCGGCCGCCTCGAGCCGGTCGACGAGGCGGGTGATCCCGCTCCGGGACAGGATGACGCGCTCGGCCAGGACATTCATCCTGACGCGGCGGCCTGGCGCATGGGCGATCTGGAGAAGCGCGTCGTACTCAGCGAGCGACAGGCCATGGGCGGCCTGGAGCTCCTCGTCGAGACGGCGGGTGATCCGGGCGTGGGCCGTCAGGAAGCTCCGCCAGGCACCGATGCCCGGCTCGTCGGCGATCACGGCCGCGCTCGCGGGCACAGCCGCCGGGGACTCGGGTGCGACGGCCGCGATGCGCGGGGAAACGGATGGCGACGGCATGACCCAGTCATCCTACCCCGGCCGACCGTTTGTTGACAAGTCAACGATCTTGCCGCATAGTTGCGCCATCAACGATCCAGCCCAGCGATCCCGCCACGGCGATCCCGACCAGCGACCTCCCGGAGGAGACACCCAGCATGAACACGACGACCTGGAAGCTCGACCCTTCCCACACCGACATCCTGTTCTCGGCCAAGCACATGATGATCACGATCGTCCGCGGCACGTTCGGCGACGTCGCGGGCACCCTTGAGATCAACGAAACCGATCCCGCGACGGCTCGCGGCGAGATCACGGTCCAGACGGCGAGCCTGTCGACCGGCTTCGGCGCCCGCGACACGCACCTCCGCTCGGCCGACTTCTTCGACGTCGAGCAGTTCCCGGCGATCGTCGTCCGCTTCGACGGCGTCGAGCCGATCAAGAACGAGACATACCGTGTGACCGCGGACCTGACGATCCGCGATGTCACGAAGCCCGTGACGTTCGAGGTCGAGCACGTCGGCGAGACGACCAACTTCCAGGGCACGCGCCACATCGCCTTCACCGCTAAGGCGACGCTGAACCGCGAGGAGTGGGGCCTGAACTGGAACATGGCCCTCGAGACCGGCGGCTGGCTCGTCGGCAAGGACATCAAGCTGGTCGTCGAGGTCGTCGCGGACGAGGTCGTCGCAGCCCCCGCGACGGACCGCGAGCTGGTCGGCGCCGCGGCCTGACCTGATCTGGGTCGGGCGGCCCGCAACCGACTACGATCAACGGCGGATCCCTCGCGGATCCGCCGTTTCGCTTGTTCGCCTCCGATTCCGTCGAGGGTCCGATGCCAGCATTCGATGTCGAGGCGCTTCGCCGCCGCTTCCCGGCTCTGTCCGTCGAGGACCGCGGTCGTCCGGTCGCTCTCTTCGACGGGCCCGGCGGGACCCAGGTCCCGCAGACCGTGATCGACGCGATCGCCGACTACTACCGGACGTCGAACGCGAACCACGGCGGGCCGTTCCTGACCAGCCGCCGGAGCGACTCGCGCGTCGACGAGGCGCATCAGGCGATTGCGGACATGCTCGGCGCCGCATCGGCCGACGAGATCAAGTTCGGCGCGAACATGACCTCCCTCACGTTCCACGTCAGCCGCTCGATCGCGGCGACGATGGCTCCCGGCGACGAGATCGTCGTCACGATCCTCGACCACGAGGGCAACGTCGGGCCATGGAAGGCAATCGCCGCCGACCGTGGGCTCGTCGTCCGCACGGTCGACATCCGCGAGTCCGACGTCACGCTGGACCTCGCCACTCTCGACGCGGTGCTTGGGCGGAGGACGAAGCTGGTTGCGGTCGGCTGGGCGTCGAACGCGGTCGGGACGATCAACCCGGTCGGGGAGATCGTCCGGCTGGCGCACGCGGTCGGAGCCTGGACGTACGTGGACGCGGTCCACGCCGCGCCGCACTTGCCGATTGACGTCCAGGCCATCGGGACCGACTTCCTCGCTTGCTCGACGTACAAGTTCTTCGGCCCGCATGCCGGGGTGCTCTATGGGCGAGCGGAGATCTTGGACGCCCTGCCGGCATACAAGCTGCGGCCGGCCACCGACCGGTTCGAGACCGGGACCGGCAATTTCGAGGGAATGGCCGGGATCACCTCGGCGGTCGAGTACCTCGCCGAGATCGGCGTCGCGTACGGCGGCGCCGGCCCGGGCGCGTCGCGGCGGGAGCGAGTCGTCGCCGGGATGACTGCGATCCGGGCCTATGAACTGGACCTCTTCCGGCGCCTGATGGACGGCCTCGAGACGATCCCGGGATTGACGCTGTACGGGATCACGGATCACGAGCGGTTCGAGGAGCGAACCCCGACCGCGGCGCTGCGGCTCGAGGGGATCCACCCGCGGGCCGTCGGGGAGGCCCTCGGGGCGGAGGGGATCGCCGTCTGGGACGGCCACTTCTACGCCATGGGCCTGATGGAGCGACTCGGCCTCGCCGAGTCGGGCGGGGTCGTCCGGATCGGCCTGACCCACTACAACACGGCCGTGGAGGTCGACCGGCTGGTCGAGGCGCTCGGCAGGATCGCCGGTAACGCCCGGGCCGGATCGCCGGCCGCCGTCGGCGCGGCGTCGGCCACCTGACCTGGATGGCGGCCATGGCGCCTGACGTCGCGATCGTCGGCGGAGGCGTCATCGGGACGGCGCTCGCGTGGTTCCTGGCCGAGGCCGGCCTGACGGTCCGGCTGTACGACCGGGAGGCGATCGCGGCCGGCGCCTCCGGACGCAACTCCGGGATCGTCCAGCATCCGTTCGATCCGGTCATGGCCGCGTTGTATCGCGCAACCCTCGCCGAGTACGGACGCCTTGGAAGCGCAACCGCGGGCGCATTCGGCCTGGCGTCAGACCCGGCCGGGCTGCTCTACGTCGGACACGATCGGGCGGTCACCGAGCGGACGGCCGCTTCCTGGGCGGAGGCCTGGCCGCTCAGCAGGCCAGAGATCCTCGACAGCACCGTGCTGGCTCGCCTCGAACCCGAGCTTGCGCCGGATCTCGTCGCCTGTCGGCTTGCCATCGGGTTCCCCGTTGCGCCGGCGGCCGCGACCGAGGCGTTCGCGATCCGGGCGCGAGCCGCCGGCGCGGAGATCGTGGTCGGGGGAGGGGAGTCCGGGGTTTCCGTGGTCGAAGGTCGCGTCACCGGCGTCGTCAGGGCCGGGATCGCCGAGCCGGCGGGCCAGGTCGTCGTCGCGGCAGGACCGTGGACGCCGGAAGTCGTCGATCCGACCGGCACCTGGCGCCCGATCCGACCCTCGTGGGGCGTCGTCGCCAGCCTCGCGATCCCGAACGCGCCACGCCACGGCCTCGAGGCCACTGACATCGACATCGAGCCGGCCGCCGAAGCGGGGCTGCCGTCGCCCGGCTCGCCACGGACCCAGGATGACAAGGTCGATTTCAGCCTGGTGCCGGCGGCCGGATCGAGCGCGCTCGGCTCGACGTTCCTGCCCGACGAGCCCGATCCCGAGGCGTGGCTCGCGGCCCTGCGACGCGTCGGTGCGCGCTATGTCCCGACGGTGGCGGGGGCGCCGCTCGTCGGCCTGCGCCGGTGCGCGCGCCCGGTGAGCCGCGACGGGCGGCCGCTGATCGGCGCGGTCCCGTGGATCGATGGCCTGTGGGTCGCGGCCGGCCATGGGCCGTGGGGGATCTCGACCGGTCCGGGCTCTGCGCGACTGCTGGTGGACGCGATCCTCGATGGCGCTGCCAAGGATGCGATCCCCGCGGCGCTCGCGGTCGGCCGGTTCGGCGAACCCGGCTAGCGCCAGGAGTTCCCGTCGAGCAGGAAGAACGTGAGCTGAGACCAGCGCTCGCGGAATGCCGTCCAGCGGGAGTCGTCGCCCGGGCCGTCGATCCCGGCGGTGGCCTCGACGTCGACGACGGCCACTTCGTCTCTCACCTCGTCGACGCGATCGCGATTGGCGAGGCGCGGCATCACGCGGGCGATCCGGGCGGACGCGACGTACGCGGGCATCGACGGAGCGTAGCGCGGTTGCGGCAGGCCGGGAAGCAGGAGTGCCCGCTATCCTCGCCCGGTGATGACGACCGATCGTCGCTACGGAGTCCGGAGCTCGACGGCGCACCTCCGCGAAGTCCTGGTCAAGCGGCCCGGTCCAGCGTTCGGGCGCGCCTTCGACGATCCCGCTCACGGCTTCCTTCGGCCAGTCGACCTCGCTCAGGCCCAGCGTGAGCACGACGCGCTCGTCGAGGCGCTCGACGGGCTCGGCGTCCGCGTCCACGTCCTCGACGCGGAGCTGCCGACAGACCCCGATCTCGTCTACGTCTTCGACCCGCTGCTCATGACCGAGGGCGGCGCCGTCCCGCTCCGGCCCGGCAAGCCGAACCGAACCGACGAGCCGGACGCGATCGAGCGCTGGACGACCGCCCACGGGATCCCCACCGCCGGCCGGATCGAGGCGCCCGGAACGGTCGAGGCCGGCGACACCGTCTGGCTGCGCGACGACCTCTTCGTCGTCGGCCGGACGCTTCGGACCAACGACGCCGGCGCGCGCCAGCTCGGCGCGATCGTCGGTGGCGACGTCCGGATCGTCGACGTCCCGTACTGGAAGGGACCGGCCGAGCTGGTCCACTTGATGTCGGTGATCTCGCCGGTGAGCGATGAGCTTGCGGTCGTGTTCCTGCCGTTGCTACCGGCCGGCCTGTGGGAGTGGCTGCGCGAGCTCGGGACCCGGATCGTCGAGGTTCCCGAGGAGGAATACCCGACCCTCGGCTGCAACGTCCTTGCCGTCCGTCCCGGGGTCGTGATCGTGGCCGACGGCAACCCTGTGTCGCGCCGCGGGCTCGAGGCCGCCGGTGTCGAGGTCCACGCGATCCCACTCGGCGAAGTCGGCGAGAACGGCTCGGGCGGGGTGACCTGCCTGACCCGACCGATCCTGCGCGGATGACCGCTCCCGCCCGGCCGCCGATCGATCGCGAGGCACTCGTCGCCGATCTCATCGAGCTCGTCCGGATCCCGAGCGTCACCGGCCGCGAAGAGGCGGTGGCGGCGGACGCGGCCCTTCGGCTGCGGGCGGCGGGGATGACCCTCGAGACGCCCTCGCCCCAGCAAGCCACGATCCGCGCCGATCCGGCCTGGCCGGGCGAGGAGACGGTTCGCTCGTCGCTGCCGCTCGTCATCGGGCGGATCGGACGCCCGGGTGGCCGACGGCTGATCCTGTCAGGGCATCTCGACGTGGTGCCGCCCGGCGACCTCGCGACCTGGACGACCGACCCGTGGGCGGCCGACATCCGCGACGGCAGCCTGTTCGGCCGCGGTGCCTGCGACATGAAGGGCGGAGTCGCCGCGATCCTGGCTGCCGTTCGGGCGCTCGTCGCGAGCGGCGCAGCGGCGGAGCTCGGCGGCGAGCTGATCGTGGCCTTCGTACCGGGCGAGGAGGACGGCGGTCAGGGAACGCTGGCGGCGATCCGGGCAGGGGTCACGGGCGACCTCGCGATCATCACCGAGCCGTCCAACCTCGACATCGTCGTCGCCCATGCGGGGGCGATCACGTTCCGCCTGACCGTTCCAGGCCGCGCCGCTCACGCCTCCCAGCGACGCGAGGGCGTGTCCGCGCTCGACAAGCTGTTCGTGGTTCTGCGTGGGCTCGAGGCCGACGAGACGGCCCGGAACGCCGCCGAGACCGATCCGCTGATGACCGCGCTCGGGCTGCCCTATCCGACGATCGCCGGCATCGTCGCCGGCGGCGAATGGGCCTCGACCGTGCTCGATCGGATCGTCGTTCACGGCCGTTATGGGGTGCGGCTCGGGCAGTCGCCAGCCGATGCCGGCCGTGACCTCCGGCGCGCGATCGACGACGCGAACCAGTCTGACGCTTTCCTGCGCGAGCACCCGGCCACGGTCGAGATCGTCGGCGGGCAGTTCGGGTCCGGGAGGGTGCCGTCGGACCACCCGTTGCCTGTCGGGCTGGCCGATGCGGCAGAGGCGGTCACCGGCCGGCGACCCGTCCTGCTCGGCGAGCCGTACGGCGCCGACATGCGCCTCTTCATCAACGAGGGCGACACGCCCTGCGTGATGTATGGCCCGGGCGACGTAAAGGTGGCCCACAGCGCGAACGAGCACGTCTCGCTCGCTCAGGTCGAGGAGTGCGCCGCAGTCCTCGCGGCGTGGGTCGTCCGCGAGCTCGGCGTCGCCTGACCAGTGCTTCGGGCCGCGGCGGGACCGTGACCCGCAGCCTTCCCGCGACGGCGAACAGGGTCCTGCATGCGGGCTCCATCTGGTCTGAAATCCCGCCGTTCCGGCGTCGGCTGGCCATCCTCTCCGCCGGAGGATACGTTCCGCCGGCACCCCGCCGGGGGCCTCATGTCAGCGCGAGCCGCTACAGCCCGAGCGTGAGGACCGCGACGCCAATCTCCTGCGGAACGCCCGGACCGGTTGCGCCCGGAGCGGAGCCCAACAGTCCATCAGACCCGTCAGGCCGGTGGGCCTGCTCGGCAGCGACCTCGACGAGGCGGCAGATGGCGTTGGCCTTGCGCATCTCGTCGGGCCCATGTGGCGCGACGAGCAACAGGGCCGGGCTCGCGACGACGATTGCGAGACCCATCGCGCGGGACACGGCGACATTCAGACGGTGCCCGTCATAGAGGAATGACATGCCGCGCGGGGCGTCGTCGGCCGAGGACGCGGCCATCGAGTAGATCGCGACGGGCGCTTCCTGACCCTGGAACCGGTCGACCGTCCCGACGCGAGCAGCCCGGCCGAGCCGCTTCGCCACGCTCGCCTGGATCTTCGCGACGTGGGCGTTGTACGGAGCCACGACGACGATGTCGTCCATCGCGAGGGATCGGATCCGGCCATGACGATCGACCCACTCCCGGCCGATCAGCTCCTGGATCGCATCGGTCACGAGCTCCGCCTCGGCGATCGACGCCGATGCGTCACCCTCGTGGACGACGGGCTGCCATCTGATCCCGGTCCCGCCGAACGGAGCTGCTCCCGCCAGGGCCTGGCGCGCTGTCGACCTGGCCGCGTCGAGGCGACGCTCGTAGAAGATCTCCGAGATGTAGCCGTTCACATCAGGGTGCATCCGGAATGTCGTCGGGAGGAGCAGGCCGCACTCCGGCGGCACCGTCAGCGCGTCGCCCACGAGATGCTCCAACGCCGAGACACCGGCCCCTTCGGGGTGGCTGCCCTGGCTGACCTGCGGCAGCTGGTTCGGGTCGCCGAGCAGGACGAGCGACTGCGCGGCACCGGCCGCCGCGATTGTGTTCGCGAGGCTCAGCTGGCCTGCCTCATCGACGAACAGCACGTCGACCGATTCGAGCAGGTCCTCGCGCGCCCAGATCCACTGGGTGCCCGCCGCAATCGGGAATTCGCCCCGGATCAACGGGGCGACGTCCTTGGAGTCGTCAACGAGCCGGACCCCGGTCTTCGTGGAACCTGCCTCATCGTCGCAACGCTGCACGGCCGCGAACGGAATGTGCCGCTCGGCGAATGCCTCGGCGGTCTTGTCGAGCAGGTTCGTGATCGCCTTGTGCGACTGCGCGGTGACCCCGACCCGCTTGCCCGACGCGACGAGGGCGGCGATCATCCGCGCCCCGGTCCATGTCTTGCCGGTGCCGGGCGGACCCTGGATCGGGAGGACGCCGTGGTCGAGGTCGAGCGCGAGCCGGATCGCCGCGTCCAGCGGCGTCTCATCCTCGCCTCGGAGCGCGCCCGTCGCCGGTTCGCCGGCCAGTGACGCGAGGCGTGGGGTTCTCCTCGCCACGAGATCCCGAGCCGCCTGGAAACGCCGGGAGCCGTCGCTCGGCTCGAAGCCGCGGGCGAGGACGTCATCCGCGATCCGGCGCAAGGCATCACGAAGGACGTCGACATTGATCGGCTTGCCCGGGATCAGGGCAGCCGGATGGCGATCCAGCTTGGATGCGGTCCGGTGGATGTCGATCGTGCCCGTGATGTCGTCGATCGCCTCGATCCTGCCCGTATCGAGACCCTGCTCGCTATCCGGCTCGATCGCCGAACGGCCGACCCGGATCCGGTGGTCCTGCGGCTCGAATCGGTAGCGTCGAACGAAGCCCCCCTGGCCGCGCGGCTCGACGTCCGTTTCGTAGACGAGGCCGCCGATGCCCTCGCTCGATTCGATCAGGTCGTTCATGCCCATCGTGTTGAGTCGATAGAAGTTCCACCACTCCGGTTTCGCGTCGCGGCCATGCCAGTCGAGGAGCTGGGCCAACAGCCACCGATTGCGCTGGTCGTCGCTGGCCAGACGTCGATCGGCCGGGACATCGCGCGTGAGGATCTCGATGCGGCGTGCAATCTCGGCTTGGTACGCCGATTGCTTCTCACCGGGGAGGCCGTCCTGAACGGCCGGGCGGTCCATCAGCCACCCGCGCCGGATCGCCTCGTGGCGTCGCTCCTCCAGCCAGCCGCGAAGCAGCCACGTCGAGACGCAGTCGTCGCGGTTGTAGTCGGCCAGATCGGACAGGTGCTGGGCGTCGCCGTCGCGCAGCCAGGTCTCATAGGCAACGACCGAGAAGCCGGCCTCGGTCACCGGGCCCTCTCGCGCCGGCAGGTAGAACTTCTCGATCCGCTTGATCGAATACGACTCGACCGACGCCCGGATTCCCTGGCGGACGACGTTGTAGAGGTCAACGAGAATGCCGCCGCGCAGGATCCGATCGACCTCGTCCACGCGGGTCGCGTGGCGCTGCATCAGTCGCTTGATCGCGCCGGCTTCGTAGCCCGCGTAGTGGTAGACGTGCATCGCCGGATCACGTTCGAGCCGTTCCATGACCAGGTCGATCAACGACTCGAAGGCGGCCTTCTCGGCTGTCCGATCGTGACCCCAGAAGGCCCGGTAGATCGGAGCGCCGTCGTCGATTTCGACGAGTCCGAGGAGGTATTCGAGGCCGCCGTTCTCGATCCAGGGATCGGCCTCGATGTCGAAGAAGAGATCGAGCGGCGACGGCTCGGGCAGCAGGGCAAGTCCCCGACCGGGCTCCTCGGGCACCGGTGCGATCAGCTCGTACAGCAGTTTGCCCTGGTCCTCGCCCTCCACCTGGATCAGCGCCTGGCTCCGGAGCCGATCGAGCGTTCGCGGGTTCAGGTCGGGGATCGCTGCGCCGGCCTGGAGGACCGCCAGCATGCGGCGGGTCGGGATGCCGCCCTCCTGAAGTCGCTCCGTGGCAGCCCTGGTCATGCCGGCGACGATCGACGGATGGTCGTCCGTCCGCCGGCGATCCATGCAGCGCGGGAACCAGACGCACACTCGGCAGTGATCGACCGGATCTGGATAGGTCGTGGCGGTCGTCGTCCGGCCCGCCCCGAACACGCGCTCCTCGAACCGCAACTTGACGGCGCGATAGAACGCGGCGAAGTCGTCGAGCCGGAGCGTATGCGTCTCGGAATCGCCGGTCACGACGTGGATTCGCTCTGGGCGCCGACCCTGCACCGTCTCGAGCCGGTCCGAGTAGACGCAGACCTGGAGCAGCGCCGAGCCCTTGACCGAGAGGGCCAGCTTCGTGTCCGCGATCTCGTAGTGCCAGTCGCCCAGGGCGGACGCCCCATCGACGCGAAGCAGGAAGTCCGCGTGGCCGCGCCAGCGCCCGTCGAACAGGGTTGCCTGGTAGATGACGTCCACGCCCCGGCGCATCGCGGCGATCGTGTCCGCCTCGGCGGCTCGCAGCAGATCGGGCGTGGTCAGGCCGTCCTTCGTGCCGACGTGGACGGTCTTGCCTTCTCCTTCGAGCTGAGCGAGGTACGCCCGCTCGTGCGCATCTCCGCGCTCCTGGAGGAGGACGACCTCCGGATCCTGGCGCTGGTGCGGCTTGTCCCACAGGTGGTCGAGACGGCCCAGCTCGAGGGCGGTCAGATGCCCGCATTCGAGGTAGCCGACGAGGTCCGTGGCGCTGACGACCACCGTGCCGTCGGCATGTCTCTGCACGGGAGAACCATAGCCCGGCCCCGTGTCACCTCGCCTGTCACAGCGCGAAACGTCAATGCGAAAACGCGTGGCGGCTACGCCGGCCGCAGCCCTCGCCACGTGTCGAGCGCCCACTTCCAGTCCTGCGGGTCGTCGATCTCGATCCGGATCGCGGCGCCCCGGCCGCGCACCGCACTGAACGCCTCGACCGTCGCCACCTCCAGGCCCGAGCTCGGGTCGGAGGCAAGCCGGGCCCGTCCGAGGACGACCCCGTTGTCGTGCTCGATCGAGTCGCGCCCGAGATGTCCCGCAACCTGCTGAAGGAACCGGTCGGCGGTCATCGGGTGGCCACCTTCCGCTGTCTCCGTTCCTGCGAGCGTGACGCTCCGCCCGGCCTCGCCACCCGACCACTCCTCGGCCGTCAGCGTGCTCGTGAACGAACCGGGAACGTCGAGTGCCCAGCCCTCGTGGACGATCGTGACCGGTGCCCGGCGGTAGCCGATGAGCGACGGGCTGTCGCTGGCTCCACCACCCACGAGCGGACCGGCACCGCGATCGAGCAGCGCGCGCGTCGCCGGGTCGGGTTGATCGCGGAGCTGGAACAGCTCGCGCCAGGCATGCCACGGCCACGGGAGGCCGGGCTCGAGCGGATAGGCCCGGTGAAGCGTCCCGAGGATCGCGTCGGCCAGCCGGATCTCGTCGGCGTTGATCGGCGGGCGCCAGCGGACCTCGAGCCAGAGCAGGGTCAGGGCCCGCCCGAGGAGATACCGCGCGTCCATCGCGTCGGCGACCCACGGCCAGACGTCCGCCGCGACTCGAGGATCGCCGAGCGCCCGCTCGAGCCATGCGTCGTCGCGCGGCCCGAGGACGGTCGCGACCGCTCCGTCGAACGTGAATCGCACGCCGGGCGGCGTCGCGAGGTGAAGCCCGGTGGCCCGCTGGCGACGGGCGTCCCGCACGGCGATCAGGGCCGAGCGGAGCCAGCCGAGGTGGCCGCGCTCGGCGTCGTGTCGATCGCCCGAGCCGAAGGTTCCGGTCGGGTCGATCGACGAGCCCGGGTCGGCGCTCGACCCCTGTGGCCCGCCGGCGACCCGCCCGGCCGCGCCCGGCGGCGGTGTGGCGAGCTTGGCCCACGCGATCCCGAGATCGTCGCCCATCCGGTCGAGCAGCCTCGCGACGTAGGTGTGATAGCCGGGGCCGACCGGGACCGTCATTGCCGACGCGACGACCTGGCCGGCGTCGGTCGCCTCGAACCGGACAGGGCGCGCGGCGGGGTGGAGGCTGACCTCGATCGCGCCGTCCGCCTTCCGGGCGCCGGAAACGTGGCCCGCCAGCGCGTCGCCGACCGCGCCGGGCAGCCATTCGTCGATCGCGGAGAGAAGGGTCGTGGCGTTCGGCACCCGTCGGGTGGCGCCGCGTCGGCCGACGTGGCCGACGGCCCGGATCGTGATGGACAACGGGTCAGCTCGCTCCTGCTGAGGTGGGGTCCCGACGATACCGCCGCGACTCGCCGCCGAAAAGGTGGATCGCGACGGCCGATCGTCCCGTCGGCGGTGTGGCTCCGATGCTGCGTTATCCTCCGCCGGTGAGCCGCTCCCGCGAGATTCGCGACCCATCCAGCCGGTGGAATCCGTCGCAGCCGCCGACCCGCGAGTCGCTGATCGACCGCCAGATCCGCGAGGCGCAGGCGGACGGGAAGTTCGACGACCTGCCCTTCCGTGGCGAGCGGATCCCGCTCGAGGACGACAGCACCGCCGGTGACTGGGCACTTGCCCACCACATCTTGAAGAACGCCCATATGGTCCCGCGGTGCATCGCGACCGACCGCGAGGTGCGCGAGCTGCTTGACCGTCGCGACGTGATCGTCGCCCGTGCTCCCAGGTCGAGCGAGATCGGTCGCGAGCGCGACCGACGGGGGCTGCAGCGCGTCGTCGAGGCCACGAACCGGGCGATCGCGACCCTGAACAACGAGGCCCCGACCGACCGCCAGCATCGCCGGCCCCTCGATCTCGCCGCAGAGCTCGCGGCGCTGGCACGAGCCCACGCTGGCGGGTAGCCGTCCGACCGGACGACGAGCTAGGCCACGAGCGCCCCAACGACCTCGTCGAAGACCGCGGTGTGGCGGTCGACGTCGGCATCGACCGTGGCTGGGCTCATCAGCGCCATGTTGTGGAACGGCGTCATCAGCACGCCCCGGTTCATCACGGCGAGATGGAGGTACTTCTCGAGCTCGTGGTCGGCGTGGGCCATCTGCTCCGCACCATCGCGCGGCGGGGTCGGCATGAAGTGGTACTCGGCGCGCGCCCCGAGGCGGGTGACGTGCCACGGCACGCCGTGCTTCGCGATGACGGTGTTGACGCCGGCTTCCCAGCGCTCGGCGAGCGGGATCATCCGATCGAAGGCGGCGTCCGTCAGCACCTCGCCGAGGGTCGCCCGGACGGCGGCCAGCGACAAGGCATAGCCGGCGAGGGTTCCGCCGACACCGCCGACGTCCGCTCGCGATGGCAGCGCCGCCCGAACCCGGTCGGCGATGTCCTGGGTCATCCCGTAGGTCCCGACCGGGATCCCGCCGCCGATCGCCTTGCCGATCACGAGCATGTCCGGGTCGAGGCCGTCGCGGCCGGTCATCCCGCCCGGACCGGCACAGATGGTGTGGGTCTCGTCGATGATCAGGAGGGCCCCCGTCCGCCGAGTCAGGTCGCGCAGGGCCTCGTGGTAGCCGGCGTCTGGGAGGACGATCCCGACGTTCGTCAGCGCCGGCTCGACGAGAACGGCCGCGACGTCGCCGTGGGCGAGCTCGCGCTCCAGGGCGGCGACGTCGTTGAAGGGCACGACCCTGGTCGTCAGGGCGAGATCGACGGCGGGACCGATGTTGAGCTCGCCGGCGATGACGCGGCCGTCCGCGTCAAGGGTGGCGAGGGCCTCATCGACCGAGCCGTGGTAGCACTCGTCGTGGACGAGGATCTTCGAGCGACCGGTGATTCGCCGCGCGAGCCGGATCGAGAAGCGGTTGGCGTCGGTCGCGGTCAGGGTGAACTGCCAGAGCGGCAGCCCGAACCGGCGAGTCAGCTCCGCGCCGACCGCGATCGCATCCTCGGTCGGGAGCATGTGGGTGATCCCGCGCCGCATCTGGCGCTCGACTGAGGCGATCGTCGGGGCGGGGCCGTGGCCGGCCATCGCGCCGGTGTCGCCGAGGCAGAAGTCCACGTAATCGTGGCCGTCCACGCAGCGGAACGAAGCGCCCGATGCCGTATCGACGAAGAGCGGGAAGGGCGATGCCCACTCGGTCATCCAGTTCATCGGGACGCCGTCGAGCAGCGATTCCTGGGCCTTGTCGTGAAGCTCGCGGGAACGCGGGTGGGCCCGGGCGAAGCGGTCCCGCTCGCCGGCCAGGAGCGTCGCGAGGCGCTCGCGGTCGACGGCGGAGGGCGCTGAGTTGGTCGTCATCTCAGCAGGATGCGTCAGCCGCGCAAGGCGAGCCGGACGAATCCTGTGGCGCGAGACGACGACTGTCGGGCAATCGCGCTCGTGAGCGCGGCGGTCGATCAGCGTGACTGATCAGTTGGAGGCCCGACGTGCGCGGCCACGGGCCGGGCGGCGCGTTTCGCGCCGGAGCGGGAGTCGCGTCACGCTCGTGCCCGCCCGGACCGATCAGCGAGGCTGATGGCGGCGCGGACTCGGGTGGCTACCGCATGTGGCGGGTGAGGCCGCAGACGGGGCAGGTCGCGACGCTGCTATCGGCATCGACGACGAGGAAGCTGGTGCAGCCGTTCGTGCTGCAGTAGGGACGGGTGGCGGTCGACGACCGGCGGCGCATGCGGCGCATCGCGACGGACCGACCGGCCACCGATGCGGTGGTGGTTCGCGTCATCATGTGACTGGTACTGATTTCCTTCTGGCTGCGCGTCTCGCTGCGCCCGTGGGCACTTGTCGCGGCGCTGCGGCCGGTGTGACAGATCCGCTCGTTTCGGACGGCTCGGGTTGTCTTCGGAGCCGGAGCGGAAGATGAGTTCCTGACCCGGGGCGTCGGGGGAGCGGGTTGGGCTCGACCGTTGGACGCCTCGACGGGTGACCCCGGAATGATGCCCCAACACCCAGATTCCGTCAACCACCCGATCGGCGAGGTTCGCACCGCCGGTGCTGGGTGCTACTCCGGTGGGCGCGGAATCGCGGATCCGCGCGGACGGACGCGACGGGGCGCACTCGACCGATTCCGGTGACTCGGACGCTGCACGTCGATGGTTCGGT
>JBBRSJ010000007.1:0-138697 GCA_038245515.1 Candidatus Limnocylindrales bacterium | reverse complement strand
CTTCAACCAGACCCTGCTGCGCGAGTGGGCGTACGTCCGCCGTTACGACACCAACCAGGCTCGCCTGGATGCGTTGCCCGGTTTCGTCGCCGACTACAACGAGCGACGCGGACACGGATCACTCGAAGGCCGGACCCCGATGTCGGTCCTGGTCAACAACGTGTCCGGGAATCACATCTAGAGACCGACGACGTGGTCGCAGGCCCAGAACGCGCCGATGACCGGGAGCTGCGGCCATGTCTCGCCACCCACGAACCCACCATCCAATCGGTAGCGCTTCCCGGTCATGGCAACCACCTTGCCAGAGGGATCGAGGACCGCGACCTCGGACCCGACTCGACGACCAGTGAACCCACGTCGCCACGCCACGGTAATGGGGCCGCCACTCGGGTTCTGACTGGGGTTTTCGTCAATGAGCGCCGTGCCGTACTTGGGATCGACGACCAGCAGACCTGAAGCCCCGAGCAGGAAACAGCCGCCCTCACCCGAAGCCGGGAAACCGGTGATGAGCTGAACGGGCTCCCCCAACGACGGGGAAGCAGGGCCCGCCACGCTGCAACCGGCCACGAGCGCCAAGACGAGTCCGGCGACGAACATTCGGGCCAATCTCACGCCCGCGCCCCCACGAGTCCCACGCGTCTTCATGATCCCCCCAGTGAAGCGGTCTGCCGGTTCGGCCGGCCGAACGATACGCCGCGATCACGGAGGCTGACCCAGCCGTCGCGCCCGATGACCAGGTGGTCGAGCAGGTCAATGTCGAGCAGCCGGCGCCGACCGGACGAGCCTGCGGCGAAAGCTTCCCCACCGGCTACGGCTCGGCTTTGAGGGTGTCTAAAGCGTCATTGACGCACGCTATGCGACCGATGCATTTCCTCGCCAAGATGCGCTCGGGCACTCGTCTTGACGTTCCCGTTTGCTGCGGCAGACTGGTCGGATGAACGCCAACCGGGGCAGCCCGTTCTCCGTGCTGCCGTGGGTTCTCGCGCTTGTCGGCCTCGCTGTCCCGATGATCGGCAGCGGCTTCATCGGGTGGCAGTTCGTGGTCGGTTGGCTGGTCCTCCTCGCGCTGCTCTGGTGGACTCGTCCACTTGCCGATGCTGACCGCATGAGTCGGATCGTCGCCGGCATCGGAGCGCTCCTGGTACCGGCGCTTCTCAGCACGTTTGGCGGGCTCTACCTCATGCCCGCGGTCGCAGCCTGGCTGGTGCTGGTTGCCCGTAGTCACGACCCGGTTCCGGTGCCTGACCCGTAAAGACCGACGCCTGGCCTGGAAGCGTGTGTGGTGAAATTGGCGGACGCTTTGCGACCTAGCTCTTCCCTCATCCGTCGCCCAGCGTAGGGTCGAGTCCGTGGACCTGACCGAGTCGCGATCTGATCCCGACGACGGACTCAGCACCTTGACCCAGAGATAGGACGGCGCTGGCTTGCCGGGAAGGTATCGGGGATATCCATGCTAGTGCGTGTCCGGGACCTGTCGGACGGGCGACCTTGCCTCCTCGACCGATAGGCGTAGTCGCCTGACGACCCCGGACCATCGGTTCCTGACCGACCACGGCTGGGTCGAGGCGGCCGCCCTCTACCGAAGCTCACGTGGTGGTCTAGATGGCGGACTTCGCGACCTAAAGCGTCCGGCGCAGAACGCTCAGACGTTCGACGGTCAGGTCGATCTCGGTGAGGATGTTGCGCTTCCACATCGCAGCCCCTTCGCTGGGGGTGTAGTCCGCGATGATGATGTCCAAAGAGAAGGCGCCGAGCCGATGCGGCGCGAGCGCCTTGACGGCGTCGCGCGTCTCCGCGATCCAGTCATGGAAGCGGGTCTGCCAAGCGGCTTTGATCTCGGGCGTCTCGCCCGGTTCCGCCATAAGTCGCTTGCGAAGCCGTAGACCGTCATCGATCAGTGTTGCGAGCACGGTCTGTCGTGGCCGCAATCGCCCGACGATCTGAGACGCGAGCGAGGCCGCGATCAGGAAGGCGCCGACCATTGAAAGAGCGACCGCCCACCACGGCAGAGTGGCGTAGTTCGCGAGAATGCCACCGGCGATGCCCGCGACTGCCGTGCCGATCCCGAGTGTGGCGAAGACGAACCAAGCGCCTTGCGCGATCCCTAGGGCGCGGAGGAGGTCTTCAGCGCGTTCCTTCACGAGAGCATCGTATAGGTCGCGCTCACGTCGCTAGCGCCTCTGGCGATGCACTCCGCTGTGACTTGGACGCCGCGGATGATGTCTATGTCGAGTGGGGTCGACACCCGACACCCGCGAGGCCGCGAGGCGTTCACCGATGGAACATCCTCGGCGGCCTCATCCACGAGTACTACGGCGGCGCCGCGTGATCAGATCTAGGTTTTCGACCCTCACGGGGTCATGCCGAGGAAGCCGTTCGGTAATTCGCGGTAGGCTCGATCGGCGCGCGTCCCGGTCTCGGCGAAGGCCAAAGTCAGGCGGCCGCGCCCCGGAGGCAGGACATGTCCGATCCATCGACCCTCGAGCTCCGAGCGGGGCCGTTACGCCAACGCTTCGATCGGATCGACCAGGCCATCACGGCGGCGCTGGCACGGGCGAGTGTTCCGGTCCTCCGGATCGGCCTGGGCGTGTTGTTTCTCTGGTTCGGGGCGCTGAAGTTCTTCCCGGGGCTCAGCCCAGCCGAGGACCTCGCCACCCGGACGATCCAGGAGCTCAGCGGCGGGCTCATCGGGCCGGCCGTGTCGCTGCCCGTTCTGGCTGTTTGGGAGAGCCTCATCGGGCTCGGACTCCTGACCGGCCGGTTCCTCCGGGCGACGCTGTTCCTGCTCGCGGTCCAGATGATTGGCACGCTCACCCCGCTCATCCTCTTCCCGGCCGAGACGTTCACGCGGTTTCCGATCGCGCCCACGCTCGAAGGTCAATACATCATCAAGAATGTCGTCCTGATCGGCGCGGCGATGGTCGTTGGCGCCACGGTCCGGGGCGGAGGACTGGCTCCGGAGCCCGCGCATTCTCTCGAACGATCAGGGACGCCCTGATCGAAACTCCTCCACGGTCTCCTCGTCGAAGTCGCCGGCAACTGCGAGAACGAACCCGTCAACAATGGAGGCAAATCCAGCGGGCCACGTGAAGGGCCTGCTGCGAGTGTTGGGCAATCGCGTCGCCCGGCTCCGGCAGCCGCGGACCCAGGATCCAGACGAGCTGAGCGGTGGTCAAGCTTTGGCTAGCGTTCGCGCGTAGCGAAGCCGGCCTCGCGGCCGGCTTCTGAGTAAGTCGCTGGAGCCGACACTCGGATTTGAACCGAGGACCTGCTGTTTACGAAACAGCTGCTCTACCGCTGAGCTATGTCGGCACCCATCAAGGATAGCCGATGCCTGCGACGGGATGCCATTTGTCACCTGATCGTCATTCGCCCGTCACGGCAGATGGCGAACATTCGCCTGGCCTAATCCCGCTCGAGGAAACCGACCCATGCGCAGCAGAAACCGCTTTCGCCTGCGACTTGCCGTCGCATCCACAGTGATCGCCGTGGGCGCATTGACCGCGGCCTGCGTCTCGCCCGGTGCGTCGAGCGCCCCATCACCCAGTGACACGATGATGGAGCACAGCCCATCGCCGAGCGCCGCGATGATGGAGCACAGCCCATCGCCGAGCGCCGCGATGATGGAGCACAGCCCGTCGCCGAGCGCCGCGATGATGGAGCACAGCCCGTCGCCGAGCGCCGCGATGATGGAGCACAGCCCGTCCCCGTCGTGATCCCGGCTCATCGGCAGACGGGAGCAATCCGATGATGGTGGTCCTCGCGTTCGCGTTCGTCGCCGGCGTCCTGACCATCCTGGCCCCGTGCACCCTGCCGGTCGTCCCGCTGGTCCTCGGTGCTTCGTCCGGCGACGGCCGAGGCAGGATCGTCGGGATCTTCACCGGGTTCGGGATCGCATTCGTGGCGGTCACGGTCGTCGTGGCCGCGTTCCTCGCGGCCCTCGGGCTGTCCACGGCACTGATCCGTCTGATCGCCGTGGCGACCCTGGGTCTGGTGGGCCTCAGCCTGGCCGTTCCGGGAATGGGCGCAAATCTGAAGATCCCGAGCCTTCCAGTCGGATCGTTCGGCACCGGGTCGGGATTCCGCTCGCGGTCGGATCCAGGCCCGGTCCGTTCGGGCGGGTTCACCGGCGGCCTGGCGATCGGCGCGGGCATCGGCCTGGTCTGGGCGCCGTGCGTCGGACCGATCATGGCGGCGGTCATCGCGACGGCGGCCGTGAACGGACCCAGCCTGGCGGCATTGCTCGTCGCGACGGCATACGTGGCCGGCGCGAGCGTCCCGCTGGCCGCCATCGCGTTTTGGGGTCGACGGGCAACGCAATCGGTCAACCCGACGCGGGCCGACCGCGTGCGGCGGTCGTTCGGCGCCGCGATGGCCCTGTCGGCAGTTCTCGTCCTCGCCGGGCTGGACGTCCCGATCCAGGCGGCCATCGCCTCGGCGATCCCGGCCCAGCTCGGCTCGGCAACGTTCGGGATTGAAGTCCAGCCACAGGTGCAGGAGGAGCTCCCCGTGCTGCGACCAACCGACGGGGCTGCACATGTGCCCCTCGAGGATCTCGGGCCCGCTCCCGAGCTGACTGGCACCTCCGCCTGGATCAACAGCCCTCCGATCGCGCTGGCCGCTCTGCGGGGGAAGGTCGTCCTGGTCCACTTCTGGACATTCGGCTGCATCAACTGCCTGAATGTCCAACCGTACGTGAAGGCCTGGTACGACCGCTATGCCGCCGAGGGTTTCGTGGTCCTCGGGATCCACACGCCGGAGCTGTCATTCGAGCGCGACCCGGACAACGTTCGCGCTGCCGTCGCGAAGGACGGCGTACGGTTCCCGGTCGTGCTCGACCCGGATTTCGCAACCTGGAATGCGTACCGCAACAGCTATTGGCCTGCCTTCTACTTCGTCGACAAACGGGGCCAGATCCGCCACGTCCACTTCGGTGAGGGGGACTATGAAGGGTCGGAGGCCGTGATCCGGGAGCTCCTTGCCGAGCCGGCGTAAAGCAGGTCCGCATCCCGCTCGCGTCAGCCGGCGAGGTTCGCTCCGCCGCCCGGGGCCGGTTCCGTCGCGGGCCGTGGGCGCTCGGCGATCGCGACTGCCAGAATTGGTCTCACAGGGAACATAGATCAGCCCGAACGCGACCCTCATCCTGCGTCGTGCGTGGTTTGGCGTGGCCGCGCTCGACCGCATTGGGGTAGAGGCACTGAAACGCGCTCGACCAGGACCACCATGACGTGACCAATGCCTTGATCGCGAACAGGCCGAGCATGACGATCCCGAGCGATCCGCCCACGCCATGGACCGGCTGATCTTGGCAGCGGCCGGCACGAGGCTCGAGCGGCGCCAAGGCGCGCGCTGGCTCCTGGTGGCGGCGATTGTGATGCTCGGTGTGGAGCTGCGCCTCGACTTGACCGGCTGAGATGCGGCACCGCTCGCGGCGCCGCTCACGGCTCGAGCAGCTCGATGTCCAGCGCCGCGAGCGATGTTGGATCCGCGACGAGGTCGATCGCGACGACCCGGCCGTCCGCGATCGTGAACCGGAACGCGGTCCGCGGCGCGCCGTCGACCGACCAGACCGCCCCGACATCCCCGCCGACAAGCGCCGACCGGGCCACCCGCGCCCGGCCGGCGAAGATGTCCGCAACGGCGGGCGCGCCGGACGCCTCGGTCGCGCCCATCTCGAGCGCCGCCGCGTCGGCCCGGAACACGGCCTCGGGATCGAGCAGGCGAAGGAGCGCGGCCAGGTCGCCGCCACGCGACGCAGCGAGGAACGCATCGACGACCGCGCGCTGCCGCGCGAGATCGCGGGTCCGACTTGCTCTTGCAGGAGTGCCGCGGACGCGGCGCCGGGCCCGGCTCGCGAGTTGGCGGGCGGCGGCCGGTGTCTTGCCGACGATCGGGGCGATCTCGTCGAACGGGACGGCGAACAGGTCGTGCAGGACGAACGCGAATCGCTCCGCCGGGGTCAGGGTATCGAGGACGACGAGCAGCGCGAGCTCGACCGAGTCCGCCAGGACGGCCTCGTGCTCGGGATCGCTGCCGGCGCCGACGCTCGGAATCGTGTCCGGCGCCGATACCGCGAAGGCATCCTCGCGTCGCGCAGTCCGCGACCGGAGCATGTCGAGGCAGACCCGCCCGACCACCGTGGTCAGCCAGCCGCCGAGGTTCTCGATCGCGTCGCTCCGGGATCGGGTGAGGCGGAGCCAGGTGTCCTGGACCGCGTCGTCGGCCTCGGTCGCCGAGCCCAGCATCCGGTAGGCGATCGCGCGGAGGTGCGGGCGATTCTGCTCGAACTGCGCGGCCAGCCAGTTGAGTTCGGTCATCTCGTCGTCCATCGTCGGGGTTCCGCCAATGGCTTGTCGATCGAGACGGCCCCGGCGTGACAGGAGGCCGAGAACGTCAGGTAGGCTGCCCCCACTGCTTCACAGGGAGGACCCGATGACGAATCTCGCCGACCTCGCCGACCTCACGCCGATCCAGGTCTGGGACGGCGTCATCGCCCGGCGCGTGCAGGGTGAGCGCCTGACGCTCGCGGTCGTCGAGCTGGGCCCGGGTGCGGTCGTCCCCGAGCATCGCCATGCCAACGAGCAGTGCGGCCTCGTCATCGAGGGCGAGGTCACGTTCCGAATCGGCGACGAGGAGCGGGTGCTCGGCCCGGGCGGCTCGTGGCGCATCACCGTCGAAACGCCGCACTCGGTGGTGACGGGCCCGGCCGGCGCCGTCGTCGTGGATGTCTTCACGCCGGCCCGGGACGACTGGGACGATCGGCCAGTGGTGGGCAGCGACGACGAGCCGGCGGTCCTGGTCTGGCCGCGCGGCCGCTGACGTCGGCCGTTCGACCCGCTGACGGCGGCGTCACGGGTCGCCGACTTGGGCAGGGCGCGGCGGAGGCCCCGGAGCCCTCGTTGGGCAAACTCGGTGCGGTCCGCACCACGGCCCGGGAACCCAGACCGTGCCATGATCGTCGCTGCGCCATGGACAGCCTCCGCTCAGCCCCGAACCGCCTCCTGCTCGTCCTTGTGGCAGCCGGCCTGATCGCCGCCGCCTGCACCTCGGGTGCGACACCACCGCCGGCCGGCTCGAGCGGGTCGCCCACCCCATCCGCGTCGAGCGGCCCGCCGACCAGCGGCGATGCAGCGGTCGCCCTCGTGCTCGCGACCGACCCGCGGTTCGCGGGAATCCAACCGCAGGATCCGAACCGGATCGGCGGCTGCTGCTTCTCGACGGTGACCCCGGCCCCGAGCGGTGCCGGCTACGCCGTCACGATCGAGATCGGGTGGGGCGATTGCCCAGCCGGCTGCATCAACCGCCACCATTGGTTCTACACCGTCGGTGCGAACGGTCGGGTCAGCCTCGACCGCGAGGACGGTCCGCAGGTCCCGGCCGGCGTTCCCGCCTCGAGCGGCGATCCGGGCTCCGGCGGCGTCGGCATCCGCGGCACCGCCACCGCGGGGCCGGTCTGTCCGGTGGTTCGGCCGGGCGACCTGAACTGTGCCGATCGACCCGTGGCGGGTGCGACGATCCATATCCTGGACGGGACCGGCACCGAGGTCGCCCAGCTCGTGACCGACGCCGCGGGGGTGTTCACCGTCACCCTCCCGCCGGGACGCTACCGGGTCCAGCCCGATCCGGCCACGGGCCTGATGGGTCAGGCGCAGCCGGTCGATGTTGTCGTCGGCGGAACGCTCGCGCAGGTCCAGCTCTCCTACGACACCGGCATCAGGTAGCAGGCGCGGCGAGATCCTCGCTGATGGGCCTCGGCGCGCACCCTAACGGACGAGCCCGAAGTACATCGAGGTGTCGTCGGCAGTCGGTGGACGTGCGCCGAGGCCGCCCGGGATCGGGTCGATGTTGTAGGTGCCCACGAAGTAGCCTCGGATGTTGTCGATGGCCGGCTGCGCCTGGGACGTGATGACGAACTGCGCGACGCCGACGATCTCGTACCGCGCACCGTTGCCGCCGCCCACGATCAGGTCGTAAATCGGGATCAGAACGGTCTGGCCGGGCGGGTTGATCCACTTGTCAAGGCAGGCCCGGACGCCCGAGCTGTTCGACTTGCCCGGGTCGCCCGGGAAGGTGGGCAGCGCGCCTGGGCCGATCGTGAAGGACGGATTGTCCGGGGTGCAGATGCTGTTCGACAAGGCAATTGGATCGTTCGAGCCGGTCCAGGAGATGTAGCCGAAGCCGCCGGCGACGTCCTTGCCGTCCGTGATGTCAACGACCTGGCCGATCTTGTAGCTCTGACCAACGGTTCCGTCGTCCTTGAGCGCGATCGGCAGGAGATTCCCGGCGGGGAACGTCGACGGAACCTCCGCGACGGCGGTCGCCTGCGTGTTCACATCCCAGGATCGGATGCCGGCGAGCCCGACCACGAAGGTGCCCGGCCGGCGGCGGACCGCAACCCGCACGCCGAGAGCAGTTGCTGGCACGCTCGATCCCGCAGAGACCGCGCTCATGTCGACCGGCCCGGAGGCGCCCCCAACGACGTACCAGGCCTGCCAGGTGCATGGCACTGCGGCGGTCGCGACGCAGTTGTTGGAAACGGCGGTGCGGCTCAGCGCGGCAAATGTGTCGGCGTCGGTGCGTGCCTTGGACTGGTGGGTGTCCGCCACGTACTTCGTTCCGGCGAGGGCCATCACGTCGGAGGTGTTCTGCGAATCGCGCCGGTTCAAGAGGGCAACTCCACCGTCGAGGACGAGGCCCATGAGGAGCAGCAGCGTGATCGCGCCACCCGCAACAATGACGAGGATCTGACCGCGCTGCGCGGTTCGACCGGGTCGCGAGTTGGGCATTGGGGCGTCGTCCTTTCGGGGAAGGCGGATGCGGCAACCCGTCATCCGTTGACCGTGATCCACGTCGTGTCCCCCTGGATCGTCGGGCTGAGGAACTGGCCCATGAGCGGGGTCACGAACCACATCGAGGTCGAGATGTGGACCTTCACCAGGTCCCCGCCCTTCCAGGTCAGCCCGCACGTGTCGGGCTGGTTGACGTCGAGCGGTGCCGCCCCGGACTGCGGGATGCGGTAGCAGATCACGGTGATGTCGGCGGTGGCCACATTGATCGCCGTCACGCGCGTCTGGACGAGCGTCTGGACGCACGCAACCCGCGCGAGGCTGGCGCATACGACCGGACGACGGGCGACGGTGCCCTGCCGGGCGGCCTCGCGGGCAACCTCGTTGAGGGCGTTGTTGCCGTAGACGAAGCGCGAGAAGTCGATGATGCCGAACAGCAGGAGCAGGAAGATCGGGATCACGAGCGCGAACTCGACGAGCGCCTGGCCACGCCTTGGCCGCCCGGCCCGCAGGAGCCGGATCACGTCGGCACCTTGGTCACGGTGATCGTTGTCGTCGCCGGCATGCACGCCCAGGCCTGTTGGGACTGCGTAACCACGACGCCATTGGCGATGTTCGTGTAGGCGCCGCTGAACAGGGCCGCGGTCCAGGCGGCCGGCCCGGTTGTCTTGTCGAGCCCGATCAAGTACGGGACCAGCTTGTTCGTGCCGCATTGCGCGACCGTGACGGTTGCGAAGTCGCTGTCGCCGGAGTCGGGCGTGACGTTCGTCGCCGTCGCCGCGACCGTGTTGACAAGGGTCTGGTCCGTGGTGAACGTCTTGGAGTAGATGCAGACGTACAAGTCGCCGGCGGCCATGCTCGCCGGCTTGGCCGGGCAGGTCGGTGTGCCGTATGGCAGTGCTCCGTTGTCGTCGGCAAGGTTGAAGCCCGTCGCGGTCACGCCACCGAGGTTCTGGACGGCGATCTTGTAGTAGACAGTCGGGCTCTTGCCGGTCGCGCGGCCGACCGACACGGACTTGGCGAACCCGAAGTTCGGGCTGCCGTCGCCATCGTCACCGAGCGGATACACGCTGACGTACTTGTAGATCCGGAGGTCGGCCGGCGGCTTGTCGATGGTCAGGACGGCGGAGTCGGCGATCGGCTGGATCTCGGTGCCGGTCACGGTCAGGACGTTCGGGTCGTCGGTGGACGTTGCGGCCCCCGGCACGGCGGGCGCAATCCTGATGTAGGTGCAGCTGTAGGGCGTACCGCCCACTGCCATCGAGGTCGGACGGGCCGGGCACGAAGCGGGCCACCCGAGCGAGTCGTCCATCGTTACCCCGGTCACGTTCGTCCCGCCGTTGTTGCGGACGACCATCCGATACGTGATCGTGTCGCCGGTCCGGAAGGACGCCTGGATGAGAGTCCCAGCGGTGGCCGGCGTCACGTCCTGACAGGGGCTCCGGTAGTACCCGGGCGAGTTCGTCGGATCGGGCTCGACGCACTTGGCGACGATCGTGGCGGCGTTCCGCGGCGGCGTCGCGCCGGTCACGAGGACGAGCTTGGTCGCGGCCAGGCCCGGAGTCGGATCGAATGCCTGGTTGATCACGATCGCCTGCGATTCGCTCGTCATCGTCAGTGCGCCGATGATCGTGCCGATCAACGGGGTGACCGGCCGGAAGGTGAGTTGGGCGCGGACGACGTACGTGTCGCCGGCGATGCATGCCTTCGTGGCCCTGGTCACCCCGGCCGGGTCGCGACACTCGTTGACCGTCGGGGTGACCAGGCCCGCGTACGTCGAGGTGCCGGTCTTGATCTGCGTCTCATGGCTCACGCGCCACGAGACGGTATTCGGGTCGATGCAGAGCGCGGAGGGGTCGCCGCACAACGGGAAGCGCGCGCCGTACAGGGCACCCTCCTTCACGGCGTTCTCGAGCGAGACGAAGTTGTAGAACGCCCGACCGAGGTCGGCCGCGCCCGAGAAGATCAGGAGGACGAGCGGCAGGACCAGGGCGAACTCGAGAAGGCTCTGGCCGCGCTGGGTGGCGACGCGCACCGGGCCAGACCGGCCGACCGCGCCTGGATGCGCCGCGGGGGTTGCCGGCGCGCCGGCCATCGAGCGTGAGGCGTCTTTGCGCGGTCGCCCGGTGGCGAGCAGGCGACGGAAGAGCACGAGCATGCGGTGGCACCTGGGGATACCGTTCGCGGACTGCGATCGGCGCTCCCCAACGATCCCCTGTCTGGTGCGGTTTGTGCCCGTGCCGACGGTCAGCCCGGCGCCGTGATCGTCCGGTGCGCTCGTCACCCATTCGACGTAGGACCATGGATCGGATCGCGCTGCGCCAGCATCCGGAAATCGCGATGGCCGCCCTTTGCGGGACGGCCAACGCCACGTGCGGATCCGCTGGCGCCTACTCGACGAGGCGCACGATGTTCTCGCCGAAGGTCGCCTTGCCGCCTCCGGCGACGATCGTCAAGGGCAGCGTGGCCGTTGCATCGGAGACGAACCATCCGGACAGCTGCTCGCCCCCGCTTCCTTCGCAGTCGGAGTTGGCCGTGTCGAGGTGCCACACCCACCACGCGATCAGGTTGCCGTTGTCGTCGTTGATCGCGACCGGGAGGTCGCCGCCGTTCGGGTACTGGTCGAGGAGATCGTGGCAGACGGAGGTCTTCTGTCCGGCGTTGTGGGGGCCGAGGTACATGTTCAGCGTGACCTGGAATTGGAAGTTGCCACCGTTGATGATGCCCTTGGCGGTGTTGCTGTCGACGTTGCAGTTGACGGGCGACAGGCAGAACGTGGTCCAGGCGAACTGCGGCGTTACCTGGTCGGTCGGCCATGCCGAGTTGTTCGCGCACTTGGAGGGCTCCGGGTCGCAGAAGTTCCCCGGGTTGCCCGAGCCGACGAAGTTCTTGACGGACTTGTAGTTGAACATCAGCGGCGCGACGCCGTTCGACACGGCATTGGCGACCCCGCCGACCGCCACTCCGCGGGCGGACACGGCGAAGGAGTTCATCCCGAGGACCCGGCTGAAGCTGTTGGCGTGCGGTCGGTTCAGGTTGACCTCGATCCAGCACGGGGACAGCGCTGCCGTGCTGCAGTCATTCGTGCTCAACGGTCCAGAAAGGCTGCCGCCCGGTGCGTACTTGCCGCTCTGCGGCGGCATGTTGACGGTCACCTCCGACGCGGCGTATCCGTTCGCCACGGCCGAATCGATCGCCGCCTGGACGATCTCGGGCTTGAGGCCTCCGTTCGTCTCCTTGATCGCGCCGGCGAGGGCCGCCATGTCGGCCGCCTTCTGCTGACTGCGCGACTGGCCCCAGGCACCGCCGACGTCGACGACCAGTCCGGCCACCGCGACGAGCGCCGTCAGGCTCAGGGCGAAGATCACGAGCGTCTGGCCGGCAGCAGGCCGCCGCCCGCTGCGAAGTCGCCGAGAGATCGGAACCGCAATGGACTGGATCACTGGATGATCTCCTGTTCCGTTCTGGAGCTGACGGTGACCGGTCCGAACGAGCTCGCGACCGGCGTCACGAACCCGAACGGCGCGCTGGCGGTTACCAACACGAGGTCGCCGACCTTGCAGACGTCGAGCCCGGAGTTTGTCCGCGCCGAATTCGTCGCGGGGTTGATGCACTGGACGGTCCAGGTCGGCGTCGCGGTCCCGCTCGACCCCTGGCTGCCGATCGCGGCCGCGATGGGCCCGGACGAGGCGTCACAGGCCGGTGTCGTCTGGAAGCAGGTTGTGCTCGCGACGCGAGCCACGGCCCGTGTCGACTGGGCCATCTGGTTGTTCGCGAAGACGACGCGTCCACCGTCGACGATCCCGAAGAGCAGGATCATGAAGATCGGCAGGACGAGGGCGAACTCGACGAGGCCCTGGCCGCGGCTCTTGTCGCGCGATCGAGGGTTCATGTGTGGGCCACCGAGACGGCGTAGGTCGTGGTGCTCTTGCAGATCCCGACGTCATTTGGAAACTGGCTCGTCACGACCTTGTTGACCGACCCGCTATTCGGCGAGAAGTTCGTCGTCGCAAACCCCGCGGTCTGCCATTCGAGCTTGGCCTCGCCGACCGTCTCGGTGGAGCCGGGCGTGGCGCCGACGACGAGGTTCGGAACCGGGGCGTAGCCGGCCAGACACGGCGCGGGGGTCGGAGTCGGGGCGGGGGTCGGAGTCGGGGTCGGCGTCGGCGTCGGCGTCGCGACGGGCGTTGCGGTAGGCGTCGGTGTCGGGATGGCCGTGCTGGTTGGTACCGGCACCAACGTCGCGCTTGGCGGAAGGGACTGCTGGTCCGCCGCCACGGTGGCCCGGATCGTGATGCTCGGACCGAAGAATGCGGTCAGGACCGGCATGACGAACCCGAATGTCTTCACGACACTCACCTTCGAGCGAACGTTGGCCTGGGGCGATGTCGGGCATGGCGTGACGGGCGTTCCGGAGAACGTCTCGCAGGTGACCGTGATGTCCGAGGCGGCGACGGTGCTGCCCGAGCCCTTCGACTCGAGAACGATCGCGCAGCCGATTCGGTTCGTCGAGGTGGTCGCTCCCGGGCAGGCGCCCGTGTACGACGACGGGTCGCGGGCCGCGACCATGGCTCCGGCGCGGGCCGCGTTCTCGACGGTGATCTGGGTATAGAAGAGGCGCCCGAAGTCCGCAACGACCGCGAGGATCAGCACCATCAGGATGCCGACGATGGCGAATTCCACGAGCGCCTGGCCGCGCCGGGGCGTCCGGCTCAGACGGCGGCCGCGGCGGGGGCTACGCGAGGGGAGGTGCATTCGGGATCCTGGTACGGGGCGAGGTCAATTCCGAGGTTCGACCAATTTCCTTGCACGATCCCTTGAATCGGTGCGCGCGTGCATAGCCCGACGGGGTGAACGGCCCGTGACGATAGTCCCGGCTTCGCGGCCGAATCGAAGAGCCGCGCTCCTGGCGGAACGCGGCTCTGTGAGCGCCTGTGGCCCGACGGCCGACCGCGGCTATTGACCGAGGCGCGGCTCCACGAGGCGCGGCGCAGCTTCCCCGGGTCCGTCATAGGTCTGAACGACGGTGGTTCCACCGGTCAGCTTCACGGTCCAGCAGATGAACTGGCCGATGGCGTCATGCAGGGGCTGGCCCGCCAACGTGATGTTGTCGTGAGCGCCGTACAGGACTCCCTGCCACGCCAGTGCCGCCCCGGCGTTGATCTGGACCTGATCGGTGTTCGCATCGACCGTCAAGTCACCCATTTGCGAAGGCTTCACCACGTAGACCGCGACGCCGACGTTGGCCTTGTCGTTGTTGTCTGCTGTGTAGATCCATTTGGACGTCGTCCCATCAAAGGTGTAGGACGAGGCTCCGTTCGTCTGGAAGCCCGCCTTCTTGTTGTTCGGCGGGAATCCCTTCACGCCATCGGAGGCGCCGGTGTTGATGTCGATCGCACCGTTCCCGTTGGCGACCATGCTCGGCTGGTTCGCGGTCTTCCGGAGGACGATGGAAACCCCGTCACCGACCGCGAGCGCGTTGTTGTTCACGTTGAACGTGCCCGTCACGTAGAAGATTCCGGGCTGCTGCGTCGCGGGGACGTCTGTCTGTCCAAAGTTGCCGTCGTTGTTCGCGTCGTTCGGATCGGAATAGTTGTGGACCGGGTCGAGGAAGACACAGCCGCTTACGTTGATGTCGTGATACCAGCCAGGACCGATGCGAGGACTCGTGGGCGAGCACCCGACTCCGGGCGAGGCGAGGATCGCGCCCTTCGTGATCGTCACATCGCCGATCTTGCTCGCAGGGGGCCCGTTGTCCGTGCCGAACGCTTTCGGCACGGTGGCCGTTCCTCCGGTGGCAGGAACGCCCGTGAGCGCGGCGGGCAGTGGGTAGTTCGGATCGTCGATGAGATTGGGCAGCTGCTGCGCAGTCTTCAGATTGAAGGTCGGAGGCCCATCGGAGATCTGGTTGGCGGACCAGCAACTGCTGCCGCAGGACAGGTAGTCCACGAGATACGCGTCGGCGTCACCGGTGAGGTAGAGGTTCGAGCCCGAATTGAGCTTCATGCCCCAGTTCCCGCCGACGTCGCCGTTGGCGACCTGGAGGATCGTGTTCGTTCCCCCGAGGTCGATGTCGGTCGCGTTCGCCGGCCCGCTCTGGCCGTTCTGGCGGAGGGTGATGACGGCGAACTGCCCGGCGAACACGCCTGCGGTTGCCCATGCCGACACGTTCCGGGCGCCCTGCCCGAAGATCTGGCTGAAGAATGACGGGTTGTTCTTCTCGACCCACGCGAACAGGTATCGGTCGGTGGCGCCCCTGAACGCGCCCGGGTAACTGATGCCCGCGCCGATCGGAGGCGTGCTGACCCAGATCCGATAGTCGCCGATCACGGATGGAGATCCCTGGGCGGTATTC
The DNA here is from genome assembly GCA_038245515.1 of Candidatus Limnocylindrales bacterium. Lineage (GTDB taxonomy): Bacteria > Chloroflexota > Limnocylindria > Limnocylindrales > CSP1-4 > CF-46. The sequence continues at coordinate 123,556 of JBBRSJ010000007.1, read as the reverse complement.
GTTGCCATCAACGTGGTGAGCTGGCCACTGGCCAGGCCGAGGTTCAATTGGTTGTTGAGTGACTCCCAGGCGGCTCGCCGCGCCTGGTCACGTTTCGTCGAGGTGATCGGTCGGCTCAGGAAGCCGCCGCCGGCAAGCACTGCCGCATCCACGACATTCTGGTAGTCGCGCCGCGACTTCAGCCAGGACCCGTAGTCGACCGTGATGGCCGTCGCACCGATCATGACGACGAGGAACAGGGCGAACAGAACCAGGACCTGGCCCTTGCCGTCTTCTCGACGATTCATGGATTCGCTCCGCAAGCAGTGCCGGATGGAGCCGTCTTCATCGGCTGAGTTTCCACGCGCATCTCTTCGCGGACATTCGTCGTGAAGCGATTGTCTGCGACCCCATCGAACCGATCGACGACAGCACCGGCGATCGGGACGAACAGCGAATGCGCATAGGAGATGGTCACGATCACCTTCCAGGAGTAGGTCACCGGGGTGGTCGGATTCGGGTAGTAGCAATACGAGGCGTTGACGACGCTGCTCCCGTTGTACGCAGGGATGCCTCGCTGGAGCACGCCCGCGGCCTGGGTTCGGATGGTCGCGATCGGCTGGTTCGGAGCCACGGTCGATGCGTATCGCGTGACTTCGCGGGCGGCATTCCCGAGGGCGATCTGCCCGCCGAAGATGATGCCGAACTGGATCACGCCGAAGATCAGCAGGAAGAAGAGGGGAGCGATCAGGGCGAACTCGACCATGGCCTGTCCGCGCTCCTCGGTGTCGTTCGACTTCACGTGTTGCACGTCGGACTCCCGATGGCGCCGATGTTGGTGGAGCTGAGGACCGCATTCGCGACCCGGATGTCTTCGGTCGCCCCGAGGCGGTAGCCGCCGTCGTTGGATCCGTCGAAGCCGTCGATGATTGCCGAGATCAGGGGCACGAAGAGCGGGTGGCTGTACTCGACCTCGACCCGCGCCATGACGGCGGGCGCCGAGCTGGCATCGGTGATCGAGTAGTAGCAGACCTTGGTCCTCGGCGATCCGACCGTGACCAGCCGACCGGAGTTGTATCCGCCGACGTTCCGTAACAGGAAGCCGCTCGTGGTGTCGGTCAGCCGGGAGTAATAGGTGTTGGCTGCAGTGCCAGCGTCCGTGGTGTTCGAGATGGCGATCGCGGCCGCGTTCCGTGCCGCTTCTCGCGCAGCGTTCGTCAGTCCGACCTGCGAGTACAGCAGGAAGCCGATCTGCAGGATCCCCATGAGGAGAAGAAGCAGGATCGGAACGATGATCGCGAGCTCGACCAGTGATTGCCCCTGCTCACGGCGTCGAATCTTAAGGACGGACAAGATGGGTGACCCCTGACGGCGTAGTACTTCCGACTATGCCGAAGGTACCTTGCAGCCGTGCTTACATCGGTGCCGCCAATCAAAGGAGCCTGATGCAGGCGATTCGGTCGCGGTACGAACGTTCCATTGACCGGCGATGGCCGGGATCTCCACGCTTCCGCAATGTTGAAGCGAAGCGTCTCGACGGTTCTCTGGTTCTACACCGGCTGGACCGCGGGAGCCCTGGTCGACTTCGCCGCAAGCCAGATGGGCCTGACGATCGGTCCTGCGTTGGGGTTGATTCTCGGGACCGCTGCCGCGGCGATCTTCGCGGGCGATCCCCGCTTCGCGGGCGATCCCCGGCGCCTCATCTGGCGCGGGTCGCGGGCCGGCACCGCGTCGCACTCCGGATCGCAGGTCCAGAACCCCGCCTGACACGGCGTCGGCCTTTCCGGCAACCAAATGACGAAAGAGCCGGCACCCCCCCGAGGGTGCCGCTCTTTTCGTCCCCGGACCGGACCCCGGCGACGGGGGGAGACTCCGCGCCGGACCGGGCTGGTGAACCCGAGGGATGAGTTGCCGAGCGGCGGGCCGTCGGTCCCGGGCTCGGACGCTTGGTCGGCTACCTCACCAGCTGGATCGCAGTGCCCGTGAGCGTGGAGCCGCCGGGCTCACCGGCGCCCGTGGGGCCGTTGAAGATCACCTGGCGGTAGACGCCCTCGATGTCGTCGATCTTGCACTTCGAGGCGTCCGTGCTGCCGTCGCAGCCGGTCATCTGGAAGCCGCCGAAGCCGATGACGTTGTAGGCGATGTTCGAGCCCGTCTTCCCGTTCGTCGGGTCCGGATACTGGATGGCCGTCCCGGGCCAGCAAAAGCTGGGACAGGCACCCGGGCCCGGTGAGATGATCGGCACGTAGATCGTCGCGCCCGAGTCGATCCAGTATTGGAAGGCGTTGCGCAGGCAGTTCGACGCGCTGACGCCCGTGTTGCCCGGGATCGTGATGTACGAGTTCAGCGCGATCGAGTAGGCCGGATTGTCCAGGGGCGGAGTCATGATGTCGCAGGTGTAGACGGCGTTGCCGGCACCCGACCAGCTCATCCAGCCGAACTGGCCCGGGCCGGTCCCGGACGCGAGGGTCGTCGTCGTGCACGAGCTCGCGGGCGTCCCTTCCGGACAGACAATTGAGGGGACGCTGTTGAAGGGCATCGCCAACGGCAGCAGGTCGCCCGACGGAGCCGTGTCGATTCGCTTGATGCTCGTCTTCGAGACCGCGCTCGCGGTGGCCGTCCACGAATTGATGCCGGCCATGCCGAGGAAGAACGGCCGCCACTGGCGCGAGGCGGACAGCTGGACGCCGCGCGCCGACGCCGGGATGGCTCCCGCCGCAACGAGGGTGCCCGTCGATGCGCCGTTGTTGTCGACGTAGATCGCTTCGCCGGACGTCACGTTCGGGACTCCGTTCGCCTGGTTCACAGCGTTCATCGCATTCAGCACGGTCGTGCCATCGGCCGTTGAGCCGGCCAGTTTCAAGCCCACGATCCTGGTGCCCGCGAGCGAGGCGAGATCCGCCGCGTTCTGGGCCGACCGCCGCTGCGCCCACGCATAGCCGCCGTCGACGACGAGGCCGACGGCCAGCACGACGCCGGTCAGGGCGAGGGCGAACACGACCAGGAGCTGCCCGGGCTCACCGTGCGAGCGGCGGCCAGCCGACCTGCGCGACTTGGATCTCGTGGTGAGCATGACGGTTCCCTTCCTCAATTCAAGGCCATCGTGGTGTCGGTCGTCATCACCAATGTTCCGGCGGTCGCCCAGCGGAAGAAGGTGCCGATGATCGGCTGGTAGGTGTAGGTGACCCGGACGGTCACGACGTTCCCGATCGTGTTGGCGCTGCCGCAGTCGTTCCAGCTCGCGACGGACGCGGGCGGGTTCGTCGAGGCGGAGTGGCAGTGGAAGAAGACGCTCGCGCTCGGAATCGGCCCGATCGCGACGGCCATCCGGTTGGCGGCGGTCACGATGTGGGCGCGCAGCACGGCAGTCGTGGCCGGGCAGACCGGCGCAGTGCAGTTTGCTCCGGTCGCACCCACCCAGGTGGTTTCCACCGCTGCGAGCCGGGCGCCCTCGCGAGCTGCCTGCGCCAGCGTGTTGTAGCTGTATACGCCCTTGCCGCTGTCGAAGATCGCCAGCAGGATCAGCAGGAAGACCGGAAGGACGAGCGCGAACTCGACCAGGCCCTGGCCGCGACGATCGCGCCGGCTCGTGGTCGCGGCCGCGCTGAGCTTCGTCATTGGATCGCCGCCGCGGCGGACCCATTCAACTGGATCGATCCGCCGACGATCGCGCTCACGAGCGGCGTCAGGAAGGTGAACGACGTTCGGACCGAGACCTTGATCGTGGTGCCGCCGCCGCTGCCGAGGACCGTCGGGCACGGCGACGGGGTGCAGGTCGGTGTCGTGACCGTCACCGAGGTGAAGCGCGGATCCGACGGCGTCGTCACCTCGAGGCGCGCCCGGTAGGTGACGTTCTCCGGGTCGGGGCTGTCGGTCGAGGTGATGAACGTCGGGTGGATCGAGGCAAACGCCACGGCCTCGCGGGCGGCGTTGTTGACGGCAACGTAGGTCGCGAACAGCCGCCCGAAGTCGACTGCAACGACCAGGAGCAGCAGGAGGACCGGCAGGAGCAGGGAGAACTCGACGAGCGACTGCCCGGAGACGCGCGAAGCGACGCGCAACGCGACCCGCGGGCGGCTGCGAGATGAGCGCGATCGGACGTTGTCGGGCGCGTCGATGGGTACGTCGCGGCGCCGTCTGGCAAGGTACATCGTATGGGTCCCCGGCGGTTGGTGCGGTCAGTGCCGCGAGCGGATCATACCGGAGGCGACCTTGCAGACATCCTTGCAATGGCGCCTGACGGCACCGACAGCGGGACGAATGGGCCAGGACCCCTAACGAAGCCGGCGCGATGTCGTTGGGCGCCCGTCAGCCGCTCGCGGAGGCGTCCTCCGGCGGTTCGCCTGGCAGGAAGATGCTGAACGTCGCGCCTCGACCGGCCAGCGGCTGCTCCAGGACGAGGTCGCCGTCCATGGTGCGGCACAGCTCCCGGGACACGTACAGCCCGAGTCCGCTGCCGTCGTTGGCGGTCCGCTCGATCCCTCGCTCAAAGCGGCGAAAGAGGCGGTTCCGGTCCGATTCGGCCACGCCGGGACCGAGGTCCGAGATCGTCAGCCGCAACCGGCCCTGGTCCGGGACGGGCGCGATCTCGACATGGATCGGCGAGCGTTCGCCGTACTTCACCGCGTTATCGAGCAGGGCCCACAGCACCTGGTCGAGTTGGTCGACGTCGGCGACCGCGAGCCAGCCGGCCGAGCCGTCGTCGACCTTGAACGGAACGCCTTCGGCAGCCAGCGCCTCCCACGCCCGTCGCACCGGGTGCGACAGCGCGACGACCTCGCTCCGTGGCTTGAGCGCACCCGACTCGAGGCGAGTGACCGTCAACAACTGGCGGACCATCCGCGAAAGCCGGTCGGTTTGCTCGCCGATGATTCCTAGCCGGCGGTCGGGGCGGTCACGCCCGAGCTGGTCGGCGTAAGCGCGGATGCTGGTCAGCGGTGTCTGGAGGTTGTGGCTGACCCCGCGCAGGAAGTCGTCCTTGGCGGCGTCGAGCTCGAGGAGCTGGCTGTTCTGGGCCTCGACCTGGGCGAACAGCTCGGCATTGCGGATCGCGACCGCGACCTCGCTCGCATAGAGCTCGAGCAGGTCCTGGTCGGCCCGCTCCCAGACGCGGGTGGCCGACAAGCGTCCGACCAGGACGCCGATCTGTTCGCCGCCGATCCGGAGGATCGCCCGGATCGGGAGGGACTCCCCGGGCACGCGCTCGGTGATCGGGACCTCGCGCGGATCGACCAGGAGGACGACCGCGTCGATCATTCCGAAGGCATCCTTCGCATCGTGGGCGGCCCGGCCGGCGATGAAGTCCGGGCTCTCGCGTGGCGACCCGCGCTCGATCGCCTCGAGGATCCGGCGGAGCTCGCGGTTGCGACGCTCGAGGTCGGCGGCCAGACGATTGTGGCTGTCGGCGAGCCGCGCGAGCTCGTCGTCACCTGGCACGATGATCGGGGTCGACAGGTCGCCGGCCGAGGTCCGGGCCACCGCCGCGGCGATCGCCCGCAGCGGCGCCGTCAGGTCGGTCGCAAGGAGATAGGCGAGCAGGATCGCGACCATCGCGGCGACGACGAGCACGAAGAGGAGGAGCCGGCCAAGTGTTCCCGCCTGGGCCGGTGGATCGACGATCAGGAGGATGGCGCCGAAAGCGGCAAGCGGGATCAGCGAGGCCGCGACGAGCCCGATCGTCAGGCGGGTCCGGAAGGACAGCCTGAGCCCGAGGCCCTGGCCGTCGCCCGCGGACGCGCGCAGCTCATCGTCGCGTGCGTCGCGGGCGATCGGCCGGTCGTCAGCCATCGCCGGCTTCGCCCTCGGTCGTGGCTTCTGGCCCGGCCGAGACGACCAGTCGGTAGCCGACCCCGCGCACCGTCTGGAGGTGGACCGGCCGGTTTGGGTCGGCTTCGACCTTTTGGCGAAGCCGCCGCATCGTGACCCAGACATAGGAGGCGTCGGCGTCCTCGGTCTCGGCCCAGCCCCGGGCGAGGAGCGTCTCGGTCGTCACCGTCTGGCCGAGGTTGGCGGCCAGGGCGTACAACAGCCGCGACTCCGTCGGGGTCAGCTGAACCACGTCCTGGCCGACGGTCGCCTCGCGCCGGTGGAGATCGAGAGTCAGATCTGGACCGAGGACGAGGCTCTGGCGCGGGACCTTGTCGCCGAGCCGGCGCAAGATCCGGTTGATCCGGGCTCGCAGCTCCGGGTAGTGATAGGGCTTGGTCACGTAGTCCTCGGCCACTTCCTCGAGGAGATCGGCCTTCGAGTCGCCGGCGTCGATCGCCGAGAGGACGATGATCGGCAGGTCCGCTCGCCCCTTGATCTCGCGGGCGAGGGTCAGGCCGTCCATGCGCGGCATCATCATGTCGATGATCAACAGGTCCGGCCAGCCGCTCTTCAGCCGGCGCAGGGCCTCGTCGCCGTCGCGCGCGGTCTGCGTGTCGAAGCCATCGGCGCGGAGTTGGTCGGCGAGGAGGACGAGGAGGTTCGGATCGTCGTCGACGATCAGGATCCGCGGCGGCGCTCCCTGACCGCCGGACCGGCCGCTCAGCATCGGCCGAGCATAGCCGACGCCCCACGCCGACCGGCGCCCTCGACGCCGCGATCGAGCCTCAGGGTGATCGACGACATGGTCCGGCGGCGCCAGCCGACGGGTCAGGGCGCATTCGGGTCGACCATGCGGCAACGGTCGCGGATCGGGCACAGGTCGTGCTTCGGGCTGCGCGCCTGGCAGAGCTCGCGACCGTGGTGGATCAGGAGGACATGGGCCTCGTACGTCCGCGCAGGGTCGCCCGCCAGGAGCGCGTTGAACTGGTCGTGGGCGAGGTCGGCCGTGGCCTTTGCCGGCAGCAGCCCAATCCGCTTGGCGACCCGCTCGACGTGGCGGTCGACCGGCATCAGAGGCTGGTTGAAGCAGAACAGGAGGAGGACCGAGGCGGTCTTCTTGCCGATGCCCGGGATCGAGGTCAACCAGTCGCGGGCGGCGAGCGGCTCCATCTCGCCGAGGAACTCGAGCGAGTGGTCGCCTCGCTCCTCGCGGATCTTGCGCAGCGCGGCCTGGATCCGTGGCGCCTTCTGCGGCGCGAGCCCGCCCGGCCGGATGACGTCGACGAGCTCGGCGACCGGGGCGGTCTCGACCGCGGGCCAGTCGGGCGGCGCTCCCTTCGGCAGCCCGGCCCCGCCCCAGCCCGCGCCGGGCTCGTGGATCTCCTCGGGGAGGCCCGACGGGTAGGTGGCTCGTAGCGCGACGAACGCCTTCTCGGCGTTGATGTCGGCCGTGTTCTGGGTGAGGATCGTCAGGATCAGCTCGGAGGTGGGGTCGAGGCGGCGCCGCCAGACCTGCGGCCCGTACAGCTCGCCGAGGGAATCGAGCGTGTCCTCGAGCAGCCGCGGCCGGTAGCGGGCGATGCGCCGGGCCCACGCCAGCGTGGGATCGGGCTTCGCCCGCCTGCGCTTCGCCCGCTTCGCCTTCGTGCGGGGCATGAGTGGCTTGGCCGGCGGCGTCGATGCGGAATGGCCGCTGGCGGATCGGATCGGGCTCACGAGGGTGATGATGCCCCGATCCGGCCACCGAGGCCGACAAGTTGCGCAATCCGCTCGCCGCAACGCTCGAGCGGCCCGGCGCCGGCGGCCATCGCCGCTTCGATCGATTGCGGGCGTTCGACGACGGGGACGACCACGGCGCCGAACGGTCGGAGCGCCTCGATCCCGTCGGGCTCGACCCCTCCGCCGACCGCGATGCACGCAACGCCGGCCGCCGCCGCTCGGCGGGCGACCCCCAGGGCGGTCTTCCCGAACGCGGTCTGGGCGTCGATCCGGCCTTCGCCGGTCAGGACGAGGTCGGCGCGGGAGAGCTTCCCGTCGAAGTCGGCCGCGGCCATCACGACGTCGACGCCGGGCACGAGCTCGAGCGCGGCGAATCGGCCGGCGAGAGCCAGCAGGCCGAACCCCGTCCCGCCGGCGGCGCCGGCGCCGGGAATCTCCCGCACTCGAAGACCAGCGGCGATCTCGAGGGCGTCGGCATAGCGGCCGAGCCGCCGATCGAGCTCCGCGACATCGGCCGGGGTGGCGCCCTTCTGCGGGCCGTAGGTCGCGGCCGCGCCAACCAGGCCAAGGAGCGGGTTGGACACGTCGCACGCGATCCGGAGTCGCGTCTCTGCGAGGCGCAGATCGAGGCCGGCCAGGTTGACGGTGACCGGCGCGTCCGCGGCGGCCGAGATCGTTGCCCCGAGCGCCCGCAGGATCCCCGCGCCGCCGTCGTTCGTAGCGCTGCCACCGATGCCGAGGGTGATGTCGCGGACACCGCCATCGAGCGCGGCGACGATCAGCTCGCCGGTGCCGCGGGTCGTCGTTCCGAGCGGGTCGAGCTCGTGCGCGCCCAGTCGTGACAGCCCCGACGCGGAGGCCAGCTCGACGATCGCCCGAGCCCCGTCGTCGGACTGGAGCCAGCGAGCCCTGATCGGTCGGCCGATCGGATCGGTCGCCTGCGACTCCCGCCACGTCCAGCCACCGGCCGCCTCGATCGCCACGGTCGTGCCCTCGCCGCCGTCCGCGAGCGGAGCGAGGAGGATCCCGTCGAGCGGCCGCGCCTGTGCCCAGCCGGCGGCGAGTGCCCGCGCGACCTCGACCGAGGTCAGCGACCCCTTGAAGGAGTCCGGTGCGATCAGAATCGTGAGGGTTCGGCCGCCATGCTCGGTCATGACGCGCGGCCCGACCGGAGGTCCTTGTAGAAGATCGTCGTCGGCGCGAGCTCCCCGTCAGGTCGCAACGAATGATCCGGGACGATCCCGACCGCGATCCAGCCGAGGCGGCGGTACATCCGCTCGGCGATGCTGTCCGTGACCGTGTCGAGAATGAGCAGCCAGCGCCTCTCGCCGAGGGCGACGTCCTCGATCGCCGCCATGAGCCCACGCCCCAGGCCATGGCCCCGCGCCCGACGATGGACGAGGACCTTCGAGACCTCCGCGCGATGCGGCGAGTTCGGGTTGCGCGACAGGACGAGGAGCGTGACCCCCTCGATCCGGGCATCGACGATCGCGATGACCGGCCGGATCGTGCCCGCCGCGACGTCGGGAATCCGGGTTCGCCACCACGCGGCGCCGTCGGCGGCCGAGAACGGCAGGACGAAGTTGACGCCCGCGCCCGATTCGACCGAGTCCGCGAGGATCTCCCCGAGGTCGTCGAGCGCTGCGGCGAACCGGTCCGCATCGAGGACCTCGTACACCGCCCGCCCCGGGTCGGCGGCCGCCGTCACCGGCGGACGGGTTCGAGCTCGTCGGTCCCGAGCTCCGCTCCGAGTGCGATCCCGGCCGAGTGGGTCGCCGCGGCGCTCGCCCCGTTCGTGCCATCGAGGCCACGCCGCCGCTCGAGGTATTCCGGGATCCGGATCATCGGCGGGCGCTCCTGGTCGGCGAGCTCGATCACCTCGAGCGACAGCCGGCCGCGACCCGATCGCGGGAGCTTCATCGTCGAGCCGAGCTCCGCGAACAGGCGCGCCTTGCGCCGCTCCTCGAGCCGCTTCATCACGGCCTGAAGGATCACGAACGACATCCGCGACAGGCCCTCGAGCTCCTGGTTGCGGTGGACCCGCCGCTCGAGGTCGACCTGGCCGAGGCCCTCGATGCCGAGCCGCTCGGCGGCGTCAATCAGGTGGCCGATCTCGACCGCGTAGCCGGTGAAGAACGGGATCGACTCGAGGAGCGCGCGACGCCCGGCGTACTCGCCGCTGAGCGGCTGGATCATGCCGGAGAGCTCGGGGTAGAACAGATTGATGAGCGGCCGCGCGACCAGCTCGGTGACACGTCCGCCGCCGCCCTCCTTGAGGACGCCGCCCTCGACGATCGGGCGCTGGTAGTAGCCCTTGACGTACTGAAGGCGCGGCTCGTGGAGGAGCGGGCCGAGCGTCCCATAGACCATTCGCGGGTGCCAGTTCCGGACGTCCGTGTCGGCCCAGACGATGATGTCGCCGCTCGTCTCGTGGACCGACTTCCAGAGCGCCTCGCCCTTGCCGACGAACGACCCGTATCGGCTCAGGACGTCGCGATGCTGGACGACCCGGGCGCCCTCCGCCTCGGCGATCTCGCGGGTCCGGTCGGTCGACGACGAATCGATGACGAGGATCTCGTCGATCAGCGGCACCCGACCCATCATCTCGCGCATCGCCCGGCGCACGATCGGGCCGATCGTCTCCTCCTCGTTGAGCGTCGGCAGGACGAGCGACACCGTGACGCCCTGCTTCTCCTTGAGCTGGACGAGCCGGCGGAGATCGGCGAACTCGGCGTGGTGGAAGTTCGACTCGCCGAACCAGCGCTCGACGCGGGCGGGGACGGCGCGCGCCTCCTCGGCTGCGCGGTCGGCTGCGGCGAGCGTCTCGGCCCGGGCGGCGAGCTGCTCGAATGTCGCCCGGCCGATCACCTCGCGGGTCTTGACCACGATGACGCTGGGCTTGGCCCGGGTCGCGATCGCTTCGGGCAGGGCGCCGAACAGGTAGGCCTCGCCATCGGCTCCGGCCGGCTGGGCGGAGGCGCCCATGACCACGAGGTCCGCGCGCTCCGCTTCCTTGAGAATCGCGTTGCGGACATTGGTCGCCTCGCGGACGACGCCCTCGCCGCGGCCCTTGAGGTGCTGGCGGACGAACTGGCCGAGGGCGTGCTCGGCCTGGGCCCGGACCGCGAGGGTGATTCCGGGCGGGACGAAGTGGAGGACGATCACGGTGGCGTCGGTCCGCTGGGCGATCGCGTCGGCGTAGCGGACGGCCAGCTCGGCGTGCGGCCCGCCGCGGACGGGCACGACGATCCGCTTGATGTCCTTCGAGCCGCGCTGCTTGACCACCGCGATGTCGGCCGGTGCATCCCGAACGACCTCATCGATCGTGGGCGAGATCACCGAACCGCCGTCGCGACCGGCCGGCGCCTTGCCGCCCCAGCCGAAGATGATCAGGTCCGCCTCCTGCTCCGCGGAGGCTTCGATGATTCCCTCCGCCGCGTGGCGGCCGATCCGGACGATCGGATGGATCGTCGTTCCGTCCGGGGCGAAGTCGAGGACGCGCTGGAGCAGGCGCCGGGCGTGGCGGGCGCGGGTCGCGCCCTCGCTCAGGGGCATCCCCTCGGGGACCTCGACGATGCCGAGTGCGGTCAGCTCGCCGGCACGCGGATCGAGGAGTGCGGCACCGAGCCGGATCAGCTCCTCGGCGGTTGCCGGGTTCGCGACCGGGATCAGGATCCGGGCGGGCAGCGGCCCACGGGCACTGGCGTTCATCGGGTCTTGCGCGCGGCGCTCGGGCCGGAAGCAGTCGGCCTGGCGCCGTTGGCGGAGGACGCTCCCTTGGGCGGTCGAGCGGTGGGCCCGATGGCGCGGGGCGTGACAGTCGTCGCGGCACTCGCCGCCCGATCGGTGTCGGCCGCCACTGACTCATTCCAGCGCTGGACGAGATACGGCTTCAGCAGCTCGAACTCGCGCGCCTGACGCTCGACCCGATCCTCGGCCTGCTCGGTTGTCTGGTGGCGGTTCTCGATGATGAAGCTGCCGACCCGCCCGAAGTAGATCGGGACGAGGGCGGCGACGAGCGATTCGATCGGTGGGTCCGAGGCGCGGGCACAGATCACGAGGTCGTACACGAGCCGGGCCCACAGGTCGTCGGGGAAGTGGAACGCGGCGAGGGCCTCGGCCATCTCGACGGTCGTGGCCGTCGTCGATGAGCCGTCGCCGCCGAGCCCGAGCCTGGCCTGGGCCACGTCGACGAGCTTGCCCGCCTCGCGGGCCAGGACGAGGACCGTCGCCAGATTGTCCGCAGCGAACATCCGCGACCATGTGTCGGCCAGCGTCAGCGACCCGACGTTGAACTCGGTCAGGAGCCGGATCGTGTTCACCTCGAGCGGCGGCGGATCGATGATCCGCTCGAAGCCATAGGCCGGGATGTCGTGGCTGCCCTTGATCGAGAGCCAGTTGTCCGGATGCGTCGCGGCCAGCCGCAGGATCGTCCCGACGACCTGGCGGAACATCGGCCCGAGGTCGGATCCCGGGTCCTTGGGGTCGTGGATCTTCGCCCCGAGACGGGCCTGGCAGACCGCGAACCCGCCGGTCAGCGCGGACGTCGTCATCCAGATGTCGATCCCGAACTTGCTGATGTCGTCGGACCAGTCGTCGAGCGCGAGGTAGTGCCGGACGAGGTCGCCGCTGACCCCGAAGTCGCCGCCGATCGGCTGTCGGATCCGGTTGCCGTACAAAGCCCGGGTGAGCGGATACGTGACCGTGTTCGTGATCGTGCCGTCGTACTTGTACCGCGCGTAGAGCGGGGCGACATAGTCGTAGCCGCCCTTGATGATCGGTCCGGCCAGGAGCTCGATCCACTCGGGGATGATCGAGCGCAGGTCGCTGTCGACCACGACGAGCGCCTGGACCTCGAGCGCGGCGGCGATCTCGAAGATCGTCCGCAGGGCAGCGCCCTTGCCGCCGACGCCATCGATCTCCGGGTAGGTCAGGCTCACCCGCGAGAGCTTGTTCGTCGGCCGGGTCAGCAGGATCTGCTCGATGTAGTCGGGCGGCTCGGTCTCGACCACGACCCGGCCGGTGCCATCGGGCGAGCCCGCGTCGCTGTTGACGAGGACCGGCTTCAGGTCCGGGAAGTACTGGACGAGCCCGGCCTGGGCGGCGCGAACGACGTAGCCGATCGTCGCTGCGTTCTTGAAACTCGGGATGCCGACCATGATGTCCGCGTGGCCCAACCGGGCGATCTCGTCGCGGACAGCCGGCGTCAATCCTTGGGCAGGCACCGCTTCACCGTACCACCGCGTGGGCGGGCGCGCCGGAATGGCGCGGACCCCCGCCTTGCCAACCTCTCGAGTTTCGGCCGAGGCCGCGGCCACGCGCCTATCGAAGGGGGATCTCCGCCTGGGCCCAGCCCTGGTTCTTCTGACCGGGGATGTAGCGGCTGTTGGCCGCCTTGAACGTCATCCGGCGGAACCCGAGCCCTCGCCATGAGCTGAGCCATGCGTCGACGGGCGGCTTGACGTGGATCCCGACGCGAACGAGGCGGCTCTCCGCGACGATCGCCTCGAGGATCCGCTTGCGTTCGAGCAGTGGGACGTCGTACAGCGACTCGTCATCGAGCCAGAGGAGGTCGACGGCGACGAACGCGACGAGGTCCGCCATCTCGTCGATCGTCCGCTGGCGCGCCTCGTCCTGTTGCCGCTCCAGGCGCGCCCTCCGGTCGCCGCGGACGCCGACGATCATCTGGGTCATCATCTGTGCCGGCTTGGGGATCGTGATCAGGTCGGGCGCGCTGACCCCGGCGTCTGTCTGGATCGGTTCGGCCGTAAGGAAGCCCTCGACGAGCGCGGTCGAGCCTGGGGCGGCATCGCGGATTGCCTCGGCGACCTCTTCCTGACCGGCGATCGGGTCGCCATGGACGTCGGTCAGACGCACGGTGTCGCCATCGATGAACGCGAGCACCCGGGGCCCGGACCACAGGGGCTCGATGACCGGGTCGTCGATGTCCCTCGCCCGCTTGCTGCCGAACAGCTGCGGGCGCCAAGTCCGGGCGGCCGAGGCGGCATCGGAGGCGAACATTGCCGAATCATACGGGTCCAACCGCCGATCCGGGCGTAGCCGTGGCTGTCGCGCCGGACCGGCTGGCTCGGTCGGGCGCCCCGATCGAGCCGCGCTGAGGGCTACTTCGTCCGCGCCCCGGTATCGTCGACGTGGGCGCGCCGCCAGGCCCAGGCCGACCCGATCATCTCCTCGAGCGTCGGCCGCGCCGCCGTCCAGCCGAGGATCTCGCGGGCACGGTCCGCGGCGGCGACGAGGACGGGCGGATCGCCGGCGCGCCGCGGCCCGACCGTCTCCGGGATCCTCCGGCCGACGACGGCCGCGGCCGCATCGACCACCTGGCGGACGCTGAACCCGCCACCGATCCCGAGGTTGCAGACGAGCGCAGTGTCGGTCCGCGGGTCGCCCGGCGTGGTCGCCTCGAGTGCGGCCAGGTGCGCGTCGGCGAGGTCAGCGACGTGGATGTAATCGCGGATGCAGGTCCCGTCGGGCGTCGGGTAGTCACTCCCGAACAGCGTGATCGGCTCGCCCGTCTCGGCGGCCCGCAGGACGTTCGGGACCAGATGCGTCTCCGGATCGTGGAGCTCGCCGTGTCGTGCGGTCGCGCCGGCGACGTTGAAGTAGCGCAGGGCGACGCTGCGCAGCCCGTACGCCTCGCCGTAGAAGCGAAGCGCGCCCTCGAATGTTCGCTTCGTCTCGCCGTACGCGTTGATCGGGCGGAGCGGCGCGTCCTCGGGGATCGGGGTGACGTCCGGGACCCCGTACACCGCTGCCGTTGAGCTGAAGACAATCCGGCCGACACCGGCCTGGCGCATGGCCTCGAGCAGGACGATCCCGCCGGCGACGTTGTCGCGGTAATAGCGGGCGGGATCGCGGACTGATTCGCCGACGAGGGAGCGAGCGGCGCAGTGGAGGATCGCGTCGACTTGGGCACGCTCGAGCAGCCGGGCGATCTCCTCTGCGACGCCGTAGCTGCCGACCTCGAGCGAGGCGAGGACCGGCACGGAATCGCGATGACCGGTCGAGAGATCGTCGAGGACGACGACCGCGTGGCCGGCCGTGGTCAGGCGCTCGACCGACACCGAGCCGACGTAGCCCGCGCCGCCGGTGACCAGGACCCGCATCAGCGTCGCCGCCGCAGGAGGCGGCCGACCAGGCCCGGGCGGTCGGCGGCCCCGGGCGGCGGAGGCGCAGGGGCCGCGGTCGACGCGACCGGCGGATCGTCATCGGGCAGCGCCTCGCGGCGGTTCCGGAACTGCTCCGCCATCCGCTGCGAGAGGTGGCTGGCCATCGGGTTGTCCGGGTCGAGTGCAAGCGCGCGGCGGGCGTAGGTGTAGGCACCGCGCTGGTCGCCACGCTCCAGCGCGACGCGCGCGAGCCCGGTCACCGCGATCGAGTTCTTCGGATCGATCGCCACAACCTGGCCGTAGAGCCGTTCCGCGTTGTCGAGGAGGCCGATCCCCATCGCTCGCTCGGCCTCGAGCATCAGCTCGATCATCGTCGACCCGTCATGCGGTGATCATCGCCTGAACCCGCGTCGATCATCGGCCCGGTCGAGGTCGTCGGCCCGTGACGGCTCTGCTGGAGCTGCCGGGCGATCTCCAGCAGGCGATCGCGTTCGTTCAATCGAGGGTTCTCGACGACCCGGTTGAACAGCGCCGCGAGCAGTCGGCCGAGCTCAGGGCCCTGCGCCACGCCGAGCTCGCTCATCAGGTCCGACCCATCGACCGCCAGGGCCGACCGATCGAGGATCGCGCCGGCCGCGATCTCGGCCGCGATCCGGGCACGGAAGCCTTTGAGGTCGTCCGCGTCACGTGGAACCCCACTGCCGGCGTTGTCCGCTTCGCGCAGTGCGAACAGCGGCTCAACGGCATCCGGGCCGATCTTCGCGAGGAACCGCCGGACTGCGGCGTCGCCCCACGAGGGCTCGTAGCGGAACATGTGCTGCCGGACGAGATGGACGACCTGGTCCCTCGTGGTCGTCGGCAGGTGGAGACCCCCCAGCCACGCCTCGGCCAGGTCCGCGCCGACCGATTCGTGGTGATAGAAGTGACCGCCAGCAGCGGTGGCCGGCTTGCCGATATCGTGGACGAGGGCCGCCAAACGAACGATCGTTTGGTTCGCGGCTGCGTCCACGGTCCGCAGCGTGTGGTCCCACAGGTCCTCGCCCGGCATCTTGTTCTGGCCGATCCCGCGCTGGGCGGCGAGATCGGGGGCGATCGCCGCCAGGGCACCGGCCTCCTCGAGCAGGCGAAGTCCAACCGACGGCCGGTCCGCCGCCAGCAGCTTCGTCAGCTCCATCGCGATCCGCTCCCCTGAAAGGTGGGCGACGAGCGGCGCGGTCTCGCGGAGCGCCGCCAGGGTCGCCGGCTCGATCGTCCAGCCGAGCGTGGCGGCGAAGCGGATCGCCCGGACGATCCGGAGGGCGTCCTCCTCGAATCGCTTGCGCGGCTCGCCGACCGCGCGGATGCGACCGGCGGCGATGTCCGCCAGCCCGTCGAACGGATCGACCAGGCCCGGCCGCGGCTCGGCCAATTCGCCGGCGAGGGCGGCCTCGGCTCCCCACGCCAGCGCATTCATCGTGAAGTCGCGCCGGGCGAGGTCGGCCTCGAGCGAGCCCCCGAACTCGACCCGATGGGGCCGTCGGAAGTCGGCGTAGTCGTGATCGGTCCGGAAGGTCGTGACCTGGTATTCGTGGCCAGCGCGCCGGACGCCGACGGTCCCGAACTTGTTCTCGTAGGCGGCGTCCTCGAAGAGCGCGGCCGTCTCCTCCGGCAGGGCCGAGGTCGCGAGGTCCCAGTCCTTGGCCGCCCGGCCGGCCACCACATCGCGCAACGCCCCGCCGACGACATAAGCCGCGTGCCCCGCGTGCCACAGGGAGCCGAGGATGTCCCGGACCCCCTGCGGAATCGCGGGATCCAACCGTGCGGCGGCCTCGTGCCGGGCCCGGGCCCGTGCGGGCCCGTCGGCGGTCACGGGACCGCTCAGTTCCGGCCGAGGAACAGGTAGGTCCGCCAGGCCTCGTTGTGCTCGTCGGCGAGATACGGAGTGAACATCGAGTAGACGTCGCTGCGCGGCTCGAACGGCGGCCGGTTCAGCCGGAACCGTGCCTCCTCAACCGTCTTGCCGCCCTTCCGGTGGTTGCACGACTTGCAGGCGGTGACGAGGTTCTCCCAGGAGTGGCCGCCGCCTCGGTGGCGGGGCATGATGTGGTCGAGGGTCAGGTCGTGGCCCTGGCGGCCGCAGTACTGACAGGTGTGGCGGTCGCGGGCGAAGATCTCGCGCCGGCTCAGCTTGACCCGCGGCCGTGGCCGCCGGATCTGGTATTGAAGCCGGATCACCGATGGGGCGTGGTATTCCGCTCGCGGCGTGTGAATGATCTGGTGGTCGTACTCGATGACCTCGGCCTTCTCGCCGAACACGAGCCGGAACGCCCGCGGCAGGTTGCAGACATTCAGCGGCTCGTAGTTCTGGTTCAGGACGAGCACGACTCCGTTCATCGTGGGCGCACGATACCAAGAACCGCGACGCTGGCTTCAGCAGTCCGGCGAGTCGTCCCGCGACCGGGCCGGCGAGCGGTCACGCGCGCCCGATCGGCGCGCCGGTCCGTGGGTCCCACCCACCCGCCTGTCCGACCTTTGTCGCGAGGGGCTTGCCCAGCGCGTCGGCGATGAATCGAGCCGCTTCGAGAACCTTGTCGAGGTCGACTCCATGGTCGAGCCCGATCGCGTCGAGGAAGTACACGAGATCCTCCGTCGCGAGGTTGCCGGCGGCGCCAGGCGCGTACGGGCAGCCGCCCGCGCCACCGGTCGATGCGTCGAAGCAGCGAACGCCGGCGGACATCCCGGCGGCGACATTGGCGAGGGCAGTCCCGCGCGTGTCGTGGAAGTGGAAGGCGATCCGTCCGAGGGCGATCCCGGCGTCGACTGCGCGCGCCGTCAGGTCGCGGACCTGCGGCGGCACGCCCACGCCGATCGTGTCGCCGAAGCAGACCTCATCGACGCCCTGCTCGATGAGGCGGAGCGCCACTTCGACCGCCCGGGCCGGATTGACCGCTCCCGAGTACGGGCAGCCGAAGGCGGTCGAGACATAGCCGCGCCGCCACCAGCCGAGCTCGCGCGCCCGGGCGAGGACCGGCGCGAAGGCCGCGAGCGATTCGTCGACGGTCATCCGGATGTTGTGGGTCGTGAAGGCATCGCTGGCGGCCGTGAACACCGCGATCGCGTCGACGCCGGAGGCTTCGGCCCGGGCCATGCCGCGCAGGTTCGGAACAAGCACCGGGTAGCGGACGGCGGCGCGGCGAGGGAGGGCGGCCATCAGCTCGTCGGCGTCCGCGAGCTGGGGGATCGCGGCCGGCGCGACGAAGGAGGTCGCCTCGATCTCGCGCAGGCCGGCATCGGCGAGGAGCTCGAGATAGCGGAGCTTGGTCAGGAGCGGGACCCGGCGCGCCTCGTTCTGGAGGCCGTCGCGCGGACCGACCTCGTAGATCCGGATCCGGGCGGGGTCGCGGTGCGCGTGGTGGGTCATCGGGAGGGACGCTCGGGCCGAGCGTCAGCCGAGGGGCGGGTCCTGGGCGCGATCGACGTCAGCGATCCGGATCTCGATCCGGGCGAGCTCGTCGACGGCTGCCCGGAAGGCTTCGCTCCCAAGCGGAGCAGCGTTGCGTCGCGCTCGCGCCGTGCGGTGCAGGTCCATGAGCTCGGGCCGCGTCGCCGGCAGGCTCATGTCGACGCTCGCAGGTCGGCCATGCGCCTTGGCGGCGTGATGCTCGGCGCCGGTCGAATCGGCACCGGAGCCGTCGCGACCGGCGACGCCCTCGCTGCCGGCCGCGCCGTGCTCGTCCCTTGCCCGGGCTCCCCTCGGCTGGTCGGCGCCCTTGTGGTGAGCGCCTTTCTTGTCGGCGTCCTTCTTCTTGTCCTTGGCCATCGATCCTCCTGTGTGCCCGAGAGCGTAGCGCGTCGGTTGGCGTCGTCGCGACGTCGAGTCCCAGCGGCGACCCGCTACGGCGCGATCGCTGCGAGCGGCTGACCCCGGACGACCTGATCGCCCGGCGCGACGTCGAGCTCGGTCACGCGACCGGCGCTCGGCGCCGCAACGACGTGCTCCATCTTCATTGCCTCGAGGGTGACGACCGGATCGCCCGGCGCGACCGCATCGCCGACAGCGGCGTGGACCGCCAGGACGGCGCCGGGCATCGGGGCGAGCACGGTCGAGGGACCGCCCGCCCCGCCATGGGCGGCGGCGGCCCGGGCCGCCCGGTCGACGTCCGGTGGCGGGGCGATCCGGAATGCGACCGAGCGTCCGTCGACGTCGAGATGGGCGACGGCGCCGTCGCATACCCCGGAGATCGGGGGGCCGGCCACCGAGGCGTTCGCGGCGACGACTCGCCGTTCCGTGCCGTCGTCCGCGAGCAATCGCCCGGTCGCGGGTCCGTTCAGTCGCCAGCCGCCCGCATCGAGCAGGCGCGCGGCCTCCGCCCAGGTCGCGTCCGGGATCGTCGGCAGCGCCGCCGCGCCCTCGCCGGGCACCCAGCGCGAGTCGAGGGTGTCGATTCGTGCCTCGCCGCGGACGACCTCCGGCTGGCGGACCAGCCAGCGCAGGAACCGCAGGTTCGTCGTCACGCCGAGGACGACCGTCTCGTCCAGCGCGGATCGCAGCCGGGCGAGCGCCTCGCGCCGGTTCGCACCGTGGGCGATCACCTTGGCCAGCATCGGATCGAATCGATCGGTGATCGCATTGCCGGCAGCGATTCCGGTGTCGACCCGGATCCCGTCGCCGGCCGGCCAGCGGACCGCGAGAACCCGGCCGGTCGCCGGCAGGAAGCCTGCCTCGGCGTCCTCCGCGTACAGGCGGACCTCGATCGCGTTGCCGGTCGGTCGGACATCGGACTGGTCGAAGCCGAGGGGCTCGCCGGCGGCGATCCGGATCTGGTCGGCGACGAGGTCGCGCCCGGTGACGAGCTCGGTCACGGGATGCTCGACCTGGAGCCGGGTGTTCATCTCGAGGAAGAACATCTCGCCCGAATCGAGGAGGAGGAACTCGCAGGTACCGGCGCTGACGTAGCCGACCTCGCCGGCCAGGGCGAGCGCGGCTTCGGTCAGGCGGCGCCGGATCGCGGGCCGGACCGCGGGCGACGGGGACTCCTCGAGAACCTTCTGGTGACGGCGCTGGAGCGAGCAGTCGCGCTCCCCGAGATGGAGGCCGTGTCCGTGGCCGTCGAACAGGACCTGAACTTCGACGTGGCGCGGACCTTCGAGGAATCGCTCGAGGATGAGCCGGTCGTCGCCGAACGCGGCCAGCGCCTCGCGCCGAGCGGCGGCCAGCTGGGCCGGTAGCTCGGCCGCCGATCGGACCGCACGCATCCCTTTTCCGCCGCCACCGGCCGCTGGCTTGACGAGGATCGGGTAGCCGGTCCGTTTCGCCGCCTTCGTCAGCATCGCGTCGGTCTGGTCTGCGTCGTCGTAGCCCTCGATCGTCGGGACGCCGAGCCGACGCGCCAGCTGACGGGCGGCGGCCTTGTCGCCCATCGCCCGGATCGCGGCCGGTGGAGGCCCGATCCAGCGGATGCCGGCGGCAAGCACGGCCTCCGCGAAGTCGGCGTTCTCGGCGAGGAACCCGAAGCCGGGGTGAACGGCGTCGGCGTTGGCGGCGACCGCCCCTGCCACGACGGCACCGATGTCGAGCAGGTCGATCGCGTCGGGGCCATCCGTCGGCGGCAGGATCGCGACGATCCCGAGGCGGTCGGTGGTTCGCCGGATCCGGGCGGCGATCTCGCCACGGTTTGCGACGAAGAGGTGTCGGATCGGCGAGGACTCCGGCGTTTCCAACGACGAGGCGATTGCACCAGAGCTCGCGAACGCGTCCAACGCGTCAGACGCGACACGCCACCTGCCGCCGACGCGTCGCGCGGGCAGCCGGCCGCTCGCGATCCAGCGCTGGACGGACCGCGTCGTGGTTCCGATCCGTGCGGCGGCCTGGCTCGGGCTCAGCTCTTCCGTCATGTCTGGCGCGATTGTCGCGATCTGAGCCTTCCGCCGCAAGACAGGGGACCGGTCAGCCGGCGCCTTGGAGTCCCTGCCAGATGAGAATGACCCCGAACACGACGAACGCGACAGTTGCGCCGATCCGGATCGCGCGCTCCGGCAGCCGCGTGCCCAGGAGCTTGCCCACACCGATCGCGATCGCGTCGGCCGCGACCATCCCTGCGGTCGAGCCCAGCCAGGTGCCGAGGACGCCGTGGTCGGTCGCGAGCGTGATCGTCGCGAGCATCGTCTTGTCGCCCAGCTCGGCGAGGAAGAACGCCACGCCCACCGTGGCGATCACCGACCCAGTCGTCTCGCGTCCGGCCTTCGCCTCGTCCTTCTCGTCGAGCTTGTCGCCGCGGAGCGTCCATGCGGCGAAGACGAGGAATGCGAGCCCTGCCACGATCGCGATGACGTTCCTGGGGAGTGCCAGCGCGACCGTCGCGCCGAGGGCAACGGAGCCGAGATGGACGATCGCGGTCGCGACCGTGATCGCAACCAGGACCGGGATGGCCGGGAAGCGGGTCGCGAAGGCGAGCGCCATGAGCTGGCTCTTGTCGCCGAGCTCGGCGAGGAAGATGACGCCGAAGGACAGCAGGAACGCATCCATCAGAAGGCCTGCGCGACGATCTCGTTCGCGCGGCCCCGGACCGTCTCGTGCTGCTCGGACCAAGCCTGCCATGCGCCGTCGATCCAGGCTTCGACGAGGTCGGCGGCGCTGGTGGGGTCGCCGGACTCGACCCCCCGTCCGATATCGACGACGGTGATCACGCCCATCGATTCCGGCCGATCGAGCCACGGCCATCGGTCGAACGAATCTGCGGCGGCCCGGCGCAGCCGGACGGCCTGCGCGACGCTCCAGCCCTGCTCGAGCACGGCGCAGAGCGTCACGAGATGGATCCATACCGACGGCGTCGACTGCGGTCCCGGCACGCCCGGGTGGGTCACCGCGTAGGCGTCGACGGACAGTGCCGATTGCGCCGTGCGCGGCATCGCACCGGCGCCGAGCTCGGTGTACATCCGCCAACAACCCGGCGCCGCGGTCATGTAGCGATGGATCGGGCCGTCCTCGTCGGGCACCAGTCCTCCGCAGCCGACGCATGAGATCAGGCGCTCCGAGTCGGTCGGCGGGTCAGTCATCCCGATCGGGGGCCCAGGCCGGCCGGCGCTTCTCGGTGAAGGCGCGGAACCCCTCCTGCGCCTCGTCGGTGACACGCTGGCGAGCGATGACCCGGGCCGTGTGCCACTTCGCCGACCCGTGGCCCAGTCCGCGGACCTCGCGGACGATCGCTTTCGCCGCACGAACTGCCGTCGGCCCGGACGCAAGCACATCCGCGATCGCCTGGTCGACCGCTGCATCCAGTGCGTCGGTGCCCTCGACGACCTCGTGAACCAGCCCGATCCGCTGGGCTCGCACGGCGTCGAAGCGACGGCCGCCCGGGAACAGCGCGCGAGCGTGGGTCTCACCGATCTTCGCGATCACGAACGGCGAGATCATCGCCGGCAGGATTCCGAGCCGCGTCTCGGTGAAGCCGAACTTTGCGCCGGCCTCGGCGATGACGAGGTCCGACACGGCGCACAACCCGGAGCCGCCGCCGAGCGCCGCGCCGTGGACGCGCGCGATCACCGGGACGGGGCAGGTTTCGATCGCCTCGAGGGTGTTGGCGAACGCCATCGCATCCTGCTCATTGGCCTCGACCTCGAGCTGCATCGCCGCCCGCATCCAGTCGATGTCGGCGCCGGCGCTGAACGACGGCCCGTCACCGGCGAGCACCACGACCCGGAGCTCGGTCGGCGCTTCTCGAGCGAGCGCGGCAAAAGTCTTCCGCAGCTCGGCGATCAGGCTCCCGTTGAACGCGTTGTGGACCTCGGGTCGGGCGAGCGTGACGCGGGCGACAGCGTCGTTCGGCCCGCTGCGCTCGAGTCGGAGGAGGTCGGTCACCGGGGCATCCTAGCCGGGACGCGGCCGGCTGGTCAGTCCGCCGCCAAGTCCGGCTCCACGCGGTAGTGGGCACGGGTCCAGATCCGGCGGATCCCGAAGTACTCCAGGTTGCCGGCCGAGATCGTGTTGATGTCGGCCGTCGAGAGGACGGTCCGCGACCCGGCCTCGGCGGACCGTCGAACGCGATCGCCGATCAGCGCGCGCTGGATCCCCGCGCCGCGGGCCTCCGGCAGGACCGTGCCCGCTCCGAGCCAGGCCGTCCGCCGCCGGTTGAACAGCGCGGACGCTGCAACGTCGCGGCCGTCGAGCGCGGCAACGAACTGCTCGTAGCCGCGAGTCCCGACCAGGAACGGATTGAGCCGCCGCCACGCGTCGGCGGCCGGCCCGACGATCTCGAAGCCAGCGATGTAGATCTCGGCCCAGCGCGCGACGTCGGCGGCGTCGTCGGGATCGACCCGACGGATCGCGAGCCCGTCGATCTCGCTCGCGTGCACCTCTTGATCCCGCTCGAGGACCTCATCCACGCTCGCGCGGTGGACTCCGACCGGCCACTCACCGACGCGGCCGGCGAACTGCGGATCGTCGGTCCCGGCGACGAGCCAGCCGGTCGTCCCTGCGTCGTTGAAGAGCGCCTCCAGGCGTGGCCGCAGGATCGGGACCTGACGCATTCCGAAGGCGCGGTTGAATGTGTCGCCCGGCAGGTCCGGCGAGGCTGCGCCCGCGGCGTCGCCCTTCTCGAAGACCCGGACGTCGAGCCCGGCCTCGGCCGCGGCCCGCCACGTCGCGAGCCAGGCTTCGCGCTCGACGGCTTCGAGGGCGTCGAGCTCGCGATGGACCGCCGCGTCGGAGTCGGCGCGGGGCGGGAGGAAGCGGATTGGATCCCTCGGCCGGACGGTGCCGCCGTGCTCGACCCGGGCGTACATCCGCGAGTCCTCCGGGTGGAGCAGGATCGAGATCCGCCCGGACTTGCCGGCGATGAACGCTCCCTTGATCACGTCGCACGGGTTGGCCGGCCCGGAGATCTCGAGGACGACCTCGTCGCCGACGGCGAGCCGCGCCCCGACCGGGAGCAGTGCCAGCTCGATCCCTTGCGTCGTCAGATTCTCGCCGACCGAGCCAGGCCCCACGCCAATGTGCCCGTCTGCCCGGACCCGCTCGATCGCCTCGCTCGCGAACAGGCAGACGGCGCGATACGGTCCGCCGTGGACGGCAAAGTGGTCGTGGGCGTCGTCGTCGAGCCCGTCCGGACCGACGTGGCCCTCCGTCACCGGCAGCTTCGGGACGCCGCCGGGCGAGATGTTGACCTGGAGCACGCGGCCATCCATGAGCCGCCGATGCTAGCCGACCCTTCGCACGCCCGGCGGCCGAGACCCGCGCGACCGGCTTGCCCGATGTCGATCAGCTCCCCCGAGAACTCGATCCAGACGTGCCAGCGGTCGGTGCCGACAGCTCCTCGGCGGCGCGTTGGAATGCGTCGTCAGCGGTCGGGTCTGGGCAGGTCGTCTGCCGCGTACACGTCTGCCAGAGCCGGATTGCACGGTCCTTCCGTCAGAGTGGACGGAGGCCGACGGACCGAAGCTCCGCCTGCGCAAGTTCCTTGTCCCGGCCGGTGAGGAAGTCGCCGACCGGATCCCGGCTGTGCGCGAGCAGCTCGTCCCAGGACAGCCGATGAATCGCCCGACTCGCGAGGAGGTGGTTGATCGCCGCCGGGTCGGCGCCGGCCTGCCTGGGCCGCTTTCGGATCGCCCGATCGGCCGCGCGCAGCCGGGAGAGCCGCTGCGCCCGCCACGGGAGATAGCGGCTGAGCCACGGCACGATCGCGACGGCCAGGACGAGGACCGCGAGGAGCCCCGCGATCAGCGTCAGCAGGTTGACCAACTCCCCCCCGACGTAGACGAACGGCTCGCCGGCAGTGCCGAACGCTCGACGCGCGAGCTCGCCAGCGCCCGCGCCGATCAGCGGAATCCCGTCGAGCGACCCGCCGACCGACGCGCCGGCGTCGCGGATCGCGACGCCGCCCTGCTGGAGAACGCGGCCGGCTTCGGCGTAGCCGACGATCGCCTCGTGGATCCGGTAGCCGACGACAGACCAGAAGGCCACCCAGGCCCAGGTCGCGACGTCGGCGAGCACTTCGCGTCGTCGCTGGCTGGGGATCTCGCTCCAGAACGTGAACATCGGGCGACTCCGTAGCGGGGCCGCCAGTCTACGAGAGCGCTAGCGGACCTCGAGCTCGCGGATCGGGATCACGGCGCCGGGATCGTGCCGGACGACGGTGAACACGAGGAACACGTCCGCGGTCTCGACTCCCGGGCGCCAGCCGTGCTCGAAGATATTCTGGAATGGCCGTCCGCCGGGCGCGGTCGAGCGGACCTGCAGCGAGATCCCGCTCTCGTCGAGGACCACGCCGGGCAGCGTCGTCTGGGCGAGCCGAGCGCGGGTCGACGTGAGCACGCCGTTCGGGATCCCGGCAGTCCCGACCCGCACCTCCTGCAGGCCGTCCCGTTGGACCGGGACGTCGAGGACGGCAACCACGAGCGGCCATCCGGCGGCCGCGGCACCGGGCTGGATCGACGGAAGCGGCGTCGCGCAGCCGGTCGGGTTCCCGCTCGCATCCTGGCCGGAGCACGGCGTGTCGCGATAGCTGTCCATGGGCGTCGTGATCTGGATCGTCGGCGTGTCGGTGCAGGCGATCGAGTACTGGCTGCCGACGCCGCACCAGAACGTCGCGTCCCGGGGGCGCGCTCCCGGGACGGTGATCCGGACGATGACCGCGACGTGTCCGCCGGATCGTGCGCACAGGATCACCGCGCCGTTCGGACTGGCGCCGCCGCACTCGCTCGGCGGCTCGCTCAGGAGCTCGATCTGCGCGGCTGGATCGTCGATCGACAGCTCCGAGCGCGCGATCCTGACGATCGCGGTGCAGCGGCGGATGTCGAATCCGAAGTCGGGGCAGCCGTCGGGAAATGTCCGGACAATCTGTGGGGTCGGCGTCGGATGCGTGCCACCCAGGCCGAGGATCGGGCGGCAAGTCGACAGGCCGAAGGCGCAGAGCGCAAGCACGAAGAGGACTCTGCGGGCGTGCATCGGGGCCACCATGGTGGGCGCGAGGCCGCGCGTCGAGCGATGAAAACCCGGATCCGCGGAGACCCGCCGATCCTGCCCGATCACATCCGGAAGACGCCGAACCTCGTCTCGGGGATCGGAGCGTGGATCGCCGCCTCGATCCCGAGGCTCAGCACGCGCCGGGTGTCGAGTGGATCGATGACCCCGTCGTCCCACAGCCGGGCGGTCGCGAAATACGGCGACCCCTCCCGCTCGTAGGTCTCGAGGATCGGCGCCTCGAAGGCGTCGCGCTCCTTGTCGGAGGTGAACGGACCGCCGACGGTCGACAGGACCCGGGCCGCCTGGGTACCGCCCATCACGCTGATCCGGCTGTTCGGCCAGGTCCAGAGGAAGCGCGGCTGGTAGGCGCGACCGGCCATCGCGTAGTTGCCGGCGCCGAACGAGCCGCCGATCAGGATCGTGAACTTCGGCACCTCGACGCATGCAACCGCGGTCACCATCTTCGCGCCGTCCTTGGCGATCCCGCCGGCCTCATACTCGCGGCCGACCATGAACCCGGTGATGTTCTGGAGGAAGACGAGCGGGATCTTGCGCTGGGCGCACAGCTCGACGAAATGGGCGCCCTTGAGCGCCGATGCGCTGAACAGGATTCCGTCGTTGGCGATGATCCCGACCGGCCAGCCGTCGATGTTGGCGAAGCCGGTCACGAGGGTCTCGCCGTAGCGCGGCTTGAAGTCGTGGAAGCGGCTGCCGTCGACGAGCCGGGCGATGATCTCGCGGACCTCGACCGGCCGGCGCGGGTCGGCGGAGACGGCAGAGTAGAGGGTCGCCTGGTCGACCGCCGGTTCCTCGGGACCGGCCCGATCCCAGGGCGGAGCCGGAGGACGGCAATTGAGGTTGGCGACGATCGACCGGCCGAGCGCGATCGCGTGCTCGTCGTCGAGGGCGAAGTGATCCGCAACGCCCGAGATCGCGGTGTGGACATCGGCGCCACCGAGGTCCTCGGCGCTGACCTCCTCGCCGGTCGCGGCCTTCACGAGTGGCGGACCGCCGAGGAAGATCGTCCCGGTTCCCTTGACGATCACGGTCTCGTCGCTCATCGCCGGGACGTACGCGCCACCGGCCGTAGACGAGCCCATCACGAGTGCGATCTGGGGAATCCCCGCGCCCGACATCCGGGCCTGGTTGTAGAAGATCCGGCCGAAGTGGTCGCGATCCGGGAAGACGTCGGCCTGGCGCGGCAGGAAGGCGCCTCCGCTGTCGACGAGGTAGACGCACGGCAACCGGTTCTCGAGGGCGATCTCCTGGGCCCGGAGGTGCTTCTTGACCGTCATCGGGTAGTAGGTCCCGCCCTTGACCGTCGCGTCGTTGGCCACGATCACGCAGGTCGTCCCCTCGATCCGGCCGATCCCGGTGACGATCCCGGCGCTCGGAGCGTCCCCGTCATAGAGCCCGGTGGCAGCGAGCGGGCTGAGCTCGAGGAAGGGTGTGCCGGGGTCGAGCAGCCGATCGATCCGTTCGCGGACCGGCAGCTTGCCGCGCTCGCGGTGGCGGGCGATCGAGCGGTCGTCGCCGCCGGCCCCGCGCGCAGCGACGGCGGCCTGGCGCTCGCGGAGGTCGGCGACGAGCGCCGCCATCGCGTCGTGGTTGGCGCGGGTCTCCGGGCTGGCCGGATCGATACGGCTCCTTAGGACGGGCATGCCGGCAAGGATAGGTCGGCGAACTATCGAGGTAGCGGCCCGCTTCGGCTGGATCGGAGCGCCGCCGCCGCCGTCAGGGCCAGCCCGACGACCAGCATCGCCCCGCCGACGAGGAGCCATGATTCGATCCCCGGCGCCTCGCAGTCGGTTCGGCACAGGAACGAGACGCGCCCGAGCAGGACGAGCCAGCCGGCTCCGATCCCGGTCAGCAGCCCGCCGATCGCCCCGATCCTCGAGGTCGAGATGAGCGCAGGCACCGCGAACCCGATTGCGAGAAGCCACCCCATCGACGGGAATTCGAGCATCAGGAAGCCAGTCGTCGCGCCGACGACGAGGCCAGACAGCCAAGCCACTCTCAACGGAGGGTCGTGCTCACGCGCCGGACGTGGTTGGAGCGAAATCCACCTGGTTCGCTGGATCGAGAATCGTGAGGATGTCGCTCGGGTGGGATGTCATCGTTCGACCCCTTCCGTGCTACTCTGGCATAGCAAGTTATGACGACTGAACTCGCTACTGTCAAGTCGCACGTTTCGGGCGATATTGCCGGCATGCCCCGCGCGGATGCCACGCCGGCGGAGCGGCTCCGCCTGCAGTTCGCCGAGGCCTGGGGCGAGATGAGCGCGTCGTGGGGCGTCGCGCCGGCGATCGGCCGTGTCCATGCCTACCTGATGGTCCGTAACATGCCCCTCACCGAGCGCGAGATCCGCGAGGCACTTGGGCTGTCGCACCGCGCCGCGAGCCTCGCCCTCACGGACGCCGAGACCTGGGGGATCGTCGAGCGGGTCTCGGAGCCGCGCCGCGTCGGTCGTCGCGGGCCGGCCGGCACTGCCTACGTCGCCGTCGGCGACCACTGGCAGTGGTTCACCCGGGTCATCGCCGAGCGCAAGGTCCGCGAGGGCGACCCGATCGTCGAGGTCATCGCCCGGACCGCGGACCAGGCCGGCGGCCTCGCGACCGACCACCCGGACGACGTCGAGATCGCCGCGCTCCACGACTGGCTGGTCACGTTCAATGCGTTCGTCCGCCTCTTCGACCGATCCGTCGGGCTGATTCCGAAGCTCGCTCCGCGGGAGCTCGAGCGGGGGATGCGTCTCCTTGGCGAGATCTCCGACGAGACCGTCCTGCGCCTCGTCCACCTGCTCGGCTCGCTCCCCGACGACGACGTGCTCGAGCTGATCACGGCCCTGAGCCGCCTCTCCCCGACCGCCGCGCGGCGCGCGACGAAGCTGATGTCGGGGGTCGTCCGGACCGTCGCGCGTTAGGTCACAGGGCGCCGGCTTCGTCGATTCGGTGGGCTGATCGTCCCGGCCGGGCGGCTTCGTGAGGTTCCGGACGTCGCTAGTGGTCATCACCGCAACAGCGTCGGGTACCCGGTCCGTCATGCGCGACCCATGCAGCACGAACCGCTCGGCGAGAAGGGATTCCGGTCCTCGCGGGGCGACATGACATAATCCTGAGCGCGCGAGGCGGCCCGACCGACTCGAACGGGCGACGACCCCGGGGCCAGCCCGGTCGGCAGACCCCGCGCAGCGACAACCGGAGCCACACCGAATGACCGTCGAGACGTCCACCTGGGCGACGAAGAAGGGGCTCGCCCAGATGCTGAAGGGCGGCGTCATCATGGACGTCGTCACCCCTGACCAGGCAAAGATCGCCGAGGATGCCGGCGCCGTCGCCGTCATGGCCCTCGAGCGCGTGCCGGCCGATATCCGCGCCGCAGGCGGCGTCGCGCGCATGAGCGACCCGTCGATGATCGAAGGGATCATGGCCGCGGTCACGATCCCGGTCATGGCCAAGGCCCGGATCGGCCACTTCGTCGAGGCGCAGGTCCTCGAGGCGCTCGGCGTCGACTATATCGACGAGTCCGAGGTGCTCACCCCGGCCGACGAGGTCAACCACATCGACAAGCACGCCTTCAAAGTCCCGTTCGTGTGCGGCTGCCGGAACCTCGGCGAGGCGCTCCGCCGGATCAATGAGGGTGCCGCGATGATGCGGACGAAGGGCGAGGCCGGGACCGGCAACATCGTGGAGGCCGTCCGCCAGCTGCGCGACGTGCTCAGCGCGATCCGCAAGCTCCAGGGGATGCGCGAAGACGAGCTGTTCGTCGCGGCCAAGGAACTCCAGGCGCCATACGAGCTGGTCAAGCAGGTCGCGGCCGACGGCAAGCTGCCGGTCGTCAACTTCGTGGCCGGCGGGATCTCGACCCCGTCCGACGCGGCTCTCGTGATGCAGCTCGGCTCCGAAGGCGTGTTCGTCGGCTCGGGCATCTTCAAGAGCGAGGATCCGGCCCGGATGGCGAACGCGATCGTCCAGGCGACGACCCACTTCGACAACCCCAAGATCATCGCCGAGGTCTCGAAAGGCCTGGGCGCCCCGATGCGGGGCATCGCCATGGAAGCGATCCCCGAGCAGGAACGCCTCGCGGTCCGCGGCTGGTAGGAATCCTCGGACGGATGGCCTCGCAGAGCTCGGCCTCCGACCTCGGAGAACGAGCAGCGGGCGGCCGCTGAGGGTGCCAACGCGATGAGGCGAATCCCGTGAAGATCGGAGTCCTGGCCCTGCAGGGGGCCTTCCGCGAGCATCTTCAGGCGCTCGACGCGATCGGGGTGGACGGCGTCCCGGTCCGGCTGCCGGCGGACCTCGATGGCGTCTCGGGCCTGATCCTGCCGGGCGGTGAGAGCACGACGATGCGCCACCTGATCGAGCGCTGGGGGCTCGCCCAGCCGATCCTCGACCTGGCGGCGACCGGGGCTCCATTGTTCGGGACGTGCGCCGGGATGATCGTCCTGTCGCGCGAGATCGTCGGCGGCGAGGCGCCCGTCCTGCCCCTTCTCGATGTCACCGTCGAGCGCAACGCCTTCGGTCGCCAGCTCGATTCCTTCGAGGCCGAAGTACCCGTGCCGATCCTTGGCGACAAGCCCGTCCACGCCGTGTTCATCCGCGCCCCGGTGATCGAGGCCGTCGGGCCGGACGTCGACGTGCTCGCCCGCCTCGACGACGGCCGGATCGTGGCGGTGCGCGAGCGGAACGTGATCGCGACGTCGTTCCATCCGGAGCTCGCCGGCGAAACCCGCTTCCATAGTCTCGTCGCGGCCATGGCGAGCGAGCACGACGACCCCGGCGAGGGCAGCGGCCGCCGGCCCCACCCGACCCGCCGCGCTCGGAACGCGTCATGACCGGCGCTCGCGCGCCGCGCTCCGGCTCGAGCGGCAAGGTGCGGGTCGCCCGGCTCACCGATCTCGCCGCCCTCGGCGAGCTGTCGCGCCTCTGTCAGGACGAAGCGGCCGCCACCCGCTCGCTCGGCCTGCCCGTGAGCGGCCGCCCGATCGGCGTGTTCAGCCTGTTCCGGCTGCCGCTCGGTGCGTTCCAGCCGCACGACCTGATGTACGTCTACGAGGAGGCCGGCCATCTCAGCGGCCTGATCCGGGTCGAGCGGGACACCGTCCGCGACGACTGGACCATCGTGGAGCTCGACGGGATCGGCAGTGGCCAGGCCGGCGACATCCGGTTCCGCCTCGTCAACCAGGTCCTGCGCGATGCAGCCAAGCGCGGGGCGTGGCGGGTCCACGTCGCGTGCACCGACCAGGACGGCAACGTCGAGCTGTTCATGCAGGCCGGCTTTGCCCGCTACGGCGACGAGTGGATCCTGCATCGGGCCGGCGACCAGCCCCTGCCGGAGACGTGGACCGAGCAGCAGGCCGTCGCCTGCCGCATCCGGCCCGCGACCTCGCTCGACGCCCAGCCGCTCGCCCGCCTCTACGCGGCCGCGACGCCTCAGCCCGTCCAGCGCCTCGAGGGCATCCGGCTCCCGGACTGGGAGCGACAGGGGACCAACTGGCGAGTGCCGCGGTCGAGCCTGGCCCCGATCCTGCGTTTCGCGGACGTCGAGGCCTTCGTCCAGGAGGCGCCCGGCGGTGGCAAGGACGGGACCGCCATCGACGGGTTCGCCCAGATCGGCGTTGCCAAGGAAGACCAGCCGCATTACCTGAAGCTCCTCGGTCGGCCGGACGCCGACCTCTCGTCGTTGGCAGAGTTCGCGCTCGGGATCATCCGGGCGCGGACAGAGAAGGATGCGGCGTCTCGCCGCGAGCACGGCGTCATCGCCCCGGTCCGGACCTACGAGTCGCCGATCGATCGACGGCTCGAAGACGCCGGCTTCGGTACGATCGCCACCGTGACCCTGTTGATGAAGGACACGCTCGTGCGTGTCGCCGAGCCGGCCCTCGTGCCGGCCGGGGTCCGTTGACCACCAAGGAGGGATCGGTTGACCGCTGACCGGCGCCGCGAATCGATCGACGACCTCGACGCGCTCCTGGCTGCCCTGCCGCGGGAGATCGTCGACGCCGTCCACGCGCTGCCCGAGAAGGAGGCATTGATCGAGGTCGTCCTCGACCTGGGCCGGCGGCCCGAGGCCCGCTTCCCGGACAGCGAGGCCAACCTGCTCGACCGCGAGATCACCGAGGCCGACATCGCCCACGTGATCGACCATATCGGCACCTTCGGCGACGACAACCGGGCCGGCATCGAGCGGACGCTCCACCGGATCAGCGCGATCCGCAACCGGAGCGGCAAGATCGTCGGTCTGACCTGCCGGATCGGGCGCGCCGTCTACGGCACCATCGACATCATCAACGACTTCGTCGACAGCGGGAAGTCGATCCTGATCATGGGCCGGCCAGGGATCGGCAAGACGACAATGCTCCGGGAGGCCGCCCGGGTCCTGGCCGACGACCTCGGCAAGCGGGTCGTCGTCGTCGACACGTCGAACGAGATCGCCGGCGACGGCGACATTCCGCACCCGGCGATCGGCAAGGCTCGCCGAATGCAGGTCCGAACCCCGTCGCTGCAGCATGAGGTGATGATCGAGGCGGTCGAGAACCACATGCCTCAGGTCATCGTGATCGACGAGATCGGGACCGAGCTCGAGGCCCAGGCCGCCCGGACCATCGCCGAGCGCGGCGTCCAGCTGATCGGGACCGCGCACGGCAACAATCTCGACAACCTCATGCTGAACCCGACCCTGTCCGACCTCATCGGCGGGATCCAGAGCGTCACCCTCGGCGACGAGGAGGCGCGCCGACGGCGGACCCAGAAGAGCGTCCTCGAGCGCAAGGCGCCGCCGACGTTCGACGTGATCATCGAGATCCAGGATCGCGAGCGGGTCACCGTCCACTCGGACGTGGCCGAAACGGTCGACTCGATGCTGCGCGGCGATTCGGTCGCCCCGGAGCTGCGCTGGCGCGATGAGGAAGGCGTTCATCGGAGCCAGGCCCGGCCGCGCCCGTCGCCGCGCGAGCAGCTCGGCGCGGAGCGCTTCGCCGGGCTCGTCGGAAGGGGCCAGCCGTGGCGGATGGAGCCCGGCTGGCGCGGCGACGGCGGGTACCGCGGCGGTGGCTATCGCGATGCCGCCGGAACCGGCGGGGCGACGGCCGGCGGAGCGGGGTTGCGATCGGCCTACCGGCCCGGCGCGAGCGGTGGCTGGCGCCAGACCAGGGGCGGGTCGGGCCGCGAGGCGTCGCCGCGTGGCCAGCAATCGGAGGATGGAGCTACCGGCACGATCCCGGGTGAGCGGTTCGCGATCCCGCCGGCCGGCGGCCGCGTCGGCGGACGGCTCGACGACGCGCCATTCGTCAGCGGCGAGATCGCCGATCGCGGCCCGCTCGAGCGCGGCGCCGCGGTCGTTCCGGACACCCGAGCCCGCGAGGCGCGCGAGCTCGACCGCCAGAAGGCATGGCGAGACCAGGCCAGCCGGGCCTTGACCGCGCTCAAGGCCGACGAGGGCACGGCGCCGGTCAACGCCGACGACCTCGACGACGATGACGACGCGCTGCTCCCGATCGGGATCGAGGAAGGCGAGCGCGGCGAAGCGGTTCTCGTTCCCGGCGGCTCGCCACTGCCGACCCTCAGGGTTCTGCCCCAGGGGATCAGCCGGAAGCGGCTCGAAGCCGCGATCCGGGACCTCCAGCTGCCGGTCCACATCGCCCGCGACGTCGATGAGGCGGACGTCGTCATGACGCTCCGCAACGAGTACAAGCAGAAGACCCCGATGCTCCGCGAGGCCGAGGAGCGAGCCCTCCCGATCTACGTCCTGAAGTCGAACACCGTGCCCCAGATGCAGTCGAGCCTGACCTCGATCTTCTCGCTCGAGATCGACCCGCGCGAGGCGGCCATGCGCGAGACCGAGGAGGCGATCGGGTTGGTCCTGCACGGCTCCGACCCGGTCGAGCTCGCCCCCCAGAACGCCTACATCCGCCGGCTCCAGCACCAGATGGCCGAGCGCGCGAACCTCGTCTCGCGGTCGCGCGGGCGGGAGCCGTACCGCCGGGTCCGGCTCTATCCCGACGCCGCCCGGCCGGCGTGGCGGTGAGCTCGGAGTGACCCAGCAGACGCGGGACGGCGACGCGCCGGGGCCGGCGGGTCCGCGGCCCGGCCGGCTCCATCCCCACAACGTCATCATCGACGTCGCCGACCATGACGTCGTCGTGCCGTTCTGGACGGCGGCGCTCGGCTGGACGGCCTTCCCGATCAACGACCAGTTCGTCGGACTGCGGGCGCCGGCCGACGAGGCGGTCGGCTTCGACATCCTGTTCCAGCAAGTGCCCGAGCCGAAGATCGCCAAGAACCGGGCGCACATCGATTTCGACGCGGCGGATATGGACGCGGAGGTCGATCGACTGGTCGCGCTCGGCGGTTCGAAGCTGGCGGAGCATTCCCTGGGCGCCTTCCGCTGGACGGTCGTCGCGGATCCCGAGGGCAACGAGTTCTGCGTCACGATCCGATGACCGCTCGCGCAGCCCCGCGCTCCCTGCTCCCACAGCTCGCCCGCGGGCTGATCGCGTACGGGATCGTTGGCCTCGTCCTCGCGGTGCTCACCTCGATTGCGGTCTTGATCGCGATCGGACGCCTGGGCACGATTGGCAAGTCGACCAGCGGGAGCACGGACCAGGTCGGAACCGTCCTCGAACGGATGGCGACGGTTCTCGACGATGCCGCCACGAGTGCCGGCAGCTTCGGCGCCACGATTGACTCGAGCTCCGCGGCACTGACGTCGGCCGCGGTGGACCTGCGGGCGGTCGTTCCCCAGCTCCGCGACATCGAGCGTCAGGCGAACGCGATCAACATCTTGGGCTCGCCGCCGCTCGCGCCGCTTGCCGGACTCTTCGGCGGGATCGCGGACCAGCTCGGTGACCTCGACAGCCAACTTGACGGGGTTGCCGCCGACCTCGTCGCGAACCGGTCGGCCCTTGCGGCCAACGCGACGTCGCTCAGGGCACTCGCGACCGAGGTCCGCGCGCTCGGCGCCCGGATCGCGCCCACGACGATCGCCCGGATCGTCGACGATGCGACCTGGCTGGCGTTCGCCCTGCTGGCGGTCGTCGTGACCGGGGTCGGGCTACCAGCAGGCGCCGCACTGGCGGGCGGCTGGTGGCTCCGCCGCGAGATCCTCAGGTCCGCCGGCTCCACTCGCGCCTGAGGGCCGAGCGGGCGGCCAGATAGCCGCTCATGCCGTGGACCCCGCCGCCGGGCGGCGTCGCCGACGAGCACAAATACAGGCCCGGCGCTCCGGTCCAGTACGGGTCGCGAAGTGGGCCGGGCCGGAAGACGAGCTGGCGGACGTCTGCGATCCCGGTGTTGATGTCGCCCCCGACGTAGTTCGGGTCGTACGCCTCGAGCTCGGCTGGGCCGCGGCTCGCTCGGGCGAGGATCCGGTCGCGGAAGCCCGGGGCGAAGCGTTCGACCTGGGCCTCGATCCGCCCGGTCATGTCGACCGTCGACCCTGCCGGGACGTGGCAGTACGCCCACGCAGTGGTCTTGCCGTCAGGCGCCCGCGTCACGTCCCAAGGCGCGTACTGGACACACAGGACGAAGGGCCGCTGGGGATGGCCACCACGGGCGACCTCGCGCTCGGCGGCTGCGAGCTCGCCGATCGTCCCACCGAGGTGGATTGTGGCGGCGCGTCGGAGTCCGTCGGCCTGCCACGGGATCGGACCGTCGAGAGCCCAGTCCAGCTTGAATACGCCCGAGCCGTAGCGGAACGTCTCGTAAATCCGGCGGGTCCGGCCCGGCAGCCGTCCGGCGGCGATGGCGAGGGCGGCCCGCGGGCTGGTATCGAGCAGGATAACCCGGGCCGGCGGCAGCTCGGCCAGGCTCGTGATCGCCCGGTGCGTCTCGATCGAGCCGCCCAGCGATCGCAGCTCCGCGGCCAGCGCGGAGCTGACCCCGGCCGCTCCGCCGCGGATCATCGGCCAGCCCGAGGCGTGGCCGTACAGGCCCAGGACCAGCCCGAACGACGCCGTCAGCGGGCGATGGAGATCGACCATGGAATGGGCGGCCAGACCGGCAAACAGTCCGCGAGCCTCCTCGCCGCGGAACGCCAGCCGCGCCAGGGCCGTGGCGGGCAGGAGGGCCGGCAGCCCGAAGCGAGCCAGGGCGACCGGATGACGGGGCAGGTGGACGACCGGTCGAAGGAGCTCGGCTCCGAGCTTGTCGGCGTCCGCGACGAGCGGGCCGAACAGCCGCCGCCACGCCGGCCCGTCCCCGCCGAGGCCTTCCGCCGTCGCGGCCACCGAACGCTCCAGCATCACGGCTCGCCCACCGTCCAGCGCATGGGCGAGCGGCGCGTCGGGTTGGACGACCTCGACGCCGTGCACGGCGAGGTCGATCGAGCGGAAGAACGGCGAGGCGATCGTGAGCGGCAGGATCGTCGAGCAGACGTCGTGGTGGAAGCCCGGAAGCGTCAGCTCCGCGGTGCGGGTTCCGCCCCCGATCGTTGGGGCGGCCTCGTAGACGTGGACCGAGTGGCCGGCCCGAGCCAGGGTGATCGCGGCGGCGAGGCCATTCGGGCCAGCCCCGACGACGATCGCGTCGAGGCCCGTCACCAGGACCGGTTCCTCACCCCCGGCCCGTCAGCCAGCGGATGGGCGAGGTCAGCGTCCGGCGCATGGATCGGATCGAGGCGCTGTTGCGGACGTTGCGCCAGTGCCGCCATTGGCGATTCCCGTCGACGCAGACGGCCCGGGTCAGTACGACCGGCTCCACGATCCCGACCGCCAGGGC
This sequence comes from Candidatus Limnocylindrales bacterium, assembly GCA_038245515.1. GTDB lineage: Bacteria > Chloroflexota > Limnocylindria > Limnocylindrales > CSP1-4 > CF-46. Next base: position 87,266 of record JBBRSJ010000007.1, on the reverse strand, counting down.
CAGGTTGCGCAGGGTCGTCTGCCAGAACCGGTCGTTCGCCCGGTTGCCGCCCAGCATGTAGCCGAGCTCGTCGAACGGGTCGGAGGGGCGTTCGAGCGCCTGGGCCTGGGCGACCGTCACGTCGCCGTCGCGCGAGGCCGAGAACGTGATCCATGCCGACAGCGTATGGCCTTCTGGCGTCATGAACGTGAACGACTCGTCGTCCGCGTAGAGGACGAGGACGCCGGTCGAGAACCGGACCGGTGCGCCGGGCAGCGGCGCGATCTCCAGCAGCGCGACCTCTCCCGGAGCGATCCCCGACAGCGGGGCGTAGAACCGCTGGCCCTTCGGCCAGAGCGTCGGGAACCGTTCCTTCCAGAGGGCGATCACCTCGGCGGGCGAGAGCGTCGCGCCGTCGAGGCGGACCGTGAACGTCTTCTGCCAGAGCTGCCCGAAGCCCTGGAGCGGCCCGGACACGCGCCGGCCGGTCACGGCGTCATCCGTTACGCCGGCGACGCCGGCAGCCGACAGGCGATCGACGGGCCGCGCCCAATGGTTGGCGTCGCGGTTGGTCGGGCTGGGGGTCGGCGGACGGGCCGATCCGTGTCCTTCGCCGTTCGATTCGGTCATCTCTGGTCTCCTCGGTCCACCGGTCGCGGCCGGATCATGCAATCGCCGCCGCGACGGTCGTGGCGTTGTCGTCGTTGATCTCGATCGCCTCGTCGAGGCGGGTCAGCGAGAAGATCTGGCGGTAGTGCTCGGACAGCCCGGTCGCGACGAGTCGCACCGCCCCGCGCTGCGCACGGACCATCAGCATCACGAGCAGCCCGATGCCACCGCTATTCATGTACTCGAGCTCGCCGAAGTCGAGAATCAGGGACTTCGCGCCGTTCTCCACCCCCAGCGCGTACGCGGCGGTCAGGTCGGCTTCGCTGCCCGACGTGACGTCGCCCTTGATCCGGAGGATTGCCACCCCGCCTGCCTGATCCAGCTCGATGACGGTCGCGGTCATCCGGCGTCTCCTTCCACGATCTCCATGAAGTCCGAGAGCCGGGTGATCCGGAAGATCTCCCGGTAGTGCTCGCTCAGGCCGATCGCCCGGACATGGCGTCCGTCACGGCGTGCGTCGGCCAGGAGGCGGACGACGAGAGCAATTCCCGTGCTGTTGATGTAGCCGACCGGGCCGAAGTCGAGACTGATCCGGCGCGGGCCCAGCGCGGCGACCCTCGAATAGGCGTTCGCCAGGGTCTCGTCCGCCCGCCCGTTCAGGTCGCCTCGGAGGCGGACCCGGACCTCTTCGGGGACCTCGCTGATCTCGGCGCCGAAGCTCCGGTCATCCATTGCTGTGCTCCTCGCGGGCCATCGTCAGGGTCACCGTCTGGGTCAGCCCGTCCGTGGTCACGTCCATCGAATCCACCATGTTCTTGATGAGGAAGAGGCCCCACCCGCGCGGCTTCTGCTCGCCGGCGAGCTTCCGCTCGATGTCCGGAGCCTCGGCGTCGTCCGGCACGGTCCCCGACAGGGCGCGATCGGTGATCCGCACGATGATCGACTCGGCCGTCGTCTCGACCTCGATGTCGACGAGGACCTCGGGCCGACCCTGACTGCCGTACTCGATCGCGTTCATCGCCGCTTCGCTGACCGCCGTCTTGAGCCGCTCGAGGCGGGCGACGGGGAGGCCGAGACCGGCGACGTAGGCCGCGACGCGGTCCATGGCCAGGCGCTCGTTACCCTCCTCGCCCGGGATCGAGAAGGCCATCAGGCTCGTCGAGCCGGCCGAGGCTGCCGCTCCGGCCGGAATCGGGGCGGTCGCGGCGGCCGAAGCCCGGTCCGCCACTCCCGCAAGGTCGTCGGCGACGCCCGCCGCCCGATGGAGCGTGACGAGCGTGATGTCGTCCTCCTGCTCCCAATCCGGGCCTGTGAACCGACGGAGAGTGTCGAGGAGGCGGTCAAGGAGGTCGCTCCCCGCGTCGTCGACGGTCATCTCCCGGCGCAGTCGCGGGAACCCGAACATCTCGTTCGCCGGGTCGTGGGCCTCGACGAGGCCATCGGAGTAGAGCAGGACGTTGCTGCCCGGAGCGATCAGCCCCTCGGTCTCCTCGTAGACGATGCCCGCCATGAGGCCCAGCGGCATGCCGGTTGCGCGCAGCTCGACAACACCGTCGTCGGTCCGGATGTAGGGCAGATTATGACCGGCATTCGCGAGGACGATCTTCCCGGTCGGGGGCTCCAGGATCGCGAACAGGCACGTCACGAACATGCGGGCGGGCATCTCCGGCACGAGCAGCTCGTTTGCCCTCGCGAGGATCTCGCCCGGAGAGTCGCTTCGGGACGCCTCCGCTCGCAGGACGGAATGGGTCCGGGCCATCACGAGCGCTGCCGGGACGCCCTTGTCGGTCACGTCGCCGACCGCGATCCCGATCCGCCCGCCGGGCATCTCGATGAAATCGTAGAAATCGCCGCCGACCGCCCGGGCGGGACCGTAGTAGGCGGCGATCTGCCACTCCGGCAGCGCCGGAAGCACACGCGGCAGGAACTGCTGCTGAATGAGGGTTGCCACCCGCATTTCCTGGTCGAGCCGCTCGCGCTCGATGGCTTCGTGAGCCTGCTGGCGGACGAGCTGGGCGACCCGGATCGCCGGGGCGGCATGCGCGGCCAGCGTCGTCAGGAGGCGCCGGTCGTCGGTGGAGTAGTCCTGCTCTGACAGACGCGGACCGAGGTTGAGTGTCCCGATGAGCTCGCCCTGCGAGACCAGTGGCACGACGAGGGCGACGCCCGCCTGGGCCATCGCGCGCACCGCCGGCGAATCGAGCTCGAGACGGCCGATCTCAACGGGGCCGGACGCGGCTTGGAGGTACGCCATCAGGGGATCGGACTCTGCGATGTCGATCGAGATGGAGATCTCTTCGGAGGTCGGGATCGGCGCGACGTGCGACGCCGGGACCTCGGAGCTGGCGGCGGGGGTGTCGCGATTCCGTCCCAGCAGACGCCGAATCGGGCGGGTCAGTTCGGTCATTTCGGCGTCACCGTACGGGGCGGGTGTCCGGGAATCGTTACGATCCTGCACCGTTGGACGATCGGAACCGGACGTCGACAGCCACGGCCCCGCGCTCCATCCTGTTATCGCGCGCCACCGCTGCCCCGGATCCAGACGTCGGCGGTTCGCGGCTGGACCGCCACGATCACCGTCGCCAGCAACTCCCGCTGCGTGGAAGCCATGTCAACTTCGTCGCGCAGGCGCTCGGAGAACGCTGCGGCCGTTCGCTCCGCGTCGTAGCGAGCCCGATCGAAGCGCCGGTCGACGGCGCGCCTCACGCGTTGCAGAAGGGGCTGAAACAGCGCGAAGACCGCCAGAGTGGAGCCGGCCACGGCGATGGTCTCGCCCTGTGTGTACTGGGTCAGGGCGGCCTGAAGGACGAGAACGATTGCCCCGAACGTCGCCGCAAGCAGCCCCGTCACGACGGCATACGCGATGGTGCGGCTGATGATCCGATCGATGTCGTACAGGCGATAGCGCAGGATCGCGATACCGACCGCGATGGGCATGAGGGGCAGGATGAAGATCGTGGCTACGCTCACGACCAGCGGAGGCGAGGAGAGAAGGAGGACCACCACGAGAAAGGCGACCTCCGGGACCGCTGCGTAGGTGAACCACTTGAGCTGCTGCCGCGCCTGGCCGGTCGAGCGCCGGAACCGTAGGACGATCGATGCCACGCTCGCGAGTGCGACGATCGGGACGAGCAGCACGCCGGTGAAGAGCACGAGGTTCTGGTCGTTACCCGAGTCGCTCGGAATGGTCAGAGCGATCCCGCGCCGCGGCCATGCCTGGATCGCGATCGCCGCCACGACAAGCAGGATCATCGCGACCGACAACCAGGCGATCACCCGCCACTTCCGAGACGGCAGACGACCGTCGGGAAACAACAGCAGCGAGAACGTCACCAGCAGACCGAATCCCGGGGCCCAGGACCAGACGGCGACCCAAGAGAACAGGGCGGCCAGCGGGACCGAGCCCGGGACGAGAACCAGACCGTAAACCGAAGCCAGCGCGGAGAATGCCTGCACGGACTGCGACACGCCGATCACGACGAAGATCCAGCCAAGCGGATTGTGGGACTCACGCGAAGCGACGACCCAGCCGACGACGGCGAATGTCACGCCCAGGGTCAGGCTCGTCAGTGGCTGGAGGAAGTACTCGGACCCGGCTCCAACACAGACGCCGCCAACGATCAACACGAGACTGGCCGTGACGGCCACGAGCGTGACGGCCAGGCCGGCGAGCGCGAGCCGGCCTCGGGCGAGGGTTCCGGGCATCATCGGCCGCCAACCGTGGCACGGAGCCAGATCCCGAACGTGCTCGGGGCGACCGTCGCTGTGGCCGTGTTCACCAGGTCTGTCGTGACTGTCCCGAGGTCGACTTCGCTGCGCAGGCGCTCGGAGAAGGCGGCGGCCGTCCGCTCGGCGTCATAGCGGGAACGATCGAACCGTCGGTCCACCGCCCGGCGGACCCGCCGGAGGACGGGCTGGAAGAGGGTCGCGACGACCAGCGTCGAGACTGCAACGAGGATCGTGTCGCTGCCTGTGACCGTGGCCAGTGGCCCCTGGAGGACGACGATCAGGACGCCATACGCTGCGAGCAGCAGCCCTGTGACCAGGGCGTAGGCGATGGCCCGGCTGATGATCCGGTCGATCTCGTACAGGCGATAGCGCAGGATGGCGATGCCGGCCGAGACTGGCAAGCCGAGGAGCCCGAGGATCGTCAGGATCTGGAAGCCCTTGTTGGCACTGTCGATGGCCCCGAGGCCGGCGAAGACGAGGCCGGCCAGGACGGCCGCGCTGGCGAACCACTTGAGCTGCTGGCGCTCGGCGCCGCGCGATCGCCGGAAGCGGACGACCATTGAGACTGCGGACAGGAGCACCGCAAGAACGAGCCCGCTGAACCCGATGCCTCCCAGCAGCCCGATGAGCGGCTCGGCGACGGCGATCCCGAGGGGGTTCTCGATGAACTCGGCGCTGTCGATCGGGCCCGGCTGGATACTCTGGATGACTCCGGCGACGACGATCGCGCCGACCGAAAGCCACGCCACGAGTCGCCAGCGCGCCGCCGGGAGCCTACCGTCGGGGAAGAGCAACAGGAGGAAGGTCGTCGCCGCGCCGGCGATCGGGATCCAGTCCCAGGTCTCGAACCAGGCGACCTGCTGGACCCACGGGAGCGTGCCCGGAGCGACCAGGCCGCCGTAGACGACATAGGCGGCGATGAGCTCCTGGAGCGCGGACCCGAGACCGATCGCCGCGAACAGCTGGCCGATGCGATTGCCTGGGACGCGCACGCTGATGAGCAGCCCGATCGTGCCGAATGTGACCGCCATCAGGACCCCGAACCCGGGGAACCCCCAGGCCGTCGCGACCTTGACCGAGAGACCGAGGACCACGAGTACCGTCGCACTGACGCCGAACGCGAGCGTCCCCAGCCACACGCCGATCGCGCTGGTCGCGGGTCGGCCTCGGTTCAGCGCGGATCTGTTCACCCGGTGATCCTGGACCTCCAGCGTCCCGAGAACGTTACGGAACGGTACGCTGCAGGCGTACCGTTGCGCGGTGTCCCGCCCGCAGCCGCCGATCCGGATTCGCCTGCTCGGCCCGATCGAGGTCATGGTCGAGGGCCGTCCGATCGTCGTCGACACCCGGAAGGCGCTCGCGATCGTCGCCCTCGTCGCGGCCGAGGGGCGGCCGGTAGCCCGCGACGAGCTGGCCGCGATGTTCTGGCCGGACGCTTCCGACGAGGCCGCCCGGAACGCGCTGCGCAGGACGCTGTCGACGCTGCGGACCGCAGTCGCGAGTGCCGGGTTGCGGATTGAGCGAAGCCGGGTCCTCCTGCAGCCCGATACCGCGTGGGTCGACCTCGTCGAGCTCCAGCGGCTGGCCGCCTCGCGATCGGCCCGGGATCTCGAAGCGGCCGCGCGCCTCGCACGGGGCCCATTCCTGGCCGGATTCGCGGTTCGCGACAGCCCGCCCTTCGACGATTGGCAGGCGACGCTCTCCACGCGCGTCGAGGGGATCGTCGGCCAGCTGCTCGACCGCGTTGCGGTCATCCGCCTGACCGGCGGCGATCGCGTCGGTGCCGTCGATGCCGCCCGGCGGCGAGTCGCGATCGACGAGCTCGACGAGGCCGGGCAGCGGCGGCTGATCGAGGTCCTGGCTCGGTCCGGGGATCGGACCGGGGCCATCGAGCAGTACCGAAACCTGGTCGCGCTGTTCAAACGGGAGCTCGGCGTGCCACCCCTGCGCGAGACCACGGAGCTGTACGACGCGATCCGGGACGGAGCGCTCGGCGCGACACCGGCGGGGCGGCCGACCGCGACCGGTGACGCGGCTCGCAGCTCGACGGTCCCGGTCGTTCTGCCGCATGTCGGTCGCGACGGCGACCTTGCCGCGATTCTCGACGCGTGGCGCTCGGCCGCGGCGAACGGTCGGCTGGCGGTCATCGAGGGCGAGGCCGGGATCGGCAAGACCCGGCTCGGGGAAGCGGTCTCCGCGGCCGTGCGAGGACTCGGCGGAACAGTGCTTGCCAGTCGCGGCTACACGGGCGAGTCCGCCATCGCCTACGGCCCGATCGCCGAGCTGCTCCGAGCTGGCCTCGCCCTTCCCGGCGGCGCGGACCGACTCGGATCGCTCGACGAGATCGCGCGGATCGAGATCGGTCGGCTCGTGGATCTCCCGTCATCGCTTCGCGTGGCGGCCTCGGACTCAACGGATCGCCCGAGCGCCCGGGTCCGGCTGCTCGATGCCATCGCGGAGTCCCTCACCGCGCTCGCGGCTGGGCCGGCGCCGGGGATCGTCTGGATCGACGACCTCCACCTCGCTGACGGACCGAGCCGTGAGGCCGTCATCTACCTGGCCCGCCGGCTGGTCGCTCGTCCGATGCTCGTCCTCCTGGCCTGGCGTCGTGAGGATCTCTCGCGAGAGGGATTGGCGATGGCCGACGACCTGATCGGCCGGCCTGCAGCCACCGTCGTCTCGCTCGCTCGCCTCGACCGGACTGACATCGCGGCGATCGTCGGCGTGGCGAGGCCCGCGATCGCGGACACGGCCACGACCGATGCCCTCGTCGACCGTCTCGCTTCCGAGTCGGAGGGCCTCCCGCTTTACATCGTCGAGGCCCTTGCGAGCGAGGCCAGCCCGGGCGGAGCGATGCCACGCAACGTCCAGGCGATCCTGCGCGAGCGGATCGCATCCATCGGCGAGACGGCCGGCCAGGTCCTCTCGGCCGCGGCTGTCATCGGGCGCTCGTTCGACTTGTCGACGGTTCGTCACGCCAGCGGCCGGACCGAGGAGGAGACCATCGCCGCGCTCGAGGAGCTGGTGCGCCGCGGCCTCGTCCGCGAGCAGCCCGATGCGGTCGGCGCCTCGATCCGCTACGACTTCCGCCACGACCGGTTGCGCGAGACCGCGTATGACGCCACGAGCCTCGCCCGGCGCCGCCTGCTCCATCGCCGAACCGCGGAGGCACTCCGTGACGAGGGAGCCGGGGCCGGTCGCGACGACGTCGCCCACTTCGCGCTGACGGCATTCCACGAGCGCGAGGCCGGCCGACCCGTCGAGGCGGCGGCAGCCTATTGCGAGGCCGCGGTGCGGGCGGAGGCGGTGTACGCGAACCACGAGGCGATCGAGCACCTCGAGGCGGCACTGGCGCTGGGGTTGCCCGATCAAGCGGCGACCCACCTCCGGATCGGCGAGCTTCGGGCGCGCTTGGGCGAGTACCCGGCCGCGGTGGCCGCACTCGAGACCGCGGCCGCGCTCGCGGAGCCCGTCGCCCTGCCGGGGATCGAGGTGGCTCTCGGTCGTGTCCACCGGCGGCGGGGCGACCTGCTGGCCGCAGCGAGTCACCTCTCGTCAGCGCTCGCGTCTCCCGGGCTGCCGCCCGCGCTCCGGGCGCGTGCCCTCGTCGAGCGCAGCGTGGTCGCGCTTCAATCCGGGGATCTCGCCGCCGCCGCAACCTCGGCCCGGGATGCCAGTGAGGCGGCCGTCCTCGCGGGCGATCCACATGGCGTCGGCGTCGCCGAGCGACTCGTCGGACTCGTCGCGCAGGCGGGCGGAGACGCGGCTGGAGCCCGAACGGCACTGACCACCAGCCTCGCCCTCGCTGCCGACGATCCCGATCCCACGGCTGCGATCGCGGCAGCGACCGCGCTGGCCCTGACGCTCGCCTCGGACGGCTCGGTCGATGAGGCCGTGGCGACGGCGGCGACCGCCATTGAGGCTTGTCGCAGGATCGGTGACCGCCACCTCGAGGCGGCCGTCGAGAACCACCTCGCCGACCTGCTGCACGATGCCGGACGGGAGGAGGAGGCGATGGCGCATCTCAAGCGTGCCGCCGCGCTCTTCGCGGAGATCGGCGAGGGTGCGGCGGAGCTCGATCCCGGGATCTGGTCGCTCGCCGCTTGGTGACGGCTGACCACCGTGGTGGGACGAATCCGGGAGTTGCCTCAGCTGGCGAGCGTGCCGCGGTCGAACCAGATCCGCTCCCCGAGGAACCGCTCCGTGGCGGGGTCCCACGGGAAGAGGATCAGGACCTCGAGCGAAACGGGCAGGCCGCTCGCCGGGGCACCGCCCCACGGGCCTTCGTTCGTGCCGGTGAGAGTTGCGACCTCGAACACACCCTGCGGCCCGACGACGATCTCGGTCAGGGCGAAACGGTTGTCGGGGAACGCGGCGAAGAGCTCGGTGTAGAAGGCGCGGGCGCCGGCGTGGCCCTCCCAGCGCTGCCCGGTCGGAATCAGCTCGTACACGCTCGTCGGCGCGAGGGTCGCGATCAGGCCGTCGATGTCGCGGCGGTCCTCGGCGATGGAATGGCGGACCCAGAGCCGCTTGATCCGGCGCAGCTGAGCGGGATCGAAACCTCGTCCGAGCCGCGCCTGGATGGTATCCATGCCGGCATCGTATCGGTCGGGCGACGCGGCGACGCGGTCCGTTCTTGTGGAACGAATCTGAGGCGGTTCGTTCGCGGAATGTTGAGAGCCCGGCGCTCCGCGTCTGAGCGTGGAGTTCGCCGCGAATTTGTCATTTGATCGCGAAGACGACCCTCTTGTCGGAAGTGTCCGACTAACGATCGCCCGAGATGCGCTTGACAACTTCTGCGCGCGCCGCGGCAGCTGTCGACGGTCAGTGCTCGGTCGTGCCCGTGAACGTCCAGCCGTCGATGCGGACCGCCGGCACGAGCACCCCGCCGAAGTCGCCGCGGAGCGTCCGCCGCTCGCGGCCGACCGCGACCGTGCCCGCGAGCGCGGCCAGGTAGCTCTGGGTGAAGCGAAGGTTCCGGACCGGCCCGATGATCTTCCCGTCCTCGACGAGGAACGTCCCGTCGCGGGTCATCCCCGTGACGATCGCGAGCTTCGGGTGGACCGGGTTCGTGTAGTGGAACCGGGTGACGAGCAGCCCGCGCTCCATGTCGCCGACGAGCGCCGCCCGGTCGGTCGACCCGGCGGCCATGACCATGTTCAGCGGAAACGGACCGTACGTATTCGGCGCGGGCAGTCCGTGACCGGTCGAGCGAACGCCACCGCGGGCCGCGGTCTGAGCGTCGTACACGACGTCGCGACAGACGCCTCGCTCGACGAGGACCACCTTCTGCTTGGCCACGCCCTCGTAATCGAACGCCATCGGCATCGCGCCAGGCTCGGTCGCGTCGTCGACGATCGTCACGAGCTCGCTGCCGATGACCTTGCCCGGCTCCGCAAACGAGCGCTCCTCCTGGACGGCGAGCGCGCTGAACCCCATGTAGGCGAGCATCGAGAGGAGATCGACGACGGCATACTCCTCGAGCACGACCGACCAGTCGCCGGGGTCGACCGTGACCGGGTTGGCGGTCGTCCGGGCCTTGTCGGCGGCTTCGCGCCCGATCGCGGCCGCGTCGATCGCCGTCACGTCGACCGAGGCTTGCTCGGCGTAGCCCGAGCCGCCGTCGGCGGCCATCGTGACGGTCAGGAGCTGGGCGGCCGTCCGGCGCTGGGCGGCCGCGGTGCCCTTCGAGTTCGCGACCGCCAGGTGCTCGGCGCTCGTCGAGAACGACCCGAAGGCCCGGACGCCTGCTGCATCGGCCGCCGCGATCACCTCCCGGACGCCCGCGGCCCGCAGCTCCGGCGTGGCACCCGCTGTCGCCTCTGACCAAGCCGCGGGCAGCTCAGGGACGGGCGTGGGCTCGGGCAGGCCACCCCAGTCCTCGAGTTCGGCCGAGTTCCGCGCGATCGCCGTCGCGGTCTCCGCCAGCCACCGCAGGCCCTCCTCGTCGAGGCGGTTCGACGAGGCGACGCCGACACGCTTTCCGATCGCGACGCGGAGGTTCAAGCTGCCGTTCGTCTCGGCCACGTTCTGGTGGATCTCGCTGTTCGCGAATCGCGTGAGCCGGGCCTGCTCGAGCGATACGAGGGCCTCGGCCTCCGTTGCGCCGGCGGATCGGGCCAGCCTGATGACCCGTTGCGCGACGGCCAGACCGTCGATGGCCGCAACCTCGGTCACGATCTCATCACTCGGATCACCACTTGCCGACCCCGACCTGGACGTCGCGGAACCGGGCGCCCGAACACCCGTGTCCCACGTGCCCGCCCTGGCCCGGCTCGCCCTTGCCGCAGTTCGGGGTCCCGAGCATCACGTAGCTCGAGTCGTCGCCGATTGCGTCGAGCGACCGCCAGAACTCGTACGTGATCCCGGTGTACGTCGGATTCTTGAACAGCCGACCCTTCTTGCCGCCCTTGATCTCGTAGGCAACCTCCGTCGCGAACTGGAAGTTCAGGCGGCGGTCGTCGATCGACCACGACCGGTTCGAGGCGAGGTACAGCCCGTCGTCGGTGTCGGCGACGATCTCGTCGAGGCTCATCCCGGGCTTGGGGAGGAGATTGACATTGGTCATCCGGATGAGCGGGATCCGGTTCCAGCCGTCGGCGCGCATCGCCCCGCCGGACTGGCGGCCGATCCGCGGCGCGGTCTCCCGGCTCGAGAGATAGCCGACGAAGATGCCGTCCTTGATGAGCGGGACCTGCTGGGCCGCCACACCCTCGTCGTCCCAGCCGAAGGTGCCCATCCCGCCGGGCGCGGTCGCGTCGGCCACGATGTCGACGAGGTCGCTGCCGTAGCGGAAGCCCTCGTCGAGCTTGTCGGTCGTCAGGAAGCTCGTGCCGGCGTAGCTCGCCTCGGTGCCGTAGACCCGGTCGAGCTCGGTCGGGTGGCCGCAGCTCTCGTGGATCTGGAGATAGAGCTGGGAGGGGTCGAGGACGATCGTGAACCGGCCCGACGGGCATTGCGGCGCGGTCAGCAGCGCGACGGCCTCCTCGGCGAGCGGTCCGGCGTGGCCTGTCAGGTCGAGACCCCGGACGAACTCGTACCCGGACGCCCGGAACGGGCCGCCGTCGGCGTCGGGGTAGCTCCGACGCTGGTGCTCATCGCCCTCGATCGCGTTGGCCTCGATCCCGGCGCCGACATGGGTGAACGTCTGCTCCGTCCAGCTGCCGTCGGTCGCGCCAAAGGTCCGCGTCTCGCGTTGGGCGTCGTAGCGAGTCTCGACGAATGCCACACCATCGACGGACCGGGCGGCCTCGTCGGCAGCGAGGAGATGGCCGATCTTCTCCTCCAGCGGGACGGCGAACGGGTCCTCCTCGATCGGGGTCTCGTACGTGCCATGGGCGGGCGGCCGGTCGTCGAGCCGGACCCGATCGCGGAGGGCGGTCGCGCTCGCCCTGGCGATCCGGACGGCCTCGCCGGCCACCCGGTCGGCCTCGTCGGCGGTCAGCTGGCTCGAACTCGCGAAGCCCCATGCGCCGTCGACGAGGACGCGGACGCCGAACCCCTGGCTCTCGCCCGCGGCGACGCCCTCGACCCGGCCGCTCTTGACGGCGATCGACTCGTCGCGGCGACGGACGACGCGGACGTCGGCGTAGGTCGCGCCGAGGTGGACGGCCGTATCGAGGGAGCGGTCGCTCACGTCACGCATCGGGGCGGAACGGTAGCAGAGGCAGGGGTGTCGCCCGCTCTCGGGTGAATGCCCTATTCCGCCGCCACGCGCGCACGGGAGGCCTGCCCGGCATGATCCTCCCGGGTCCGACCCGCCCGCGGCCCGCTGGAGCTCGGCCGCGCCACTCTTGCGCGCGGCGAGTGGGTGCCCGCGGCCGGCTTCTGAAGATCGAATCTCACCCGGCCGCGGCCGAAACGAATCGAGCGGGTGAACTCGCGCTGGTTGGCCTCGACTGACTCGGAATACGCCTCAACTGAGTGGAGGCAGTTCGGTCAAAGGACGGGGGCTCCGGCGACAGCCTGCCAGGTCAGGATGAGGCCGAGGCCAAGAACGGCGACGGAGGCCACCAGCGGAGCCGCGGTCGCGAGCCGGCCGAGGCTGGACCGGCTCGGCATGCGGTCGAGGCGCGTCCGCGCGAAGATCATCGCCAGGCCGACGCCAGTCATCACCGCTGCCATGCCGATCCCGAACGCGACCACGAGCACGAGCCCGAAGGCAGGCCGACCAGCGGCGATCGACCCGAGCAGGATGATCAGGGCCGATGTCGACGGGATCAGGCCGCCCGCGAGGCCGAGGAAGAAGAGCCCGCGCCAGGTCAGGGTCGAGCCGGCCTGCGGAAGGTGGCTGTGGTGCACGCCGCCGTGGCTGTGCTCGCCCGGGATCTCCTCGTCAACACGCCCGCGCTCGTGCTCATGCTCATGCGGGTGGTCGTGCGCGGCGGCGTCGTGCTCGTGCTCATGTGGGTGATCCTGCTCACACTCGATGCCTGCTGCGTGTGCGTGCCGGTCGGGCACGGCCGCGGCCGCAGCCGCGGCAGCCCGCGCGGCCGATCGCCGCCGCCGGCGCACCTCGCCGACGAGCATCCAGCCTCCGATCACGACGATCGAGATGCCTGCGATGACCGGCGTCACCCGATAGACGACGTCCGGCGGCAGGACGCTCCCGGCACCCACGATGACCAGGGCGAGGGCCAGGATCCCGAGGGTGTGCGAGACGGCCACCGACAGGCCGAGCCCGACCGCATGGATCGAGGTTCCGCGGGTCCCGACGAGATACGCCGCCATCAGGGTCTTGCCGTGGCCGGGTGTCACGGCGTGGAGGGCGCCGATGAAGGCCGCCGTCGCGAGGGCAGCGAGGACCACCAACGGCGTCAGATCGCGCGTCAGGAAGATGTCGGGCAGCTCGCCGGCGACGCCGCCCGGCACGGCACCGACGTTCCCGCCCGCGCTGCCCGCGGTGCCCGCGGCGGGCGGCGCCGCGATCGCATTGACGCCCGCCGCGGCCGGATCCGGGCGGACGTCGATCGTGGCGGATTTGACGTCGAGCGGGAGCGCGATCATGTCCTTCGGGTACGCGGTCAGGCGCTGGCTCGGGCTGATCGTGGGCAGGCCGTGCGCATCGATGATCGTTCCGTTTCCCGTTGCAACGATCTCGCGCCAGCCGAGCCTCCCCGGATAGGAGTCGTCCTGGTAGGTCAGGGTCGCCGGGCTCGTCACGACCGGGGCCAGGACGGCCGATAGGCCACACGTCAGCCTGAGCGTCGAGAGGCCACCGGCGCCGGGGAGGAACTCTCCGCTCGACGACCCGGCGACGATCGGCACACGGACCCCGTCGCGCTCGAGGTGTATGTCGCCCACAACCGCCCGGCATGCGCCGGCGGCCCGTGTCGCGACCTCCTCGTCGCTGACCACCCCGTCGCCGTCGGTGTCCATCGTCTGGCGTTCCTGGAAGGCCGGGATCTCGGCCATATCGATCACGACATCGAGGACGACGTGGTCGGTCGCGAGCGTCAGCCCGACGTAGTGGTTGATCGTGAAGTTTCCGAGCGGATGGGCGGCCGCCGTGGCGGGCAACAACGCCGACGCCCCGACGGCGATGGCGGCAGCAAGCAAGCGAAGGAAGGAGCGACGTCCCATGTCGCCGAGAGTACGCCCGAGGGCCGCCCGCGGATGACCGTGAGATCCCGGGTTGGCGATGCGGCGCGATCGCCTTGATCGCACCGTACACTCGGCCTGTGACACACCCTGTCCCGGCAGCCGTGCGCGGTCGGTTCATCACGATCGAGGGGCCCGAGGGTGCCGGCAAGACGACCCAGGCGGCGCGCCTCGAAGCCACGCTGCGAGCGCGCGGCACGGCGGTCCGTGGCACGCGCGAGCCCGGTGGGACCGGCCTCGGGGAGCGGATCCGCGAGATCCTGCTCGCACCGACGACGAGCCCGATCGATCCGATCGCCGACGCCCTGCTCTTCAACGCGGCCCGCCGCCAGCTCGTGGAGGAGGTCATCGAGCCGAGCCTCGCTGCGGGCGCGACGGTCATCTGCACCCGGTTCGCCGACTCGACCCGCGCCTACCAGGGCTACGGCAGCGGCACCGCGCTCGAGTCCCTCACGCGGCTCGAGGAGATCGCGACCAACGGCCTCCAGCCGGACCTGACGATCCTCCTCGACCTGCCGGTGGAGACCGGACTCGGGCGCAAGGCACCCGAGGACCAGACCCGGTTCGAGAACGGCTTCGACCTTGCCTTCCATCGCCGGGTCCGCAACGGATTCCTTGCGATGGCGGTTGCAGAGCCTGGCCGGTTCAAGCTGATCGACGCGACCGCGACCGAGGACGCGGTCGGCGAGCGGGTGCTCCGCGCGGTCGATCATCTCTTCGCGGACCGACCCAGGCCGGCCGGTGAACCAAACCGGCCGGTCGTGCGCAGTACCCGATGAGTGAAGGTCAGCCCGCCCAGCGGGGACGCACGGCATCGTCCGCAGACGACGCTGATCAGGCCGTCCTCGCGCTCGTCACGGCCGGGCAGCTCGATGCCCTCCAGGATCTCTACGACCGGTACAAGACCATGGCTTACTCGATCGCACTCCGGATCACCTCCGATTCCTCGCTTGCCGAGGATGTGGTTCAGGACGCCTTTCTCGGCGTCTGGCGCAACGCTGGCCGGTACGTCGACGGCCGCGGCAGCGTCAAGACCTGGCTCCTGTCGATCGTCCATCACCGCGCGGTCGATGCCGTCCGACGGCGCAAGCCGACGATCGAGCTGCCCGAGGTCGAATCCGTCCCGCCGCCTGCTCTGCAGCTGCCCGACATCTGGCACGACGTGGCCGCCGGGCTGGACCGCGAGGAGATCGCGGTCGCGATGGCGACCCTGTCGGACGTCCAGCGCGAGGCGATCGAGCTCGCTTACTGGGGCGGCCTGACCCAGCAGGAGATCGCCGAGCGGACAGGGACGCCGCTCGGCACCGTCAAGAGCCGGGTCCGGCTCGGCCTGCTCGCACTCCGCCGTGCCCTGGGCGGCGACGACGACGGCCTGGCCGAGCGCCTCGCCGGGGACGGTGGCACGTGACCGACGCGCCGATGACTTGCGAGCGGGCACGCGACCTGGCGCCGGGCTACGTTCTCGACGCGCTCGACCGGAACGAGGAGGTCGCCGTCCGCGCGCACCTCGCCACGTGCCCCGAGCGGCATCCCGAGTTCGCGGCTCTCGGCGAGGTCGTTCCGTCGTTGCTCGAGCTCGGCGACCTCGAGCTGGTCGAGCCGCCGGTGTCGCTCGGGCCGCGGATCATGGCGGCCGCGGCCGCCGACCTCGGCGCGCATCCGCGAAGGGCAGCGGAGGCGGCTCCGGCCTCAGCTGCGCCTGCGACGGCATCTGCGCCACTCCCGTTTCCGAGCGCAGACGAGCGCGAGACGCGCCGCCTGAGCCAGCGGGCGACCCGCCTGGACTGGGCGATGCGGATCGCGGCGGTCATCGCGATCGTCGCCGTCGGCGCCTGGGGCATCGGGCTGCAGCGCCAGCTCGACACCGCCCGCACATTCGATACGGCCGTCGCGACGGTCCTGCAGTCGGCCGCTCAGCCCGGCGCGCGCACCGTGGTCCTGGCTCCGGCCGCGGGCGCGAGCGCAACCGGCATCGGCGCTGTCGGGCCGGACGGGAGGGTCGTCCTCGCGATGCGCGGCCTCGCGCCGACCACCGGCAGCCAGGTCTACGAGGCGTGGGTGATCGTCGGCCAGAAGCCCGTCGCGGTCGGCGGGTTCACCGCGGACGCGAACGGCACCGCGGCGTTCACGACGCGCGCGGCCGACGCACCGGCGGGCGCCGTCATCGCACTGACGCTCGAGCCGAATCCGGGCAACACCGCCCCGCTGGGCCCGGTCGTGAGCGCCGGCGCCCCGCTCGGACCGGCTGGCGCGACGAGCTGATCAAGCCGGCGGCCTGAGTCCCTCGGGACTCATTTCGAGACGGAGTGAGCGTGGCATTCGCGCAGTTCTGACGATCCGGGCCCGGGTCCGCGCTGGCACCACGCCAAACTGGGTCGCCCTGGACTCGGCCGCCTCGCCACCGCGTCGTGCCGGTGTTCGTCCGCCGTCAGGCTTCGGTCGTCTCGACCGTGCCGCGGCCCTCGGAACGTGCCCGCTCGAGGGCCGCCTTCGCCGCGGCGATCACGCTCTCGGCATCGGTTCCGTCGGTCGGGAAGCGCGCCACGCCCGCGGTGACGGAGATCGCCCGTCCGTCGGTCCCGGGAAGCTCGGCGACCCCGTCGAGGACCCGCTGGGCGACGGTGGCCCCGGCTGAGCCCGGCGCCACGAGGAGGAACTCGTCCGCTCCGAACCGCGCGACCGTGTCGACGAGACGGACGGACCCCGCGAGGATCGCCGCGACCGAACGGAGCACGTCGTCGCCGGCATCGCGACCGTCGGCCTCGTTCACCGCGCCGAAGTCGTCGATATCGAAGATCGCGACCGACACCTCGCTGCCCTGGCGGCCGGCGCGGGCGAGCTCGAGCTCGAGGACCCGGGAGACCGTCCGGAGGTTGGCGAGACCCGTCAGCGGATCCGTGTGGGCCAGGCGCTCGAACCACTCCGACCGCTCGGCGACCGTCGACGCCAGGCGCGCCCGATCCACCGCCAGCGACGCGAGGTCGGCCGTCAGTCGAAGGTACACGAGGTCGGCGGCGTCTGCGTCGGCGTCGGTGGCGAACGTCACGGCGAGCGCCCCGAGCGCTTCCTCGACTCCGCCGCGGGTCACGATCAACGGCACTGCGATCGTCGTTCCGTTCCGCGTCTCGGTCCGATCGCGACCGGCGGTCGTCAGCGGATGGCGCGGGTCGACGACGGCAGTGACCGCCGCGGCCTGGGCCGCCTCGTCGAGCCCGATCGTCAAGGTCAGCTCGGGGTCCGGTCGATCGGGGTCCTGGAGGCTGACCATCGCGCTCGTTGCGCCGAGCGCCGCGATCGCTGCCCCGACGAGCATGCCGATCCCATCGTCGAGATCCGTGCCGTGGACGGCCGCCGCGACGCCCGCGGCGAGGGCGTCGAGCGGAGCAGGTCGGTCGGTCTGGTCTGGCACGGGGGTCTCCTGGGAGGCGGCTCGAGCCGGTCGACCGGCGGCGGACCGTCGCATCGGCGCGGCCATCGGATCGTACACCGCACCGAGGCCCCATCCGACCGTGCCCAGGCAGGATCGGCGCAAAGTACAGCGATTCGGCTTCGGCACCACCACCGAGATTCGTCGCCCGACGCCCGCCCGGCTGCCTATACTCGCCGCGTGAAGCTCGTCGTCGCGATCGTCCACCACGAGGACGCCGGGGCCCTCGTCGACGCGTTGCTCGATCGCGAGTTCCGGGCGACCCGCCTGTCGAGCTCCGGCGGGTTCCTCAAGCAGTCCAACGCGACCGTCATTCTCGGCGTCGAGGACGACTCCGTCGATGAGGTGATGGAGATCGTCCGCGAGACGTGCCATTCGCGGACGCAGGTCGTGAACCCGATGCCGCCGATCATGGAGCCGGGCGAGTTCTTCATGCCCTACCCGCTCGAGGTCGAGGTAGGCGGGGCAACGGTCTTCGTCCTCCCCGTCGAGCGATTCGAGCGGATCTGACGAACCCGGGTCCCTCGAGCGCCGTCCTCTCGACGACCGCCGCCATGCACCCGCCTTCGGCCACCACCGCGGAGCCCGCGGGCCGCTGGCCGCAGCTCGCGATCCTCGGGATCGGCACGCTCCTCGCGATGGCGCCGTCCTTCAGCGCGTCGGCCGTCGCCCCGATCCTCCGGACGCAGTGGGTGGTCGGCCCGCTCGACCTGCCGTGGCTGACCGTCGTGACGCAGCTCGGGTTCGCGGTCGGAGCGCTCGGGCTGGCGGCGATCGGCGCGCCTGACGTGATCCCTGGTCCGCGCCTGTTCGCCGGCGGGGCCATCGTCGCGGCTATCGCCAACCTCGGGTTCGCGCTCGTCGCCTCCGACCCCGCGTCTGCGCTGCCGTTCCGGTTCGTCACGGGGATGGCGCTCGCCGCGGTTTATCCCGTGGCGATGAAGCTCGCTGCCGGCTGGTTCCGGCGGGGGCGTGGCCTCGCGATCGGGGTGGTCAACGGGGCGCTCACGGTCGGGGTGGCCCTGCCGCTCCTGTTCCGCGCCATCGGGGCGTACGCCGGCGTCGACTGGCGGCCGGTCGTCGTGAGCGCCAGCGTGGCGGCGATCATGGGCGCCCTGATCGTCGGCAGCCTCGGCCGTCCGGGGCCGCTGGAGGTGGCGGCGCCGCGATTCTCGCCCGCGATCGCCGCGGCGGCGTTTCGGGTGCCGTCCGTCCGCCTGGCGGCGATCGGGTACTTCGGCCACATGTGGGAGTTGTTCGCAATGTGGACGTGGATCCCGATCTTCTTGATCGCGAGCTTCACGGTCGCCGGCCAGACGAACGCGGCGATCGCGTCCCTTGTCGCCTTCGGGGTCGTCGCCGTGGGTGGGGTGGCCTCGGCGGTCGCGGGCGCGGTGGCCGACCGGATCGGGAGGACGACGACGACCATCGCGGCAATGGCGGTGTCCGCAACGACCGCGGTCACCGCAGGGGTGCTGTTCGGCGCCCCGGTCCCCATCATCACGATCGTCGCCCTCGTCTGGGGCGCGTCGGTCGTGGCCGATTCGGCGCAGTTCTCGTCGGCCGTGTCAGAGCTGGCTCCGCCCGGTACGGCCGGCTCGGCCTTGTCGGTCCAGACCGCGATCGGGTTCACACTGACGAGCTTCACCATCCTCGGCGTCGGTCTGATCGATCCGGCCGGCGGCGACGGCTGGCGGCTCGCGTGGATCGTGCTCGCAGCGGGACCGGTCGTCGGGATCCTGGCAATGATCCGGCTCCGGAGCCGGCCCGACGCGACGAAGATGGCCAGCGGCCACCGCTGACGCGGGTGTCGGGCCGGGCGCCGGACGGCGCGCCATCCGTCACAACCGTCGCGCCACCGGAGGAGAGGCACGCCGTCGGATAGAATCACGGCCATCGCCGCCCAGGAGGCCGCCCGTGCTCGACCAGTCCGCCAGCGCACTCGCAAGCAGCTCGGCCAATCGCCGCGTCTTCCGCTCGAAGGTCGACGACCTGCGTCCGACGTATGGCTTCGAGGACGTCTCGCTGGCACCGGGCACGGACACGATCGAGCCGGCTGACGTCGAGCTCGGCCAGGAGTTCTGCGGCATCGCACTCGGGATCCCGATCATCGCGTCCGCGATGGACGCCGTCGTCGATCCCCGGTTCGCGGGCGCCATCGCCGCGCTGGGCGGGCTCGCGATCCTCAACCTCGAGGGCGTCCAGACCCGCTACGACGATCCCGACCAGATCCTGGCCCGGATCGCGGCCGCGGCCGATGGCGAGGTCCAGGACCTGCTCGCCGAGGTCTACGCAACGCCGATCCGCGAGGAGCTGATCGCCCGCCGCCTCGACGAGATCCATGCCGCCGGCTCGAAGGCCGCGGTGTCGGCGACACCGGCCGCCGCTCGCCGCTTCGGCCCGTTCTGCGCCGAGCATGGCGCGGACCTGTTCCTCGTCCAGAGCCAGGTCAGCAGCGCCCGCCACCTCGCGTCGGGCTACGATCCGCTCTCGCTCGAGGAGTTCACCCGGTTCATGCCGATCCCGGTCGCCGTCGGCAACACCACGAACAGCGAGGCCGCCTTCGCGCTGATGGAGCAGGGTGCCGCGGCGGTCTTTGTCGGGGTCGGTCCGGGCGCCGCCTGCACGACCCGCGAGGTCCTCGGCATCGGCGTCCCCCAGGTCACCGCGATCAGCGATGTGGCCGCTGCTCGGGACGCGTTCCTCGCGGAGACCGGCCGGTACGTCCCGGTCGTCGCCGATGGCGGGATGCGTCGCGGCGGCGAGCTGGCCAAGGCGCTGGCGGCCGGCGCCGATGTCCTGATGATCGGCTCGCCGCTCGCCCGCGCGGAGGAGGCGCCGGGGCATGGAATGAACTGGGGCATGGCGGCGCCGTCGCCGACCCTCCCGCGCGGGACCCGGATCAAGGTCGGAACGGTCGGGTCGCTCGAGAAGATCCTGCTCGGTCCGGCCCATGTGACCGACGGGTCGCAAAACCTCGTCGGCGCGCTGCGCCAGTCGATGGCGGCGCTCGGCGCCCGGACGATCGCGGACATGCAGCGGGTCGAGATGGTCTACGCGCCGTCGATTGCGACCGAGGGCAAGTCCTGGCAGCGGAGCCGCTGACGGATCCCGAGGACGACCGTCGACCGCCGCCGGCCGGGCCGGCTGGGGCCGGCCGCGGCACGGAGCGCATCCCGGACCTCGACGACGCGATGGCCGACGACACGCGATTCGCGCGCCTTCGGACCCGCGGCCGGCACAGTGGCGAGTGGCGCGCGGTCACCGTCGGCTATGTCGAGGAGCCCGACGGGTCGATCCTGGTCGCCGCCGGTGGACCCAACAGCGCGTGGAGCCGGAATCTGCTCGCCGATCCGGCGGTGGACGTCGAGCTCTTCAGCCGCGCCTTCCGCGGTGAGGCCCAGCTCCTCGACGACCGCGACCCGCGCCGGGGACGTGCCGTTCGGGAGCTGATCCTTCGCTTCGGGACCCCGTCGGAGGGCCTCGGCAGCGGACCGATCTTCGCGATCCGACCGATCGACGCCGGCTGACGAGCGGATCAGAACGCAGCCCGCCGCGCCCGCGACGCGGGAGTCACGGCCAGCCCGATCAAACGTCGAAGCTGCGAGCAATACGTCATCCGTCGCACCCCATCCCCGACCTTCGGACGATGGCGACGCAACGGGACGACGCGCACTCTTTCGACACGGCGCTTGCCGATGGCCACCAATGGATGGACCGAAATGGACCCGCTCGGGACCCTTCTCGTGTCTCTGGGAACGCTGATCGTCCTGGATCTCGCCGCGCTCAAGCTCGGCGGACCGCGGCGGCCGCGACCCCGCACCCGGGCCAGTCGCACCCGCTGAACCTCCAGCCGCCTCTCCCGGGCGGTCATCGAAAACTGAATCGCGGCGACGACCGCTGGCCTCCCTCCTCCTCCCTTCGGTCGTCGCCACTCCAAGCCGAAGCGGCGCCGTCTCCTCCAAACCGGCGCCGGTTCGGCGTTTCCGCCGTCTGGACTCCGTCTACGTCATTCGCCATACGCCGTTCGCGGCGAATGACGGTGGTTCGCTGGAAGCGCGCGGCCCAACCTAGGGATATCGCCCCTCGCAGGGCGTGCGTCGTCGCCCCCCGACCAACTGAAGAACAACCGAGGAACAATCGAAGAGCGTTGCAGCAGCCTGCGACCGGAGCCGGTGGTGCCCCACCGCCTACGGTCGTTTGGCGTTCCGGCGCTCAGCGGCCGGTTTGTCTCAGTCGCCAACGAGCGTCCGTGCCGGATCGACGAGCTCCGGCTGGGCGCCGGATGCCGCGAACCGCCGGACGAACTCGGGCCAGCGCGGGTTCTGCGCGGTCGCGCTGGCGAGCAGCTCGCGGGCCGGCTCGATCAGGCCCGCGGCGGTCATCTCGAGCGCCTGCCACACCAGGACCTGGCCGTCGCCGGGCGCGAGCCGGGTCGCCTCCGCGCCGGCTGCTTGCGCCCCGTCGAGATCGCCGGTGCGGCCGCGCTCCTCGGCCAGATCGAGCGCTTCGAAGCCGCGATGGAGCCGGATGAGCCGTTCGAGCTCGTCGAGCGGGGCGGAATGGTCGTCGACCCGGAGATCCACGTCCCGCTTCCACGGAGGGTCGCCGGGCGCCCCCGAGACGATCAGCACCGCGGACTGGCGACCGCGGATGTCGCCGCCCTCGCCTTCGGCCGCCCGGAGCGCCGCGAACAGCCGATCGACGAGGTCGGCGGCGGCGCTGGCCTGCCACGCCGCGAGCATCGCCGGCCAGACCGCCGCCCGTTCCATCATGTTGGCCTGGATCGACACGCCGTCCGCCGTGACGTGCCCGGCCGCCTCGACGCAGCGATCTCCGGTGTGGGCGGCGGATCGCCCCGCGGCGTCGACGATCCCGACCTGGCGGACGGCAGCCCCCGGGTCCGTGGCCAGGAGCGTCGCGAGCGCGTCGGCCGCCGGCGTGCCGCTGCGCAGCAGCTCGAGCCCGTTCGGGCCGTGGGCGACCTCCGTGAACGACTGGGTCACGACTGCGCCGACCCCGGATTCGACCCACGGGCACCCCGCACCGACGAACGGCCAGCAAGTCTGGATCGCGATCCCGAACCGACCGCTCGCCGGGTCGCGCGCCACGATCGAATAGGTCATCGAGCGAACTCCTTCGTGCGTGAACGCGGCTTGTCGGCCGCGCGACATACCGGTCACAACCGCCGGCGCCGCCCGTCTTGACCGATGACAAGTACGACATCGGTCGTAATGCGGCAGCGGCACGAGCCCATGCCGCTGAAATCGGCCAGGACGCACAGTGTCGAGCATCGAGGTCCGGGATATTCGGGCCCGCAGCCAGGAGAAACGGAGTCGCACCATGGACAGCCAGCAGGTCATCCGCCAGCACGGGGACCGTGGCCGTCGCGGGTGCCTCGTCGAGGGTTGTCCATGCAAGGACGCCCGGATCGTCTCCCGGCGTCGCACCGCCTTCTTCGCCGCGTTGGCCCAGGACCACGGCGAGACCGCCGACCGGCGGATCGCCCCGGACCAGGACTGGCGAATCCCGACCTTCGTTCAAACGGTCGCCTGACCCGATCTCAGACGACTGCCAGACAACCGAAGAACAATCGAAGACGCGTCCAACAACTGAAGAACAACCGAATACGCCGCTCCCCGAGACGACCGACCGCAGCATGCGGGCCGGTCGTCTCGATTCATGCGACCTGATCCGGGCATCTGGTGCGGCGGTCTCGCGATCCTCGGCGCAGTCGCGCTCCCGACCGGCGGGCGGCCCATCGGCGCCGATGCCTCCGCGGGTCCCGGTTTCGTCGTGGGGGCCGCGGCGGTCCATACCGTCCTCGGGATCGCCGCCGGGCGGGTTCCGGTGCTCGCCCGACTGAGCCCGATCGAGCGCCGCCGCGTCGTGTTCGGCCCGAGCTTCGCCGGCATCGCCCGTTGACGCGACTCCCGTGCCCGTTAACGCGTCGCCCGTAGAATCGGACTCGTGATCGAGCAACGGACGCTCTACGACGCCGCTGGCGGGATGCCGTTCTTCGAAATGTTGATCGGCCGCTTCTATGACGGTGTCGCCGCGGATCCGGTCCTCGGGCCGCTCTATCCGCCGGCAGACCTCGAGGGCGCCCGCCACCGGCTGACGCTGTTCTTCGCCCAGTACTGGGGCGGCCCGCGGACGTACGACGCGGAACGCGGCCATCCCCGCCTCAGGATGCGCCATGTGCCGTTCGCCATCGGTCCGGCCGAGCGTGACGCCTGGCTGCGCCTGATGCGCGAGGCGATCGCCTGGTCGGATCCGCCGGCGGCCGTCGCGGAGCGTCTCCTCGCCTATATCGACATGGCCGCCGAGGCGATGCGCAACCGCGAATGACTCGTATCCCTCCCGGATGCGACCGGCCACCCGGTGGCGGGTAGACTTGGGCGAGGCGGAGCGGGCGGCGGAGGGTGACCATTGGCGGACGGCGTGGCCGAGGCACAGCAGGATCCATCGATCGACGCGGCGGGCCCCTCAGGGCCGCCGTCGGCACCGCCCGCCGACCGTGGCAAGACCGTCCACGGCGAACCCGCCAACGCGGGGCATCGGGTCCTCGCCCCGGACGACGCCGAGGTCGAGGCCTACCTCGAGACCGCTCTCAACGCTCCGGCGCCGACCCGGACACCGGCCGACCGGCCCGACACCGCCGAGCCCGACTCGGTCGTCGTCCTGGATTTCGGCAGCCAGTTCGCCCAGCTGATCGCCCGGCGGGTGCGCGAGCTGAACGTCTACTCCGAGCTGATTCCGCACGACACGCCGTGGGCCGAGATCGAGCGGCGCAACCCCAAGGCGATCATTTTGTCGGGCGGCCCGATGTCCGTCTATGACGAGGGCGCTCCGATGGCCGACGCCGGCATCTGGTCGGGACGGATCCCCGTCCTCGGTATCTGCTACGGCGCCCAGCTGATGGCCCGCGAGCTCGGCGGCGACGTGGTCGCCACGAGCAAGCGCGAGTACGGCCCGGCGAACGTGACCATCACCAACGGTGACGGCCTGTTCGCGGGCCTCGATCGCGACCAGCCGGTCTGGATGAGCCACGGCGACTCGATCACCAGGCTGCCTGACGGATTCACCGCCACGGCCCAGACCGATTCGACGGCGTTCGCCGGACTCCAGGCACCGGACCGCAACCTATACGGCATCCAGTTCCACCCCGAGGTCGTCCACACTCCGAAGGGCCGCGACGTCCTGCGCAACTTCGTCGTCGGGATCGCCGGGGCCTCCCAGACGTGGACGCCGGCGAACTTCATCGACCAGACGGTCGCCGGGATCCGCGAGCGGGTCGACGCCCACGCGGCCGCGGCGGGCTCCGACGGCCGGGTGATCTGCGCCCTGTCCGGCGGGGTCGATTCGGCGGTCGCCGCGGCCCTCGTCCATCGCGCGGTGGGGGATCGCCTGACGTGCATCTACGTCGACCACGGCCTGATGCGGAAGAAGGAATCGGAGCTGCTCCGGGTCACCTTCGAGCGGGACCTCGGGATGAACCTCGTGATGGTCGACGCCCGCGAGCGCTTCCTCGCCCGGCTCGCCGGCGTCGAGGACCCCGAGCAGAAGCGGAAGATCATCGGCGACGAGTTCATCCGGGTGTTCGAGGAGGAGGCCGAGCGGATCAAGGGCGATGCCGGCCGGATCGACTTCCTGACCCAGGGCACGCTCTACCCGGACGTGATCGAGAGCGCGACCTCGGAGACGAAGGCCGCCCAGAAGATCAAGACGCATCACAACGTCGGCGGGCTGCCGGCCGACCTCAGCTTCCAGCTGATCGAGCCGCTGCGCTACCTGTTCAAGGACGAGGTCCGGGCCGTCGGTCTCGAGATGGGCCTGCCCGAGGCGATGGTCCTCCGCCAGCCGTTCCCGGGGCCGGGGCTCGCGATCCGGATCCTCGGCGAGGTCACTGCCGAGCGGCTCGACACCCTCCGCGAGGCCGACTGGATCGTCATCGACGAGATCAAGGCGGCGGGCCTCTACCGGTCGCTGTGGCAATCGTTCGCGATCCTCACGCCCGTCCGTTCGGTCGGGGTCATGGGCGACGGCCGGACGTACGCGAACGTCGTCGCGATCCGCGCCGTCACGTCCGAGGACGGGATGACCGCGGACTGGGCGAAGCTGCCCTACGACGTCCTCGGCAAGATCAGCTCACGGATCGTCAACGAAGTCCCCGGCGTCAACCGGGTCGTCTATGACATCAGCTCCAAGCCGCCGGCCACGATTGAGTGGGAATGAGGCTGGCACGCGATCAGCTGCGACCGTCCTAGCCCGATCGGGTGGTTCAAGGCGCTGCGGCAGGCGTTACAGTGACGGCATGCTGGACGAAGCAACGGCCGGGGGGTCCATGCCCACGCCACACTGCAACTGGTGCTCGGCGCCTCTGCCGTCGGACCACGAGGTCACCTGTCCGTCGTGCGGCGCGACGCTGCTCGGCGACGGCGACACGTCCCTTCCGGGGCTGACCGCGATCGACGCCGAGGCGATCCTGCGAAACGCGCGGGCTGCCAAGGCCAAGCCGCGCAGCCGGCTCCTTGGCTGGATCAGCGGGGACTACGAAGACGGCGGGGCCGCGACTGCGGCGCCCGGCTCCCTCGCTCCGCCCCCGGCGGCCGTCCGCCGCGAGATGCTCCGCCTCGAGCTCGAGGCCCAGGTCGCCAACGCCCAGGCCGAGGTCGAGGCCATGGCGGCCGACGCCGCGGTCGAGGAAGGCCGATCGCTTGAGCCGACCGCCGCAGGTCCAGCGGAAGCTGCGGCCGACGAGAGCGTGACGGAGGAGGCCGAAAGCGCGCCCGAGACACCCGTCGCCGCCACCGCAGCCGAATCGGCCGACGGCCACGACGAGGCGCCGCCCGCCTGAACCCGGGTTTCGCCCCTCGACTATCGTTCGGCCGTGCCCGATCGCCTGCCACCACCCGGTCCGTCATTCCTCCGCGAGCAGGCGCTCGAGACGAGCAACGGTCGCCGGTTCCGCCTCGGGATGAGCCAGCCCACCACGACCGACGACGGCTGGTGGCTCGCGATCGTCTGGACGGCCGATGACGAGGGCGTCGTGTCCTTCGTCGACCTCGCCCCGGCGGCTGGCCCGCGGCCAGATCCGCCCCTCGTCCGGCTCGGCCCGTCTTTGGCCGGGGCCCTGAGCGGAATGATCCTCGAGGACGCCGGGCGGCTGTGCATCCGAATCGCGACCGTCGTGCCCGCGGACGACCCGACCCGCCCGTGGCGGGTGCCCGCGGCGATCCGGGCCGCGTTCCGCTGGGAGCCGATGCGAGCGGCGGCGATGCGCCCGAACGAGCTCTCCGAGACCGTCTTGAGCGCGTTCCGTCGGTCCCTCGAAGGCCTGTCGCGGCCGTAGCGTCTAGACTCGCAGCTGAGTGGGCGATCTCTTCGATGAATTCATGAAGGAACTGCGGCGCCGGCAGGCCCAGGCAGGCGGCCGACCCGCGCCCGACGACCACGCCCAGGACGAGGCGGATGGCGCCGCCGGGGACGACGACGACGTCCGCCCGGAGGGGTCCGACGGGGACGAAACCGCCGCCGACGACGACGCCGGATCCGACGAGCCACAGCCCATCCCGCTCCGGCCACCGCCGGTCCGGCGGCGCGGCCCAGGTGTCCCGCTCGACGGTCGCTCAAGTGCTGGCAGCCCGCCTCCGCCACGTCCCCCGCGGCGGACCGCCACGAGCCCGGGTGGGCCGCGCGACGGCGGCGTCTCCATCCGCTCGCGTCTGACGACAGTCGTCGCCGTCCTCGTCGTCGTGTTCCTCATCGTCATGTTCACGTTCGGGATCCAGCTCTGGACCGATATCCTGTGGTATCGGAGCGTCGGCTTCGACCAGGTCTTCTTCACCCGCCTCGGCGCGCAGGGAGGCCTTTTCCTGCTCGGCCTCGTCGGGGCCCTCGTGATCCTCCTCGGGAATCTGTGGCTGGCCGGCCGACTGGCCCCGTCCGGCGGCGATCCCGGCGCGTCGGGCGGGACGCTCCGCAGCTGGCTCGACCGTCTCAACGAGGCCGCCGCAAACGCGGAGCAATCCCGCTCCGGGCGAAGCCAGTGGGGACGCCCGGGCGAGTCCGAGCCGACGACCGTCGGGGCCATGGACCTGCCGGACCCAGTGCCGGTCGGTCGGGTCGTGATCGTCGTCATCGCGGTCCTCGCGGCCATCGGCGTCGCCGGTTCGGTGGCCGGCAGCTGGGCGACGATCCTCCTCTGGCAGCATCAAGTTCCCTTCAGCCCGACCGGGACCCCGGTCGTCGATCCGGTGTTCGGCCGGGACATCTCGTTCTTCCTGTTCGATCTGCCGTTCCTGCGGCTCCTGCAGACCCTCGTCAACGGGCTGCTCGTGGCCGCCTTGCTCGTGGCCGGAGCGCGCTACTTCCTCTCGGCGATGAATGGCGGAGCGGTGTTCGGGACCCCGGTCCGCGTCCATCTCGGCATCCTGGCCGGGCTGTTCCTGATGTCGATCGCCCTCGGCTACCAGCTCGACAAGTTCGAGCTCGTCCATAGCGACCGAGGGATCGCGACCGGCGTCAGCTTCACCGACGAGCATGCCCAGTTCCTGGCGTACGACGTCCTGACCGCCCTTTCGGCGATCGCCGCAGCGCTCCTCGTCGGCGGCGCCTTCGCCCGCGTCCTCTGGCCGGTCACCCTGACCGTCGCCGTCTGGTTCATCGCCTCGATCGCGATCGGCCGGATCTACCCGGAGGTCGTCCAGCGGCTGGTCGTCGTGCCGAACCAGCAGGCCCAGGAGCAGCAGTACATCGCGAACAACATCAAGATGACGAGGCTGGCGTTCGGGCTCGACCAATGGACCGACCAGCCGTACCAAGGGAGCGCTCCGCTCACCTCGGCCGTCGTCGCGGCGGACGCCGACACCTTCGCCAACGCCCGGCTGTGGGACTACCGCCCGCTCGGCGACACGCTCGGCCAGCTCCAGACCGTTCGCCAGTACTACGACTTCGTCGACGTCGACACGGACCGCTACCTGCTCAACGGCCAGCTTCGCCAGGTCATGCTGTCCGGCCGTGAGCTCGCACTCGACAAGAACCCGAGCGCGACCGGCTGGGTCAACCAACGGATCGTCTACACCCACGGCGTGGGCGCCGCGATGGTCCCGGTCAACGAGGTCGCCTCGCAGGGCCAGCCCCATCTCATCATCTCGAACCTGCCACCGGTCTCGACCGAGGGCGCGCCGCCGGTCAAGCAGTTCCGGATCTACTTCGGCGAGCGTCCGAGCGACTACATCGTCGTCGACGCCCGCCAGCCCGAGTTCGACTACCCGCGCGGCGTGGCCGACGCGACGAGCACCGCCGGCGATTCGGACGCGGTGACGACTTCGTGGTCGGGCACCACCGGGATCCCGCTCGACACGACCCTCAACCGGCTGCTGTTCGCCATGCGCTTCCGAGACTTCGACCTGCTGATCAGCGACCAGGTCACGAACAACAGCCAGCTCCTGTTCCATCGGACACTGGGCGAGCGGCTGCCGCTGATCGCACCGTTCCTGAAGTACGACAAGGATCCGTACCTGGTCGTCGACGGGAGCGGCCGCCTGAAGTACATCCAGGACGCGTTCACGACGAGCGACGCGTTCCCCCACGCCCAGTCGTTCAATCCGGCCGCCGAGCTCGGTGCAACCGGTCTCGGCGACACGCCGATCAACTACCTGCGGAACAGCGTGAAGATCGTCATGGACGCGTACGACGGGTCGATGACCTTCTACGTGTCCGACGACACCGACCCGCTGATCCGCGCCTGGCAGGGCATCTTCCCGACGCTGTTCCACCCGCTCTCGGAGCTCCCGGCTGATCTCGTGCCGCACCTCCGGGTGCCCGAGGAGCTGTTCGACGTCCAGACCCGGATGTACGGCCGCTACCACGTGACGGACCCCGCGACGTTCTACACCCAGAACGACCTGTGGACGGTCCCCGCTGCCGCAAGCAGCAAGCAGAGCCTGCCGAACGAGGCCTACTACGTCGTCATGCGCATGCCGGGCGCCGCAAAGGCCGAGTTCCTCCTGCTCCAGCCGATGATCCCGAAGGACCGTCCGAACATGATCGCGTGGGTCGCCGCCCAGAACGACCCGGGCGTGCGCGGCAAGACGACCGTCTTCCGCTTCCCGAGTGAGAGCTCGATCTTCGGACCGGCCCAGGTCGAGGCCCAGATCGATTCGGACCCGGTGATCAGCGCCCAGGTCACGCTCTGGGACCAGTCCGGCAGCACGGTCGTCCGGGGCAACCTGATCGTCGTCCCGGTCGGCGGCTCGTTGATCTACCTCCAGCCCGTCTACCTCCAGTCGGCCAGCGCCAAGTTCCCGGCGTTCCAGCGGATCGTCGTGGCATCGCCGCGGAACATCGTGTGGGGCACGACCCTCACGGAGGCCCTCAACCTGCTCCTTGCCAGAGAGGCCGGCGGTGAACCGGTTCCGTCGCCCTCGCCGGGGCAGACCCCGGGCCCGACCGCCACGCCGACGCCGGGTCCGGGTGGCTCGCAGCAGCCGCCGTCGGGCGATGTCGCCCAACTCGTCACCTATGCCAACCAGCACTTCGAGCTCGCCCAGACGGCACTCCGCAACGGCGACTTCGCGCGGTACGGAATGGAGATCGAGCTCGTCAAGCAGGCCCTCGCCCAGCTTGACAACCTGACCGGCGGGAGCTCCTCGCCTGCGCCGGCGCCGAGTCTGTCCTCCAGCGCCGGGCCGAGCCCGGCCCCGAGCGCCGCCCCATGACGGCCGACAGCGCCTGACCCAGGGCCGACGGATGACCGCCGACCGGCACGCCGTCACGACGCGGGGCGTGTCAGTTGCCGCGCTCCTGGCGGCCCTCGGTCGTCCTTCGTGGTGGATCCTGGCCCTCGCCGGGTTCCTCGTTCGCGGCGGGATCGTCGCCTTCCTCGTCGCGATCGTGATGCTGCCCTCGCCCCTCGCGATCTCTACTGCTCTCGGCCCGATCGTCACGCCGCTGTACCTGGGCCGCCTCGAGGCAACGACGGTGACCGCGATCGTCGGCGCGGTCGCGCTCGTGGTCGGGTGGCTGGTCGTCGGCGGTTGGTTCGCGGCCGCCACGGAGGTCGCGTTGATCCG
Source organism: Candidatus Limnocylindrales bacterium (assembly GCA_038245515.1). Lineage (GTDB taxonomy): Bacteria > Chloroflexota > Limnocylindria > Limnocylindrales > CSP1-4 > CF-46. Next base: position 56,843 of record JBBRSJ010000007.1, on the reverse strand, counting down.
CGTATCGCTCCGGGCCGGCGCCGACGAAGGCATGCCGATCGCCGACCCGTCGCGCATGTCCCGCTTCGTCACCGGCCGGGCGGCGCTCGCCCACCTCCTGGCGCTCGTGCCGTTCGCGGTCGTCCTCGGGCTCGGATCGATCCGGATCGTCGGCGTCGCCTACCTCGAGCTGACGAACCCGTCGGACGACGGGTCGCTGGTCCTGCGCATCGTCAGCCGGGCGACCGTCCCGGTGGCGGTCATCGTCGCGACGTGGGTCGTCGGCGAGATCGTCGGCGGGCGGGCCGTCCGGCGGATCGTCGGCGGCGATTCGGTCGGCGCGGCACTCGCGAGCGCGACGGCAGATCTCTTCCGGCGGCCGGCCGCAGCGCTTCTCGCGCCTCTCGCAACGACGGCGCTCCTGGTGCTCGACCTGGCCGCGGCGCTGGCGGCGGTCGCGATCGTCTGGACCGAGCTCCGCTCGCGGCTCGTTGACCCGCTCGACTCGCCTGTCGCCACGGTTCTCGCGCTCGCGACCTTCGGAGCCGCATGGTGCCTGGCCCTCCTCGTGACCGGGCTGATCGCGGCGTGGCGGAGCGTCGCAATGACGTTCGAGGTCGAGCTGGCCCGCCTCGCGGTCCGTCTCCGCGGCACCGCAGGCCCCTACCCGGGCGACGGCGGTCCGACCGATCGCGGGTCACCCGGGGGCGGGACAATCGGGGTAACCCCGGTCCGCCGTCCGGGGGACTGGTCGGCCGACGACCGGGGTGGCAGCCTGTAGAGCCCGGACGCCGGTCCGGAACCGGTTCGACACAGCGAGGTGGTCATGGCGACGAAGACGGTCGTCTGCCCGGAATGCGGTTCGGCCGCGGCTCCCGGCCGATACGCCTGTGCCGAATGCGGTGCCCTGCTTGCCGCGGTTGGGCCGCGGCCGTGGGCGACGGTGGCCGGCGGCGAGGCGACTCCCGTCCCGGCCGCAGCCGGTCCCGGCGACGTGACGCTTCGGGCCTCGATGGTTGCCACGGAAGCCGACGCGTTGTCGTCCGCGTCACTCCACGACGACCCACCGGCGGCCTCGCACGCTGCCACCGGCGCGGCCGCCGATCCCGCCGCCGCCGCAGATCCTGCCGCCTTCGAGCCGACCGGCCAGATCGACGACGACGCCCCGCTTGCGTCGGCGGAAGCAGCGGCGATCGTTCCGGACGAGGTGACCGCCCCGCCGGAGCCGCCATCGGTGCTTCACCCGATCGACGACGTCCCCGCGGAGCCCCCGGCTTCCCGGTCCCTGGATTCGGACGCTGGTCCCGGCTCGGCATCCGCCCCGGCGGACGCAACCTGGTCGCCGGCTGACGGTGGCGCCGTGCTTTCCGTGCCCGAGCCGCGGACACCGGCCGGCAGCTACCTTTCGCCGTCGGCATCCCTTCCGACTCTCGACGCGGACGGCGCGGCGCGCGCGTCGGCCTCGGCCGCGGCACTGCCGTCCGCGCGCCGGCTTCCGGACCTCGGCGCCCTCGTCGGACCCCTGGAGCTGGGCGCCGATTCGGTGCGCCGCACGATCGGGGTCGGAGCCGCCCTCGGCATGCTCGCTTTCCTCCTGCCGTGGGTCAACAGCCTGCCCGGCGGGTCGTTTCTGGACGGCTACCTCGACCGTTGGGGCCTCGCCGGAGGGGGCCTCTGGCTCGTCGCTCTCGGGCTGGGCATCCTCGCCGCGATCGCTTGGTCGTCCGGTCGACCGGCCGCGTTGCCCATCGGGCTGCCGGCGATCGTCGCGGGCGCCTTCCTGCTCGGACTGGCGTGGCCGTATATCGCCGCGGCGGGGGGCCGCGCGATCGGGATCTGGCTCGTCCTCGTTGGCGCGATCGTGCTGATCGTCGGCGGCGCCCTCGAGCGGCGCGAGCGCTCAAATTCGGCGGAGCCAATCGTCTCCGCTTAGCGCACCGGGCCCCGATCGGACCCCTGCTACACTGCGGCCGACGCCGGGCCCGGACGCCGGGCGAGGCCCAGCCCGCCGTCGCACGCTCAGTCGCGATCCCATCGGAGGCAAGCACCCAGCCGCATGGACCAGATCCTCGGCGAGATCGGCAAGGCGCTGGCGGGCTTCTTCGGAAGCCCTGTCGTCCAGTTCGTCATCTATTCGATCCTCGTCTACCTCGTCGTGCTGTGGCTGGCCAGCGCCTACTGGGTCTTCCGCGACATGCAGCAGCGGACCGAGAACGCGATCCTGCCGTACCTCGCGGCGAGCCTCGTCATCGTGTTCCTGCCGGTGTTCCCGTTCGCGATCTTCGTCTACAAGATCATCCGGCCACACGAGAAGATCGGCGAGGTGTACGAGCGGAACCTGGCCGAGGAGGCCCTCCTCGCCGAGGTCGAATCGATCAAGAGCTGTCCGACCTGCGCCCGCCGCGTCATGGATGAGTGGATCATCTGTCCGACCTGCCGAACGCGCCTCAACCGGGTCTGCCCGAACTGCAGCCGGCTGGTGGGCCTCGACTGGTCGCTCTGCGCGTGGTGCGGCAAGGACTTCGAGCGGCCGGCCGCGGCCTTGAGCGCGTCAGCCGGCCGACCGGCTCCGATCTCGACGCTTCCGTCCGGGGACGAGACGGGGCGGATCGGGCGTCCCCCGGCCGACATCGACCAGGAACGACCCGCGATCTCGCAGTCGATGCCACAAGCACGAAGCAGCTCGCCACGGTCGTCGTCGCCGCGGACCGCACCGGACGTCCTGCCCGAAGGCTGACGCCGCAGGCTGATGGCGAGAATCTCGTCGGGGCCATCGCGAGACGGCCGCAGGAAGCACAGAACGAGCAGCCGTGACGTCCGAAGACGATCCTGACGCGCCTCTCGTGTCCGATGCGGCCGGCCCGATTCGACCCGGTCTGACGACCTTCACGATCGAGGGCCGTGCCGCCCCCGGCCTGTTCGTCGTCGGCTGGCTCGCCACGATCCTCGGCGGCGGGATCCTCGTCATCGCGTTCCAGGCCGCGCGTTCCCCGGCGGCGAGCCTCCTCATCCTGCTCGGGCTCACCGTGCTCTCGATCGGGCTTGTGGCGGCCGCCGGATCGCAGGCGATCGAGCGGCGTGCGCACGGCGTGACGACGTACACGGGACCGTCGCCGTTCCTGTTGCTCGCCACGGCGGTCGCGGTCTCGTCGGTGCTCGGTGCCCTCGCCGGACTGGCGATCCGGCTGCTCGGCGGCGACCCGGAGAGCCCGCTGACGACCTTCGTGCTCCTCGCGATCATCCAGCTCACCTACGTCGGGCTGATCCGGATGCTCGTCGTCGGGACCAACGCCTTGTCGTGGGCCGACATGGGCGTCCGGACCGAGCCTCGGCGGATCGTCGCGGACCTGGCGTGGGGCGCGATGTTCGCGTTGCCAGTCATCGGCCTGACGCTGATCGTCGCGGCGGTCGTCTCGCAGTTTGTGACCGCGGTCCCCGAGTCGCCGCTGCCGCCGACCGGCACGGCAAGTGGCCTGATCCTCAACCTGCTCGGCGGGGCGGTCCTCGTTCCGCTCGGCGAGGAGCTGCTGTTCCGGGGCGTCGCGACGACCGCCTGGCTGCGGATCTACGGTCCTTCCAGGGCGATCCTCCAGGGCGGGCTGTTCTTCGCGATCGTCCACGTCCTCCAGGTCGGCGGCAGCGATCCGTCCACGGCACTGGCCCTTGCCTTCGTGGCGTTCGCGACACGCGTCCCGGTCGCCCTGGCACTTGGCTGGCTCTTCGCGACGCGGCGCTCCCTGTGGGCCTCGGTCGGGCTCCATGCGGCGTTCAACGGAACGCTCCTCATCCTGGCCGAGGTCGCGCATGCGGTGGGCGCCGCTGGCTGATCGCAGGGCGGCGGCCCACCTCAGTGCCGTGGAGCCGCAGTGAAGGTCGGATAGATCGCGGGGTGAGCGTCGCCCGATAGGGTGCGTCGTGTTCCCGGATCCGGATGGCGGAAGGAATCGGCGGGCTTTCGTCGTTCGGGTCCGGGGACTCCTGATCTACGACTGGAAACGACGAGGCAGACGATGAGCGGACGCGCGATCCGGGAGCTTCCCGCAGCGGAGCGGCCGCGTGAGCGCCTGGCGACGCGCGGCGCGGCAGGGCTGTCAGCCGCCGAGCTGATCGCGCTCCTGTGGGGATCCAGGTCGCGCGGCCGGTCGGCGGTCGACCTCGCGGAGGATGCCCTCGCCCGGCACGACGGCCTGACGGGCCTGGCTCGGGCCGGCGAGCTCGAGCTCGAGGCGCTGCCGGGCGTCGGCGCGGCCAAGGCCGCTCAGCTGACGGCGGCCTTCGAACTCGGGCGGCGGCTCCTTGCCGACTGGCCGGCCGGGCGCTGGACGATCCGATCGCCGCGCGACGTCGCGGACCGGCTGATGCTCCAGATGGGCCGGCTCGAGCGCGAGGAGCTGCGGGTCGTCCTGCTCAACACGAAGAACGTGGTCCTGCGGGTCGCGATCGTGTATCAGGGCAACGTGTCGTCGTCGCTGGTCCGGGTCGGCGAGCTGTTCCGGGACGCGGTCCGGCTCAACGCGACCGGTCTGATCCTGGTGCATAACCACCCGAGCGGCGACCCCACCCCGTCGCCCGACGACCTCCACCTCACTGCGGAGGCGCTCGCCGCCGGCCGGCTCCTCGACATCGACCTGCTCGACCACCTCGTCGTCGGTCACGACGCATACGTCTCCCTCCGCGACCGCGGCGTGAGCTTCGACCGGCCGGAGCGCCGCGCCGGCTGAGCGAACGAACGGCCGAGCGTCCGTGACGATCGGTCGATCAATCTCCGCCGAGGATCTCCGGGGCAGCATCCGGGTTCTTCTTGCCCGCGCCCTTCGGATCCTCGATCCGATCGCTCTCCTCCCAGGCGGGCTCGCCGGTCTCGCGGTGTCGCTCCCGGCCGGCTTCGCGTCGGTCGTGGCGCGAGGCGGGATCCGCGTCCGATCCGGGTCCGCCCTGGATCGCCCTCTTGATCCTGTCGAGCATGGTTGGACCTCCTTGCCCGTCAGCCTACGCCGCCGCGACCGCCCGGGAGGCCCCGGGCCGCCGCGGGACGGCTGGCCCGCCGCGGGAGCGGGGAATTGGCCATCGAGCCCCCTCCCGGCGCGTCCGGGTGACCCGGGTATACTGCACGGGCTCTCCCGCCCGGCACTCGAGCGCGCGATCCGCCCGGCTTTGCCGCGGAGCCGCGGCGACCCGAACCTCGCCCGTCCACCAGCGCGAAGGACCTGCCCGCCGTCATGCTCGACCGCTTCCTCGGCCTCTTCTCCCGCGACATCGGGATCGACCTCGGCACCGCGAACACCCTGGTCCACGTCCGCGATCGGGGGATCGTCATGAGCGAGCCGTCCGTGGTCGCGATCGACGCCAAGACCAAGCGGGTCCTCGCGATCGGCGCAGAGGCGAAGCGGATGGTCGGCCGGACCCCCGCGAGCATCATCGCGATCCGCCCGCTCCGCGACGGGGTCATCAGCGACTTCGACGTGACCGAGCAGATGATCAAGTACTTCGTCCACAAGGTCCACGACCGGGTCGGCCTGATCCCGCGGCCGCGGATGCTGCTCGGCATCCCGTCCGGCGTGACCGAGGTCGAGAAACGGGCCGTCCGCGACGCCGCCCTCAACGCTGGCGCTCGCTGGGCCCGCCTGATCGAAGAGCCGATGGCCGCCGCGATCGGCGCCGGCCTGCCGGTGAGCGAGCCGTCGGGCAGCCTCATCGTCGACATCGGCGGCGGCACGACCGAGGTCGCGGTCATCAGCCTCGGTGGGATCGTCGTGTCCCGGAGCATCCGGATCGGCGGCGACGAGATGGACCAGGACATCGTCGCGTTCGCCCGCCGCGAGTACAACCTGTTCCTCGGCGAGCGGACCGCCGAGGACATCAAGATCGCGATCGCGTCGGCCTATCCTGGCGACTGGGACAGCCAGCGCGTCTCGCTCCGCGGCCGCGACCTCCTGACCGGGCTGCCGCGCAGCGTCGAGGTTGGCGCCGACCAGATCCGCGAGGCCATCGAGCCGTCGGTCGCCCAGATCGTCGACACGATCAAGGACACGATCGAGGAAACCCCACCCGAGCTCGTCGCCGACATCATGGACCAGGGGATCGTCCTGGCCGGCGGCGGCGCCCTCCTGTCGGGCCTCGACCGGCGCGTGGCCGACGCCACCCAGATGCCGGTCCATGTGGCCGACGATCCGCTGACCTGCGTCGCGCGCGGCACCGGCGTCGTGCTCCAGGAGCTCGAGAAGATGGATCGCGTCCTCGTCTCCGACACCTACGCCCGCGCCCCGCGCTAGCTCGTGCCCGTCGCCCCGCGGAGACTCAGCCGATGACCACGATGTTCGCCACCCGCGCCAGCCGGCGCCGGGCGGTGGCCTTCACCGTCCTCCTCTCGATCACCCTCGTCCTCATGGCGATCTCGTCGAGCCCCGGTGTGACCGAGTTCCAGAACGCGATGGCTTACGCCCTGCGGCCGATCCAGGGCGCCCTCCACGGCGTCGCCGATTCGGTCGCCGGCGCGGTGAGCGCGATCGGCGAGATCGACCGGCTCCACTCCGACAATGCCGCGCTCCGGCGCGAGAACGACCGGCTCACGGCGGAGAACCTCCGGGCGAAGGCGATCGAGCAGGACAACGAGCGGATGACGGCCCTCCTCCAGACCCGCAGCTCGCTCAAGTATTCGACCGCCGCTGCCGAGGTCATCGCCCGCGAATCGAGCGAGGCGCGCCGGACCATCACGATCTCGAAGGGGACCGACGCCACGATCGTCAAGGGCGATGTCGTCGTCGCCGAGGGCGGCGCGCTGGTCGGCCGGGTCACGTCGGTCGGGCCGGACTTCGCAATCGTCACCGAGATCAGCGACCGCAGCTCGACGGTCATCGGCCAGACCGAGACGAGCGGCGCCAAGGGCGACGTGGTGGGCCAGCTCGGCGGCGCCCTGATCATGCAGAACGTCGATTCGACCGTGAAGGTCAATCCCGGCGAGCAGGTCCTGACCGCCGGCATCGAGCTGGCCGGCGGCGTCCGCTCGCCCTACCCGAAGGGCCTCCTGATCGGCGAGATCACCGACGTCAAGCGCGACGCCAACGCTGTCGTCCAGACTCTCTACCTGCTGCCGACCGCGGACCTCGACAACCTGTCCTACGTCCTCGTCATCCTCGACTATATCGGCGGCCTGCCGGGCCCGGACGACACCCCGATCGACTGCAGCCAGACGGGTGCGGGCAAGGCATTGCCCCCGGGCGAGCAGCCGTGCATCCAGCCGAGCAGCGCCCCGGCCGCGAGCCCTCTGGTACCGTGACGGCGTGAAAGGAATCGTCCTTGCCGGCGGGACTGCAACCCGCCTGTTCCCGCTCACGATCGTCACGAACAAGCACCTGCTGCCGATCTACGACCGCCCAATGATCTATTACCCGATCGAGACGCTGGCCGGGATGGGCATCCGAGAGGTCATGGTGATCGTGGGTGGCAAGAGCGTCGGCGACGTCGTCGAGCTGCTCGCCGACGGCTCCCATTTCGGGCTCGACCTGACGTACCGCTACCAGCGCGGCGCCCTCGGCATCGCCCACGCCATCGGGCTCGCCCGTGACTTCGTCGGGGATGAGGCGTTCTGCTGCATCCTCGGCGACAACATCCTGCGCGGCCCGGCCCTCGCCGACACGGCGGCCGAGTTCGAGGCCGGGACCTGGGGTGCCGGGTCGCTCCTCTACCGGGTCCCCGACCCGCAGCGGTTCGGTGTCGCCGAGCTCGACGCGGCCGGCCGGATCGTCGGTTTCGAGGAGAAGCCCGAGCAGCCGAAGAGCGACCTGATCCCGATCGGCGTCTACTTCCTGCGCGCCGACGCGTTCCGGGTCATCGACCACCTCGCTCCGTCGGGCCGCGGCGAGTTCGAGATCACCGACGTCCTCAATGCCTACATCCCCGACGGCCGGCTCTACAGCAGGGTCTACGAGGGCCACTGGGCCGACGCCGGGACGGTGCCGTCGCTGCTCCGGGCGGCCGAGCTCGCCCGCGAGGACGACGATGCGGGCCGGCTCGCTCCGCCGGTCGAACGGCCGGTCGGCTAGGGCATGGGCCCGGAGTCGAGCTCGCCCCGGATTGCGGCCGATGCACGGATCCTCGTCACCGGCGGCGCAGGATTCATCGGCAGCGCCTACGTCCGCGACGTCCTCGGCCGGCGCGACGGTGCCCGGATCACGGTCCTCGACAAGCTGACCTACGCAGGAAACCGCGCCAACCTTGCGGCGGTCGAGGCCGATCTCGAGCAGGCCGACCGCTTCCGCTTCGTCCAGGGCGACATCGCCGATCCTGAGGTCGTCGACCATCTCGTCGGCGACGCGGATGCCGTCGTCAACTTCGCCGCCGAGTCGCACGTCGACCGGAGCATCCTCGATCCGGCGGCGTTCCTCCGGACCGGCGTGATCGGCGTCCACGTTCTGCTCGAGGCCGTCCGCACCGCGTCGGCAGAGCGCGAGGCGGGTGGTCTCCCACCCGTTCGCTACCTCCAGGTCTCGACCGACGAGGTCTACGGCTCGGTCGCCGAGGGCCGCTCCGTCGAGACCGACCGGCTCGACCCTCGGTCCCCGTACTCGGCCGCCAAGGCGGCCGGCGAGCTCCTCGTCCAGAGCTACGTGGTGACCCACGGCGTCGACGCGGTGGTCACGCGCGGCTCGAACACGTATGGACCGTTCCACCACCCGGAGAAGCTGATCCCCTTGTTCGTGACGAACGCGATCGACGACCAGCCGCTGCCGATGTACGGCGACGGCCTGCAGCAGCGCGACTGGCTGTTCGTGTCGGATCATGCCGGCGCGATCGACCATGTCTTGCGCCACGGCGCGGCCGGCGAGACCTACAACGTCCCGGGCTCCGCCGAGATGGTCAACCGCGACGTCATCGCGGCGCTGCTCGAGCGGCTCGGCAAGCCGTGGACGCTCGTCCGGACGGTCCCGGACCGGCCGGGCCACGACCGACGGTACGCGCTCGACGGATCGAAGCTGCGGGCGCTCGGCTGGCACAACCGGACCACGTTCGGCGACGGCCTCGCTCTCACGGTCAACTGGTTCCGGGCCAACGAGGCCTGGTGGCGTGCGGCCAAGTCGGGCGACTGGGACGCTTACTACCAGCGCCAGTACGGGGCTCGGCTCGCGAGCGGCACGGCCGTCCCGCAGGTCGCCGCCACCAGGGACGCCTGACCTTGCGCGTTGCGGTAACCGGCGCCGGCGGCCGACTGGGCCGGGCCGTGGTTGCGGCACTCGAAGAGGCGCCGTTCACCGGTCCATTCGGGCCGATCGCCTGGAGTCGTGCGATCTTCGACCTCGACACGCCCGGGACGGCGGGCGCCCTGCTCGATCGCGACCGGCCGGAGGTGGTCGTTCACTGCGCCGCCTGGACCGACGTCGATGGCTGCGCGCGCAATCCGGAGCTCGCGATCGCCCGCAACGGGACCGCGACCGGGGTACTCGCCCAGGCCGCCGCGGAGCGCGGGATCGACCTGATCGTCCTGTCCACGAACGAGGTGTTCGACGGCCGCCGGACCGACGGGCTGGGCTACGGGCCGGACGACCCCACGAACCCGATCAATCCGTACGGAGCGTCGAAGCTGGCGGGGGAGGACGCCGCGCGGACCGCCTATGCCAGCCCCGGCGTCGGTACCGGCGCCGATCGGGCGGCACTCGGGATTGCCCGGACCGCCTGGCTGTACGGCCCGCCCGGCAGCGACTTTCCGGCCAAGATCCTCGCCGCCGCCGAGCGTTCCGTGGCGACCGGCGAACCCCTCCGGCTCGTCGCCGACGAGGTCGGCTCGCCGAGCTACACCCACGACATCGCCGAGGCGATCGCCGAGCTGATCGGGTCGGCCGCCGTCGTCGGGACACATCACTTGGTCAATGGCGGCCGGACGAGCCGAGCCGAGTGGGCCCGCGAGCTGCTTCGCCAGGCGGGGGTCGGCGCCGAGACCGAGGACGTCCCGGCCGCGACCTGGCCGCGCGCTTCGACGCCGCCGGCCTGGGCCGTCCTCGAGCCGACTCCGCTGCCCGGCGGCGAGCCCCTCCGGCCGTGGCAGGCGGCCCTCGCCGACTACATGCCGACACTCCTGCGGGATCGCGTGCGCACCAAAACCGGGGCCGGCCGATGAGCCTCGAACGACCGCCGTCGAACCTGTCGGGCGTCCGCTACGGCGCGATCGCCCGCCACGGGGACTCCCGTGGCGCGTTCCGCGAGTTGTGGCGCGAGTCGTCCTTCCCGACCCTGACCACCGCCGACGCCGGCGCGCCGGGGGGCTCCAAGCCGCGGTTCGTCCAGGCCAACCTGTCGACCTCGGCCGCGGGAGTCCTGCGCGGCCTCCACTACCACCGCCGCCAGCTCGACTACTGGGTGGTCGCGTCGGGCCGGGCGCTCGTGGCCGTCGTCGACGTCCGACCGGTCGTGGAGGGACGCGGGCCTGCCTTTGTTGAGACGCGCGAGCTGCCCGCCGACAACTGGATCGTCATCCCGAATGGAGTCGCCCACGGGTTCCTTGCGCTCGAGCCGCTCGAGCTCCTTTACCTCGTGACGAACGAGTACGACGGTAGCGACGAGCTCGGATTTGCATGGGACGATCCCGCGGTCGGGGTGCCGTGGCCCGCGGTCGCGACCCCGGATGGGCGGCCGATCCTGTCGGATCGGGACCGCTCGAACCCGACCCTCGCCGAGCTGGTGGCCAGCCTCCGCGACTGACGCGGCAACATCCCGCGCCTCGCATCTGCGCCCGCGCCGCCCCCGTGCCGCGGCCCGGGTTCGCCATTCACGCCGGCCCGTGGTGAGAGTCCGGGTCTCGGCCCGGGTCCCGCTCTGAACCGGTCGAATACCGCCCGCTCTTGGCCCGATCTGGTGCCAGCCACACGCGGGACGGTGCCGGGCGGGAATCCTCTGCGCCGTCGCGGACACGCACTGCGCCCGAAGGTGGATGGCGGGACCGGACACGAGGTCCCACCACGGGCGAGCCATGTCGGTGCCATCGGACACCGCCCGATGGGACTCGTGAGCACCCGACCCCACTTGACTGCCCCGCGCCGTACCGGCCCGCGACCGATCGGACCATGGCCGTCGGGACCATCCCGCGATTGGTTCGGCGCGCCGCGCAGCAGACCCTTCAGAGGCATTCATCCACGCCCAGGGCAGCTCACGCCCGCGGCGGCCCTCTTTCGCTCTGGAGCCGGCATTGCGCAACCTCGCCGCCGCCCTCGCCATCGCCCTCCTCACGGCCCTCGGGGTCGCGAGCCCGGCCGCGGCAGCCCAGACGAGCACGACGAAGATCGTGATCGTCGTCGGCGCGACCCACAGCGCTACCGCGAGCTACCGGGCCGACGCCGACTCTGCGTACGCGGAGGCGATCAAGTACACCCCGAACGTCATCAAGGTCTACAGCCCGAACGCGACGTGGACACGGGTCAAGGCGGCCGCCTTCAACGCGAACATCCTCATCTACTTCGGACACGGCAATGGCTGGCCGAGCCCGTACCCGAACGACCCGACGTACTCGACCAAGGACGGGATGGGCCTCAACGCCGACCTCAACGGCGACGGCAAGCTGTCGGACTACGAGAACAAGTACTACGGCGAGCCGTACATGGCCCAGCTCCACCTCGCGCCGAACGCGATCGTGATGCTCAACCACCTCTGCTACGCGTCGGGCAACAACGAGTCGGGCGTGACGCCGGAGCCGACCGTCTCGGTCGCTCGCCATCGGATCGACAACTACGCGGCCGGCTTCCTGAAGGGCGGCGCACGGGCAGTCCTGGCGGAGGGCCACATGGGCCTGGAGCCGTATCTCCGGGCGCTGTTCACGACCGGCCAGACGATCTTCAACATGTGGCGGACGGCCCCGAGCTTCAACGGTCACGCCTCGTCGTTCGTATCGAGCCGCACCCCGGGCTACATCGACTACTCCGACTCCGACTACGTGGGACGCGGCTACTACCGCTCGCTCGTGGTGATGCCGGGCCTGACGACGACCGCGGCGACGAACGCGGTGGGCGATACGGGAGTCGATCCCGCGAGCCTCGTCTTCCCGGGCCGGGCGATCGTCGATGCCCCCGATGCCCAGCTCCAGCCCGCCACAAACACCATGGCCATGGCGACCCCGGTCGCGCTCCCACTCGGAACCCGCGTACGGACCGTTGCCACCGCCGTCCCGGCGACTGCGACCCAACCGGCCCTGATCCAGGTCCAGGGGCTCGACGATCCGACCATCGCCGGCGTCATCTCCGCCGCCGACCTCGCCCCGCGCGACAGCCGCGCCCCGGTTCTGGTCGCCCTGGACTCGGGCCTCGGCCGGTTGTCGCCGAACGGCGACGGGCGTGTCGACGAGCAGGCGGTCAGCGGGATCTTCTCGGAGAGCGTCGCCTGGACCGTCGAGTTCAAGAAGGCGAACGGCACGGTCATCAACAGCACCACGGGCACCGCCTCCGCGTTCAAGGTCACGTGGGATGGCTTGTTCAACGGAGTGGCCGTACCCGACGGCACGTACTCCTGGACCGTGCGCGGCACCGACGCGTGGCAGAACGGGACGGCGACCGGCGGCGGTCCGATGGTGGTCGACACCACCGGGCCTGTCGTCACGGGGCTCAGCCCGGACGCCGGCGTCACCACCGTCTTCAGCCCGAACGGCGACGGCGTGACCGACACGATCCCGACCATCGTCACGATCGCGGAGCCGGGAACGATCGCAGCGACCGTCACGAACGCGGCCGGCGCCACCATCCGGACCTTCGCCGTTGCCGCGGTCGCGGGTGCCAACACGGTGACGTGGGATGGCAAGTCCGCGACCGGCGCCTACGTCCCGGGTGGCGTCTATGTCCTCCACTTCCGGGCCCGTGACAAGACCGGAAACGACGGCCCTGCCGTCCAGCGGCCGGTCCGGGCAATGACATCGATGCTCGTCCTGAGGACCAGGTAGCCGGTCGCCGTCGCGGCGCAGCGTCCACTCCGGACTCCAGCCGACCCCACCGTACTGCACCGACACAGGACCTTCGACCGACTGTCCGGACGCCCCGCCGCTGCCCTAAGGTTCGAACCAGTCCGGTGCTTGGCCGCGCGCCCCGCACCGTCGAGGAGCCGTCACCGGATGGTGACGCGAGACTGTTCGTGAGGACCATCGTGGCAACCGGATTCCGCCGCTCCCTCGTTCGACACGGTGGTCGCACCATCGCCGCTGTCGTCGCGATCGTCCTCGCCGGCCAGGGCGGCCTCGACGCCGCCTCGAGCGCCGCCGGACGCGCGGCCACCGACATCGGCGGGGCCGTCGCAGCCCAGCGGACGTCGCGCGCGCCCGCGACGAGCGGCTATGGCCATACGACGCGCCTCGCGGTCGTCGACGCGGGTCTCCAGGCTGCCAACCTGGCTTCGTTCGACGCCGTCGCGGCCCAGACCGACGCCGCCGCAGCCGATGCCGCGGCGGCAGCCGCAGCCGCGGGCGATGCGGCCATCGGATCGGCCGGCCTCCAGCCGTCGATCCAGTACGAGGAAGCCGTCCGCCACGCCGCGGACAAGATCGCCTTCACCCCCGGCGCCCGCGTCGCGCTCGGCTTCGCCCCCCGCCCCGGAGATCACTGGTCCGTCGGCGGCACCACGCCGACCGCGCTTCCCGCCGGCCGGCTCGACGGTGGCGCCATCCGCGTCCAGGGGACGCGGCCGGCCGTCACCCGCACCCAGCTGACCCCCGACCCGACAATCGACCTGCCCGGCGGCAGCGCCAGCACGGCCTCGATCCCGGCCACGAGCGCATCCTTCAGCGCCGGCCTCGGTGCTGCCGCAGCCACTCCGCCCTCACCCGAGGCGCCGGTCACTCCCAACGGCCTGCGCCGCGAGATCTTCGGTTTCCTCCCGTACTGGGAGGTCAACTCGAGCAGCCTCCGGCTCGACTACACCAAGATCTCCACCATCGCCTACTTCGGCGTCGGTGCGGATGCTGCGGGCTATCTCCAGAAGAAGAACCCCGATGGGACGCCGACCGTTGGCTGGAGCGGCTGGGCCAGCACGAAGATGAGCAGCATCATCTCGACCGCCCACGCCAATCACACCCGGGTGGTCCTGACGGTCCAGAGCTTCGGCTGGAACGCCACCGGGCTCGCTCGCCAGAAGGCGCTCCTCGCGTCGTCGACAGCCCGCCTCAACCTCGCCCGCCAGATTGCCGGTGCCGTCCGCGACCGCGGCGCCGACGGCGTGAACCTCGACTTCGAGCCCCTCGCAACCGGCGCCGAAGCCGGGTTCACCGCCCTCGTCCGGACGATCCGGGCGGAGCTGAACCGGATCCATGCCGGCTACCAGATCACCTTCGACACGACCGGCTCGATCGGCAACTATCCGATCGCTGCAGCGACCGCAGCGGGCGGTGCGGACGCGGTCTTCATCATGGGCTACGACTACCGGTCGGCCGGCTCGAGCCCCGTCGGCTCGGTCGCGCCGTACAGCCGGACCGGCTACGACATCCGCGACACAATCGTGGCCTACACCGCGAAGGTGCCTGCCTCGAAGCTGATCCTCGGCGTGCCCTACTACGGTCGGGCCTGGTCGACGAGCAGCAGCGCCCTCAACGCAGCGAACACGAGCGGCACGAAGACCGGCGATTCAACGACCGTCATCTACGACACCGCCGCGGGTTATCTCGCCCAGTACGGCCGCCATTACGATCCCGTCGAGCAGGTGGCCTGGACGGCCTACCAGCGCCAGAACTGCACGACGAGCTACGGCTGCGTGACCTCGTGGCGCCAGATCTACATCGACGACGCCGCCGCCCTCGCCGCCAAGTACGACCTCGTCAACGCCTACGGCCTGCGCGGCGCCGGGATCTGGGCGCTCGGCTACGACGGAACGCGGCCCGAGCTGTGGGGCGCGATCCAGCGCAAGTTCGTGACCGATACCACGGCGCCGGTCGCTGGCATCAACACGCTCCCTGCTCGCGAGCTCAATCCCGGCTTCCTCGTCACCTGGACCGGCCGCGATGACGTGGCCGTACAGAGCTACGACGTGCAGGCCTCCGCCGACGGCGGCCCGTGGACGCCGTGGTTGAACGCGACCACCGCGCCGTCCGCGCTGTGGGTCGGCCTGGACGGTCACGGCTACGCGTTCCGCGTCCGGGCGCGCGATCCCAAGGGCAACCTCAGCGTCTGGAACGTGGCGGCGAGCAGGCCGAGCGCGACGCCGAGCCTCGCGGTCGGCGGGTTCGGCGTCGTCCTGATCGACGGGCTGTCGATCCGCTCGGCCCCCACCACGGCCGCCACCCTCGTCGGGACCTACGGGCGCGGCAACATCCTCGCGATCGTCGGCGGGCCGCGGACCGCGGACGGCTTCACCTGGTTCCAGGTGGTCGGGCCACTGGCCGAATGGGGCGCCGTGTCCGCGACGCGCGGCGCGGCCTGGGTCGCCACCAGCGGCGCCGGCGCCTCGATGGTCGCGCCCGCCAAGCCGCCCAATGGCACCGCGATCGGGGCTGCGGTCGGCGGCCTCGCCTTCGGCGCCGCCGGTGGCGCGAGCATCGGCACGAGCCCGACGTCGGCCGGCCACCGGTCCTTCTCGCCCAATGGCGACGGCTCGCTCGACGGCCTCGTCCTCGACTGGACGAACGATCGCGCGTTCGACACGCTCGCTCTGCGCGTGTTCCGGTCCGACGGCAGCTTCGCCGGGGCCGTCCCGCTGCCGGTCGCGGCCGGCGCTCGACGCGTCAGCTGGGACGGCCGGATCGGCGGAACGCTCCTGCCCAATGGCCGCTACCTCGGCGTCGTCCTCGGCAAGTCGGGCGGCGCCACGTTCTACAGCCCCGTGCCTGTCTTCTCGGCGGCTGCTCTCGCGACCTTCGGAATCACGATCGATACCGTCGCGCCCGTGGTCACCGCGACCACGAGGACCGGCACGCTGGTCTCGCCCAACGGCGACGGCATCCTCGACACCGTCGGCATCGGGATGACCGCGCCCGGGGCGTGGACCTGGACGTTCAGCGCCGCCCGGGTCAGCGGCTCGACGGTCGGAGGGGCCGTCACGACCCGCTCCGGCATCGGCAGCAGCCCGGCAGTGAGCTGGAACGGCCGGGCGACCGCCGGCGCGGACGTCGCCGATGGCGTCTACAAGCTCGTCCTGACCGCCTTCGATCCGGCCGGCAACCCGGTCGCGCGGGCGTGGCTCGTCCGGGTCGACACGACACCGGCGGTCCCGGCCCTGGCGCCGACTCCGACCCGCTTCTCGCCGAACGGCGACGGCGACTCCGACACGATCCGCCTCGCCTGGTCGACCGCGGAGCCGATCACCGGCTACGCCAGGGTCTACCGCGGCACGACGCTCGTGCGGACGTGGGCCGTCAGCGGCTCAGTCGCGGGCGCTGTCACCTGGAACGGCACCGACGCCGCCGGCCGGGCGATGCCCGACGGCGCCTATCAGTTCAAGGTCGCCGGTCGCGACCCGGCGGGCAACCTCGCCGGCGCGAGCACCTCGATCATGGTCGACCGGACGCTCGCGGCCGTTCGCTGGAGCCGCTCGTTCTACCCGCAGGACGGCGACAGCCTCGCGCGCGACGCGAACTTCACCTTCGGCCTCAGCCGACCGGCGACGGTGTCGCTCGGGATCTACGCGGGCTCGACGCTGATCCGGACGGTCTGGACGAACCTGGTGATCCCGGCCGGCGTGGCCGGCTGGCGCTGGGACGGCCGGACTGCCGCGGGTGCGTTCGTCACGCCGGGCACCTACACGGCGCGGATGACGGCGAGGACCGGACTCGGCACGACGACGATCAGCCGCGACGTCCGCGTCGACGCCTTCGCGATCGGTCGCTCCGCCTCGAGCGTCGCAGGCGGCCAGACATTCACTCTCAACCTGACAACGATCGAGGCACTCCGGACGGCGCCGAGCGTGACGTTCACCCAGCCCGGCCGGGTCGCCGTCACGAAGACGGCCACGTCCCTCGGTGGTGGGAAGTTCCGCGTCTCCTTCGCCGTCGCGACCGGTCCCGCCGGCACGGCCGCGATCCGGATCGCCGCGTGGGATTCCGCTGGTGGCGCGAACGTATCGAGGACCTCGGTCACGATCCGGTGACCGGTCGATACACTCAGGCCGATGACCACCTCGGCTGACCGCGCGATCACCGGCAGCGGCACCTGGGTGATCCTGCCGACCTACAACGAGGCCGACAACCTTGCCGGGATCGCCGCCGCGATCCTCGATCACCTGCCCGCCGCGACCCTCCTCGTCGTCGACGACGGCTCGCCCGATGGCACGGGGCGGCTGGCGGACGACCTCGCCGGCGCCGACGCCCGGATCCGGGTCCGCCACCGGCCGGCCAAGCAGGGCCTCGGCCGGGCCTATCTCGACGGGTTCGGCGTCGCTCTCGCCGGCGGCGCCCGGATCGTCGTCCAGATGGACGCCGACTGGTCGCACGATCCGGCGAGCGTGCCGGCACTGATCGGGCCGGTCGTCGGCGATGACGCGGACCTCGTCATCGGGTCGCGCTACACGGCCGGCGGCGGGGTCGTCGACTGGGGCGTCGGCCGGCGCCTGATCTCGCGCGGCGGGAGCCTGTTCGCCCGGCTCGTCCTCCGCCTCGGCCCGCACGATCTGACGGGCGGCTTCAAGGCGTGGCGCGCGTCGACACTCGCGACGATCCCGTTCGATGGGGTCCACGCCGGGGGCTATGTCTTCCAGATCGAGATGACATTCCGGGCGAGCCGCCTCGGGGCGCGCATCGCCGAGATCCCGATCACGTTCCGCGACCGGCGCGTCGGCCAGTCGAAGATGAGCCGCCGGATCGTCATCGAGGCGCTCGTCGTCGTCGTCCAGCTCCGGGTCGAGGAGTTGTGGGCCCGGTTGCGCGGGCGCTCGGCGCCCGGAACGGTGGCCGGGGTCCGGAGCCAGGACCCGCCGATCGCCGCCGACGGCGCATCTCTCGCTCGTGATCCCGCCCTCGCGCGGGACGCCGCCCTCGACCCGGCGCCCGTCCCGGGCTCCGGCTCGCTGCCCGGCCCCGACCCATCGTGAGCCCGGCGGGGGCCCGTCTCGGCTCGACGGCCGAGGTCGAGCCGCCGCGTGGGGTCCGGGTCGTCCTCGACGCGCGGCCGCTTCAGGAGCCGGATCGGGCGCCCTTGACCGCGGGCTATCTCGAGGGATTGCTTGGGGCATTCGACGCGGAGCCGCTCGCGGGCGAGTCGTTCGCGCTGCTCCTCCGCTCCGATCTCGACGATCCGACGACCCGCCTCACCCATCTCGACGTGATCGGTCGGCGGATGCTGCCGCCGACCCACCTCCTGCGCTCGGCCGCGCTGACGATCGACCCGTTCGTGCTCAGCGGCGCGAGCGTCGGGGCGGCGTGGCGGGCGGATGCCGGAGGCGCCGCCGGCGCGGTGTATCACGCGGTCGGGGGCGTCGTCCCGCTGGCGGTCCGGCTGCCGCTCGTCGTGACCCTCCTGGACCTCGCCCCATGGGAGCTGCCGACCGCGTACCAGCGGAGCCTCGCGAGCCGGTTCGGGCAGCGCCTTCGCGGCCGGCTCCTCCGCGACGCCGCGGCGGTGATCGTCGGCAGCGAGGCCGTGGCGAGCGCGGCGCGGCGGCTGCTCCACCTGCGACGCGAACGCCTCCGGGTCGTCCCGTTCGCCGTCCGGCCCGCGTTCGCCTTCTGGCCGACGGACGCAGCTAGTGCGGGCGCCTCGGCGGCCGGCCCGGCGAGAGCCACCCTCGACGGACGCGCCGAGCGGGAGCGACTCGGCCTGCCGGAGCGCTATCTCGTCTACTCCGGCCGCTACGACGCCCGGCAGGACCTCGCAACCCTGCTCCGGGCCATCGAACAGCTCGCCGCGGCCGGGCGACCGGCCGGTCTCACCGAGGAGATGACCTGGCCGCCGCGCGTCCTGCTGGTGGGGACATCGCCCGAGGACCGCGCGTCGCTGGCGAAGGCCGCGGCGAAGGTCGACGTCGGCGACGCGCTGGCTTACGCCCCGCGCCTGCCGGACGACCGCCTCGCGGCGCTGGTCCGCGGCGCGCGAGCGGCGATCCTGCCCGCGCTATCGGACGCGACCGGCCTGCCCGCCCTCGAGGCGATCGCCTGCGGGACGCCGGTCGTCGCCTCGGCCGTCGGCGCGCTGCCGGAGATCGTCGGTGCAGCGGGAATCCTGGTGCCGACGCGCGAGCCCGAGCGACTCGCCTCCGCCCTCGCAACCGTGTGGACCGACGATCGCGTCCACGCCGGCTTGGCCGCAATCGCCCGCGAACGGGCCGAGACGGATCGCCGGACCTGGTCCGATGTGGCCGCCGATACGCGTCGCGTCTATGCCGACGTCGGTATCGTCAACCCGCAGGAACGAGCCCGGTAGCTTGACGATCCTGGACGCGTTGCTGCGCGGGCTCGGTCCCCGGACGGTTCCACTTCCGCTTCGGTCGATCCTGTTTCCGTCCGCACCACAAGTGACGAGCGAAGTTCGAGCCCAGCTCTCTTCCTCGACGGTTGTGGACCGGACGACAACATCCAGGCGCCGATCGGTGTCGGCGGAGTGCTTGACAAGTCGTCGGAGATTGCTTGTGGTCGCCGGCGCAACGCCACCTCGGTCGCGGACTTCGGAAGTCGTCCACCGGACGTCGCCGAAGGTTCAGACGACGAAGCCGCTTGCTACGGGGTTGCAACTGGCGATGGGCTGGCCGCGGGCGACTGGCTGACAATGGGCGGTACCGGTTTGCCGGGGGTGAACTTCTCGTAGTCGGTCGTCTTCATCACCTGGATGAACGTCTGGCCGATCGTCAGCGTCACCGCATGGCCGCCCTTGTCGAAGAACCGAGTTGGCGCGGTCAACGACGCCTTCTTCCAGGTGCCCTTGATCGTGATCCCGTTCGTCGATATCCAGGCGGGGCCGCTGCCGATCACCTCGCCCTCGAGGCGATGCTTGGTGCTGCCGTCGTTCAGCGGCCCGAAGCGGACGACCATGACGATCACGTTCTTCGGGGCGACTCGCTTCTTCGTCGCGGCGTCGATCTGGCGCTTCTCGCCGGTGACCGACCGGAGGTACGTATTCGTCGTCCGGTCGTACACGTAATGGATCGCGTTGACGTTGCCGTACGTGACGTCGATCGCGCCACCCACCGGCCGGAGCTCGAGCGGCGCGTCGGGCGCGAACGTCCACGGCCACTTGATCGGGCCGTCCTTGGCGCCGACGGTCTTCGCGATGCCGCGCAGGGCCTTGCCGGTCGTATACAGGTTGTGCGGCGAGAACCGCGTCGAGATCCGATGGAACGAGTTGCCCCAGCGGAACTCGTCGGCATTCCAGACGAGCTGGCCGTTGCCCTTCAGGCGGAGCGTCGCGAGCGCCTGCGGCGAGCCGCCGGAGTGGGCGTACAGCGCCCTCAACTCGGAGGCCCACGCGATGTAGTAGTAGCGTGAGCTCCGGACCGGGCCGACATCGGTCGGGATGTTCTCCTGGAAGACCATCATGTAGCGCGGAATGCCGCCCTCGGCGGGTGCCTGCCACACGATCGAGGCGGCAGTGAAGCCGGACTGCGGCCGGGCGGGTGCAAGGTCGTCGATCATCACGGCGATCGGGTGGCGGGCCGCCGCCTCCGGGCTCACGAGTCGACCGGTCAGCGGCGCCGGAACGAGGACCGGAGTCGGTACCGGGGTTGGGGATGGCGTAGGCGACGGGCTCGCGGTCGGCGTGGGCGACGGGCTCGCGATCGGCCCTGCCGACGGCGGGGTGCTGCCGAGCCCGGCCACGAGGCCCGATCCAGGCGGCGGCGAGCCCGCGCTGCCCGAGGTCAACGCGACGAGCATGCCAAGGCCGAGGCCGCCGAGGACGGCGAGCACGCCGAGCGCCATCACGACAGCGCGATTCATGGAGCGGAGACCAGGTGACGGTTCATGGATTGCGGCCCCTTCGAGCGGCGGCGCCGGTGACGCGGCGTAGGTGGACGGGCCGACGCCCTGGGCCTGGGCGACGACATCCGGGCGCAGAATACGCTGTCCCGGCGTCGTCCGGCATGTCGACGCGTCGTCCCCGAGGTTCGTGACGGTGCTCGCGCACATGTGCCGCGCGTATTCGTGACGCTCGCGGCCCGCCGGGGTAGGCTGAGGACCCACGTCCCACCGTCCCAACTGGGACCACGACCGGGAGAACGACATGGCCGAACGCGAGTCCTCCGACCCGACCGTCGCCGACGAGCTGGCCGGCGCCGAGGCCGAGGCCGCCCGCGAAGCCGCCGCCGAGGCGGCGCCAACGGTTGTGACGCCGCGCTCCCGCACGAGCAGCAAGCGTTCCGCGTCGTCATCGTCGACGACGACGAAAGCGAACGCTGCCGATGCCTCGACCAAGACGTCTCCGCGTTCCTCGAATCGGCCGGCGGCCGCGCCGACAGAGCCCGCAGCGGCCGCTCCGACACTCCCCGTCGAACCGCCGCGGAGCGTGACCGGGGACACCCTCACGATCAGCCAGCGCGGGATCGACAGCGCAACCGCGAGGAACATCGACCTGCGCCAGGGCGGGATCGGCCGCGCCCGGGCGACGGACATCGCGGTGTCGCAGGGCGGAATCGGCACGGCCCGGGCGGACCGCGTGTCGGTCGAGCTCGGGGGCATCGGTGCCGCGCTGACCGGCGAGCTGACGATCACCCAGGGCGCCGCCAACACGATCGTCGCCCGAGATGCGCGGATCGAGCAGTCGGCCGTGCGGGTGATCATCGCAAACCAGGTCCACATCGAGCGGACGACCGGCGTCCTGTTCCTGATCGCGCGACGCGTCGACGGCAACGTCAAGGCGCTGCTCGACTGGCGCGGCGCCCTCGCGTTCGGTGCGGCGCTCGGCGTCGTCAGCGGCCTGTTCCGCCGGGCCCGCCGCCGCTGATCGCGGTCTGCCACCCGGCCGCGGTCGTCGCCCGCCCCTCGTCGTCGGCGATTTCCGCCTGCCGGTCGCCCCATTTCGGGCGAAATTTCTGCCCGATCGGCGAGAGCCTCCTGTTGCGCGAGCGTCGGCGTGCCTGCGTGGTGGCCCAGGCGTGGGCAGCTTCTGCGCCGGGTCCACGTCGGAACGTGTCGCCTACGGAGCCAGGAATTCCGGGCGTCGGCTTCCGTACCAGGAGAGCCTCGCCTAAACGCCAAAACTTCGCGGTCGGACCCGGGTTGACAGGAAATTGGCGCCTGAGCAGCTTGAAATCAGGCCTGCGGCCCGCGGGTCCGCGATCGGGGCTCGGCTATACTCCGAACCTCGGCCCGCGCTCCCGGCGGGACGCCGATCCGAACGTGATCCGACCCGGGCCGCCCGCCGACGGCCACCCACATGGAGCCACCGACCGACCCGTGATCGACCCCTCCGCGCGCGTCCACGCGACCGCGGACCTCGAGCCCGATGTCAGCGTCGGGTCGGGGTCCAGCATCTGGCATCGGGCCCAGCTCCGGACCGGCGCTCGGCTCGGCGAGGACTGCGTCGTCGGCCGCGACGTCTTCATCGATGAAGGGGTCGTCATCGGCGACAAGGTCAAGATCCAGAACGCGGCCCTGCTCTACCACGGCGTCATCGTCGGCAACGGCGTCTTCATCGGGCCCGGGGCGATCCTCACCAACGATCGCTACCCGCGCGCGATCACCTCGACCGGCGAGCTGGCGACCGCCGCCGACTGGCAGGTCAGCCCAATCGAGCTCGAGGACGGTTGCTCGATCGGGGCGGGCGCCGTCGTCGTCGCCGGCATCACGGTCGGCCGGTTCGCGACCGTCGGCGCCGGAGCGGTCGTCACCCGCGACGTCCCGAACCACGCCCTCGTCGTCGGCAGCCCGGCCCACCGGATCGGCTGGGTCTGCGCCTGCGGCGCCCGGCTCGTCGACAGCAACGGCGACCCGATGGCGGCAGTACCCGGCCGCTACGCCGCCCACCAGGAGCTCATCTGCCCGGTGTGCGGCCGGACGTATGCCTACCTCAAGGAGGCCGAGACCCTCGAGGAACGGTCCGGACCGCGTCAAGGTGCCCCCGCATGATCCCGATCGCCCGCCCCGACATCGGCCCCGAGGAGATCGCCGCCGTGACGGAGGTGCTCCAGGGCGGGATGCTCGCGCAGGGCAA
This sequence comes from Candidatus Limnocylindrales bacterium, assembly GCA_038245515.1. GTDB lineage: Bacteria > Chloroflexota > Limnocylindria > Limnocylindrales > CSP1-4 > CF-46. The sequence continues at coordinate 33,840 of JBBRSJ010000007.1, read as the reverse complement.
GCGGGTCAAGGAGCTCGAGGACGCGTGGGCCGAGTTCGTTGGCGTCAAGCATGCGGTCGCGACCGCCAACGGGACGCTCGCGCTGATGGCGATCTTCGCCGGAATCGGACTCGAGCCGGGCGACGAGGTGATCACCGTCAGCCACACGTTCGCCGCCACCGCGAACGCGATCCTCTCGACCGGTGCGACCCCGGTCTTCGTCGACATCGAGCCCGACACCTATTTGATCGACGCGAAGCGGATCGAGCGCGCGATCACGCCCCGGACCCGGGCGATCTGCCCTGTCCATCTGTTCGGGCTCGTCGCCGACATGGACATGATCCAGGCGATCGCGGATCGGCACGGCCTTGTCGTCGTCGAGGACGCCTGCCAGGCCCACGGCGCGACATTCCGCGGCCGGATGGCCGGGTCGTTCGGCCACGGCGCGTTCAGCCTCTACGCCACGAAGAACATGACGACGGCCGAGGGCGGCTTTGTCACGACCAACGACGACGCCTTCGCCGATTGGCTCCGGCTCTACCGGAACCAGGGGATGCGCAGCCGCTACCAGTTCGAGATGCTTGGCTACAACTTCCGGATGACCGATCTCGCCGCGGCGATCGGCCTCGTCCAGCTCGCGAAGCTGCCGCGCAACACCGCCCGCCGCCAGGCGATCGCCGCTCGCTACGACGCCGCGTTCGGCGAGCTGCCGATCGGGCTGCCGATCACGCCCGACGGCCGGACCCACGTCTTCCACCAGTACACGCTCGATGTCGGCGGCGTCCGCGACGCGATCGTCGCGGACCTGCGGGAGGCGGGCGTCGGGGCCGACATCTACTACCCGATCCCGGTTCATCGCCAGAGTTACATCATGGAGCGCGGCCTCCACGCGGATCTGCCGGTGACCGACGGCGCCGCGGCCCGAACGCTCGCCCTCCCGATGTTCCCCGGGCTCAGCGAGGCGGAGCAGGACCTGGTGATCGGGGCGGTCTCGGCCGCAGTCGAGCGCCACCTCGGGGCCGGCGCCGACCGAGCCGCCGGTCAGGTCATCGATTCGACCATTGCGGGATCCGCCGCCCGATGACGTCGACCTGGCGGCCGGCCGGGGAACGCGAGCTGCGGGTCGGACTGGCCGGCCTCGGCTCGATGGGCCGAAACCATCTCCGGATCCTGGCCGGGCGCGACGACATCGTCCTGGCCGCGGTCGCCGACCCGGTCGACGCGGCTGTCGCGCATGCCATTGCGGAGACGAAGGCCCGGGGCTTCGCGGAGCCGCTCGCGATGATCGCCGAGGCCGACCTCGATGCGCTCGTGATCGCGGCCCCGACGACGGCCCACGTGCCGCTGGCGCTTGCGGCGATCGAACGAGGCATGGCCGTCCTCGTTGAGAAGCCGCTCGCGGCAACGGTCGAGGAAGGGATGCGGATCGTCGACGCGGCCCGGGCCTGCGGAGTGCCCGTCCAGGTCGGCCACGTGGAGCGGTTCAATCCGGCGGTCCTCGAGCTCGGTCGGCTGATCGAGGCGGGCTGGCTGTCGTCGATCTACTCGATCGCGTCGCGCCGGGCGGGACCGTTCCCCGCCCGGATTCGCGATGTCGGCGTGACTGTCGACCTGGCCACCCACGACGCCGACATCCTGAGCTGGATCGCCGGGGAGCGGCCGTCGCGGGTCTACGGCGAGACGGCCCAGCGGATCCACGCCACGAACGAAGACCTCCTCTTCGGGCTCCTCCATTTCCCGTCCGGGGCAACCGGCATGCTGGACGTCAACTGGCTGACCCCGGCGAAGCGGCGCGAGCTCGTGGTCGTCGGCGAGGAGGGAATGTTCGAGCTCGACTACCTGACCCAGCACCTGACGTTCACCCGGGCGACCGACACGACGAACCCGCGGCTGATCGGCGGCTACGCCCCGACCTTCATCGGCGAGGTCGTGGAGCTGGCCGTCGCATCCGCCGAGCCGCTCGCATCAGAGCTCGCGGCATTCCTTGGAGTCGTCCGCACCGGTGGCCGACCCGTCGTGGACGCCGAGGACGGGCTGTGGGCCGTCGCGATCGCGACCTCCCTCCTCGCCGCCGCGGCGGCCGGCACGTCCGTCGACCTAACCGCGCTGACCTCGAGGTTCGCGACCCGATCATGACCATCGTGACGCGCCCGTCGTCGGTCGCGAGCCTCCTCGGAGGATCGATCGAGCTGCCGGTCCACGCCTGTGGCCACGGGCCCGCCGTCGACGTCTCGCCGTGGACCGCGGAGCCCGGCACGGCCGGCAAGGTCGCGGTCGTCGGTGCCGGCAAGATGGGTCTGCCGCTGGCGGCCCAGTTCGCCGACCACGGCTGGCACGTGATCGCCGTCGATGTCCAGCAGGGCGTGGTCGACGCGATCAATGAGGGCCGCTCCCACGTTGCCGACGAGCCGGGCCTCCCCGGGCTCGTAGCCGCGGCCCATGCGGGTGGCCGCCTGCGGGCCACGACCGACGGCGCCGCCGCCGCCCGCGAGGCCGATGTCGTCGTCCTGATCGTGCCGGTCATGCTCGACGACGAGCAGCAGCCCGACTACCGCTCGATGGATGCCGCGGTCGCCGCGATCGCGCCCGGGGTCCACGCCCAGTCCCTCGTGATCTTCGAGACGACGCTGCCGGTCGGCGACACCCGCGACCGCTTCACCCCCCGGCTCGAGGCCGCTTCCGGACTCCGTGCCGACGAGGATTTCTTCGTCGCCTTCTCGCCCGAGCGGCTGTACAGCGGCGCGGCGCTCCGCAATCTCGCCACCTACCCGAAGCTCGTCGGGGGCATCGGGCCGGCCTCGACCGAGCGTGCCGCCGCCTTCTACGACGCGGTCCTCGATACCGAGATCGTGGCGATGAGCAACGCCGAGGCGGCCGAGCTCAGCAAGCTCGCCGACACGACGTATCGCGACGTGAACATCGCCCTCGCCAACGAGTTCGCGCGCTACGCCGAGCGAGTCAACGTCGACGTCCACGAGGTCATCGCGGCGGCGAACTCGCAGCCGTACTCGCACATCCACCAGCCCGGTCTCGGCGTGGGCGGCCACTGCATCCCGGTCTACCCGCATTTCCTCCTGTCGCGGGCGCCGGAGCTCGAGCTCGTCGAGCTGTCGCGACGAACGAACGACGGCCAGGTCGGCGTTGCGATCCGCTCGATCGAGAAGGAGATCGGGGGACTTGCCGGCGTGCCGGTCCTCGTGCTCGGTCTGACCTACCGTCATGGCGTCCACGAGCTCGCGTACTCTCGGGCACTGCCGCTCATCGAGCGCCTCGCCCACGCCGGCGCGGTCGTGTCCGCGTTCGACCCGCTGCTCTCGCCCGACGAGATCGCCCGCTGCTGTGCAACGCCATGGACGTGGGGCGAGCCCGCGCCATTCCGGGCGATCGTGACCCAGACGGCGGACCCGCTCTTCGGCAACCTCGACCCGGCCTGGTTTCCCGACCTCGAGCTCGTCTTCGACGGCCGCGACTCGCTGCGCGACCTGGCCCTCCCGCCGAGCGTCGCCTACCGGGGAATCGGCGTGCCGCCGCGTCCCCGGGCGGTTCCCGCTCAGCGACCGCGCTAGGCCGCGGTCGTTGCGGATCGTCAGCGTCGTCGGGACGCGGCCGCAGCTGATCAAGGCGGCCGCCCTGCTGCCAGTCCTGCGAGCGCGCCACGACGAGGTGTTCGTCGACACCGGCCAGCACTACGACGACGCGATGGCCGGAGCGTTCTTCGCGGAGCTCGGCCTGCCCCCGCCCGAGCATTCCCTCGGGATCGGCGGCGGGACCCAGGCTGAACAGCTCGGCCGGATGCTGCCGGCGGTCGAGGCGGTCCTGCTGGCCGAGCGGCCCGATGCAGTCCTCGTCTATGGCGACACGAACTCGACGGTCGCCGGCGCGCTGGCCGCCGCAAAGCTCGGGATCCCGGTCGCGCATGTGGAGGCCGGACTGCGCTCCTTTGACCGGGCCATGCCCGAGGAGGTCAACCGGGTCGTGACCGACCATCTCGCGCGCTGGCTCTTCGCGCCGACGCCGGCCGCAGTCGCGAACCTCGCGGCCGAGGGAATCGTCGCCGGGGTCGTCCAGGTCGGCGACCTGATGCAGGACCTCGCGGCGCGAGTCGCGGGCAAGGTCCGCGATCCGGCTACCCTGACGGGGCTCGGCCTGGGCTTCGTGGTCGAGCCCGGGCGCTACCTCTTTGCCACGGTTCATCGGGCCGAGAACCGGACGCCCGCCGCGCTGGTCGCGTGGACGTCGCTCCTCGCCGAGATCGCCGCCCCCGGCCGGCCGGTCATCCTCGCCCTCCATCCCGGCACCGCCGCTGCGCTCGATGCCGCGGGGATCCGCCTCTCGGACGACGTCCGGGTGATCGCGCCGCAGGGCTACCGGACGGCGCTCGCGCTCCAGCTCCACGCTGCGGCCGTCCTGACCGACTCCGGCGGCGTCCAGCGCGAGGCTTCGTGGCTCGGCGTTCCGTGCCTCATCCTTCGTCCGACGACCGAGTGGATGGAGGCGGTGGCCGAATCGGGTGGGCGGATCGTTATCGTCGGGCTCGACCGGGCACGGGCCGTGGCCACCCTGGCCGAGGTAGCCGCCAGCCCCGCCGCCGTCACCTCGCGGACGCGGGGTCTGCACATCGCCCCGGCGGGTGCCGCGGACGCGATCGTCGCCGCCCTCGACACGGCCCTCGAAGGCAATCGATGAGAGTCGCGATGTTCGTCCGGAACGACGTCCTCGTCGACGCCCGGGTCCTCAAAGAGGCCGGATCTCTGACCGCCGCGGGGCACGACGTGACGATCATCGGGATCAGCCGGCCCGGCATGGCCGACGCAATCGAGCGCGAGGAGCGCGACGGATTCGCGATCGTCCGGGTGGCGCTGCCCAGCTGGCGCCGGTGGTGGCGCTGGCTCCGCGCGCCGTCCCGACTCTGGTCGATCGTCCGCCGCCGGAGCGGTGCTCCGGGCGCCCGGATGGACGGCCTCGACTGGCTCGCGATGTGGCGGTTCGGGAACCTCGGCTGGGCCCGGGCGGCGGCGCGTGAAGCCGGGCCCGCTGACGTCTACCACGGCCACGACCTGACGGGGCTGCCGGCCGCGGTGTTCGCCCGCCAGATGCACAATCCGGCCGCCCGGCTCGTCTACGACAGCCACGAGCTCTTCATCGATTCGGGCGCGACGGTCGGCCGGCCGCGCTGGGCGGTGTCGTGGCTCGCCCGCAAGGAGCGCGAGTGGGCGGCCACCGCCGACGCGCTCGTCACCGTGAGCTGGGGCTACGCCAACCACCTCGAGCCGCGTCTCGGGATCGCGCGCGTCGTCGTCGTCCACAACTGCCCGCCGCGGGCCCTCGCCGACACGCCGCGGAGCGATCTCGTCCGCGCCACCGCCGGCATTCCCGCGGGCGCCCCGATCGTCCTCTACCACGGTGGATTGCGGGCCGGCCGCGGGGTGCGGGAGCTCGCGTTCGCGATGCTCGAGCCGGGTCTCGAGCGGACCCATCTCGGGTTCCTCGGGTTCGGGCCGCTCAAGGCCGAGGTGGAGGCACTCGCCGCCGACGAGCGATTCGGGGGCCGGATCCACTTCCTGCCACCGGTTGCCCCGCTCGACGTCGTCCGCTGGGTCGCGTCGGTCGACGTGGCCGGAATGGCGATCCAGCCTCATAACTACAGCTACGAGCTGTCAACCCCGAACAAGATGTTCGAGGCGTTCGCGGCGGGGGTGCCGGTCGCCGGGAGCGACTTCCCGGGCTTCCGGAGCATCGTCGCGGAGAATCCGGAAGGGCCGCTGGGCGAATTGTTCGATCCGGTCTCGCCTGCCTCGATCGGAGCGGCGATCCGACGGATCCTGGAGCTCTCCGCCGACGAGCACGCGGCGCTCGTCGCGCGCTGCCGGGCTGCGGCCCGCGATCGCTGGAACTGGGAGACCGAGGTCGCTCGCCTGATCGAGCTCTACCGCGACCTCGAGGCCTGACGTGACCGCGGTCGCTCCAACACCGGTCGTCGTTCAGTCGGCGGAGCGAATGGCCGGACCGGCCGACGCGATCGTCCGACAGCGGTGCACGCTCGTCCTGCCGTCGAGCGGTGCGTTCGACTCGCGGGCGTGGCGGATCGCGACCGCGCTCGTCGCCCGCGGCCACGCGGTCACGGTCATGGCGCGCCTCGAGTTCGGGCTCCCAGCGGTCGAGGAGCACCCAGGCGGCTACCTCGTGATCCGCGTCCCCGTCTCGGCGTCCGCGGGCGTGCCCCGGCCGCTGCGCGTGATCGCGACGCGCGCGCGCCCCGCCCGGCGGCGGCGCTCATCGGTGGTGGTGGCGGACGGCGCGTTCCACGTCATCGACGCCGGGGCGGCCCGGACCGGGCGTCTCCGCCGCGCGATTGCGGGGATCGTCCGGCTCGCCGCGATCGGCCTGACGGTCCGCTCCCAGCGGCTCGCGACGCGTCGCGCCGCCCCGCCGGCCGACCTCGTCCACGCGATGGCGTACATGGGCATCCCGATCGGGCTGGATCTCGGCCGGCGCGACGGCGCGAAGGTCGTTTATGACGCGCGCGACATCTACCTCGACGCCGCGAACCTCGCCCGGCTGCCGGGCCCGGTCCGTCGCGTTGTGGGCCGGGCCGAGCGGCGCTGGGCCCGCGCCGCGGGCCGGGTGATGACGGTCAACGTGCCGTACGCGGAGGTCATGGAGCGACGGTTCGATGTGGCCCGTCCGGCGGTCGTGATGAACTGCTCCTACCGTCGGGAGCCGCCGGCATCGACCCTGCGTCGCTTCCACGAGCGACTCGGCCTCGATCCGGCGACGCGGGTTGTCCTCTACCAGGGCGGCTTCTCGCGGGACCGCGGGATCGAGCAGCTCATCGACGCGTTGACGCTCCTGCCCGCGGACGCCGTCCTCGTCCTGCTGGGGTACGGCTCGCTCCGCCCGGAGCTCGAGGCCCGCGCCGCGCTGGCGGACCACGCCGGCCGGCTGTTCGTCCTGCCCGCGGTGTCCCCGGCCGAGCTCCTCGACTGGGTCGGGTCCGCGGACGTCGTCGCGATGCCGATCCAGCCCACGACCCTCAACCATCGGCTCACGACGCCGAACAAGCTGTTCGAGGCGATGGCCGTCGGTGTGCCGGTCGTCGCTTCGGACCTGCCGGGCATGGCCGGGATCGTGCGCGAGACCCGCTGTGGCGTCCTGTGCGATCCGACCGACCCGGCTTCGATCGCCGCAGCCATCCGGACGATCCTTGACGCGCCCGATGCCGAGCGGGCGGGCTATCGCGACCGGGCCCTGGCGGCAGCCCATGAGACGTACAGCTGGGAAGCCCAGGTCGAGGTCCTGCTCGCCGAATACGGCCGACTGACGGGCCGGCCGTGGTAGGCGCGAGCGTGCCGCCGGCGGCGACGGTCCGGCGCCGCGCGGTCGTCCTCGTCGGCGGCCCAGTGGCGCCCTATTCGCGGGCGATCCGGATCGCGCGGGCGCTTGCCGCCGAGGGATATGCGGTCGAGATCGCCGCGATCGCCGCGCCCGGGTTGCCCGCCGTCGAGTCGGTCGCACCCGCCCGGCCCGGCGCCGCCGGCGACCCCGAGCCAGAGCCGGCCGCGGTCGGTTCGATCGAGATCCGGCGCTACCGGCCACGCGGCCCGTGGGCGATCATCGGGGCGAGCGAGGCGGCGACGATCGCGCAGGGTGGGGCTCGTTCGGGCGCCGGTGGCGGCCGCATCCGAGCCGTCGCGCGCCGGCTGGCCGGCCCGCTTCTCGACCTCCGCCGCTGGCTCTTCTGGCCCCACGTCGTCCGCGGCTGGTGGGCGACCCTCGCGGCCGATCTTCCCCCCGCCGACGTGTACCACGCCTGCGGCGCCCTCGCGATCGCGCCGGCCCTGGCGGCGCGCCGACGACATCCGGTCGGGCCGTCCGGATCGCGAGCGCGTGTGATCCACGACGCAATCGACCACGCCGCCGCCGGCAACGAGGTCGGCCGGATGCCGGCGCCGGTGCGAGGCGTCATCGCCCGGCGCGAGGCGGCGTGGGCCCGGTCGGCGGACGCGATCGTCACGGTCAACGGCGCGCTCGCGGCGACTCTTGCCCGCACCTGGCACAGGCGCGCGCCGATCGTCGTCGTTCCGAACGCGCCCGAGCCACCGAATCCCGCGGTCATCGCGGCCCCGCCCGATCTCCTCCGGCGCGCGGCCGGCCTGCCAGCCACGACCAGGCTGGTGCTCCACCAGGGCCGGATCGGACGAGGGCTCGGGCTCGACGAGGCGACCAAGGCGATCCTGCTCGTGCCCGATGCGGCGCTCGTCCTGCTCGGGTTCGGCCGCGGGTTTGCAGCCAGCCTGGCCCGCGACGCGGATGCGCGCCTCAGGGGTCGCCACGTCACCCTGCCGCCACGGCCGCCGGATGAGCTCCTCGCCTGGACCGCCGGCGCGGACGCCGCGCTCGTGGCGCTGCCGCCGATCTCGGCGAATCAGCGCCAGGCCACCCCGAACAAGTTCTGGGAGGCGCTGGCCGTCGGGGTGCCCGTCGTGTCGGTCCGGGGCCTCGACGCGATGACCGAGCTGATCGTCGCCCACGATCTCGGCGCGGTCGCCGAATCGCTCGCTCCGGTGGACCTGGCCGCGGCGATCGCCGCCGTCCTCGACCGCGCGGCCCGCGACGACGGCTCGTGGCGGCGCCGGATCGCGGAGACGTTCCGGGAGCGGTTCGGGTGGCCAGCCGCCGCCACTGAATACCGCGCCCTCGTGCGAGCGACGACGGCGGCGGATCCCAGCGGCCGAGCCGACGCCCCGACCTGAGCCGGCCCGTCCCCTCGGGGTCGGTCGAACAGGGATTGCGCTATCCTCCCGTCCGTGACGGATCGCCCCGCCGACGCGGGCCCAGACAAGAGCCCGGACCCGGCGATCCCGGACGCGGGGACGTCCCTTCCCGCGGCCTTGCCGGCGCCCCAGGATCCGTCTCCGCCCGAGCTCCAGGTCCGCATCGGTGAGCTCGAGCGACGCCTCGAGTCCGCCCAGTCCGAGATCGCGGCCGTGCGCGAACGCGCGAACCGCGAGCGCCTCCGCTTCGAGGTCGAGCTCGACCGCCACCGGCGCCTCCTCGAGAATCGTTCGAAGCGCCTGGAGAAGGTCGGTCAGGACCTCACTCGGCTGCGCGCCAACCGGGCGGTCCGGATCGCCCTGGCGGTCCGCAAGCTGATCCGGCGGCCCCTGTCGCTCGCCCGCCGATCGTGGTGGGCGATGCAGGGGATCGGTGTCACGGTCCGTGAACGAACGCGCGGCGGTGCCTCGGGAAGCCGTCGTCGGACGCAGGCGAGCGCGAGCGAGGAGCAGGCCCTGCTCGGCGCGCTCCGCTCGAGCATCGGCGTCGCACCGGCTCCCGGGAATGAGCTCGTCACCATCGTGGTCTCGGTCCTCCATGGCGGCCCACTCCTGCTCCGCTGCCTCGCCGCGCTCGGCCAGACGAACTGGCCGCGGGCGGACATCGTGCTCGTGGGCGCGATCGGAGCCGACGATGGGGACGCCCCGGCCGTCGATCGCGCGCTGGCCGTCGTGGCCGCCCGATCGGGCTGGACCGCGACCCGCCAGGCCGACGACCTCCCGATCGGTTCCGGCCGGCAGGCCGCCGCGGCGGCGTCCGAGGCGAGCTTCGTCGCCTTCGTCCACGACGACGTCGAGCCGATCGATCCGGGCTGGCTGTCGCGGCTGGTGGCGGCCCAGCGCGACCGCGGCGCCGGCGCGGTCGGGGCCCGCCTGATCCATGCCCGGCGACCCTCCCCGGGCCCGCGGACGAAGCCCGGCCCAGCCGACGAGCCCGCAGACCTGACCCTCGAGCACCGCGGCATCGACTTCGCGATGACCGGCGGGATGCCGAGGCCGCGGCTGATCGGCCGCGGCGACGATCCGCTCGAGCCGGTCGCGGCGGAGCGGACGACCCGCCCGGCGGTCGTCGACAGCTGCCTGCTCATTCCGCGCGACGCGATCGAGGCCTTCGTCGCGGTGCCCGCCGCGGATCCGCTGGCCGCAACCGTCGAGTTCTGCCTCGCCCTGTGGGCCGCCCGGCGCCCGGTGGTCTATGAGGGATCGGCCGTCCTGTGGCACCACGCTCCGCAGCTCGAGCAGGCCCGCCCGGGTGTCGTTGCGCCGGCCACCGCGATCGCAGCCGCAGCCGCAGCCGAGGATCCATGGCAGGACGTCGTCGACCGCTGGGGCCCGCGCCTCTTCCGCGAGGTCTTCCGGGACCGGCTCGGCTCCGAGCGCAGCTGGTCCGGCGATCCGCTCCACGTTGCGATCACCCTGACCAAGGACGACAACGCGGCGCCCTACGGGGACTGGTACACCGCCCACGAGCTCGGCGACGCCCTCGCCGCGCTCGGCTGGCGGATCTCGTACATCGAGCGTTATCAGGACCTCTGGTACGAACTCGATGCATCGGTCGACGTCGTGATCGCCCTGCTCGACCTGTTTGACCTGAGCCGGATCCCGCGCGGCGTCGTCACGATCGCGTGGGTCCGCAACTGGACCGATCGCTGGCTGTCTCATCCGTGGTTCAACGACTTCGACATCGTCCTCGCGTCGAGCGCCCGCTCGAAGGAGCTGATCGAGGCCGGTAGCACCAAACAGGCCCACCTCATGCCCCTCGCGACGAACCCCGCCCGGTTCCGGCCCGGTGTCGCTCATCCGGCCGTGGCGTCGGACGCGGTCTTCGTCGGCAGCCACTGGGGGGAGGAGCGCGGCGTCGCAAGCGCCCTGCCGGCGCTCGCTGCGTCCGGTCGAATCGTCCGGGTCTGGGGCCGCAACTGGGATCGCGACCCGGGCATGGCCGACCTATCGGGCGGCGTGCTCGACTACGAAGACGTACCCGCCGCGTACGCCTCCTCGAAGATCGCCGTCGATGACACCGCCTCGCCGACCAAGCCGTACGGCGCGGTGAACTCGCGCCTGTTCGACGCTCTCGCGGCCGGGACGATCGTCGTCACCGACAACGAGCTCGGCGTCCGTGAGCTGTTCGACGAGGACTTCCCGACGTGGTCGACGCCCGAAGACCTCGTCGACCAGGTCGATCGCCTCCTCGGCGACGAAGAGCGGCGAACCGAGCTGGCGAAGCGCTATCGCGACATCGTCCTCGAGCGCCACACCTACGCCCGGCGCGCCGAGGAGTTCCGGAGCCGCCTCCACGACTGGCTGGAGGCGCGCCGGTTCGGACTTCAGATCGGGCCCCAGACCTGGAAGGACGCAGAGCACTGGGGCGACCTCCCGTTCGCCCGCGACGTCCAGCGTCAGCTCGAGCGGCGCGGCCACCCATCGGTCGTGCTCGTGTTCCAGGAGCAGGCGGACCCGGTCGCCACCCGCTGCGACGCCTCGATCCACATCTTCGGCGTGCGCGCCCCGAAGACGCGCCTGGGCCAGGTCAATCTGCTGTGGGTGATCAGCCATCCCGACCGGGTGACCTCGGAGCTGTGCGCGAGCTACGACGTGATCTTCGTGGCGTCGGACGTGTTTCTCGAGCACCTCAAGGCGCGGACCGACGTTCCGCTCGTCCCGCTCCATCAGGCGACCGAGCCCGAACGCTTCTTCCCGGAGCCGGGCGGGCCCGTGCACGAGCTCCTGTTCGTCGGCAACTCGCGCGGCGTCCGGCGGCCGATCATCGACGACCTGGCGGGCTCGCCCTTCGACCTCTCGGTCTACGGCGGGAGCTGGACGCCGGAGCTGATCGACCCGAAGCACCTCAAGGGCGAGTGGATCCCGAACGACGAGCTGCGCCGCTACTACGCGGGGGCGGCGATCGTCCTCAACGACCACTGGCAGGACATGCGCGACGAGGGCTTCTTCTCGAACCGGCTGTACGACGCCCTCGCGAGCGGCGCATTCATCGTGTCCGACGATGTGCCCGGCATGGACCGCGAGTTCGACGATGGGGTCGTGACCTACCGCCGCCGCGACGACCTCATCGTCGAGCTGGACCGTTACCTCGCCGATCCGGAGGCGCGGCGTGCGGTCGCGGGGCGCGGCCGAGCCGCGGTCCTGGCGCGCCACACGTTCGGGCACCGCGCCGAGACGATCCTCGACTCGACCAGGAGGCTCCTTGCCGAGCAGCCGGCCTCGATCAGCGACGGGCCGATGCCGGCCAGGCTGGCCTGACCATGGCGCCCGACCGACCTTCGTCCGACGACCTCGAGGCGCGGCTCCTTCGCGTGGCACGACGCGCCGCATCACGGGCCCGCCGGGTCCTCGGCCGAGCCGCGCCGACCGTCGTGCGGCCGGCTGGGGCGGGCGGGCAGGCGGGTCCGGTCCGCGGCGGGCTGGCGGAATTCGCAGCCTTGGACACCCCGGTCCTGGTCGCGGTGCCGGCGTTCGTGCCGGTGCCGGCCCGCGAGCGGCCGCGGCTGACCGTCCTGATGCCCCATCTCCAGCTGAGCCGGATGACGGGCGGCCCGAACACGATCCTCAACCTCACGGGACGCCTGGCCGACGAGGGGATCGACCTGCGCTACGTCGCGACGTTCGGGCCGCTCGACCCGGACCAGGACGCGATCCGCGCCCATCTCTCCGACCTGTCGGGATCGGCCGCCGCCGGTCGGACCGCCGAGCTGATCGCCGGCGACGAGCCGATCCCGGTCGCCGCCAACGAGGTCCTGATGGCGACGTGGTGGCCGACGGCCTATGCGGCCCGCGACGGCCTTGGCGCGACGGAGGTCGGCGAGTTCGTCTACTTCATCCAGGACTTCGAGCCCGGGTTCTACCCGTGGTCGACGAACCATGCGCTGGCCCTCGCGACGTACGACTTCCCGGCCCGTGCGGTGTTCAACGAGCGGCTCCTGCGCGCCCACTTCGCGAGCGCGAGCATCGGCCGATTCGGGGCCGACGCGTCGGAGGCGGCCGCGATCGCATTCGATCCGGCCGTCGACCGGGGGCTCTTCCGGCGTCCGACGCCGGGCGCCGAAGTGGCATCGCCGCCAGGCGACGGCACCCGGCCGCGCCGCCTTCTCTTCTACGCCCGGCCCCGGAACGACCGGAACTGCTTCGCCCTCGGGCTGAAGGCCCTCCGCATCGCGGCCCAGTCGGGTGTCTTCGACGACGAGCCATGGGAGTTCAGCGCGATCGGCTCGGACGTGCCGGAGCTGGCCCTGTCCGATCGTCACGTCCTTCGGCCCACCGGCTGGCTCGGCTATGCCGACTACGCGACCCTGCTCGGCGGATCCGACCTGCTCCTGTCGCTGATGCTCTCGCCCCACACGAGCTACCCGCCGATCGAGATGGCGGCGGCCGGGAACCTGGTGGTCACGAACACGTACGGCGCGAAGACCGAGACGGCACTCCGCGAGATCTCCCCGCGCATCCTGGGCGCGCCGCCAACCCTGGAGGCACTCGTCGAGGGCCTCCGCGAAGCCGTCGCGCTTGTCGCGGGCGATCGGGTCCCGCCGGGTGACGTCGCCCTCCCGGCGACCTGGGACGAGGCGACCGCCGCAGTCGTCCCGTGGCTGGCCCGGACCGTCCGCGGCCTGGCGGGCTCGCCCTGATCTCGGCAGCGCCACTGAGCGCGCGGGTCGAGTCGGAGTCGGGCAATCGCTGTCCGGCCTGCGGCTCCCTGGCGGCGCCGGGCGAGATTCCTGCCCGCGAGATGATGTTCGGCACGCGCGAGCCGTTCGCATATCGCGAGTGCGGCGCGTGCGCCACCCTTTGGCTCGCTGATCCTCCGGCAGACCTGAGCCCGTTCTACCCGAGCAGGTACTACGCGCGCGTCGCGGCCGCCCACCCCGCCCCGGGCAACGCGATTCGCCGGATGCTGACGATGGCTCGCCTGCGACCCGTCCTGTTCCGGCGGGGTGGACGGATCAGCTCGCTGGCCGCCCGGCTCGTCGGCGATCCACCGGACCTCGCGATCGCCAAGCCACTGATTCCGCGGTTCGGGATCCGGAGCTTCTCCGATCGGATCCTCGACGTCGGGTGTGGCCGCGTCCCGGCGCGCCTGTGCAGCCTGCGGCAGCTCGGCTTCCGACACCTGCTGGGGGCCGACCCGTTCGTCGACGGCGACTTCGTGCACCACGGGGTTCGCGTCCAGAAGCGCGAGCTGGAGGACGTCGAAGGCACCTTCGACCTGATCATGTTTCATCACTCGTTCGAACACGTCCGCGACCCCGCGGCGACCCTTGGCGCGGCGAGCAGGCTGCTCCGCCCCGGCGGCCGCATCCTGATCCGAACCCCGATCGCAGGGTCCTGGTTCTGGGAGCGGTTCGGGGCCGACTGGTGGGAGCTCGACGCACCGCGCCACCTGGTGGTCCTGTCGAGCGGGGGCATGGAGGCGATCGCGGCCAGGCTCGGACTCCAGGTGTTCAAGGCCTTCCACGACTCCTCGCCGGCCGAGATCATCGGCAGCGAACAGATCGCCCGAGACCTCGCGACCTTCGAGCCAGGCTCGTGGTTCGTCGACCCGGCGGCTTCTGCCTACGGGCCGGCGGACGTCGAACGGATGGCGGGCGAGGTCGGCCGGCTCAACACCGAGAAGCGGTCGGGGCGCGGCGGGTACCTGCTGCGGCGCGCGCCGGCTCCCGCCGACACCTCGACGACACCGTAGCGTCGGGCGCGGCTACTCGTCGCCGGTGAAGCGGCCGCCGGCCTGATCGGCGAGCAGCTTCCGCTCCTCGGCCCGATGGCGGTAGACGTCCACGGTCTCCTGGGGTGACCCCACGTGGATCAAGGTGCCCTGCTCGATGAGGATCGCCCGGTTGCAGTACTCCGCGACCGTGTTGAGATCGTGGGTCACGAGGATGATCGCCTTCGCCCCATCCATGAGGTCGTGGATCCGCTTCTGGCTCTTATTCCGGAAGATCTGGTCGCCCGTCCCGAGGACCTCGTCGAGGAGGAGGATGTCGGGGGTGACCGAGGTCGCGATCGCGAACCCGAGGCGAGCCCGCATGCCGGTCGAGTAGGTCTTCACCGGCGCGTCGATGAAGGCGCCGATGTCGGCGAAGGCGATGATTTCGGGCGTCAGATCGGCCATCAGCCGATGGTCGATCCCGAGGAAGGCCGCGGCGAGGTCGATGTTGTCGCGACCGGTCAGCTCCATCTCGAAACCGGCGCCGAGCGTCAGCAAGGTCGAGACGCTGCCGTGGACGTCGACGAGGCCCTCGGACGGGTCGAGGATGCCTGCCAGCGCCAGGAGGAGCGTGCTCTTGCCAGCGCCGTTCGGGCCGAGGACCGCGAGCGACTCGCCGTGGGCGACCTTGAAGCTCAGGTGGCGGAGCGCCCAGAAGTGGGTCGAGGCCGCCGGCTTCTCGCGGAACATCCCCGACAGCGAGCCCTTGATCGTCGTCCGCCGGGTCAGCCGCAGGTCGTAGCGGACCCCGAGGTTCTCGACCTCGATCGCCGGCTCCTCATCGGTTGGGACGAGCGGGCCGCGCACGGCGCCGGTCACGTCCGGGACGAACGTCACAGGATTCGGGCCAGGGCCGGCTCGACGCGCTTGAACAGGGCGATGGCGAAGCCGAGGAGCACGAACGACACGATCAGGAGGACGCCCAGGCCGACGAAGTCGGGGGCCGTCCCGGGTCCGGTCTTCGTGCCCCACAGGACGCTCCGGTAGGCCGACATCAGGACGGCAAAGGGGTTCAGCCCGTACAGCAGCCGGATCAGGTGGCTCGAGGGCAGGTCGTCGATGGTGTAGAGGATCGGTGACAGGTAGAAGAGCAGCCGCAGGATGTGCTGGGTGACGTTCGAGACGTCGCGGTAGAAGGCATTCGCGGCCGCCAGGACCATCGCCACGGCCAGCGAGAAGATCAGCTGGACGAACGCGATCACCGGCACGAGCAGGACCCACGGCGTGAGGCGCGACAGGTAGAGCGGGTACACGACCACGATCGAGGTCAGCCCGATTGCGAAGCTGACCGTGCCGGCCAGGACGGCCGAGGTCGGCAGGACGATCTTCGGGAACGGGATCTGGCGGATCAGGCCCTGGCGGCTCACGACCGAGCCCATCGAGTCGTTGAGGATCGTGCCGAACCACTTCCAGGGGAGGATCGCGGCCATCAGGAACAGGAGGAAGTCCGGCGTCTTGCGCTGAAAGATCAGGTCGAAGACGAGGAAGTACACGACGACCTGGAGGATCGGGTCGAGGATCCACCAGAGCTGGCCGATCACCGTGTCGGCGTGGGTCCGCTTGAGGTCGGCGCCGACCAGGTAGCGAATCAGCCGGCGCCGGCTCAGGATGTCCGCGATGCCCTGGCGCATCAGCTCGAGCCAGCCGACGGAGCCCCGCCGGCGGGCAACCTGGAGGCCGACGGTGTCGGGCGCGGTGGTGGACATGCGGTCGGAGGGTAGCACGCAGGGCGGCGATCCCGCGCCTGCCCGAGTCGTGCCCACGGAGCGACCGCTGGTGCCCTGCGGGACGCTCGCCACCGCCGTCGAGCCGGGCGGCCGGGCCGACGGGCTATCCTCTCCGCCAGCGACCCGCCCGGCGTCCCGACGTCGCCGGCGGTCCACCCGGAGGCACGCGTGAGCAACGATTCGAGCGTCGCGATCATCGGGCTGGGATACGTGGGCCTCCCGCTCGCGATCTCGTTTGTCGAGGCCGGCCTCACCGTCGCGGGAATCGACGCGAGCAGCCACCGGGTCACCGAACTGGCCGAGGGCCGCTCACCGATCGACGACATCCCCGACGACCGGCTCACCGCAGCTCTTGAACATGGTCTCACGGTGGTCGAGCCGGCGGCGGCCTCGATCGCCACCGCCGACGTCATCGTCGTCTGCGTCCCGACCCCGATCACGAAGTCGAAGGACCCCGACCTCGGCCCTGTCCTCAGCGCGGCCGGCCTGATCCGAGAGCACCTCCGCAAGGGCCAGCTCGTCATCCTCCAGTCGACGACCTTCCCGGGCACGACAAGCGGCCCGTTCCGCGAGGAGCTGGAGCGGTCCGGGCTCCGCGCCGGAACGGACTTCGATCTCGCCTTCGCGCCGGAGCGGGTGAACCCGGGCGATCCGGCGTCGGCCTCGAAGGGCGTGCCCCGTCTCGTCGGTGCCACGTCCCCGGCGGGGACGGCCCGGGCGGCGGCCCTGCTGCGGCTGATCAACGACGACGTCCGGGAGCTGTCGTCGCCGGACGCGGCCGAGCTCGCGAAGCTGCTCGAGAACGTCTTCCGCAACGTCAACATCGCTCTCGTCAACCAGCTCGCCCTCCTCTGCGAGCGGATGGGGATCGACGTCTGGGAGGTCATCGACGCCGCGGCCACGAAGCCCTTCGGGTTCATGCGGTTCACGCCCGGGCCGGGCGTCGGCGGCCATTGCATCCCGGTCGACCCCTACTACCTCGCCTGGCGCGCCCGCGAGTTCGATTTCGTCGATCGCTTCGTCGAGCTCGCGGGCGACATCAACTACGCGATGCCGCGCCATGTCGTCGACCTCACGGCCGAGGCCCTGAACGATCGTGGCCGGGCCCTCAAGGGCGCCCAGGTCGGCATCCTCGGCGTGGCTTTCAAGCCGAACGTCCGCGACGCGCGGAACTCGCCGGCGGCCGACGTGATCGCGGGCCTGCGCGAGCGCGGCGCCAGGATCGCCTACCACGACCCGCACGTCCCGACGTTCCGCGACGCCGGCGGCGAGAGCCTGTCGTCCGTCCCGCTCGACGGGCTCCTCGCCGGGAGTGACGCCATCGTCATCGTCACCTCCCACCGCGCAGTCGACCTTGATCGTGTCTATCGCGACGCGGATCTCGTCGTCGATACCGTCAACAGCTCCGCGGGGCGGACCCTCCGGCCGCGCGGCGTCCTCCGCCTCGGGGCCGGCTGGAGCGCGAGCTGAACGAGCCGCTCGGCGGCGGCCGGCTCGCGGTCGTGGAGCCGGCCCGGCCGAAGATCGGCGAACCGGAGCCGCGCCGCCGGATCGCGATGGTCGTCCACGCCTATTACGACGAGGACCCCCGGGTTCGCCGCGAGGCCGAGGCGCTCGTCGCCGCGGGCCACGCGGTCGACGTCATCGGGCTCCGTCGCGTCGAGGACGCCGCCTTGGATACCGTCGACGGCGTGGCCGTCCGGCGGCTTGGCGTCCAGCGCCACCAGGGCGCCGGGATCGGGGTCTACCTCCGCGAGTACCTGTCCTTCGTCGTCCGGGCGGGCTGGGCCCTCGCCCGCGCCCACCGCCGGCGCCGGTACGACCTCGTCCAGGTCCACAGCCTGCCGGACTTCCTCGCGTTCGCCGCGCTGCCGCTCCGACTCGCCCGCGTCCCGCTCCTGCTCGACCTCCACGAGGCGATGCCCGAGTTCTTCCGCAGCCGCTTCCCGAGCGCCTCGAACCCGCTCGCCCATCGCCTGCTGGTCGTCCAGGAGCGCCTTTCGATCGCGATCTCGACCGCCGTCGTCACGGTCAACCCGATGCTGGCAACCCGGCTGGTCGGTCTCGGCGTGCCGGCGGCGAAGGTCCACGTCGTCCCGAACAGCGCGTCGCTCGCCCGGTTTGACCCGGCCGCCTGGCCGGCCCGATCGTTCGCCGCAGACGGCGTGGTCCGCTTCGTATATGCCGGGGCACTGACGCCCACCTACGAGCTCGAAGTGGCGCTCGACGCGCTCGGCCGGCTCGCCGCGGATCGGCCGGACCTCACGTTCGCGTTCGACGTTTACGGCCGGGGCGACGCGGAGCCGGGTCTGCGCGACCGGGTGGCCAGCCTCGGCCTCGCCGACCGGGTGACGTTCCATGGCCGGATCCCGATCGAGGACGTGCCGGGCGCGATCGCGCGGTCCGACATCGGCCTCGCCCCGACCCGCCGCGATCCGTTCACCGACGTCAGCCTCTCGACGAAGCTGTTCGAGTACGCGGCGATGGGCAAGCCGGTCGTCGCGACCCGGCTGCCGCTGGTCGTGGCGACCTTCCCGCCCGGCACGATCGCGACCTACGACCCGGGCGATCCGGCGACGCTGGCGGCCGCCATCGGGACGCTGATCGATGACGCCGCCAGCCGGGCCGATGGTGTCGCGCGCACGCTCGAGGTCGTCCGAGTCGCATCGTGGGAGGCGCAGGCGCCGGCCTACGTCGAGCTGGTCGAAGAGCTGATCGCGCAGGCGCGCTGACCGGGCCATCGTGCCGGCCGGGCTCGGGCGCCGGGTACGGTACGATACCGGCCCGTCCGGCGGCCATGCCGCTTCCATCCTTCCCGATCAGGACCGCATGCCCCCATGACCTTCCGAGTCAGGCCCGTCGACCGGGGCCGAACGTCCCGCGATCCGAATCGCCGGACCTTCTACATGAACCTCGCGTTCGGCATCACGGTCGTCCTTGCCGTCCTGATCCTCATCGTCGTCGGCGCGACGACCTGGTACAACGCCCACCTCGCGGCCGCCGCGACTGTCGACGGCCAGACGATCACCAAGGACCAGTTCCGCGAGCGCTACCTGGTCGAGCAGTTCCGGCTCAATCAGCTCGAAACGCGGGTCCAGGAGGAGCTGTCGGCCGGCCGCCTGACCGCGGCGCAGG
This sequence comes from Candidatus Limnocylindrales bacterium, assembly GCA_038245515.1. Taxonomy (GTDB): domain Bacteria; phylum Chloroflexota; class Limnocylindria; order Limnocylindrales; family CSP1-4; genus CF-46. Next base: position 14,449 of record JBBRSJ010000007.1, on the reverse strand, counting down.
CCCAGTCCAGGACCAGCGCGATCACCCAGCAGGCCGACGACACGAACGGTGCCTTCACGACGACCGTCATCGAGAAGCTGATCGACACCCGGATCCAGGCGAAGCTCGCCGCCGACCTGGGCGTCACGATCACGCCCGCCCAGCTCGAACAAAGGGTCGCCGAGGACAAGACCCGCAAGGAAGAGCGCCACATCTGGCTGATCGCGGCCAGGCCGGCGGTGAACTCGGGTACGACCGTCCCGACCGACGCCCAGAAGGCCGATGCGAAGAAGAAGGCCGACGACGCTCTCGCGTCGATCAAGGCCGGCAAGGCCTTCGCCGACGTGGCCAAGTCGGTCTCGACCGACGCGTCGAAGACGACCGGCGGCGATCTCGGCTTCATCGACACGAACGCATCGGAGGACCCGGACTGGGAGGCCGCCCTCTTCAAGCTGCCGGTCAACGGCGTCACGGATGTCATCCTCGGCGCCGACGGGGTCTACAGGATCGGCCTCGTCACGGAGATCGTGCCGGCCAAGGTCGACGCGGCCTGGGACCAGAAGCTCGCCGACGCGAAGATCTCCCAGGAGTCGTACCGAGCCGCGATCATGAGTGAGGCGATCCGGACGGCGCTCGGCGACAAGATCGTCGCCGACGCGAGCGTCTCGGGCCCCCAGCGCAAGGTCCAGGAGCTGTACATCCGGGCGCCTCAGACGCCGCCGACGGATGCCGCTCTGAAGGTCCGCCACATCCTCTACTCGCCGAAGCACGACCCCCAGGGAGCCTCGAAGATCGCGGCCACCGACCCCTCGTGGGCCACCGCCCAGCAGTCCGCCCAGAAGGCATACGACGCGATCAAGGCCGACCCCAGGCAGTTCGACATCCTCGCCCGCAAGGAGAGCGACGAGACGCAGGACCTCGGCGTCGATGGCAGCGGCGGCAAGCTGCCGTACTTCGAGCCGGACGGCCAGGTCGACCCGGCCTTCCTCGCGGCGATCTTCAAGGCCGGGGTCAAGCCCGGCGACCTCCTCCCGCCGTTCAAGAGCTCCTTCGGCTGGCACGTCGTCCAGGTGATGTACGGCCCGCCGGACTCCGCCGAGATGGTGAAGCTGCGGACCCAGGCCACGACGGCCGGGACCGACTTCAGCCAGCTCGTGGGCGACTTCTCGGACGGCCCGAAGGCCGGCATCGGCGGGGACATCGGCTGGGTCGCGAAGGGCCAGCTCGACGACCGAATCACGACCCCGCTCCTTGCGACGCCCAAGGGCTCGTTCACGGATGTCATCGACGTGCCCAACGACGGGCTCTACCTGTTCAAGGTCACCGACGAGCGAACCGCGGTGCCGGACGCCGACCAGCTCACGACGATCAAGGCGAGCGCCTTCGGCAACTGGTACGCCGGCCAGAAGGCCGCGGCCAAGATCACGCGCGACATCCTCGGCGGCTGACGAGGCGATCGCGGTGCTTGACGCGCTCGTCGCAGAAGCGCGCCTTCGCTGGGGCCTCGATCTCGCGGCCGGGCTCCAGGTCATCGCCGCCGAGCACCTGACCGCGACGCCGCTCGAGCCGTCCCGGCCCGCGCTGATCGTGCCGGCCGCGCTGCTGCGCCTGGCGTCGAGCGCCGCGGACCGCCCGTCGACCGCGGGTCCGGCCCTCCCCGGCCGGCACGGGCCGGGCGGCGCGGATCCGGTCGCGCTCCTCCGCCGGCTCTACCCGGCCGACCACACGGTCGGGCGATTCGGGGCGGCGACCGGGCTGACGGTCGACGCCGTGACCGCCGCGACCCTCGATGCGCCGATCTACCTCGGGCCGGTGGCGCCGGAGCTGGCCGTCGCGAGCCCCTGGGCGATGCCCTGGATCTCGCACCGGCTGCGGCTTCCGGACGGCTGCCCGTGGGACCGCGAGCAGACGCACGAAACGCTCCGGAACCATCTCCTCGAGGAGGCGTACGAGGTCTACGACGCGCTTGGCAACGGGGCGACCCCGGCCCTCGCCGAGGAGCTCGGCGACCTCCTCCTCCAGGTCGTGCTCCATGCCCAGCTCGCGGCCGAGGAGGGCGTCTTCGATCTGACCGATGTGAACGCGGCGATCTCCTCGAAGATCGTTCGTCGCCATCCACACGTCTTCGGCGATGCGGAGGCGCGGACCGCGAGCGACGTGAACCGCCAATGGGAGCGGATCAAGGCCGACGAGCGAGCGAGCGCGACGAGCGACGCCGGCGCAACGGCCGTGGCCCCGCCGCCCAAGGGCGCGCTCGACGGCGTGAGCCGGATCCTGCCGGCTCTTGCCGCGAGCCAGGAGATCCAGGAGCGGGCCGCCAACATCGGCTACGAATGGCCGAACGTCGAGGGCGTCCTCGACAAGGTGCTCGAGGAGCTCGCGGAGCTGCGAGCTGCCGCCACGGCGGCCGAGCGAGCCGAGGAATACGGCGACTTGCTGTTCGTCCTCGTGAACGTCGCTCGCTGGCAGGGCATCGAGGCGGAGGCCGCCCTGCGCGCTGCCAACGACAAGTTCCGGCGCCGGTTCGCCAGCGTCGAGCGCCAGGCCCGTGAGCGCGATGTCGCCTTCCGCGACCTCACCTTCGAGCAGCTCGATGCCCTGTGGGACACCGCCAAGACCGAAGAGAAGGCGGCGGCCTCCGCCGTCGACAAGGCGGCCCCGGCCGTCGCAAAGGAGATTGTCCGATGATCGGCAACCGCCCCCAGGTCCGGGCCGATGGCCGGCTCCCTCATCAGCTTCGCCCGGTGTCGTTCGAGCTCGGCGTCCAGAAATGGGCCGAAGGCTCGTGCATCGTCCATTTCGGCGACACCCGGGTGCTGTGCGCGGCGACGATCGCCGACCGCGTCCCGCCGCACCTCCGGGGTAAGGGCACCGGCTGGGTGACAGCCGAATACTCGATGCTGCCGCGGGCGACCGCCGAACGGACCGACCGCGAGTCGGTCAAGGGCCGGATCGGCGGGCGGACCCATGAGATCCAGCGGCTGATCGGCCGGTCGCTCCGTGATGCCGTCGACCTGACCAAGCTCGGCGAACGGACCATCACCGTCGATTGCGACGTTCTCCAGGCAGATGGCGGAACGCGGACGGCGTCGATCACCGGCGGCTACGTGGCGCTCGCGGCGGCGATGACGACCTACGGCTTCGATCGCCACCTCGTCGCGAAGGTCGCCGCGATCAGCGTGGGGCTGGTCGGCGGCGAGGCGCTCCTCGATCTCGACTACAGCGAGGATTCCCGGGCGGACGTCGACTTCAACGTTGTCGGCACCGACGCGGGCACGTTCGTCGAGGTCCAGGGGACGGCCGAGGGCAAGCCCTTCGATCGAGCCGCGATGGACGGGCTGATGGACCTCGCCACGTCCGGGCTGGAGCGCCTGTTCGTCGCCCAGGCTGAGATCCTGGCCGCCGTCCGGCGGTGAGGGCCGTCACGACAGGCGCGCAGTTTGCGTGCGGCGCATCGAACGACGGCCGAGTGGCGGGCCCACGGGCTCGATGACGGATCGCCCGCGGCTTCTCGTCGCCACGCACTCGGCGCACAAGCTCGCCGAGCTGCGTGAATTGCTCGCCCTGGATCGGGCCGAGCTGGTCAGCCTCGACGACCTCGGCATCGCCGATGAGCCAGCCGAGACCGGCCAGACGTTCGAGACCAATGCCCGGATCAAGGCCCGCTTCGGCGCCCGGCGTTCGGGCCTGCCGACCCTGGCCGACGACTCCGGGGTCGAGGTCGAGGCGCTCGGCGGCGAGCCCGGCGTCCGGACCCGGCGCTACGCCGGCCCGAACGCGACCGATGGCGAGAACAACGCGAAGCTCCTCGCCGCCGTCGACGGCCTGCCGCCCGAGCGGCGCGGCGCCCGGTACGTGTGCGTCCTCGCCCTTGCGCTGCCCGAAGCCGGCGCCGGGCCGGACGATGCCGTTCCGATCCGGATGGTCCGTGGCACGACCCGCGGCCGGATCGCTAGCGAGCCTCGCGGCGGCGGCGGATTCGGCTACGACCCGATCTTCGAGCCCGCGGCCGAGCTGCCCGGTGGCCGGACGTTCGGGCAGTGGTCGGCCGCGGAGAAGCACGCCGTATCGCACCGCGGCCGGGCGGCCCGGCGGATGACGCCGATCCTTCGCGGGCTCGGGTTCTGACCGGGCGCGGGACCGAGCCCGACCCGTGCCCGATCGGTCACCCGATCACTCGGTCGGAGGAGCTCCCGACGCGGCGGATCCGCCGCGATCGCCGCCGGGCGGCTCGGGGCTCGCCTTGGGGACCGGCGGCCAGGTCGGGTCGCCGCCGGGCGGGCCGAACACGATCTTCACCATCTCCCGGATCCGGGCCGGTACGGGGACGAAGGTCGATCCGTACTGGGTCGACCCGCCCGACTTGATCATCGGCCCGCCGAGGACCAGTTTCATCGTCGACGCCCCCCCGATCTGCTCGGCGAGGGCCGCGAGCTCGGGCAGCCGGTCCTGCGACAGGTCGGTCCGGACGGTCGACCCGATCGCGTCAAGGAGCCGTGGCAGGTTGAACAGGATGCCCGCGCTCACCGCCTGGTTGCGGAGCGCGACGAGGACCTCCTGCTGGCGCGCCGCCCGGGTGAAGTCGCTCTCGCCGGCGGCCTTGCGGATCCGGGCGTAGGCCAAGGCGTCGGTGCCATTGAAGTGATGAAGCCCGGGCTGGACCGACCAGCCCCGGGTGCCGTCGAGGCGCGGGTAGATCGGGTCCGCGAGCGCCTTCCTGACGTTGATGTCGACGCCGCCGACCGCGTCGACCATGGCCGCGAAGCCGGTCAGGTCGACGGACGCGTACGCGTGGATCGGGATCCCGAGCAGGGCGCCGATCGCGCCCTCGAGGGTCCCCACGCCGCCCTTCGGGAACTCCTTCGGGTGGCTGCCGGCCCAGCTCATCAGCGAGTTGATCTTCGGGCCGAAGACGTTGCCGTCGCCGAGCGGGACGCTCGCGAGGTCGCGCGGGATCGAGACCATCGACACGGTCCGTCCAACTGGATCGAGCGAGACGACGATCAGCGAGTCGGTCAGGGCTTCGGTCCGGCCCGGTGCAGCGTCGACGCCGATCAGCAGCACGTTGAGCCGCTCGGTCGTGCCGGGGCCCGCCGAAACCGAACGGACGGACGAACCGGCAAAGATCTGGCCGAACATGGTCTGGGCCGCCGTCCCGTAGCTCCAGGCGGCGAGATGCGGCGCGACCGTCGCTACAAGGAGCGCCGCCAGCCCGACGGCGCCGAGCCGGCCGGGCCGACCGGGATACCGTCGATCGGCAAAGGCATGAACGACGGCGACGCCGCGCCAGGTCAGGATCGCGACGTTGAGCAGGAGTAGAAATCCGAGGATCGGCGGCGCCACGAGTCGCGCGACGAGCATCGATGGCCGGTCGGACTGGGCGAACAACAGGCCCGCGACCAGGATGATGAGAGCCGGCACCCCGAGCACGAGCGCCGGTCGGAGGCGCCCGTTCACGGCCTGCCCGAGACCGGGCACGACCGCCGAGGCGATGGCCGCGACTAACCGGCGGCGGTCGGACGGAAGACTGGCCGGCGTCGTCCGTCCCACCTCGACGGGCCGGGCCTGACCGGTGTCACGGGCGTGTTGGGAGTCCCTGGCTTGCGCCCGCCGAAGGTCGCTGCCGCGCGCCCGTCGCGGCTCGGGTTCAGGCGCGGTCCATCTCCTGGTCGCTGGGGCAGGCTCGAAGGAGTCAATCGGATTCGCGGGGTCGGCGGCAAACCGCGCCCGGAGCGGGGGCGCGGACGGATCGCGCACGGAACGCTCGGCCATCGCGGGCGAGTGTAGCTGCAATGCCGGGGCGCTGCCGACTCGCGGGCATGGTGACGCCGGGCGATCGATCAGCCTGCCAGTGATCGCCCGGCGTCGTTCGTGTGACGCGCCAGCCCCACCGACTGTTCCGCGACGCGCGAACGAATTTGGCCGGTGCCGTGGCTCGGCGTCGGCCTTGGAGTCCGGCTACGGCTGGCCTTGCGATCAGCGTCAGCCGGGGTGGTGCTCGACCCCGTGGATTCGCGCGATCAGCGCGTGGAGCATCGGCACCGCCATCACCGGATGCTCCTTGAGCAGGGAGCGGAACTCCCATGCCGGCAGGAGGACACACGTCAGCTCGTCCTCGGCGATGACCGTCGCGGTCCGCTCATGGTCCTCGATCAGGCCGAGTTCGCCGAAGAAGTCGCCGACCTTGATGTGCCCGACCACGCCGCGGTCCGCCCGCTCGACTCGGGCATGACCGGACGCGACGACATAGAGGTTCAGCGACTGGTCGCCCTCGTGGACGACGACGTCGCCCGGCTGGTACGTCCGCCGCTTCGCGAATTTCAGTACGCGCTCGCGGTCTCTCGGCCCGAGGACGGCGAAGAGCGGGATCGCTGCGGCGTCGACCGAGTCCATGGCGCTCCTTGGGGCGAGTCGGGACATCGTACGCCGCCCGTTGCGGCCATTGCGGCCACTGCGGCCACCGCGGCAGGACGTCCCGGACCTCGCTCGCCAGTCGAGTGCCCCGATCGCCAACCGCATCAAGTTCGTCGTCGCCGCACGCCGCGAGGAGGCCGTCGGTCAGGGCCCTAGAATGGACCGCGGCGCAGGACGAATCCCTCGGAGTGTGGCGTAGTTGGCAACGCACGTGCTTTGGGAGTCTTGAGGCTCTAAGCGGGGTAGCCAGGCGGTCGCCCCGCATGAACCAGACCAACGCCGGCGTGTCGATTATTGTGCGGTTCGCGAACGGGGAACCTGTGACTACCGTCGCCTGCCATCAGGTCCCAATAGAGAGCAAGCATCGGGACAGGCGCTGAACCTCGCCGCGGCGAGCGCCAACCGAGATCAGACCGAGCGGATCGGTTCGCTGCCTCGACCCACAAAACCACGACCCCTCAGGGCCGCGGTCATCGTATCCACTTGGCGTCGAGGTCTCGAGCAGCGAGTGCGGCGGCGGGCCTTAGGCAGGGTCAGGGTTTTGCAGCCCAGTTCCAGGTCTGCCAGACCGTTGCGCTTCCGTTTGTTGCGGGGAGGTTCCATTCGCCCGAGAGCCAGACCTGGCCGCCCGCACTGGCGAGCGGATCCGGGGTGGCTCCCGAGTAGTCGCCCCAACGGCAGGTGGGTGAACAGCTGAAGTCGACATTCGCACCGAGCGATTGCTGAATCAGCACGAATCCGGACTGCCCCGCCGAGCCCTGCTTGGAGATCATCTGGACCGCCGGGTACGCTGAGGATGCGGCAGCCGAGGTGTTGAAGCCCAAGACCATGTCGCTGCCGTAGGCACCCGTGGCCCCGTCGTTGGCCCTGTCCGGCGAGATTCCGCCGTTGAATACGTAAAGGTCGGGCGAGGTCGCCGTGCCGGACTGAGCGAGCGCCGGCGTTCCATCCACACTGACCTCGTACCAGCGTTCCTCCGCGCCCGCGCCCCCGAACACGGTGTGGGACGTCCAGACGGCCGTCTTGCCCAGCCGCGGATCGATGCCGGCAACCGCGTGCTTGAGTCGCGTATCGAGGGTATCGATCGTGGCCGTGGTGCCCGGTTGCGGTGCCGCCGGCGGCACAGAGTAGGCGGGGACCGGCACGGCGCTCGGGGCGCTGATCACCGCCGCGCCCGAACCATTCTTGGTGACGGCGAACGCGGTCAACATCGATCCACTCCCCGCGCCCGGGTCCACCGAACCCAGGACCCAGCCGGTGGAGGTCGGGTCCGCGTTGACCGCCGGGACTGGGGTAGACGTGAACGACCCGTCCGTGTTGCGCAACCCGCTGAACACGCCGCCGGCACCCAACGATCCCGGGCAGGCGGTGGCGGATGGCTTGACGAACCAGTCCACGTCCGAGCCCTGGTACGTCCCGAAGATCCCGAAGACGTTGGCGCCGACGAGAACGAAATCCCTGCTCACGGCGAGCTTGGGATAGTCCGGGAGACTCGGGTAATAGCCGAAATTGACCCGGTACTTGCAGAAGTCGGCGCTGCTCCGAGGGTTCGCACTCGTGCTGTAGCCAAACGCGAAGGTGTCGTAGGTGACATCGAGGGCCAGGTAATAGAACCGCTGGGCACTCGGATCCCACACGATCTGGGGGTCGCTGAGCTCGTTCACCGGGAACCCCGTCAACGCCCCGAGGTCACCATCGGTGATCAGCGCAGGAACGCTCGGCGATGCGAGATTCTGGCGGTCGAAGATGCCGTAGCGCAGGTTGATGAGCTCGATGTAGGCGGACGGCCCAATCGCTCCGGTGGGGTCGGGCGGCGCCAGCCCGCCCTGGGCTTCGCCATTCCAGGTCAGGCCGACCGTCGGCCCGCCCGATGACGCCGCGGTCACCGTCAGGCTCACCGTGGTCACGTGCGTGGCCGTCGACCCGGTCCCGGTGATCGTCAGGTTTGACGTGCCCGGCGGCGTGGCGACGTTCGTCGTCACGGTGAGGGTCGAGCTGCTGCCGGCGGTCACCGACGCCGGGTTGAAGGTCCCGGTCACCCCGCTCGGTAGTCCGCTGAGTGCGAGCGCCACCGTCTGGGCGCTCCCGGACGTGACGGCGGTGCTCACGGTGTAGGCGGTACCCGAGCCCTGGACGACGCTCTGGCTGGTCGGGCTCGCAGCGATCGAGAAGTCGTTGGTGGGAGGCGCGATGACCGTCAGACTCACCGTCGTGCGGTGGGTTGCCGAGGACCCGGTGCCGGTGATCGTGAGGGAGAACGTCGCCGACGGGGTCGTCGTGCTAATCGCAATGGTGAGGGTCGCGCTGTTGCCGGCGCTGACCGATGCCGGGCTGAACGTACCGGTGGCCCCGGCCGGAAGCCCGGCCAGCGAGAAGGTCACAGTCTGGGCGCTTCCGCGGGTGACGGTCGTGGTCACCGTATAGGTGGTACCCGTGCCCTTCGTCACCGTTCGGCTCGTGGGACTCGCCCCGATCGCGAAGTCGTTCTTTCGGGCATTCGTATTCGCGGCGGCCGCCTTGGCCTCGGCCAGCACCAGCGGGTCGAGCGCCCGCCAGCTTGGGCCCGGGCCAAGACTCGGCGCTGCGGCGCCAGGATGGGCGCGCGGTGCCAGCGGCTCGGTGATTCGAGTGCCGACACTGGCGAACGACCTGCTGCTCTCTCGCGGCCCGCGCCCCGAGGTCCCCGCGCTGACGATCGGCGCCATGAGCGCCGCCACCGCAATGATCGCTCCGATCGTAGCCGCCTTCGATCGGCGCATGGCCTCGTCCTCGCAGCAAGCCGGGGTGGTCGAGCATGCGATTTGCGTCCTTCGATGTCAATGGAAGCCGGAGACTCCGCCCCAGGTGGACAACTCGGGCCCGGTACTCCGTTTGAGTCGTGCCTCGACGACGAAAACGATCGAGCTCTAAGCAGTTTGGCAATCGCGCCAAGCGCGCTTCTGGAAGATGTGCATGAGCGGTGCCGATCGGCACCACATTCCGCCGGCGCGGCTCACGGCTACCCAGTCGAGGTGCAAGATGGTCCGGCAAACGGAAGAGGTGGTGGGAGCCTCGGGGGAGTTCCGCGGCACGGCGTCCTTGTGAACGGTCGCCCGACGCGTGTCGAATGCCAATGGCGAGACCGACCTCGCGCCCGAGGAGGACCCCGAATGACTCGTCGCTTTGTCCAGGCCTTTTGTGCCGCGGCCCTGCTCGTCAGCCTGAGTGCAGGCGCCGTGATGGCCGGTGAAGTCACCGGCAACGGCAAGCTCCTGCACGTCGACGGAAGCAAGTGGGGCACAGGCCTCCACGCCCGGTCCGTCTGCGCCTACTCCGGGCAGGAGGACCTCCAGTTCTTCACGGACAACGGCGACGGGACCCGCCTGCCCGCCCCCACCAAGGGCGTTCCGAGCCATGCCCAGTCGTGGGGCCAGATCCCGAAGGCCACGCGTGACTTCCTCACGACCCTCGGGCTGCAGCCCGGGACCTCGTGCAACCCGACCAAGAGCACCGGTGGGGCCGGCTGAGCGGCCATCTTCCGCTGGTCATGATCGAGGGCCCGTCTCACCGCTGAGGCGGGCCTTCTGCCGCGTTCGCGGTTGTCAGACCACTAATCGCACGGGCTCGGGGCTCACACCCTGTTCCATGCCTAGCAGGGCGTTTGTCTGGATCCGTCCCTGACCGCGAGGTCGGCCGGCCACACGGCGCTCACGCTCGGCGCGTTGATCGACAATGGTGCCTGAACCGCGCCGGGCGGACGTGAGCGGTGTACGGTTGTCCTCGTGGAATCTGCCGCGGGACGGCGGCGCGCAGTAATCCGACTCGAAGCGCGCGGACCATCAGATCAGCCGAATGGCTGGACGGGACCACCAAACCCTCCAGCTGGTGCGCCGCCTTCCTCGGACCTGGGCCAATCCGCATATCGGATTCCGACGCCACAGGGCGGCCCGAACCTGCGCTTCTGCGAACGCTGCGGGCAGCCGCTCCACGAGAATGCGCCCCTCCCGGCCATCGGGCTCTCGAGGTGCACATCCTGCGGTGTTCATGCCTGTGACCGGTGTTGGGTCCGCTCGGCCGGTGCCTGTCCCGGCTGCGCGACCCCGATCGCTGCCGCCGTCGGCGGCGCATCCAGGGGCGAACGTGCGCCGAGTCGAAGGCGCTCGGATTGGCGCGCGCCGATCATCGCTGGAACTGTCGTCCTCGCATTCTCCGGACTCGCCCTCGGCCTCGGACTGGCGTTCCGTCCGACCGGAGGCGTTGAGGGTGTCATCGGATCGCCGGCCGCCGCGACGAACGCCTCCGCGAGTCGCAAGCCGTCGCGACAATCGTCCGTCCCGGACGTCGCCGCCATCCCGACCGCGTCGGCCGTCAGGTCGAGCGCTTCGATCGCCGAACCGCGCGGTCGGACCCAGTCCGCCGCACCAGGCAGTGGCACGCCCACGCCGTCGCGTGTCCCCACGCCTCCGCCCGCGCAGACGCCAAGCCCGACTCCTCGGCCAGTCCCACGACCGACGTCTTGCGTTCTGGCGGCGCCACAGCTTGTCGGGAAGCACAGGAATCAGGTGGCGGGCATCTGGAGCGATGCAGGTTTCACGGGGGCAGTCACGACCTTGCCTGGCCCTGGGAACTACGTGATCGGGTGGCAGAGCAGGATCGCCACCCAACCATATCCGTGCAGCGCATCCGTCACGGTCGCGCCGCGGGTAGACGTCCGATCCCCGCCCGGAGGCGGGTGAGTCGGCCGACGACCAAGATCAAGGATCTCGAGGCGAAGGCCAGGTAGGCGACTACCGGCCCTGGTCTCGGAAGTAACGGTCACGTTGCCGGAGCGTCGTAGGTAGCGGACCAGATCAGGTCGGACGAGGCCCGATCATCAGAAGGTGATTGGATCGGGTGTAGGCCAAGTCGCAATCGCAGCGCGAAGGAGTTATGGGTGGTTCCTGAGCACGAATCACCTCGGGGGTGGCGAAGTTGGCAACGCACGTGCTTTGGGACCATCGAGGCCCTGAGCGGTGTAGGGATTGGCCAGTTGAGCGCGCGGACGGCGGGCGATGGCGTGTCGATTATTGTGCGGTTCGCGAGCACGCGGGTCGCCAACGCCTGGTGGCTGGTCGCCGACGTGATCGTCGCCAACATCGCCCTGTAGCCGGGCGATACGCTATGAAGGTCCTCGGCTCCCCGCCCGAGGGATACCCCTAGCTCGATCAGACAACCGTGTTTCGACCCCGTCGGTCGCCAGGCAGATTCTTGGTGACCATGCTGTTCACCGACATCGTCCGATCCACCGAGCGAGCTGCAACCCTGGGTGACCGGGCCTGGCGAGACCTCCTGGCTGCGCACCATGCTGCCGTGCGCCAGGAGCTCCGCCGTTTTCGGAGGTCGAGAGGTCGACACCGCGGGAGATGGGTTCTTCGCCACGTTTGATCATCCCACCCAAGGGGTTCGCACCGCGGACGCGATTGCGTCTGCTGTCGCCGAGCTCGGCGTATCGGTACGGGCCGGTTTGCATACTGGAGAGGTCGAGGCGGCCGGTCAGAACGTGGGCGGGCTGGCCGTGCACATCGCCAGCCGAGTGATGTCCGCGGCGGGGCCAGACGAAGTCCTCGTGTCGGGCACGCTCCGCGAGGTGGTCGTCGGGTCAGGCCTCGAATTTGAAGATCGAGGACTGCACCAGCTCAAGGGCGTTCCCGGTGAGTGGCGGCTGTGGGCACTGGTCCGCGATGGTGCGGCGGCCCATGAGGCCGATGAAGCAGCCGTCGCCAGCGGGGTGCGGGTTCCGGAGCCGCCGGGCGCGGGAGCGACCATGTCGCTGCCTGACAAGCCATCGATTGCCGTGCTGCCCTTTACAAACCTGACCGGCGATCCTGACCAGGACTACTTCGCCGACGGAATCGTCGAGGACATCATCACTGGCCTGTCGCGCATCAAGTGGATCTTCGTCATCGCCCGCAACTCGAGCTTCGCCTACAAGGGCAAGGCCATCGACGCGAAGGAGGGCGGCCGTCAGCTCGGCATCCGCTACGTTCTCGAAGGCAGCGTGCGGAAGTCGGCGAACCGCGTCCGCATCGGCGCTCAACTGATCGACGCCTCAAGCGGCACGCACATCTGGGCAGACCGCTATGACCGCGCGCTTGACGACATCTTTACAGTCCAGGACGAGATCACGAGCAGCGTGGTGGGTGTCATCGAGCCGACGCTCCGCCAAGCCGAGATCGAGCGCGCCAAGCGGAAACGTCCCGACAGCCTCGATGCGTACGATCTCTATCTCCGAGCGCTTCCTTTGGCCTTCACGGCGATGCCCGAGAACGCCGACCGGGCACTGTCGTTGCTCGAGCAGGCGATCGAGCTGGAGCCCGATTACGCCGCCGCCCACGCGATCGTCGCCTGGTGCCACGAGCAGCGATATCTGCGCGGCGGCCTGCAAGAGGAAACGAAACGAGCCGCGATCCATCACGCTCGCAGGGCCATCGCCGAGGGCGGGGACGACGCCGCGGCGCTCGCCACCGCTGCGTTCGTGGTCGCCGTCGTGGAAAGCGACTTCGCGACGGCGACGGATGCGTTCGAGCGATCATTCGCTCTGTCGCCCTCATCGGCGCTCGCGCTCGGTTTCAGTTCGATCGTTCAGGCCTGGAATGGCGACGCCGCGACCGCCGTTGAGCAGGCCGAACGGTCGATACGCCTCAGCCCGCTTGATCCCCTCCTGTATCTGCCTTACGGTCGGACTCGCCTACGCCCACTTTGGCGCCGGACGCTTTGAGGACGCAGCCATCGCGGCGGGCCGGGCGAGCCAATCAAATCCGAAGTTCACGATGCCCCACGTGCTCCACGCGGCGGCTCTGGCCAGCCTCGGCCGCCATCCAGAAGCCATGGCTGAGGTGGATCGGCTGCGCGAGCTCGATCCACAACTCACCGTGGGCCCCGCAATTCGATCCACGCGCTACGTGGATGCCGCCAAGAACGCTGAGCTCGGAAACGCGCTTCGCCGGGCTGGATTGCCGGGGTAGCGCCCGGCGAGCGTTTCGAATGTTGGGGGCTGTTGGAGGGTGCTAGTCCGGAGCTTATCTAGCCTCGTCGAAGAACTCCCGCAGCCACGCTCACGGGCTCCGGGGCGATGGTGATTTGCTGGATCAGGCGACGACCGAGGCGACTCAGGCTTGGTCGTCGAAGACCGTCGCGTCCGCCACGGCCTTGAGGAGCATCTTGCTCCCCGGCGCGTCGTAGTTCGCGAGATCGAGAAACGGAATGAACTCCGCCTGGACTTTGGCGAGTTCGCTGGCGGGGTCCTTGGCAAGGGCAGCGAGGGTGTCGAGCGCCCCGTAACTGTCGACCTGCTCGAGGCTGTAGAAGTTACCCGCGTTTTTCTCCGAGGTGAACACCGCGGCATAGATTCCGAGTAGAGACGCTCCGTCGGGATAGGCATCTCGGAGGCGCTTCTCATTGGCGGTCACCCAGGTCTGAAACGCCCCGACCTTTCCGGCCTTGACGCTGAACCCTTGCTGCTGGATAAAGCGCATGCGAGGCTCCTTCCACTTCAAGTTCCAACCGTCGAGCGTCGCAGGAGGGTCATCGTCCCTACCCTGACCGTCAGGCTGCGACCCTACCACGATGGCCGCGCCCGATACGGTGGGCAAGGCGATCAGCGAGTGCCCTCCCGCGTCGCTCGCCTTGCCGTCGCCAGACTCGCCCGAAACAGTCCACCCTCGACCTCGTCGCCCTTGGAAGTTCGCGCAGACGCGTCGGTGGAGTCACAATCTGCCTATGGGAGTCGCCCGCATACCGGTGCTGGCACACACCCCTTGGCGAGTCTGCGAGCCGAGTCGGACGGCTCCGAGAGACATCCACGAGACAAAAGGCGGTGGCAGGTCACCTTCCGACGTCCACCGAAAGTGCTTGTTCAGGCGTAGCTGCACGGCGCGACGTGGCCGACCCGGCGAGCCTAGGTGTCGTTCCCACTGACGTTGTTGACAAGTTGAGAGCCCTCGTGCTCGGTATGGGGTTGTCGAAGCTCCATTCCGACGGAGGGCTCTCATGCTCCATCGTACGGCCAAGCTGACGCCGTTCGGCCGACGGCTCCTGG
>JBBRSJ010000006.1:0-139739 GCA_038245515.1 Candidatus Limnocylindrales bacterium | reverse complement strand
GTTTGCCGACCTGCTGTGGATGGAAACGAAGACGGCTGATCTCGAGGACGCGCGTCGATTCGCGCAGGCGATCCATGCCGAGTATCCGGACAAGATGCTGGCGTACAACCTCTCGCCGTCGTTCAACTGGGACACCACCGGGCTGAGCGACGACGAGATGCGGCGCTTCCCTGTGGATCTCGGCGAGCTCGGCTTCGTCTTCAACTTCATCACCTACGGCGGCCACCAGATTGACGGCCTCGGAGCCGAGGAGTTCGCCACGGCGTTGCGAGAGGATGGGATGCTCGCCCTGGCCCGCCTCCAGCGCAGGTTCCGGCTGCTCGAGTCTCCATACCGGACGCCGCAGTCCCTCGTCGGCGGCGACCGACTGGACGCGGCCCTGATGGCTGCTTCGGGGCGGACGGCGGCGACGAAGGCGATGGGGAAGGGCTCCACACAGCATCAGCATCTTGTTCAGACCGAAGTGCCGACGAAGCTGCTCGAGGGATGGCTCGCGACATGGGCAACCGAGTGGGATCGTCCCGGGAGGATCCGCGTCGAGCTGCGTCCTCACACAGCGGGATCGGACCTCCTAGAACTTCGAGTCCTCGATGACGCGAATCAGCCTCTAGCTAACGTCATCTTCGCCAGCATCGTGGACCGACGGGGTCGGAGCATCCTCTCCATCCGTGATCAGAACACTGCCACTTCCATCCGCAGGCGGCGGTTGATGACGCTCGTCCAGATCTTCCTGATCCATCGCTACCGTGCCAGCTCGCTGCACTACCTCACGCCGACCGAGGACAACCGGTCCCAGACGGAGCGGATGCAGCGGCTCGGCGTCTTCACGGTCGTGCGGACCGAGATCGGCCAGATCATCGTCGCGGAGGTAAACCGGGAGCGCATCGCCGAGCTGGTCCAGCCCGAAGGGGACTCCATCGCGGAGCTGATCCGGAAACCAATTCCGCAAATGGCGTAAGCGCCGAGGCCGTGGGTCCGCAAGACGGTGCATCGAGGGCCGGTCATCACGCCGTAGGCCAGAGCACCTGATTGGCTCTGACTCGGCCGATTCGTCCGCGGGATCATGAGTTCGGAGCACAGCGCTCGACGCCGGGGGAGTTTGAAGGCCGCCGCTCCTGCCATCTGAGCTGGTCCCGCCCGAGATGAGGCCGAACCCGATGCCGGGACCGCCTCGAGGCCGCACAACGGGCCATTCGGCCCCACAGGAACAAACCAATGGGCCGCTTGCGGCGAATGGCTGCGCCTGCGATAATACTCCCAGGGAGTATTCAACCTTGACCACACCGAACCCAGCCACCGTGTCCTTCCCCATCGAGGGGATGACCTGCGCGTCATGCGTCAACCGGATCACCCGCTTCCTCCAGAAGGTCGAGGGCGTCGATGATGCCAATGTCAACCTGGCATCCGAGTCCGCAACCGTCCGCTTTGACCCGGCCCAGGTGACGGTCGGCGACCTCGCGGCGGCGGTCGATGCGGCGGGCTATGTCGCACTCCTCGAGCAGGCGGCGACCGGTACCGACGACCGGGACCTTGCCGCGGTCGCCGAGGCCCGGACGGAGCGCGACGAGGCCGGCGTCCGCCACGTCGCCGCGCTGCGCCGTCGGGTCACGGTCGCGGCTGTGCTCACGGTGCCGCTCCTGCTTGGCCTCGCACGCATGACCTTCGCGCCCTTCCTGCCGGCGTTCCTGAACGACCCGCTCTTCCAGCTCGGCATGGCCACGCCAGTCCAATTCTGGGCGGGCTGGCCGTTCTACGTCGGCGCGTGGAAGGCCCTCCGTCACCGAGCTACCGACATGAACACGCTCATCGCCGTCGGCACCTCCGCCGCCTACGCCTACTCGGTCGCCACGATCGTCTTCCCATCCTTCTTCCGGGCAGCCGGGCTCGGGATGGACGGCGCGGCGCTTCCCCTCTACTTCGACACGGCCGCGGCGATCGTCACCCTCATCCTTCTCGGGCGGTTCCTCGAGGCGCGGGCCCGCAGCCACACCTCGGACGCGATCCGTCGCCTGATCAATCTCGCTCCGCGCACGGCGCGGGTGCTCCGGGACGGGTCGGAAGTCGATCTGCCGGTCGGGGACGTCCGTGTTGGGGACGTCGTCCGGGTTCGACCGGGCGAGACGATCGCCGTCGACGGGGTAGTCACCGACGGCGCCTCGGGTGTCGACGAGAGCATGATCACGGGCGAGAGCCTGCCCGTCTCCATGCACGTCGAAGACCTGGTCATCGGCGGGACCCTGAACACCACCGGCACCTTGACCTTTCGGGCCACCCGCGTCGGCGCAGGCACCGTGCTTGCGAAGATCATCCGCCTCGTCTCGGAGGCCCAGGGTTCGCGTGCGCCCATCCAGCGTCTGGCCGATCTCATCACGGGATACTTCGTGCCCGCGGTCCTCGGGTTGGCGACCCTGACCTTTGTCGTCTGGTTCCTATTCGGCCCGGCCCCGGCCTTCAACCTGGCGTTGCTGAACACCGTCGCGGTCCTGATCATCGCCTGCCCGTGCGCGCTCGGTCTCGCAACGCCGACCTCGATCATGGTCGGAACCGGGAAGGGCGCCGAAGCCGGTGTCCTCTTCCGTAACGCCGAAGCCCTCGAGCGGTTGGGGTCGGTCCGCACCGTCGTCCTCGACAAGACCGGCACACTGACCGAGGGCAGGCCGCGGGTCACCGACATCGTCCGTACCGAGCGCGCACCGGCGGAGGACGAAGTTCTCGCCCTGGTGGCCGCGGCCGAGCGGCTCTCCGAGCATCCCCTGGCCGACGCCATCGTCCGCGAGGCCGTCGAGACCCGCGGCCTCACGGTCGCGGCAGCATCCGAGTTTGTCGCCACCGCCGGTGGTGGGATCGCGGCGGTCGTCGACGGGCACCGCGTCCGGATCGGTCGGCCCGGCTTCCTCCAGGTCGACGTCTCGTCGCTGACGGCCGCCGCGGATGCGCTCGCGGCCGATGGCAAGACCCCGGTCTTCGTCGCGATCGACGGACATGTCGCCGCAGTCGTCGCCGTCGCGGACACCCTGAAGCCCGGCTCCGTTGCCGCAGTGGCTGAGCTCCACCGCCTCGAACTCCGGGTCGTCATGCTCACCGGCGACAACAAGCGCACCGCCGAGGCGATTGGCCGAGCGGTCGGCATCGATCAGGTCCTTGCCGACATCCGGCCCGAAGGCAAGGCGGCCGCGGTCAACGAGCTCCAGGTCGAGGGCCAGCTCGTGGCGATGGTCGGCGACGGCATCAACGACGCCCCCGCCCTGGCCTCGGCCGACGTCGGGATCGCCATGGGCACCGGCACCGACGTGGCCATGGAGTCGGCAGGCGTGACTCTGATGTCGGGCGACCTGCGCGGCCTCGTCACCGCGATCGCGCTGTCACGGGCGACGATGGGGAACATCCGCCAGAACCTGTTCTGGGCGTTTGCGTACAACATCATTCTCATCCCGGTCGCCATGGGTGCGCTCTATCCCTTCACGGGGATGCTCCTCGATCCGATCTTCGCGGCCGCGGCGATGGCCCTCTCGTCGGTCACGGTGGTCTCGAACGCCCTTCGGCTGCGCCGCTTCCAGCCGCCTGGTATCGCATCGGACCGGTCCGTGGGCGAGCGAGTCACGATCCCGAACCCCACCTGACGTGTACGTCGGCCCACTGGTCCGGCGCGCGGCACCCGCTCAAGCGGAACACTAGGCGCATGGATCATCAAGAGCACCCCGGCCCGGATGCCGCCGAGCTCCCCGCCGTGGCCGGTCTCGAACACGATCCGGCCGGTGACCAGCACATGCGCGCCGCCGGCCATGACCGCCACGCTGGCCATTCGGTCGCGATGTTTCGCGACAAGTTCTGGCTGAGCCTGGCGCTGACCCTGCCGGTCATCATCTGGAGCCCTGACCCACAGGCCTGGCTCGGCTACACGGCGCCGACCTTCCCCGGGTCCACGCTGATCCCAGCCATCCTGGGCACGATCGTCTTCTTCTACGGCGGTTTCGTGTTCATCCGCGGGGCGGTCCCCGAGGTCCGCGATCGCCAGCCGGGGATGATGACCCTGATCTCGCTGGCGATCGTGGTCGCCTTCGTCACCTCGTGGGCCGGGACACTACGTCTCTTCGAGGTCGAGATCTGGTGGGAGCTGGCGACCCTCATCACGATCATGCTTCTCGGGCACTGGCTCGAGATGCGCTCCATCGCCCAGGCCCAGGGTGCGCTCGCAGCCCTCGCGGCTCTGCTCCCAGACGAAGCCGAGCGCCTCACGCCTGACGGTTCCGAGACGGTGCCGCTCGCCGCGCTGACCGTCGGCGATGTCGTCCTGGTCCGTCCGGGCGCACGCGTCCCGGTCGATGGCACAGTCGCCGACGGAACGGCCGACGTCGATGAGTCGATCATCACCGGCGAGTCGGCCACGGTCGCCAAGGCCGCGGGCGACAAGGTGATCGCCGGCTCGGTCGCCGCCGGCGGGAGCCTTCGAGTCACGGTAGGCGCCGTCGGCGAGGACACCGCGCTATCGGGGATCATGCGGCTCGTCGCGACAGCCCAAGCGTCGGCGTCGCGAGCCCAGGCACTTGCCGATCGAGCCGCTGCGATCCTCTTCTACGTCGCCCTCGTCTCCGGGATCGTCACGCTCGTGTTCTGGTGGATCCAGGGCGACCCAGAGGGAGCGCTCGTCCGGACGGCTACGGTCCTCGTCATCGCCTGCCCTCACGCCCTTGGTCTCGCCATCCCGCTGGTCATCGCGATCTCCACGTCGCTCGGTGCCCGCAACGGCCTCCTCGTCAAGGACCGGCTGGCGCTCGAGCGAGCGCGCCAACTCAACGTCGTGATCTTCGACAAGACCGGGACGCTCACGAAGGGCGAGCCGGTGCTGGCAGCGGTCGCCACCGCTCCGGGCATCGATGAGTCCGAACTCGTCGGGCTAGCCGCCGCGGTGGAGGGCGACTCTGAGCATCCGCTGGCCCGGGCGATCGTTCGCGGTGCTGCCGATCGCAACGTCATCGTGCCGACTGCCGAGGGATTCGAGGCCATGGCCGGCCGTGGCGCCCGGGCGACGGTCGCCGGTCGCCTGGTCCAGATCGGCGGCCCTCGCCTGCTCTCCGACCTGACCTTGCAGCCGACGCCTGACCTCGCGGCGACCACAGATGCGTGGGCCGCCGACGGGATGACCGTGCTCCACGTCGTGGCGGACGGCACGTTCCTCGGCGCCCTCGCCGTCGAGGACGAAGTGCGGCCCGAGTCCGCGGAAGCCATCAAGTCGTTGCACGATCTCGGCATCAAGGTGGCGATGATCACCGGCGACAGCCAGGCGGTGGCCGACTCGGTCGCCCGCCGGCTCGGCATCGACGAGGTCGCGGCGCAGGTGCTGCCCGGCGACAAGGCCGCCGCGGTCAAACGCTTCCAGGAAGGCGGCCGGAAGGTCGCGATGGTCGGTGACGGCGTCAACGACGCGCCGGCCCTGGCCACGGCCGATGTCGGGATCGCGATCGGCGCCGGAACGGACGTCGCCGTCGAGTCGGCCGGCATCGTCCTGGTGCGGAGCGACCCGCGTGACGTAGTCGGCGCCATCAACCTGTCACGAGCGACCTACACGAAGATGGTCCAGAACCTCGTCTGGGCCACCGGCTACAACCTCATCGCGATCCCGGTCGCGGCGGGCCTGCTCGTTCCCTGGGGATTGGACCTGCCGATGGCCGTTGGGGCGATCGTCATGAGCGTCTCGACGATCGTGGTTGCCGCCAATGCGCAGCTGCTGCGTCGGGTCCACCTTCGTCCTGACCGCGCCTGGCGTTCGGGCTGAACGGCCCGTCGTCACCGGGTCCGATGGCCCGCGCCGGATGGGCTCAGCCCCAGCATCCTCGTGATCGAGAGGTGAACAAGATGATGTACGGCTGGGACTTCGCGGGAACAAACGGCTGGATGATGGTCGTCGGGATGGCGATCATCGCAGCGGCGGTCATCGTGTCCGTCTGGATGGTCGTCCATCGACCCGGAACAAACGCCTCGGTCGCATCGACGCCGACGGACATCCTGCGAGCCCGTTTCGCGCGCGGCGAGATCACTCAGGAGCAGTTCGAGCAGGCGAAGCGCGCCCTGGCCTGATTCCTCGGTCCTCGCACGCGCGCCGCGCGGACAGATTGGCCGGGTAACGGGTCGTCCCCGGGGACGCCACGGCAGGGCCGCGTGGCTGCCAGCTCTCCCCCAACTGCACTAGCCGGACCGACCTGAATGGATCGTGGCCCCGGGACGACGCTCCGGATGCGCGCGCCTCGGGCAGGGCGTCATGGTGATCTCGGCACCTCGCGATCGCTGGCGTCGGGCCATTCCACGTCACCTCGGAGGGTCCGTTGAGCCCAACTTCGCCATGACGATCCGGCGCGATGGAGCACTCGTCGCGATCGCGTTCGCGAGTGTCGGCGTCATCGCGGGCTGGCTGGTCGTCGGCGGAGCCAATGCCGACACCCAGCGAGCCGTCACCAGCTACGCCGCTCCGCTGGTCGACCTCGTCGCGGCGGTGCTCGTCGCACGGGCTGCGCTCGCGATGGACGTCCGTCGAGTCCGGCTGGCGTGGGCGCTGATCGCCGTTGCCATGGTCGTCTATGCGGTCGGCCACGGGCTGTGGGCCTGGATCGCGATCGTCCAGGGCCAGAACCCGTTCCCGTCGGCCGCCGACGTCAGCTACGTGGCGTTCTATCCGATCGTCGTCGCCGCGCTGCTGCTGTTCCCGTCACCGACCCTTGCCAAGCGCGAGGCGATCCGCCTCGCGATCGATTCCGGGATCGTCGTCATCGGCGGCGGCATGGTCATCTGGCACGGCATGTTCCTGCCGGCGACGCACGCCGTGCAGCCGGACGCGTTCACCGCGGTGCTGACCATGGGCTATCCGATCGGCGACCTCGTGCTCCTGTTCGGGATGGCGACGATCGCGCTGCGGCGCCCCGAGGGCATCGAATCCCGAGCGCTCGTCGCCCTCGTGATCGGCTTGGGCCTGATGTTCATTGCCGACGCCGCGTATGGCGAGTTGACGCTCGCGTCCCTGCCCGACGATCGGTGGACGGACATCGCCTACTTCAGCTCGACATTGGCAATCGCCCTTGCTGGCTACCTGCAGGCGCACCCGCGCGAGAGGCGAGTTGGAGAGGACTCGCAGGGCACGAGCCGCTGGTTCATCTCCCTCCCGTACGCGGGGCTGCTGGCCGGGTTCGGAGTCCTCATCGGAGCAGCCCAGGGCACCGTCGATGACACGATCAGCGGCCTCATCTACGGCTCCGTCGTCCTCAGCCTGCTCGTCCTGCTTCGCCAGGAGTTCGTCCAGCGCGAGAACGGGCAGCTTCTCGCCGACGGTGTTCGCCGAACCTCCGAGGCTCGCTACCGGACCCTCGAGACGCATACATCCGACGCGATCCTTCTGGTCGACGCCAGCGGAATCGTCGCGTACGCCTCATCCGGTGTCGCCCGCGTCTTCGGCGTCCAGAGCGCCGCGGTGCTTGGTCACCCGGTGACGCGACTGGCGCACGCCGAGGACGTCGCACGAATTCAGCAACTCGTCGCGGACTCGGCCGCGCGCCGGCCGGTCGGCCCGGTCGAGTGGCGCCTGTGGGGAGGCAACGGAACGTGGCAGGAGGTCGAGACGATCGCGGCCAACCTGCTCGACGATCCGACGGTCGGAAAGATCGTCCTGACGTCGCGCGACGTTCGCGAGCGCAAGGCGCTCAAGCAGCAATTGAGCCAGGTCGCATTCCACGACCTGTTGACCGACCTCCCGAATCGCGCGCTGTTCCGCGATCGACTGGACCGGGCGATGGCGACCTCCCACCGGACCGACGACCGAACGGCGATCCTGGTGCTGGACCTCGACGGCTTCAAGCGGCTCAACGACAGCCTCGGGCACCCGGTCGGCGACCTCCTGCTCAAGGAGGCGAGCTCCAGAACGATCGCATGTCTCCGCCCGGCCGACACCTGCGCCAGGGTCGGCGGCGACGAGTTCGCCATCCTGCTCGATGGTGCGGCCACGGTCGCCGATGCCACGCTGGTCGCCGACCGGATCCGGACCTCGCTCCGCGCCCCGATGAATCTCGGTGGGACGACGGTCCAGCTCACGGTCAGCGTCGGCATCGCCGTGAGCGACGACAGCGCCTCGGTCACCAATGCCGGAGATCTCATCCGGAACGCCGACGTCGCGCTGTCGGCGGCGCGGCAGCAGGGACCCGACCGCGCGGTCGTCTTCGAGACGTCGATGCAGGAGGCGCTCGAAGGGCGGTTCGAGCTCGAGTCCGACCTCCGGGCGGCGATCGGCACTGCTCAACTCGTCCTCGACTATCAGCCCATCGTCGACCTTGCGACCCGCGACCTGGTGGGGGCCGAGGCGCTCATCCGCTGGGATCATCCGACCCGTGGCCGCCTTGGCCCGAGCGAATTCATCGCGCTTGCCGAGGAGACGGGCATGATCGATGCGATCGGAACCTGGGTCCTGCGGGCGGCCTGTCTCGAGGTCGCGCGCTGGGCCGATCGCGCGCCAAACCGCGTCCCACGCGTCTCGGTCAACCTCTCGGCATCCCAGCTGGCCGATCCGCAGCTGCCGTGGGTGGTCCAGTCCGCCCTTGCGCAGGCGGGGGCCGCGCCCGGCTGGCTGACGCTGGAAGTCACCGAGAGCCTCCTCATCCAGGACGTGGTCGCGGTCATGGAGCGCCTCCATACGATCCGGGCGCTCGGCGTCCAGATCTCGATCGACGACTTCGGCACCGGCTATTCGTCGCTGGCCTACCTCCAGCAGTTCCCGGTCAACCACATCAAGATCGACCGATCATTCGTGACGCCGCTCGACGATCCCGATGCGGGGCCGGGCGTCGCGGGCGCGGTCGTCGAGATCGGGCAGGCCCTGGGGATGTCGACGATCGCCGAGGGGATCGAGACCGAGCGCGAGCTTGAGCGCTTGCGCGCAATGGGCTGCTCGATGGGCCAGGGCTTCCTGCTCGGCCGCCCCCAGGGCCCGGACGCGATGCTCGAGCTGGTGGGACCGGCCGTCGCCCCTCGGGTCGCACCGGCCACTCTGCCACTGCTCCCCCGGAAACAACAGGGCCGCCCGGCGCGGGCCTGATCCCGGCTTTGCCCGGTGCTACAGCCTTGCCCGGTGCTACGGCCTTGTCGGCGATGGATGGGGCGGAATCGACGGGGTCGGGTGCGGCGCGGGCGTCGGCACCGGCACCGGCACCGGCGGCGTGGGCCGCGGACTTGGCGCGGGCGTGGGACCAGGCGTCGGAGCGGAAGTGGGAACGAGAGTCGGCGCTGACGTCGGCCGGGGAATTGGGGCGGGTGTTGGACCAAACGTCGGAGCCGGGACCGCGGTTGGCCCCAGACTTCCCCGCGGAGGCGACGCCCCAGCGAATCCTGGGCCGCCGGACGGAATGGTTTCCGGACTTGCCGTCCGGGGCGAGGAGCCCGGGCCAGCCGATCCCGTCGGCTCGGGCGTCAGCGCTGCGGCTTCGGACGGTCGGGCGGCGATTGCTGGGCCGGCCGGTGGCTCGTGGAACGGAAGGTCGGCGATCGCCGGTCGGTCACGCTCGGCCGCAAGTGCCACGGCCAGAAGGACGGTGCCCAGTCCGGCGACAAACGCGCCGGCCCGAGCAGGCCGCGAGCGAGCCGCGCGGCTGACCCGCGGCGCGATCTCCAAGCGAGCTTTGGCGCGAAGAACATCGGCCAGGGGTGCCCTGGCGGGGTCGCCCAAAGCGAACGCGACAGCCGACCCGTAGATGAACGCCGGCCATACGAGGAGGGCAGCGAGAACCAGCCCGACGGGGCTGAACGAGGCGGTCGCGAGCACGCCGGCGACCAGCAGGACGGCCAGGGATCCGATCGCCGCTTCGACCCATACGAGGCGCAGCTCACGGATCGCCGGTGCGCCCGCGAACTTCGGCGTGCGCAGAAACACACCACGTTCCTGGGTCAGGCCCCGGACGCAGGCAAGCGCGATCACCCACGAAAGCGAGAGGTTGACGCGCAACGCGGCAAGGGCAAGCGGTGGTGATGCGCCGGTCGTCACTCGGAGCGCCCACAGATACCGGACGAGGTTGACGAGGATCAGGGCGACCGGCAGAACGATGCCGATCCCGGTGAGCCGCTGGATCACGAACGGCCGGCCGGTGATCGCCCCGATCGCCGCCGCTCCGACGAAGATCGTGAACCCGAAGGTCAGCGCGTCGTTGAACCACCACAGCCCGCCCATCAGATGGTCATAACGCTGGGCGAGCGTGAGGCCCGAGTGCCGCCCGAGCAGGGTTCGCCGATGCTTGCGGAGGATCTGGATCCCGCCGAACGCCCAGCGGAACCGCTGCTTGCGGAGGCTTTCGTACGTCAGGGGCATGATGCCGCGGCCATACGGCGTCGGAAGGTAGACCGACCGATGACCGCGGGCCAGAACGCGCAGGCTGATCTCGGCGTCCTCGGTGATGATCCGCTCGTCCCAACCGCCGACCGCGTCGAGGACAGCGCGGCGGAACAGGCCCATCGTCCCGGCGAAGATGATCGCGTTCCGGCGCGCTCGGCTGACCATCCCGACCTTGAAGAAGTAGGCGAAGCCGACGTAGCAGGCCCGGTAGAACGACGAACTTTCCCATTCCCGGTAGTCCTGCGGCGTCTGGACGAACGCCACGGACGGATCCCCGAAGAACGGCGTGGTTGCGCGCAGCCATCCGGGCTCGACCACGTAGTCAGCGTCGACGACGCCGACGACCTCCACATCGGCAGCAAGATGCTCCCGGCCCCAGTTCAGGGCCCCGCCCTTGTAGCCGGGCCATTCGGGGAGGTGGGCGAACGCGATCGCGTGACCCAGCTCATGAAGGCGGCGGCACTCCAGCTCGAGCGGGCTCCAGAGCGCCTCGTCGGTGGTGTTGTTGTCGATGACCTGGATCCGGAGGGCCGGATAGTCGAGCGCGATGAGCGACGCGATGGTCTCGATGACAAGATCGGGTGGCTCGTTGTAGCTCGGCACCTGGAGGCACACGACCGGCCATCGCTCTGGATCGGGCGGACGGTCGGGCGTGACGTCGGGCCCGCAGATCGCGTCGATCATCTCGAAGGCGCTGCCGAGGAGCAACGCCATCGCAGCGAGCTCGAGCACAAGCAGGCAGGTGCCAAGCAGGATCGACCATGGGTCGGATCCCAAGAGGAATACCGATCGGGTCAGATACACGGCGTAAAGGCCGAAGCAGACGCTCAGCGCCGCGACGAGCCACGCTCCAATCGCGAACCACGGGCGGGGCATCATCATTGTCGCCACAGCGATCAGAGACATCGTCGCCACGACGACCGTCGGCCAGCCGGCGGCGAAGGCGATCCCGACGGGAACGAGCGCTCCGATGCGCGCGGCGAACGGCAACGGCCGTCGTCCCGCGACGAGCGTCAAGATCGTGGCGACGCCGACGGCGACCGCCGCACTGATCAGCGCTTCCTGCATTCGATGGTCACAACGAGCGAACCCACGCCCCTGTCAGGGGCCGTCGGACCGGCGACTCTTCCGCCGAGCGCCCGGGCGCGAAGTGAGACGGCTCAGGATCGGCCGGAATACCGGCTCCGCGGCATCGGCCGTCGCAGCCGAGGGGGCCGCGGTCACCGCGGCCAGCGCGGCGATCAGGCCGGCATCCGCGTTCAGCGACTCGATCCGCGCGAAGCGGACCCCGTTGGCCTCTGCCTGCTCGCGGGCCCCGATGTCCACGTCGTACAGGATCTCGAGATGATCGGCGAGGAACTGGACGGGCGCCACGATCACCGCCGGCATCGGCGAGCGGCCGATCTCCGGCATCAGGTCCGCAAAGTCGGGCTTCATCCACTCGCCGGGCTCGTGGCCGGCGCTCTGCCAGCAAAAGGTCCAGCGGTCACTGCCAAGGCTGGCGGCCGCGGCGACGGCTTCAGCGGTGTCGCGCAGCTGCCCGAGGTAGCTCGGATCCCGGTCGGCCACGTGGCGCGGCAGGCTGTGCGCGGTCATGAGGACGCGAACATTCGCTCGCTCGTCGGCCGACAGGCGATCGAGCGCGGCGCAGATCCGTCCGGCGATCGCTGCGATGAACGCCGGCTGGTCGTGCCACGCCCCGGCGACTCGCACGACCGGGGCATCGGCCCCGAGACAGCCCACTGCATCATCGATCGCCGTCCCGTAGCCGCTCATCAGGAGCGGCGAGTACTGCGGCGAGAGCACGATCGCAGTGACGTCCTGAACCGCGCGATCCGCCAGGGCCTCGAGCCCGTCGCGGATCGTCGGTTCCGAGAACCGCATCCCGATCTCGACGGGCATGGCGATCGCGCGCTCGAGCGCCACTGCCTGGTCGCGCGTGATCCCGATCAGCGGCGAGCCGCCGATTGCCCGGTATCGCCGGGTGAACTCGTCGACGAGCTCTGGATCGGGCTCGCGACCACCGCGGACGGCGGCGAGGTACGCCCGGATGTCCTCCCGGTCCAGGGACGCCGGGGAGCCATAGGTCATCAACAGGACGCCACGCCCGGCGCTCATGCTCATCGGGAGCCTGGTCACGATGCGGTCGCCGCGGCGGCGGACACGCCCGTCCGCGCGGTCGTCTCGTGGACGAGATCGACCAGCCGGCGAAGCACGTCCGTGTCGGTCTGCGGCAGGACACCATGACCGAGATTGAACACGTGGCCGGCTCTGCCATCCGCCTCCTCGAGGACCGCCAGCGCGCCCGTCTTCGTCGCCTCCCATCCGGCCAGGAGCCGGGCCGAGTCGAGGTTGCCCTGGACGCCCTTGTCGTAACCGACCCGCCGCCAGCCCTCGGCAAGCGACACCCGGTGGTCGAGCCCGATGACCCAGCCGCCCGCATCTGCCATCGCCTCGAGCAGCGCCGCGGTGCCGGTTCCAAAATGGATCGTCGGCACGTCGCGCAGGCCGTCGAAGATCGTCCGCACGTGCGGCTGGACGAACTCCCGGTAGTCGCGCGGCCCCAGCCCGCCGACCCAGCTATCGAACAGCTGGACGACGTCGGCTCCTGCTGCGACCTGCGCCCGGAGGTACGCGACAATCATGGTGGAGAGCCGCCGCATCAACTCGTGCCACGCCGCGGGCTCGCGGTACATGAACGCCTTGGCGATCGCGAAATCGCGTGACGGGCGCCCTTCGATGAGGTAGCACGCGAGGGTGAACGGGGCTCCGGAGAACCCGATGACGCCGGCCCGGCCCGCGAGCTCGGAGCGGACGAGCCGGATGGCGTCGCCCGTGAACGAGACCTCGGCGGGATCGAACGGCCGGAGCGCGGCGACGTCGGCCGCCGACCGGATCGGCCGGTCGATGATCGGCCCGACCTCCGGCTCGATCCGGAGCCCGACGCCCATCGGCTCAAGGGGCAGCATGATGTCCGCGAACAGCACCGCGGCGTCGACGCCGAGCTCGCGAACCGGCATGAGGGTGACCTCCGCGCACAGGTCGGGCGTCTTGGCGAGTTCGAGGATTCCGTACCGCTCGCGGAGCTTGCGGTAGGCCGCGAACGACCGGCCGGCCTGGCGCATGAACCAGACGGGCGTCGCGTCGACGGGCTCGCGACGGCACGCGCCAAGAAAGCGGTCGGTCACGGGGCGGACTCCCGGAAGGCGGCTGTTGCGGCGGCGATCGTGGCCTCGATGACGTCGCCGCCGTGGCTCATCGACAGGAACCAGGCCTCGAACGGCGAGGGCGGCAGGAGGACGCCGTGATCGAGCATCGCTCGGAAGAAGCGGCCGAACGCGACCCGATCGCTCTCGAGCGCATCCGCCGCGTCGATCGGCGCGATCGGGCTGAAGAAGACGGTCAGAAGCGATCCGACCCGGGCGACCGCGACCCGCCGGTCGGCCTGCGCAGCAGCGCGGGCGACGCCGTCGGCCAGGTTGGATGCCCGTTCCTCGAGTTCAACATAACGCTCCGGTGCCAGCTCGGCGAGCATCGCGAGGCCGGCGGCCATCGCGAGCGGGTGCCCGGCCAGCGTTCCCGCCTGGTACACGGGCCCCGCCGGCGCAACGAGCTCCATCAGATCGGTCCGGCCGCCGTACGCCCCGATCGGCATCCCGCCGCCGATGATCTTGCCGAGCGTCGTCAGGTCCGGGTGGACCGCGAACCGTGCCTGCGCCCCGCCACGCCCGAGGCGGAAGCCGGTGATCACCTCGTCGAAGATGAGGAGGGAGCCGTCGGCGCGGGTGGTCTCGCGGAGGTGCTCCAGGAAGCCTGGGACCGGGGCGATGACGCCGGTGTTCGCAGCGACCGGCTCGACGATCACCGCCGCGATCCGGCCAGCATGCTCGGCGAACGCGAGGGTGACCGAGGTCAGGTCGTTGTAGGGCAGGACCATCGTCGAGGCGGCGACCATCGCCGAGACGCCGGCGCTCCCGGAGATCGCCTGAGTCGCGGCGCCCGAGCCCGCTTCGACGAGGAGGCTGTCGGCGTGGCCGTGGTAAGCACCGGCAAACTTCACGACGAGATCGCGGCCCGTAGCGGCCCGCGCGACACGCAGCGCGCTCATCACGGCCTCGGTTCCCGACGAGGTGAACCGGAGTCGCTCGATCGACGGCATCGCGATGCGAATCGCCTCCCCCAGCTCGATCTCGAGCGGATGCGTCGCGCCGAATGCGAGACCGTGCTCCATGGTCCGCGCCACGGCCTGCGCGACCGCCGGATGGGCGTGGCCGAGGATCGCCGGTCCCCAGCCGCCGATGAAGTCGATGTAGCGCCGTCCATCGGCGTCCCAGACATACGGCCCGTCGCCGCGTTCCAGGATCAGCGGCGGACGCCCGACCGACCGGAATGCCCGGACCGGGCTGTTGACGCCGCCCGGAAAGAGCTGCTCGGCCCGCTCGACGAGCTCGGCCATCCGCAGGCCCGCGATCGTCGCCTGCATCAGGCGGCCCCGAGCATGGCCAGGATCTCGGCCATCGGGCGGTGGACGCCGAGCAGGATCGGCGTGTCGCTGACGGTCGAGCGGCGGCTCTCGGTCGAGCGCAGGGCGCGAACCAGGTCGCCGAACTCGACGAGGTCGTCCATCTCGTAGGCGACGACGAAGTCCTGTGAATCGAGCCCGAACGAGTACGCAAGCAGCTGGCGCACCGCGGGGTAGTCGTGCCCGACCCGCATGTGCTCGTTCATGACGCCCTGGCGCGCCTCCTTCGCGAGCAGGTACCAGTCCGTCGACTTCGTGAAGGGATAGACCACGAGGTAGCGCGATCTTTCGCCGGCGAACAGCGACTGCTCCTGGTCGGTCGGCTTGCGGACGTACTGCGACGGCCCGATCCGTCCGATCAACGAGTGGGTCATCTGCGTCCAGCGGCCGAGCCCCGCGCGGAGCAGAGCGGCCGCCGACGCCTCGAGGGCCTCGACGCTCGGCGCCATCCGCCAGAGCAGGAGGTCGACCCCCGGCTCCAGCCCGATCGACGAGTAGGTGATCGTCCGGCTCCCGTCCGCGTCCGACGCTGCAACGGCCGCAGCGAAGTCCATGCCGTCCCTGTGCCGATCAGCGTCGTCAAGGCGGCGCCAGGCTGGATCGAGCCCGAGCGCGAGCGCCTGGATGTACGTCTGCTCGCTTGTCTCGCTCATGGCTCGCCCAGCTCGTCGCGGATCCAGGTCGCGAGGTCGGCCGCGGCATAGGTGATGACGATTCCGGCGCCGGCCCGGACGATCGCGGTCACGGCCTCGGTCATCGCCCGCCGGCCGTCGATCCAGCCGCGTTCGGCCGCGGCGACGATCATCGCGAACTCGCCCGACACCTGGTAGGCAGCGATCGGCACGTCGAAGCGAGCGCGCGCGGCGGCGATGAGGTCGAGCCCGGTCAGGGCTGGCTTGACGAGGAGGATGTCGGCACCTTCGACGATGTCCAGCGTCATCTCGCGGATCGCCTCGTGGCCGTTCGCTGGATCCATCTGGTAGGCCCGCCGATCGCCGAATGCCGGGGCGCTGTCGGCCGCCTCTCGGAATGGGCCGTAGAAGGCGGACGCATGCTTCGCGGCGTAGGCCATCACCGCGACATCGGTGAAGCCGGCGGCATCGAGCGCCAAACGAATCCCCGCAACCTGGCCGTCCATCATCGCGCTCGGCGCCACGATGGCCGCGCCGGCGCGCGCCTGGCTCAGCGCGACCGCCGCGAGCCGCGCGACGGCCGCATCGTTGTCGGCCGAACCATCGGCCGACAGTGGGCCGCAGTGGCCGTGGTCGGTGTACTCGCACAGGCACGTGTCGGCGATGGGCACGATCGACAGGCCGCGGGCAGCGATCCGACGGAGGGCGTGCTGGACGACACCGTCGTCGGCGTCGGCGCCCGAGCCGAGTGGGTCCTTCGATTCGGGCAGCCCGAACAGGATCAGCCCGCCGACTCCGAGCGCATCGAGGCGGGACGCTTCGTCGGCGGCGACATCGGGCGAGACCCGGACGACGCCCGGCATCGAACCGATCGGGGTCCGGACGCCGGACCCGGGCTGGACGAACATCGGCGCGACGAGCATCGCAGGGTGCAGTCGCGTCTCCCGGACCAGGGCGCGAAGGCCGGCGGTGCGGCGCAGCCGGCGGGGCCGAACGGCGCCGGACCAGGCGCCGGTCGTCGCGGTCTCGGTAAGCGTGGGCGCGAGATCGACCATCAGGCAGGCTCCATGGATCGATTGGGAACGGACGCCGCGGAAGTGGCCGCGACGGTTCGCGGGTCCGGCGAGGGCGAGACCGCCACGACCCGGAACCCGGCCGCTTCGGCCGCCCGCTGGGTCTCGGGGCCGATGCAGATCGCCGGGATGGCGGTGACGTCAAGATCCGCCGCCTCGCCGAGCCGGCGCAGGCCCGCGATCGTCGAGCCGCTCGTCAGGATCACGGCGTCGAAGGCGTCAGCGACGGACGCGGCGCGCAGAAGCGCGACAGACGGTGCGGGTGCGATCGTGGTCCGGTAGGCGACGACGTCATCGACCGTGGCGCCGCGGGCCCGCAGGCGTTCGGCCAGGGTCGTGCCCGCCAGATCACCGCGGACCACCAGGACGCCATCGCCATCGGCAACCGGCAGCTCGTCGGCCACCGCCTGGGCCAGGCTGGCGCTCGGTCGGAAGTCGACAGGGATGCCGGTCTGCTCCAAGACCCCGGCCGTCCCGGGCCCGATCGCCGCCCAGCGCGGGCCACCGATCCCGGCCGGGACTCGCTCGGTCGCCGCCAGCAGCGCCCGGGCGCCGTTCGGGCTGGTGACGACGACCCAGCGGTAGCGATCGAGCGCCGTTGCCGCCCGGTCGAGATCTCCTCGGGGCGGATCGATCTCGATCGCGATCGCGGGCACCATCACGGGCTCGAGGCCGAGATTCCGGAGGGCAACGGCCAAGCCAACAGACTGCTCCTCGGACCGAGGGACGAGGACCCGCCGCCGCCGCGCCGTGGGATCCGTCGCGTTGGAAACCCGTTCGGCGTGGCTGGCCCACACTTCGTGGGCCAACGCAACGGCCATTTCCCCGCCCGTCGCAGCGGTCCCGACCCGGCGCATCACCGTCGTTACCGAGCCGTCGGTTTCGGCGCGCCCGACGAGCAGCTCGAGATCGCCCCCGACAAACGTCGCCAGAGCCCCGACCGGGGCCCGGCATCCCCCGCCCGAGGTCTCGAGGAACGCTCGCTCGGCTTCGACCGCGACCCGTGTCCGCGGATCATCGATCGCGGCGCAGACTGCGAGCATTCGCCCGTCGTCCGCCCGGATCTGGAGCGCGATCGCGCCCTGGCCCGGTGCCGGAGGCACGAGATCCGGAGACAGCCGCTCGGCGATCCGCGACTCGAGGCCGAGGCGGTCGAGGCCGGCGCAGGCCAGGACCAAGGCGTCGGTCTCGCCCTCGTCGAGGCGATGCAGTCGCGTGTCGACATTACCGTGAAGTGGATGCACGACGAGGTCCGGCCGGATCGCCCGGACGAAGCCGGTCCGACGGGGGCTGTCGGTGCCGACCAGGGTACCCGGGTTGAGGTCGAGCAGGCTTCGCTCCGAAGCACCGCGTCGCACGACCAGCGCGTCGCGCGGGTCGGCGCGGGGCAGGTAGGCCGCGATCCGGAGCCGTCCGTCCTTCTCGATCGGGATGTCCTTCGCGCTGTGGACGGCGACGTCGATCCGGCCGTCGCGCAGCGCCCCTTCGATCGCCGCGACGAAGGCGCCCTCCCCCCACGTGGTATCGGGCTCGCGGCGGTCGCCCTCGGTCTCGATGATCACCATGCGGGTCGGCCGGCCTTCCCGCTCAAGGGCTGCCTCGACGATACGGGCCTGGGCGAGCGCGAGCGCGCTACCCCGCGTGCCGATGGCCATCCGGGCGACGCTCACAGGGCGAACAGGTCGCGCACGATCGTGCCGTCGCGGCCGTTCTCGTCGCGGCCGAGCCGCTGGAGCGGCTCCGCCAGCAGCCGTTCGGCGAAGTGGCGGGTCATCTGATCGATCGCGTCGCGCGTCTCGGGATCCAGCGCCGGAACGCGGCTCCACAGCACGTCCAGCTCGATCCGGCGCTCGCGGTCCGCGCGCTGGAGGAGGGCGTCGGCCGCGGCGCGAGAGTCGGCCCGCTCGAGCCACTCGCGAAAGGCTTCCGCGGAGCGCCCGACCAGATCGTCGAGCCTGGCTCGGGCCGCCGCTCTCGGCTGGTCGGCATCCGTTTCTTCGATCGCGAGACGGTCCGCGCCGATCAAGCGCTCGCCGAGCTGCGCGGCAATGTCGACCGGCACGGCCGAGGGATATGAGAGGTCGACGACGACCGCCGCGCGTGCCGCGAGCGCCGAAGCGGTCGCAGGACCGATCGGCCAGGGCGCGCTCAAGGCCACGATGACG
Source organism: Candidatus Limnocylindrales bacterium (assembly GCA_038245515.1). GTDB lineage: Bacteria > Chloroflexota > Limnocylindria > Limnocylindrales > CSP1-4 > CF-46. The sequence goes on along the minus strand of JBBRSJ010000006.1, from coordinate 120,990 downwards.
GCGTCGGCGCCGGCCAGGCCCGGCCCGGGATCGAGATCGGCCGTCGCGGCTCCGATTGACTCGGCCAGCGCGCGCCCTCGCTCGGGTGATCGATTGGCAACGCTCACGGAGGCACCTGCCCGTACCGCCGCCCGAGCGGCGAGGCCGCCCATCTTGCCCGCGCCGACGACGAGCACCCGGCGCCCTTGGATGCCTCCGCGGCTGCGCCGGATGACCTCGACCGCGACGTCGCCGAGCGACCGGCGACGGCCCTGCTGCCACGACCGTGCGCGCCGTCCGGCCTGCAGCGCGACCGTGAAGAGGCGATCGATTGTCGGGTCGAGCCCGCCCGCGCGGCGGGTCGCCTCGAGCGCCTCGCGAATCTGGTGCAGGATCTCGTCCTCGCCAAGCACCGCCGAGTCGCGCCCGATCGCGACTTCGAGGAGATGACGCATCGCGTCGTCGTCGAGGAGAATCCGCCCGCCGCCGGGAAGGATGTCGCGAAGCTCGGCCGGCGAGGGCTCGTTGCCGAACGCGTAGGCCTCGACCCGGTGGCACGTGACGAGCACGATCGAGCCCGCGGGCAGCACTGCCGACAGGTCGCACGACATGCCCTCGCGCTCGGTCGCCCCGACGTCGCGGGCATGGGCGGTCAGGGCGATCAGGCGCCCACCACGAACCGGGGTCACGTCGGGAGGCGGCCGGCGCCGGTCGCGCGCTTCGGGCGAACCGGCTCGACGGCATCGCGACGGCCTCCGTGGCCGGCCCGGCCCGTCGCGATCGAGTGGCCGGTCATCGTCGCGACCAGCAGCTGGTCCATCGCGCGCTCGGCCGCGACGAGCAGCTCGGTCGTCTCGCTGGAGTCGAAGCCGCGGCGATGCGATGCGGTCGCGAGCTCCTGGTGGAACGGGGCCCGGAAGCGCAGGAAGCCCTCGACCGTCTGGCTCAGCGACAGGCCGAGCGCGGCGGCCATGTCGCCATATTCGGCGGCGGCGACTGTGGCCGACTTGAGATGGTGGGCGGCGTTCTCCGGCTCGCCGGCGTCTAGGTGCTGGAGGAGGCTGCGCGCCAGGATCTGGCCGTGCTCGCGGAACAGTGTGCGTTGCGCGTCGGTCAGCGCGAGGACCCACGACAGCTCGGTGGAGATCTCGCGGCTGGCCCGCCGATAGGAACGAGCGATCCGGCTCGGGGTGAGGCTGGCGCCACCGATCGACGGCCGGCGCGATCGGTCAGCCGGAAGGAGTCGCTGGAGCGCCGTCCTTGAGAATCGACGGTGGCCGCCGGGCGTGGTGAAAGCCCGGAGGCGGCCCGCATCGCTCCATCTGCGGACGGTCGCCGGCGAGACGCCGAGCAGGCGGCTGGCCTCGGACAAGCTCACCCAATCCGGTCGTGGAGCGTCGGTGCGGACCATCAAACCTACGCAAATCTATCGAAACATCGCCAACTCGCTCATCGTACCACTCGGAATCGGATGGCACGGGCTTGACGCCGCACAGATCGCTAGGTGGCGGGGTCCTCGTCGCGCGGATCCGGCGCCGCGGCCTGGTACTCGCCGCGCAGCAACTCGGACAGGCGGCGCGCGCCGGCCCACGCCTCAGAGCCCATCTCCTGCTCGCCCTGGATCTTGCGGGCCGCCTCCCAGGCCAGCCGGAGGTCCTCCCGGGTGGCGGTCCGGATCGCCTCGTCGTACTGCGCGCTCAACGCGCGCGCGTCGACCTCGGCCTGGGTCGGATTGCCGCTGCCGCCGGCGAGCAACTCCTCGGCCGCAAGCCAAGCGGACGCGATCGACTCGATCGAATCGGCGGAGTTGGTCGAGGCCACGGACATGTCAGGACTGGGGGCTGCGTTCACCGCTCCACGGTAGTCCATCGGCAGCGACGGCGGACGTGCCGCGACCCTCAGGCCTTGCGCTCGAGGATCGGGCGCGCCTTGTCGGGGTCATCGACGACGAACGCGAACATCGCCCGGTCGCCCCAGCGGCCGAGGAACAGGTGGCCGTAGATGTTCACGCCCGCATCCGCGAGGGCACGCGACAGGCGGGCCATCCCACCGGGCCGGTCGTCGACCTCGGTCAGGATCGACTCACCCTCGATATAGGTGTAGCCGCCGGCGTCCAGGACGGCCTTGGCCCCTTCGTCGTCGGCGGTCGTCATGATGATGTGGCCGCTCTCCCCGATCCCGCCGCCGCCGATGGCGCGAAGGTCGATGCCGCGCTCGGCAAGGGCCTCGGCGAGGGTCGCGAGGCCGCCGGGTTCGTTCTTCAGCTCGACGACGAACTGGTTGGCCATGGAGACCTCCACGATCTGGGCTGGGCGGCCGATTCTAGCGGCTCGATCGACCCGCGGACCAGCGTGGTACGGTCGAAATCGATGACGACGATTCCGATCCTGCTGCCGCCCGCGATCTCGGCCGCTCCGGCCGACCTGCCGGCCGGCGTCGCGGCCATCCTCGATGCGCCGCCGGCGTCGCGCGACGGGGTGGTCGAAGCCGCCGACATTCCGTTCGCCACCCGAACGTGGGGCGATCCGGGCGCGCCACCGGTCCTGCTGATCCACGGGGTCACGGCGTCGTCGCGGATCTGGTGGCGGGTCGCGCCGGCGCTCGCGGCCGGCCTCGGGCGGCGGGTCGTCGCGATCGACCAGGCCGGTCACGGGCGAACGGGGGCGTGGACCGGCCATCACCGGTTCGCGGACAACGCTACGGACCTGGTCGCCTTCATCCGAGCAGCCGGCCTCGATCGGCCCGACCTGCGGATCGTGGGCCACAGTTGGGGCGGGATGACTGCTGCCGCGATCTCGGCCGCCGGGTTCCAGCCCGAGGTGCTTGTCCTTCTCGATCCGCCGGCGATCCCGGCGGCCGCGATCGGGACGATGCTCGACGACCCGATCGAGCGCCATTGGGACGACCTCTCCGGCGCCCTGGCCGCGCTCGGCGCGCTCCATCCGACCTGGCCATACGGTGACGTCCACGCCAAGGCCGAGGCACTGACCCAATTCGACGAGTCCGCGGTCCGCGCGGTCCTGACCCGGAACGGCGACTGGGACGGCGGACTGGCGGCGCTCGCCGACCCGGCCGCGGCCGAAGTTCCGGTCCGGCTCGTCCGGGGCGATCCCGCGGCCGGCGGGCTGATCCCGGATGCGGCGGCCGCGCTCCTGGCCGCGCAGATCGGGGCCGGAAACGTCCTGACGATCGCCGGCGGTACACACGCCCCGATGCGGCTCCGCCCCGAGGCGACGACTCTCGCGCTGCTCCGAGCGCTCGAGCCGGGCTGACCTACCGCCGCCGGATCGCGACCGCCCGCTCGTACAAGGCCGCATAGCGCGGCGCCGAGCCGCGCGCCCAGTCGAAGTCGACGGCCATCCCGCGCGCGACCAGCTCGTCCCACGGCGGACCGCCGGCCGACCGCATCGCCATCGCGTCCTCGCAGGCCTCCGCGAGCGCGGCCGGGGTCGCCGCGTCAAACGAGAAGCCGGTCCCCTCCCCGGGCCGCGTACGCTCGTCGATCACGCTGTCGGCCAGGCCGCCCGTCCGGCGCACGATCGGCGGCGTGCCGTAACGCAGCGCGATCATCTGGCCCTGCCCGCACGGCTCGAACCGTGACGGCATCAGGAAGAAGTCGACGCCGGCGTAGATCTTGCGAGCCATCACGCGGTCGAACCGCTCGATCAGGGCGACGCGCTTCGGTTCGGCTGCGGCCATCGCCCGGAACCCCGCCGCCAGCTCGGGGTGGCCGGAGCCCTGAACGACGATCCGGGCGCCCTCTGCGAGCAGCCGCCGGGCCGCGTCATGGAGGAGGTCAAAGCCCTTCTGCGGATCGAGCCGGCCGATCATCCCGAGCACCGCCACGTCATCTGCAGGGTCGAACCCGAGCCGCTCGAGGAGCTCCGACCGGCAGGCAGCCTTGCCGCTCAGATCGACGGCCGAATAAGGCGCCGTGAGTTCGCCGTCGGTGGCCGGGTCCCACACCTCCGTGTCGAGCCCGTTGAGGATCCCGACGAACCGGTCGCCCTTGGCCCGGAGGGCATCCGATAGGCCGAAACTGCCGTCGGGCGTCAGCGCCTCGCGCGCGAACCCGGGCGAGACCGTGTTGACCATCTCGGCCCGGACGATGGCCTCGCGAATCAGGTCGACGCCGTCGGCGGCAGCCGGCAGGACGCCGCCTCCGGGCACGAGCCCGAGCTGTCCGAGGTCGGCCAGATCGGTCCAGCCGTGGTAGGCAAGGTTGTGGAGGGTCGTGACGATCGCCGCCCGGCCCAGGACGGGATCGTCGGCCAGCCACGCGTCGCGCTGGATCGCCGCCGGCCCGCTGTGCCAGTCGTGGAGATGGAGGATGTCGATCGGCCGCTCGGGCTCGGTCCGGAGAGTCTCGAGGGTCGCCCGGCAGAACAGTCCGTAACGCCACGGGTTGTCGGCGAAGTCGCTTCCGCCCGGAGGGCCGTACATCCCGTCGCGATCGAAGGCGGGCGGATGGTCGACGAGCCGGAGGCGATAGCCGTTCGCCCGGACGTCGACGATCGCCACTTCGGTGATGCCGTCCTGGGCCATAGGATCGGGGACCCGGACCGTCCGCGAGCTGAGTACCGCCGAGTCCGGAACCGGCACCGACCGGTAGCGCGGGAGGAACACCTCGACCTCGCCGTCGGTGGCTTCGGGGACGTGGCCGAGGGCGCGCGATAGGGCATCGACGACGTCACCGAGGCCACCGGTCTTGGCCCAGGGCTCGCACTCCGCCGCGATCATCGCGACCCGCATCCGCATCCCAGCATCGTAACGGGGCGCCGTGGCGTCGCGGTGCCGGGGCCGGCTGAGTCCGGGGCGACTCAAATCGGCGAGGCTTGAGCACGGCCAGAGGTCGAAACGGACAGATCCGACCTGTCGCCGAGCATCCGGCGACCAACATTGAGTCTCCGGAGACTCAGGAGTCCGTCGGGAGTCGCGGTCGATGCCCGCGGTCAGGTACCGCGGTCATCGACACGGCCGGCGAAGTCGGCAACCATTCGCGGATGCGCGACGAGCAATCGGAGACCGCCGGCCCGGCGTCGGGGGCGGCCGATGAGCAGCACAACCGAACCGTCGTCGAGCGGGTCGCGTCGGCACTCGGCGACGCGGCCGGCCATGCCGCCGACTACGTCGAGACGGCGGCGGGCGCCGTCGGATCCGTCGTCGGAGCGACGGCCCGCCGGTTCGACGAGCGACCGGGGGCGCGCGTCCGTCGGGTCCGCCGGATGGCCGGCCGACCGCTTCCTTACCTGTACGAGGTCCACCCCGACGCGCGGAGCCGGACACCGCGCCAGCTCGGCCTCGAGACCATCGACGTCGACACGATCGCCGGCACCGCGGTCGGCCCCCCGCGCCAGCGCGGCGGCGACTTCCTTCCGCTCAAGCCGTTCCGCTCGTTGAACTGGGCCGGCCGCTGGCAGCGCATCAACCATGCTGCGAAGACGCTTGCGGTCCTGCCGCCGATCGACGTCCTTCGCTACGGCGGTGAGTCCTGGGTGGTCGACGGCCACAACCGGGTTGCCCAGGCGCTGTACGGCGGGCAGGCGGCCATCGATGCGGACGTGACCGAGCTCGTCGATCCGAGCGGTCGCAGCACCGCCCCGCCGGAGTCGTTCGCTTCCCTCGTCGAGGACAGCCGCGAGCTCCGATCGGTGGTCAGCCGCAGCGCTCCGCCGCCGCAGCCGGCGGCGAGTCCCTCATCGGCGCCGCCGTCCGAAACGCCGGGCGCCGACGAATGATCAGGCGGCTCGAGATCCCATGGCCCGACGCCCGTCCATTCGAGGGCCGCGAGGGCCGCCCGATCCGCTTCCTGGCCGCGTCGGACGAGGCCGAGCCCGCCCTCCGGCACGCCCGCAATCGCGAGGCACTCGGCCCGATCGACGGGATCCTCGGCGGCGGCGACCTCGAGCCGGAGTGGCTGAGCTTCCTCGGCGACGCGTTCAACAGCCCCGTCGTCTACGTCCGCGGCAACCACGATCGGGTCGGCGGCGGGCGCGATGCCCGGGTCCAGGCTCCGGCGTGGCTCGAAACCGGCCGCCTCCAGCACGTCGCGGGAATCCCGATCGTCGGGCTCGAATGGCCCGGCGTCCACCGGCCCGACAACGAGCGCCACCCCGGGCTCGCCTGGGCTCAGGCCCTGCGAACCGCCGCTCGCCTCGCCCGGCCCCGGCTCTGGAAGCATCCAGTGCTCGTACTGAGTCACGTCGCGCCCGCCGGGATCGGCGATTCTCAGGACGCCTATCACCTCGGCTTCGGGGCGTATCGATGGCTGCTCGGCCGCCTTGCCCCGCCGATCTGGGTCCACGGCCACACGAACCCCGCGTCGGTGCCGCGACTGGTCGAGCGATCCGGTCGGAGCGTCGTCGCGAATGCGACCGGCGCGGTCGTCGTCGAGCTCACCCCGCCCCCGAGCTGAGGCCCGGGACCGCGTCGCGATCGCCCGCCGAGCGGCCTGAACCGGTTCGTGCGTGCACAACCACCGGCTATCATGCGAACTCATGCCGACGCGCGTCATCGTCCCGACGATTCCGGGTGCCCAGTTCCGCCTCCCGCCACAGCTCGAGGGCCTCCGCGCCCTCGCCTACAACCTGTACTGGGCGTGGCATCCGCGGAGCCGGATCATCTGGAGCCGGATCGATCGCCAGGCGTGGAACCGCCACCGCAACCCGATCCCGGTCCTGGCGGGTCCCGTCGACTGGGGCCGGCTCCTCGACGACACGAGCTTCATGGCCGAGGTCCGCGAGGTCCTGCGCGACTTCAACCGGTACCTCGAGAACGGCTCCGATCGCTGGTTCGTCCGCCATCACGCCGCCGAGCTGCCCGGGCCGGTCGCCTACTTCTGTGCCGAGTACGGGCTGTACGAATCGCTCGGGATCTACTCCGGCGGCCTCGGCGTCCTCGCCGGCGACCACATGAAGACAACCTCGGACATGGCCCTGCCCTTCATCGGCGTCGGGCTCATGTATCGCCGCGGCTACTTCCACCAGACGATCGACGCCGACGGCCACCAGGAGCACGCCTACCCCGACTACGACCTGAGCCGGCTGCCGGTCGGGCGCGTCCAGGGCCGCGACGGCGAACCCCTGACGGTCTCGATCGCCCTGCCGGGCCGCGATCTCCAGGTCGCGGTGTGGGCCGTCCAGGTCGGGCGGACGCCAGTCCTCCTGCTCGACACCGACATCCCCGAGAACGGCGACGCCGACCGCCCGATCACCCACATCCTGTACGTCCGTGGTCGCGAGATGCGGCTCCACCAGGAGCTCGTCCTCGGCGTGGCGGGCGTCCGGGCTCTCCGTGCCCTCGGCATCCATCCCGCGGTCTGGCACCTCAATGAGGGCCACTCGGCGTTCCTGCTCGCCGAGCGAGCGCGGGAGTTCGTCGCCGCCGGAGCCGATCTCGCGGATGCCTGGACGCGGGTCTCGGGCGACAGCGTCTTCACGATCCACACGCCGGTGTCGGCGGGGAACGAGCGATTCGATGCTGAGCTCGTCCGGCGGGTCGCAGGCCCGCTCCTCGACGGCGACGGCCGGCCGCGCACCGGCGGCGTCCCGGTCGACGCCGTGCTGGAGAAGGGGCTCGGCGCCGACGGTGACCGCGCCGAGTTCGACATGACCGGCTTCTCACTGCGGCTGACGAACGACGCGAACGCGGTCAGCCAGCTCCACGCCCAGACCGCGGACGCGACCTGGTCGGGCATCGCCCCACACCGGATCCGGGGGATCACGAACGGCATCCACGACCCGTCCTGGGTGGGCAACGCGATGGCGGACACGCTGCATCGTCAGCTCGGCGCGGACCTCGACGATCTCGACGACGAGAGCGACGTCGGTCCGTTCTGGGAGCACCTCGCAGAGATCCCGACACTCGACCTCTGGGAGAGCCACCAGCGCGAGAAGCTCGAGCTCGCGATCTTCGCCCGGCGCCGGCTGCGCAACCAGTTCGCTCGCCACGGCGAGGCGCCGGCTGTGCTCGATGCGATCGAGTCCGCGCTCGACCCGGAGATCCTGACGATCGGCTTCGCGCGGCGATTCGCGACGTACAAGCGGGCCGGCCTCCTCTTTACCGACCTCGATCGGCTGGCGAGACTGCTCTGGAACGAGGAGCGGCCGGTCCAGATCGTGTTCGCCGGCAAGGCCCACCCGGCCGACCGACCGGGCCAGCAGGTGATCCAGGAGATCTTCGGCCGATCCCGCTCCGAGCGGCTCCGCGGCCGGGTCTTCATCCTCGAGGACTACGACATGCGGATCGGCCGCTACCTCGTGGCCGGCGTCGACGTCTGGCTGAACAACCCGCGCCGGCCGCTCGAGGCGTCGGGCACCAGCGGGATGAAGGCCGCCATGAACGGCGCGGTCAACCTCAGCGTCCTCGACGGCTGGTGGGACGAGGGCTGGACCGGCGACAACGGCTGGGCGATCGGCGGGCGCGAGGCCAACCCCGACGAGGGCGCCCAGGACTGGTCCGACGCGCAGGACCTCTACCGGATCCTCGAGGACGAAATCGTCCCGCGCTACTACGAACGCGACGCGCTCGGCCTGCCGGCGACCTGGGTCGACCAGATGCGGCGCTCGATGAGCTCGACCCTGTGGCGCTTCTCGACGACCCGGATGCTCCGCGACTACGTCGAGAAGATGTACCTCCCGGCCGCGATCTCGGCCCGCGACACCGCGGCGATCGCCGCCGGCGAGGCGGCGACGCGTCGCCAGGCCGACCGCGCGGCGATCGCGGCTAACCAGGGCGGCTGAGCGTCAGGCCAGGACGAGCGCGCCCTGGGTCGGTAGCTCGATCGTCGTCGGACCGATGATCGTGCCGGTGGGGACCTCGGGCAGGTTGACCGGTGCGAGGCCGGTCAGGACCGCCGCGTCGAGTTCGAGCCGGGCCGGCTCGCGGCCGCTGTTGATCGCGACCAGGGCCCGCTCGCCTTCGGCCTCCCGTGCCAGCGCGATCGCCTGGCCGTTCGCCGCCGCGACAGCGACGGTGCCCCGGCGCAGCGCCACGTGCGCGCGCCGGGCGTGGATCGCGGCGCGGACGAACGCCCGCAGCGCCAGCTGCCCCTCGTCGGCCACGACCGGGTAGCCGCGCCGGCAGTCAGGATCGGGCCCGCCCTCCATCCCGAGCTCGTCGCCGTAGTAGATCGACGGCGTACCAGGCAGGACGAGCTGGAGGAGCGATGCGAGGCGCAGCGCGCCGACGTCCCCGGCGAGGACTGTCCGTGCCCGGGGCGCGTCGTGGCTGCCGATCAGGTTGAACTGGACCGCGGTCGTCGCCGGGTCGTGGATCGAGAAGAGGTGGCGGAGCCGGTCGCTGAAGGTCGGGGCGTCGAGCGGCCTGAGGAACCGGGAGTAGTCGGTCTGGCCGTCGATCGCGGCCTGATCGAGCCGTCCGGCGCTAGCGAACCCCAGGATCGCCATCCCCAGCGGATAGTTCATCAGGGCGTCGAAGCGGTCGCCGGCGAGCCAGTCCGGGCCCTCGCTCCAGATCTCGCCAACGAGATATGCGTCAGCGCGGACCGCCCGGACGCGGCGGCGGAATTCCGGCCAGAACGTCGGGTCCTCGATGTCCGCCGGCACGTCCAGCCGCCAGCCGTCGATCCCGTAGCGCAGCCAGTGCTCGGCGACGCCGAACAGGAACTCGCGGACCGCCGGGTTCTCGACCCGGAGCTTGGGCAGGGACGGGATGTTCCACCAAGCCCGGTAGCCGGCCCGCTCGTGATACCCGGCCCGGTTGCCCGGCGGATAAGCGTCGACCCAGCGCCGGCCGTCGCGCACGTCCGGATCGAGGTAGAACCAGTCCCGGTACGGTGACGCCGGCCCGGACTCGAGCACGTGCTGGAAGGGGAAGAAGCCGCGGCCCGAGTGGTTGAAGACACCGTCGAGGATCACCCGCATCCCGCGATCGTGGGCGCCGTCGAGGACGGCCCGGAAGGCGAGGTCGCCGCCGAGGATCGGGTCGATCGACAAGTAGTCGGCGGCGTTGTACCGGTGGTTGGAGGCCGCGGTGAAGATCGGGTTCAGGTACAGGGCGCTGATCCCGAGATCGGCGAGATCGTCGAGCCGATCGGCCAGGCCAAAGAGGTCGCCGCCCTTGTAGCCGGCGTGCGTCGGCGGAGCCTCCCAGTCCTCGAACGGCCCGGGCGCGGGCACCCGGCCCGACCGGACGAAGCGGTCCGGAAAGACCTGGTAGAAGACGCTGTCGGCGGGCCAGGCGGGCACGTCGATGGTTCGGTCGGGCATCGGGGACCTCAGGGCTGAGCGCGTACTGTGGCATGCGGTCCCGGCCCGGTCCAATATGATTCCGGAGCCCTCCCGGCGGGTCCGTCGGCTCGGACCAGGCGGGCGGCCCGATGAGGAGACCTCCTGACACCTCGGATCGCGCTGGCCCTGACGCTCCACAACCATCAGCCCGTCGGCAACTTCGGCTGGGTCATCGCCGAGACGTACGACCACGCCTACCTCCCGATGGTCGATGCGCTCGAGCGCCATCCCGGCATTCGGGTCGCCCTCCACTACACCGGTCCCCTGCTCGCCTGGCTGCGGACGGAACGGCCGCAGTTCGTTGCCCGGCTCCTTGCCCTCGCCGAGCGTGGCCAGGTCGAGATCGTCGGGGGCGGCTGGTACGAGCCGGTCCTCGCCGCCCTGCCCGAGCGCGATCGGGTCGGCCAGCTCGTCCGGATGGCCGACGAGCTGGAGGCGACGTTCGGCCGCCGGCCGCGCGGGGCGTGGCTAGCCGAGCGCGTCTGGGAGCCGGATCTGCCGACGGCGCTCGTGTCGGCCGGCTACGACTGGACGGTCCTCGACGACGCCCACTTCCGGGCCGCGGCCATCCCCGAAGACAATCTCTGGGGCTCCTACACGACCGACGACCAGGGCAAGGTCCTGACGGTCTTCGGGACCGAGCAGGGGCTGCGTTATCGGATCCCGTTCGCCGACGTCGAGGACGTGATCGGCTACCTCCACGACCATGCGACCGACGCCGGCGACCGCCTCGGGACGATGGGCGACGACGGCGAGAAGTTCGGCGCATGGCCGACCACCTGGGACCATTGCTGGGGCCCGGGTCGCTGGGTCGAACGCTTCTTCGAGGCCCTCGACGCCAACGCCGACTGGCTGACGACGATGCCGCCGTCGGACTGGACGGTCGACCATCCACCGGTCGGCCGGGTGTACCTGCCGACCGGCTCCTACGCCGAGATGGGCGAGTGGGCGCTGCCGGCCGACGAGGCGCTGGCGTTCGGGACGACCCTCCGCCGGGCACGGGCCGAGCGGCGACCGGAGGCGCGCTGGCTGCGCGGCGCGATCTGGCGCAACTTCCAGGTCCGCTACCGCGAGATCAACGACATCCACAAGCAGATGCTCGCCGCCAGCGATCTGGTCGACGCAATGCCCGCCGGTCCGGATCGCGGCATCGCCCTCGACGACCTCTTCGCGGGTCAGTCGAACGACTGCTACTGGCACGGTCTGTTCGGCGGGATCTACCTGCCGGACCTGCGGGTCGCCGCGATGGGTCGCCTGATCGCGGCGGAGGATCGGGCCGTCGGCGACCGCGCGCCGTCCGGCATCGTCCGTGACGTCGACCTTGACGGCCACGATGAGGTCGTCCTGGCCGGGCCCGGCCAGTTCGTCACGGTCAAGCTCGAGGCGGGCGGCGGGATCCCGCGCTGGGACCTCCGGGCGGCCGGCCATCCGCTCGGCGCGGTGATGCGCCGCCGGCCCGAGGCCTACCACGAGACACTCCGCCGGCACGAGCTCTCGAGCGGCCACGACGAGGGCGAGGCCGAGACGACCGAGGGCGGAGCTCCCGCCTCGATCCATGACATCGTCATGGTCAAGCAGGCGGGCCTGCTGGACCACCTGCGCTACGACGCCTATGAGCGGCGCTCGGGCCTCATCCGGATCCTGCCGTCAGGCACGACGCCGGAGGACGCCGCTGCCGGGACCGCCGGCGAGCTCGGCGACCTACGGGACGGCGCCTGGACGCTCGAGGCGGTCGATCCGGAGCGGGTCGTCGCCCGCCGGGCCGGAACGATCCGAATGGCAGCGGAACCCATTCCCGTGGAGGCCCGCCGGACGATCGAGATCGGCGGCGGCCGGCTCGATCCGCGGATCGATCTCGGCCTCGCGATCGTCCATCGCGGTACGCCGGACAGCCCGCCGATCGACGCGCTCGTCGCGGTCGAGTGGTCGACGATGCTCCTCGGCGGGGGGCACAATCCGTCCGCCTGGCTCGAGATCCGCGACGAGCGGACCGCCCACGATGCGACCCGCAAGGCGAGCGGTGTCCGCCGGATGGCGGCCGGCAATGACTTCATCGGCGTCACGGTCGAGACCACGACGGACCACCCGGTCGACGCCTGGATCGCGCCGATCGAGACCGTGTCCAACTCCGAGGCTGGTTTCGAGCTCGTCTACCAGGGCAGCGTGACGCTCCTTGTCGAGCCGCTCCGGCTCCAGCCCGGCGAACGTTGGTCGCTCCGGATCGAGCAACGGGCGACCGTCGCCGCGGAGCGATTCCACGGCGTTGAAGCCGGCGTCGAGGAGATCGCCTCGACTCCGGTGGCGACCGCCGGGTGAGTCGTCCGCGGCTGGCGGTCCACGCCCATTTCTACCAGCCCTCGCGTCTTCGACGGCATGCTCGGTCGGCCCGCGCCCGATCGAGGGGCCCCCGGGAATCCAACAGCCCGCGGCCTGCGCGCCACGGGCTGATTGGAGCGCCGTCGGGGGGGCGACGGCCGGGGAACGGCCAGGAGCGGGGCTTAGAAGAGGCCCGTGTTGCCCGCCGGATAGCGGTTGTCGACGTTCAGCTGGCGCGAATCGACGCCCCACTGCTGGGCGGAGAGCCCGAGCAGTACGATGCTTGCGAAGATTGCGAAGATGATCAGGTCCATGTGGGTCACCTGCGAGATTTGGTACAGTTCACTAGGCCAACACGAACTCTACTTGGACTAGCGGACTATGTCAATCGGGACTTCCGGCGCTCCGGATGAGCCGACAGGACCATCGCTGACCGCCGGCGATCTCGGCGTCGAGCGAGACTCCGACGTCCCGATCTCGACCCAGATCTACTGGCAGCTCGCCTATCAGATCGACTCTGGGCGACTGCTGCCCGGAGCTCGGCTCGCACCCGTTCGCGAGATGGGAGCCGCGCTTCGAGTGAACCCCAACACGATCCGCGCGGTCTATCGCCGCCTGGCCGACGCGGGCTACGTCACGAGTCGTCACGGAGCCGGGACGCATGTCGCGGATCGCCCGCCGCAGCGGCGCGGCACCGAGGCGCTGGCAGGGATCGTCGCCGAGATGCTGCGACGCGCCGCGCAGGCCGGGTTCGGAGCGGACGAGGTTGCCGCCTCCGCGTTCGCCGCGGCCAGCGAGCGCAAGCGGCCCGGCCCGAAGGTCCAGATCCTGTTCGCCGAATGCACGAATGCCGACGCAGGCTATGACGCCGCTCGGCTGGGCGATGCTTTCCCGGACCTGATCGACGTCGAGGGCGCCCTCCTCGACGACCTCCCCGAGCGGCTGGACCGGTTCCACTACGACCTGGTCGCGACGACGACGTTCCATGCCGACGAAGCGCAGGCCCTCGTCCACGCCCGGGTCCCGGTCGTGGCGATGCTCGTCGGCCCGGGCTATCTCGAGCTTGTCCACGAGATTGCAGGACTGCCCTCGGGCTCGCGGGTGGGGCTGGTCTGCGCCTCGGAGCGTGGCGCCGACAACATGGCCGAGACGCTGGCGCTGTCAGGGACGACGGGCGTCGAGCTCCTGTCCGCGACGATGGACGGCGAGCAGGACCTCGACCTGATCGACCGCACGGCCGACATGATCCTGCTGTCGCGCGAGGCGATCGCGAACGGCCTCGACCAGCGCTTCAGCCGGTCCGAACGCGTCCGCCGCTGGTCGTACGAGTTCGACCCGGCCGGTCTCGAGCTGCTCCGGCGCTCGATCGAGAACGTCATTGCCACCCGCCGGCCGGAGGCCATCGCCGCCGGCTGATGAGCCGGCCAGCCCGTCGTCCACGGCCTTGAGCCTTCGCGGACTCGAATCGGGATCAACACGCATCGCCGAGCAGCCGTTCTGTAAGTTCGCGAGGTTGGCCACGCTCGCATCCGACCGGAATGAGTCCGGACAGACTCAGCGGGCGCCGCCACGAGCCGGCGTCCGCGCAGCCATATCCGACGCCGGAGCTCATCCGGACGTGCCAGACTCGCGACGACATGGAGCGCATTCCGTTCCTCGCCCCCGCCCTCGCTCGGCTGCGCATGGACGCAGCCGCCGTCGACCCGGGTCCCCTCCAACCGGCGGCCGCGCGGTCGATCGTCGGCCGCCTCAACGCGGAGCGCGAGCCGGGGACCCGTCAGCCGCTGCCGGGTGAGCTCCTCGCGCTGAGCATGCTCCACGAGGCGGCTCATCTCGCGATCGTCGAGGCGTCCCGTCGCCGGCCCGAGACCTCGATCGCCGCCGCGCTGCCCGCGATCCGCGAGGCGGTCGGCACGCGCAGGGCCGACGCCCTCCTTCGCACCTTCGGAGCCGAGTTCCCCGGCGTCGATCCGAAGCCGCCTGACCGGTTCGAGGACCTCCTCCTCGTCCACCTCGCCAACGACAACCCCGCCGCCGCGCCGCTCCGCGAGCTCGTCGACGATCGGGGCCTGCCATCGACCAGCCTCGATGCCGCGATGCGCGCCCTGGAGGTGCACCAGTCGTCGCTCATCCTCGACGACGACGGGCCCGGCGGCGGTCTGTCGCTGCTCGACTTGCTGCGCGAGCCGGCCCGCAACTCGCCCGACTCCCTCGCAGGCCAGCTCCGCTACGTGCGCGAGCACTGGGGCTGGCTCCTCGGCGACGCCCTCGGGGAGCTGATCGACCGCCTCGACGTCGCGATCGGGGTGCTGACCGAGGAGGAGCACGGCCTCCACGTCCGGTTCGGCGGGATCGGTGGCGGGGGCGGTGGCGGCGAGGCCCCATCGTTCGTCGGCGCGGAGGTCGAGGCCGAGCGCTTCTCGGAGGATCGCGACTGGATGCCGCGGCTGGTCCTCCTCGCAAAAAGCACCTACGTCTGGCTCGACCAGCTCTCGAAGCGCTACGGTCGCGAGATCCGGACCCTTGACGCCGTGCCCGACGAGGAGCTCGCCGCGATCGCCCGTCGGGGCATCACCGGGCTGTGGCTGATCGGGCTGTGGGAGCGCTCGAAGGCCTCGGGCCGGATCAAGCAGTGGCGCGGCAACCACGACGCGGTCGCGTCGGCCTACTCGCTCGATGACTACCGGATCGCCGCCGATCTCGGCGGTGAGGATGCCCTCGCCGAGCTCCGATCGCGGGCCTGGCGGCACGGGATCCGGATGGCCAGCGACATGGTGCCGAACCACATGGGAATCGACTCGCGCTGGGTGATCGAGCACCCGGAGCGGTTCATCTCGCTCGACGAACCGCCGTATCCGTCGTACCGGTTCGAGGGTCGCAACCTCGCCGACGACCCGCGCGTCGAGATCCGGATCGAGGATCACTACTGGGACGATAGCGACGCCGCGGTCGTATTCGAGCGACGCGACAGCGCGACCGGCGAACGCCGCTACCTCTACCACGGCAACGACGGGACGAGCTTCCCATGGAACGACACCGCCCAGCTCGATTTCGTCAGGGCCGACGTCCGCGAGGTGGTGATCCAGACGATCCTCGACGTCGCCCGGCGCTTCCCGGTGATCCGCTTCGACGCCGCGATGGTCCTCGCGAAGAAGCACGTCGAGCGGCTCTGGTACCCGGAACCTGGGGCCGGCGGCGCGATCCCGTCGCGGGCCGAGCACGCGATCCCCAAGGCCACCTTCGACAATCTGATGCCGGACGAGTTCTGGCGCGAGGTGGTCGATCGGGTCGCCGCCGAGGCGCCGGACACGCTCCTCCTCGCCGAGGCCTTCTGGCTGCTCGAGGGCTACTTCGTCCGGACGCTCGGGATGCACCGCGTCTACAACAGCGCCTTCATGCACATGGTCAGGGACGAAGACAACGCCGGCTACCGCAAGGTGATCCGCGAGACGGTCGAGTTCGACCCGGCGATCCTCGGGCGCTACGTGAACTTCCTGACCAACCCCGACGAAGAGACGGCGATCGAGCAGTTCGGAACCGGCGACAAGTACTTCGGCGCCGCCACCCTCCTCGCGACGCTGCCGGGCCTGCCGATGATCGGCCACGGCCAGATCGAGGGGTTCACCGAGAAGTACGGGATGGAGTTCCAGCGGGCGCGACTCGACGAACGGCCGAACGCGGCCCTGATCGCGTATTTCGAGGCGCAAATCGTGCCGCTCCTGCGCGAGCGGCGACGGTTCGCCGGGTCGGCCGATTTCCGGTTGTACGACGTGACCCGCGACGGCGGTTCGCTCGTCGAGGACGTCTTCGCCTACTCGAATGGGCGCGGCACGGACCGGTCGCTGATCGTGTACCACAACCGTTTCGCCGACGCGACCGGCTGGATCCGCGACTCGGTCCCGTTCGCGGTCAAGGAGCCGGACGGATCGAAGACGACCCGTCGCGACGTCCTGGCCGATGCGCTTGAGCTCGGGGGACCCTCCGACGCCTGGCTCCGGTTCCGCGATCGGCGGTCCGGGATGGAGTCGCTCCGCTCGGTCGGCGAGATCCGTGACCGTGGCATGTTCCTCCAGCTCGGCGCGTACGAGTGCCTGGTGCTCGACGAGATCCGCGAGGTCGTCTCGACCGCGGCGGAGCCGTGGGCGGCGCTGGCCACCGATCTCCACGGCCGAGCGGTGCCCTCGCTCGACGAGGCCCTGACCGATCTCCGGCTCCGGCCGGTCCACGAGGCGGTTCGGCGGCTGCTGGTGGCGACGACCGCCGACGAGGTCGCGGCGCGGCGAGCGGAGTTGGCGGCGACCGCCGGGCTGCCGCCCCCGGCGACGTTCGCGTCGGCCGACGGCACGGCGAGCGGGCAGAAGCCCGCACCGCGCCGGTCGCCTGCGCCGGCCGCGCCTCTTGGCGATACGGGCGACCCGGCCGCACGAGCCGCGATCCGGCTGGCAGGGCTTGACCGCGCACGATTCGACGAGCTTCGGGTCGGGACCGCGTTGCTCCAAGCGGGCCTGGATCCCGACGCGATCGCCCGGACCCGGGTGGCGCTCGGGCTGTCGACGCTGCAGGCCGTGCCCGACCCGGCCCAGCTGGGGGCGGCGTGGCTCGCCGACGAGGACATCCGGGCGTTCCTCCAGGTCCACGAGTGGGACCGGGTCGCGTGGCTCGTTCGCGACCGCTGGCTCGCCCTCGTCGACCTGGCGGCCGCCCTAGATCGGGGTGCCGGCGTCGTCCGAACCTTGACGGCCATCGCCCGGCTGCGATCGGCGGCCGAAGGCGTTGGCGACCGGGTCGATGACATCGTGCCCGCGCTCGCCCGCGGGTCAACGACGACGACCACGCCGAAGGCGAAGCCCACTGGGAACGGCAGCACCCCACCGGGTTCCAAGACGGCCACGAGGCGTCGCCGCGAACGGAAATGCTGACCGGCTAACCCAGGACGAGTCGCCGAAGCAGCGGCAGCGGCACGGTGCCGTGGTTCAGGCACGCCTCCAGGTGCCGGCGGTACACGAACCCGGGCGTCGCGCCGTAGCCGCCGACGACTCGTGGCGGCGCGACCGTGCGTGCCGGGTCCGCCCCGCTCCCCGCCGCCTCCCCGCGACGCACCTCGTCCTCGAGATCCCAGAACAGGAGCGATCCGACGAAGTACGTGGAGAGCTGGGTCGAGGAGAGGCGGGCCCGGTTGTACTTCGCCCGCGCCTGGGCCTCCTCCTGGAACCCTCCGTCGATCATCAGCGCGACGGCCTCGTCCTCGCTCATCCCGGCCGTATGGATGCCGACGTCGATCAGGGCGTTGATGACGCAGCGGAGGTAGTACTTCCAATGGGTGAGCAAGAGCGCCGGATCGTCAGCTCCGTAGCCCACGTCCATCATCACCTGGGTCACGTACACCGCCCAGCCCTCGGCGTAGACGCCGCTCCCAAAGATCGTCCGGGCCAGCGACGAGACGCGGTTGGCGTAGACGCCCTGGAGATAGTGGCCGGGCACCGCCTCGTGGATCGTGAGGAGTCGGAGCATCCGGGTGTTGTCTTCCCGAAGCGACGACTCGGCTTGCTCGGGCGTCCAGTCGTCCGGAATCGGGGTGATCGAGAAGATGGCCTTCTCGCCCTTGTCGAGGGGCCCGGGCGAGCTGAGCATCGCGCCGCCAAAGGCGCGCAGGAAGATCGGCGTCCACCCGATCTCGAGCGGCTCCTCGGCCAGCCCGACGAGGTCGGCCTCGCGACAGAAGGCCTCGATCCGGGCGAGCTCCTCCCGGCAGAAATCCAGCAGCTCGTCGGCCTGCGGATGCTCGACGGCGACCGAATCGAGCACGGCGCGAATGACCTCGGCGTCGTCATCCGGGATCGGACTGTCGCCGAGCCAGGTTGGCGCGATCTCGCGGGCGATCCGGATCATCTCGGCCCGGACCGCGCCGAACTCGCGCTCGGCCCGCGCTCGAATTCGGGCGGGCGTCATTGCCGGGTCCTGCATCGTGTGGGCCATCTTCGTCGCGAAGAGCTCGGGTCCGAGCCGACCCTCGCCGCTCGCCCCGCGCAGGACCACGTCCCGGAGATGGTGCTCAAGCTCGTCGAGCGCCTCGGCTGCGACGTCGCGGGCGGCCCGCAGCCGCGCCAGGATCGCGGCGACCGCAGCGTCTCCGCCTTCGTCCGCCTCGCCGGCGGCGATCGCGTCGTCGACGATGCCGATCAGCCCGGGCCACTGCTCGAGCGCGGTCTCGGTGTGGAAGCGATCGACTGGCCGGCCCGCGACGCCGACGAGGGTCTCCCGGCACGCCTCGAGCACGGCCGGCAGGCCCTCGGTGCGCGACGCGAGCGACGCCAGGCGATCGGCCAGCGGGGCGAACTCGCGGGCGGTCAGGGAGAAGAGCCCCTGGCCGATGAGGTAGACCCAGGCCATCGGACTCCAGGCGTCCTCGCGCAGCTCGAGCTCGTTGAAGGCGTAGGAATCGAGGACGCCGATCAGCAGGTCGCGGTCGACTCGCTCGTCAGTGTTGAGCGCGTCGTCGCCGAACCCGGCGAGCTCGCTTCGCCAGCGCTCGATGAACGCGAGCCGGGCGGGCTGGTCGCGCGGAGCGAGGTCCGGCCAGCGCCCGTCATAGGCATGGTTGCCGGCGCTCGTCGCGTCCGTGGGCTCGCGCTCGAAGTACTCGTCGAGGAACGCGGCGACACGCTCATCGAATGCGGTCATGGGGTCCTCCCGGAATGGCCATCGAGTCCTACCCGCCAGTCGCTGCCCACGGCCCATGGCTCACTCTCCGGGCCGCGCCGTCGTGGCACCTTCTTCGTGCCGCCGACTACCATCGGACGATGCCCGCCGCGATCGAGCCCGTCACGCTGTCGGGCCGCCTTGTCCGGCTCGAGCCTCTCGAGCTTACCCACGTCCGTTCGCTCGCCGAGGTCGCGCTCGACCCGACCCTCTGGCAGTGGACTCTCGCCAGACCGGTGGACGAGGCCGGCGTCCGCGCCTGGGCCGAATCTGCGATCGCCGCCCGCGCCGCGGGCACGGATTACCCGTTCGTCACCCTCGAGGCCTCGACCGGGCGGCCGATCGGCAGCAGCCGCTACCTGAACATCGTCCTCGAGCACCGCCGGGTCGAGATCGGCTGGACGTGGGTCGCGAAGGAGTGGCAGCGGACCGGTGCCAACCGCGAGGCGAAGCTCCTGATGCTCGACCACGCGTTCGACGCCCTCGGCTGCCGGCGAGTCGAGTTCAAGACCGACTCGCTCAACGAGCCGTCGCGGACCGCGCTGCTCGGGATCGGGGCGCAGTTCGAGGGGATCTTCCGCAACCACATGGTCATGCCCGACGGCCGGATGCGCCACTCCGCGTACTACAGCGTGATCGACGAGGAGTGGCCCGCCGTCCGAACCGCGCTGGAGCGGTCGCTCGGCCGTTGAACCCATCTGCGATGATCGGCCGGCGGCGCCCGGCCGGCGCGCCGTCACCGATCGGAGGGTCCCGTGGTCGAGCTCATCGTCAAGATCCTGATCAACGCAGTCGCCCTGCTCGTTGCAGTCAAGGTCCTGGAGCCTGCGAAGCTCCTGTCGTTCAATTTCGGCAACGACTGGTGGAAGCTTCTTCTGGTCGCCCTGGTCTTTGCCCTGATCAACACGTACATCAAGCCGATCGTGAAGGCGCTCTCGATGCCGGTCGGGCTGCTCACCCTGGGGCTGGTCTCGTTCGTCATCAACGCCGCGATGCTGCTCGCGACCGCATTCGTGTCGGGCCAGCTGAAGCTCGGGTTCAAGGTCGGCGACTATCCGCCGGACCTCCTGACCTCGAACACGATCGTCGGTGCGGTTGTCGCGGCCGTGATCATCAGCGTGGTCTCGACGATCGCGAGCATCGCCCTCTCGCCGCGGAAGCTCATCTAGGGCGATGCCTGTCGCGCGCGGCCCGGAGGAGTCGCCGGGCGACCGCCTGGCCTCCCTGGCCGGGCCGCTCCGCAAGGCGGCGAACCGATTCGGGACGCCGCTCTACCTGACCGACGAGGCCGCGATCGCGGCGGCCGGGGACGAGCTCCGGGAAGCATTTCCGGACCCGTGGATTCGACAATACTCGGTCAAGGCCAACGACGTCGCCGCGGTGATCGGGCTGGCTTGCGGCTCCGGCGCCATCGGCGCGAACGTCGTGTCGCGGGGCGAGTGGGCGGCCGCCGCGAGCGCCGAGGTCCCGAACGATCGGATCAGCCTCGAAGGCGTCGGGAAGACCGATGCCGACCTGCGCGAGGCCGTGCGGGCGGCTCGCGTGGGCGAGCCGCTCTTGTGGGTTGCGGTCGAATCGATCGACGAGCTCGGGGTTCTCGCCGGTCTGGCCCGGCGCCTGCCGTCGGGCGTTGCCGTCGACGTCCTGCTCCGCCTCAACCCCGACGTCGCGCCCGAGACCCACGAGTCCCTCGCGGTCGGCGCCGGCGGCTCGAAGTTCGGGATGACCGAGACCGAGCTGAGCGAGGCAGCCGACGTCTACGCTGAAGCGCCAGGGCTGCACCTGCGCGGCATCCATCTCCATGTCGGATCGCAGCTCGGCGCGGTGGATGCGTGGCGCGACGGCGTGCGCCGCGGGCTCGCCCTACTCGGCCTCATCCGCGGCGGCCTCGACGCGTTCGACACCCTCGACGTCGGCGGCGGCTTTCCCGTCGGGCGGCTCGCCGAGGCCGTGCCGTTGCCGGAGCGGTTCGCGCGCGAGGTTCCGGCGCTGCTCGACGCGATCCCGGCAGGCCGGAGGCCGCGGCGGCTGGCCGTCGAGCCCGGCCGGTACCTCGTCGCGCGGTCCGGCTGGATCGTCGGGCGCGTGCTTCATGTCCGGACCCGGGGCGGCCGGCAGGTCGTCATCGATGCGGGCATGACCGAGATCATCCGGCCCGCGCTCTATGGCGCCCGCCATGACATCGTCGCCCTGACCTCGCTCGGAGCCCCGGTCGACGACGTTAACGCAAGGCCCGCGGCGGCCATCCCGGCCATCTCGGCCGAGGTCCACGGGCCGATCTGCGAAGCGACCGACGCGCTGGGCGTGCACGACCTGCCGCCTCTCCGGCGGGGCGACCTGGTCGCGATCCGCGATGCCGGGGCGTACGCCACCTCGCTCGCGTCGACCTACAACGGCCGGCCGCGACCGCCCCAGGTCATCCTGACGACCGACGGCCGGCTCGTCCTCGCCCGCCGGCGTGGGTCGGTCGGCGGTCTTGGCTGACCGCAGGCGCTACGCTCTGCCGGTGTCGATTCGTCGAACCTGGTCCGTCGCCAGCGGGCTCTGCGGCCTGATCGTCCTTGCGATCGCCGTCGGATCGCCGATCGCGGCGGCCGGCCCGCCGTATCCGAACCCGATCGATGGCGTGGCGGTCTACGACCAGGCGGGCATCTTCCGGTCCGACACGATTGCCGCGGTGGAGCAGTCGATCCACGCGATCGAGGCGAGGACCGGGGCGGAGGTGGCCGTCTACAGCCAGCTCGTCGAGGATGGACGGACGACCGAGGAGGCCGATCGGGACGCGCGGGCGCTGATGGACCAATGGGGCGTCGGGCGGAAGGGATTCGACGACGGGCTCGTGATCCTCTTCGACATGTACCCGGGCCTCGCTCACGGCCAGGTCATCCTGTACGGCGGCCCGGGCTTCGTCGCCACCTTCCTCGACAACGCCGCGAAGCAGCGGATCTTCGACGACGACATGCTGCCGCGGCTGAAGACGGCCGACTTTGACGGCGCCCTCCTGGTCGCGATCCAGCGGGTGGACGCGGCGGCCACCCCGGAGCACGCCCAGACTCTCGAGTTCGCTCGCCAGGCCAACGCAGTGGTCGGGCTCGTCGGGGCGCCGCTCGTCGCGCTGCTTCTGATCGGCGGCGCCGCCTGGTCGTGGCTCCGCTACGGCCGCGATCCGGTCTATCTCGACGACCCCTCGATCCACATGGCCGGTCCGCCCGCCGCGCTCACCCCGGCGAGCGCTGTGTTCGTGCTGGCCGGCTCGTCGTCACGCCGGGCGCTGACGACGGCCCTGCTCGACCTGGCCAGCCGGGGCGAGTTGGCGTTCCGCCAGGAATCGCACCTGCTCGGGCTCAAGAAGACGGTCGGGATCGTGACGGCCCCGCCGGATCCGGACCCGGAGACCCGGGCCCGTCAGGAGCGCAACGGCGCTCGGATGCTCGGTCCGGCCGAACGGCTCGTCCACGACAAACTGACTTTGCTCGGCGATCAGCACCAGGGCTACATCGCACCTGACGAGCTGTTGACGTTCGGCGCGTCCGTTCCGGCGTTCGACAAGGCGCTCGAGACAGCCGCCGTGGACCACGGCTGGTTCCGGGAGAAGCCGTCGGCCGCGGTCGCACGCTGGATGGCGCGTGGCGTGATCGCCGGGGTGGCCGGCGTGGTCGCAATCTTCGCCGGCGCCAACCTGCCCAGCAGCGGCATCGTCCTGATCGGGGTGGGCGCACTGGTTGGCGGGATCATCGTGGCGGTCCTGGCTCGCTCGATGCCGGCCGTGTCATTGCCTGGGGCGATGATCCGGGCGATGCTTGCGGCCTACCGGCGGACGCTGAAGAAGACGATGGACCAGGCGCGCTCAATGGACCAGGTCGTGGCCGAGGCGGGACTGCCCTGGCTCGAGACGCCCGACCAGGCCGTCGTCTGGGGCACGGCGCTCGGGCTTCATGCCGAGATCGAGGGCGTCCTCGGCCGGACCCTCGATGACCAGCGCCGGGGGCAGGTCGCGCCGGGCGGCGCATGGCTGCCGACCTGGTACGGGTCGGCCGCGGGCACCGGCGCCGGCGCCGGGTTCGTCGGCGACTTCGCGGGCGCCGGACCGGGCAGCGGCGGCGCCTTCTCGAGCTCGGCGATCCCCGACTTCGGGGGAATGATGTCGGCCCTCGGCTCGATCGGCAATTCGCCCTCGTCGGGCGGGAGTGGCGGCGGCGGAGGGTTCGGCGGTGGCGGGTCGGGCGGCGGTGGAGGTGGCTCCGGCGGCGGGTTCTAACCTGGACGCCAGGATCGGGCGATCGCATTCGAGCTGACGTGGGTGCCTTGTCGCCGTTGGCCGCTGTCCGCCGTCACCTGACCTGGCAACACGTGCAATCGACCCATCCACCGCACGCGAAATGCAAGGTGTTCCGCCAGGGCGAGATCGGCGCTCGGCCCCTCAGAAGCCCGCTTCGATCGCTCGCAGCGCGCCGATCAGCCGGTCGACGTCGTCGGACCCGTTGTGGAGGGCACTCGAGACGCGGATCAGGCGCCGGGCCGGCTGCGCCGAACGGGCGGCCGGGACCGGCCACGACACGATCGGGACCTCGATCCCGAACTCTTGGAGCAGCCGATCCTGGAGCGGGTCTGTGTCGAGCGGCGACGATCCGCCGGCCGCGGCGGCCAGGGGCCCGGTTGGCGGCAGGCCCACGGCGACCATCGAGCCGAGCAGCTCGTCCGACGGACGGTCGGCCGCGCCGAGCCCGAGCGCGTCCGCAAGCGTGTCGCGCGCGCGCAGCGTGAGCGCATGGTTGCGGGTCATGATCGTGGACCAGCCGCCCTCGACGAGGTCGCCGACGAACCGCAGCGCATCCGGGACCGCGAGCCACGGCGTCGGATCGAGCGTGCCCTGCCAGTCGAACTCGGCGCGATAGCGGCTCGGCGGCCTATCGCCGGGTCCGTCGCCAATCACCGCGTTGGCGCCGTGCGAAATCGTGCTCGGGCGGATGCCGACCTGGCGGTCCCGTCGCGCATGCAGGAACGCCGAGCCCTTCGGCGCGCAGACCCACTTGTGAAGGTTGCCGGTGTACCAGGCGGCCCCGATCGCCTCGAGGTCCAGCGGCAGCATCCCCGCCGCGTGGGCGCCATCGACGAGGGTCTCGACGCCTCGCTCGCGCAGGCCGGCGACGATCCGCTCGATCGGAAAAAGGAGGGCCGTCGGACTGGTCACGTGGCTGACGAGAGCGAGCTTCGTGCGCTCGGTGACGGCTCCGAGGATCGCCTCGACGACCGCGTCGGGTGACGACGGCGGGAACGCGATCGGGGCGACGACCACCTGCGCGCCATCGCCCTCGGCGACATGGCGGAGGACGTTGATCGTCGCGTTGTACTCGTGATCGTCGGTCAGCAGCTCGTCGCCGGGCGCGAACCGGAGGGAGCGAAGGACCGCGTTCACCGCGCCGGTCGCGTTCGCGACGAACGCCAGGTCGGCCGGGTCCGCGCCGACGAACGCGCCCAGCTCGCGACGGGCGTCCGCGAGCAGCCCGGGCAGGTCGCGGGCGAGGAACTGGACCGGCTGGGCTTCCATCCGGTCCTGCCAGGCGCGTTGGGCCGCGAGCACCGGCCGCGGGCAGGCTCCGAATGAGCCGTGGTTCAGGAACGTGACCGCAGGGTCGAGGGCCCACTGGGAGGCGTGCTCGGACGGCATCCCCGAATGATGGCGGGTACACTCGGGCCGTGGGTGCCGTGGACACGATGGATACGTTCTTCGAGCTGCTGAATGCGGGCGACCGCGAGGCAGCGGTCCAACTGATGGCCGAGAACGCCGAGATGCGGATCCACGTCGGCGACAGCGCCCAGACCCTGCGCGGCGTGGAGCGTGTCGGTGGCTGGTTCCTGCGCGGCGACGCGGGCCTCCGGATGATCCCGGGCGACGTCCGCGACACCGGCAACACCTACGAGGCCGATGTCCTGGTCGTCCGGCCGGGTGCGCCCTCGCTCCATCTGGACGCCACGTTCCGGGTCGAGGCCGGCAAGATCACCTCGATCAACCTGGCTCCGCGCTAGTTCCTCGGCTTCCGCGCGGCACCGGCCGGCGCCCTTCGACGCCTCGCCCACGGGCCTTACGACGGCGACGGCGACCCGCCGATGGTGTCCGGCGCGGACGCACCGGCAACCGGGATCACGATCTGCTGGCCTTCCGCGATCGCGTTCGGGTTCTTGATCGCCGGGTTGGCCCGGAGCAGCTCGTCGAGGGTGATGCCATGAGCCTTGGCAATCTTCGAGAGATTGTCGTTCTTCTTGATCGTATAGAGGCTGGGCGTCGGCGCCGGGGGCACGGTCGGCGCGAGGCTCGCGCTCGGCCCGCCCACGGCGGACGGCGAAGGGCTCGAGCGCGGGCCGCCGCCCGAGCCGCCCAGGTTCAGCAGGCTCGGGACGAGGAAGAAGAGCGCGAGGGCGAGCACGACCACGCCGATCGCCATCGCCGCGACCCGCGGGACCTGGGGCATCGCGACCCGCGAGCGGATCGTCGGATAGGCCTCAGATCGCCGCGGCCGCTCCCAGTCCGGCCCGTCGGTCCCGCCCAGGTGCTGAGCGTAGGCGCGTGGCCGGCGAGCGGGCCGGCGCGGCTCGTCCTCGAAGTCTTGCTGTTCGATCTCGTCGACCGGTGCCCGACGACCCGCGCCGGCGGACGTGGCCGGACCCGGCGCGCCCTGGCTCGCCGCGAGGCCCGCACCGGTCGCGGCGGCCGCCCGGCTCTCGCTCGACCAGTCGCCGTCGGACGGGTCCTGGGACCGGGTCGGCGGCGCACCGCCGGCGAACCGATCCGCTGGGCTGCCGGCGAGGCCCTGGCCGGGCTCGGCGACCGCGCGCCGGCCGAGGAATGGTGGCGGCTCGGCGTCGGGATCCCGGCGCGCGTCATTCGAGGCCAGCCAGGGTGGCGGTGCGGCCCAGTCGCGCGGCGGGTTGCGGCGTACGAGATCCTCGGGTGGCGCGTCGCCGGGTCGCCACTCGTCGGCCTCGGGGCCGCGCCCCGCATCACTTCCGCCCGCATCCGCGCCGGTGCCGCTCGGAGCGCCTTCACCATCCAAGGCGGCGGCACTCACAGCGCCGGCACTCACGGCGCCGGCACCCGCAGCGCCGGCACCGCTCGGAGCGCCAGTGGGATCCGCGGCGGCATCAGCCGCCGCGCCCGTCGCCGCGCGATTCATCCCGGCAGAGGCGCTTGGCGCGGTCGGCGCCCCGCCCCGGGATCGCGCGGCCTCGCGCCGGGCCCAGTCCTGGAAGGTCGGGCAGACCGGGAATGCACTCGAAAGGCAGTACGCCTCCTGGTGGGCGATTGCCCGGGGCGCAGGTCGAGCGTCCGCGTAGCAGCGATGGCGATGATCCGGGACCGACGACCGCTCGTCGCGATCGTCTTCGAAGGCCACGAACGGGCAGGCCGGAGCGCCATCCGCGAGGGGCAATCCGCGTTCAGTCACCCGGCGATGATACCGGCCCGCTCAGCCCTCGACCGATCGCCGGCTCGCCGGCCGCACCCGTCGGGGAGCACCGGCTGGCCCGATGCCCGGCACCGGAGGGGTCGTCGGGCGGCCATCGGGACCGGGCATCCCGAGGACGATCGTGTTCCCGGACGATCCGCCGAGCTGCTGGAGGAGGCGGAGCTGGAGCAGGCCCGGGTTGTCATCGAGCATCCGCCCGGCGTTCGCCAGCACGCGCAGGCCCGCCGTCTCGCCGCGGGCCCGCTCGACGGCCGCCTCGCCCTCGCGTCGCGCGGCGACGATGCTCGCGAACGCCCGCTTCAGCTCGGCCGGAACCATGACGTCGCGGACGTCCACGCCGAGCAGCTCGAGGCCGAGTCGCGCGAGTTCGCTCGCGACCGCCCCGCCGACCGCCGGGCCGAGGTCCGCGCGGGCCGCGAGGATCTGGTCGGCCGTGCGACCGGCAAGCACCTCGCGAAGAGCGCCGTGGAGGGCCGTGTAGAGCGCCGAGACGTAGTTCTGGTCATGGGTCACCGCGGCGACGGCGTCGGCGACGACGTACCGTGCGGTCAGGCTCACTCGGAGAGCCACGCCGTCCGCGGTCAGGATCTCCTGGCCGGGGACCGTGATCGAGGTCGGGCGGCCGTCGATGAGGTGGATCTCGGTGTAGGGCCGGATCGCGACATGCATACCGGGATCGATCAGGCCGACCAACCGGCCCTGGCGATAGCGAAGCCCGCGCTGGTAGTCGTGGATGGTCGCGATTGTGATCGCCGGCCGGAGGAGGACCACGGCGATCAGCACCACCAGCAGCACGATGATGACGATTTCCAACACGGTCGTGCGGCGCCTCCCTGTCGGCGTGCGGCGGAGTTCCCGTCGCGGCGGGTCCCGGATCGACGGCGGAGGCTCGTGGCCTGCATGGCCGCCGGCCCGGATGCCTCGGGAGCCAGACCCGTGGCGCGACGGGAGGTACAGGAGTCGAACCTGCGTCACCACAAGGCGACCGATCGCAGGACGGTTGCCGGCGATGCCGGCTTCCGCTGCCGGACGCCTGCCGGGATGCTAGACGACCCGCCGGCCGGCGGCAACGCGCCCTTCCGGGCCGGGCGGCGAACGGCAGCACTCGCAACTCCGTTCGGCACGCGTTTGACAGCCGGACGGCCCGCTCCGAGACTCATCCACACCGCTCCGGACCGCACGATTTGGCGAACCCCGGAACCGCTCAGTGTCCACGAAGGAGACCCATGTTCCGATTCCGCGCGATCCTCGCCCCGTCGACGACGGCCCACGCCCATTGCGACCTGCCCTGCGGCGTCTATGACCCCGAGCAGGCCCGAATCGAGGCCGAGTCGGTCTACAGGATCATCGAGAAGATGGGCGCCAACAGCGACCCGACATTCACTGCCCGCGCGATCGACATCAAGGAGCAGCGGGCCGAGCTCGCCAAGCACCATCTCGACGTCCTGTGGCACGACTACTTCAAGCCCGAGCACCTCGAGAAGGTCCCGAATCTCCACGAGCTCTTCTGGAACGCGACCAAGCAGGTCTCGAAGGTCAAGGCCTCGACCGACCTCGCCGACGCGAAGAAGCTGCTCGACATGATCGACGAGATCGACGCCGCCTGGAAGGCGACCGGCGGCGAGGCCAAGACCCGGGTCAACGGCCGACCGGCCTGATTCCATCCCGAATGGCCGAGCCGAAGCCCCGCCCGGAGGCGGGGCTTCGGCGTGTCCGGGGCGCGGCCCGCTCGACCGCCCTGCGGGACCGCGTCCGCGGGCCGTGGCGCGTGGTCGTCAGCGAGGCATCGATGGCGCCGACGATCGCGCCCGGTGACTGGCTCCTCGTCGACCCGACCACCGCCCGCTGGCCGCGACGGGGCGCGATCGTCGTGTTCCGCGAGCCCGATTCGGACCTTCTCGCGATCAAGCGCGTGGCCGCGGGCCCCGGCGAGCGGGTCGATCTCGACGACGGCCACCTGACCCTCGGGACGGACGAGGCCTGGCTGCTATCGGACGCTTCGGTTGCGGAGCTGCTCGCGGCGGGGGCGGGCCAGCCCGTCGATTCGCGGCGCTACGGCCCGGTGCCGGTGGATGCCCTGGTCGGCCGGGCGTGGTTCCGCTACGGCCCGCCGCGGAGGATCGGCCGACTCCGCCACGGGCCGGCGTTGCCCTAAGCCGGGATCGCGTCCCTCACGAGCTCGACACCGGCAGCCCGGACATCCTCGGCGAAGGTGGCCTGAGCATCGGTCGTCGGTGACCAGCGGGTCGGGAACGCGACCAGTCGATCGAGGCCGATGGCGGCGAACCCACCGATCAGGTCGACCCGGGCCTGGCCGGCAGTCCGAATGTCCTCGTCGCGGCAATACAGCGAGAAGCGCAAAGTCGCCGGGTCGCGGCCCTCGGCCTCGCAGCGCTCGCGCACCGACACCATTCGCTCAGCGATCTCCGGGGCGTCGAGGAAGACGAAGTTCAGCTCGTCGGCGTGCTTGATCGCGAGGCCGGCCGTGCGCTTCTCGCCGTTGCCGCCGACGATGATCGGGATCCGCGGCTTCTGGAGGCCTCTCGGGACGTTGATCGCGTCGCGGACGTGGGCGTGGATGCCGTCGTATGTCGTGCGCCCGGGAGCGAACATCCGCGTGATCACCTCGAGGTCGTCGCCGAAGGCATCGATCCGCTCGCCGATCGGCGGGAAGCCATAGCCGTACGCGAGCCACTCGTCCTTCTTCCAGCCGGCGCCGATGCCGAGCTCGAACCGGCCGCCGCTGATCACGTCGAGGGTCGAGGACAGCTTGGCCGTGTGGGCGGGGTTGCGGAACGCCGAGCAGACAACCATGTGGCCAAGCCGCACCCGGCGCGTCAACGGGGCCAGCGCGGACAGGACCGTGAACGACTCGAAGGTGATCTCGTCGGTCGGCTCAGGGACGGTGTGGAAGTGGTCGAACACCCAGAGCGACTCGAACCCGAGCTCATCGGCCTGGCCGGCGAGCTCGACCGTCCAGGCCCATGCGGCCGCGGGATCCCAGCCGTCGTACTCGCCTTTCCAGCCCTGCGGGGCCATCAACCCGACCTGCATCTCCATTCCACGCTTGTCTCCCCCGGATGGTCCGCCGAACCGGAAAACCGTGCGTTGCAGGGGCATTCCACTCGCCATACTCAGCGAATGACGATGTTCGATCCGCAGGCCCCCCTTGCCGCCGCTCCCGATCCGTGGGACGAGCTTCCCACTCCGTCAACCCGGTCCGGGCCGCCCTGGCACATGACCGACATGATCGCCGCCGAGCCGCTCCTCGCCGAACGGATCCTCGATCGGCTCGGCGACCCAGCCGGCCCGGCCGGCCGCCTCGCCGGCGCGATCGGGCAGGCCGCGAGCAGCGGGGCGCCGATCGTGGTCACCGGCTGCGGAACGAGCGAGCATGCCGCGCTGGCCGTCGTCGAGATCCTGCGCGAGGGCCTGAAGGCGGGCGGCCTGCCCAGTGGCCCCGCCACGATCCTCGCGGCCCAGGCGTTCGAGCTCGCCCTCGACCCGCCGACCGGAGGCCTCGTCATCGCCATCTCCCACGAGGGCGGGACGGCCGCGACGATCCGGGCGCTCGAGGCGTCGGCCGCGGCTGGAGCCCGGACCGCGGTCATCACGGGCAGCGCCGGATCGCCCGCCGCCGAGGCCGCCGGTCCGGACCTCGTCGTCGCGACCGTCGAGATGGACCAGGGCTGGTGCCACACGGTCGGCTACCTGTCGCCGATCATCGCCGCCGCGGCCGTCGCCGACGAGCTGGCGGGCCGGACGACCGACGCCGGGCTCGTTCGCGATCTCCTCGCGTCGGGAGGCGCCGACGCAGCCGGTGCCGAGGCGATCGCCGGGATTCTCGCGGAGTGCCGGACCCTGATCACGATCGGCTCTGGTGCCGACCGGCCAGCCGCCCGCGAGCTCGCCTTGAAGATCGAGGAAGCGGCGTGGGTGCCGACCACGATGCGCGACCTCGAGACGTTCCTGCACGGCCACCTGCCGGCGATGGACGCGACGACAGGGCTGGTCCTGATCCTGACCGACCGCGACGAGCGGGCCGCCCGGGTCGGCAGGGCGCGGCAGGCACTGGCGGCGGCGAACGTGGTCGGGATCAGGGCGGCCGCGATCGTGGCCCGCGATGTCCATGGCCAGCTCGACGGCGCGTTGACCCCGGCAGGTCGTCTGCGGGTCGACGAGGTCAAGGCCCTCCCGGCGCCGCTCGCCGCCCTGCTCGGCAGCGCGACGCCGCTCCAGCTCCTGACCGAACGGATCGCCCGCGCCCGCGGCACGAACCCCGACCTGATCCGCCGCGACGATCCCACCTATCTCGCCGCGGCCGAGGCGGCGGGCTGATCGTTCTGGCTGATCAGATTCGCCACCGACGAGCGTGGCCACCGGCCGGATCCGACGAAACAGCCTCCCTGGGGATGGCGGCCACGCTCGCTGCACGCGTCATTGATCAGCCACGCTGATCGGCAGGATCCGGACCTTCAGTCGAACAGCACCTCGGCCATCAGGTCCACCATCTCGAGATCGCGCGGCAGGAAGTCCTGGAGCATGATCCGGTCGGCGCCCGCCGCCTCGTAGCGCGCCACCATCGCCCGCGCCTGGTCCGGCGTGCCGAGCACCCAGCGCGGCTCGCGTGAGTCGAACCACTCCTCGCCGCCGGACTCGTCGGCAAAATCCGCAAGCAGGGCGGCCTTGCGCCGGTCGAGCTCCGTCTCGTCCCGACCGATGAGCACGCCGACCATCACCGAGCGGGTCATCGTCGCGGGGTCCCGCCCGATCGCCTGGCATGCCGCGGCCAGCGCGGCGAACTTCGTGGCCGCCTTGTCGGGCGTCGACGACGACAGGTTGAACTCGTCGCAAAAGCGGGCGGCGATCCGCATCGAGCGCGGCGAGCCCTCGCCCCCGGTCAGCAGCCGCGGCCGCGTTGCGACCCCATCGAATGGCAGCGAGCCCGGGCGGGCCAGCGGCCGCGGGTGGAACGTGGAGTTCTCGATCCGGACGTGCTGGCCATCGAACGACCAGCCGTCCGGCTGGCCCCACAGCCCGTGGAGCGCGGCGAAGTGCTCCTCGAGGATGTCGCCGCGGACCTTGATCTCCGGGAAGGGCAGGCCGAGCTGATGGTGCTCGTCGTCGTTCCAGCCCGCGCCCAGCCCGAACTCGATCCGCCCGCCGCTCATCTCGTCGACGGTCGTGACGACCTTGGCGAGGTTCCCGACGTGCCGGAACGTGACCGGCGAGACCAGGGTCCCGAGACCGATCGACGAGGTCTCGCGGGCCAGCCCGGCGAGGACCGCCCAGGCGTCAGTGGTGGGGTTGCCGGACGGGCCGGGGAAGCTCTGGTAGTGGTCCGAGCGGAAGAACGACTCGAACCCGACCGATTCCGCGCGCCGCACGATCGCGAGCTGCTCGGCGTACGTCAGGCCCTGTTGGGCCTCGATCATCAAGGCGAACCGCATGTGCACCTCCTGCAGATTCGCGCCGGGCGATGCTCGCGATCGCGCGAATCATCGCTGTTGACGCGATCATCCATTATCGCTAGATTATTCAGGTCATGCGAACTATCAATGCGCCGGGTCCCATTGAAGGAACGACACTCGAGGCCGACCGCCAGGCCAGCGAGCTCCTCGACGCGATCGTCGGGGATCTCCATGGCATGATCGGCAGCCTTCGCTGCGCCGGCACTGGCCGGATGGTGAAGGCAGGGATCAGCATGACGCACCTCCACATCCTGTGGGTCCTCGAGCATCACGGGGATCTGCCGATGAGCCGCCTTGCCGACCTCCTCGATGTCTCGCTGAGCAACGCGACCGGCCTGATCGATCGGATGGAGGAGCGCGGCCTCGTCGAGCGGTCGCGGGTCCCCGACGATCGCCGCGTCGTGATCATCCGGGCCTCCGCCAAGGGAGTCCGGATCCGCGACGAGATCGAGGCGCTCAAGCAGGACCGGATGCGCTCGATCGTCGGTCGGCTCGATCCGGGCCAGCTCGCGCGGCTCCGCGCCGCGATCGGCGATCTCCGCGGCGCCGTCGTCGACGAGATCGGGACCGACCACCTCGACGCCCACGTCCACAACGCCTGACGACCTGGGTCCCAGCGGCCCGATCCCCGCCAGTCAACCCCAGGAGGAAAGAGAGAAGGATGGAAGCATTCCCCGCCGAATTCGAGGCCGACGCCCCCTCGATCGAGGATGATCCGGCGCTCGGACTGCCCCAGCGGGCGAAGATGGAGATCCTCTTCGCCGTGCTGCTCGGGCTGTTCCTTGGCGCCCTCGACCAGACAATCGTCGGTCCGGCCCTTCCGACCATCGTCACCAAGCTCGCCGGCAACGACATCTACGTCTGGGCCGTCACGATCTACCTGCTGACCAGCACGATCAGCGTCCCGTTCTGGGGCAAGCTGTCCGACCTGTACGGCCGGAAGCCGATGTTCATGATCGGCATCGTCATCTTCCTCGTCGGCTCGGCGCTGTCCGGCCTCAGCCAGAACATGACCGAGCTCATCGGGTTCCGGGGCCTCCAGGGCATCGGCGCCGGCTCGCTGTTCCCGATCGCGCTCGCGACGATCGGCGACCTCTTCACCCCGGCCGAGCGCGGCAAGTACCAGGGCCTGTTCGGCGCCGTCTTCGGCATCGCGTTCATCGTCGGCCCGCTCGTCGGCGGGTTCCTGACCGAGCACATCGCGTGGAACTGGATCTTCTACGTCAACATCCCGATCGGGCTCATCGCCCTGTACGTCATCTGGCATCTCCTGCCGACGGTGAAGACCGCGCGGGCGACCCGCAACTTCGACATCCTCGGGGGCGTGATCTTCACCATCGCGACCGCGTTCCTGCTCGTTGGCCTGACCGAAAAGGGCCAGACCGACCCGAGCACCCACCATCTGTACAACTGGACCGATCCCGTCGTCGGCGGGTTCATCCTGATCGCCGCGGTCGGCATCGCCCTGTTCATCTGGGCCGAGAGCCGGGCGAAGGAGCCGATCGTTCCGCTCAACCTGTTCCGGAACCGGACGTACGCGGCCTCGATGGTGGCCACGTTCTTCGCGGCATTCGCCTTCTTCGGGGCGATCATCTTCCTGCCGCGCTGGTTCCAGATCGTCCAGGGCTTCTCCCCGACCAACTCCGGTCTCGCCGCCCTGCCGCTGATGGCCGGGCTGATCTTCAGCTCGATCGCATCGGGCCTGATCGTGGCCAAGACCGGCCGCTACAAGTGGCTGACGGTCGGCGCGATCGTCCTGATGGGCGTCTCGACCCTGCTGATGACCCAGCTCCGGGCCGACACCTCCCTGCCGATCGTCTGGCTCTGGATGTTCATCGCCGGGCTGGGCGTCGGTCCGACGTTCGCGGTCTTCACCCTCATCGTCCAGAACGCCGTCCCGTTCAACATGCTCGGCGTCGCAACCTCCAACCTCACGTTCTTCCGCCAGATCGGCGGGACCGTGGCGCTGGCGATCGTCGGCACGATCTTCAGCAGCTCGCTGCTGGAGCAGATCGGCCCGCAGCTGGTCGCGGCAGGCACGCCGCAGCAGCTCGCCGACGGCTTCACCCAGGCGATCAACTCGGGCCAGGTCGACTTCCAGAACCTGACCGGGACCGGCGACCTCGGCCAGTCGATCCTGGCCAACGCCGGCGCAGGACGGGCGGCGATCGAGCCGTACATCACCCAGATCGTCGACGGCATCCACCGCGCGTTCAGCCTCGGCGTCGCCCAGACCTTCTGGATCGGCGTCGGCGCGGCGATCGTGGCGGCCTTCGCGGCTGCCGCGATGCACGAGCTCCAGCTCCGGCGCTCGCTGGCCCCC
The DNA here is from genome assembly GCA_038245515.1 of Candidatus Limnocylindrales bacterium. GTDB lineage: Bacteria > Chloroflexota > Limnocylindria > Limnocylindrales > CSP1-4 > CF-46. The sequence continues at coordinate 86,489 of JBBRSJ010000006.1, read as the reverse complement.
CAGGCCGCCGAAGCGACGGCCGCCTCACGGGGGACGGTTCGCGCTGCGGACTGACCATCACGCACCCGATCGACCCCGGCGCGGCTTCGGCCCGCCGGGGTCTTCCGTTCTTCCGGGGACTCGCGCGTTCCGGGGTACGATCGGGGCGATGACGATCGAGCGCCCGACCTTCCCGATCCCCGCCGCGTTCCCGCCTGAGCTCGCGGCGCCGGGGGTCGACCGCGCCGACACGATCGACGGTGGCCCGATCGCGGACCTGCCCGAGGGCGCGATGCGCCGGGTCAGCCACGGCGACCTCGACATCCTCATCGCCCACACCCCGGCCGGCGTCGTCGCGGTTGACGATCGTTGCCCACACATGGCGGCGCCATTGTCGATCGGGAGCCTGGAGGGCTGCGTCGTCGCATGCCCGCTCCACGAGGGGCGCTTCGACCTGTGCTCGGGCGAAGTCATCCAGATGCCGACGACCGGCGGGCTCGATCCGGACGGGAACTACGTCGCGACGTGGTCGCCCGCCGGCAAGGACCCGAAGACCGACCCACCCGGCAGGAAGGCCGAGGCCCGGCGCCTGACCCGCGTTCGCCGCCTCCGCTACTACCCGGTCGCGATCCACGAGGGCCGGATCAGGGTCTCCGTGCCCGGGATGCCCGCCGCCTAGCGGAGCTCGTCCTCGATCGCGAGGTCCTCGGGATGCGCCATTGCGACGTAAGTCGCGATGATGTCGCAGACCTCGTCCGGGTCGTCGGTCAGCTTCAGGAGCTGGAGGTCCCCGTCCGAGATCGCGCCGGCCGGCAGCTGGACGTCGCGCAGCCAGTCGAGCATCCCCTGCCAGTACTTCGACCCGACCAGGACCACCGGGAAGTCGCGAATCTTGCCCGTCTGGATCAGGGTGAGGCTCTCGAACAGCTCGTCGAGGGTGCCGAAGCCGCCCGGCAAGATCACGAACGCGTCGGCGTACTTCACGAACATCGTCTTGCGAGCGAAGAAGTACTTGAACTCGACGCCCAGGTCGACATAGGCGTTGAGGCCCTGCTCGTGGGGCAGCTCGATGTTGCAGCCGATCGACAGCCCGCCGCCCTCGCGACAGCCGCGGTTCGCCGCCTCCATGATCCCTGGGCCGCCACCGGTGATGATCGCGAATCCGCGCTCTGCCAGGCGCCGGGCAATGCCGCGGGCGAGCTCGTAGTCGGGCGAGCCGGGCTTGACCCGGGCCGACCCGAAGACGGTGACGGCCGGCCCGACCGCGGCAAGGGCGTCGAAGCCTTCGACGAACTCGCTGAGGATCCGGAGCGCCCGCCAGGGATCGCTGTCGAGGAACGCCGGGCGGCCGTCGTGGGCCGGCTGACGTTCGAGGAACTTCTCGTCCTCGGTCTCGCTCGGCCGGCCCATCCGCTCGGCGGCGCCGCCGCGCATGACGATCCGCCCGCTGCGCCGTCCGGCCGCGATCATGTCGGCGTCGGTTGCGGGGGTTCCGGCGGCTTGGCCCGCGTCAGATTCGACAGTCAGCTTCGCAGTCGAGGCGCGGCGGGCGGCGGGCTTGGGCGAACCGCTCGGGGGTGTTCGGTCGTTCATGTCGGTAGGATCGCACCGACAGGAGACACGATGCACCGAACTCGCACGATCCTCGCGATCGTTCTCAGCGCAGCCGGCCTGGTCTGGGCCGCGCAGGGAGCCGGGCTGATCAAGGGCAGCGGATTCATGGACGGCGACACGCGCTGGACGGCGATCGGGGCGGTGCTGCTCGTCGTCGGCCTGATCATCGCCGTGGGCGAGATCAGGAGCCGCCGGGAGGCCTGAACCAGCGCTTCCAGGCCGGATCGTCGCGACCCGCCGCGAACTCGTTGCCGAACCGGACGAGTGGGAGTCGGAGGAGGGCCGGGGTCGCGAGAAGACGCTCGACGATCTCCGCGTCGTCGAGGCGCATGTAACCGAGGCCGCCATCCTTGTAGGCTCTTGAGCTCTCGTCGAGGAGCGCATGGGCGCCGAGCTTGTCGACGAACCGGCGGAGCTCGCCGCGTGCAATCGGCTTGCGGGTCAGGTCGACCTGGTGGATCTGGACCCGGCGCTCCTTGAAGAAGCGGACGGCCGCGCGGGTGCCCTGGTCGCGGTCGTGGCCGAAGATCTGGACGCTGAGATCCGGCATCGCCGGATCGTAGCGGGGCGGCGTGTCCGTCCGAGGGTCCGTGGCCGCCGTTGGCCCATTGGGCGCGGACTCTCACTACGCTCGGCAATGAGCGGCGAGACCAGTCGCGGGCTGGGCCGCCGGCTCGCGGCCGCCCCGCGCCGGGTACCATCGCCCAGGACAGGAGGTGCCCGCGTGACGGTCTGGTTCACGGTCAAGCTCGACGATCGGCCGGGTGCGCTCGCCCGGATGGCCACCGCGCTCGCCGACCGCGAGGTCAACATCGCTGGCATCGTCGGGATCGCCGAGGACACCGGCGGCGAGTTGATGCTCGAGACCTCGAACGCCGAGCAGACGCGGGCCGCCTTCGACGCCGCCGGCATCGCCTACGAGGCGCATGACGCGGACGGCGCCGACGGCTCGCCCGATCCAGGACGGATGTCGATCGCGGACATCATCGGCCGCTAGGCCGGTCGATCGCGGCTCGACCAGCCCACCTGACCGTCTGTGGCCCCCACCTCCTCGACCGACCCGAATGCCGCCGCCGCGCGCCTCGACGTCCTCGACAGCCCCGAAGGCGTCGGCTCGATCGTGGCCGCGGTCACCGGTCGCGGCGGACGCGTCCTGACGATCGCGACCATCCGAGCGCTTGCAACCGATCCGCCCCAGTCCGAGATCGAGCTCGAAGTCGACGGGCTGACGGCAGACGAGCTGCTCGATGCCCTCAAGGGCCTGCCCGAGGTCCCGGCGGTTCGCAGGACGCGGGCCCTCGCCTCGATCTTCGGCAAGCGCGTGATCGTGGTCGGCGGCGGAGCGCAGGTGGCCCAAGTCGCGCTCGGCGCGGTGAGCGAGGCCGATCGGCACAACCTCCGCGGCGAGCGGATCAGCGTCGACACGATCCCGCTCGTCGGTGAGGCGAACATCGCGGCCGCCGTCAGGGCCGTCGCCGACCTGCCGCGGGCCCGGCTGCTCGTCCTCGCCGGCTCGATCATGGGCGGCGACATCTCCGTCGCGGCCGAAGAGCTCCGCGCGGTCGGGGTCCCGATCATCGCCCTGAACATGGTCGGCTCGATCACCGACCACGTCGATCTCGTCGTCAGCGACCCGGTCCAAGCCGGCACGATGGCGGTGATGGCGATCGCCGACACCGCGTCGTTCGACCTGGTCCGTCAGAAGGGCCGCCGCTACTAGGGCTCCGGCGCGGCCCCTGAGTCGCGTGGTGAGTCAGATCCGAGTCGAGCATGCTCCGCTGGGTCACAATTCGAGCACGGCCACGCTCACTCGTCGGGCTCTTGAGTCGCTGCGTGACTCGCTTGCCGGATCGTCGCCCCGGCTAGTCCTCCATGTCGATCCAGATGGTCTTGAGCTCGGTGTACTGGTCGTGGGCGTGGACGCTCTTGTCGTGGCCGCCGAAACCCGACTGGCGGAAGCCACCGAACGGCGTCGTGAGATCGCCCTCGGAGTAGCAGTTCACGCCGACCGTCCCGGCCTTGAGCGCGCGCGCCATGCGGTGCGCAGTCCGGACGTTCTCGGTGTAGACCGAGGCGCCGAGGCCATACTCGGTATCGTTGGCGATCGCGATCGCCTCGTCCTCGCCATCGAACTCGATGACCGACAGGACCGGGCCGAAGATCTCCTCGCGGGCGATCCGCATCTGGTTGGTGGCGCCGTCGAAGATCGTCGGGGCGACGAACCACCCGCCCGAGTCCTCGCGGACGCGACCGCCGCCGACCACGGCGCGGGCGCCCTCGGCCCGTCCGGCGTCGATGTAGCCGAGGACCTTCTCCATGTGGGCCTTCGTGATGAGCGGGCCGACCCGAGTCGCGTCGTCGAGCGGGTCGCCGACGATCCAGTCGCGCTCGACGAGCCCGATCAGTCGCTCGAGCAGTGCCGACTTGATGCGTCGGTCCACGAGCAGGCGGCTGCCGGCCGAGCAGTTCTCGCCCATGTTCCAGAAGATCGCGCTGGCCACGCGCTCGGCGACGCGGTCGAGGTTCGCCACATCGGCCATGACGACCTGCGGGCTCTTTCCGCCGAGCTCGAGCGCGACGCGCTTCAGGTTCGTCTGGGCGCTGTGCTCGAGGACCGTTCTGCCGACCTCGGTCGAGCCGGTGAACGCGACGCCGTCGATGTCGGGATGACGAGCGATCGCCGTGCCGACCACGCTCCCCGGCCCGGTCACGACGTTGAGGACTCCGTCCGGCAGCCCGGCCTCGGCGGCGAGCTCGGCAACGCGAAGCAGGCTGAGCGACGTCACCTGGGCCGGCTTCATCACGACTGCGTTGCCGGTCGCGAGGATCGGGCCGAGCTTCCAGGCGGCCATCTGGAGCGGGTAGTTCCAGGGGACGATCGCGCCGACGACGCCGAGCGGCTCGCGGACGACCATCGCGACGGCGCCCGGACCGGTCGGCGCAACCTGGTCGTAGAGCTTGTCGGTCGCCTCGGCATGCCAGCGGATCGTCGCGGCCGAGTCCGGGATGTCGAGCGAGCGGGTGTCGCTGATCGGCTTGCCGACGTCGAGCGTCTCGATCCGGGCCAGCTCCTCGGCGTGGGCGTCGATCAGGTCGGCGAACCTGATCAGGAGCTTCTTGCGATCGGATGGGGAGGTCGCGGCCCAGCCGGGCGCCGCATTGCGCGCCGCCGCAACCGCCCGATCGACGTCCTCGACGCCGCCCTCGGCAACCTCGGCGATCGTTCGGCCGGTCGCAGGATTCTCGACCTCGTAGGTCCGCCCGCTGGCCGCGTCGACGAAGTCACCGTCGATGAACGACTGGGTCCGCAGGGTGACGCCGGCGAGCGGCGAGGGGGTCGTGACGGCCATCGGTGTTGATTCTCCCTGGGTCGCTGGGCGGTTCTCTGGCCGCACCCGGATCATATCCACGCGACGGCCGAATCCCTCAGCCCTTGGGCTGGACAAGCGCGAGCGCGTTCCCACTTGGATCGATGAACCACGCCGCCCACGAGTGGCCCATGTCGGCAACGCCGTCGTCGGTCACCGGGTCGGGCGCGACGTATTGCTCGATCCGGACGCCGCGCGACCGCAGCTCCGCGACGGCGGCCCGGACGTCCGGCACGCGCCACGCGAGCTGCGTCTGCGCGTCCGCGGTGCCGGTCGTGCTGAGGGTGACCGCGATCTGGGTGCCGCCGCCGCAGCGGAAGACGATGCGATCGCCCTGGTCCTCGCGCAGGATCTCGAGCCCCAGCGTGTCGCGGTAGAACGCACGGCTCGCGTCCAGGTCCTTCGAGAGCAGGATCGGGAAGACTGGATACTCGCTGAGCATGGAAACCTCCGTGCCGGTACCTGACCGGTCCTGACTGATCTGCAGGGACAATCCAACCATGAACACGATCGACTGGCTGCTCGATTCGGATCCCGCCATCCGTTGGCAGGTCATGCTCGACCTGACATTCGAGCCCCACGATGTGGTCGCCCTCGAGCGCGCGAAGGTGGCGACTGCGGGCTGGGGCGCCTGGTTGCTCGCCCTCCAGGGGCCCACCGGACTGTGGGCCGGGGGCGGCCTCTTCCCCGAATGGACGAGCACCACCTGGACGCTGATGCTCCTGCGCGACCTGGGCCTCGACCGGGCCTGCCCGGAGGCCCGTCGCGCGATCGCGCCCGTGCGCGAGGACGGTCGCTGGGAGCACGCCGGCCAGCGCTATTTCGACGGCGAGGTTGAGCCGTGCATCAACGGCAAGGTCGTGGCGATGGGGGCGTACTTCGGGGAGGACGTCGATGGCGTCGTCGAGCGCCTGCTCGGCGAGCAGATGGCCGACGGCGGCTGGAACTGTGAGCAGGAGAACGGCTCGGTGCGGGGGTCGTTCGACACGACGATCAACGTCCTCGAGGGCTTCCTCGAATACGAGCGGGCGACAGGCGGTTCGGACGAAGTCCGCACCGCTCGCCTCCGGGGCGAGGAGTACCTGCTCGAACGGCGGCTGCTGCGGCGGCTGTCGACCGGCGAGGTCATCGACGAGTCCTACACTCGGTTCGCGTTCCCGACCCGCTGGCATTACGACATCCTTCGCGGCCTCGACCACCTGCGGAACACGGGGCAGCCGCCGGATGCGCGCGCCTCGGACGCGGTCGAGCTGATCGAGGGGAAGCGCGACGACGACGGCCGGTGGAGTCTGGACCACACCTACCCCGGCGAGGTGTACTTCGCGATCGACGACGGCGACGGCAAACCGAGCCGCTGGAATACGCTTCGTGCGATGAGGGTGCTCGACTGGTGGACCGGCGGGCAGAGCGCGGCTCAGGAGGCGGGCAACGACGCAGACTTGTAGGCGGCGAACTCCGTGGTCCAGACGAGCCGTCGATCGGACGTGATCATGGAGCCGGCATAGCCCGGCAGCGTGGCGACCCAGGCGAGGCCGGCCCGCCCCATCGCGAACGCGGCAGTGGCGTAGGCATCGGCCTCGGAGAGCCGGGGCCCGACCACAGTGACGCTGAGAACGCCCTTGGGAGGGCGCTTCGTGTGGGGATCGGTGATGTGCTCGCCGCGCTCGTACGCTGCCGAGGTGGCGACCGCCACGTCGCGAACCTCGATCACCGTGGCGACCCGGTCGATCTGCTCCGGATGACGGACGCCGATTCGCCAAGGACGGCCGGGTTCCGGTTCGCCCCGGGCGATGACGTCGCCGCCGGCATTGAGGCAGTAGTTCCTCGCCCCGGCGGCCTCGAGGATCGCGGCGGAGGCCTCGACGGCCCAGCCCTTCACGAACCCTGACGGATCGAGAAAGCCACCGGTGTCTCGGGCATCGGTGGCGCGGACGTCGAAGAATCCGTCGCTCCTCCGTCGGAGGTCCTCGCACCGCTCGAGCACCTCGCGGACATCGGGGCTGCAGTCGTCGAGCGAGATCTCGCCGCGTCCGAGGCGGCTGATCTCGGTGTCCGCGCGGTACGTGCTGAACCGGGCGTCAACGTCGCGCAAGTGGTCGAACGCTGCCTCGACCGCGGCGGGCGAGATCGCCGGGTCACGCAGGTCGATGCTGATCGCGGTGCCCATGATCTGTTCGACCCGGACCCCGAGGGGACGGTCAGGCGTGGGCATGATCGAGGGCCGATTGGAGCGATTCTCGATACGCCTCGCTCGTGTACGTGGCTCCCGAGACGGTGTCGATCTGGGCACTCTGGGCCTGGAGTGCCTCGTCGTGGAGCACCGGCTCCGCATACGAGCTGATCTCGAGCGAGCGGCGGCGATCGGACGGCAACTGGAGCGCCTGGATGTCCACGAGCTTGCCCGCGGACTCGACGATCCGGACCTGGATGTCGCCGAACTGGGTCTGGACGACAGCGCCGTCGATCTGCTGGCTTCCGGCAGCCGACGGCTGGCCGCTGGGGGAGGCCTGGGGAGGCGCGGGTGCCGCCGAACCTGGCTGCGAAGTCGGGCTCGATCCGGTGGTCGATACGACACCGGGCGTCGGAGCTGCCCGGGCGACGGTCAGCGGCGCGCCTGCGTCGACCGGCCCGTCGGGCGTCTTGAAGCTGAACAGCAGGACAAGCCCGAGAACGGTCGCCAGCAACGTCACGACGGCCCGTCGCGGCGGCATGGCGAGCGGCGCCGGCCCTTGGCGTTGGCGGTCCGCTCGTCGGACAGGTTCAGTACGCAAATCGCTCCTCGTGGATGTGCGACGCAGGGACGCGCAGCCGGCGAAGGCTGCGACGAACGGTATCGATCATTCCATCCGGTCCGCAGATGTAGATGTCGCGATCGGCGATATCCGGCACGTTGTGCTTGAGGTGGCCCGCATCGAGGGGATCGCGACGTAGCTCGGTCCGCCTCCCGATCAGGTAGTGCACCCGCGCGCCCTTGGATTTCATGAGAGCCTCGAGCTCGTCGCGGAAGACGACGTCCTCCCAGCGGCTGGCGCGATAGATGAGTGTGATCGCCCCTCGTGCAGCGGGCAGCTCCTCGAGAAGGGCACGGAGCGGGGTGATCCCGATGCCGCCGGCGATCAGGAGCACCCGGGGCAGCGTCCGTTGGTCGCCGGTGAAGGAACCGTACGGCCCTTCGACGAACACCGCCGTGCCGGGCCGTAGCCGTTGCACGACTTCGGTGGCGTCGCCGGCGGCCTTTACGGTCACGCGCAGGTGACGATCGTTCGGCACGGCCGACAGCGAATACGGATGCGCCCGCCACCAGCCATCGCCCGCGAGGAAGCGCCAGAGGAAGTACTGACCGGCGTGGACGGAGAGCTGGTCGAGGTGACGCCCGGTCACGTAGACGGAGACGACGCCCGGTCCCTCGGCGACGACGTGCTCGACCCGGAGCCGATGCCGGAGCGAGACCTGGAGCGGCTGGCCGATCCGGAAGACGACGATCGCCAGGACCGTGAGGGCGTACAGCGCGACCCAGTAGGCGTCCGCGACCGGGTCCGAAAGGAAGTCTGTTCCCACGACCAGCTGGTGGGCAAAGCCCAGCGCCATTGCGAGATACGCGTAGAGGTGGATGAAGTACCAGGTCTCGTACGTGAGACGGTTCCGCGCCGCTCGGGCCGAAGTCACCGCGACGAGGATCAGCAATACCAGGGCGACCGTCGCCATCAGCACGTAGGGATAGGTCGTCAGCAGCGACCAGGTCTCGGCCAGCGCGTCGGTGCGGGTCGTGATGGCGAAGCCCGCAGTCGTCAGGACGGTGTGCGCGACGAGCAACCAGAGACACCCGAACCCGACCCAGCGATGCCACAATGCAAGGCATGGCAGGCCGAAGAGCCGATCCAGCCACGGGCTGCGGGCCATCAGGACGAGCCCGATCAAGGCCAGGTATGTTCCGAGGAGGGCCGTCACCTGGCCCGCCGCGATGAACAGCGTGCCCGGGCTGGTGAGCCCGTTGAGCCCACCGTGGCGGATCCACATCCCGACGATCACCGCGCCGTTTCCGAGAACGATCGCAGCGACGTCGACCGGCCGCAGGAGCCGGGTCGCGCGTGCCGGGAACGGACGGTTGGGCGCAAGGCCGCTCATGTTCAGCGGACCCTAGTGGGCCTTCCTTTCGGTTTCGTTACGCTCGGCGGCGGACATACTGATCCTGATCGAGCGATCACCAACGGTACGAGTGGAGAGTCGGATGTCCGGTCCCGTCCGGGTCATGGTCGAACGCGGCAAGAAGAAGCGATCCGTCGCCAGCGCCTTCGACTGGCCCGGCTGGGACCGGAGCGGCCGGACCGAAGGGGACGCCGCCGCGGAGCTCGCAGCGTATCGGCCGCGCTACGCGAAGGTCGCTGCGCTCGCCGGCCTCGGCGAAGCGTTCGACGCGACCGGCGATCTCGAGGTTGTCGAGCGGGTCGAGGGCCTGGGGATGACCGACTTCTACGGCGTCTCGATGCGGTCGGCGGCGCCGGAGTACGACCAGATGTCCGAGGCCGAGTGCGAGCGGAAGATCGCGCTGCTCCGGGCCGCCTGGGTGACCTTCGACGACGTCGCTTCGCGCGTTTCGGCCGAGCTTCGAAAGGGTCCCCGCGGCGGCGGCCGCGACCGGGACCTGATCGTGCGCCACGCGAACGGGGCCGAGATCGCCGAGTTCGCCCTCAAGGTCGGGGTGAGGACGCCCCTCGACGTGCGCACCGACCCGGACCGCCTGCACGCCCATCGCGACGCCTTCGTCGATGCGATCCGCGATCACAACGCGCGGGGCGAACCGGCGCGATCGTGGACGGTCCAGTTCGTGATCCGGCACTCCGCGTACCACATGCTGGACCACGCCTGGGAGATGGAGGACCGGGATCTGTCGAGCGGAGACTGACCTGCGGAGGAAACCAGGTGAGCGGGTGGACGAATGCCTCAGACTCTGCCGATGAGCTTCCAGGTCGCCGCCGAGGCATACGACCGCTTCATGGGCTGCTACTCGGTTCCGCTCGCTCCGCTGCTCGCGTCCTTCGCCGGAGTGACAGGAGGTCAGCGCGCCATTGACGTCGGCTCCGGCCCGGGCGCCCTGACGGCTGAGCTGGTCAAGCGACTCGGCGCGGCCGCCGTCACCGCCGTCGACCCGTCCGAGCCCTTCGTCCGGGCGGTCCGCGAGCGCTTGCCGGGCGTCATCGTCGAGCAGGCCCCGGCCGAGCACCTGCCGTTTCCCGACCGGTCCTTCGATACGGCGATCGCGCAGCTCGTCGTCCACTTCATGACGGATCCGATCGCCGGGCTGGCGGAGATGGCGCGGGTCACCCGCCCGCAGGGTGTTGTTGCGGCGTGCGTCTGGGATCACGCCGGGGCGCAAGGGCCGCTCGGAGCCTTCTGGGCGGCGGCACGGGCGCTCGACCCTGGGGTCGATGACGAGTCCCGACTTGCTGGCGCGCGCGAGGGCCATCTGGCCACCCTGCTGGAGGCGGCCGGCCTACGAGACGTCGAGGCGGCGATCCTGTCTGTGAGGGTCGAACACCCGACATTCGAGGAGTGGTGGGAGCCGTTCACGCTCGGTGTCGGACCGGCGGGCAGCTATACCGCCGGCCTGGATCGAGACCGGCAGGCGCGGCTCCGTGCCCTGTGCCACGAACGATTCCCGGACGAGCCGTTCGTCGTCGCCGGACGTGCCTGGGCCGCGAGAGGCAGGGTGTAGGTCGACTCGCGAGCCTGCGGACAGGGTCCCGTACGAGCGACGTGGCCGCTGTCAGCTCATTGGTGCTTGGGGCGCCTCAAACCGCGCCGCGCGGCAGCGAAGCCCAACCCGGCGAGCCAGATCAGTGGAACCCCGATGAACGCGAACGTGAGCCGGCCCACCGCGGGGTCGTCGCCACCCGGGCACGAGACAGCCGGGAAATTGAAGAAGCACGCCTGCTGGGCGTCGTTGAGGCTCAATGCCGCCTGCGCCGCGATCACAACGCCGAGCAGGAGTGTGAGCAGCGTCCAGAGCGCCAAGACTCGGACAAATCCGCTGCGCGTCGACGTCATATCGCCCCGTTCTCGGTGTTCAGATCGTGGGACGCTGGCAGCCTGGCCCCAACAACATCAGGCCGGCGACGAGGGCCGCCGCGAAGACCATCACGATCTCCGTGCCCGCGCCGGACACGATCGCATGCCACGAGCGACCATGGCGCGCGAACGTCGAGGCAACCAGGGCGCTGACCGCCAGCCCGCCGCCGATCACCCCACCGAGAACCAGCGAGGGAAACACCAGATCGCCGGGTGAGCGCACCGCGCCGAAGTCGCATGCAGGGTAGGCAACGGACTGCCAGAACAACACCGCGGCAGTGGCGCTGATGGCGGCACCAACCAAGGCGGCCGCCACGACGGCGTCGCGTGAGCCGAGGCGACGCCACGTGAACCCTGCGGCGACGGGCGCACCAACCCACAAGGGAATGACGACTGCCCAGCCGAAGGCCGCGCGGTCGAGCGGGCCGATGTAGAGCAACCGATCGCTGACCCACCAGAGCGCATACGAGAGGGCCACGAGCAGCAGTGGCACGGCAACGCCGACCGCGAATCGGATCGGGGATCGGGCGAATGCGCCCGCCGGGGGATCGACCGTGGCGCTCATGATTGACCTGCCTTGCCCTGTTCGCTGGCCAAACTCGGTTGGCGCAAGTGCAGCGTCCTGCGTACCCGATTTGGTGTCAATCGTCGCTCTGCCTCGACAACCACATCTGCGTATCTAGGGCTAGCGACCAGCGACGGACTCGCGGACCTCGTCCGGGAGCCAGAACCAGCGGAGTGACTCGAAGTCGTCGCCGACGAGCGGCGGGCCGGCGGCTTCCGGCGGCGCCCCCAGCACGGACACTGGATCGGCCAGGATCCGCCCGCCCTCTTCGAGATGTCCGGCCAGCGCGCCTTCCCCCGCCCGGTGGCGATGCGCCGGATAGGCGACCCCCTCGGCCGAGAACGACACGTCGTGGAGCGACAGCGGCGGTTCCGGCGATCCGGAAGCATGCCGCCACATCCCCGTCGTCGGCTCGAACCGATACCAGGGCAGCAGCCGCCAGCCGTCGCGGGCGACCATCGCGACCGCCTCCGTGATGTACGAGAACACGGCCTCGCTGATGAAGTAGTTGAAGTTCACCCGGATCCAGCCGGGCTTGATCCCCTCGCAGCCGCGCGAGATCTCGCGCTCAAAAGCATGCGAGGTCTCGATGTCGATCCCGAGCAGGCGATGGCCGTATGGCCCGGCGCACGAGCAGCCGCCGCGCGACTGGATCCCGAACAGGTCGTTGAGCAGCGCGACGACGAAGTTGTGGTGGAGATAGCGCCCGTCGTGGCGAATCGTGAATGACACGATCGACAGGCGCGGCAACTCCGCGTTGCCGAGGATGCCGATTCCGGGCTCGGCCGACCAGGCGGCGATCGCGCGGTCGATGAAGTCCTCCTCGCGCGCCCGGATCGCGTCGACGCCGACCGCTTCCTTCAGGGCGAACACGAGCCCCGCTCGGATCGACTCGATGATCGCCGGCGTCCCGCCTTCCTCGCGGTGCTCGGGATCGGCGAGGTAGACGTGCTCGAGCGGGTTCACGTAGGCGACCGTGCCTCCGCCCGGCGAATAGGGCACGCGATTGCGGAAGAGCTCGCGCCGGGCGACGAGGACACCCGGCGTCCCGGGGCCGCCGATGAGCTTGTGGGGGCTGACGACGATCGCGTCCTTGTAATCGAGCGCGGCGTCACCGTCCTCGGCGCCACCGGCGGGTCCGGGGCGGCGCGGATCCATCTCGATCTCGACGTACGGCCCGGCCGCCGCGAAGTCCCAGAACGACAGCGCGCCATGGCGATGAAGCAGGACCGAGATCGCCCGCGTGTCCGACAGGATCCCGGTCACGTTCGAGGCCGCCGAGAACGACCCGATCCGGAGGGCCGGGCCGTCGGTCTCGCGGAGCGCTCCAGCGAGCCGGGCGAGGTCGATCCGGCCGTCGGCGTCCTCGCCGACCGTGATCACGTCGGCGATCGACTCGCGCCACGGCAGCTCGTTCGAATGGTGCTCGTACGGCCCGATGAAGACGACCGGCCGCTCATTCGCCGGGATGTGGCCGCGCAGCCCGTAGCGCTCGTCGAGCCCGGCCGGGATCCGCAGCTCCAGCACGCCCACGAGGAGGTTGATCGCACCGGTCATCCCGGAGCCCGCGAAGATGACCGCATGGTCGTCCGCGTTGCCGCCGACCGCGGCTCGGATGATCGCCCGCGCATCCTCGCGGAACCGGCTCGTCTGGAGACCCGTCCCGGACGACTCGGTGTGGGTGTTCGCGTAGAGCGGCAGCACCGCATCGCGCAGGTAATCCTCGACGCAGGTTAGCGCGCGGCCCGATGCCGTGTAATCGGCGTAGGTCACGCGGCGGATCCCAAACGGTCCGGCGACGGCTTCGTCGTCGCCGATGACGGACGCGCGGATCCATTCGATGAGCGCCGCGGGATCGGTCGCGAGGTCGGCCACGCGGTCATGGTACGGGACGGTTTCACGAGTCCGAACCGGCGGTGACTCGCCTGGCGGGTCAAAGTTCGACTCAGGCCTCGCGGCTGCATCGCGATTCGCACCGAGCCGTGCGGGCAGGTCGCCGTTCTGAGTCACGTGCCGGGTCAACTGACCTCCGCGCTCCGCGCTCGATTCGCCCTACCCTGTGGCGATGCGGATCGCGACCTGGAACGTCAACTCGCTGAAGGCCCGGACCGAGGCCGTCGAGCGCTGGATCGAGCGCGCCCAGCCCGACATCCTGCTGATGCAGGAGACCAAGCTCGCCGACGGCGACGCCCCCGAGCTGCCCTTCCGAATGCTCGGCTACGAGCTCGCCCATCACGGTGAGGGACGCTGGAACGGCGTCGCGATCGCGAGTAAGGTCGGGATCGGCGACGTCGTCACGAACTTCGGCGACGGGCCGGTCCGCGACAGCAGCCCGGGTGCCGATGTGGCCGTTGGCGAGGACGATTTCGATCCGTTCGACGAAGCCCGAATGGTGTCGGCCGTCTGCGGCGGGATCCGCGTGGCCAGCCTGTATGCGCCGAATGGGCGGGTCGTCGGCAGCCCGTTCTATGCCGGCAAGCTCAAGTGGTTCGAACGGCTCCGCCGCTGGCTCGACGAGACGGCCGTGCCCGACGATCCGCTCGTCCTCGGCGGCGACCTGAACGCGACCCCGACCGACGCCGATGTCTGGGACTCCGTCCGCGCCCATGGCGGCACGCACGTCTCCGAGCCCGAGCGTGCGGCGCTGGCAAGCCTCCGCGATTGGGGCCTCGTCGACGCCTACCGCAGGTTCGTGCCCGACGCGTCCGGCCGCTTCTCCTGGTGGGATTACCGGGCCGGCAATTTTCACCGCAACGAGGGAATGCGGATCGACCTGCTGTACGTCACGAACATCGTCGCGAAGCGGATCGTCTGGGCCGAGATCGACCGCGAGGCGCGGAAGGGCCCGCCGATCCCGTCGGACCATGCCCCGGTCGTCGTCGATCTCGACGAGACGGGGCTCGCGTTCGACGCCGGCTGGGACGGCGCCCTGTCCCGGATCGCCGCCCGAACGAAGCCGCGGAAGGCACCGGCAGGAGGCTGAACCGGCACCGGCGCGCGCCGATGAGGCCCTCGCGTCGCCGATCAGCCGGCTGTTGCCATCTCCTCGGCCAGAAGATCGGCGATCTCACGGGCGTTCGTGGTCCCGTAATTGGCGTAGCAGTTGTTGAACATCAGGTGGACCTCCTTCGCCTGGTCGGCCGCCTCGCGGATGCGCGGCACCCACTCGGAAAGCTCGTCGCGCGAGTAGAGGTAGCGGAACCGCTCCGCCGGCGTGATGTCCTTGGCCTCCCAAGTGGCCGCGTTCCGGCCGTGGAAGCGGACGATCGCGAGATCCGGTGACGTCACCGCGACCTCCGGTTGGACGCTGCTCTTGAAGCCCTGCGGCTCGTCGACCATGACGAACGGGATCGAGCGCTCCGAAAGGAACGCCAGGGTCCGGTCACGGTTCTTCTCGTTCAGCCATGAGCCGTTGCGGAACTCAACCGCGATCCGCCAGCCCGCGAGGCGCTTCGCGGCGTCCTCGATGAGGGCCCGGTTCTCGTTCGAGGGGAACACCCACTTCGGGTACTGGACCAGGATCGAACCGAGCTGCCCGCGCTCCTCGAGCGGCGCGAGCGCCGCCCGGAACATCCGCCAGACCTCGTCCTCGAGCTCGGCCGGGAAGTCCTTCGCATAGATCCGGGTCTTGTCCTGGAGCTCGGGCGGAAGCGCCTCGCGGATTGCCCTGGGGAGACGCCTGGTCTCGGTTCCCTGGCCGGTCATCAGCGCGTGGGCCTTGATGTCGAACGTGAAGTCGGGCGGCGTCCGCTCCGCCCAGAGCTGGGCGGTCCGCTCGGCTGGGAGCGCGTAGTAGGTTGCGTCGACCTCGACGACCGGGAACGACGACGCGTAATACGCGAGCCGTTCCTCGGCGTTGTCGGCCCCCTTCGGGTAGAAGACGCCCGACGCCGTCATCGTTGGATCGGTCCACGATGCCGTGCCCACGAGGATCCGCGATGCGCCCGTCTCGATCGGCTCGGCAGCGGCACTTTCGAAGGCGGCCGCGCGAGCGGAGGCGGCATTGGAGCCCGGATCGTGGTCAGCGTCGACGGTCGGCGTCGACGGCCCTTTGGTCCTTGTCGCCTTGGTCGTTGCGGTCACCATCCTGGGATCGTACGCTGCGATCCGGTCGGAACCGGTCAACAAACGGCGCGATGTCGCTTCGGGATGGTCACGTCCGGGCCCGTTCCGCGGCCGAGAGGCGGTTGCGCGGTCCGGGACGCGCTGGGCCGTGTTCCGGAAGCAACGCCTAGGCTCGACCGGATGATCGACCGTTCCGATGGGACGCCCGAGATCCGCCTGACCGACCTGACGAAGCACTTCCGAGAGGTCCGAGCCGTCGACCGGGTTTCGATCGACATCCGGGCCGGGGAGTTCTTCTCGATGCTCGGCCCGAGTGGCTGCGGCAAGACGACGACCCTCCGGATGATCGGCGGCTTCGAGCTCCCGACGGCCGGCCGGATCGAGCTCCGCGGCCGTGATGCGACAACCGATCCGCCCGACAAGCGGCCCGTCAACATGGTGTTCCAGAATTACGCCCTGTTTCCACACCTCGACGTCCACGAAAACGTCGCGTTCGGGCTGCGCCGGAAGAGCGTCGACAAGGTGGAGATTCGGCGACGGGTCGGCGAGGCGCTCGAGCTCGTCCACCTCGGCGGCTACGACAAGCGCAAGCCCAATCAGCTCTCGGGCGGCCAGCAGCAACGGGTCGCCCTCGCCCGGGCCCTCGTCAATCGGCCCAATGTGCTCCTCCTCGACGAGCCGCTCGGCGCCCTCGATCTCAAGCTCCGCAAACAGCTCCAGGTCGAGCTCAAGCGCGTCCAGACCGAGGTCGGGATCACGTTCGTGTACGTCACCCACGACCAGGAGGAGGCACTCACGATGAGCGACCGGATCGCCGTCATGCGCGGCGGTAAGGTCGAGCAGCTGGGGACACCGGAGGAGCTGTACGAGCGGCCGCGGACCCGTTTCGTGGCGGACTTCATCGGCACCTCGAACCTCCTGAGAGGCGTCGTCGAGGCAATCGATGGCAGCACGGTCGTCGTGCTTCTCGATTCTGGCGACCGGTGCCGTGTCGCGGCCGGCACCGCTGTCGGACGGACGATCGACCTGAGCCTGCGACCGGAGGCGATCCGCATCGAGCCGCGCAGCGGTTCGGTCGGCGGCCCCCTCGAGTGTCTCGGTGCCACCGTGGAACAGGTCTCCTACCTCGGGTCGGCCGTCCAGTACCGGGTCCGGACGGGTGGCGGGCTCGTCATGTCCGTGCTCGCCGGCAAGAACGGGACACGGTTCAGCCGAGGGGACGACGTCGAGCTTGCGTGGTCACCATCGGAGGCGCTCGTGCTGGGCGAGTCGGCCGAACGAACGGAGGAGCTGTCATGAGCGACCGAACGGATCCTGCCTCGATCGTGGAGGACGAGCTCATCCGCTACCTTGCCGACCGGCGGATGACCCGCCGCGAGATGCTTCGGCGCGTCACCGCGCTCGGGGCGGCCGTGGCGCTCGCGCCAGTGGTCGCGGCCTGCAATGCCGCAGCATCGATCGCCCCGACCGTGGCCCCGGCATCGACCGCGGCCGGATCGGCCTCGAGCGTCCCGTCCGCCACACCGTCCGCCACGCCATCGCCGACGCCGGTCCCGAGCCCGGAGGGCGAGCTCTTCGTCTACAACTGGGACGGCTACATCGGCGAGAACACGGTTTCCGACTTCGAGAAAGCGCACAACATCAAGGTCAAATACGACAAGTTCCCCGACGCCGACACGCAGATGACGAAGCTGCGCAGCGACAGCAAGGGTGGCGGCTATGACGTCAGCTATCCCGCGTCCACGGAGATCCCGGCGCTGATCGCCGATGGCGTGCTGCTCAAGCTCGACAAGAGCCTGATCCCGAACGTGTCGAACCTCCGGCCCGATTGGGCGAACCCGAGCTACGACCCCGGCAACCAGTACTCCCTGCCGAACTACTGGTGGACGACGGGCTATGCGTGGGATCCCGCCAAGGTGCCTGGCGCCCTGACCGATTGGACGGCGCTCTGGGACGCGACCTATAAGGGCCACATGGGGATGCTCGACGACCAGCGTGAAGTGTTCGCCGTCGCCGCCTTCCGCCTTGGCCTGTCGCCCAATACGACAAACGAGGCGGAGCTCGACCAGATCGTCCAGCTCCTGGAACAGCAGAAGCCGTTGCTCCGCAAGTACACCGACGACGACATCGGCGACGTCACGAGCGGCGACCTGTGGATCAGCCATGCATGGTCAGGCGACTGGTACCAGATGACCACCGACAAGCCGAAGACCCAGTACGTCGTCCCGGCGTCGGGCGCGGTCCGCGGCAACGACACGCTCGTCGTCCTCTCCGGCGCACCGCACCCGATCGCCGCCCAGCTTTGGCTCGACTTCAACCTCGACGCGAAGGTCAGTGCGGCGAACACGAACTACATCGGCTACATGGGCCCGAACGCCGCAGCCGAGCAGTACGTCGATGACACGATCAAAGGCGACCCGCGCTTGAATCCGCCCCAGGCAGTGCTCGACAAGCTGGTGGAGCTCCTCTTCCTGTCACCGGCCGACCTCGACAAGTACACCAAGCGCTGGAACGCGCTCCGCGCCTAGCCAGCGATGACGGGCCCGTCCGTCCCGGCCGAGCTCCTCCCGGCCCCGGCCGAGCTTCGTCGAACGATCGCGCAGGCTTCGCTCCGCGAGCGGCTGGCCGGCCTCGTGTTCGTCGTGCCCGGCGTCGTCTGGCTGGCGCTCTTCTTCCTTGCTCCGCTCGTGATCATCCTGGTGGTCAGCCTCGGGTCGCGGGACGCAGCCGGGCACGTCACGCTGGCCAACCCGGACCTCCGCAACTACCTCCAGGCGACCCGCCCCGAGTACTTGCCGGCATTCGCGAACTCGCTCCGCTATGCGGCGATCACGACGATCCTGTCGATCGCCATCGGCTACCCGATCGCCTACTGGATCTCGCGCTACGGCGGCCAGCGGAAGGTGCTCCTGCTGATCCTCGTGATGCTGCCGTTCTGGACGAGCTACCTAATCCGCACCTACGCCTGGATGATCATCCTGCGCGACAACGGAGTCCTGAACTCGCTGCTCCAGGCAACGGGCCTGACGGGCGAGCCGATCGTGCTCCTCAACACGGACTTCTCGGTCGTCCTCGGAATGACCTACGGATTCCTGCCGTACGCGATCCTGCCGATGTATGTCTCGATCGATCGGCTCGATCGACATCTCGTCGAAGCAGGCCGGGATCTCTATGGGTCGGGTCGGGCAACCTTCCGCCACGTCACGCTGCCATTGACGATGCCGGGGATCATCGCCGCGGCCATCCTGACCTTCATCCCTGCGATCGGCGACTACGTGACCCCGGATCTCCTCGGCGGGGCCCAGACGACGACGATCGCGAAGATCGTCCAGGTCATCTTCACGAGCGGGCGTGACTGGCCGTACGGATCGGCGCTCGGCTTTCTCCTGATGGTTGTGACTCTCGGCGGGACGCTGATCGCGCTCCGGACGCTCCGCCGCGAGGTCCTCGCCTGATGGATCGGGGCAACCGCTGGCTCAGCGCGTTCGCCGTCGTTGTCTACGCGTTCCTGTTCGCGCCGATCGTGGTCCTGATCATCTTCAGCTTCAACGCGTCGCGGCGGAACTTCGTCTGGCTCGGCTTCACGACCGAGTGGTACCCCCGACTCTTCGCCAACCACGACCTGCTCGACGCGCTCGGCGTGACCCTCCAGGTCGCCGCGATCGCGGTGGTCGGGTCGACGATCCTCGGCTCGTTGCTCGGTCTCGGCCTCGCGCGCCTGCGCTTCCGAGGATCCGGCGCGACCGAGACACTGATCCTCCTCCCGATGGTCACGCCCGAGATCATCATGGGGATCAGCCTCCTGATCTTCTTCTCCCAGCTGTTCGGCCTGAATGGGTCGATCGGCCAGATCGCGATCGCCCATGTCACGTTCTGCATCTCGTACGTCGCGGTGACGGTCCGCGCGCGGGCGGCCGGGATGGATCCGCGCCTCGAGGAGGCTGCCCGCGATCTCGGAGCCGATGCATGGGGCGCGTTCTGGCATGTGACCTTGCCGCTGATCGCGCCGGCGGTCGCGGCGGGCGCGATGCTCGCATTCGCGCTGTCGTTTGACGATCTCGTGATCACCTCGTTCAACACCGGCGTCGGGTCGACGACGCTGCCGGTCGCGATCTACAGCGCCATCAAGCTCGGCGTGTCGCCGCAGATCAACGCCATCTCGACGATCATCGTCGCGGTGGTCTCGATCGCCTTGTTCATCGCCTGGCGGCTTGGGGCGTTCCGGCCGGCGCCGGCCTCCCTCGCGATCGAGGACGCGCCGGCGAGCTGACCCGTCGCAGCGAGGTCAGCCTTTCGTGGTCGCCCTGGCGCGGGCAGTCGTCCGGGCGACGGCGTGCTCGTGCGAGCCACGGCCGGTCGTCGCGTGGTCGTGCTCGTCGTGGGCGGCGGCGCTGTCGCGGGCCTGGTTCGGCGGCTCTGCGAAGTACGCCCCGGCATCCATCTTGCCCATCGGCGCGTCCTTCGGCGGCGGCACGTCGTAGCGCTCTCGAACGGTCCGGGTGGCGCTGAACGGAAGGCCGGCGTAGCGCTCGGCGACCATCAGGTCGAAGGCGTGAACCGACGCCTCCTGGTTGGAATAGCGGCCGCTGACCCACGAGCTCGACCGGGTCCCCCGCTGCTGCATCTCGCAGACGTGCCAGTCCTGGGTGTTCGTCAGGTCCCAGAAGGCGATCGCGTCCGACGGGTCGAAGTCGGGCCGGGCCATCGTCTCGCGCTCGAAGAGGAGCTGGCAGATCACGGTCGTCCGGTCGGGCGCGACCGGGATCAGCCGGTGGACGAGGAGGTAATCCGGGTGGATCGACAGGAACGCCAGCGGCCAGACGACGTAATAGAAGATCCGGCGCTCGTCCTCGGCCGTCATCCCGCACATCGGCGGCCGGCCGTGCTTCGAGCCCTGGCCGCCGTCGAGGGCCATCGTCTCCGCGCCCGCGACCAGCTCCATCCAGCCGCCCTGCCACGCGCCGCCCGGGGCGTAGTCGCCGCCGACGTCGTACGGGGTGAGCTTGTTGAGCTGCGGGTGGAGCGGCGGGCAGTGGTAGCACTCGGAGTAGTTCTCGGCGATGAACTTCCAGTTCGCCGCGACGTCGTAGGTGATCGTCCGGGCGGGCCGGAGATCGGCGAAGTCGAACCGCGCGAGGTGCTCGTCGAGATCGCCCAGCTGCGTCGCGAGCGATGTCGCTTCAGGATCGAGGTTCAGGAAGACGAAGCCCTGCCATGTCTCGCAACGGACCGTGGCGAGGCCGTACGTCTCGAAGCTGAAGTCGTCGAGATCGTCGGTGTGCTTGGCCCGGACCAGCTTTCCCTCGAGGTCGTAGATCCAGGCGTGGTACGGGCACTGGAAACGGACGGCGGTGCCGCACTGCTCTTCGACGACCGCGGTGCCGCGATGACGGCAGACGTTGTAGAAGGCGCGGAGGACGCCGTCGCGCGCACGAACGACGAGGAGCGGCTCGCCTTCGAGCTCGGTCGTGAAGTAGGTCCCGGGGTCGGGCGCCTCGTCCTCGCGCCCGACGATCACCCAGTCGCGGCGGAGGATGTGCTCGCGCTCCCAGTCCAGGATCGCGGGCTCGTGGTACGCCCGGCGGGGCAGGAGGCGCGCGCCGCGGTACGGGCGGCGGATCGAGCCGAGCTCCTCGGCGGTCAGGATCGACGTATCGGGCGCGGCGCCGGCGGGGCGATCGGACATGGCCGGATCGTCACACGGCCGGATTCCGATGCCGTTCCCGTTCCATCAGACGAACCGGCGTTGCATCTTGCCGAACGCGCTGCGGTCGCCACGACCATCCCGACTCGACGATCTGTCCCCGAACGCGCACCACGCATCGCTGGCTCAGCACCCGGCGAATCGGCGAGCAATTCGGGCCGCGAGCACGGCGTTCATTCCGGACGGTCCCCGGGTCGTTCATTCGTCGTACCCCGAGGCCGACGAATAGGCGTTGCCAGGGGCACGACTGATGGCCTCCCAGTCGCCGGCCTGGACCGTACGTTGTCGATGGGAGTCCGCACTCGCGGTAATGGGTCCGTTCGATGCTCCTCACGTCCGGACGGTGAACCAGATCGAGAGCCCCAATGCCGATCCGCCGCCTCGCCGGACCGTTGCTCGCCGTCGCTCTGCTTGCACCGAGCCTCGGCAACGCGCCGGATGTCGCCGCCGCCTCGCCGCCCGCGTGCACCTACACGGACGTCCAGGCCCGGAACCAGGGCTACGCGAGCTGGTCGGTGACCCTGGTCGACACCGTCTATCGTCTGACGTCGACCTATTCGCCGCGAGATCTCGTCCCGGCGTCTCGGGCCGGAATCAGCGGCGGCGGTTACGTACGCTCGATCGTGATCCGCGACCTCACCGCGATGACCCGTGCGGCTCGCCGTGCGGGCGCCCCGATCGCCATCCAGTCGGCGTATCGAAGCTACAGCACGCAGGTCACGACCTTCGCCTACTGGGTGTCCGTCGCCGGTCGGAAGCGCGCCCTCCTCGCTTCGGCTCGACCCGGCCATTCAGAGCACCAGCTGGGAACCGCCGTCGACTTCAAGTCGTCCGGGGGCGGTTCGCCATTCTCGGGCGACTGGGCCAGGACCAGGGCCGGTGCGTGGATGAAGGCGAATGGCTGGAAGTACGGCTGGATCAACAGCTACCCGGCAGGCATCAGCCCCTCGCGGACCTGCTACCAGTACGAGCCATGGCATTACCGCTACGTGGGCCGAGCGAGCGCAGCCACGATCCATGCCGCCGGCGGCAACAGCCGGCTGTGGTTGTGGAACCACCAGAGTTGATCCTGACGGGCGTTTCCTCTCAATCGAGCGTGACGGCCTCGCGCCAGTGCGGGATCTTCGTCGTGAAGCCGAGTGCCTGGACCTTTGGCTCGATCGCGATCTGGGCCGCTGGATCGCCGTGGACAAGGAAGACGGTCCTCGGGAAGCCGGCTGAGCCAGGAGTCTTGCTCTCGGCGAAGTGGCCGAGCCAGTCGAGCAGCTCCGACTCGTCGGCGTGGGCGGAGAAGCCGCTGATGGAGCGGATCTTGCAGCGCACCTCGTGGGGCTGCCCATCGAGCTTCACGGTCGTCGCGCCGGCCTGGAGGTGGGCGCCGAGCGTGCCCTCGCCCTGGTAGCCGACGAACAGCAGCGTCGCGGCCGGGTCGCCGATCAGGTTCCGGAGATGACCCAGGACCCGGCCGCCGGTCAGCATCCCGTTCGAAGCCACGATCATGTACGGCCGGGGCGCCTGGGCGATCTTCAACGAATCCTGGACGTCGCGCGTCTCGGTCTGGTCCGGGTAGTCGAGGGGTGACTCGCCCGAGTCGAGTAGCTTGCGCGTGTCCTCGTCGAAGTACTCCGCGTGGCGACGGTAGATGTCCGAGGCCTTCGAGGCCATCGGCGAGTCGAGGTAGAGCGGCAGCTTCGGGATCCGGCCGGCCTCGAGCAGGCGGTCCAGGGCATAGACGATCTCCTGGGTCCGGCCGATCGCGAACGACGGGACGAGGAGCACGCCGCCGGCGTCCGACACCATCTGGACCGTCTCGGCGAGGATCCGGATGGCCTCGTCCTCGGGTTCGTGCTCGCGGCCCCCATAGGTTGATTCGCAGAGGACGTAGTCGGCGTCGCGGAGGATCGAGGGGTCGCGGATGATCGGGGTGCCGGGCCGGCCGAGGTCGCCCGAGAAGACGATCGTCGTTTCCTTGTCCGGGCCCCCGCCGGCGGACCCTCCCGCCTCGATCCGGAGTCGGATCATCGCCGAGCCGAGGATGTGGCCGGCGTCGAGGTAGGTCGCGTGGACGCCGGGCGCGACCTCGCGCTCCTCGTCATACCGGATCGTGTCGAAGCGGGCGATCGCGACCTGGGCATCGTCGATGGTGTAGAGCGGCTCGTCGAGATCGATCTGGATCGCGGGCGGCTGGGCACGAAGCTCCGCCTCGGGATCGGGGAGGCCTGCTGCCGTGGCGACCGGAACCTTCTCCGACACCGCGGCGGAGGCGATCGTGGCCGCATCGGGTGCGATGGCACGGGCGGGGGCGGCGGCACCGCCCGCAGACGGAAGCGGCGGCGGCGCATCGTCGACGTTCTCGTGGATCGGCGGCGCGGCGATCTTTCCGGCTGCGAGATCCAGCGCCGCCTGGTACTGGTCCTGCTCCTTGCGGTCGTCGGCCACCGCAAGGTCCGGGTGCTTCTTCTCCCAGCGAGCCTCCCGCTTGGCGAACTCCTGCTGGAGCTTGCCCGAGTCGAGGAGGACGAGCTCCGCGAGCTCGGCCGTGCCGGCGGTTGCGACGATCCGGCCGGGATAGCCCTCCTTGACGAGGTGCGGCAGGAGCCCGCAGTGGTCGAGGTGGGCGTGGGTCAGCAGGACGATGTCGAGGCCGGTCGGGTCGTAGGCGAATGGGACGCGGTTGCGTATCGCCTCGTTTGGGCTGCCCTGGAACATGCCGCAGTCGACGAGGACGCGGGCCCGACCGGTCTCGAGCAGGTACTGCGAACCGGTGACGGTGGTGGCACCGCCGAGAAAGTGAAGGTCCATGGCCGGAGTGTGGCACCGGCGGACGTTGTCCACCGAACTCGCGGGTGCCGGATGGCTGTCGGGCACGTTGCAGTCGCAGCGCTGCGCGGGCCAGTCTCGCTCCTCGTCCGCGCCGCGCCAGCGACTCACCAGCCGACTCAGGACGGCCTGAGCCAGCGTCGCCGCGCCTCCATCTGAGCGTGCCCAGGCCAGATTTGACTCGTGTGGCGAGTCACGCCGGCGCGCGCTCGGGCGTGTATGGGGCCGACGAGCGGATCAACCGAAGGCGGCGAGCACCAGCGTGTCGAGCGCGATCGCGGCAAAGAGCAGCGTCAGGTACGAGATCGAGTACTTGTACAGGCGGATCGCACCGGCGGTCGATTCCTCCTCGGAGTCGCCGCGCCGCCACAGTCCGTAGGCCTGGCGCAGGAACAGTGCTCCGAGAACAACCGCTGCAACCAGGTAGACCGGACCCATCCGCCCGACGGCGAACAGGATGAGCGAGATCGCGACCATCAGGATTGTGTAGAGACCGATCTGGCGGGTCGTCTCCGCAATCCCGCGGACGACCGGCAGCATCGGCACGCCGGCCGCGGCGTAGTCCTTCCGGATCCGCAGCGACAGCGCCCAGAAGTGGGGTGGCGTCCAGTAGAAGACGAGCGCGAACAGGAGCAGCGCCGGCACGCCGACGTTGCCCGTGACCGCCGCCCAGCCGATGACCGGCGGCAGCGCCCCGGCGGCGCCGCCGATGACGATGTTCTGGGGCGTGGAGCGCTTCAGCATCATCGTGTAGACGACGACGTAGAACGCGATCGCCAGCAGGCCCAGGAACGCCGCAAGGAGGTTGACGAAGAACGCCAGGACCGCGAACGCGATCGCGCCGAGGGCGAGCCCGAACACGACTGCTCGCTCGGGCTCGACCTGATGGGCCGGCAGTGGCCGGCGTCGGGTCCGCGCCATCAGCAGGTCGATGTCGCGATCGAGATAGCAGTTGATCGCGTTGGCGCTGCCAGCAGCGAGCGTCCCACCGACGAGCGTCCAGACGGTCAGCCACAGCCAGTGGCCGAGCTGGATCCCGGGCACCTGGCGGGTGGCGAGGACCATCGCCGGAACCGTCGTCACGAGGAGGAGCTCGATGATCCGCGGCTTCGTCAGTGCGATGTACGCGCGGACGGCGTCCTTCCGCGTCCGGGGCTCGGTGGCCGCGTCCTCGGGCCTTCCTGACCCCGTCGCCGGGTCGCCACTGCCGCCTGCGGTCTCAGTCACGGCTGACCGGCCCTCGAGGTACGACACGCTGACGAGCCCGACCAGGAGTGCCCAGATCACCGCTCCGAGCGCGAGATGAAGGGTCTGCGTCCAGCCGGCGAGGCCGCTGAGGACCTGGAGCCCACCGACGATCGCCTCGATCGGGAAGAGGAGCGCCGCGAGCGCTGCCAGTCGGACGATCGGCTGCGTCCGCGACTGGAGGCGCCAGGCGACGACGAAGACCGCTGCCACGATCAGCCCGACGACCACCGCGATCCAGCGATGGAGCACGTGAGCCGAGTTCTGGTCCGTGAGGGTCGGGAAGAACGTGCCGCCCATCAGCGGCCAGTCCGGAAAGACGTACCACTGCGAGGTCGCGGTCACGTGCGACCCGAACAGCAGAAGGGCGAACACGGACGCGGCGCCGAATGCGGCGATCAAGGTGAACCGCTGGCTGCCATTTCCGCCGAGCCGGGCCGGGTAGAGCGATCGGGCGAGGATCCAGACCAGCAGCCCGACGAGCGCCATCGCCGACGCAAGGTGGGCCGTGACCGACTCGCCGCTGTTGCCGAGCCGGACCGTCTCCTTGCCGAGCCAGGCCTGAAACCCCACGAGCAGGACGGCCACGACCGTCGCGCCGACGAGGACGCGCCGATCGCGGTGGTCGACGAGCGCGAGGATCGCCAATCCGAGGACCTCGAAGCCGATGATCACAGCGACGGTCCGGTGGATCCACTCGAGCCACGCCTGGTAGTCGCCGAGGGCGGGGATCAGCTGGCCGTGGCAGAGGGGCCAGTCCGGGCAGCCGAGGCCCGAACCGGTGGCCCGGACGATGACCCCGATCGTGACGAGCAGGATCGCCGTGACGACGGTCGCCGCAGCGAGCTTCTGGAAGCGGGTCACGGATCTCCTCGGAGGACGCGGGATCGGGGTTCGGATGCGTGGGGAACGGCCTTGCGCGGGGCTCGGCCATTCTAGCGCGAGGCCGCGCGACCACCCGTGACAAAGCGCAGGTTGGCGGCCCGTTCTAGGCTTGTGGGTATGCACTCCCGTCTTGGCGTCGTCGCATCCCTCGTCGCCCTGTCCATCGTCGTCGTCGGGTGCGGCTCGGCGAAGAAGCCGGCCGCGTCGGCGCCGGCTGCTTCGGGTTCGTCGGTCGCGTCCGGCCCGCCGGCCATCCTGCCGATCCCGATCAACAACGCGTACCGTGTCGGCGACAATCGGATGCTCTTCACCCTGACCGATTCGAGCGGCCAGAAGCAGGTCGCCGCTCCGGATCGGACGCTGACGATCGCCTATCACGGTCCGGATGGCGAGACGATCGCGGCGACGTCGCAGGCCTTCATCTGGGCGATCGAGGGCACGAACGGTGTCTACGTGGGCCACACCAGCTTCCCCTCAGCCGGGGCCTGGACGGCCGACTTCACGACCGCCGCCCCCGGCTCCCCGGCCGAGTCGACGACCTTCGGTTTCGATGTGCTCACGAAGCTCGACGTGATCTCGCCGGGCGATGCCGCGCCGTCGGTCAAGACCCCGACCCTCGCCGACGTCGGCGGCGATGTCGCGAAGGTCTCGACCGACGCGAAGCCGGTCGCTCGCTTTTACCAGACCTCCGAAGCCGATGCGCTCGCCGCGAAAAAGCCGTTCGTGCTCATCTTCGCCACGCCGAAGTTCTGCCAGAGCGCGACATGCGGCCCAACCCTCGACAAGCTCAAGCCGGTGGCGGCAGCGCACCCGGAGATGACGTTCATCAACGTCGAGCCATACCAGCTCAAGGACGATGCAGGCCAGCTTCAGCCCGTCCTCGACGCCAACAGCGCGCTCATCCCGGTTGCGGCGACGGTTGCGTTCAGGCTTGCCACCGAGCCATACGTGTTCGTCGTGGGGGCGGACGGGAGGGTCAGCGCGTCCTTCGAGCTCGTGTTCTCGCCGGCCGAGATCGAAGCGGCGATCCAGCAGGTCGAAAAGGGCGGCTAGCAGGAGCTCTAGGGGGCGTCCTCGATTCGCAGGGCCACGTGCGCGCCGTCCCGCTCGACGAATGTCACGCGGACCGGCACGAGGCTGACCTTGTGCTCAGCGAGGTGGCCCGGCGGGAATGCTGCCCCGTTCTCGAGCGTGCCGATCGTGAAGTCGACCGTCTGGCCGTCGGTCGTCCGGATCGAGAAGGCTTCGACATTGCTCAGGCTCGTTGCGCGGACCGCGACAACGATCCCGGTCGCGACCTCGCGACGCGGGCCGCCGAGGATCGACGACGCGGCGATCGCGAGCGCGACGAGCGCAGCGGCGACCGCGACGAGGATGACGAGCCGGCGGGCGCCGGGCCGTGACCCAGGCCGGGCCGGGACTGGCTTGGCCGTCGGTTCGGGCGCTTCGGTCAAGCGCCGGTCCCGCTGCTCCCGGGCGTGTCGAGCGGGGTTCCGTCGGCGCAGCGCGGGCACGTCGCGGGCCCGGCCTCATAGGTCGGCAGGTCGAGGCGCCAGAGCGAGCGCAGCGGGTAGGCCCGCCCGGTCGCCGGCGAGGTCAGGGTGTTCGTCCCGCCGCCGCTTCGATCGACGAGGACCACGCATTCGGCGATCTCACCGCCCATCGCCTCGACCGCGGGGATCATCGCGAGGAGCGACCCGCCGGTGGTGAGGATGTCGTCGACCAGGAGGACACGCTCGCCCGGCTCGATCCGGAAGCCGCGCCGGAACTCGCGGCGGGTCGTCCCATCGGCGCCCTTCACCTCCTCGGCGAAGATCGCGCGGACGCCGAGCTGGCGACCGGTCTCGAAGGCGAGGATGACGCCGCCGGTTGTCGGTCCCGCGACGAGATCGACGCGGGTGTCGTCGCCGTCCTCGTCAGCCCCGAACGCCGCGGCCCAGAACCCGCACAGCTCGCTCGTCGCCGCAGGGTCGGAGAGAACCGCGAACTTCTCGACGTAGGCGTCGCCGTGGTGGCCGCTCTTGAGCTGGAAATGTCCTTCGCGAAGGGCTCCGGAAGCGCGGAAGAGCTCGTCGGTCCTATGGGCGATCGCGGCGCGCGCGCCAAGCTCGACCGTTGGCTTGATGGTCGTCATGGGGCCAAAGTCTAGCGGGGCGTCAGCCGTCGTGGCCTCAGCCCCGAGATCAGAGGCGCGCCACGATCGACCAGGCGATGATCGTCGGACCGGCGCAGCCTGCGCTCGGCACGGGTCGGTTGTTCTCACAGGACGGACCGACCGTCGCCCGAACCAGCCAGGTCGCGAGGCGCGGCTCGCGCATCGACGGATCGATCGCGACCGGATCGGGCGCGAAGGCGTCGTACGCCCCGGTCTGGACGAGGATCGACACCGTCGGTTGCTGCCAGGTCCGAACGCCGCCGACGGTCGTCCACGGCAGAAACCGGGTGTCGGTCAGCCAGTTCATCCTGGAGCAGTCGTATTGCGGCTCGCCCGGGGCAGGCGCCGGCTGGAATGCACAGAACCTTGTTGCGAAGGACGCTTCGAGGAAGCCGCGAACGGCATAGTCGCTGGTCATGGTCGGTGAGTGCTGCGAGAGCTCGGCGATCGTCCAGGCTTCCCCGCTCGGCGCCGGCACGATCGTCGCGGCCGGCGCCGCCGTGATCGGGTCGAGCCGAGCGACCACCCTCCATTCGAGCGCGGTGGGATCGCCGGCGCAGTCGGCGAGCGGACCGCACGGGCTCGCCTGGATCCGCTGGAACAGCCACGTCGCGTGTCGCGGCTCGACGCCAACGGAATCCGGGCCGAAGGTCAGTGGATTCGGTGCCCAGCTCTGATACGCGCCGGCCGGCAGGTCGATCGCGGCGGCCGGAGCGAGTGACGAGCCATCGGGCCGGAGCGGCTGGTAGGCCTCGTCGGTGAGGTAGTCGTCGTCCGGACAGCCGTACGTCTCGGCGCCGGGCGGGCGGTTGACCGATGCGCAAGGTTGGAGCGGAGACCGCACGAGCCAGCCCTCGATCGCGAGGTAGCTGCCCGCGAGGATCGCCTTGTCGGTTCGAGCGGCCCCGACGGTCCAGACCAGGCCACCGTCGGGCGGTGCCAGCAGCGTTCCGATGAACTCCATGACCGGCTTGCCGCCGTCGACTGCGGCCGTGAAGCGCAGGGCGAACATCCCGTCCAGGGGCCCGGAATGACTCCACGGACCGGGTCCGATGTCGCCGACGGGCTTGACATGGAATCCGCCGCCGGCGGCGACGAGCACGGTATTCGCGCAGATGCCCTCGCTCGGGCACGCGACGGAGCCATCGAACGCGAGCCTTCCCTGCACTGCGACGACAAACCCGCTCAGCTCGGCGGCGCGAGTCCGGGCGAGCTCGCCGACGGCGGGAGCGGACAGCACCCGGTCCGGCGCGAGGTTCTGGTCCGAGGGGCTCGCGGTAACCGACGCGCCATCTGCCGCTGACTGGGTCGGTTGGCGCGATCCGCTCGGCTCGCTCGACGATCCAGTCGGGGGGGCCACCAGCGGGCCGACGATCAGGATCGCGGTGACGAGGACGGCCCCAATCGCCGTCACCGCCAACGAGACGCGTGAAGCGAGCGATCCCCAGGACCAGTCGAACCGCGCTCGGCGCGGTCCCGCCGCCGCGACCACGGTCGCGAGGTCGATTTCCATCGGACGGGCTCGATCCGCACGTTCCTCGAGCATCGCCCGGATCGCGGCATCGGTCAGGTGGGCCGGAGCCTCGCCGCGTCCTCGATCGGTCATCGCTCGCGCTCGCGCTCGAGCGATCGCTCGAGGGCTCGCCGCGCGGCGAACAAACGCGACTTCGCGGTGCCAACGGGAATTCCGAACACAGCGGCAACCTCAACGAGCCCACGTCCATCGAGATGGTGGAGCACGAGGATCGAACGGGCGTCCACGTCCAGACGCTCGAAAGCCTGCTCGAGAGCCAGCCGCTCGACGACGGCTTCAGCCGGACCGGCCGACGGCGGAAGCGTTTGCCCTGTCTCGGCGGCATCGATCGTCAACTCACGGACGCGTGCTCGCCCTCGCAACCGGCGCCGGCAGGCGTGGACGACGATCCGGTTCGACCACGCGTCGAAGGCCAGCGGATCGCGAAGTCGAGGCAGCTGCCGCCAGATCGCGGCGAGCGATTCCGCGACGGCATCGCGCGCGTCGGCCTCGTGGCCGAGAATCGCCATCGCCGTCCGCTGCATCGGCTCGAGCCTCCCGGCGACGAGCGCCGTGAACGCGTCCACGTCGCCGGTCTGGGCCCGCCGGATGAGTGCCGGGTCCAATCGTCCCTCCCGAGCGACCTGTCACCGTTCCAGAGTCCCGCCACGGCTGGACGGTTCGATCGATTTCCCGCAGCAGGCTTCAGCTTGACGCCACGAACTCCTCGGGCGGTACATGTCCGCGCCCCCGGTCAGGGCCGGTATTCGACGCCCTTCGACGATGGGGCGCCGGGCTTGCGCGGGAGCGCGGTCCCGATGAGTTCGGCGTAGGTGCCCAGTCCGCGCTCGCGACACGTCGCGGCGAGCTCGTCGACGAGCCGGACCGGCAGGGTCGGGTCGGCGAAGATCGCCGTGCCGACCTGGACGGCGACCGCGCCGACGGCGAGGAAGTCGAGGATGTCCGCGAGCTCGGTCACGCCACCGATCGCGACGACGGGGATGTCGACGATCTGGCTGACCTCGTAGACGATCCGAAGGGCGACCGGCTTGATCGCCGGTCCGGACAGCCCGCCATAGATGTTGCCGAGCAGCGGCTTCGTCCGCGACGGCGCGACCGCGATTCCCGACAGCGTGTTGATCGCCGTCACGGCGTCGGCGCCGGCATCGGCGATCGCCCGGGCAATCGGGCGGACGTCGGCAACGTTCGGCGAGAGCTTCACGAGCAGGGGCAGGTCGGTGACCCGGCGCACGGCCGCGGTGACCTCGCCGGCCGCGCCGGCGTCGATCGCGAACTGGAGGCCGCCGCGGCCGACGTTGGGGCACGAGATGTTCAGCTCGATCCCGGCGACTCCGGGCACGCCTTCGAGCCGGCGAACGACCTCGACGTAGTCGGCGACCGACTCCCCCGCCACGTTGACGATGACCGGCGTCTTCCAGCCGACCCAGGTCTGAGCG
Organism: Candidatus Limnocylindrales bacterium; assembly: GCA_038245515.1. Lineage (GTDB taxonomy): Bacteria > Chloroflexota > Limnocylindria > Limnocylindrales > CSP1-4 > CF-46. Next base: position 55,053 of record JBBRSJ010000006.1, on the reverse strand, counting down.
TACTTCTCGATCACTGCGTCGACGCCCGGGTTCTGGAGCCCAATCGAATTCAGCATGCCGCCGGGCGTCTCGGTGACCCGCGGCGTGATGTTGCCGATCCGCGGGTGGAGCGTCGTGCCCTTGCAGCAGATCGCGCCGAGCCGATCCACGTCGACGACGTCGCCGTACTCGATCCCGTAGCCGAATGTCCCCGACGCGACGAGGATCGGGTTCGGCAGGATGAGGCCGCGGCCGAGATCGACCGACAGGTCGACATCGAGGGTTGGCGCGGGCCGCTCCGGGATGGCGACGACGACCGGCAGGCGGCCGGGCCGGGCGGGCAGGGCCGGCGGCGCGCCGAAGCCCGGCTGGCCACGACGCCGGAGCGACGGTCCGCGCTTCACGCCGCCGGGACGCGCCGGCTTCGCGGTCGTGACCTTGCGCTTCGCCTTCACCAGCCCGACTCCCAGGCGACTTCCTCGGCGGCGAACACCGGGCCCTCGCGGCAGACCCGTTGAGGAGCGCCGTTCGTGCCCATGATCACGCAGCCGAGGCATGCCCCGACCGCGCAGCCCATGTTCTGCTCCATCGACACCTGGAGGAAGGCCTTCCGTCGGGCGGCTGGCGATCCGACCGGATCGGCCTTGCCGCCGCCGCGCTTCCGGCCGAGCTTCGCGACCCCGAGCCGCTCCCGGCGCCCAGCGGCGAGCCGGGCGAGCGCCGCGAGCATCGGCGCGGGCCCACAGGCGAAGGCCTGGTCCGCCCATGCCTCGTAATGCGGAACAAGTTCCGTCACGAAGCCGCGATGGCCGACCGAGCCGTCGTCGGTGGCGATCACGTACTCGACCTCGTCGGGCAGCAGGGACGACGGGTAGACCTCGCGAGCCGAGGCCGCCCCGAATAGAACGGTGACCTGGCGTCCACCCCGAAGCGCCTCGTCCGCGAGGGAGCGGACACCCGCCATCCCGAGGCCGCCCGCGACGAGCAGCAAGTGACGCGAACGTGGGTCGACCTCGAACGGACGCCCGAGCGGCCCGAGCATCTCGACCGGGTCGCCCGGCCGGAGATGAGTGAACCATTCGGTCCCACGCCCGATCGTCCGGAAATGGATCGAGATCACGCCGGTCGCGGGATCGGCGGTGTTGATCGAGAACGGTCGGCGGAGCACGAGCCCCGACAGGTCACCGGTCCGCGCATGGACGAACTGTCCCGCCCGGGAGCCGGCCGCGAGCTCGGGTGCATGGAACGACTGGAGCCACTGGCCCGGGAGGATCTCCCGGCTGTCGACCAGCTCGGTCCGGACCAGGCGCATGGTCACCGGCGGGCGTCGCCCTCCGCCGGTGCGGCGCCGTCGTGCCCGGTCGATGGGGCTTCGCTGTCGTCTGCCGCAGCTCCCGCCTCCCCGGTGGCGGCCTCTGCGTCGTCCTCGTCCGCGCCTTCGTCGTCGTCGGATTCGGCGGCCTCAGCCGAACCCTCGGCCTCTCCCTCGGCTCCGGCCCCGAAGGCCGCGAGCTCCGGAGCGATCGACGGGAACGCCTCGGCAAGCGCGTCGGCCAGGTCGCCGAACACGTCCGTCGGGTCGTAGTACTCGACGAGCTCCTCGGCCGTCGTCAGCGGCCGCCACTCGTTCTCCTCCTCGGTCAGGACCTCGGCCCGGAACTCGCCCGAGGCGGTCAGGGTCAGTCGCTCGTCCTCGTCGTCGTTGACGATCAGGTCGCCGATCTTGCTGATCAGCACCGAGGACGCGTCCTCGAACTGCTCCAGGAGGCGGGCCTCGCTGCGCTGGCTCCGCTCCTGGAACTCGAGGGCCAGGTCGTACAGGCGCTGGGCGGCCAGCTCGTCGTCGTCGACGTCGACCGGCTCGGGCTGGGTCGCCGCCCACTCGTCGGCAGCGGCCGCGTACGGATCGGCGGCACCGATCGTGACGCCCTCGTCGGCGCCGATTCCGGCGGTGTCGAGCAGCTCGCCTTCGGCGGTCGGCTCGGCGGCGAGGCCGGCGGCCTCGCGCGCCGCCTCGGCAAAGGCCTGGTAGAGATCGGCCGGGTTGTAGAGCTCGACGATCTCGGCCGCGGTCTCGATGACCTCGGTCTCCGACGTCCACTCGCCGGTCAGATCGTCGAGATAGCGGGTCCGGCTGCGGAAGGTCAGGTCGGGCGCGATCGAGAGGTAGTCGGGATCCTCGTCGATCAGGACGAGGCCGCCAATCTCGTTGATCCGGTCCTTGTTCGCGTTGAGGAACTTGCGGAGCTGCTCGGTCGCCTGGACCAGGAAGTCTGATCGCTCGAGGGCGGCGTCGCCGGCGATCTCGCCGAGCAGGTCGTTTCGGCTCGTGTCCATCGCGGATCGCCTCCCATCGTTTGGCTGTGGTGTTGCGGTTCTGCGGATCGACATGCCGGCTCCAGGCTCAGCGGTGGTATTCGAGATCGGGGCCCATCCGCTCGCGCAGGAACATCGAGTGATGGCGCTGGAAGATCCACTCGCCGGCGCGATGGCCGAGCGCCCGCAGGCTCTCGTCCGCCTCGAGTCGGTCCAGTGTCGCGTAGTCGGGCAGATCGAGCAGGATCACGTTGTCGAAGTCCCAGCCGTGGGCGACGTTGTACCAGCCGATGAACCGGATGCCGTACTTGGCCTCGTACTCGCGGACCTGTCGAGCAAAGAGGGTCTTCATGTAGAACTTGAAGAAGGCATCGCGGCCGCGGCGGACGGAGAAGTAGGTCGCCAGCACAGGCACGGTCGTGTGGTCCTCCTCTCCACCGATCCCGGGCACCGGATCGGTCCGGTCCGCCGGCGGGAGCCGGGCCGCCTATTGTCGCACGGAGCCCTCGTCGGCCGGAGGTGCCTGGTCGATGCCGGGCTCGCCCGATGGCGGCATCGTAGGCGGGGCGGCGGTCACGGCACCCGGGGCCTCATGGCTCGGTTCCAAAGCGTCGGTCGCGGCGGCGTCCTCGAGCTCGCCGACGGTCTTCGTCGCGCTCTCGAGCGGACGACGCCGACCGCGCCGATCGGCAGCGACGAGCCGGAGCAGGAAGATGATCGTCTGGCCGGTCACGAGCAGCAGGATCACCACGGCGAACAGGAGGCCGGCGCTGATCGCGTCGGGCCACTTCCAGACGACGCTGAGCGGCGTCAGGACGATGAAGATCGCGAGGACGATCAGCTGGAACCGGAAGCAGCCGAGGCCGGGGCCGCGCTCGGCGTCGAGCTCGTCGCCCTTGTACTGGATCGGCGGCGTGTTGAGCGACACGAGCGGGAAGGGTATGCGAAGCGGGTTCGACGCGCCCGGTCCGCCCGGGCGCCGCGGCATCCGCGCGAGTCAGCGAATGACCCAGGAAGCGGCGCCGCATTCCCGATCGCGTCGCCGAACGTGCCCAACCAAGCGTTCTGCGAGACGTTCTGAGTCACGAGCGGACTCAGACGGCGCGGCCGAACGGGTCAGGCGCGAGGTTCGACCTCGCCCGAAGGGGTCGCATCGTTGGAGCCGCGGCGGGCGAGCCAATCCTGGAGTCGGAAGAGCTCGCCGGCGAACGGCAGGAACCACGGCCGGCCCTCGTACGGCGCCGGAACCAGCGGGAACGACAGCTTCGACAGCGCTGGCGCCGGCCCTCCCCCGAGCCACTCCCCGACTTCCGTTCCGAGCGCAGACATCATCGCGACGCCGGTCCCGCAGCAACCCATCGCGTAGGTGATGCCGTTCTCGCGCCCGACGTGCGGCATCCGGTCGAAGGTGAACCCGACGTTGCCGCCCCAGGCGTACTCGACCCGGTAGCCGGCGAGCTGCGGATGGACCTCGACCATGCCCTTGTGGAGGATCGCCCAGCGGTGTTCGAGTGAGGTCGGCAGGAAGCTCGCCCGACCGCCGAAGATCATCCGGCGGTCCTCCGAGACGTGCCAGTAGTAGAGGAAGTTCTTCGTGTCGAAGAACGCCCGGCCCTTCGGCGACAGGATCCGTGCCAGCTCCTCGGGGAGTGGCTCCGTCGCGATGATGTAGCTCCCGATCGGGATGATCCGTCGGCGCAGCGACGGGACGACCCCGTCCGTATACCCGTTCGTCCCGACGACCACTTCCTTCGTCAGGATCGCGCCCCGGTCGGTCTCGACAACGAGCCTGCCGTCGCCCTGGCGCCGGATCGTGCGCGCGCGGACACCCTCGTGGAGATCGGCGCCGGCTCGATCGGCGGCGGCGGCCAGGCCGGCGAAGTACTTCCCCGGATGGAGCAGCCCCGACCCCGGAACGGCGAGTCCGCCGTGGTAGAACGTCGTGCCGATCTCCTCGTGGAGTCGCTCCTTCGGGACGAACTCCGATTCGATCCCGAACCGACGGAACGTCTCGACCGATGAGCGCAGGTGGTCGGCGTGCGACGGCGCCCAGGCGAGATCGAGATAGCCAGTTTCGCGGAACTCGCAGTCGATCGCCTCATCAGCGATCAGCCGCTTCACGAGCTCGTAGGCGTCCATCGTCTCCCGGAACAGCGCCCGGCCTGTCTCCTCACCGTGTCGCTCGATCAGCTCGTCCGGGCCGTACTTGTACCCGGGATGGACGATCCCGCCGTTCCGTGTCGAGCCGCCGAAGCCGAGCTGCTCGGCCTCCAGGAGGGTGACCGCCGCGCCGGCGCGGGCAAGGACGCGTGCGGCGTTGATCCCGGTGTAGCCGCCGCCGATCACGACCACGTCGGCGACATCAGGCAGCGGCCGGTCGCGGCGCGACGGCACTGCCGGCGTCGTTGCGTGCCAGTACGGGCGCTTCTCGTAGTCGCGGTTCAGGGTCTCGCCGCGACGCGCGGTGCTCAGGGCCATGGGCACGAGACTAGCCGAGCCGGGAACGACACGCGGATGCGTTGCGTCCGGCGGATGCTCGTCCGTCATCGCGTACGGACGCCGCCGTCCCGGTGAACTTGCGGCCGACACTCAGTCCTCGGCCGCCTCGTAGGCGAGGCGCCCGGCGGCGATCGTGAGCAACACCCGGCCTGCAAGCTCGCGACCGACGAGTGGTGTGTTCTTGCCGCGGGACGCCAGGGCCGCTGGCTCCACCCGCCAGGTGGCGGACCGGTCGAAGACGACAAGGTCCGCGGGAGCGCCCTCGACGAGGCCGGGCGACGCCACCGGGTTCCACGCCGCGCCGAGGACTCGCATCGGCCCGGTCGTCAGCGCCTCGAGGGCGCGCGCCAGCGGAACCAGACCGGCGTCGACGAGGGCGAGCACGACCCCGAGCGCCGTCTCGATCCCGCTGATCCCGCTTGCCGCGAGCCCGAATTCGACGTCCTTGTCGACGCTGGTGTGCGGCGCGTGGTCGGTCGCGATCGCGTCGACGGTCCCGTCGAGCAGCGCCTCTCGGCATGCGGCCGCGTCCGACGGGGCGCGAAGCGGCGGGTTGACGCGGAGCGACGACGCGTACGGCGCGGCGGTGATCGCGCCCGTGCCGTCGCCCCATGGATCGCCCGTCGCCTCCCACGCCCAGCGGCGCGCGCCCGCCAGCCACTCGTCGGTCAGTGAGAGGTGGTGCGGCGTCACGTCGCAGGTCACGGGCAGCCCCGCGGTCTTGGCCCTTCGGACCAAGTCCAAAGCCCCGGCGGTGGACAGGTGGGTCAGATGGAGCCGAGCCGCGGGCACGTCCCGGACGACCTCGGCAAGGATCGCGAGGTCGCGCGCCACGGCGCTCTCCTCTGCCGCCGCCGGCCAGCCGCGCAGCCCGAGCACCGTCGCGACGAAGCCGTCGTTGGCCTCCGCCCCGGCGGTCTGCGTCGCGTCCTCGGCGTGCTCGACGATCGGCAGGCCGAGTGCGCCGGCGTACGTGAGCGCGTTCCGCACGAGCGATGCTGACCCGACTCCGGCGCCGTCGTCGGAGAAGCCGACCACGCCGGCATCTGCCAGCTCGCCGAGTGCGGCCAGCGACTCGCCGGCGCGACCGGCCGTGATCGCGCCCCAGGCGAGGACCCGAACGGGCGATCCCGACGCGAGTGCGGCCGTCCGGATCCGTGCGAGGACCGCCGGATCGTCGAGCGCGGGCGCGGTGTTGGGCATCAGGCAGACCGTCGTGAAGCCGCCGTGCCCAGCCGCTCCGAGCCCGGATGCGATCGACTCGGCGTCCTCGTTGCCCGGCTCGCGAAAGTGGACGTGGAGGTCGACGAACCCGGGCGCGACGACGACCCCGCGGTCGTCGATCCCGTCTGCCTCGTCGCCGTCGAGCCAGGTCACCGCCTCGATCAAGCCGTCGGTTACGACGATCTCGCCCGGACCCTCGCGACCCGACGCCGGGTCGACCAGCCAGGCGCTCGAGATCTCGAGGTCTGCGACCACCGCGCCGATCTCGCCGGCGACCGGCGCGGTCACGGGACCCACAGCGCCAACAGAACCACTCATTCGGGCCGGACCCCGGCGAGCAGGTACAGCAATGCCATCCGCACCGCGACCCCGTTCCGGACCTGCTCCTCGATCACGGACTGGGCGCCTGCCGCGACCTCCGGCGCGATCTCGACGCCCTCGTTCATCGGCCCTGGATGCATGACGAGCGCGCCCGGCCGGGCGCCGGCCAGCCGCGCGGAGGTCAGCCCGTAACGCGCCCCGTACTCGCGCAAGGACGGCAGCAGGCCCGACGCCATGCGCTCCTTCTGGATCCGGAGGGCCATGACGACGTCGGCATCACGGAGCGCCTCGTCGACCGACGACGTCACGTGGAACCGCCGACCGTCGGCCGCGCCGCGGCCCGCCCAGGCTTCAAAGCCGCGGAGGAGGGTCGCCGGACCGCACAGCCAGACATCGGCGCCCGCCGCGGTCAGCGTCCAGATGTTCGACCGGGCCACACGCGAGTGGAGGACGTCGCCGAGGATGACCACCTTGCGGCCTTCAAGCGAACCGCCCTCGAATCGCCCGCGCAGCGTGTACAGGTCGAGCAGGGCCTGGGTCGGGTGAGCGTGCCAGCCGTCGCCGCCATTGATGACCGCGCCCGAGAACACCTCGGCCGCGAGATACGGCGCCCCCGACACCGAGTGGCGCATGACGAGCATCTGCGCTCCGAGAGCCTCCACGGTCCGGACGGTGTCGATGAGTGACTCGCCCTTGGACACCGACGAGATCGCCGCGGCGATGTTCACGACGTCGGCCGAGAGGTTCTTGGCCGCGACCTCGAACGACACCCGGGTCCGAGTCGACGCCTCGTAGAACAGGATCGTCACGTTCCGCCCGCGGAGGGCCGGCACTTTGGCGATCGGCCGGCCGAGGACCTCGCGCATCGCGTCCGTCGTGCGCATGACGAGCTCGATGTCCGGCCACGACAGGGCGTTCACGTCGAGGAGATGGCGCTGGCGCCAGCCGACCGGCTGCGCCTCCGGCGGCGAATCGACGACCGGGACGTCGATCGCTCGCTCGGCCGAGCCCGCGTCCCGATCGATCACGGTCATCCGACCGGCGCCGCCGCAGCCGCTTCCACGGCCCGCTCGATGTTGACGCCGTCCTCGCCGTCGATCTCGTCGAGCGAGACCTTGACGACCTCCTCGCGCGAGGTCGGGACGTTTTTGCCGACATGGTCAGCCCGGATCGGCAGCTCGCGGTGGCCGCGGTCGACGAGGACCGCGAGGCGGATCGCCTGCGGTCGGCCGAAGTCGACAAGCGCGTCCATGGCGGCCCTGATCGTCCGGCCGGTGTACAGGACGTCGTCGACGAGGACCACCGTCGAGCCGTTGAGATCGAACGGCAGGTCCGTGCCCTTGACGACCGGCTGCTGGGCGATGAGCGACAGGTCGTCGCGGTAGAAGGTGATGTCGAGGGCGCCGACCGGAACGGTCACGCCTTCATGCTCGGCGATCGCGGCGGCGATGCGATGGGCAAGCGGCACGCCCCGGCGCTGGATTCCGACGAGCGCGAGGGCGGCGGTGCCCGCCTGCTTCTCGACGATCTCGTGACTGATCCGGACGGTCGCCCGCCGGATCTCGTCCGCGGTCATGATCTGCCGGCCGCTCATCGCTCCTTCCCGGGCCTCTCGGGGCTCCCATGCGGCCTCACCGGGCCGGTCCGAAGGTACGGACCAGAGGATACCCCGACGGCTGTCAGTCGGGAACGAGGCGCCTGGCCGACGCATGCCGTCGGCGGTACTCGATCAGTAGATCGAGACGGTGACCTGCGTCGTGCCCGACCACGATGGGCAGCCGCACACGGCGAAGAAGTCGGGCGTGTAGAGATCGACGATCCGGCCGAGCCCGGCATTGACGGCGGGCCCGTAGTCGTTGACGACCCGCTCGAGGCATCCCCCGGAACCGCAGACGATGATGGTCGTCCCGCGCGGCAGGCGCATCGCCGTCGTGCCGAAGGCATAGAAGGTCGCGATGCCGCTCATCTTGTAGCGCGGCGGTTTCAGCGCGGTCCCGCCGTGTGCATCGGGCACGGTGACCTGCGGCCGGCCGAGGACCACACGGACAGGCTCGTTCCCCGGCTCGGTCAGGGTGGTCGACGGGTCGATCCCGCCGGCGGCACGGAGGGCGTCGTCGAGCGGAGCGACCGCAACCCTGGCCGCCGAGAACGCCGGGACCTGGACCGACTGGAACGTCGCGGGGTCGATGGGGACGATGGGCGTTGGCCCGGCCGATCCAACGATTCCCGGCAACGCACCCAGGGCGAGGGCGGCGGTGAGCGCCGCGCCTGCAACCATCCGGGAAGGTCGCACTAGGCTCGGAACGATACCACTGACTGGCGCTCAGGAACGACGATGGCGGCGTCGGCGCGAGGATCAGCGGATGACGATGACCGGGCCCGATTCGGTCTCAACGGTGCCGACGCCGGTATCGGTCCAGGCGAGCAGCTTCATCCGCGCTTCGCTCCCGGATCCGACGGTCCCGGCGGTGGCTGGCTCGGCCCACACGAGCTGGCCATCGGAGATCGAGAAGCCGGCGTTGGCCGGTTGCCCGTCGAGGAGCGGCGTCTTGAGATCGATCTTGCCGTCGAACGGGTCGACGCTGTAGAGGCTCAGCCGGCCGACGTCGGGCAGCTTCTCGTCGGCGATCCAGACCGCGAGGTGGGTCCCGCTCGCATCCCAGCGGGCGTCCCAGTCCAGGATGCGGCCTGCGGCCAGCGTGGTCTCGTGGCGAGCGTGTGACTGATCACCGGGGAGCGGCGTGGGGACCGGAGTCGCCGGCGGGGCGCCGCTCCCCTGAGGGGTCGGCACATCCCAGTCCCCGAGAACGAGTCTGCCGGCGTCCGGCGCGAAGCCCGGCTCGGCGGTGGCCCGGACGCTTCCCGTCCAGTAGACCGCCCGGGGTCCGGTCGGATCGACGGCCGGGCGCCAGGCGGAGCCGGCCTGGGGCAGGTCGACCATGCCCAGGTTCGAGGGATCTAGGAAGAACGAGCTGGGATTGAGCTCCGACGTCGACCCGTTACCCGCGCCGGTCCGCTCGACGACGGTGCTCCCGACGATCTGGTCTCCCGACCATGAGCCGAAGACTGATCGATGGTCCGTCGTGACGCGGCTGGCCTCGGGATTGCCGACCTTCCACAGGTAGATGTCGGGGCCGGCGGAGCCGTCGACGGGCCGGGCCGTGAAGGCGAACCAGCCGCCCGACTTCGAATAGGCAGCAGACTGACCCACGAGGGCGACGTCATGCGCGATCTCGACGGTCCCGCTCGGCAAGGGCGTCACCGCGACGGAGGCACTCGGCGTGGGGTTCGGGCTCGCGCTGATGACCGGCGTCGTCGAGGGGGTGGGCGGCGGCGCAGACGGCGATGCTGCTGTCGGGACCGGCGTCGGGCTCGGGCCGGCGGGCGCGGCGGAAGTCGCAACCAGGGACGGAGACGGGAGGGCCGTCGCTGTCGCGATCGGCGTCGTCGTCGGGATCGGGGTCGGGTCCGGCACCTGGCTCGGGAGCGTGACCACGGTGATGTTGCCGGTCGACGCGGTCGTCGGACCGTTGACGACGATCAGCCGGTCGCCGTTGGGCGAGCCGAAAACGCTCGACGCGCTCTGGTCGAGCGCGACACTCCGCCCGACCTGGGGCGCCGTCGTGTCGCACGGGCTTGCGGTGGACGGCGGGCAGACCGCGTCGACGTTCTGGATCCGGAAGGAGTAGCCGCCGTCGGCGTCCTGCACGAGGTACTCGACCCTCTTCGCGACCGCGATCGGGGTCGGGCCAGCCGTGGTCGAACCGGGGGCGGCACTCGCGGTCTGCGAGGCAAGGGCCGCGTTCGCCGACGACCCCGTCGTGCCGCCGCCGCCGAACCGCCAGGAGGAGGTCAGCAATCCGGCGGCGACGGCAACGACGAGAGCCGTGGCGATGAATGCGGATGGAGCGGCCAGCCCGCGCCGGCGCCAGACGTCGGTCCGGGCACGGTTGCCGTCACGATCGCGGAATCGGGATTCGCTCTCGATGGCCGCGGCCGTGCGGGCCCACAGGTCGCGTGGCGGCTGGGGCGAACGGTCGCGCATGGCGCGGAGCTCGAGGCGCTGGGTGGCATACGCGGCGGCGATCGAGCGACAGTCCGGACATGCCTCCAGATGGGCATCGAGCCAGCCCGCCTCGACGGGGTCGAGCGCGTCATCGAGCCGGTCGGACAGGTCCGCTCGGGCCCGAACGTGGCTCGACGGCCAGTCATCAGGGCGCCGCGCCCGGCCACGAATCACCGGGCCGTCCCCGAGCGACGTTCGCTCTCCGCGACGGTCTCGGCGTCGTCGGCCGCTTCCTTCTCTGCCTCTGTCTGGCGCTCGGACGCCAGCGCCTGGCGAAGGCTCTCGCGGGCGCGGGTGAGGAGCGCGCGGGCAGCCACATGGCTGACGCCGAGGGCAGACGCGAGCTCAAGGCCGGTGAGGTCGTGGATCTCGGCCAGGAGAAGGGCCGCCCGCTGTCGCTCCGGGATCCGGGCGAGGGCCCGCTGGAGATCGCCCGAGAGGTGGGCATCCATGACCAGGCGCTCGGCCGAGGGCGCGGATCCGTGGCTCTCGCCGGTCCACGGCAGGAAGCGCACGATCTTCTGGCGGCGGATGTGGTCGAGCGCGACCCGGTGGGCGATCTGGTACAGCCAGGCCCGGGCGTTTTCCGGCTTCTCCAGGACGTTGTAGTTGCGGTAGGCCTTGATGAACGCGTCCTGGGTCAGGTCGGCGGCCAGCTCGGGGTCGCGCAGCATCCGGATCAAGTACGCGTAGATCTCGTTGTGGTGAGCGGCGAACAGATCCTCCACGAAGCCGGCGGCGACGTCCTGCTCCCAGGCGCCGCTCACGGCCGCTCCCCCGCCGAATCGCTCGCCGACGCCGATCCCGGTGTCGAGCGCGCCGACCATGCAACCTCCGCGACGTTTCCTGATGGGATCGATGCGGGCGGCGGTCGCCGTGCGCGTCGTAACCCGGAGACGAGGCGGTCCACAAGTGTGTGACGCCGTCCTCCCAGCGGCGTTACGGACATCAGCCGGTCGCCCCGGCCCGAGCGGAGCCAAGACGCCTGGTTCGTGCCAGGAGCTCCTCGACCGCGTCCTCCGGCGACACCGGATTCACGGGCAGCCCGGTCCCGAGCTCGAGCCCCGCGATCTCGCGAAGGCGCGGGTGGATCTCCCAGTGCCAGTGGTAGGTCGCGTCGACCTGCTCGCGCAGGGGCGCCGTGTGCAGGACGAGGTTGTACGGCGGCCCGTCGAGCGTCACCGCGAGCGATGACAGGACCTGCCGGAGCGCCTCGCCGGTCGCGTTGACATCGGCGTCGGTGGCCCGTCCGAAGTCCGCCTCGTGGCGGCGCGGGACGATCCAGACCTCGAATGGCGAGCGTGATGCGAACGGCGCGAATGCCACCGTGTCGTTGTCCTGCCAGATGAGCCGATCGGAACGGTTGGCCTCGACCCGGACGTGGCGACACCAGGGGCATTCGCCCTCGCGGATGACGAACCGTGCGGCGCCGCCAAGCTCCTCGGCGACCCGGTGGGGGATCTGGGGCAGGTCGTACAGGTCGAGGCACAGGTGGTTCGTGCGGGCACCCGCCTGGGCGCCCCAGTTCTGGACGAGCTGGAGATGCTCGGTCAGGCCGGTCCGCCGGGCGTCGCCCACCGCGCCGCGTGCCGCCGCGAGGAGCGCGCCGATCGTGTCGCTGCCGACTGCATGGAGTGGACGGTGCTCACCGGGCGGAGCGACGATCGTCCGCCAGCTGCCGCTTGCCCGGACGTCCTGGAGCGACACCTGGGCGACGCTCTCGTCGAGGACGCGGGCCTGCTCGTCGGTCCCGACGACGTGGAACGCGAAATCCTTGAGGGTCCGGAGTCGAACCCCGTCGCCGGCCGGGAGGCGGCAGTTCTGGCAGTCGCCGCCGTCGTCGATCTGGTCGGCCGGGCGGGCGAAGCGGTCGCGATGGAAGGCGCGGTCCACGACGGTCGCGACCCACCAGCCGGTGATCGCGTCCTTGCGCAGCTCGAACAGGCCGGCGGCCACCTAGCGGGCCGCCGCGAGTGCGGGCAGGATGTCGCGCTCCGTGAGCCCGCGGGCCGGGTCGTCGGAGCCGAACCCGGCCAGTGCGACCCCGATCCGCTCGGCGAACGCGCGGGCAAACTGCCCGGCGACCGTGGCGACGGCGTCGGTCGATGGTCGCTCGTCGGGACGGCCCGCCTCACGCGCGACCGAGGTCGAGACCACGCCCGGCATTCCGCATGGGTCGATCAGGTCGAAGTCGGCGAGATCCGGGTCGACATTCAGGGCGATCCCGTGGTAGCTGACCCCGCGCTCGATCCGGATCCCGAGGGCGCCGATCTTGCGGGGCGCGGCGCCCTCGGGATCGATCCAGCAACCCGGGTGGCCGTCGCGCCGGTCGGCGACGATCCCCGCGAGCGCACACGTCTCGACCATCGCCCCCTCGAGGGCCCGGACCAGGGGCCGGAGCAGGAGTCCCCGACGCGACAGCGCGATGATCGGATAGGCCACGAGCTGGCCCGGGCCGTGATAGGTGACCTCGCCGCCGCGCTCCACCCGGATGACCTCGATCCCGCGCGCGGCGAGCTCGGCCGTGGACGCCCGAACATGCGATTCGTCGGCCTGGCGGCCGAGTGTCATGACCGGCGGATGCTCGACGAGGAGGAGCCGATCGCCGATCTCACCCCGGGCGCGGGCGGCGGCAAGATCGCGCTGAAGGGTCCACACGGGACGGTACTCGGCGCGCCCGAGCCACGACGCCTCGAGCGGGCCCGTCTCCGGCCGCTCGATCGGCTGGAAGGTGAGGCGGTCGGCTTGGCCCGTCAAGTCCATCGCCGCACGATAGCAGGGACCCCCTTCGGAGCCCGTTACCCTCGGGTAACGATCGCGTTGGCCTCGACCACGTCGCCGATCCGGGCGTCCGATCAGCCCGCCGATCCTCAGATCGGTGGCACGACGTGGTTGGCCTTGTCGTTCACGCGGGTGACCTCGATCGTGAGCCGGACCGGCGTCGCGACGCCATCGATGTCCCATGTGGCCGCGATCGCGAGGCTCACGAGGTACCCGCCCTTCGTCGCGACCCAAGCGTCGACCGAGCCGTCATGGAGCCCATCCGCCGCCGCATCGACGTTCGCCGCCGTGACGCGGTAATGGATGCTCGCTTGGCCATTGCGACGCTCCGTCCCGACCCGCTGGAGCGCGGCCGCGAGCACGTCGAACTGGCCGACGAGATCGGTCGGCGACATCGTCGTGAAGGCGGCGTCGTAGTCGGCCGCCCCGCCCGGGCTCCTCAGCCAGTGGCCGGCCCCCTCCTTGAGCCAGGCCTGGTCGCCGATCACGACCGCCTCGAGGCGTCCGCCCGAGTAGCCGTCGACGCCCGTCATGCGGAAGCTGGCGGACGGATTCGCGCCCTGCACGAGGGTCGCGCTCATCGTGACCGAGCCCCCCGGGGTCGTCGCCGGGACCAGGCCGCTGGCCGAGATCGCGACCCGATACGAATCGAGGTCGGAGAGGGCATCGGCAGCATCGACCAGCCCCGGTTCGGTGCCGGATGGTCCTGGACGAATGGTCGGGACCTCGTCGATCTCGGTCGGGGTGGCCTCCGGCGCGGGTTCCTGCGTGGCGACCAGGCGTGACGGGCGAGGGGTCGGCTGGAAGGTCATCACGTCGCAGGCGACGGTGGCGGCGCCGACGGCGGCGGCGAGCGCGACCAGCCGGACAGCCGGAGCAAGTCGGGCGGGCGCTCGGGCTCGAGGGCGCATGGGCTCCAGGCTGCAGCGGATCGGACGCAGGATAGCAAGACCGCAGCCCTGCCCAGCCGGACGCCTGCAAAGACGCTCCCGCACGGAAAATCCCGGCCCGCCCAGGCCTCAACCAGATCCGAGTCAGGCGCCAGGGCGGCCCTCATGCTGCGCCGCCGCCGAGGGGACCGGCGCGGACTTGACGGTGGCCTCGTGGATCGCCTGGGTCATCTCGCGGATCTGCTGCGAGATCTGGAGGAGCAGTCGGTTCTGCTCGTCCTCCTCCTTGATCAGCTCCCACTGATGATCGGCGAGGACCTGGCGCTTCTGGTCGGCCCGGTTCTGGCTGATCATGACGAAGGTCGAGAGGAAGATCGCCTCGAGCGACACGATCATCGTGAGGAGCCCGAACGGGAACGGATCGAATCCCTTGCCGAACAGGAACCCGAGCACGCCAACGTTGACCATCATCCAGATCCCGAACCAGACGATGTGAACGTAGACAAAGCGCATCGACCCGGCGAACTCGGTGATCCGATCCGCGATCCGGTTCTCGAGATGCTCGGAGCGGCTGTCGCTCGCTTCGCGGAGGGCAGGGTGGCCCTCGTAGGCGGCATGCGCTGCGTGGGTCCGGGCCGGGCCGGGCGTCGTGGTCGATGCGGTCATCGCACTTGGACCTCCATGCCTTCCGTCGACGGTCGCGTCGAAGCGGATTCATGTTTCCGGCCGGCAGGGCCCTCGCCCGCTGGCCGGACGGCCGGGCGAAGCGACGAGTATCCCGTGCCTGGCCTCGGGCTGCTCGCGTTCTTCGGCTCGTTCCGCCGCTTCGTCTCGTCGGCTCCTACCAGGGCAGGAGCTTCGTTGACGCCTTGTAGATCGGCCCGAGGACCCGCTGGCCGTCGCCCGCGATGGACAGCAGGTTCGGCTGGACGGCCTTGACGAGGATGTGCGGGTTCATCCAGGCCTGGACGAGGGTCCCGCCGCGGAACGTCAGCTCGAGCGTGATGCCCTCGAGGGTCGGCTCGGACCAGCTCTGATCGAACGTGAAATTGCCGAGGGAGTACCAGATCGGCTTGCCCTTGTAGATCTCCATGGCCTGGGCCCAGTGGGGGTGGTTGCCGATGACGAGGTCGGCGCCGGCGTCGATCATCTGGCGGGCGAGGCGTTGCTGGAGCGCCGACGGGCCCGGGGTGTACTCGATGCCCCAGTGGGGAAAGACGATCACGACGTCCGCGCCGGCCGCGCGGGCGGCCTTGATATCGGCCCGGAAATACTTCGCATTCAACGGCGCGTCGCCGATCGAGGTCGGCGAGGCCCCGTAGTAGCTCGACGAGATCCCGTCGTAGCCGAGGATCGCGACCTTCGCGCCACCCTGCTGGAAGATCGCGGGCTGGCGCGCCGCGGCCAGGTTGACGCCCGCGCCGAACGGGACGATGCCGTACTTGCGCATGCTGGCCATCGTCTGGAGGATCCCCGCGTTGCCCCCGTCACCGATGTGGGTCGAGGCAACCGAGGCGACGTCGATCCCGGCCCGGGCGATACCTGCGAGGAGCCGCGGGTCGCCGGTGAACACGGTGCCGTGGCGATGGAACGTCCAGTGGTCCGGAGCCGACTCCTCCATGTTGGCGAGGGCGAGGTCGGCCGACGTGATGAGGTCGCGCATCGCCCCCGGGTGGCCCGTGGAGACGATCGTCGGGACCTTCCAGCCGAAGGGCGAGCAGCAGACGAGACCTGCGATCCGAGCGGTCCTGCCGTCGAAGGGGTAATCGATGCCCTTGCCCTGGTTCGTGACGACGTCTGCGTAGGAGCGGTCGAGCCCGAGGTCGCCACCGGCGAAGAGCGTCCATGTGGTTGCCGGGGAATATGCGCCCGGAACGCGAGCCGAAGCGCCGGCCGCCGGGGCGGGCAGCTGAGCCGTCAGGGGCCACCCGGCAACATCCTTCAGGCGGTGAACGCCGAACAGCCGTGCGCCCCTCCAGGCCATCGCCCGGATGCCGGGTCCCACTGCGTCCGCCCGGAGGAAGGCCATTCGGTCGCGGTGTGCGGACAGGTCCGCCATCAGCGCCTGGGCCGTCGGCGCGGTGACCACGCGATTTCCCGCGGCCGAGCGACTGACCTTGAGCGCCCGGAGGATGGGGTCGACCTCGTCGGCCACGAGCTCGACCTGCGTCCACCGCGGATCCCGGCCGGCGAGGACCGTCGCGAGGCGCTTCCCGTCGATCGACTCGACGGATCCGCGGTAATCCTCGACCGGCACGAACGGGACCGCGACGATCGGCGCGGGCAGTGGCGAGGCGCTCGGTGAGGTCGACGGCTGGTGGCTCGCCCCGATCCCCGTCAATGCGGAGGGCCCGACGGCCGACGGGCGGCCGGACGAAGCCGCGACCTGGCTGCCCGACGGCGTGGCAGACGCGGGGCCCTTCGCGAGCTGGAACCAGGCGACCCCGGCGACTGCCGCGAGGGCCACGGCCGCGGCCAGGGGCCAGCGTGGACCCTGGCGCCGGGGGCCGGCCTGTGAGCGGGTGCGGCGGCGAGTCATCGGTCGGACGTTCCCCCGGTCGGACTCCGGGCGAGCCCGCGATGCGGGCCACGTTCCGGATCAGGCGGCGGCGAGCCTGGAGGGCGCGTCGCGTCGCGTGACGTCATCGTGCCCGATCGAGCGCGACGATGTCGGACACGGCTCGCCGTCGAGCAGGCTCGCCGTGGGGTCGCGCCTCGGGAAATCCCGGTCCGGCCGCGTCAGCCCTCGACCCGGAGCGTCCGCTCGACGCCGCTCTCGTTCAGGTCGACCAGGTAGCCGCGGAGGATCCCCATCGACGACTCCGAGCCGGCGTTGAGGCAGAGGGTGTCGCCGATGCGCCGCTCGCCACCGGACTCGTGGATGTGGCCGTGGACTCCGAGGACCGGCCGGAACTGCTCGATCGCCGCGCGGACGCCGTGCGAGCCGACCGGCCCGCGGAGGAGATCCCCGGCGCTGGCGGTGGGGCGCAGGTCCGGCGACAGGAGAGGTGCCGTGTCGAGCCCCGAATCGAACGGCGGGACGTGAGTCATCATGACCGTCTTGCGCGGATCCCGGACGCCGCCGAGGAGGCCCGACAGCTTGTCGAGGAATGCCTCCTCCGGCATCTCCCGCGGCGTCGACCACGGCGTCGGTGACGACCAGCCCATGCTCACGAGTTGGTGCCACGGCGTCAGATCGATCACCCGCTCGTTGACATTCTCGCAGTAGGTCGACTCGCCGAGGATCGGATCGATCTCGAAGTCGTCGTCGTTGCCGGGCATGAGGTAGACCGGCACGCCCGAGCCTTCCAGACGCTCCGCGGCCAGAGCGAGCCAGCTCCGCAGGCGCCGCCCGATCTGCTCGTGGAAATGGCGCCGAACGAGGTCGGGGTCCGCGTCCATCGCGGCCCGCTCCTCTTCGGACACCCGGACGGCGTAGTAGCCGAGGTCCGCGATCGAGCGCTCCAGCTGCTCGAGCTCCTCCTCCGAGCGAGCCACCCGGCGCTGGCCCATCACGGTCGCCGTCCAGACCTCGCCACCGCCGCCGCCCACGACCGCGATCAGGGCCTTGCCGGTCAGGTCGCCGGCGATCAGCGCCGCGTCGACCTTGTAGACGTTCGCCTTCGTCGCGTTGAGGAACTTCCGCCACGTGCGCTCGGAGGCGTGGATGTCGCTGCAGATGTAGAGGCGAAACGGCTTCGCCATCAGGCCGGCGTCGTCGTGTTCTCCGGCGGGCGCCCCGTCGCACTGATCGGCGGGCGTCGATCCGCCCAGGGTCGCGCCGCCTCGAGCTGACCGGCGAGGCGGAAGAGGGTCGCCTCGTCGCCGTAGCGACCAAAGATCAGGCTGCCGATCGGGAGCCCATCCGTCGACATCGCGAGCGGCACGGACATCGCCGGCTGGCCGGTCAGGTTCGCGATCGGGTTCCAGGGGTTGAACTCGCAGTCGAATCGCCACCACTCGACCGCCCCGCCCTGCGAGGCATTGAGGATGCCGAGCGGCAGCGGCGGCTGGGCCAGGGCCGGCGTCACCCATGCGTCGTATCGCTCGAAGAAGGGGCCGATCGCGCGGGCCGCCGTCGCGAGATCGGCGATCGCGTCGAGCAGGTCGACCGCATCGAATTGACGCGCGTATTCGACGAGCTCCCAGGTCGTCACCTCGAGCTCGTCGCGGTCAGGTTCGCGACCGAGCTCGCGGGTCGCGGCGCGGTACGAGGCGAGATTGGCGATCGCCCAGATCCGGACGAACGGCTCGATGATCGTCTCGCCGTCGAACGTCGGGGCGGCTTCCTCGACCTCGTGGCCGAGCGAGGCGAGCAGTTCCGCGGTGGCGCGCGCGGCCGCGGCGCATTCCGGGTGGACCGCGGCGGCGATCGGCGGCTGGGCGCTCCAGGCGATCCGGAGCCGACCAGGGTCGGCGCCGACCTCGGCGAGGAACGGCCGTTCCGGCCGGGCCGCCGCGTACGGATCGCCGGGCACCGGCCCCGACGTGGCGTCGAGGATGGCCGCACTGTCGCGGACCGACCGGGTCAGCGCGTGCTCGACTGCGAGTCCGCCCATCGCGTCGCCGGCCGGCGCCCACGAGTTCCGGCCGCGGGTCGGCTTCAAGCCGAACAGCCCGCAGCACGAGGACGGGATCCGGATCGAGCCCGCGCCATCGCCGCCATGGGCTGCCGGCACCATCCCCGACGCCACCGCGGCCGCCGACCCGCCGGATGAGCCGCCGGCCGTCCGTTCCAGGTTCCACGGGTTGCGGGTCGGGCCGAACAGCGCCGGCTCCGTCGTCGAATGGTTCCCGAACTCGGGCGTGCTCGTCATCCCGAGGATGACGAGCCCCGCGGCCCGCTGGCGTATCGCAAGGGCACTGTCCGCTCGAGTGACGTGGCCGCGGAACGCGCGCGAGCCGTGGCTCTGCCGCCACCCTGCCATGCTCGCCCCGAGATCCTTCACGAGGAACGGGGCGCCGGCCAGCGGCGACGCCGACAAGGGTCCGGCAGCCTCCGCCCGGGCGTCGTCGAACCGATCCCGGATCACCGCGTTGAGGGCCGGGTTGAGCTGCTCGATCCGCTCGATCGCGGCGTCCGTGACCTCCCCGGCGCTGACCTCGCCGCGCCGGATCAGGTCGGCCGTTGCGATGGCGTCGAGCGTGGCCAGGTCACCCGTGAAGCCCATGTCCGTCATCCGCTCAGCCCTCCTCGAGTCCGCGGTCCTCGTGGACCGCGGTGCCGTCGACGAGCGTCAGGAGCACGCGGCTGTCGCCGACATGCCCGGCATCCGGAGCGAGGATGTCGCGGTCGAGGACGACCAGGTCGGCCGCCTTGCCGACCTCGATCGAGCCGCTGATGTCGTCGAGGTGGTTCACCCAGGCCGTCCCGATCGTGAACGCAGCCAGCGCCTCGGGCAGGTCGATCGCCTCGTCGGGCAGGAACGGCTCCCGATCGCGGTGCTCGGGCGAGACGCGCGTCACTGCCACCTCGACCTCGGCCAGGACGTTGGCGGTACTGACCGACCAGTCGCTGCCCCCGACGAGGACTGCACCGGAGCGATGGAGCGACCGGATCGGGTACTGGAGCGCCGCCCGATCCGGCTCGAGGAACGGCAGGGTCAGATCGAGCATCTGGGCGTCGTTGCAGGCCCAATACGGCTGGACATTCGCCCCGGCGTCGAGCGCCCGGAACCGCGGGATGTCGGCGGGATCGACGAGCTGGAGGTGGGCGAGGTGATGGCGCCCGTCCGTCGGCCCGTTGGCCTGCCGGGCCGCCTCGAGGGCGTCGAGCGCCTCTCGGACGGCCCGATCGCCCAGCGCGTGGAAGTGGACCTGGAACCCGTCGGCGTCAAGCCGGGTGACCGTCTTCTTGAGCGCCTCCGGCTCGACAAAGCTGATCCCTCGGTTCGGTGTGGGCCGGCCTTCGGCGTCGAGATAGGGCCGGAGCATCGCCGCGGTGTAGTTCTCGGCGACCCCGTCCTGCATGATCTTCACGGTTCCGGCGTTGAGCTTCCCGCCGTCGGCCCAGCGTCGCGCTTCGATCATCTCGTCGATCTGCTCGTCGCCGCGCGTCCGCTCCCACCACTGGCACGCCACGACCCGGGCGGTCAGCCGTCCGCGGTCCGCGACCTGGCGATAGGCCCGGAGGTCGGGCGGGCGGACCCAGGCATCCTGCCATGCGGTGATCCCCAGGCGGTGCAGGTGGGCCTGGGCGAGCTCGATCCCGGCCGCCAGCTCATCGACGTCTGCCTCGGGGATCAGGCGCCGCACCAGCTCCATCGCCCCTTCGTGGAGCGTCCCGGTCGGATCGCCCGCGGCATCGCGCTCGATCCGTCCGTCGGGCGGGTCCGCGGTCTCCCGGTCGATCTCGGCCCACCTCAGGGCCGTCGAGTTGACCCACGCTCCATGGCCGTCGCGATTGACGAAGAACGCCGGGCGAGCGCCGGTCACCGCGTCGAGAGCGCGCCGGTCCGGGGTGCCGCCTGCGAACGCCTCCATGTACCAGCCGTCGCCCTCGATCCAGGGACGATCCGACTCGCGCGCGGCGTACGCGGCGATCGCAGCCTGGTAGGCCTCGACGGTCCGAGGCAGGTCGTGGAGCGGACAGCGGGCCAGGTTCAGGCCGGCCATGACCGGATGGACGTGGGCGTCCTGGAAGCTCGGCAGGACCGTCCTGCCGCGAAGGTCGATCCGCCGCGTCCTCGGACCAACGAACTCCGCGGCCCCCCGAGACGGCCCGGTGAAGACGATCCGGCCGCCGCGGACGACGACGGCCTCGACCGATCGCCGGGCGGCGTCCATCGTGAACACGGCGCCCCCGAGCAGGACGAGGTCGGCGGCCGGTTCGGCGCTCATCGGTCCAGTCTCCTGCGTTCGGGCGCGGCCTGCCACAAGCGGCCCGGCACCGCCGGGCCGCCCTGCCGTCGTTCGCCGGCGATCAATCCGGCGGCAGCGCCTGGTACATCAGGCTCGTCTCGACGCCCGCCTGGCGGTTCCGCATCGCCTGGATCGCGAAGATGACGATCCCGATGACGATCACGATCCCGACGAACGAGACGCCGCTTGCGTTCAGGTAGCCGAGCGGGTCCGTCTGGTCCGGGTTCGTGATGTTGTTCACGATCGGGGCGAGGCCCGCGAACCAGTACAGGACGACCGCGAAGACCAGCCAGACGATGCCGATGAGCGGCAGCCAGCGGATCCACGGCGCGTCCTTGACGAGATCCGGCCGGGTGCGCCGGGCAAGGACCGCATTCACGCCGGGCATGATCCAGCTCAGTGACGAGGCAAGGATCGTGAACCAGGCGGACGCGACGAGATTGAGCTTGCCGTCGAGGGCCGGATCCGCGCTGGGCGCGAGGCCGCCGAGCCCGATCGTCTTGAGGATCGAGAAGTTCGAGAAGAGGAGGAACACGATCGCGAGGATCAGGGTCGAAAGGATCGCGTTGGCCGGCGCGCGGAGGCGCTCCGAGACGGCCCCGAACCATTCGGGGACCTGGCGGTCGAGGCTCCAGGCGAGCGCCATCCGGCTGATGAAGATCACGTAGACCGGCATCAGCAGGAACGGGAACAGCGTCGACGCGGCTCCGACGATCGCCCAGATGGGCCAGAGGCCCGGCTGGGCGATCGTACCGACGAGCTGGAAGTAGTTCGGCTGGCCCATCGGCAGCGACGGGTCGGTGATGTAGCCCCAGAACGCGGCCGACCAGCCGGTCTGGGCGTCGAGGCCGAGCTTCCGGGCGAGGATTTCCGGGTAGAGCGAGTTCATCAGGACGGCCATCGCCAGCGCGCCGAGGACGGCGAACAGGATCCCCCGCTTGACGTTGCCGCGGACCTCGCCGGAGATGTACGCCGAGTACTGGAAGCCGATGAACTGGAAGAGCATCGCGCTCGCCATGAGCATCAGCGGCCAGGACGTGAGCGAGGTCGGACTGAACGAGAAGCCGCTCGTGAGGCCGGCGTCGGCGGCCGCCTTGCTGAGCTGGTCGACGGTCACCCCGTTGGCGTACTTCGGCAGGTTGGCCGCGAAGTTCCCCGCGTCGAAGAAGAGCAGGCCGCAGACCGCCATGAGCGCCCAGCCGGCGATTCCGAAGACGGTGAGGTACGTGACGATCTTGTGGAATCGGCGCGTCGGCTGGAAGACGACGAGGGCGATCAGGGCGATAACGACAAGACCGGCGATCATGCCCGGCACGCCGGTGATGTCGCCCGACGTTCCCTCGGTGAACCAGCTGTTCGCGCCGCTGAAGAAGTCGCTGCCGGTCCCGATTCCGATGATCCGGCCTTCCATCTGCGTCCCGCGCAACGTCAGTGCGGTCTCGAACTGGATCAGGGCGATCGACGCGAAGGCGAGCAACCAGCTCTCCATCCAGCCGAGGAACGGCCCGATCTTCGGCACGATCCGGCTCGTGAAGACGTAGTCGCCGCCGGATCGTGGCATGACGCTCGTGAGCGAGGCGAAGATCAGAGCGAGGAGGACGCAGAACGCCCCGACGATGAACGCGACGAACGACCAGTTGGTCAGCCCGCCGATGACGACGACGGGCACGCCCGCGAGGACGGCGATGCCGAACGCGCCGCCGAGGGTGCCGCCGATGAAGGCCGCAGTGTTGAAGAACAGCGCGTTGACCACGCTGACTTCACGGACCAGCCCCGATGACTGGCGCGTGAACAGGGCGCGTCCGCCGGAGCTCATCCAGTCGCCTCCTCACTCGGAACAAACCAGGACGATGGCGACCACGCGGCCGCCCGGATTTCTCCATCCCCCGCGCCTCGTGGGCGCTCAACCGACGGCCACTATACTGCTGCCAATGTCGTTCGACGAGGCCGTCGCGAATCCCGCGGGTCCGGCCGGGACCGGCGTATCCGGTGAACCCGAAGCGGCGCCTTCGCGAGCGCCCAACCTGGCCTCCGACGGGCCCCCCGTCGATGACGGGCGGACGCTTCGCGACCCGCTCGCCGAAGCCCTCCGGATGATCGCGCTGGCGGATTCGGCCGGCCTCCTCGTCCGGCTCATGGGCGGCCTGTCGTTCCACGCCCGCTGTCCGTCCTGGACGGCCCGGATCGACCGCGAGCGGCGCGACATCGACCTTGCCACCCGCGCGAAGGATCGAAAGGCACTGTCCGCCCTGATGGAAGCCGAGGGCTACACCGCCGATCGCCAGTACAACGCGTTGTACGGGCACAAACAGCTGTACTTCGTCGACGAGGCGCGCAACCGTCCGGTCGACGTGCTCATCGACCGGATGGAGATGTGCCACGCCTTCGAGTTCGCCGATCGCCTCGCGATCGACGGGCCGACCCTGCCGCTCGCCGAGATGCTGCTCTCGAAGCTCCAGATCGCGAAGATCAACCGCAAGGACGTCCTCGACGCGATGGCGCTGCTCGCGGAGTTCCCGATCGGATCGGGCGACGACCAGATGATCAACGTCGACAGGATCCTCGGACTGACCTCGACCGACTGGGGCTGGTGGCGCACGCTGACCGGGAACCTCGACGGTCTCCGCGCGGTGTTCGCGGACGATCTCGGCCCAGACGAGCTCGATTTCGGCCGGCCGCCGCAGTTCGCGATCCCGGACCAGCTCGACCGCCTCCGGGCCGCGATCGACGGCGCCCCGAAATCGACCCGCTGGAAGCTCCGCGCCCGGATCGGCGAACGGGTTCAGTGGTATCAGGAGCCCGAAGAGGTCGGGCACGGGCGGTAGCCTGCGGGATCAGAACTCGACCGGAAGGTGCTCGAACGCCCGGTCGGTGGGTGTGCTGATCCGTTGAACTGGCCCGACGACCGAGTATTCCGGGATCCGTCGGAACAGCTCCTCGAACGCGATCCGAGCCTCGAGCCGGGCGAGAGGGGCGCCGAGGCAATGGTGGATCCCCTCGCCGAACGCGACGTGCCGCTCCGGGTGCCGCGCGATGTCGAGGCGATCCGGGTCGGGCCAGCGCCGCTCGTCGCGGTTGGCCGAGGCCCAGATCAAGCTGACCGGCGAGCCCGCCGGGATGACGACCGGCCCGAAATCGGCGACGTCGCGGGTCGCGTGCCGGCGGAGCGTCTGGATCGGTGCCTCGTATCGGAGGAACTCCTCGATGGCCACCGGCAGCACCTCCGGCGCGGCGACAACGAGGGCGCGCTGGTCGGGAAACCGATCGAGATGGAAGAGTGAGTTGGAGATCAGGCCGGCGGTGGTCGTGATCCCGGCCATGAACATGAGCATCGTGGCTCCGACGACCTCGTCGGGGCTGATCTCACCCGCCTGCTCGGCGTTGACGAGAAATCCCATCAGGTCGTCCCTTGGCGTGCGACGCCGATCGGCGGCCGCGTCGGCGACATACGCCCGCATCGCGTCACGTGCCGCCAACGCGGTCGATGGCAGCGCGCGCTGGCCCGGTTCGCGATCGAGCATCCGGGTGAACCATTCGAGCAGGCAGTCATGGTCGACGTCGGGAAACCCGAACCACGAGAACATCACGATAGCCGGCAGGGGCCTGGCAAACCCCCGCGCGAAATCGGCCCGGCCCGTGTCGACGAACCGATCGATGAGCCCGATCGCCCTGATCCGGATGTCGGCTTCGAATTGAGATCGGAGGTGCGACGGGCTGAAGGCCAGCCGCAGCGCGCCACGCAGCCGGGTATGGAGCGGCGGATCGGTCGCGGCGATGTCTCCCGCCGGCTCGAACAGCTGGTAGGTGTCGTCGTGGTCGTTGCCGGTTCCGCCGGCCTCGCTGGAGAACGTCTCCCAATCGCGTGCCGCCCGGTGGATGTCCTCGAACCGGGCGAGAGCCCAGATCCCGCGAGCCTCGTCGTGGTGGACGGGTCCGGCATCTCGCAGTCGGCGATACGTGGGATACGGGTCGTCATCGGGCCGGAGCGGGTCCCACTCGACCGGAAGGCTGGCCAATGTCGCGCCCAACGCTGTCATCGTTCGACGCCTCGTCTAGCTCTCGGCTCGTGCGGCGGGACCGCCCGCGCGACCCCTCCGTCCGGCCGGCCCGGCCCAGGCCCGGCCGGCCCGTGCAATCGTTGGCACGACTGTAGGCGGGACTGCGCCGCCCGTCAACGCGCGAACGCGTGAAGACGCATGTCGCGGGCCACTTGGCGATGCCCTGAGCGGTTGGCTAGACTGGGCCCCTCCCGAGCGGGAGTAACTCAGTTGGCAGAGTGTCAGCTTCCCAAGCTGAATGTCGCGGGTTCGAACCCCGTCTCCCGCTCCACTTCCTCTCGTCGACTGCGGCGTCCGGCTGCCGGCCGGCGTTCGCGAACGCTAGCCTCTGCGCTCGGGCATCGCGGCGAACGTCCGGTCGATGTCGGCCAGGACCCGGATCGTCGATTCGACGCCGATCTTGAGGAAGCGCTCGCCGATCTCGGCGGTGGCGCCCCGGGCATCGCCCCACGTTCCCGAGGCGCTCGCCCGGTGGACCGAGCCCGGCGCCGAGAAGAAGAACGCGGTGTGGACGGGCGCGGGGTTGGCCGACTCCGGGAACGGCGGGAACTCGGCGTTGGCGCGATCCATGTCGACGAGTGCGGGATCGATCGCGAGGATCGCCGAGGTCTCGGCGGCATTGGCGTGGAGACCGGCCGCCTGGTCGAAGAACTCCTCCCGTTCCGGGGCGGTCAGCCCGTCCCAGTAGTTGACGGGGAAGGCCCGAGCGCCGGGTCGCGCGGCGCTCATTCGCTCGGCCGCGCTCGCGCACGCATAGGCGATCGCGTAGGTGTTGTCGTAGTGGCCGTTGAGGAAGACGATCCTCTCGAACCCGATCGCGGCGAGCGACGCGCACAGGTCCTCGATCAGCGCCATGAACGTCGAGACCCGGATGTGGACGACGCCGGTGAACCCAACGTGCGGGTACGACAGGGCGTAGTTGATCGGCGGTGCGACGACGGCGTCAATGCTGGCCGCGACCCGCCGGGCGACCTCCTGGGCGACGAGGACGTCGGTCAGGAGCGGGCCGTGGGGCCCGTGCTGCTCCGTGGATCCGGTCGGGACGAGCACCGTCCGGCTGCGCTCGAGGAAGGCGCTGACCTCGGGGTCGGTCATCTCGCCGAGGAAGACCGTGGGCGGCTTCATGGGGGCGCCAACCTATCACGGGCCGATGGCTCTGGACCCTGCGATCCGGGGTTCCGGCGCAGGCCTGTTACCGTGGAGGCGTGGTTCGCAATCATCGCCGCTTCGAGTTGCTCAACGTCACGCTCGACGAATCCCCGATCGGCAGCTGCACGATCGACCTGTGGGAGGACGACGACGGGCGCGAGCAATGGGCCGCCCGGCTTCTGATGAAGACCGGGCACGGCTCGACCGAGGGAATCCTCGCGGGTTCGACACGGACGGGTGATCGACTCCAAGGCAAGGTCCGTTTCGCGGCTGACCAGCAGGGGCCGCGCGGCGGCCGGACGGTTCTCGTCGAGCTCCACGGACAGGGGCCGCTCGAGCCGACGACCGCGGCGGCTCCGACGCCGGCCGAGCTGGCTGCCGTCCCGGCCGCTCCGGCGTCGACAACTGTCGCCGCTCCGAGCGCAGCCCCCGCGGCAGCCGCGAGCGTGCCAAAGACCGCTCGAGCGACGGGGCCGGGGCGCGCCAGCGCCTGAATCCCGGCTGCGCGCCTGGTCAGACGCGCAGCGAGACCGTCCCGCTCGCAGCGTCGACGACGATCGGGATCGAGGCGAGCGGCTGGTCCGTCGGTCCCTGGAGCACGGCCGCGCCATTCGCCGGGTCGAACGCGGCTCCGTGGCACGGACAGAGCAGCACTCGATCGGCCGAATCCCACTGGACCGTGCAACCGGCGTGGGTGCACACCGCGTCGAACGCCACGTACGACCCGTCCGCGAGCCGGACGATGACCGCGGGATCGCCGGCCGGCAACGGCGCCGGAGCGGTGAATGGGACCGTGAACGCTCGCGATCCGGTCCTGGCGAGATCGGCCACCTTCGCAACCGTCAGGCCCGCTGAACCCACGGCGCCGGCGGAGGCCGACGGCGAGACCGCTGGGGAGGCTGCGGCACTCGCCACCGCGGTGGCGCCGGGCGAGGCGTCTGCCCCGCGACCCTCGTCGGTCGCCAGCGTCGCGCCGGCCGAGCGGAACGGGATCGCGAACGAGGCGGCCACGAGGGCGAGAAGCCCCAGGACGCCACCTTGGAGAACGGTCCGCCGATCCCGAAGCGGCGCGGAGGCGTCATCGGCGCTCGATCGAACCAATCCCCCACGAGCGGCAGCGCGCCCGCGCGGCACGGTCCGATCCGATGATCGAGTCGGCCAGAGCCCGTCGGCCCACACGATCAGGCGCCGCAGGACGAGCAGCCCACCATGTCCGGCGAGACCGAGGGTGACCCAGCCTGCCAGGAACGGCAGATCCGGACCGTAATAGAAGGGCCGGGTCGTCCATGACGCGGTCAGGAAGAACAGCAGTGACAGCCCGGCGCCGGCCCACGCCGCGGCGCGGAAGGCCAGTCCGGTCAGCGCCCCCAGACCGACCGCGATCTCTGCGATCGCGATCAGGAGGCCAATCGGAGTCGCGTAGGGCTGGCCGACGCGCACCAGCGGCGCCAGCGGCGAGGTCCGCGAGAAGGCCAGCAGCTGGGCCTGGATCGACGCCGGGCTGGAGGGATCGAAGAAGCGCGGGTCGAGGAGCTTGTCAAACCCGGCGTACAGGAACGAGCCACCGAGGAACAGGCGGAGCGGCAGCAATGCCCGGGCGCCGACCGACAGGCCGGCCGACACGCCGGCCAGGCGGTCGCGCCGGACCTCGCCTGGTTCGAACACGGCGGCCGCCTCGGCCTGGTCCGGCCGTCTCCGGCGGGCGCGACGGCTCATCGCAGCTTCGGATCCGATCGCACCTGGGTCACGTCCTCCGTGGTTTCCGGCGCTCCGCGCCGGTCGCCCGTCCCGCGCCCCGGGATTGTGCACCGAACCTGACTTGAGCGAGCCGGGCGGGCTCGGCCGCCCTGGCGCGTGGCCTCAGCCGCCGAGTTCGTCGGGGAGCAGGGCGCGGACCCACAGCGTGTACGACTTGCCACCGGAGGTGAAGGCGGTCGCCGAAGTGGCGCGAGCCAGGATCGGTCCGAGGGTCGTCGCATCGGCGCCCTTGACCACGCCCTGGCGCA
Source organism: Candidatus Limnocylindrales bacterium (assembly GCA_038245515.1). Taxonomy (GTDB): domain Bacteria; phylum Chloroflexota; class Limnocylindria; order Limnocylindrales; family CSP1-4; genus CF-46. The sequence goes on along the minus strand of JBBRSJ010000006.1, from coordinate 26,903 downwards.
GGCCGGCGATGCCGCGATCCGGCACGGCCGGGGTGCCGAACTGGTCGAGTGGGAGCGCAAGTGGCCAGGCGACCGGGGCCTGGGCCGTCGACGCGTCAGTCGGGGGAGCGCCCGGGGCGACGTAGATTCGATAGCCGGCGGGCGCGAGCGTGGTTGGAGCCGCACCGGCGGCGCCCCACGTCTCGGCGGGATCGAGCAGGCGGTTGAGCAGGTCGAAGGCCGCGGCCTTGCCGGGATCCGCGCTGCCACCACCGGGCGCCCCGGGTCCGCCGACCCCCGGTCCATTCTCGGAGAGCCGGGTCTCGGTGGTCTGCCCGTCGATCGTGACCGCGAAGATGTTCGTGCCCGAATCGCCGGGAATCCCTGGGCCGCCCGTCGCGGGCTTGTCGAGACCGGCCGTGCGGATCGCGGCAAGGATCGAAGTGGCGCCGGCCGGGCCGACGTTGCGGACCTGAACGGGGATGACCAGCGGTCCCGGGGCGATCGCGTCGACGGGGCCCGGCGTCAGGATTCGCCCGTCGCCGTAGACCGCGACGATCGGCAACGCGGCGAGATTCGCCGTCGGATTGATGAAGCCGCCCTCTGACGTGACCTTGAGCAGGATGGCAGCGGCCGCCGCGGACGGGGCCGGTGAGTCGGAAGGCGGGACCGCGGACGAGCTCGGTGCCGGCGGGCCGGACACTCGCGGGGACCCCACTGGAGCGGACGGGATGGAGCAGGCGACCGCGAAAAGGGCGACGGCGACCGCGACCAGCAGGGTCGGGCGCGGGAGACGACCAGGCATCGAGACTCCAGATCCTTGGCAGGCTCGCGGCGACGCCGCGTTCGGCGGGCAGACGCCCGACCATCGGCTCCGGTTCCCGCCGCGTTGCGTACCATCGCCCGATGCCCGACGAACCCGAGCGAAGCGCCGCTCGCCCGATATCGCTTCTTGCTCTCCCCGAGTTCCGGGCCCTCGTCGGCGCGCGCGCGACAAACGCCCTGGCGATGAGCGCCCTCGCCACGGTCGTCGCCTTCCAGGCCTACGACATCACCCGCGATCCGCTCTCCCTCGGCTGGCTCGGTCTCGTGGAGGCGATTCCCGCGCTGTCCCTCGTGCTGTTCGGCGGCCACCTCGCGGATCACCGCGACCGGCGCACGATCGTCGTCGTCACCAGCGCGATCGTCACGCTGTCGGCGGTCGTCCTGGCCGTCCTGTCGGCGACCGGAGCGCTCGCCCTCGCGGGGATCCTTGCCGTCATCTTCGCCACCGGCGTTGCGAGCGGATTCGAGCGGCCGGCGCTGACGGCCCTCGAGGCGCAGGTGGTTCCGCGCGCTCAGGCCGCCCGCGGCATCTCGACGCTGAGCAGCGTTTCGCTGGGCGGCGCGATCCTCGGGCCGGCGGCGGGCGGCATCGCGATCGCGGTGATCGGAATCCCTACGGCGTATGCCACGATCGCTGTCCTGCTCGCGATCTCGACGGCCTGCCTGATGACGATCGGACGCAAGCCGATCCCGGAGCCGATCGCCGGCGAGCCGATCCTCGACAGCTTGCTCGGCGGGATCCGCTACGTCCGCCGGACGCCGGCACTGATCGGCTCGATGGCCCTCGACCTGTTCGCGGTGTTCTTCGGCGGGGCGATCGCGCTCCTGCCGATCTTCGCGACCGACATCCTGCATGTCGGTCCGGTCGGGCTCGGCGTCCTCCGCACCGCGCCGTCGCTCGGCGCCCTGGTCGTCATGCTCGTCGCGACGCGGCGGCCGCCGAGCACCAACGCCGGGCTGTCGCTCCTCCTGTGCGTCGCCGGCTTCGGGGTGAGCACGATCGTGTTCGGGGCGTCGACGATCTTCGCCGTCTCGCTCGTCGCGCTCTTCGTGGCCGGCGTCACGGACGGGGTCAGCATGATCATCCGGAACACGATCCTGCGGGTCCTGTCACCTGAGCGGATCCGGGGTCGCGTCGCGTCGGTGAACTGGGTGTTCATCGGCGCGTCAAACGAGCTCGGGGCGTTCGAGAGCGGGGTCGCCGCCCGCCTCTTCGGCACCGTCCCGACCGTGATCGGCGGTGGGATCGTCACCCTCGTCGTGGTCGGGCTGACGGCCTGGCTCGTGCCGCAGCTGCGCACCCTGAACCTCGACACGGCCGCGCCGACCGACGACGGGACGCTCGTGCGGACGCCGTCGCCGACGCCTGTGGACTGACCGGGAATCGGCACGTCGACGGTGTGCGGTGGGCCTCAGTGGCCGCGCCGCCCGGTCGAGACGGTATTGCCGAGGTCGGCAACGAGTCGGTCACGCGGGGTGAGATCGCCACGTGCCGCGACCGGCGCGAGGCCGAACTGATGCTCGATCGTTGCAATCCTGTCAGCGTTTGCTGAACAGGCTCGGAGTCTCGGGGGTCGGCCGCGAGGCCCACGGAATTACCCCCGGGTCAGGGTCGCGAGCAGCCCGGACCAGCCGTCGAGGTAGGCGTCGACGTCGGCGGCGGTAGCGGGCACCGAGCAGACCGGACCGGCGCCGACGATCGCCTCCCACACGCCGCGGTTCGCCATCCAGGCCCGGACCAGGCGGGCCAGCAGTTCGTCCACGACGGTTCGTGCCTCCGCCGCGTCGCGCGGGGGCACGGGCGCGAACGTGTAGCCGGCCCGCGGCCCGAGATGATGGATGTGCCAGGGCAAACCGGCCGCCGCCACCGCGGCTTGCATCCCCTCGGCGAGACGGAGGCCAAGCCGCTGGGTGCTCGCGTACGCCGCGGGTGTCAGGACCTCTGTCATCACGGCCCGGGCGGCCGCCATCGACAGGGCGTTCGCGAACAGCGTCCCGCCGATCGCGACGAGATTCGAGCGCTCGCCATCGGGGCCCTTGACCTGGCGGAGAACGGCGGCGATGTCGTCGGTCATGCCCCACGCCCCGAACGGCACGCCGCCCGCGATCGACTTGCCGCAGGTGACGAAGTCCGGGTCGAGGCCCAACTGGCGCGTCAGCCCGCCCGGCCCGACGACCTGGGTGTGCGTCTCGTCGATCGCGAGGAGCGTGCCGTGCTTCCGGGTCACCGCACGGAGGGCCTCGTGCCAGCCGGGATCGGGGAGAATCAGCCCGAAGTTGTTCGTCAGGGCCGGCTCCGTCAGGACGATCGCGATGTCGTGCCCGTCGAGCGCCGCCGCCAGCGCCGTGACGTCGTTGAGCGGCACGAGGACCGTCCCTTCGACCACGGCTGCCGGAACGCCGCGCTCCTCCACGACGACGGCCCCGGTCTCGTCGAGCTCGACGAGGGCCTGGTCGAGATGGCCGAGATAGTGGCCATCGAACAGGAGCACCTTGTCGCGGCCGGTCGCGGCCCGGGCGACCCGGATCGCCTCGGTGTTCGCCTGGCTGGCCGACAGGGTGTACTGCCATTTCGGCAGCCCGTAGCGGCGAGCGAGCTCCTCCGAGACGACGATCGCGTCCTCGCCGGGCAGGAGGAACTGGGTGCCTCGGGCGATCTGGTCCGATACCGCACGGACGAGGGGCTCCGGGGCATAGCCGCAGAACATCGACATGTCGGCGATGTTGAAGTCGCTGTAGATGACGCCGTCGACGTCGGTGAAGCGGGCGCCCTTGCCCTCCGCGGCCCACGGCGCCAAGTCGTGGTACGAGCTCATGTGCCATGCCATCGGGACGCCGTTCGGCATCGAGGCGCGAGCCCGCGTGCCCAGGGCGATCGACCGCGGATGGCGCTCGCGGAACGTCGCGTCCTCGCGGTTCTTCAGCTCCCGGACGAGGGCGCGATCGACAGTGAACGCGGTCATCGCGGCCAGCGTAGCGGAGGCATCGGGGCCCGCGGAGTGCAGTCCCGCGGGCAATCCCCGCCGGTCCGCCCCGCGCAACCTGGCGCGCCCGATCGTCGCCGGCCGCCACCATCGGTCGGGCATGATGGAGCGGCGATGCGACCCAGCCTGAACATCCTCGAGCCCGAGCTCATCGGACGGATCGTCGACGAGGCGAAGCGCGTCCTCGCCGAGCACGGCTTCGAGATCCGCGGCGCGGAGATGCGGCGACGGCTCATCGCGGCCGGGCTCCCCCAGCGCGAGGACGGCCGGATCCTCTTCCCGCGCGACATCGTCGAGGCGGCGATCGCGAGCGCCCCGTCGTCGTTCAAGGTCTACGACCGGGCCGGTGAGGAGCGAGCGGACATCGGCGACGATCGGGTCCACTTCATCCCCGGCTCGAGCGGTCTGAAGGTCCTCGACCACCGGACCGGCGAAGCGCGCCAGGCGCTGTCGCAGGACTTCGCCGAGTACATCCGGCTCGGCGACGGGCTCGCCAACATCCCGTATCTCGCGACCGCGTTCTCAACGGCCGACATCGAGCCCCAGGTGTCGGACGCCTGGCGCCTCTACCTGTGCCTGACGAACTCGATGAAGCCGGTCGTGTCGGGCGCCTTCACCGAGCATGGCGTGCCGCGCATGGCGGAGATGATGGGGCTGTTCCGGGGCGACCTGGACGACCTCAGGGCGCGACCGATGTCGATCTTCACGATCACCGCGACGGGCAACTTCCGCTACTCCGAGGACTCCTGCCAGAACCTGATCGATTGCGTCGAGGCCGGCATCCCGGTCGAGATCGTGCCGGTGACGCTGATGGGGTTGATCGCGCCCGTGACCCTCGTGGGCGCGACGGTCTTCCACACGATCGACGTCCTCGCCGGGATCACGATGGCCCAGGTCGTGCAGCCAGGGGCTCCGGTCCTGTTCGGCGGTGCGCCGGCAACGTTCCACATGAAGATCGCGTCCTCGCCAATGGCCGCGATCGAAGCGCTCCAGCTCGACGTGGCGTACGTGGCCGTCGCCAAGTCTCTCGGCCTGCCGACCCAGTCGTACATGGCGCTGTCGGACGCGAAGACGCTCGATGCCCAGGCCGGAGCGGAGACGTTCGGATCGGCCCTGCTCGCGGCGCTCGCCGGCGTGAACAGCGTCAGTGGCCCCGGGATGCTCGACTTCCTGCTCGTTTTCTCGCTGCCGAAGCTGGTCTACGACGACGCGATGTGCGGTCAGGTCCTCCACTTCGTCCGCGAGGTCCGCGAGCTGAACGATCTGCCGGTGCATGAGCTGGTCGACCAACTGATGGCCGACCAGCACCTGATCATGGCGCCGCACACGACCGAGCACTGGCCGACGGAGCTGTATCTGCCGGCGCCGCTGATCGACCGCGACAACCGCGAGGCCTGGACACGGGCCGGCGCGAAGGAGATCGACGAGCGGGCGACCGACGAGGTGAACCGACGCCTTGCTGCCTACCGCCAGCTCGAGACCGATCCACTGATCGAGGCGGAGCTGCGCCGGATCATCCGGGCGGGGTTGGTGGAGGGCGGCGGGCTGCCGCTCGTCCCGCCGGCGCCCGAGCCGGCCGCCGCCGAGGAAGCCGCGGGGCGGCGCCACAATCGTCGCCGTGAGCGCCCCACGGTCGCAGAACCGGGTTGAGGCGATCGGCCCTGATGCGCCTCTCCGCCGCGTCGCACCCGGGCGACCCGGCCTCGTGTCGCGAATATTCCGAGGAGGCTGATCCGGAGCGCTGATCGTGCTTCCGGCCGCGACTCATGCCTCCACGAATGCGGCACGAGTCAATCGGCCGATATCCCGCCGACTCCGAGGCACCGGACCTCGCCCGGCACGTTCTGCGACGAAAGCGGCCTCCACGGAATACCGGTCGACCTGGGCGGGTCCGGCGGCCGAGACGGCTCAATCGAGCGCCCGGTCAGGCTCCGACCACCCGGAGGTCGACCGGGAGGCCGACGAATCGGCCGAACTCGTCGGCGGCGGCCGCCAGCGCATCGAGCTCGTCGGCCGTCAAAGGGATCAGGAGCGTCACGGTCACGGTCACCGCGTCGCGGCCGAGCGTACGACGCCAGCCGCCGACGACGAAACCGTCGCGGACGACGATGTGCGCGCCGAGCACGTCGTTGACGCCACGGGCGCGCGGCAGAGCCTCGCCCATCACGGGGTCGTAGTCGCTGTAGGAGCCGAGCGCCTCGTCGTAGTTCGGGAGGAGCAGGACATGCGGCGCGAGGACAAGACCCGGATCCAGATCGAAGGCGTCGGCGCCGGCCCAGTAGTCCTTGCCGTCCAGGCGCCGGCCCTCGAGGGCGGGACCGGCCAGCTCGATCCCGCGCCGGACGTCGCCGACCGTCAGTCCGGACCACCACGCCATGTCGTGCGCGAGCGCCGGCCCGTGGCTCCGGAAATAGCGGACCGTCAGCTCGCGTAGCGCGTCGGCGGGCGCCATCCGCGGTGCCGGCGGGATCCGCTCGTCGACGAGCATGTAGGTCGCCTGCTTACCACGGCGCGGCCCGTTCACGATCAACGCCGTGAGTTCCGCGTGCATCGCGAGGTGGGTGATCACGAGGTTGTCGCCGAGGTCGGTCCCGCTCGACGCGACCGCGACCGCCAGCTCAGCACGGGTCAGGGCGCGGCCTCCGGCGAGGGCCTCGCGAATGGAGGCCCCGGCCAGATCGAATGCCCGCTCGTCCAACGCGAGCTGGCGATACATCGTGCCCGCGACCTTGTCGACACGAGGACCCGTGAGGGCCTGGACCCAACGCAGCTCGGACGGGACGAGGAAGTGCCAGGTCGGCCGGAGGGCGTGGGTCCGGGCGATCCGACCTTCGTCCATCGCGGCGCCGAGCCCATCGATCGTCTGGCCAGGCGCCATCCGCTGGGCGATCCCCCACAGCGCACCGGGCACGTCCTGCGACTGGACGGCTCCGAGCCAGGCGACGACCTCCTCCGGCAACGCGAGCGGTGGCCCCACGAGCCGGCTGTTGCGAAGCCGAGCGTGGGCGATCGCTCGGTTGGTCACACCACCGAGTGTACGGAGTGTTCCTGTCGGGAGTCGACATCATTACGATGGCGCCGTGAGCCGCGCACCCGCCGGATGGGATGTCGACAGCCCGGTCCAGGCCGAGGTGTTCGTGGTCTGGCTGGACGGCGACCACCTGGCGCTGACCGGGCCCGACGGGCCGCAGCCGTGGATCCTGCAGCTTGGGTCGACCGAGCACCCAGTGGAGGTCGTCGACCGGATCGTCCGCGACATCGTCGGACCCCCGACCCTCGTCCACTCGACCTCGTGGCGTCGCGACCGCGGGGCCGTCATCCTGAGCTTTGTCGTGGTGATCGGGCGCGAGCTCGTCGGAGCCATGGCCAGCGTGCCGATCCAGCGTGCCCAGCTGGCTCGTTCGACCGCGACCGCAGCCCCGCACGAGATTGCCATGAGCGAGGTCGTCGAGCACGGCCTGCGCCATCTGGCGTGGCTCTTCGAGGACGATCCGGTCGTCGCGGCGGAGCTGCCGCCGGCCTGGCGTCCACTGCTGGCCCACTATGTCCCCGAGCCGTTCCGGTCGCTCGGCTGATGGAGGAGATCGCGATGGAGGCCCGACAATTCACGAACCGCTGCGCGTGCGGCTGGGAGATCAGCGGGCCCGAGGACATCGTGGTCGACGCGACGATCGAGCATGGCCGGCGAATCCACAACATGGAGGCGACCCGAGAGCAGGTGCTTGCGGTGCTTCAGGCCAGCGCGGGCGCCGAGCCGGCGCTGACCCCCGGGGACGCGCCCGAGTGACGAAACAGGCGGTCACCTACGCGACGTACCTCGCGATCGACGAGGTCCTCGCCACCCAGCGCCCGCTGTCGATCGGACCGGACGGCCGGCCCGAGCACGACGAGCTGCTCTTCATCGTCATCCACCAGGTCTACGAGCTGTGGTTCAAGCAGCTCCTCCACGAGCTCGCGGAGGTCCAGCGCGGCCTCGAGGCGGGCGACATCGACCGGACGCTTCATCTCCTGAACCGCCTCCTGAAGATCCTCAAGACGCTGGTCGCCCAGGTCGATGTCCTCGAGACGATGACCCCGCTCCAGTTCCTGTCCTTTCGCGACCGGCTCGAATCCGCTTCGGGCTTCCAGTCGGCCCAGTTCCGCGAGGTCGAGGCGGTCCTCGGCATGCGCGACGCGTCGGCGCCGGCCGCGCATCCGGCCGGTTCGCCGGCCAGGACACGGATCGAGGCGGCCCAGGCGCGGCCGGCGGTGTGGGGCTCGTTCCTGCGGTTCCTGGCCGCGCGCGGCCACGTGCTTGCGGAGGACGTGCTCGCGCGCGACGTGGCCCTCCCGCCGGCACCGGACGAACGCGTCCAGGACGTCCTCGTGGCGGTCTACCGTGGCGACGCCGATGCCGCCCTCGTCGCGGAGCGGCTCGTCGATCTGGACGAGGGCTTCCAGGAGTGGCGCTATCGCCACGTCAAGATGGTCGAGCGGACGATCGGGACGAAGCCCGGAACGGGCGGCTCGGCGGGCGTCGAGTACCTCCGCGGGACCCTGTTCCGGCCCGTGTTCCCCGACCTCTGGGAAATCCGCGGCCGCCTCTAGCCGGCGGCTCAGTCGGCGAGCTGCCTAGAGGCACTTCACGGCGCGGTCCGCGAGCTCCACGACGATCGCCTGCTCGGCGGGGTCGAGCGATTGGCGATGGGCGACTGCCAGGACGCCCACGGCCACGGATCGATCCCCTTGCCGCGCGAGCAACGGGAGATGGCTCCGGAGGGGCGGCCCACCCGGCGCCGTCGGCGCGACGTTGAACGATGCGATCCCCTCCGCCAGCGTCCGGGCGATCGGATGCGCCGGATTCCGGATCGCCCCAGCCAAACCGTCGCGAGCCGGACCCTCGACGCCTGCGGCGGCCGCGATCTCAAGTGCGGTCGTGCCCGGCTGCGGCACGCAGATCACGGCGGAGACGACACCGGGCATCTGGATCGCCGACCGGGCGATCGCCTCGAGCGAGTCTGCTGTCGGCGTGGCCATTGGATCCCGTCCTTTTGATGTTGACTCGATCCGGTCAACGTGAAGTGCTTTGCCAAGACTAGCCCGTGGCCGCGATGGGATACTCCCGGACATGCCCACAGAGGACGGCACACCTCACGAGGAGCGATACGGCAACGGCAGGGTCAAGCTGCGCGGCGCCCATCTCGACGGCGAGATGCATGGCGACTGGGAGTTCTTCCGCATCGACGGCTCACTGATGCGCTCGGGCGCCTTCGATCGCGGCCGCCAGGTCGGCGTGTGGAAGACGTGGGATCGGGCGGGCCGGGTCGTGAAGGAGACAACCTTCGAGCCTGCCGGAACGACCCCGTCGAGGACCTCGTCGGTCGCGGGTCGGTGACGCGGGTTCAGTGACCCGGCGGGTTCTGGTGCTGGACCATCTCGGCGAGCTGCTGGAGGAGCTTCCAGGCAACCTCCGCGTCGCCCTGGACGAACGACCGGAAATCCCAGAGGGTCATCACGTAGGTGTCGAGATCCGTCGCGGCGGTGACCGTCGCGGTGCGGACGCGGTTGCTGATCAGGGCGATCGACCCGAACTGGTCGCCCGCACCGAGTCGCGCGACCTCCTGTCCGTCGACCGAGACGGCGGCCTGGCCCTCCGCGATCACGAAGAATCCGACGCCGTGGTCGTCGCCCTGGCGCACGACGACCGATCCGGCGTCGAACCGCCGCCGGGTGAAGTCCTTGGCCAGCTTCTCGAGATGGGCATGGTCCAGGCTCGAGAGCATCGGAACGCGCGCCAGCAGATCGACCACATTCATTGCCATGGCGCGATGCTCCGCGTGTCGTGGGCCGCTGTCAATGTTCGTTGCAGATTCGGCGACCCAATCGCGAGGTTTCGGGCGTCAGGCGTCGGGAATCGGCTCGCTCGCGAGCCAGCGACCCGGATCGCCGGGTCGCAGGACGCGATGTTGGCCGGTCGCGAGGTCCCATTCGTTGCGGGTGTGGTGGGTCGGGTCGTCGCCGAGCAGAATCAGGACGTAGGCCGGCCGGCCGGCACCGCCGAGGTGGCCATGGTCGTGGAGGTCGTCGGGCGGCAGGAGCGTGGCGACACGGCCAACGTCGAGGCCGAGCTCCTCGGCGAGCTCGATCCGCGCCCGCCCACTGCCGGCGGCGGCCCCGGCGTTGCCCACGGTCCGCCAGCGCCGATGCGTCTCGAGCCCGACCACCGGGCTGATCGCGACCCACGTCCCATGATCGTGAACGGCGCTCACCTCGCCCTCGGTCCGGTGGACGATCATCAGACGCGGTCCGCTTGGCGGCGCATGGATCGGAAGCGAGCCGGCCGTCCCGCCGAACCGCTCGACCCAGCGCCCGACGTAGTCGAGATCGACCGCGAGGTCGACAAGGGCGGCGCCGATCGCCTTGAGGTCGGGGGTGGTGGTGGCCTGCGCGGCGTCGATCCGCCGGAGCAGGCTCGCGACGGGAGCGTCGGGCGGCGTCACGCCGAGCTTCGTCTCTGCGGAGGTCATCCGGCAGTGTAGGCACCCAGCTCGGCCGCCGGGGCGGCCCGCCGCCGCTGGACCGACCTACGGGACGGAACTCGTCGAAGCGCCCGGGGCGGGACCATCGATGAGCGCGGCTAACGAGACGGGCCCGACGGCCGATCTCGGGCTAGTCGTCCGACCGCCGAAATTCGACGGACGGGCTCACTCCCGACCGGCGGCCGTGGTCTCAACCCAGCGAATGCGGGCGATCTCGGTGACGAGATCGGTCGGGATCGGTCGGTCGGCCGCGAACTGGATCGTGCCCTTTCCGGCGAGATGCGGCGTCAGGCGATCGCCGAGGGCGGTGACGACGGCTTCGCTCGCGGGGAATAGGCTGAAATGGCGCTTGTACCCATCGAATGACACGAGGAACCGCCCGTCTTGGCTGCGGAAGGCCGGCATGTTGTAGGCGATGCCCTCGACCGCCTCGGGCGCGCCAACGCTGACGGCCTCGCGGATCGCCGTCAGCCCGGCGCGGCGCTCCTCGGAAACGGTCGCCAGGTACTCGTCGATTGTTGTCGGACCGGCCATGCCGACCTCCAGTGAATCGGTCGCAGCCGGAACGATCGGGACGCGATGCCTACTGGTTGGCGGTGATCAACGCCGTTGCGATCGGCACGCCCTCGTCCTTGCTCTGGAGGATCAGGACGAGCATGTGATCGCCGACATGGAACACCGCAACTCCGCCGGTCGAGACGCCGCCGGTCGAGACAGTCACGCCGTTCACGGTGGTCGTCGTGAACGTCGTCGCCTGCATGCTCGAGCCCATCCCGGTGAGCGCCGCCTGGTATGCCGCCTCGTTCAGCGTCCCGGACGGGAACCCGATCACCATCAGGATGCCGATCCCGGTGGCGCCGCCGACCTGCCGGAACCCGGCCTTGATCGATCCGCCGAACGCGCCGAGACCGCTCGCCATCTGCGTCTCGAAGGTCGTTTTCAGGGCGGCCGGGAGTTCGGTCAGCGTGTAGGGCGCGTCGATCTTGAGGCCGACGGCCGCGTCGACGGCGGCGACCGCGCTTGCGCCCGCCGCGGCCGATGCGGTTGCGGCGTCGGTCGGGCTCGCGCTGTCGGCTTGCGAGCTTGTTACCGCGACGCTTGGAGCGGTGTTCGGCGCCGTGGACGCAGCCGGTGCCGTGCTGCCGCAGGCGGCGACGAGGAGCGCCGCTGCGATCGTGATGCCGATCAGGCGCGATCGACCGCCGCGCTGGGACTCGACGGGCTGGGCCATGGTGATGGTCTCCTCACTCCCCGGCCACGGCGGTGATGACTCCGAGTGGTCAGTCGCCATGCTACCGGACGATCCCGCCGAAGTCGTTCGGGCCCCAGGCGGGAGGGCGCCCGCCCGATCACATCAGCGGCACGGGGCGCAGGCCGCACGGCATGGAGCGAGCAGCAGGTCACGGAACGAGCGGGGTTGATCAGGCCGCTGATCAGACCGGGCCCGGGCACGCTCGGCGACGAGGCGATTCATCCACTCCGAGGCTCCGACCGGGACCGGTCACGCTCATCTGACGCGAGCCTGATCAGCCGCGGCGATCAACGGCTTTCTCTGGTCGATCGCGGTGATCACAGGGCGAAACGTCGCCCCTCGTGCAGTTGCTAGCGGTTGATCTCGCGCTTGCGGCGCGCCACAAAGTCCGCGATTCCCTCGGCCGCGGCCGAATCGAGCGGCGGCGGGCGGAACTCGGCGAGGAGCTGCTTCCAGATCCGGTTGGCGCGCTGGGTCGCGGTCAACGCACCGTCGTCGAGCCACGTCTCGTAGTTCCGCCAGTCCGACAGGATCGGCCGGTAGAAGGCGGTCTCGAACCGCTCGAGCGTGTGGGCCGAGCCGAAGAAGTGGCCGCCCGGCCCCACCTCCGCGATCGCGTCGAGCCCGAGCGACGCCTCGTCGACGACGACCGGCTGGAGGACCTCGGACATCATCTGGAGGATCTCGGCGTCGACGATCAGCTTCTCGTACGACGCGGTCAGCCCGCCCTCGAGCCAGCCCGCGCCCTGGTACAACAGGTTGACGCCGCCCATGACCGCGCCCCACACCGCCATCTCCGATTCGTACGCTGCCTGGGCATCGACGACCGCCGACGCCGTGGCATTCGATGAGCGCCACGGCAGTCGATACCGGCGCGCCATCTGGCCAGACGCGATCGCGCCCTTCACGTATTCGGGCGTGCCGAACGCCGGCGAGCCCGTCCGCATGTCGACGTTCGAGGTGAACGCCCCGTAGACGACCGGCGCCCCGGGCCGGACGACCTGCGTGAGCGCGACGCAGAACAGTGCCTCGGCATTCTGCTGGGCGATCGCCGCGGCCATCGTCACCGGCGTCATTGCCCCGGCCAGGGTGAACGGCGTCGCGACCACGGCCTGACCGGCCTCGGCCATCGCGATCAAGCCCTCGCTCATCGGCCCGTCGAGGCGGAGGGGCGAGTTCGTGTTGATGATCGTGATCAGCGATGGCTCACCCGCCAGCTCGTCGCGCGTGACCCCGCGGGCAAGCCCGACGATCTCGAGCGCGTCCTCGACGACGGTCGCGCCGAAGCCGAGGCAGTGCCACGTCTTGTCGAGCGTCGTCACGAGACAGGCGTACATGTCGAGATGGCGCGTCTCGACCGGCAGGTCCGTCGGCTCGAGCGGCCCGCCGGCCTCCTGGTGGATGACGTTGAGCGCCGAGATCAGCGCGACGTAGTCCTGGAAGTCCTGCCACGTGCCGGCTCGCCGGCCGCGGTCGAGGTCGGTCACGAAGGCCGGCCCACCGACCGACGAAAAGACGAGCGACCGGCCACCCAGGACGACGTTGCGCGCCGGGTTTCTGGCGTGGAGCGTGAACTCGGTCGGTGCGGTCGAGATCAGCTCCTCGACCAGGACGCCGTCCAGGCGGACGCGCTTGTTCGAGCGGTCGACGGTCGCCCCTGCGGCGGCCAACCGGTCGAGCGCGCGGTCGCCGAGGACCTCGATCCCGACCTCGGCCAGGATCCGAAGCGACGTCCGGTGGATCTCATCAACGTGATCCGCGGACAGGACCTCGAGTGGCGTGAACGGGTTCGTCAGGGTCCGGAACGGGAGTTGCGGGATCCCGCCACCGGTCCGGCGGACGTGACGACGATGGGCGACCGGCTCGATCGACTCGGCCGTCACGCGTTCGGCCGGTCGCCGGGAGCCCCGTCGGATCGCGCGGGCACCCGGGCGCCATGGACGAGGTTCGGGTCGGACGTCACGCCCGGCGTCGGGAACAGCGGCCGGACCATCCGTTGACCGGTCTGGATCGCTCGGGCGGCGTACTCCAGCTCGAGGACGATGACACCAATCGCCACGACGAGGCCTGCGAAGACGGGCACCACGATATCGATCCGGTCGAACCAGACACCGAGGAGCGCCGCGATCGCTCCGGCGACGACCCCATTGAGGACCAGCACGAGGAAGGGCGTCGACGCAACGATGTGGACGATCACCGGCGTTTGCGGTGGGACGGCCATCGTGATCCCGATTCCGGCGGGATCGTCGTGGACGCCCATCACGAAGTACGGCTCGAGCTCCGGCGCGATCTCGAGGTAGGCGCCGCGGATCCGGTTCATCCCGAAGATGGTCTGGGCGTCGTGATAGTTCGCCGCGCCCATCCGCAACCACGTTCCGATGCCGATGAACAGCACGACCGGCAGAATCGTGAGGGCGAAGACGAAGAACGGCGCGTCGAACCCGGCGATCCCGCCGACCAACCCGAGGGCGACCATTGAGCCCGACAGCGTCGAGAGATACATCCCGGCGCGCGCGAACATCTCGTTCCAGGCGAGGCTTCGCGACGCGAGCAGGGACCAGTGCTCCGTCGAGAGGATCTGGAGCCGGATCTGGACCGGTGTCGGAGTTGACGACTGGCCGCCGACGACCGGCATCGGACCCGGCTCGGCGGGCGGTCCGGGATTGCGTTCGAACGTCATCGGTTCGTTCCCTGGCCCGACGGCGGACCCGGCGTCGCGACGACGCCCAGCTGGAGCATGGTGGCGAGGTCGTCGCGAACCGCCCAGTGCTCGGTGAGCTTTCCGTCGGCAACCCGGAACCAGTGGCCCTGCTGCGACTCGAACCGCCGGCCGGTCGCCGGAATCGGGCCGATCGGGCCGAGGTTGGTGCCGCTCGAGGTGATCCGTGCAACGGCGAGATCCCCGTCGGACACGACGGCGTCGAGCGTCATGTGGATATCCGGAAACTGCGCGAGCAGCCACTCCGCGGTCTCGCGCAGATGTGCCGGTCCGTTCACCCGGTCGGGAGCCGTCCGCCCGAAAGGCCCGATCGCATGCTCGACATAGTCATCGGCCGCAATGTCGGCGCAAGCGGCGAAATCGCGGTTGTTGAAGATTCCGATCCAGCGTTCGACGAGCTCGGCGTTGGTGACCAATGAGCGCTCCTCCTCCTCGACGGTCCGACCATGCCCCGGAATGAGATCGAACGCGAGAAGTATCTCGCGCCGGCGGTCAGACGTGAACGGCCGATTCGACGACCTTGACGAGGCGCTCGGCTGCCTCGGCGACCTGTTCGCGGGTCACGTCGAGATGGGTCACGGCGCGGATGCTCCGGGCGCTGAACGCCGCGAGAAGGACGCCCTTCTCACGTGCAGCTGCGATCACCGCCGCTGAATCCGGGACGCCCGGGCCAAGCCGGAACAGGACGATATTGGTCTGGACCGTGGCCGGGTCGAGCTGGATCGCCGGGCTCGTGGCCAGCCGCGCCGCGAAGAGCCGGGCGTTGGCGTGATCGTCAACGAGGCGGTCCAGGTGATGGTCCAGCGCGTACTCCGCCGCTGCGGCGAGGATCCCGACCTGGCGCATCGCACCGCCGGCCATGCGCCGGAAGCGGATCGACCGATCGATGACATCGCGCGAGCCCGCGAGCATCGAGCCGCCCGGCGCACCGAGCCCCTTCGAGAACGCGACGTTGACGAGGTCGAACGGGCGCGCGAGGTCGGCGACGGGCCTGCCGAGGGCGGCCGCTGCGTTCCAGATGCGGGCGCCGTCGAGGAAGCTCGCGACGTCGTTGGCGCGTGCGGCCTCGGCGATTGCCCTGCCGGCCTCGACGTCGATCACCACGCCCCCGGCCCGGTTGTGGGTGTTCTCGACGCCGACGACCGTTGTCGGCGGCCAGAGCATGTGGCCACGCGGCTTGCGGACGGCGAGGAACTCCCCGACGGTGAACCGGCCTGTCGTGGCCGCGGGCCCGATTTCCGTGAGCTGGACGCCGCTGTTCGCGGCGGCGCCGCCGGTCTCGTGCCACAGGATGTGCGCTTCGCGGGCCACGATCACCTCGTCACCGGGACGGGTCAGCGTCCGGATCGCGACCTGATTGGCCATCGTCCCGGTCGGGAACCAGAGCCCCGCCTCGTGGCCAAGCAATGCCGCTACCCGTTCCTGGAGGCGGTTGATCGACGGGTCCTCGCCGAACTGGTCGTCGCCGACGTCGGCCCGGGCCATCGCCTCGCGCATCGCGGGGGTTGGACGGGTGACCGTGTCGGAGCGCAGGTCAATCGGGATCGGGGAGTCGGTCATCGGCGAAGCGTAGCGCCGGTTCGGAGCCGAGGGCCCGGGCTGGGCAACTGGCTCGATGCCTCTTGGCTGGCGTAGGCTCTGTCCGTGCCCACCGACCGCCCGATCTTCGGCCGTGATGTACCGGATGCCGCCTGGCGTCCGACCGCGAAACTGCGCGCGGAGGCGCGCCTTGCCGAATTCCTGCGGTCGACGGGTGAAGCGGATCTCGAAGGCCTTCAGGCGCGCGCCGCGCAGGATCCGGCCTGGTTCTGGGGCGCTGCGGCCGCGGATCTCGGGCTCGACTGGCAGCGCCAGCCGGACCAGGTGATGGATGCCAGCGGCGGACCCGAGTGGACACGCTGGTGGCGCGGCGGGGCCTTCAATCACGCCGAGGCGTCGACTGCGCCGCGAGCCGCGCGCGACCCGTCCGGTGAGGCGATCGCCTGGGAAGGCGAGGATGGCGAGTGGCGGCGCGTGACGAACGCCGCGCTGCGCGACGATGTGGTGGTCGCAGCACGGATGTTCCAGGCCGCCGGCGTTCGCTCTGGCGATCGGGTCGGGATCTTCCTGCCGATGCTCGTCGAGACGGTCATCGCAACGCTCGCCCTCGGCCGGATCGGCGCGATCTTCACCCCGATCTTCTCCGGGTACGGCGCGCCGGCCGTCGCGGCTCGCCTCCGGGACTGCGAGGCCAGCGTCCTCGTCACCGCGGATGGCTTCTACCGGCGCGGAGCGGTCGTGCCGATGAAGGCGGTCGCGGACGAGGCGGTCGCCCTGGCGCCGTCGGTCGGCCGAGTGATCGTCGTCCGACGGCTCGGGGTCCGGGCTCCCGCGCCGCCATGGAATCCAGAGCGCGACCGATGGTGGGACCAATCCGTCGACTCCGCGCGGGCGGCCCTCCTCGACGAGGGCGAGCCGGCGACGGCCCTGCCCACCGACCCCGAGACGCCTTACATGATCATCTACACCTCGGGGACCACCGGCAAGCCGAAGGGCGCGGTCCACGTCCACGGCGGCTTCCCGATCAAGGCCGCCCAGGACCTCGCCCACACGTTCGACCTGCGCCGCGGCGACGCCCTGTTCTGGTTCACCGATCTGGGCTGGATGATGGGCCCGTGGGCGATCTCCGGGGCGCTCCTGCTCGGCGCCCGGCTCCTCCTATACGAGGGCGCCCCCGACCACCCGGGCCCGGATCGGCTGTGGGGCCTCGTCGCCCGCCACCGCGTGACCCATCTCGGGCTGTCGCCGACCGTCATCCGGGCGCTGATCCCCCACGGGACCGAGCCGGTTCGCTCACACAAGATGACCCGCCTTCGCGTCCTGGGCTCGACCGGCGAGCCCTGGGATCCCGACAGCTGGTGGTGGTACTTCCGCGAGGTCGGCGGTGGGCGTCGGCCGGTCGTCAACTACTCGGGCGGAACGGAGGTCAGCGGCGGGATCGTGGGCTGCAACCTGCTGACGCCGATCAAGCCGGCGTCGTTCAACGGACCGTGCGTCGGGACCGCGGCGGATGTCGTGGACGGCGCCGGGCGGTCGATCCGGGGCGAAGTCGGTGAGCTAGCCATCCGGGCGCCGCAGCCGGGCATGACCCGCGGCTTCTGGCTCGACCCGGACCGCTACGTCGAGGCGTACTGGAGCCGGCTCCCCGGCCTGTGGGTCCACGGCGACTGGGCGATCGTCGACGACGACGGCTACTGGTACATCCGGGGCCGCTCCGACGACACCCTCAAGGTCGCGGGCAAACGCGTCGGGCCGGCCGAGGTCGAGGCCGCGGCCACTGCTCACCCGAGCGTCGTCGAGGCCGCCGCGATCGGAGTCCCGCATGCGCTCAAGGGCGAGGCGATCGTCGTCGTGTGCACGCTCGCGCCCGGCGAGACCGACGACGAGGCCCTTCGCGCGGCGATCGCCCAGCGGGTCGTCGGCGACCTCGGCAAGACCCTCCGGCCCGAGACCGTCGTCGTCGTGCCCGCCCTGCCGAAGACCCGATCGGGCAAGATCATGCGACGGGTCGTCCGGGCGGCCTGGCTGGGCCTCGATCCGGGCGACCTGTCGGCCCTCGACGACCCGACGACGATCGAGGCCATTCGCCGGGCCGGTCCGACCGGTGGCGGCCAAGGCTGAGGAGCGAGAGCGAACGATGACCGCATCGGGCGACGACCGAGGCAGAGCGACGAGCGTCGAGATCGACAAGGACTTCGTCACCTGGGACGCGCTCGCCGACATGGTTGCCGGACTCTCCGAGCAGGTCCGCGGCGAGTACGACGTGATGCTCGCGATCACCCGCGGCGGCCTCGTTCCGGCCGGCATGCTCGCCTATCGCCTCGGGATCCGGAACATCCTCGTCGCAGCCGTCGAGTACTACGACGATCAGGGCCGGCCGGGCCCGAAGCCGACGTTCCTCCAGTTCCCGGCCGACCCGCAGCTCCGCGGCCAGCAGGTGCTGATCGTCGACGAGGTGTGGGACAGCGGCACGACGATCCACGCGGTCGCCGAGCGAGTCCGCCAGGCCGGCGGCATCCCGACGACTGCGGTCCTCCACTACAAGCCCGCCCGATCGAAGGTGCCTGGCGCCCCCGACCACCACGTCGTGACGACGGATCGCTGGGTCGTCTACCCGTTCAAGGCTGGGCAGTGAGCCGAGCTGCGAGCAGCCACCGATGAATCCGGCCCTCCACCATCGTCCAGATGAACGACACCGATCGCACGCCGGAGGATATCTTCGATGACTCGCACACTGCTCCTCGTCGGGACCCGCAAAGGCGCCTTCATGGTCGACGGCGGGGCCAACCGATCGACCTGGTCCGTGTCCGATCCGATGTGCGAGGGCTGGCCCGTCCACGACCTTCAGTGGGATCCCGCGACCGGTTCGATCTACGCGGGTGCCGGATCGCCCTGGTTCGGGCCCGCGGTGTTCCGGAGCGACGACCTCGGCGCGACCTGGACGCACTCGTCCGAGGGCATGACGTACGGCGACGACGGGCCGAAGATCCCCGCGGTCTGGAACGTCACGCCGGCGAACGGGTCGATCTATGCGGGCGTCGAGCCGGCCGGCCTCTTCCGGAGCAACGACGGCGGCGCAACATGGAGCCACGTCTCCGGCCTGCGCGATCACCCCAGTCGGCCGACCTGGCAGCCGGGCGCGGGCGGGCTCATCTGCCACACGATCGTCCCCCACCCGACCGACCCCAAGCGGATGTGGGTCGCGATCAGCGCCGTCGGGACATTCGCGACCGAGGACGGCGGTGCGACCTGGGAGGCGCGGAACCACGGCGTCGCGGCGTGCTTCCTGCCCGATCCCCATCCCGAGACCGGCCAGTGCGTCCACAAGCTCGCGATGGCCGCCGGCGAGCCCGATACCTTCTACCAGCAGAACCACTGCGGGGTCTACCGGTCGCGCGACGGCGGCCGGACCTGGGACGACATCAGCGCCGGCCTGTCGTCGCGGTTCGGGTTCGTGATGGGGACGCATCCGCGCGACGCGGCTACGGCCTGGGTCATCCCTCTCAGCGATCCGGAAGCCGGCCGGTATGCGCCCAATGGGGCATTGGCCGTCTGGCGGACGAGTGACCGCGGCGACACCTGGGAGCGCCAGAGCAACGGGCTCCCACAGGAGCATGCCTTCGTCGGCGTCCTGCGGGAGGCAATGTCGGTCGATCGTGGCGATCCGGCCGGCATCTACTTCGGGACGAGCACGGGTCAGCTCTACGGATCGACCGACGAGGGCGCGAGCTGGGCGCTGATCGCCGACCACCTGCCGTCGATCTGGGGCGTCCAGGCGATCGAGGTCGACTGACGGCCGTGGCCGTCACCGTGATCCTGCCGCGCTCGCTCGTGTCGCTGATCGCGGGCACGGCGCGCACGACCCGGGTCGAGGCGTCGACGGTCCGCGAGGCGATCGACCGACTCGACGACGCGAGCCCCGGCCTCCGCAACCGGCTCATCGACAGCGGTCCTGTCCTCCGCGAGCACATCAATGTCTTCGTCGACGGCGAACAGGCCTCGCTCGACACGGCCGTCGGGGCGGACGCGACGATCCATGTGATCCCGGCCGTCTCCGGCGGTTGACCGCCGGCCCGCCGCCTGGCTGTTGTCCTAGCGGACTCCGCTGAGCTCGCCCCCCAGCGGATCGAACGGATCCGAGCGTTCGGCGACCGCGTCGGCGCCAAGGCGGAGGTTGGCGACGCCCTCGCCCGGGCCGTCCCCGACGATCGTGCGCCAGCCGTCGTCGGCCAGGCGGTCGAGCACCCGGAGCGCCGCCTCGGCGGTCGCCCGGGCATGGTCGCGAGCGGCGCCGCTCAGCGTGGCGGGCTCCGTCGCGGCGGCGCGCTCCGCGGACACCTGGGCGGCGACCCGGGTCGAGCGGAGGTCGCGTTCGGACGGTGCCCGGCGGAGGATCGCGGCCGTAGCGCCGGCCGGCAACACGGCGGCCACAAGCGCCGGCCAGAGCTCGCCGGCCGTCCGGTCGTCGGGCCGTGGCTCTTCGAGGATCAGGTCGATCGACGGCAGGAGGGCGCGACGCAGCGCGATCTCGGCCATCGCGAGGCCAACGGGGTCGGGCTCGCCGGACACCCAGGCGGTCAGCCCGCCGACGAGGATCTGGTCGTCCGCAAGGCCATTGCCGCGGGCGACGGCGACGGCTAGCAGTTGCAGGGCCAGCGCCCGCCCGGCCCGCGACGCGGGGTTCGACGGGATGCCGCGCGTCAGGTCGGGACCGACCACCAGCGAGCCCGGACCGATCGCGACGAGCGCCCCGGCTCGGGCGAGGATGGCCTGGCCGAACGCATGGTCCGCGAGCGCGCGATCGGGGGCGACGTGGCCGTCGACGATCTCGGCCAGAGGATCGGAGACCGCGACATCGATCCGCTCGAACCCGGCAACGACCGCACTCTCGGGGATCCCGAGGGCCGGCGGCACGATCCCCAGCCGGACGTAGCCCCGCCGCTGGGCGGCGGCTTCGTCGAGGTCGCGGCGGAGCCCGGCCAGCGCCCGTTGGCTGCCCGATGGCGCCTGGTCGAGATCGTCCGCATCGAGGGCCGGGCCACCCGGGCGCGGCTGCCAGATCGGCGCATCCCGGCCGGCCCGCCGGAGGCGCTCGCTCAGCTCGCGGCCGATCGGGACCTCGATCTGGAGGAAGTCGGCGCCCGCCTCGACCGCGATCCGGGCCTCATACAGGGCCCCGGCCCGGTCCGGCTCGTCGATCGCGGCCCCGATCCACGGGCGGCGCGGCTCGCCGAGCACGTCGATCAGCTCGGCTCGCGCGGTCCGGTTGGCATCGATCCGCTCGATCGCCGCGGCCATCAGGCGGCGCGCTTCCTCCTCGGCGATCGCTCGCCGATCGGGCTCTCGGAGGAGGGCGGCCTCCATCCCCAGGTCGACCGCGCCCGATGCGATGTCGAGGGCGAGCCGCTGCGGGTCGAGGTCGTACTCGGCGAGGGCCATGCAGAACGGCAGGACGAGCCCGCCGCCGAGCCGGCCCGGCCCGCCGCCGAGGTAGCGGTCGACGACCGACCAGGCGAGCGGACGGCCCGCCGCGTCGAGCCCGCTGACGCCGAGCATCCGGAGAAGGGCTCGCTCGCGGCCGACGGTCGTCGACGCCCGTGCCCTGCCGGCCCAGGCGCCGGCGAGGGTGGCAGCGCGTTCGGTCAGCTGATCGAGCGGCCCGAGGTCGGTGGTCATCGGAGGTCCGTGGTCATCGACCGCAGTATGGCGTCAGCCGGTCGGGCGTCGCGCGCGGTCGGTGCGTGGTCGCCGCAGGCGCGTGGTCGCATGGTCGCGGGTCGGCGCGTGGTCGCGGGTCGGCGCCCCGCGGCAGGCGCAACCCCGGCCGATTTCTTGCGCTCAGGAACGTGGCGCCTGTTGCGTGAAGATCCACGCCGAATTTCCGTCTCCATAGGAGTCTCTCGCCTGAGCGACCAGAACGACCCGCCCGGCCAAGCGTGGGTCGGCCGGCGTTGCGGGGGAGCCGCCTGCGCAACAGGAACCACGCGCCTGAGGGGCAGAAATCGAGGGCGGCTGTGACGTTCGTCGGCACCCCACCGTCGAGTCGTCAGCCCTCGGACGGGCCGGTCCGCGCCGGCTCGCCGATCCAGACCTGGCCATCCGCGAACCGCTCCGCCTTCCAGATCGGCGCCCGAGCCTTGGTCTCGTCGATGGCGTAGCGAGCGGCCCGGAACGCGGCGTCGCGGTGGGCCGACGCGGCGACGACGACGATGCTGGCCGCGCCGAGGGGCACCTCACCCGTCCGGTGGACGATCGCGAGGTGCTCGACGCCGAACCGCTCGACGATCTCGTCGGCGATCACCGCGAGGATCCGGATCGCCATCGTCTCGTGGGCTTCGTAGTCAAGCGACTCGACGGCTCGCCCGGAATGACGGGCGGCTTCGGCCTCCTGGCCCGGGGCCGGCGTGCCGGGCGTCTCGCGGGTGCGTCCGATGAACGCGACCACGGCGCCGTCCCCCGGAGTCGCGAGACGCGCCTCGAGGTCCGCGGCGATCGTCGCCGGGAACGGTTCGGCGTGGAGCTCCAGGATGCGCCGGGGAGCCGCGGGGTCGCCGTTACCGAAGGAGCCGCCGCTCACCGGTGGGATGAACGCAACCTCGTCGCCGTCCGCAAGCGCCGTGCCTGGATCGGCGTAGTCGCCGTTGCGTGCGAATCGCAGCGAGTTCCGGCCGGATGCAAGGACCGGGAACCGGGCGACGACCACGGCCCAGGCGTCCTCGACCGTCGCGCCGGCATCGAGCTCGATCGGGACCTCGCGCGCGCCGGCCAGCTCGCGCTGGATTGCGAAGAGGCGGACGCGGACTCGCATGTCGGCGCTCGGGGTCAGCCGGCGCCAGCGCCGCGGAACCCCGCGACGAGGAGGCCGTCGCCGACCGGCAGGATCGTGGCGCTGAAGCGCGCGTCGCGCAGGACGGCCGCGTCGAACGCGCGCAGGGCGACCGTCTCGCGGTCGGTGTTCGCCGGATCGGCCACCTTGCCGCTCCACAGGACGTTGTCGGCGACGACCAGGGCGCCCGGAGCGAGGCGCGGCACGAGCCGCTCGAGATATGCCTCGTATTCCGGCTTCAGGGCGTCGATGAACGCGAGGTCGAACGGTCCGGCCAGCGCCGGATCATCGGAATCGAAGGCCTCGAGCGCCTTCGCAGTCACGACGGTGATCCGCTCGTCGGCCACGCCCGCCTCGCGCCACCAGCCGCGGGCGAGGTCGGTCCGGCCGCGGTCCGGGTCGATCGTCACGATCGTCCCGTCGGCGGGCTGGCCGAGCGCCAGCCACAGGGTCGAGTAACCGTAGGCGGTGCCGACCTCGACGATTCGGCGGCGACCCGCCGCCAACGCCGCGAGGACCCGGCCGCTGTCGCGGTCGACGATCGGGATCCGCTCGGGAGCTGCCGCCGCTTCGATCGCGAGAAGCGCCGGCGGCACGGGCGCCGCGAGCTCCTCGAGCCAGTCGGCCTCGCGCGCTCCCGGCATCCAGCCGCGATCGTTCTTCATCGTGGACCTCCGTTGTCCGGGCGAGCCGCCGCCCATCGATGGACCGGGACACGCTCAGACGAGCAGCCCCGCCCCGAAGTACAGCCCCGCGGCGAGGATCGTCCCGGCCGCGATCGTTCCGACGTTGATGTACAGGAGGCCCGTCGCCGACTCCATCGAGCGGCTGCGCGCGGTCTGCACCGCCGCCCACGAGACGATCAGCGGGAAGATCAGCCCGACGATCAGGCGGAGCCAGACGAAGAGCGCCCACGGACCGACGAGGACCGCAAACGGCGGGCCGCCGCCGGGTCCCGCGCCGGTCGCAACCCAGACACCGAACAGCAGGACTTGGAGGCCCACGACCGCGGTCAGGATCCGGGCGATGAGGATGAGCGGTGCTTCGGGCAGCTTGGGGGTCACGAGATACCAGTGGCCGAGGATCATCGCAGCGAAGACACCGCCGGTGACGACCGTCAGGACCGCCAGCTGAACAAGCAGAGGGATCGCGAGCAGTGCGGTTCCGCTCCAGCCGAGGGCGCCGATCGCCAGCGTCGCGGTCGCGACGACGAGACCGGCCGCCGCCAGCAGCGGGGCGCGGCGGCGCTGGACGAGGGCCACGACGTAGGCGGCATCGAGCAGACACCATGCGCCGAGCGCGATCCGGCGCGGGAGGTCGAAAGCCGGGTCGATCCGGATCGTCGTCCCGACGCTTGCCGTCGGCAGCGCCTGGTCGGACAGGAACGCGAGGACGCCGATCACGAATGCGCAGCCCGCGGTGAAGGCGAGGTACCCGCGGGTGGCGTCGGTCCGCAACCGAGCGAGCACGACGACCGCGAACGAGCCGAAGGCGAGGCCGACAAGGACCGTCCAGTTGATGAACGCGAGGTTCTCGGCGATCCGTTCGGCGGGCACGGGATCGAGTGTATCCGAGGGTCCGATTGCGGCCGCCTCGGCAGGTCGGCGGGTGACGGGCTGACGTCCAGGGGCGCCGCCGCCCTGCAGTCGTCAGCCGGGCTTGCGATCATCGACCCGACAGCCATGAAGCCTCGCCGAGGAGTCCGATCCGATGGCCCTGAACCCCGACGCCACGTTCACCTGGTACGGACATTCCTGCTGGGAGCTGACGACACCCGGCGGGAAGACCGTTCTCTTCGACCCATGGTTCGGAAATCCCCTCAGCCCGCGTCGCCAGGACCAGGTGGATCGATGTGACGTGATGCTCGTCACCCACGGCCACGCCGACCACTTCGGCGACGCGCTCGCGATCGCCAGCCGGACCCGCCCGGCCTGGCCGTGCATCCACGAGATGGCCCTGTACCTCGGCCGGAACTACGCCCATAAGGACGGCCTGATCGGGATGAACAAGGGCGGGACGGTCGAAGCAGCCGGGCTGAAGGTCACCATGGTCCGCGCCGAGCACTCGGCGGGCGACATGTACGGTGGATCCGAGGCGCCGGTGTACCTCGGCGAACCGGTCGGGTTCGTCGTCGAGCTCGAAGACGGCTTCCGGTTCTACTTCGCCGGTGACACGGACGTGTTCTCGGACATGCGCCTGATCGGCGAGCGATATCGCCCGAGCCTTGCCTTCCTCCCGATCGGCGGCCACTTCACGATGGATCCGAGCGGGGCAGCGCTGGCCGCCGAGCTGCTCGGGGTCACGGATGTCGTGCCGATGCACTACGGGACGTTCGAACTCCTCGCCGGAACGCCGCAGGAGCTCCGCTCGGCGCTCGCGGACCGCGGGGCCGGCGAGGTGGCCGTCCACGTCGCGACGCCCGGCGGCACCCTCGGGCTGACCGAAAGCTGAGCTCGGCGCAGCCCGCTCCGCACCCCGCCCCAGCACGTCAATGGGGATCGGGACTCCCGGGGTATCGCCAACTTGATCCCGATGCGGAGCCGCGCCGGCGCGCCGGTCGGACAGCTGTGCCAAGACCTCAGTCGCGCGGGCTCGCGACCGTGACCACGGTGGGGTGATGCTCGTCCGACGAGGCGCACGCCAGTCCGTGGCCGTCGGCGTGGATGGCATTCTCGAGATCGCGTTCCGTACCATGGGCGGAGATCACGGTCTGGAGGATCTGGTCGCTTGCCTCGGGCCGGATCTCCGCGTCGGCGAAGTCCAAGATGACGTGCCACCATCATCGAGCAGCACCTCGATCGGTCCGTCGCTGCCAGTCGAATGTGCCGGCTCCCTTGTTATGGTCCGATCTTCGAGCCTCGATTGAGTCGTCGGCAGCCCCTGGCGCCGCGCCCGCATTACGAGCCACCGACAAGTCGAGACCCGCGCTCCGATCGGCGCCGATGGGTCTGGATCCGTTGTTGCCCGGTCCGGGCCCGTGGGGTCGCCCCGGGCCACCGCTTATGGCTGCGGAGTCACGACCAGCTGAGGCCGTTGGGAGCTGAGCCCCTCGCGCGACACGTAGTCCGCCCCGTCCGTGGCGGAGCTGACGAGGCCCAGCGTGATGTCCCCGTTTCCGTTCACGAGGGAGGTCACGTCCACCTCGTACCAGGAGCCCGCGGCCACGCGCCCGATCGAGCCGGCCGCCGACGTCCCGAACGCGGGGCTCGTCGCCCAGGTGACGCCGGTCTCGGACCAGCTCCCCGTCACGGACCGGATCTCTCCACCGACTCCCGACGGATTCGTGCAATAGAGACGCAGCTTGGCACTGGCGACGCCGCCGGTGCCGAGTCCGGCAACGGTGAACCGAAGGAGGCTCTGTTCGACCGGACTGCCATCGGTCTCGACCGTGGTCTTCGAGCCGAAGTTCACGGTGGGCTGGTCCTGCCGGACGTACGCATCGGCCACCGGCGTGAACTGGAGAGTGCCTGGCGTCGTGACCGAGACCGCTCCGCTCGGGCCCGATCGATTGCCGGCCAGGTCCACGGCCTGGACCGCATAGGAGCACGTGGTCGACGCCGAGGTGCCGGAATCCGTCCAGGAGGTCGTCGTCGAGGTCCCGATGACCGACCCGTTGCGGAGGATGTCGTACGAGGCCACGCCCTGGTTATCCGTGCTCGGGTTCCAGGTCAATGCCACCGAGGACCCCGAAGTCGCCACGGCCGACAGGCCGGTTGGCGTCGAGGGCGGTGTCGTGTCCGAGCCCGACGACGAGCCGTGGCAGGCCGCGCTACCGGAATCGGTGAAGGTCTTGCCTGCTTCGGGGATGAATCGCCAGTCGTAGGACGACGAGTGGAGGGTCAACGAAAGGATGCCGAATGTCGAAGCGTTGCGGAGCTCGCTGTTGGCGGCAACGGTCGTCAAGGAGGTGTGGTTGGCGCCTCCGGTACCGACGATAAAGGATCGCAGCCCGCGGGCAGAGTCCAGGCCGCCGTTCGCGTCCTGGGGCGCGAACCGCTCGTACAGGTGGTCGTGGCCCGCGAGCACGAGGTCGGCGTTGGCGTCGTACAGGACCTGCCAGAGCTTCTGCATGTTGCTTGAGGCCCGACCGCCCGAGCTATAGAGTGGGATGTGCCAATAGGCTAGGTGTGTGCGTCGGTAATCGTCGCCGAACTGGGAGCCCAGCCGGCTGACGACCGAAACGCGGAAGTGGGAATGGCCCGGAGGTCGATCTGGGCCTGGACGTGCCGAGCCAAGGCCTCCATCACGCTCCCACCGGCTG
>JBBRSJ010000005.1:0-148545 GCA_038245515.1 Candidatus Limnocylindrales bacterium | reverse complement strand
CTGTTCCGATCGAACGGCGAGCGCCTGGCGACCCTGCCCGGCTGGGTCGATGCCTACAATCGACGGCGTCCCCACGCCGGGCTCGATGGCCGGACGCCGCTATCGGTCCTCGTCAACAAGGTCGAGGAGAACGACAACTAGCTCGGCTGGCGGGCGCGGCGGCCGCTTTCGGACGAACGCCGGCAGAGCTCCGGCTCGTGGCGTGCCGGAGGCTCAGGCCTCGGTGTCGGGCTCCGTCGACCGGCCGGCGGGCTCGGGATCGCTGTCCATGACCGGATCGCCGACGCCGTCGCCGAGGCCCTGGAGCTCCATCTGGACGAAGCCGCTCGTGTCGAAGGTGAGCTGCTGGGCACCGCCCGATGGGTCGTGCTCGGGTGAGAGCGGGGCGTACTCGATGATCACCCGCTCGTCACCCTGGACGAGGGAATAGACCAGGAGCTGGTCGGGCCGGGTGTCGAACTCGAGATGCTCGAACGAGTCGACGTTGAGGCTGATCGAGATCGGGGTGAAGTAGGTCGACATGTCAGGGTCGTCGGTGACGATCCGCTCGACCCAGCCGGTGCCGTGCGAGACCAGGTCGTGGCCGCGCAGGTAGCGGTACGAGACGGTCTGCTTGAGGAGCGGCCGAAGCAGGTTCTGCATGTCGACGCGGCTCGTGACGACGCCCTGATTGACGAAGAACTTCGCGATCGGAGCGCTCGACACGGCTGGGCTCCTGGGGAAGACGGGCGGGGCGGTGGGCAGGCCCGATGGTAGCGCAGTCCATTCCCGATGCGCGCTCGACTTCGCCTTCGGAATCGGGGTCAGAGGACCTTGATCCGGCTGTAGGCCGAGCCGTCGCCTTCAAGGCACGCGCTCCGCCAGAGCGGATGGAACGACACCATGTAATCGCCGGGCGCCATCGGCGCCGAGACCGAGATCGAGCCGTCGCTGCGCAGCCGCCACGGGAGATCGACGGGCGTGGCCGACGATCCCCCAAGGTCGCCCGAGAAGATGACCGTGGACCACGGGACGACCTGCGCGTCGACCCGGATCAGGATGAGCCCGGCACCGCGCAGGACGATGCCGGCGCCTGGGCCGACGACGACCGCGATCTCGCTCGGTGACAGGCCGATCCCCGCAGGGATCGTGGTGTCCGCGACGTACGAGCCGTCCCGCATGCCGACGCTCGCCGTCCGGAACTCGATTGTGGCGCCGCCAAAGTGGAGCGAGGCTGGGATCTCCCGTAGGTCTGCGAGAAGGGCGGCCATTCCGATGCCGCAGCCGGGGATCGGCGTGCCCCGCGGCGTCGGCGTCGGGTCAGGCGGGTTCGTCGGCTGGGACGAGTCCGTGGGCACGGGCTCCGCGGACGGGTCGACCGTGGCGAAGGCGCTTGGGACGGACGACGGCGACGACGACAACGCGGTGGCAACCGCCGCCGTGGCCGACGGGACGGCGGATGGAGGGACGATCGGTGCCGGGGTCGCCGTGCAGGCGGCGAGGGCCAGGACGGCAACCAAGCCGGCAGCGCTCCAGGCGAGCGGGCGGGATGACGACATCGGGATCTCCGTTGGGCGGCCGCGCGAACGGCGAGATGGCGATGATCGTTCGATGGACGTGCGGCTCGCCTCAGGTGCGACGGCCCGTATGATCGCGCCATGCTGCTCGCGGTGGACATCGGCAACACGAACATCACGACCGGCCTGTTCCGGAACGGGTCGCTGGTCGCAAGCCGCCGGGCGACGACCCACGCCCGCGCAACCGCCGACGAGCTCGAGCACCTCCTCGATGCCCTCGTCCGGCTCGACGACGCGACGTTCGCGGACGTCTCCGCGATCGCCTGCTGCTCGGTCGTGCCGGCCCTGACCGGCGCCATCGAGACGATCGCGGAGCGTCGCGAGCGGCAGCTGATCGTCGCGGCGGCCGGCACGATCCCGATCGCGATCCGGGTCGATCGTCCGGCCGATGTCGGCGCCGACCGCCTTGTCAACGCCCTTGCCGTCGCCCGGATCCACGGGACGCCGGCGCTCGTCGCCGATTTCGGGACGGCGACCACGATCGACTGCGTCGCGGCCGACGGGGCATACGTCGGCGGGGCGATCGCTCCGGGCCTCGAGCTCGGCCTCGAGGCGCTCGCCGCACGGACCGCAAAGCTGCCCCGGGTCGAGCTGCGAGCGCCGGACCGGGCGATCGGCCGCGACACGGTCAGCGCGATCCAGAGCGGCACGGTCCTCGGCTACCAGGCGCTCGCGGACGGCTTGATCGGTCGGATCCGGGCGGAGCTCGCCGAGGCCGCCGGATTGCCCCGGAGCGACGTCCGCGTCGTGCTGACCGGTGGCCTGTCGGGTGCGCCCTGGGCGCGGGCCCTGACCGGCGTCGACGCGATCGATCCGGACCTGACCCTCAAGGGCCTCGCGATCCTGCACGCCGAGGTCGGCGGCGGCGAGCCGCTCGAGCTCGGACTCCCGACGTGACCGACGCCGCCGACGCCGCCGGGTCCGCGACGAGCACAGCCTCCGCGAGCCAAGCCGCCGCCACCCCAGCGTCGACAGCCGAAGCGTCGGCGGCGCCCCGTGGCCGTCTGGCCGGCCGCCTGATCGCCGTCGGCGTCACGGGCTCGATCGCCGCCTACAAGGCCGCCGACCTGGTTCGTCGACTGCGCGACGAGGGCGCCGACGTGGTCGTCATGATGACCCCGTCGGCGACCCGCTTCGTCGGCGAGCTCACGTTCGCAGCGCTGACCCGGCATCCGGTCGAGACCGACGTCGGCGGACTTCTGCCCGACCAGCGGATCGGCCACATCGTGGTCGCCGACAGCGCCGACGCGATCGTCGTCGCCCCCGCCACCGCCCACTGGCTCGCGTCGATGGCGGCGGGCCTCGCCGGCGACCCGGTCACCGCGACGTGCCTGGCGACCGCCGCGCCCGTCGTGGTGGCGCCGGCGATGGACGGCGAGATGTACGGCCACCCGGCCACCCGAGCCAACGTGGCCCGCCTCCGCGACGACTTCGGCTACCGGATCGTCGAGCCCGAGACCGGTCCCCTCGCGTCGGGCCAGAGCGCGCGGGGACGCCTCCCGGAGACCGGCACGATCATCGACGCGGTCGTCGCGGCGGTCGTGGGTCGTCCCGTTCGTTCGCCGGATCCCGTATCGCGACCGCCGATC
Organism: Candidatus Limnocylindrales bacterium; assembly: GCA_038245515.1. Classification (GTDB taxonomy): domain Bacteria; phylum Chloroflexota; class Limnocylindria; order Limnocylindrales; family CSP1-4; genus CF-46. Next base: position 145,400 of record JBBRSJ010000005.1, on the reverse strand, counting down.
GTCGGCGAAGCTCGCGACGCCGACCTCGACGGCCGCCATGTCGTCATCTCCGCCGGTGGCACCGCCGAGCCCATCGACCCGGTCCGGTTCATCGGCAACCGCTCGACCGGGCGGATGGGCGTCGCCCTCGCCGAGGCGGCCCTCGCCCGGGGTGCCCGGGTTACGCTCGTGGTCGGCCAGGTCAGCGTGGCGTTGCCCACCGGCGACCGGATCCGGGTCGTCCACGCTCCGACGACCGCGGCGATGGGCGACGCCGTCCGGCTCGCGGTCGGCGCGGCCGATGCGCTCGTCATGGCCGCCGCTGTCGCCGACTTCCGGCCGCGCGCCACGGCCGACAGCAAGCTCACCCGCGATTCCGGCCTGACGCTCGAACTCGAGCCGACCGAGGACATCCTCGCCGGCATCGGCGCGACGGTCGCCGCCCTCCCGCCGGACACGCGGCGGCCGTATCTCGTCGGATTCGCCGCCGAGACCGGGTCGCTCGGCCGGGCCACCGACAAGCTCCGCCGGAAGGGCGTCGACTTACTCGTCGCGAACGACGTCGCCGAGGAGGGATCGGGCTTTGGGAGCGACACGAACCACGTCTGGATCCTCGCCGCCGACGGCTCGCGGGTCAACCTGCCGCTGCGCTCCAAGCGCGCGGTCGCGGACGAGATCCTCGATCGGGTCGCCGGCGCGCTGGACGCCCGCGACGGGGCCGCGCAGACTGACCACGTGAAGCAGGAGACGCGAACGTGAGCGCAAGCGAAGGCGAAGCCGGCAAGGTGGTCCGCCGCCTGACCGTCGGGGACATCGCAAAGCTCCATGCCGACGGCACGCGGATCACGATGCTGACCGCGTACGACTTCCCGACCGCCAGGATCCTCGACGAAGCAGGCATCCCGCTCCTGCTCGTTGGCGATTCGGTCGGCCGGGCCATGCTCGGCTACGAGAACGAGATCCCGGTCTCGATGGCCGACATGCTCCATCACACGGCCGCGGTGACGCGGGGCGCGAATCACGCACTCGTGATCGGCGACATGCCATTCCTGTCCTACGCGACCACGGAAGCCGCGCTTGCGAATGCCGGCCGGTTCCTGTCGGAGGCGGGCGCGCAGGCGGTCAAGGTCGAAGGCGGGGTCCGCACCCAGCGGACGATCGAGGCGATCGTCAAGGCCGGGATCCCGACGATGGGCCACATCGGCTGGACGCCGCAAGCGGCGAACGCCGCGGGCAAGGTCCGGGTCCTCGGCAAGACCCGCGAGCAGGCGCGCAATCTCCTCCACGACGCGCTGGCCGTCCAGGAGGCGGGCGCGTTCGCGATCGTGCTCGAGTTGGTGCCGGAGCAGCTCGCGGCCGCGATCACGGACCGACTGCGAATCCCGACGATCGGCATCGGCGCGGGCGCCGGCTGCAGCGGCCAGGTTCAGGTGATCACCGACCTGCTCGGCTGGGACGCCTGGCACCCGAAGCACGCCAAGCCGTATGCCGACCTGCGGGGAACCATCCTTGGCGCCGCGAAGGCGTGGGCCGAGGACGTCGTCGCGGGCACCTTCCCGGGGCCTGAGCAAACGGTCCGGATGGACGACGAGGTCCTCGACGAGGTATTGGGCCGCGGCTCGCCGGACCGGCTGGCCGATGACCTGATCCCGGGGGGCATCCCGCTCGACCGCGATCTTTGAGCCGGGTCTCGGGCAACTCTGCCGCAGGAGTGGCTTCCCGATAGGAAGCGCTGGCCGGCGATCCGCGACTTCGTCTCCAATTTCTGCCCGGTAGGCGAGGCTCGCCTGTTGCGTAAGAGTCCGGGCCGAATTTCTGCCCGGTAGGCGACGGCCGCCTACGCCCGAGGCCTCATCGGCACTCTCGAGCGCGACCTCGCGGTGGTCAACCGCCTCGGGCGCGCACAGCAGGCGACAGTCGCCTACGCGGGAAATATCGGCCGCTCAGGTTCCGGCCGAGGACGGCCAGCGGCGGCCGCGGGACGGCCCGTGCGGCAGAGACCGGGGCGCGGCCTGGCCCGCGGTGTGGCCGTGGCCCGCTCGCACCCCACCCAACCCGAGTCCCGGGTCCACCCCTGTCATCCGGCCCCCAATGGCCCGGGCCGCGGCACCCGACAACGGTCCGCCTGTCCCATTGGCGGTCACCCGCCCAGCCACGACGCTGCACCTGAAACCAAATCGCAGGAACAGAAGCAAGGGGATCGGACCAATGAACAGTCGCTTGAAGGGCCTCGGAGTCGCCCTCATTCTCGTCGGGTTCGCGTTCATCGCGGCCGGCGGGTTCACCTACATGAAGACCCAGGAGGGCGCAAAGTCCCTCCAGGCGTTCAGTACGGCACAGAACGTCACGCTGACCTATGACGCCCAGGGCCAGCTCACTTCCGGCGGCAAGGTCGAGGAGGCGACGGCGATCATGAGCCTGCTCAAGAACGACTGGGGTTTCCCGGTCGTCGCGAGCGACCTCAACCCGAATGACCCGCTCGTCAATACGGCGTCCGAGTACATGTTCCAGATGGCCACGGTCACCTACCACACCCTGCATGCCACGACGAGCGTCGTCATTCCTGCGGACGTGGTGGTCAACGGTGCGGTCGTCACCAAGGCCGGCACCTATGACTTCGTGAACGACGGCAGGTATTGGACCGGCTTCGACCGGACCGATCCGATCCAGGGCGTAGCCCGCGGACAGATCTGGACACCGACCGCAATCGCCCTCATCGGCGAGCTGGGCGTCGGCACCGTCACCGCCTCGGCTCTGCAGATGGGCCTCGGCATCGCGGCCCTCTTCGCCCTCGTCGGCGGCACCGTCATCCTCACCGGCCTCGGCCTGGTCTGGGCGACCCGGGCCGCGGAGGAGAAGGTCAAGGCTCCGGCCTTCAAGCCGGTGGCGAACCCCGCCTGACCTATTACCCCTCGGTTCGCCTGACCGCGAACCCGAACCGAACGGCGGGCGCCCCCCAGGACGCTCGCCGTTTCGGCGATTCGGCGTCCGAATGCCGTAGCCTCAACAGGTGACCGACCTGACCGCCCCACCACCGAAGACCTCGACGCCGGCGACGCCGCTCCTGCGGACCCGCGCAGAGCTCCGCTCCGCGCTGGCTTCGGTTCCCCGCCCGCTCGGGCTCATCCCGACGATGGGCTGGCTCCACGACGGCCACCGCTCCTTGATGCAGCGGGCGCGAGCCGAGAACGCCACGACGATCGCGACGATCTTTGTCAACCCGCGCCAGTTCAACGAGGCAGCCGACTACCAGCGCTACCCGCGGAAGGAGGCCCGCGACCTGGCGATCTGCGCGGAGGAAGGGATCGACTTCGTGTTCGCGCCCGGGGTCGAGGAGATCTACCCGCCCGGGTTCGATACGACCGTCTCGGTCGGTGCGCTGGCCCGCCCGCTCGAGGGCGCCGCGCGGCCGGGTCATTTCGACGGCGTTGCGACGGTCGTCGCGATCCTCTTCGACCTCGTCGGAGCCGAGCGCGCCTACTTCGGCCAGAAGGACGCCCAGCAGGTGATGGTCATCCGCCAGATGGCGCGCGACCTCGCGATCCCGACCGAGGTCATCGCCTGCCCGACCGTCCGCGAGCCGGACGGACTCGCGCTGTCGTCGCGCAACGTCCACCTGACGCCGGCCCAGCGGGCGGCGGCACCCGTCCTCCACCGGGCCCTGCACGCAGCGCTGACACGCTGGGAGGCGGGCGAGCGGTCCGGCAACGCCCTGCGCAAGGTGATGCGCGACGTCCTCGCGACCGAGCCGCTCGCGACCCCGGCCTATGTCAGCGTGGCCGACGGCCGCGCCCTCGAAGAGCTCGACGCGGTCGTCTACGGCGAGCCGGCGCTCCTCTCGCTCGCGGTCCGGTTCGGCGCCACCCGGCTCATCGACAACGAACCGATCGGCGAGGGCGCCGCGGACGCCCAAGGCCACCAGGTCTGACTGCCGACTGGGTTCGCCCGCCCAAGTCGTTCAGGGGTTCCATCGCTCGTCGCCTCTACGCCTCGCGCGTAGCGTCGGGGCATGAACGACCCCGCCGACCGCCGCCTGCTGTTCGTCGCCGCCGGTCTCGTCATCGCGGTCGTGGTCCTGGTCCCGCTGTTCCTGGGCGGCCAGACCTCGAAGATCCTCTCGACCGTCGGGAACGCCGTCGGCGACCCGACGACCGGTCAGGGCGCAGCGGCCGCGCCGGAAGTCACGGCGCCACCAGCCGGCGGCTCCCCCAACGACGGCCAGGTCGCCGCCGCGGGCGCGACGATTCCGGCATTCCTGATCGTCCGCACCGGGACCCTCGATCTCGACGTCGGCCAGCTCGACTCCGCGGTGCGCTCGGCCAATGTCGCGGTCGCCCGGGCGGGCGGCTACGTCAGCGCATCCGAGCAGGCGGCCACGACCGATACGACCGCGGCGACCGTCACCTATCGCATCCCGAGCGCGGCCTGGGACGCGACGCTCGGCGCGCTCCACGGACTCGCCGCCAAGGTCGTCGCCGAGAGGATCTCGACCGAGGAGGTCTCCGGCCAGGTGGTCGACCTGACGGCCAGGATCGCGAACCTGCGCGCCACCGAGGCGGCCCTCCAGGCGATCATGGCCAGGGCGACGAAGATCGCCGACGTCCTCGACGTCCAGACGCAGCTGACGACGACCCGGGGCGAGATCGAGCAGCTCGTCGGCCAGAAGGCGCAGCTCGAGGACCGGGCCGCATACGGCAGCCTCGCGGTCACCTTCCGAGTACCGGCCCGACCGGGGCCGTCGGCCAGCCCGGCAGCCACCATCGGATGGGATCCGGGAGCCGACGTTGCTCGGGCGACCGGCAAGCTGGTCAGCATCGGCCAGACGTCGACGTCGATCGGGATCTGGCTCGCGATCGTCTGGCTGCCCTTGCTCGTCGCGGGTGCGCTCCTGGCCCTCGTCGCGTGGCAGGTCTACCGTCTCGGCCGATGGCTCGTCCGGCGCCTCCGGACCGAAGGGGCCTCCGCGGCCTGAACTCGGTCCGCCGCGTGCGGTCCGCTCGTTGTGCCTGATGGGAGCGACCGGATCGCACATCGTCCAACACGGCACGGGCTTGACCTTCCGATGCACCATCCGACCACCGGAGGACCATCCGGCCGTCGGTTTGATCCCGTGGCGCGCGATTTGACCGGCAGCAGCGGCTGGAAAGCGCCGGGTTGACCGCCCGATGCACAAGGTCCAGCACCCGCATTGCGCCTACCCGGTCGGCACCTCGGTCGCAACCTCGAGGATCCGGCCGATGTCGAGGTGCTCCGAGACGAGGGCCTTGATCAGCGAGATCTTCTCGGTGTCCGCGGGATGGGTCTTGACGAGGAGGTCGTGGACTGCCGAGGCAACCGCATACGTGTCCTCTCGGACGATCGTCGCGAACAGGTCGGCCTGGCGGATCGCGGCGAAGACCGCGTCGCGGGGCCGGTAGCCGCCGGTCAGGACCAGCCCGATCGCCGCTCCTTCATGGCCCTCGACGTTCGCCGTCCGCTCGTTCGTCGCCTCGGCCGCGATCTGGGCGATCTGGGCGGCCTCGGCGGCACCGGCGACGCGGACGCGCCGGGCGAGATGAGCGGTGGTCAGGGTCAGGATCACGTCTTCGCGGTCGCCGGGCACGATGACGAGCGTCCCGGGCCCGACCCGCTGGAGCATGTGGCTCGGCTCCATCGCGCCGATCGCGACGCCGTCGATCACCCGGTCGAGGTCCGGACCGGGATGGATCGTCTCGCCACCAACGCCCTCGAGGACCATCCCGAGGGTCGGATTCGACAGGATCGGCCGGACGGGCAGGACACCGAGGAGGCGGATTCCGTTGTTGGCGAGACCGCGCTCCAGGACGTCCGCGATCCCGGGCTGGGCGTCGAGGTCGACCTTGTTGACGATCGCCCCGGCCACGGGCACGCCGAGGGCCGCGAAGTACGACGCGTTGAGGACGATCTCGTCGATCGGCCGGCCAACCCCGCCCTCGCTCACGATGATCGCGGGCGCGCCGAGCATCGCCGCGACGACCGCGTTTGACAGGCCGATCACGGCGCCGACTCCGGCGTGCCCGGTCCCCTCGATCAGGAGAATGTCGTTGGCGGGTCGGAACGTGTCGCGGGCGGCCACGATCTTCGCGCCGAGGTCCTCGACGACTTCGCCGGCGATGTACTTCTTCGTGAACCCGCGCGGGATGTGGACCGGGCTCATCGCGCCGTAGTCGGCTTCGAGCGGGAAGACCTCGTGCATGAGGACGGCGTCCTCGTCGGCGGGCTGGCCGTGGTCGATGATCGTCCGCTGGCCGACGGGCTTCATGAATGCGGTTCGCAGGCCGGCCCGGATGAAGCCTTCAAAGAGGCCGAGCGACGCAGTGGTCTTGCCGCGGTTCTGGCCGGTCGCGGCGAGGTACAGCTGGCGCATGGCTCAGAGCTCGGCCGCTGCGAGACGCAGGCGTTCGATGACGTCGAGATGAATCTCCCGAGATGGGGACGACGCGCCCGGGTCGACGAGTCCGCGCCCGCCGGTCAATGCGTCGCCGGCTCGATGGGGGGCGAGGTTCACGTGAAGATGGGCGATCCGTTCGCCGAAGATGAGGGCGTAGACGAGATCGGATTCGGTCAGGTCGCGGAGGAGTTTCGCTAACCGGGCGAGCGTCGAACCGAACGTCGCAGCTTCCGGGCCGTCCAGCTCGGTGATGTCGGAGATGTGGCGACGGGGCTCGAGGTAGGAGAACCCGACGACGGGGCCGTCGAGACTCGTAGACAGCCGCCACAGGGCGTCCTGCCAGATCAGCGTCCGGCCGAACTCCGCGTCGAAAGCCTCGCCTCGGCAGATGTCGCAGCCATCGCCCGTCGGGGCGAGGAAGTCGCGGCTCACGCCGCTATTGCGTCGTCGTCACGAAGGCCGAGAGCAGCCGCACGACCAGCCATCCGCCGACGACGATCCCGATCGCGAGCCCGCCGACGATCACCGCGAACCCCCGAGCGGTTGGGCGGGCGGGCGGGCGGTCCATCAGCCGCGAGATGCCGTCTTGCGCTCGATCAGGGCGACCGCGTCGCGCAGCCGGGAGAGCGTCTCGGCATCGACCGCGTCGGGCTCGAGATAGGGCCCGAGGCGCTCCATGACGTCGGTGACGAGCCCGAGGAAGACGCTCGCGTCGGCCTGGAAAAACTGCGGCTCGTTGTTGTAGCGAACGAGTGTCAGCCGTCCCTGGAGGACGCGCCGCTCTTCGACATGGGCGACCTGGGTCGCGAAGTTGTGGCCCTGGATCCCGTCGGGGTTGTTCAGGAAATTCAGGGCGTTGTCGATCGCGAGCCCGAACCTGGCCCGCCACGCGACCAGCCGCTCGTGGACCTCGGACGGGATCCGAACCTCGGCCACCTCCTCGAAGACCTCAGGGGCCACGGTCAGCAGCCCGACGAGGGTCGTTCCTGCTCGCGGACCGAGCATCACCTGGAGGCTCCGCTCGAGGGTGAAGACCTCGGAATCGAAACGCGGGCTCGTGATGACGTCGGTCAGGAGGTCCTCGACGTTGTCGAGGGTGCCGGGCTCCGCCACCGCGTTCGCGAGGTGGAGGATCTCCTCCTTGAATAGGAACTTCTCTTCGTGGTCGAGCATGGGCCGATGGTAGCAGCAGCCCGAGCGCGGCCGACCAGACAGGCCGCGATTCAGGCCGGCCCGTCGCCCAGGCGGTCGAACAGGTTGCGGGTCATTCGGATGACCCGCTCGTCGAATGGCGTCCGTACCCCGCGATAGGACCGATCGCCGAAGCGATCGATCGCCCACGACCACTGGAAGGTCCCGGCGGCGAAGACGGTCGCCCCCGACTCGGCGCTGTAGATGGTCGCATTGTGGGTCGCAAGGCCCGCGATCGCCCGGCCGGATCGAGGCTGGCCGGTCGGCCGGATCGAGGGCCCGGTCCTCGTCAGGGCCGCGGACGGCGACGGGAACCCGGAGTGGGGCTTGATCCGGACGGGACTCGACGCGAGGAGGCGGGTGCCGGGCGGCGCGAGATCCGGGTAGAAGGTATCGAACTCCTGGCCGACCAGGTTCCGCAGGCGATCGCCGTCGCGGAGGCCGGTTCCCGCGTAGAGCCAGTGGTCGGCGCCGGTGACGATCCAGTCCGCGACGCGATCGACGATGTGCCCGTACATCTGGCCGACCACGACGGCCTCGGGATCGTCGACCGGCTGCTCCCGCCAGCGGCAGGTGGTCAGGTCCGGCCGCGTCGCACGCACGGGATCAGCAGTACTGGACTTGTAGCAGACGACTCGCCGCGCCGGCCCGAGCGGCGAGGGCTCGAACCGGACCTGCCAGTAGACCTCGTTGGCGGACAGGAAGGCGACGTTGGTGCCGCTCGCGATTGCTCGCTCCAGCGTCGTCCGCATCGGCCGCGACCAGTACTCATGATGGCCGGCGAAGACCAGCAGGCGGCGCCCATCAACGATGTCCGGGTGGAGCTGGAGGTCGACGTCGGCGCAGGTGTCGACGGCCCGGCCTTCGCGCTCCTGCCAGCGGATGAAGGGCAGCTCCCAGCGCGGCAGGTAGCCGGCCCCGCTCGCGAGCCGGTAGGGACGATCGAAGCTCAGCTGGGTCGCCCGGCGGCCGCCCGCCTCTGTCGGCGTGTCGGCCGACGTGGCATCGTAGAAGTCGGCGCCACCCCACGCGTTGTACGCCTGCCAGGTCGTCTGGGCGCTCACGAACAGGACCGGCGCGACCGCTCCGACCGCGGGCCGGACGACGAATGGCGCCGAGCCCGGGCCTCCGGAGACCGGGCGAACCACCGCAAGGTACGAGCCGCTCATCCAGTCCGCCGGGACCGTCACGGAAACCGACGCCTGAAACCGCGCCTCGGCCCGGCCCGAGGCCGGGTCCAGGTCGATCGGGCCCGCCCGGAACGCAGTGACCCGGGCATCTCGACGCGCGAGCCGTGCGCCCGCTCCGCCGTACCACCCGAGTCGATACCACTCGACGTCGAATAGGTCCGCGGAGCCGACATGCAGCGTGATCGTCTCGCCGGGCGCGACCGAGGCGCGATCGAGGAAGGCCTCTGCCGCGGGCCGAAGCCCCGAGCCGCGGAGGTCCCAGCGCCGGCTGCCGGCCCGCCGGTTCTCTGCCGCGATCCGGCCGTCGCGCGGTCCGGCCGACGGGCGCAGTGTCGGCGGTGCGGCCGTCGGGCCCGGCTGGCCCGCGACTGGATCGATCGACGGTTGGGCGGCGGGGCGCGGTGACGGCACTGGCGCGATCGGCGAGCCGCAGGCGTCGACGGCAGCGGCCAGCCCGACGGCGACGCCGGCTCGACCGAGCGTGGCGAGGAACTGACGACGGTCCATCGGCCTCCGACTGGCGGCATCGCCCGGCGAACGGTCGCACGGGGGTAGCGGCGCTGGCGGCGGCGAGGATAGCGGCCGCCTACGGCGATCCTGGCGGTGGCGGGATGTCGAATTCGTCACCTCCGCCCCGGGATACGTTTCGGCCCCGGTCGAAGACCAGGGCCGATCCGACGAGATGACGGGATGAAGTGCCCCTTTACGGGTAGAGGCCGCGCAACGCCGTGGCATCGGCGACCCGTTGGACCGCCAGCAGATAAGCGGCGGTCCGCATGTCGATCTGGTCGCGGCGGGCGATCGCCAGCGTCTCCTGGAACGCCTTGACCATGATCTCCTTGAGCTTCTCGTTGACGACCCGCTCCGACCAGTGGTCGCGGTTGAGGTCCTGGACCCACTCGAAGTAGCTGACGGTCACGCCGCCGGCATTGCACAGGATGTCCGGGATCATGAACTTGCCGTTCTTGAACAGGATCCGATCGGCTTCGGGCGTGGTCGGGCCGTTCGCGGCCTCTGCGATCAGGCGGGCCTTGATGTTGCCCGCATTCCGCTCGCTGATCTGGTTCTCAAGGGCCGCCGGGATCAGGATGTCGCAGTCCACCTCGAGGACGGCTGCATTCGTGATGTCGGTGGCGCCCGGGAAGCCCTGGACGGTGCCGTGCTCCTTCTTCCAGCCGATGACTCGCTTGATGTCGAGTCCGCCGGGGTTGTGGATGCCGCCGGTCGAGTCGGAGACCGCAACGACGGTCGCGCCCTCGTTGGAGATCAGCGTCGCGGCGATCGAGCCCGCGTTGCCGAAGCCCTGGACCGAGACGCGCGCCTTCGACAGCTCCATCCCGAGATGGCGGACCGCCTCGACGATGCAGTAGACGGTTCCGCGGGCGGTCGCCTCGTTGCGGCCTTCGGAGCCGCCGAGGCTGATCGGCTTGCCTGTGACGACGCCCGGGACCGTGTAGCCCTGATGCATCGAGTAGGTGTCCATCATCCAGGCCATGATCTGGGCGTTCGTGTTGACGTCCGGGGCCGGGATGTCCTTCTCGGGGCCGATCAGGACCTCGATCTCCGTGAAGTAGCGACGGGTAAGCGCCTCGAGCTCCTTCTGGCTGAGCTTCTTCGGGTCGACGATGACGCCGCCCTTGCCACCGCCGTACGGGATCCCCACGACCGCGCACTTCCAGGTCATCCACATCGCGAGGGCCTTGACCTCGTCGATGCTCACGTTCTGGTGGTAGCGGATCCCGCCTTTGGCCGGGCCGCGGCCGAGGTTGTGCTGGACCCGATAGCCGGTGAAGACCTGGACTGATCCGTCGTCCATCTTCACGGGGAAATGGACGGTCAGCTCGCGGCGCGGCTCGCGAAGGACGCGACGCAGGCCGGGGTCGAGGTTGAGCCGCTCGGCGGCCAGGTCGAACTGCTGTTGAGCGACCTGCCACGGGTTGATCGCCGCGGCGATTTGCTCGGTCGTCATGGTCGGGAAAGGACCTCCGTGGTGACCAAGCCCCGCCGGACCGGTCGGAATCGATGCGGGTCGTCTCCCGGACGACCCCACGGGGCGCGTTCGCCGCGAAGCGATTCTGCGCGTCAGGTTTCCCTGTGAGTATAGCCGCGAAGTCCCGATTCGGTCCTGCGGCATCCTCCGTAGCGCAACCTGGGCGAAACCGCGTCGCAACCTTGGGACCCACGGCGATCGCTTGCGGAGCGCCGCCCCGTCAGCGCTGGTAGAGGACCGCCGCACCGACGCAGCCGGGGCCGAGATGGGGGCCGACCGACGGTCCGACGATCGAGACGGTCACGCTCGCCGGATCGAGGCCGGCCCGCCTGACGACCTCGGCGCGGAAGGCCTCGACGTCCGGCGCCATCGTGTGGAGGATCGCGATCCGCTCGATCGGCCGGGCCGTGATCAGCTCAATGCAGCGCTCGCGCGACTTCGACCGCGTCCGCGGCTTGTCGGCCGTCTCGACCTTGCCGTCCTCGACCGCGATGATCGGCTTCACCGACAAGAGCGTCCCGATCGCCGCCTGGGCACCGCTGATCCGGCCGCCTTTCTTCAGGTACTCGAGGGTCTCGAGCGAGACGTACATCCGCAGGTCCGACGCCCGGTCGCTCAACGTTTCGGCGATCTCCGCGGCCGACATGCCCCGGTCGGCGAGCTCCTGGCCCATGAAGCACAGGATCGACTCGGCCATCGACGCACCCTTCGAATCGACGATGTGGATCTCCCGATCCGGGAGCATCGACTTCGCGATCTCGGCGCTCTTGATCGCGCCCGACAGGGTCCCTGCGACGTGGACCGAGACGACCGCGTCGGCGCCCTCGGCGAATGCTCCGTCGTAGATCGCCTTGACGTCGCCCGGGCTCGCCGCCGCGGTCTTCGGGAACGGCGCGTCGGGGGCGGTCATCCGCTCCCAGAACTCCGCCGTCGAGAGGTCGACGCCGGCCCGGAAGGCGTCGGGACCGAACGTGACCACGAGCGGAACAACGCGGATTCCGGCCGCCTTCGCGACCGCCGGATCGAGGTCGGACGCGGAATCGGTGACGAAGACGATTCGGGCCACGGCTCCCTCCAGAGTGGCGATCCCCGGGCCCGATGATACGGGACCGCAACCGGCCCGAAGCCGGGCCGCGTGCGTGCAGTGACGCTCCGTCAACGAATCGGGCGGACACCGCGCTCTGCGCGATCCGATCCGCGTCCTTGCTGACCCCTCGTCACGGGAGGCGGCGACCAGGCCAATCTGGGGCGATTGTCCCCCGGAGTCGTTGACCGACGGTCACAGTCCGAGAGGCGGGCGCTCGCGGCCACGGCCGCCGCCACGGTGCGGGCCCACGCTCGGCTACGCTTTCGCGGATGGATCGATCGATGCGGGCCGTCCTGGCCGGGACCTTCACGCTCCGGTTCTCGACGGGCCTTACGGGGGCGATGCTGGCCGTGTATCTGGCCAAGCTGCCGGAGCACGGGGGAGAGGTCGTCCGCGCCTCCACCCTGGCCCTCCTGGCATCGGCTTTCTTCCTCTCGGAGCTGCTCCTGTCGCCCGTGTTCGGGGTGCTCTCCGACCGCGTCGGGCACCACCGGATGATGCTCGTGGGCCCGGCCTTCGGAGCAGTGGCGGTGGTCCTGACCGGCCTCACGACCAGCCTGCCCCTTCTCGGTGGCACGCGGCTCCTCGAAGGCGCGTCGACCGCGGCGAGCGTGCCCTCGATTCTCGGCTACATCGCGATCGCGACCGCCGGCAACGAGGTGCTCCGCGGCAAGGCTGCCGCCCGGTTCGAGGGCGCGACCCTGGCGGGCCTCGGAGCCGGATTCGCCGTCGCCCCGCTGCTGTTCGCCGCGATCGGACCGGCCGCGTTCTTCGCCAACGCGCTGTTGTACGGCGGGTCCTTCCTCATCTATCGATTCGGGGTGGAGGACCGCGACGCAACCGAGCGAGCCGCGGCGCTCGCCGAGAGCCGGGGCGCCCACCTCGGAGTGGACTGGTCGCGCTACGGCCGACTCCTCCGAAGCTCCCATGTCTGGCTCCTGGCCCCGACCTGGATCGCGGTCAACGCGTCGATCGGGCTGTGGTTCAGCCAGTCGATCTTCCAGTTCTCGAGGCACGACGCGCGGTTCCCCGAGCAGGTCCTCCACCGTGGGTTCCATCCGATGCAGATCTCGATTGCCGCGGTCGTCGTCGGCATCATCTTCGGGGCGGGCCTGTGGTACTGGGGCAACCGCTTCCGGAGCCTTCGGCGAACGACGATCATCCTGTGCGGGATCGGCGGCGGCGCGGTCCTCGTGGCCGGCGGGCTCGTCGTCAACCACGCGGCGGACCTACCCATCGTGGTGCCGATCGCCGGCCTCGTCGCGATCGCGTTCGGGATCTTCGTCCTGGCCGGCGCGACCCCGGCCGCCCTCGGGCTGCTCGCTGACATGTCGGAGCGATTCCCGTCCGATCGCGGCGCGATCATGGGCCTCTACAGCGTCTTCCTCGCGGTCGGCCAGATCGCCGGGAGCCTGATCGGGGGGTTCGCGGCAGACATGCATGGCATCGACGGCCTGCTCATCGCCACGTTCGCCCTGCTGGCGGTCGCGCTCCTGCCTCTGGCGCTGTTGCGACGCCAGGAGCACCAGCTGGGGATGGAGCATCCCGAGCTCGCGACGAGCTAGGGCGGCCCGCCCGTTCGACTCGGCGGTCCTTCTACAATGCCCGCCATGCCCGACCGCCCCCTCGTCCCGATGCCGCTCGTTCGCGGGGCGCACGGCGCAGTCGTCGCGCCGCATCACCTCGCGACGTCGGCCGGCCTCGCGATCCTCCGTGCCGGCGGTCACGCGGTCGATGCCGCGATCGCGACCAACGCCGTCCTCGGTGTCGTCCTGCCGTCCGGCTGCGGGATCGGTGGCGACGCGTTCTGGCTGATCTGGGACGACGGCCGCGCCCAGCAGACCGCGCTCAACGGATCGGGCCGGGCGCCTGCGGCCGCAGACCCCTCCGCCCTCCGCGCCGACGGCCTCGCGACGCTGCCCCACCGCGGCCCGCTCGCGATCACCGTCCCGGGCGCCGTCCGCTCGTGGGGCGACGCCCATCGCCGCCACGGCCGGCTCGACCTTGGGGACATCCTCGCGCCCGCGATCCAACTCGCCTGGGAGGGCTTCCCGGCCTGGGACGGCTTCATCTCGGCGGTCGAGGGAACGCTTCCTGTCGTCGTCGCGGCGCTCGGGCCGGCGTCGGGCTTCGAGCAGGTCTACCGCCCGCATGGCCGGCCGTGGCGGCCCGGCGAGCGAGTTCGCCTGCCGGCGCTGGCGGCGACGCTCGAGCGAATGGCCGAGGTCGGCTTCGACGACTTCTACGACGGCGAGATCGGCGAGCGCCAGGCGCGCGGGCTGGCCGCCGCTGGCTGTGCGATCGGGATCGGCGACCTCCGCGCCCACACCTCGACCTGGGCTCCCCCGATCGCCACCGATTACCGCGGCGTCCGGGTGACCACCCATCCGCCGAACAGCTCCGGGATGGTCGCCCTCGAACTCCTGAACATCCTCGAGACGTTCGAGCCGCCAGCCGCGGCAGCGTTCGGGGCTTCCGGGGTCGACGACGCGCGCTGGGTTCACCTCGGGATCGAGGCGGCCAAGCTGGCCACGGCCGATCGGGACTTCCACCTCTCGGACCCCGAATTCGTCGACATCCCCGTCGACCAGCTGATCTCCAAGGCGCACGCCGGCGATCTGGCCCGCCTGATCGATCAGGAGCGGGCATCCCATCCGCCCGCAGCCACGAACCCGCGCGGCGGCGGGACGATCTACCTCGCCACCGTCGACGGCGAGGGCAACGCGGTCAGCCTGATCGAGTCGAACTACATGGGCTTCGGGTCCGGCATCGTCGATCCCGACACCGGAATCCACTACCAGAACCGCGGCTCGTACTTCAGCCTCGATCCGGACCACCCGAACGTGCTCGCGCCGGGCAAGCGCACCCTTCACACGCTGATGCCGGGCATGCTCTTCCGATCCGGCGAGCGGCGCCCGTGGATCGTGACCGGGTCGATGGGCGGCGACGCCCAGCCCCAGATCCATGCCCAGGTCGTGTCGGCGCTCGTCGACGGCGGCGTCGACATGGCGACGGCCGTCGGGGCGCCGCGCTGGTTCGTCGACGGCGACGAGCATTTCGCGCCCCCGGTCGACGTCCGCGCAGAGCGACGCTACCCGGCGGCGGTCCTCGACCAGCTCGAGGCGATGGGCCACACGGTGACGCGGACCATCCCGTTCAGCGGCCTGCTCGGCCACGCCCACGGGATCGAGCTCGTCGGCGGCGGCCCGGCCGAAGCCGACGGCTCGGTGGCCGCGCAACCGACCCCCGGAGCGCCGGGCTCCCCGCCGTCTGGTAGCGCCCCCCGCCGTCGTCGTTCCTGTGCGACAGGCGGTGTTATCCTGCGCCCCAGCCGGTGGCGCGGCTGCGCTCACACGACAGGTCCGCCACCGGTCCCCTTTTCTCCAGCGTGGAGTCGTCCGTGACCTCGAACGTCGCCCAGAGCTACCCGTACACGAGCGAGTCCGAGGCCGAACGGGCGGCCCGGATCGGCGCCGTCGTGGCGGAACGGGCGGGCCTGTCCGACACGCTCAAGGCGGAGACAACGCGGCTCGACCAGCAGGACCGCTGGTGGGTCTGGAAGTGCCCGACGAGCGGCTGCCCGGGCCTCCTCCACGTCGCGGGCTACGCGGCCGAGAAGCACGCGCTCTTCGTCGTCTGCGACGGCACCTGCGGCAAGACCTTCCTGCGCTGAGCGCCACCATCGGGGCGGGCACGGGCCTGCAGCCGCCGATCGATCGGGACGTCCTTCGAGCGTCCCGCCGCCAGCTCGTGATCGACGGTCTCGGGATCGTCGTGAGCGCCGCCGGCTTCGGGTTCGTGTACGGCCTGACGGCCCGGACGGTCGGCCACTTCTCGCCGGTCGAGGCGATGGCGATGAGTCTGATCGCGTTCGGCGGGGCAGCCCAGTTCGCCTCAGTCGGGTACGTGGCGCACTTGCTCGCATGGCCCGCGATCGTGCTCCTGACGTTCCTCCTCAACGCCCGCCATGTCCTCTACTCCGCTGCCCTTGCACCGTGGTTCCGGGGCCGGTCCTTCACCGAGCGGGCGGCCGCGGCGCATCTGCTCACGGACGAGTCGTTTGCGCTCGCGGTCTCGCATTTCCGGCGGATCGGGCGGTTCGATCCGGTCGGCTACTGGTATCCCGCGATCGTCACGACGTTGATCCCATGGAACCTCGCGACGTTCGCCGGCGTGATGCTTGGCGACCAGATCGTCGACACGCGCGCCTACGGGATCGACGTGATCTTCCCGGCGGCGATGGCGGGCCTCGCCGTCGGCTTGGTCACCGGCCGGCGCGAGCTCGCGGCTGCGATCGCCGGGGCGGCGATCGGCGTGGGCGTCTCGCTCGCGATCAGCCCGACGATCGGGATCATCGCGGGCGGTCTCCTCGGTCCGCTCGTCGGACTGCTCGTGCCGGCGGCTCCGAGCGGCGACGGTGACGCCGGTCCAGCGCTGCCGCACCTCGAGGACGTCACGGCGTGAGCACGGACCTCGTCCCGCTGGCGTTCCTGATGTTCGCGGTCACCTACCCGTCGCGGGCGATCGGCATGCTGAACCCGGCAATCGACCGGATCCCGCGGTCGGCGCTGGCCTACCTCCAGTTGGTCGGTCCGGCCGTTCTCGCCGCGCTTGCCGCCGTCAACGTCATGGTCGCGACGGTCGAGGACCGATCCTTCTTCGTGGTCGAGCTGCCGTGGCTGTCGGTTCTCGCATGCATCGCGATGGTGAAGTGGCGGCGGAGCCTGTTCCTCGGCCTGATCGCCGCCGTCGCGATCGCGATCGCCGGTCGGACCGCAGGCGTGAACTGACGAGGTGCCCAACACCGACCAACTGGTCCGGTGAGTTTTCGGGTCGAGATCGGGTGTACGTGACGTCGACCGCTTCGCACCGGAGACTCCGATGACTCCAGCGGAAGGTCGGCCGGCCATTCCGCGCGCGGACCAGCGCTTCCTGAACGGCATCTTCCGGATCCTCGATCGAACCGAGCATCCGATAGGCGTGAACCAGCAGCTCCCGCCGGTGTGGCTCGATGACGGTGCTGATGGCCTCGGGCGAACTCGACGCGATGGCACCTGGGCCGATCCGTGGTTCCCGGGCGTGGCCCGCTGGCCGCCGCGGACGCCGTCCGTTGGACGGTCACGACGGCCCGCTCCGGCGAGCGTCGAGCTCGACCTCCACCAGCATCGATGGGTGGATCAGGGCCGCGACCGTCACGAGGGTCGAGGCGGGGCGGATGGCCCCGAAGATCTCGCCGTTGACGGTCGCGACGGCGACCGCGTCCTCCGCGCGAACCAGATACATCCGGGTCCGGACGACGTCGACGACGGCGAACCCGGCCTCTGCCAGAGCCGCGATCGCGATCGCATAGGCGGCTCGCGCCTGGGCCGCCGCGTCGCCCGGATGGAGGGAGGCGCCGTCCGGGCCCGCGTCCGTCGTTCCGGCCACCCAGCACGAATCGCCGACGGCGACCGCCCGGCTGTAGCCGAACTGCGCCTCGTAAGGACTGCCCGAGGAGACGAGCCGGCGACCCGCGCTCTGGGCGCTCACTCGGCGTTTCCTGGCGCCGGCTGCGGGCCGGTGGCCCGCCACTCCCGCACGACGGGATCGCGGCCGATCGCGAGAAGGAGCCCGGCGAGGAGCGTCGTCCGGGGCACGACCGAGGCGATGTCGAGGTATTCGGCGGGCGAATGGTCCATCCCGCCGATCGGGCCCAGCCCGTCGATCGAGGCGACGCCCATGCCTGCGGTCGAGTTGGCGTCCGACGCACCGCCCGTCGCGGCATCCCGGATCTCGAAGCCCAGGCGCCGCGCGATCGCCCGGGCGTGCTCGACGAGCCGGCCGGACCGCTCGAGCTTCTCCATCGGCCACCAGCGAGCCATCTCGGTGAGCTCCGCCGTCGTGTCGGGGACGACGAGGGTCGTCAGCATCGCCCGCATGTCGGCCTCCGCCGCCTCGAGGTCCGCGCGCCGGATGGCGCGGATGTCGACCTCGAACGAGCAGCGCTCGGCGACGACATTGGGGCGGGTGCCACCGTCGATCACGCCGACGTTGAACGTGACCCCGTCGCGGCGGCCGTTGAGCGCGTGGATCCGGGTCACGAGGTCGGCCGCCGCGAGTACCGCGGACCGGCCCTTCTCCGGCTCCACGCCGGCATGGGCGGCCCGGCCGTGGACCGTGATCCGGGCGTCGAGGATGCCTTTCCGCGAGGAGACGATGTCGCCATTGGCGCGGGCGCACTCGAGGACGAGGCAAGCATCCGATTCGGCCGCGATCGCGCGGATGTGCGGGGTGGAGCTCGGGGACCCGATCTCCTCGTCGGGGTTCGCGACATACGTCAACCGCTCGAACGGCAGCGGTCCGGTCGCCGTCGCCACGAGCGCCTTGAGCGCGTACAGACCGCTCAGGAGCCCGGACTTCATGTCGGTGACGCCGGGGCCATGAGCGATCCCGTCGCCGTCGATCGCGAACGGTCGCTCGGCCGCGGTCCCCGGATCGAAGACCGTGTCCATGTGGCCGATGAGCAGGACCCGCGGGCCGCCCGTCGTGCCCCGCTCGCCATCCCAGGTCCCGACGACCGTCGCGCCGAGGCGGCCCGCGGGATCGGGCCGGACCTCGACCCGGGCCCCGTGGCGCACCATGAACGATGCGACGAACCGCCCGATCTCGTCGACGCCGGCCGGCGTGTACGAGCCGCAGTCGGTGTCCACAAGTCGCTCGAGATCCGCGAGGAATGCGGGTTGGTCGGATCGGATCGCGGCCTCGATGGCGACGAGATCGGCGTCGTCGACGCCGCCGGCGAGGCCGTCGCCGGATGGGGTGGGGATCGGCATGGGGTGAGTCTAACGAGCCGGGCCCGGTCGCCGGGCATCCGGGGCGCTATCCTGCCCGGACCGTGCGACTGATCGAGATCCGGCTGCTCGAGGGCCCGAACGTGTACCGGCTCGAGCCGGTCGTCAAGGTCGAGGTGGCCATCGGCCGGCGGCGAACCTGGTACGGCGTCCGGAGCCCTGGCCGCCACGCCCTCGTCCATCTCGGCGCGCCGGTGCCGGCCCGCGGCTGGCCCCTCGCTATCGCGGAGTTCGTCGGCTGGGTCCGGCGCCTTCGCATCGAGCATGACGAAGGTCGGAGCGGGGTCGGCGTCCATCGCTCGTCGGATCCGGGCCATTGGATCGTCACCTTCGGTTGGACCGGAGCGGAGCGCGCCCGGACGATCGCCGAGGCGGCCCTCGCCCTGACCGAACGCGACGTGTCGTCGGCGCGGCGCGCCCGCCTCACGGGGAGCCAGGAGCGGATGGTCGCGCGTTGGACCGCCCGGATCGAGGAATCGCGGGCGACGCCGCCGGCGTGGGTCCGCGACGCCGACCGCCGGATCCCCGTCGTCTCGATCACCGGTACGAACGGCAAGAGCACGGTCACTCGGCTGATCACCCACATCCTGAAGGTCGCCGGCAAGCGTGTCGGCACCACGACCTCGGATGGAATCCTCATCGACGAGCGGCTGGTCGAGCCCGGCGACTGGACGGGCCCCGGCGGCGCGTGGCAGATCCTCGAGCGCTCCGACGTCGACGTGGGCGTGCTCGAGACGGCTCGTGGCGGCCTGGTCCTGCGGGGCATGGGCTACCAGTCGAACGATGCGAGCGTCGTCACGAACGTCACCTCGGACCACCTGGACCTGCAGGGGATCCACACCCTGCCCGAGCTCGCCGAGGTGAAGTCAACGGTCGCGCGGGCGACCCGTCCCGATGGCTGGGCGGTCCTCAACGCCGACGACCCGCTCGCCGCCGCGATCGGCCGGCGCGTCCGGTCCCACATCGCGATGTTCTCGCTCGGGACCGCCGCGCGCGGCACGGCGGCGATCCGGCGCACGGTAGCGGCCGGCGGGCGCGGCTATGTCCTGCGCGACGGCTGGCTCGTCGAGATCGACGGCAGCATCAGCAACAGCGGCGGCACTCGGGGTGAACCCGTCGAGCACCGGATCATCGAGGTCGACCGGGTCCCGATCACCCTAGGCGGCCTCGCCCGGCACAACGTCGCGAATGCCCTCGCCGCGGCAGGCGCGGCGCGCGGTCTGGGTGTCACCCTGGCCCAGCTGCGCGATGGCCTCGCCGACTTCCAGCCGTCGTCGGAGCGCTCGCCCGGCCGACTCAACCTGTTCCGTGTCGGCTCGCGGATCGTGATCGTCGACTTCGCCCACAACGAGGCCGGGGTCAGCGCGGTCCTCGATGTCGCCGAGGGGATCGCCGGTGGAGCGGCCGGCCGGGCCGCCCCCGTCACCGCGATCATCGGCACCGCCGGTGACCGGCCCGACGACACGCTCCGGGGAATCGGCCGGATCGCGGGCCGGCGCGCCCAGCGGGTCGCGATCAAGGAGACCCAGAAGTACCTCCGCGGCCGGAGCCGCGAATCGATCGTCGGCGAGATCCTCGCGGGACTCGAGTCGGTCGGCCGGGCGTCGGCGGACATCCCGGTCTACGAATCGGAGACCGAGGCGCTCCGCGCCGAGCTCGCCCGTAACGGGGAAGGCGCCGCGAAGCCGGATGCGCCACGGGTCATCGTCCTGATGTGCCACGAAGAGCGCGAGGCGGTGTTCGCACTGCTCGCCGAACGAGGTGCTCATCCGATCGAGGTCGCGAGCGAACTGACGACGCTGATCCCGAGACTGCAGGCCCGACCGCGGCGCCACTGACCGACCCACGACGCACGTCCGAGCCTCGCGGAGGCGCGATCCGACGGCCAGTCGCTTCAGGGTGCGCCGACGAAGGCGACGATCGCGCCGCCGGTTCCTCCGCTCGCGGCACTCAGCGTCCACGACGCCTGGGACGTCCCCACCGTCGAGGTCACGAGCCACGCCGCGCGGCCGTGGACAGACGTCGACGCGTTGAACGGCGTCAGCTCGGCGAACGGGCCGCCGACGAGGGTCGAGGCGGCGACAGCGGGATAGTTCATGGCGCCGATCACAAGATCAGGGGCCGTCCTCGTCGCCAGGGCGGGGGTCGCGACTGTCGCGGCGGAGGCCTGATTTCCGCCCAGCGCGACATCGATGGACTGCGACACACCCGACCACTCGGTGAAATTCGCGGCAACCATCTTGGCCGTCGACAGGGCGACGGTGACCGAGGTCACGGGCGGTGCTCCGAGCCGATACCAGATCTCGACCCGGCTGTTCGTGCCGGTCAGATACCCGACCGATCCCTTCGTCCACGGTCCACCGGCGGAGTCCGTCACGTTCAGCACGCTCGCGGAGCTTCCCGCCGCCACGGCCACCGCGATCACGAGTGCATGACCGGATCCCGTCGTCGGAATCGAGATCGGCAGGGTCGCCGCCGACCCGCTGGTGACGACCTGCTGCACCTGCAGGATCGCCCCGGCGCCCCCGCCGGACCCGACGCTGACGCTGACCGCCGCGGCAAGTGAATCGAGGGCACCATCGTTGGCCCGGTACGTGAATGGGTCCGACCCCACGAAGCCCGAGTTCGAGACGTACGTCCCGGTGGAGCAGTCGGCGGCCACCGTCGCCACTCCGTGGGCGGGCTGGCTCGCGATCGAACACGTGACGACCGTTCCGGGGTCCGGGTCCGAGACGCCAGGCAGCCACGGCGTCAAAATCCCGGTCGTGGCGGTCACGGACACCGGATTCGCGGTCGGCGCCGTGTTTCCACCAGCCGCGGGCGAGTTGCACACGCTGCTCCCGGCGTCGGTGAAGGTGGCCCCGGCCTCGGGGACGAATTGCCAGTCGTACGACGAAGCGTGGAGCGTCAGCTTGAGGACGCCGAATGTCGTCGTGCTGCCGACCTCGCTGTTGGCCTGACTCGTCACGAAGATGTAGTGACTCCGGCCGCCCGTGCCCACGACGAACTCGCGGATCCCGCGGGCGGGGTCGGCAGTTCCCGCAGGGTCCTGCAAGGCGAAGCGTTCGTAGTCGTGATCATGGCCATTGAGAACGACGTCGGCTCCGGCCGCATACAGGTCGGCCCACAGGGGTGCTGCCACGGAGTTCGGCCCGTGCTCCCCGGAGCTGAAGAGCGGCTTGTGCCAATAGGCGAGGGTGCACGCGTTCGGGTGTGCGGCGAGGTCCGCCCGCAGCCATTGCTCCTGGACGGATCCGGCTGCCGTATCCATCTCGCTGTCGAGGGCGACGATGTGCCAGGCGCCGAGATCCCAGCTGTAGTAGAGCGGCGCCGTGGTCGAGTACCCGAAGTAGTCCCGATAGCCCTGGGCATTCGGTGTGGCGTACTCGTGGTTGCCCGGAACCGGGTGCATCACGGACCTCGCGACGCCCCAGCTCTGATCGAAGCTGGCCGTGTAGTCAGGTAGGGAACCGGCTTCGTACTGGTTGTCGCCGAGGGTGAGAACAGCGGTCGCGCCGCCGAGGAGCTGGCCGGTCTCCGTTTGACGGCAGGTGGTCGCGGTCTCCGCCGAGCCCGAGGAGCAGGCGATGTCGCCGGCAGCAACCACGGTCGGATCGGTTGCCGGTGTTGGCGTTGGCGTTGGCGTCGAGGTTGGTGTCGGCGTCGGTGTCGGCGTCGGTGTCGGCGTCGGTGTCGGCGTCGGTGTCGGTGTCGGCGTCGGTGTCGGCGTCGGTGTCGGCGTCGGTGTCGGCGTCGGTGTCGGCGTCGGCGTCGGTGTCGGCGTCGGTGTCGGGGTCGGGGTCGGGGTCGGGGTCGGGGTCGGCGTCGGGGTCGGGGTCGGGGTCGGGGTCGGGGTCGGTGTCGGGGTTGGGGTCGGTGTCGGGGTCGGTGTCGGGGTCGGGGTCGGCGTCGCGGTGGTCAGGACGAGCTGAGGGGGATTCGCACCCTCCCGGCTCTGGAAGATCGCTCCGTCGGAGCTCGCGAGGTCCACGACGAACGCATACAAGCCGTTCGTCGGGATCGTGGACGCCGGCAAGACCGCCTCCGACCAGCCTGTCGACCTGACGGACATCGTCGCGAGAGTCGATCCGCTCGCGGCGGGCGCAGTGCGCCAGGTGATGCCCGATTCCGTCCAGCTGGAGGAGGTCAGCGCGATCGTCGGGCGCTTGGAGCTGGCATTCGTGACGTACAGCCGCAGGACGACGGACGTCACAGGCGACGCCACGCCGCTCACGTCGAACTGGAGATACGTGCGATAGGTCGACTTCGCCTGGCTGACGTGGAGCGTCGACGCGCTGCCGGAATTCTGGTCCGGACTGGACGACAGGACGTCGGCGTCGGCAATCGGGCGGAAGACGGGTGTCGCGGCCGAGGTCATGGCCGGCAGACCGATCCCGATCAGCAAGAGGACGAGTGACACGACCAACGCGGGCCGAGCGCGCTGCGGCTGGCGGTACGGCAAGCGGTGTTCTCCGGACGGCTTCGCGTAGGGTAACCCTTTTGTGACCGCGGACGTCCGGGACATGATCCGGCTGAGGCGATTGCCGCGGGCTTGCAGAATCGCCCACCCCGGGTGGGAACTCCGGGCCTTTCTGGCAGACGGCTGGAGGCCCCTGAACCTCCGGCGTCGACCCGGCTCAGTCGCCTCGCAGCATCGCGTCAATCCGGCGCGTGATCAGACCGGCACCACCAGAGACGTTCGAGACGACGACGACACGCTCCCCGGTGGCCGGGTAGGTCCACGCCCGTACGTCGGCCCCCGGGTCCACGCCCGTGTGCCCGAAGCGCGCGGACGGCCCCTCGCCGACGTGGAGCACGCCGCAGCCGAAGCCGTAGAACTCGTCCGGCTCGGCCGCATGACGGTTGAGGACGTGGGCGCGGGTGGCAGCGGCCAGGAAGGACGCGCCGTCGTCGCGGCCCGACAGCCCGTCGAGCAGGCGCACGAGGTCCCCGACCGTCGACTGGACCCCGCCATCCGGGCCACCCATCGCCGGGAGCGCGTACACGTTCGATCGCCAGTCGGTCTCGGGCGAGCCGGGCGCGGCGCCGTCGGCCGGCGGGAGATAGCCGCTCGCGAGATTCGGGACGACGGCATCGAGGGCCCAGAACCCGGTCCGGTCCATCCCGAGCGGCCCGAACACCTCGCGAGCGGCGATGTCCGCGAACGGCGATCCCGTCAGCTCCTCGAGCGCGATCCCAAGCAGGATGAAGGCGCCGTTGTTGTATCGACCGGCCGTGCCCGGCGGTTCCTGCTGGGGCACGTCGCGGAGGAGCGGCCACATGTCGCGCGGCCCGCGGATCGTCGTCGCCGGGATCCGCGTCCACATCGCCTCGTACGGCTCGTCGCCGTGCTCATCGAAATAGTCGCCGAATCCGGACGAGTGGGTGAGCAGGTGATGGATCGTGATCGCCGGGTCGAATGCCTCCGGGCGCCAGTCGACCCCCACGAGGTCGACATAGCGCGCATCCCAGTCGAGCAGGCCAGCGTCCACGAGCCTGGCGATCGACAGGCCGGTCACGAGCTTGCTGACCGACGCGCAGCCGAAGCGCGTGTCGGCGCTGATGGCGATCGCGGCCGCGCGATCCGCGAGCCCGCGGGCGATCGTGATCGGCCGTTCGCCATCCTCGCCGACGACATGGACGACGCCACTGAAGTCCTGAGCGGCCAGCTCGTCGCGGAGCCGATCGACGTCGATCGCGCCGATCCGGGTCACGCCATCAGCCCTCCGGCACCTCGAACTCGCCCGGGTCCGCGAACGCGGTCGTGCCCCGGGCGTGGCCGGCTGCGGCCATCGCCTCGCGGTACACGCCGATCGCGTCGTCGACACAGCACACGACGAGATCGCCGGGAGCGGCCCGCCGGAGGGCGGTCCGGACGGCGCTAAGCTCGTCGAGGATCTTCTCCGCCTTGAGGGTCCGGGCACCGGAGGTGCGCGCGGCGCGGACCCCGTCGATGACGTTTCCCGCCGAGACGCCTGGTGCCCGGCCGCGGAGGTTCTTGTCCTCGCGGACGATGATCTCGTCGAACGCCCGCGCCGCGACCGCGCCGTACTCGACCTGGTCCTCGTCGCGCCGGTCGCCCGGGATCCCGATGACCCCGATCGCCCGGCCGCTCCGCGTATGGCCGTTCGTCGACGGCCCGATCCGGCCGGCCTTCGACTGCGGCTCGGTGACCATCCGCTCGACGAAGTCGGCCAGCTGGCGCATCCCGTCGACATTGTGGCAGTAGTCGATCACGACCCGGATCCCGCCGACGTCGAGTAGGTTGAGCCGGCCGGGTGCCTGGAAGAACGACGTGGTGAACGTCCGGAGGCCCTGCCGGATGTCGTGGAGGTGGGCTCCGGCCGCCCAGGCGGCGGCCGCCGCGGCGAGGGCGTTGGCGACGTTCATCCGGGCCCGCCCGCCGAACGTCGCCGGGATCAGGTGGGTGTAGAGGACCGGCATCGTCCGCGGCCCGTGGCGAAGCACGATCAGCTCGCCCTCGGCGCCCGGCTGGAGCACGAACGCGGCATTGCCCCGGGCGGTGTGCCCGTCGATCCGGTCGTAGCCGTCCTCGCCCTTCTTCGTCGACATGCTGAACAGCACGACCTTGCCGGCACAGTGGCGGCCCATCCGGTAGACGTGGCCATCGTCGGCATTGAGGACCGCGCTCCCCGAGCGCGGGACCGCCTCGACGACCACCGCCTTGACGTTCGCGAGCTGCCCAATCGAATCGATCCCGCCGATGCCCAGGTGATCGCCGGTGACGTTGGTGACGACCGCGACATCGTTCCGGTCGTAGCCGAGGCCCTCCCGCAGGATTCCGCCCCGGGCTACCTCGAAGACCGCGGTGTCGACAGTCGGGTTCTGGAGGACCATCTGGGCCGACTTTGGCCCGGACATATCGCCCTTCTTGATCATCCGGCCGTCGATGACGATGCCGTCGGTTGACGTCAGCCCGACCCGCCGGCCCTTGAGCTTGAGGATGTGGGCGATCATCCGGACGGTCGTCGTCTTGCCGTTCGTGCCGGTCACGGCGACGATCGAGATCCGCGACGGGGAGCCGGGTGGGAACAGGCCGTCGATCACCGGCCGAGCGACGTACTGCGGCTCGCCCTCGGTCGGATGGGTGTGCATCCGGAAGCCGGGTGCCGCGTTCACCTCGACGATCGCTCCTCCGGTCTCGCGCACGGGCGTCGCAATGTCGGGGCAGATGAAGTCGATGCCGGCGATGTCGAGGCCGACGATCTGGGCGGCGGTCTCGGCGATCTCGATGTTGTCGGGGTGAGCCTCGATCGTCCGGTCGATCGAGGTCCCCCCGGTCGACATGTTGCCGGTGAGCGCCAGCTTGACGAACATGCCCTCGGGCGGGACCGCGTCGAGCCCGGAACCCTGCTCGCGAACGAGTTCCTCGGCCGCGCCGTCGATCTTGATCCGGGTCAGGACCTTCTCGTGGCCGATGCCCCGCCGAGGATCCTGGTTGGCGATCTCGACGAGCTCGCGAACCGTGTGCTCGCCGTCGCCCGTGACGCTGGCCGGCACGCGCTGGGCGATCGCGGCGACCTTGCCGCCGATGACCAGGCAGCGGTAGTCGTTGCCCGCCACGTAGCTCTCGACAACGAGATCGCCGCTCCGGCTCTGGGCGCGCGCCCCGTGGAAGGACGCCCGGACGGCGTCGTCGCTGCGGAGGTCGAGATGAACGCCACGTCCGTGGTTGCCGTCGAGCGGCTTCACGACGCACGGAAAGCCGATTCGATGGGCGGCCGCTACCGTGTCCTCCTCGTTGTCGACGACGACACTCTTCGGCACCGGCAGGCCGGCCGAGTCGAGGAGACGGTTGGTGAGGCTCTTGTCGCTCGCGATGTCAACGCCGATCGCCGACGTCTTCGAGGTCATCGTCGCCCGGATCCGCTGCTGGTGAACCCCCTGGCCGAGCTGGACGAGGGAGTGCCGGTCGAGCCGGATGTACGGGATGTCGCGACTGGCCGCCTCGTCGAGGATCGCCTGCGTCGACGGTCCGAACGCCGACTTCTCGGCGAGCCGGATCAGGCGCTCCATCTCGGCCATGAAGTCGAGGGCGGTCGCGGGGTCGTCGGGGGCCACGAGATGGTTGACGAGCGCGACGGCGAGCTTGCCTGCCTCGATCCCGACGCTCTCCTCACGGAACTCGTAGATCACGTTGTAGCGGCCGTGCTCGCCCGTGCTCCGGGTCTTGCCGTGGCGAACGTCCGTCCCGGCGAGGTTCTGGAGCTCGAGGGCGATGTGCTCGGAGATGTGGCCGGCCCAGGTCCCCTCGCGCAAACGAGTGATGAAGCCGCCCCGCCGGCCGAGGCTGCAGGCGTGGTCCTCGAGACTCGGCAGGAGCCCGACGAGGGCGTCGGTGAAGCCCGGGATCTTGTTGCTCGGGAAGTCCTCGAGGACGCCGAGGTCGACGACCATCCGGACGACCGGCTCGCGGGCCCAGTAGTTCGGGCCGCGCAGGATCCGAGTCTCGACGATCCGGAGCGTGGGCTCCGGTCTGGCGCCGTTCGCCGGGCCGTTGCTTGACCGACGGCGCGGCTTCACGCCGGTGGCAGCGCCTGCCGCCGTGGGCGCCGCGCCGGCAGTCCCGCTCGCGCGCGGAGTTCGCGATCGACGTGCCGTCTCAGCCACTGCACCCTCCTGACCCGAATTGGGTCGCCCGAGTGTACCCGGCGGCCGACACGCGGTCGCTCAGGAGTTCGGCCTCGTGACCGGGAATCCCTCTCGTTCCGCGGCAAGGGCAAGGCGCTCATCGAGCGTCACGAACCCGAGGCTCGACGGTTCGTGCTCGCTTGCGACGATCGCCGACCCGAGTTGCAAGGCGTCGGCCGAACACAACGCGTGAACGCGCAGAAGGCGCAGCGCGGCCCGGCGGACCGGTGGCGTCGGCTGGACCTCCTGCCATGCCGCGACTCAGTGTCAATGATCGCGGCAGTTAGCGGCCGCTCCCGGGTTCGACGGCGTCGTTCGTCGACGCTCCGTCAACGAAAGCGATCGCGAAGGCGCCGAGAGAGCGCAAGACTCCCGGATCGTCGACCGTCGGTCAACGGAGGCACCGGGCAGCGGGGACTACTGCCGCGCGGGCCGACGGCGCGCGCCCGCGGCGGAGCGTCAGCTCGAGGCGACGTCCTCGATGCCGCCGGAGATCGCGTGGAGGCTTGGCGTCGCGAGCCGCTGGCGACGGCGGAGATCGAAACGGTACCCCGCCGGCAGCGAATGAAGGACGACGCCACTGATCATCAGCGGCTTGTGGCCGCGGATCTCCCACGCGTCGGTCTCGGATTCGGCCCCGTCGACCACCGTGATGCTGCCGCGCCCGATGACCTCCATCACGTGGTCGGGCCCGACGACGCCGGCGGTGTCTTCGTCGACGCCAAGTCCGAGCAGGGACGGGTTCTGGGCAATCAATGACAGGAGCCGGCCGAGCCGGTTCCTCTGCTGGAAATGCTGGTCGACGATCACGCCGGGCAGCATCCCGAGCCCAGCCGAGATCTGGGCCATCCGGTGCTTGGGCGTCGCCCCGGACGCGCCGAACGCGATCATGTGGCTGCTCATCGCCGAGGCGCCGGCCGACGTGCCCGCGACCACCGCTCCGTGCCGGAACCGCTCGAGCATCGCGTCGGCCAGGCGCGTCCCGCCAATCGTCGAGGCGAGCTTGAGCTGGTTGCCGCCGGTCAGGAAGATGCCGGTGGCGTCACGCAGGGCGAGCGCGACGGTCTCGTCGTTGGCCTGGGGCCGGGACGTCGCGTGAAGCGGCCGGACGGTGGCGACGCCGAGGTCCGTGAAGATCTGGCGATAGCGCTCGCCGGCCTCGGTCCCGAGGCTCGACGCGGTCGAGATCACCACGATCGTCGCATCGCGGCCGCCGGCGAGCGCGACGAATCGGTTGAGGATGACCCGGTCCCGGATCTTGTCCTCGGCACCGCCGATGATGATGACGGTTCCGTCAGTCACGGACGCGCGCGCTCCCTTGCTCGGATCGGGGAAGGATAGCCGAGGCGGCGGCGAACGGCGGACCGGGTGTGAGCCGGCCGGTTGTCCTGGGGTCAACGAGTGGTCCGAGGCGTCGTTTGGGGCCGCTGGACGGTCCGCGCCGGGTCGTCTGCCAGAATGCCGCCGAATGGCGACGACCGACGCGACGACGGGGCGACCGGGTCCGGGTCTGGCCGGCGGGCCGAACCGGGGCCGGGCGACGCCTCGCGCGGAAAGCCCCCATCGACGCAGGGCGTCGGTCTTCCGCCGCGCCATCCGGCTTGAAGTGAGTCGCCTCCACGACCGGCGCCGGATCCTCGCGATGACCCTGCTGATCATCACCTTCGGGTGCCTCGCGGCGGGCATCGTCGCCCGGGGCGAGCCCGCCGGCGCGGACGCCCGCGCCTACTGGGCAGCCGTCCGGATCTGGCTCGCCGGCGGCGATCCGTATCGTCCGACCGGGCCGTTCCTGCCGTACGTCTACGCCCCGTGGATGCTGCCGCTGTTCGCCCCATGGGCGCTGCTGCCGTGGGACGTGGCCTGGTTCGTCTGGCGCGGCGGCACGATCCTTGCCCTGCTCTGGACGATCCACTGGGCCTATCGCCAGCGTGCGCTGGCAACCGCGGTCACGGTCGCGCTTCTCGGGTTCCCGTTCGGCGCCAATCTCGATACCGGCAACATCAACCTGCCCCTGACCCTGCTGCTCTGGGCGGCCCAGTTCAGCGGGGCGATCCTGGCGGGCGCGCTGTGGGCGTTCGCGAGCTGGACGAAGTGGGTGCCGGTCGTCTTCCTTGCCGTGCTCAGACCACGGGCCCGGCTGTGGGGCCTGGTGTTCCTCGTGATCTCGGTGTTGCTGAGCCTTGCCACGCTGCCGGGAACGATCGCCCAGCTGGAGGCCCTCGTCGGGTTCGGCCGACGTCCGATCCGGCTCGATTACATCGTCTTTGTCTGGGCACTGGTTCCGGTGATCTGGCGCCGCCACGATCCCTTCGCCTGGCTCCGCCCGAGCTGGTGGCGACAGCGCCTCGAGGCGTTCCACGCGGAGCGTCGCTCACGCGGGCGGCGGGCCCGCGCTTGGCTCGGCCTGCCCCACGGCTCACCGGGCGACCGACGCCCGGCGCCCGATGTGGATCGGACCGGAGCCGACGTCGACTGACCCGCCCGGGCGGCCGATCAGGCGACCGTCGGCGCGGCCTGTGACCGCGACCGTCGATCCGGCTCGACGACCGGCCGGAGGCAGATCATGGCGACGACGTAGTACACCGCGCCGAGGAGGTACGCGGCCCGAGGACCCTCGCCATAGCCGAAGACCCGGTTGACGAAATCGAGGGTGAGGCCACCGGTCATGACCGCGAAGACCGTGGACGAGCTCGTGGCCACGTTCGACAGCCCCATGTATCGACCCGAGTTCGCCCTCGGGATGATGTCCGTGATCAGCGCCCAGTCCACGGCCAGGAAGGTTCCCGCCGACGCTCCGAAAAGGAACGCCCCGACGAACAGCCACGGAATCGAGGGCGCGAGGCCCGCGATGACGAGACCCAGGGCGCCGACGACGCAACTGGCGTAGATCACCGGCTTCCGGCCGATCCGGTCCGAGATCCGGGCGCTCGGGACGATCGCGATCAGGTTCGCGATGACGATGATGACCAGGAGCAGGGTGTTGGTCGCGTTGGCTTCCTTCTCGAGCAGGCCGTGGGTCTGCTTGAGATAGGTGATCACGAGGTTGACGAGCATCGCCCCGCCCATGAGGAAGAACAGGCGCGAGACGACGAGCCAGACGTAGGAGCGCTCGCGGAGGATATCCGTCCCCCACGCCGTCTTTGCGATGGCGATCCACGATCGCCCGCCGCGGTCCAGCGGGGGCATCCCGGGATTCACTCGGACGACGACCGCGATCATCGTGACCAGCTCGACGAGCGCGACCGCTGCGATCGCGAACTCCATCCGGCCGAAGGCGACGGCGACCGTCACGAGCAGGAACCCGGTGACGTTGCCGAGGATCTGCATCAGGCCAACGAGCGCGCTGGCCATCCCAACCTGGCGCTCGGCGATGAGGTCGGGGACATAGCCCTGGAACGGGCCGCGGGCGATGTTCGTGCTGATCGCCAGGAGGGCCGCGAAGACGCCGAGGATCAGCACATTGTTGGCCGTGGCGATCCCCGCCAGGAAGACGAGGTCGAGCAGGGATCCGAAGACGATGAATGGCTTGCGCCGGCCCCAGCGGCTGACGGTGTAGTCGCTGATCGCCCCGACGGTCGGCTGGATGAGGATCGACAGGACCGCGACCGGGATCGACAGGAGGAAGAGGATCCGGCCGATCTCGGATGCCGCCGCGAAACCGTCGTAGTTCAGGCGGTTCTGGATGAAGACCCCGACCGCGCCGTCAATCGCGGTGAGTCCGAGCCAGTAGAGCGAGATCCGGACGAGATGCCCGATCGGCAGATCCGTCGTCGGTCGAATGCCTGCTTGGCCAGCCGGCGCAGCCTCATTCGGCGCGCTTCCCGCGATCACGGTCACGTCCCACCCTCCGTTCCCCCCGGAACCTGCCCTCCCGGCAAGCCTAACGACGCCCAACAGCCATGTTTGTTGCGTCAGCGCCAAGTCAAGCGACGCGAGGCGCACCACGTGCATCGAGGGCCACGGCGACACCCGGACGGGCGAGGCGCCGCTCGGTCGCACCGCGGGCGGCAAGGGTGAACAGGGAGCGATCGATCGAGTAGAGCGCGGTCGAGACGATCCCGATCCGGCCGAGCCGGAAGGAGAACACGGGATTCTCATGGTTGCCGGCGTAGTGAACGGCCTGACCGTCGGCGGTGAGGACCGCGAGATTCGCGTTTCCGCCGAAGGTCGCGTGCAGGGTCCGGAGGGCGTCGGCCGGGCTCGGGCAGGACGACCAGGCATCCTCGAGCCAACGAGCTCCGACCTCCGTGTCGGCACGACCGGCGATCCGGCCCGCCGCCTGATAGCGTCGGCGAGCTGCCTGGATCTCGCGGAGATCGCCGTTGTGGCTGAAGGCGAACCGGCCGGCCGGGTCCTGGAACGGCTGCGTGTCGGCGAGCTGGAGGGTCGAGAGCTTCGACGGGCGGCGGAGGTGGACGAGGAGGCTCGTGGTCTCGTGCGCCCCGACGGTCTCGGAAGCGGGATCGTCGGCGAACGCCCGGGTGTCGCGATGCGTCGCCAGCCCGTCGTCGGCCGTCAGCCAGGTCGCGCCCCAGCCGAAGCCAGCCATCCCGTACCGCTCGAGACCCTGGGCGAACAGCCACAGCTCATCGATCCGGAAGGGTTCGCTCGCCCGGGCAACGAAGTGCTCGCACATCGGCGGCGATGATACGCGGGTTCGCGGGCAGCCCAACCTGTGGTCCCGTGAACGTTCGCCGGCCCGTCGTCGTCAGGTCCATGGGAGGATGGATGCAGCCCACGCCGCCCAGGCGGTTCCGCTCGGCCGCGACCGGATGACGGTCGAGTCGATTCCCTTTGCCGAGCTGGTTGAAGGCCAGCTCGATCGTGCCTTTCGGCTCGCCACCGTGATCCTGGGCAGCGCCATCGAGGCGGAAGACGCCGTCGCCGACGCGGCACTCCTTGCCTGGCGCTCTCGTGGCCGTCTCCGCGAGGTTGATCGATTCGAGGCGTGGTTCGGTAGGATCGTCGTCAACGTGTGCCGCGATCGGCTGCGCTCGCGGCGCCGTCATCCCGTCGCGGAGATGCCGGCCTCGGAGGTCGGTGGCAATGCCGGAAGCAGCGGCCAGACGGCGGATTTCCGCGACAGTGTTCACGCCCGGGATGCGATGAGCCGGGCGTTCGAGACGCTCGAGGCGGACGAGCGGATCGTCCTGGTGCTGCGCTTCTGGCACGACCTCACGGTGGAGGCGATCGCCGAGCGGGTCGGGATCCCGGCCGGCACGGTCAAGTCCCGACTGCACCACGCGACCAACCGGTTGCGGACCGCCCTGACGGTCCTCGAGGGCGACCGATGAGCGGCGACGCCGGGATCGACCGCGACCTGCGGGCGATGCTCGCGAACCGCGACCCGGGTCCCGCCCCGGCCCGCCTTGCGGCGAGCGTCGGCGCGCGGCTCGCCGCCGAGCGTGGCACGAGGCGCGAGACGCTCCTGGAGCGCCTGACGGTGGTGGCCACGGCCGTCACGATGGTCGCGGCCGGCCTGATCCTCCTGGTCGTGGTCAACCGGCCGATCTCCATCTCTCCGGGCGCAGCGCCGCTGCCGACCCTGCCCTACACGATCCAGCCCGGCGACGGAGTCGTTCACGGCGAGGACGTCCCGGTCTTCCAGGTCCTGTTCGGCGGCATAGTGCTCATCGGACTGGCGACGATCCTCGCGACCACAGCCGCCCGATGGAAGCGCATCGGCGCGGCCCTCGCGATGCTCATGGTTGCCTTCGTCGCGCTCACGATCGGGATGTCCGATGCCATCGGATTCGCGAGCGGGATCGACGGAATCGAGCGAGGCAGGAACCCGCCGGACGGACAGGCGGGCATCGTCGTGGGAGTCGTGGGCGACCGCCCGTTCACGATGTACCTGACGGTGACGAACACGTCGCGACTGCGTCTCGAGGTCGAGGGCCTTGCGGAGCCGCCGACGTTCCTGCCCCCGATGGTCGTCCAGCCCCGGTTCGTCGGGCTCGGGATCATCCCCGACGTGTCGGTCGACCTGACCGATGCGCCCCGGGCTCCATTCCGGCCGGTGACGCTTGAGCCGGGCGCATCGCTCGACCTGGCGGTGCTCGGGATGGCCGGCCAGTGCGCCATCTCCCCGCCCAGCCTCGCCGGAGTGGGCTACACGTGGCTGGACCACATCGGGATCGTGTACGAGCAGCTGACGATCCGACACCAGGCGAGCGTCGCGTTGCCGGAGCCGGTGAAGATCGCGGAGCCAGACGCCTGCCCGTGAGCCCGCCGCCGCTCAGTCGGCGCGGGTCGGCTTGCGGATCGTGGACTCGTAGTCGGGAAAGAAGCGGTCGATGACGGACAGGTCGAACGCGCGCAGGATGCTCGACGGCGGTTCGCGCTCGAGGAGGAACGCGAACGAGCGCTCGACGAGGTCTGTTGGATCGACGGCCGCGGGTGCAAGGCGTGCGAGGTCCTCGGGGGTGACCCGGACCTCGTGCTCGGAGACGCGCCTGCCCTCGTCCAGGACCGTCGCGAAGCACGTCCACGCGACGCGCGCGTCGCCCGAGCACTGCACCTCGACCGACCAGATCACGATCCGCTCCGCGCCTGGCATGAGGGGCACCAGTAGCTGGTCCGCGCGATCGCGGAGTCCATTGCCCCGGACCTGACGAGCGTGCCGCAGCGGCGGCACGGCCGACCCGCCCGCCGGTACACCCACATCGGCGAACGTCCCGACGAGGCATCCACGCTGGCCCGGAGGAGGCGGCGGGCGGTCGCGACAAGCAGATCGAGCGTTGCGTCGTCCAGCTCGTCGACGGCCGCCCACGGGTCGATGCGCTCGTGGAACAGCGTCTCGTTGCGCCAGATGTTGCCGATCCCCGCGAGCGCCCGCTGGTCGAGGAGGGCCGCTCCGATCGTCATCGTCGCCCGCTCGGGCTCGCGCAGCCGGCGATGCGCCTCGGCCGCGTGGTGCGCGCTCCACGCCGGATCGAGCAGATCCGGGCCGAGCCCGGCAAGCGCGGGATGAATGGCCTCGGCCCGCGTCTCGAACAGCTCGATCACTGGCGCGTCGAAGCAGACGGCGACCGCGCCGGGCACCTCGAGGACGAGCCTGGCGCGATCCGACGGCCGGCGCCACCGCTCGCCCGGACGGTAGCGATGCCACGATCCGTTCATCCGGAGATGCGTTCGCAGCTCGAGCCCGTTGTCGAACCGGATCAGCAGGTTCTTGCCGACCGCCTCGACGCTCTCGATGGTCGCCCCGACGATCCGCTGGACCTGCGGCCCGCCGGGACGAGCGCGGGCTGCGGTGACGGGCCGGCCGACGAGATGGGGCGCGAGGCCGAGCGCGGTCCGTCGGAGCGTGTCACCCTCGGGCATCCCGTCGTCGTCAGTCCGGGCGCGCGTGACGGGCGGTGATCCGCGCGATCGGACCGCGCGGCCCGCGAGCCGCTCCAGCCCCCGCCTCGCGATCTGTAGCGCGGCGGAGGATCAGCCCGCGGTAGCCCGGCAGGAAGCCGGCCGCAAGCAGCCGATCGCGGAACGGCGAGCCGGACACCGGCTCCCCGTCGACCTTCGTGATGATGAGCTCGCGGGCGCGCCCGTCGACGAGCAGCTCGGACAGGGCGCGAGCCGCGATCTCGCCTGTCTCCGGATCGTCCGCGGCCGGAAGCACCTGGATCGATCCGCCGCCGCGGTCGACGTAGAGCGCGGCCACCCCATCCACGAGCACGACCTGGGCACCGGCGGATCGCTGCAGCGGCCGCCGACCGTCCTCGCCGCGGCGGGGCCAGGGAATCGCGGCGCCGTACGGGTTCGCCGGATCGGCGGCGGCAAGGACGTAAGTCGCCCGCTCATATGCGTCGCGGCCGGGCTCGCGAACGGCGCGCAGTCGCTCGATCGCCCCGGCCAGGGCGAACTGAGCCGCGCCGAGCCCGTCGATGAAGTAGCCGCGCCGGATCCGGCCGGCCTCCTCCATCGCGCGGAGGATCGCGTACACCGCAGAGAAGCCACCCTCGATCCCTTCGGCGGCGACTGCCTCTCGCGTCACGACGCCGTGGCGGTCGAGGAGGGCGAGCGCTGTCGCGTGCATCCGCTCAGTCGACGAGCCCGGCGGCGACCCGACGAGCGACCAGCGACCGGCCGCTTCGGGCGGCCCGAGCGAGGTCAGCCGGCCAGGCCGCCGGCTCCGGTCGCGGGCGGTCCGCTTCCAGCGCAGGGCGCGCAGGGGGGCGAACGTGTCGTTCGTGATCTCGCCGGCCCAGACGAGGTCCCACAGCGCATCGAGAATGTCGCGGTCCAGACCGCCGCCCGCAGCGACGTACAGCTCCCGGTAGAAGGACGCGCCGCGCGTGGCGAGATGCTCGCGGATCCGCTGATGGCGCGGCTCCGACGGAGATGTAACCCCGTCCGGCAGGCCTGCCGGACGCAGGAGCTCGCGACCGGGCCGCACGAGCACGATCCGACCGTCGTCGCGGCCGAGGCTCCCCCACCCCACCCACGTCACCTCGCCCAGGGCGCCGAGCTCGTCGAGAAGGCGCGGCTGGTAGCCGGGCACGCGGGCCGGCAGGATGTCGCGCTCGAGGACCGACGCCGGCAGCGCGATGCCCGCCAGCTGGTCGACCACCTCCGCCAGGCGTTCGAGGGCGGCTTGCGGCCGGAGCGTCGCCGCCGGCTCGCCGAGCGGAGCAATCCCCTGCCAGGCCGGCAGGAACCGAGCGAAGGCCGCCGGATCGACGGGCTCGACCTCGCGCCGGAGCCGGGCGAGCGACCGCCGGCGAAGCAGCCGGAGGACGTCAGGATCGATCCAGTCGCGCTCGGCGCCGCCTGGCCGGAACTCGCCGCGCAGGATCGTCCCGGCCGCGAGCAGCCGCTCGAGGGCGTCCTCCACGACCCCGATTGGCAAACCCCAGCGGCGCGCCGGCTCGGGGCTGAGGAATGGGCCGTGAGTCCGGGCGAACCGGGCGAGCAGGCCCTCGAGGGCGCCTGCTGCCTGCACGAGGAACGCATCCGGGACGCCGGCCGGCGTCGAGACGCCGACTCCGTCGCGGTAGCGGGCGACGTCCTCGATCGCGATCCAGCGCTCGTCGCCGGCGATTCGCGCGGCGACGGCCCGGCGCGACGCGATCAGCTCCGTCAGCCACGCGTCGCCGGCCGCCGCACCGCCCTCGGACCGGGCGGCGATCTCGTCGGCCGAGAGGTCGCCGAGGCGGCGCAGGACATCGTGCAGCTGGTCCGCCGTCGAAGCCAACCGGTCCTCGGTCAAGAGCTGGAGGTTGAGCTCGAGGTCGGCGAGGGCGTCGGGATCGAGCAGCTCGCGAAGCTCCTCCTGGCCGAGAAGCTCGCGGAGGAGATCGCGGTCGAGGGTGAGCGCGCCAGCGCGGCGCTCGGCCAGCGGCGCGTCGCCGTCGTACATGTAGGCCGCGACGTAGTCGAACAGGAGCGAGCTCGCGAATGGGCTCGCCTTGGCGGTCTCGACGCTGTGGATCGCGATCTCGCGCCGGGCGACGGCGCCCATGACCTCGCGCAGGGCGGGCAGGTCGAACACGTCGGAGAGCACCTCGCGATACGTCTCGACGAGGATCGGGAAGCTGCCGTAGCGCGAGGCGACCGCGAGCAGGTCGGCCGCCCGCTGCCGCTGCTGCCAGAGCGGCGTCCGGGTGCCCGGACGGCGGCGCGGCAGGAGGAGCGCCCGGGCCGCGTTCTCGCGGAAGCGCGACGCGAACAGCGCCGATGACGAGACCTGGCCGACGACGATGTCCTCGACCTCCTCGGGATCGGGGAAGAGCAGCTCCTCGGCGATCGCGATGACGTCGTCGCCGTCGGGCAACCGAATCGCGATCCCGTCGTCGGACCAGATCGTCCGGACGTCGCTCGCCAGCCGCTCGCCGAGGCGCGCCTCAAGAGCGAGCGACCACGGGGCGTGGACCCGGCCGCCGAACGGAGTGAGGAGCACCAGCCGCCAGTCGCCGAGCTCGTCGCGGAAGCGCTGAACCACGATCCGCTTGTCGGTCGGCAGGGCGCCGGCCGCCTCACGCTCGTCCTCGAGGTAGGCGACGAGGTTCTCGGCCGCCCAGGCGTCGAGATCGTGGTGCTCCCGGAGCCGGCCGATGATGGATGCCCGCCCTCGGGCGCCGCGCCCGAGGTCTGCGTCGGCCTCGGCGACGAACGCCCCGAGCGCCCGCCCGAGCTCGATCGGACGGCCGACCGCGTCGCCGTGCCAGAACGGCAGCTTGCCAGGCACGCCCGGCGCGGGGGACACGATCACCCGGTCGTGCGAGATCTCCTCGATCCGCCAGCTGCTGGCGCCGAGCGTGATCACCTCGCCGGTCCGGCTCTCGTAGACCATCTCCTCGTCGAGCTCGCCGACCCGCCGGCCGGGCGTGCCCGCCTCGCCGACCATGAACACCCCGAACAGGCCGCGATCCGGGATCGTCCCGCCGCTCGTCACGGCCACGACCCGGGCGTCGCGCCGGCCGGCGATCACATCGGTCGTGCGGTCCCAGGTGATGCGGGGCTTGAGCTCGGCGAACTCGTCGCTTGGGTAGGCGCCGCTGAGCATCCCGAGGACGCCGTCGAGAACCTCGCGGCTGAGAGTCTCGTAGGGCGTTGCGCGGGTCACGGTCGCGAGGAGATCGTCGACCGTCCATGGATCCATCACGGTCATCGCCACGATCTGCTGGGCGAGGACGTCGAGCGGGTTGCGCGGGATCGCGGTCGCCTCGATCGCGCCCTCGTGCATCCGGCGCGCTACGACCGCGGCCTCGAGGAGGTCGCCGCGGTACTTGGGGAAGATCACCCCCTTGCTCGGGGCGCCGACCTGGTGCCCGGCCCGGCCGACCCGCTGGAGCCCGCGCGCGACCGATGTCGGCGACTCGACCTGGATGACGAGATCGACCGCGCCCATGTCGATGCCGAGCTCGAGCGAGCTCGTCGCGATGATCGCCGGCGATCGGCCGGCCTTCAGGTCCTCCTCGATCTGGATCCGCTGCTCGCGCGCGACGCTCCCGTGGTGAGCGCGAACCAGCTCCTCGCCGGCGAGCTCATTCAGGCGCTGGGCGAGCCGCTCGGACAATCGCCGGCTGTTCGTGAAGACGATCGTGCTGCGGTGCGACCGGATCAGATCGAGGATCCGCGGGTGGATCGCGGGCCAGATGCTGACCCGCGCCTCCGGGGCGGTGGCTGGGCCGCCGGGCTGCTGGTCCAGGGGGAGCAGCTCGCCGGGCTTCGTCATGTCCTCGATCGGGACGATGACCTGGAGGTCGAGCGGCTTGCGGGCGCCGGCGTCGACAACGGTTACCTCGCGTCCAGGCCCGGTCCCGCCGAGGAATCGGGCGATCAGCTCGAGCGGGCGCTGGGTCGCGCTGAGGCCGATCCGCTGGGGCGGAGTCGCGCCTTCGCGCGCGCCGACAAGCTTCTCGAGCCGCTCGAGGCTGAGCGCGAGATGGGCGCCGCGCTTCGAGCCCGCGATCGCATGGATCTCGTCGACGATCACGTGCTCCACGCCGCGCAGCACCTCTCGGGCCTGGCTCGTGAGCATCAGGTACAGCGATTCAGGGGTCGTGATCAGGATGTCCGGCGGTCGCCGGGCGAGGTTGCGGCGATCCTCGGCCGGGGTGTCGCCGGTCCGGCTGGCGACGGTGATGTCCGGTGCCGGCTCGCCGAGCCGGGCCGCCGCCAGGGCAATGCCGGCGAGGGGGGCCCGGAGGTTGCGCTCGACGTCGTAGGTCAAGGCCTTGAGCGGGCTGATGTACAGGACGCGGACGCTTCCGGGCTGCGCCTTCGTCGGCGCCGGTCGAGGCGGGGTCGTCGCGAGGCGGTCGAGGGTCCAGAGGAACGCGGCGAGCGTCTTGCCGCTGCCGGTCGGAGCGTGGATCAGGGTGTGGTCACCGGCGCTGATGGCGGCCCAACCCTCAGCCTGGGCCTGGGTGGGCGCGGCGAACGAGCTCTCGAACCAGGCCCGGACGGCCGGCGAAAACGGCGCAAGCGGATCCGCGGGCGGCGGGCCGGCGGGCCGGCGACGCGATGACGCGGCGGGCGGAATCGTTTCGGTGGCCACGGGAGTCGGAAGTATAGAGGTCGCCATCGATTGCGACCATCCGTTCGATTTGGCCGCACGCGGCTGGGCTACCGCCTGGACGATCGGGCGATTCGGCACTCCGCGGACGGGCCGATCCGCCCATGGGCTATGCCCGGTACGTGGCTGACAGTCTCGGCAGAGCACGCCACCGTTGAATCCAAGAGATTCCGACTTGGGCGCGGCGACGACAGGAGGGACCAGATGTCTTCATATCGCAGGTATGTCACCGGGATCGGCATCGTTGTCGCGATCATCCTGTTCTGGATGGAGAACCCTTGGTTCAACCCGGAGCAGATCAGCCCGACGCTTCGGACCGTCGCGACGCTGATCTTCTGGGTCCTCTTCATCACCATCGTCGTCCTGATGTTCGGCGACCGGAAGAGCGCCGGGAACGAAGAGGTCCAGGTCGAGGGGCCGGCCTTCACTCGCTATCTCTTCTCCAACAAGGCGGCCGGTCTCTTCTGGCTTCCGATCCGGCTCTTCCTCGGCTTCGCCTGGGTCGAGGCCAGCTGGCACAAGATCACGGGCGGCGGCTGGATCACCGACGGCGGCTCGGCGCTCGCCGGCTACTGGACGAACGCCGTCAAGGTCGATCCGACCACGGCAAAGGGCCCGATCTCGTTCGAGTGGTACCGCGACTTCATCAACTTCCTGCTGAACGGCCATCACGAGACCTGGTTCGCGTGGCTTGTCGCCTTCGGTGAGCTGGCCATCGGGATCGGGCTCCTCGTCGGCGCCCTCGTCGGAGTCGCGGCGTTCTTCGGGGCCCTGATGAACATGAGCTTCCTGCTCGCGGGCTCGGCCTCGACCAACCCGGTCCTGTTCACGATGGCGATCGGGCTGATGCTCGCCTGGAAGGTCGCCGGCTACTACGGCGTCGACCGATACCTCCTCCCGATGCTCGGGACCCCGTGGCGCGCACGGGTGTCGACGGGCCGGCCCGCGGAGCCGCTACCCGCACCAGGCTGATCTTCGAACGCTACCGCT
Source organism: Candidatus Limnocylindrales bacterium (assembly GCA_038245515.1). GTDB lineage: Bacteria > Chloroflexota > Limnocylindria > Limnocylindrales > CSP1-4 > CF-46. The sequence continues at coordinate 105,060 of JBBRSJ010000005.1, read as the reverse complement.
CCGACTGACCCGGGTCCCCCACCCGGGTCTTCGGATTCCCGGCGGCCGCTCAGGATCTACGGCCGACGAGCGCGAACGGATCGAGCCGGCCGATCGGGTCTGGGGCGCGATCGACCGCGAAGCCCGCATGCTCCAGGAGGCGCCGCGCGATCGCAGCCCGGTATACCCGATCGAGGGGTTCGACGACGTCACGCTCGGCGACGGTCACAGACGCACGCATGGCCCGGCCCGGTTCTCCGGCGTCGACGTGCGCTCGCAGCAGGCTGGTGGCGAGCCCTCGCCTTCGCCACGCCGGCGCGACACCGAGTGCGAACAGCTCCTCCTCGTCCTCGCGGCCCGGCGTCGATGCGGAGATGGCGATGCCGACGACGTGCGGCCCGGCGACGATCGCCACGCTGACCCGCGCGCCGTGGCTGAGGGCCGCGCCTACGAGAGCACCTGCGGCGGCCGGCAGCGCCGGGGCAATGACCCGCCAGACGAGCCCGAGACGCTCCCAGGTTGTGGCGTCGACCGCGGGAAGGATCGTGGGCGTCGCCGTGGGATCGGGCGCCATGGGTTCCGATGACAAAGACGGGTAAGACGAGGACCGCCACGCGGCAGGGTCCCACCAGCCGCGCTCGACCGCGGCCCGGATGAGTCGCGGCACGACCAGCTCGCGGACGATGGCCGTGGTCAGCCGCGACTGGCGCTCGGCCGCGTCCTGTGACCGCGACGCTGGCTCTCCCGCGTTCGGAGGATCCGTGAAGGCCATGGGAAGGGAGCGGGTCCCGTACCGCGCCGCCTCGTCCGCCCAGCGCTCCCGCCAGGCCGCGGGCAGGCGATCGGGCACATCCCGGTGGGCGGCCGCGAGCCACACGAGCGACCACATCCGCGGAACCACCGCGTAGACGCCATACCCGCCGCCGCCCGTCGACAGCCAGCGTCCACCGGCCTCGCGGTGAGCGACCGCGTCGACCAGCCGGGCTGCCTCGCCCATCGCGGACGTCGTGTTGCGGAGGTGGGCGAGCGGGTCCCAGGCATGGCTGTCGGCGCCGTGCTGCGACACGATCAGGTCGGGCCCGAAGGTTGCCGCCAGCTCCGGAACCAGGGTGCGGACCGCCTCGAGCCAGGCCGTCTCGCCGGTGTCGGGCTCGAGGGGCACGTTCACGACGGTCCCGGCCGCGCTGCCCTTCCCCAGCTCGTCGGCGAAGCCTGTGCCCGGGAACAGGTAGCGGCCGCTCTCGTGGAACGACAGCGTCAGCACGCCCGGATCGGACGCGTGGATCGCCTCGACGCCGTCGCCGTGGTGGACATCGAGGTCGATGTACAGGACGCGCCGGCCGTCGAGGCGCGCCCGGGCGATCGCGAGCGCTGGATCGTCGTAGATGCAGAAGCCCGATGCCCGGCCGGGCATCGCATGGTGGAGGCCGCCGCCGGGATGGAACGCATGCTCGACATCGCCGCGGAGGATCGCCTCGATCGCCCGGAGCGAGCCGCCGGCAACCGCGGCCGCCGCCTCGTGCATGCCCGGGAAGGGCGGGTCGTCGCCGCCCGGACCGATGCCCGCCTCGGGCTCGACCCAGCCGTGGTCGAACTCGGAGAAGCGCTTCACGACGTCGACGTAGGCGCGGGTATGGCCGAGGAGCAGCTCTTGGTCCGTTGCCGGCTCGGGGGCGAGGCCGGGCTCCGCGCCGACGGCCCGGAGGAGGTCGATGCCGGGCCCGAACCGGCGCGGCGTCAGGGGATGGGCCGGGCCGAAGTCATAGTCGAGCGAGCGCGGACCGAAGACGAGCAGCGGAGCGTGGGACATGGATGGCACGATACCGGCGATGGAACGGGTCTACACCACGCCCCTCCTTGACAAGCTCGGGATCCGGCCCGGGATGCGGGTCGCGATTGTCGGCTCGCTCGAGGACGACGACGAACGGACGGATCGAGCCTTCGGGGCCCAGGTCGCGGAGCGAACGAGCGACATCACGGTCGGGCGACCGATGCCCGCCACCGACATCGTGCTGCTCGCGGCCGACAGCACCGCCGATCTGGCTGCCCTCGCCGAGCTGCGGACGCGGATCCGGCCGGCCGGCGCGATCTGGATCGTGTCGCGCAAGGGCAAGGCGGCGACCCTGCGCGACGTGGAGGTGATGGCGGCGGCTCGTGAACAGGGTCTCGTCGACAACAAGGTGGTCTCGTTCTCGCCCACGCGGACGGCCCTCCGGCTCGTCATCCCGGTCGCCCTCCGTCTGAAGGCCTGAGGCGAGTACCATCCGCCCATGGGATCCGACGTCCTCGTGGTGCTGATCATCGTCCTCGTCGCCGTCTTGATCTGGCGCGGCCCGAAGACGCTTCCGAAGATCGGACAGGCGCTCGGTCGCGGCGTCCGCGAGGCGCGGGCCGAGGCGGGCAAGCTGCGCGACGACAACACGCCGGGCGATCCGCCCGCCTGAGTCGACCCAACCCGGAGCGGCCTCGACGAGCCCGGCGTCGCGAGCTGGGGATCGATCTCGACGGAGTCCGGGCAGGGGTGTCGACTCACCCTGTGAGCCGCGGCGGCTGGGTGCCGCCCGCCGGGTCCCCCCGCCACCGATCCGCGCCAGGATTTCTGCCGCTCAGGCGACACCCGCCTGTTGCGCAGCCGGCCTCTGGCCGCCCGGACTCCCGCGAGCTCGGGGAAGTGGCGGGGAATTCGCGCTCAGGCGGGTCGTTCCTGAGCGACCAAGGATTCGGCGACGATTCTCCCGTAGCAGGCGACTGGTTCCTGAGCGCAGGAAGTCCGGCGCCTGGGAGCGATCCGCGGTTCGCCCGGCACGGGTCCGGGGCGGGGCCTCGCGACCGCAGCCGCGGCTCCCGGATACCCTGAGCGACCATGGACGATCCCTCCGCCATCGAGCGGCTCCTCGAGCGGCCCGGACCTGGCCCGCACCGCACGACGATCGAGGTCGACGGCGCGCCGGTCGAGACCCTCGCCGACCTTCCGCCGCTTCGGGACCACCTGCTGTTCATCGGGTTGAACCCGTCGCCGGTCAGCGTCGAGGCCGGCCACTACTTCCAGGGCCGGCTCGGGCGGACGTTCTGGCGGCGCCTGATGACCGCGACGATCCTGCCGCTCGACACGGACATCGATACGGCCGACGACGCGCTCATCGCCGCAGGCCACGGCGTCACCGACCTCCTGAAGACGCCGACCGCACGCGACGAGGCGACCGACCCGGTCCTTCGCGCGGGCGTCGGGCCACTCTGGCAGAAGGTCGCGATCTGGCGGCCGGCGGCGGTCGTGTTCGTCTGGAAGCGGGCCGCCGAGATCGTCGCCGCGCGGTCGTTGGCCGAATCGTGGGGCCAGCTCGACGGCGTCGCGCTGTCCGGTCGGCCGTGCTTCCTGATGCCCGGTCCGTACGCACCCGCGGCCGAGGTCGAGGTCGCGCTCACGTTCATCCGCAACCTCGGCGCGTCACTCCCCCGCTGACGGAGCCTCGATCGTCAGCCGACCGGAACCCACCGGTCCGAGCCGGACTCGCAGCTCGACATCGGCCGGCAGCCGCTCCGCCTCGGCAAGCTCGCGGGTCGCGTAGGGCAGGTGGCGGCCTCCCCCTGGCGCCACGAGGATCGGGATCGTGAGCGGAATCGCAAGCGCGTCGGCCGCCGCGCCATGGGCCGGATCCGCGGCCGTCAGCACGATCGCCTGGATCGTGCCGCCATGCCGAGCGACGACGTCGGTAATGGCGTCGATGACCGACTCGGAAGGATCGCCGGGGTCGACGACGACGAGATCGCGCCGGCCAAGGATCTGGGCCAACCCCGTTCGGCCTGGAACCCCGCCCGCCGATCCGAAGGTGATGCGCGTCTCGGCCGGGCCGACCACCTCGATCTGCGGCGACGTCGCGCGCCCGATGACGTGCCGCTCCGCGACCTCGGCAGCGGTCGCGGCGCCCAGCTCGATCAGCAGATGCAGGGCGCTCACCGTCGGGATCCACATCTTGATGTCGCCCGCGGCCAGCTGCTCGAGCGCGATCGTCGGCGTCACCCAGCGATGGGCCTCGACCTCGTCGGGCGCGAACGACAGCTTGGCGCCGGGCGGCAGGTCGGCCACGAAGAACCACGTCGAGAACCGGCGCGGCATGAATGACGGGGTCGTCCAGTGGGCGATCGGGGACAACCGGTCCGTCCACAAGTGGGTGGCTTGCCCGGCTGGCTGATCACCGAGCCACACGCCGGCCTCCTCGTGGAGCTCGCGGATCGCCGCGACATGGAGCGCCAGGGCGGCAGCGGGCTCGACGTTCCCGCCGAGGACCCGGGCGGCCTCGATGGCGCTGCGCGCGGAGCGCTCGGCCAGCCTCGGGTCGGCGTCCGCGGCATCGACCCGGCCGCCGGGGAACACCTGCAGGCCCGCCGCGAATGCCATCGTCGCCGGACGGTGTGTCAGGAGCACTTCCGGCTCGTGCCCCGACTCGGCCGGTCGCAGGACGATGACCGTGGCCGCGGGGTGGGGCTCGGCCGCCGATGCCGTCACGGCGACGCGACAGCCCGTTCGGCGAGCTGCACCGCGAGGGCCGCCGCGTCCGTGACGGGCAGCCGGCACGTGAACGCCCGGCAGACGTAGGCGGTCGGGCTGCCGTCGATCCGGGTTCGGTCGGCAAGGAGAGGGATCGCCGAACCACCGGGGTCGGCGGAGAGCGCGACGACGAGGTCGGCTCGCCCGCCGCGACGCACCTCGGCGAGGAGGGCGTCGGTCGCTGGATCTCCGGGCGCGCCGACGATCGCGATCTCGGCGATCCCGCCGACCGCCAACTCCGCCGCCGACAGCCAGTTCGCAAACCCGGTCGGATAGCGGTCGAGGTAGGCCGCGACCGTGGCGAGCGCCCTTTCGGCGGCAGCGCCGTAGCGAGCGTCGCCGGTCAGCGCTCCAAGGCGAAGGAGCACCCGGGTCGCCATCGAGCCGCCTGAGGGCGTCGCGTTGTCCTGGGGGTCCTTCGGCCGCGTGACGAGCGCCTCATGGTCGTCGGCCGTGTCGAAGAACCCGCCGGCTGGATCGGCGAAGTGCTCGAGGATCGTGTCGGCGAGCTCGCGCGCGACGAGGAACCAGTGCTCGTCGAAGGAAGCCTCGTACAGAGCGAGCAGCCCGTCCGCGAGGTCGGCGTAGTCCTCGAGGACCCCCTCGCCGGTCGAGCGTCCGTCCTTCCACGAGCGGCCGAGTCGGCCGTCCGGTCGGCGCAGGCCGACCAGGATCGCGTCGGCGGCCTCGGTCGCGGCCGCGCGATACCGCTCCGCGGCGGGCGACGGGAGGAGCCGCGCGGCATCGGCCAGTGCGCCGATCGCGAGGCCGTTCCACGCGGCGAGTGCCTTGTCGTCGCGGGCGGGCTGAGGCCGCGTGGCACGCCGCGCCAGCAGCCGCTCACGCGCGACCACGAGCCGCGCCTCGCGCTCCGGATCGGCGATCAAGCCGTCCTCGCCGGCCGCCGGCTGGAGCCGCGACAGGATGGTCCGACCCTCCCAGTTGCCCGCGTCGCGAGCGCCATACACGGCCGCGAACTCGTCGGCCGCCGCCTCACCCTCGCCGAAGACGTCGCGGATTTCCTCCGCCGTCCAAGTGAACGTCGCGCCCTCGACGCCGCCGGTGTCCGCGTCCTGGCTGGCGGCGAACGTCCCGTCGTCGCGGCGGAGCTCGCGCAGGAGGTACTCGAGCACGCCGACCGCGGTGTCGCGATAGCGGTCGACGTCAAGGACCGCCCAGCCCCGCAGGTACGTCCGGGCAAGCTGGGCGTTGTCGTAGAGCATCTGCTCGAAGTGCGGGACGAGCCAGATCGGGTCGGTCGCGTAGCGGTGGAAGCCGCCGCCGAGCTGGTCGTGGATCCCGCCGTCGGCCATCCGGTCGAGCGTGTACCGAACCATTGCGACGGGGCGCCGGTCACCGGCGGCGATCCGCGCGAGCAGGAAGTCGAGCGTCATCGGTTGCGGGAACTTCGGGGCGCCGCCCCAGCTCCCGTTCAGGCTGTCGAACTTGGCCTGGAGCGCGTCGACCGTGCCGGCCAGGAGGTCCGCGGTCGGTGCGGGGCCGTCGGTCGGCAGGCGGCTCTGCTCGACGAGGGTGTCGACGAGGCGCTTGCCGGCGGCCACGACCTCGAGCCGCCGCTCGCGCCAGGCTCGGGCGGCGCCGGCGAGGACGTCGCGGAACGCCGGCAGGCCGTGGTGGGGTTGCGATGGAAAGTAGGTCCCGCCATAGAACGGCCGCCCGTCCGGCGTCAGGAATACGCTCATCGGCCAGCCGCCCTGGCCGGTCATCGCCTGGACCGCGCCCATGTAGACCTGGTCGAGATCCGGGCGCTCCTCCCGATCGACCTTGATCGCGACGAAGTCCCGGTTCATGTCAGCCGCCGTTGCAGCGTTCTCGAAGCTCTCGCGCTCCATGACGTGACACCAATGGCATGCCGCGTAGCCGATCGAAAGGAAGATCGGGCGGTCAAGCTCGCGCGCCCGGCCGAGCGCCTCGGGTCCCCACGGGTACCAGTCGACCGGGTTGTGGGCGTGCTGGAGCAAATACGGGCTGGTCTCGCCGGCGAGTCGGTTGGGCATGGCGGAATGGTAGGCGGGAGGTGCGATCAGGCGGGTCGGCGGGCCTCGGCGCGAAGCTGCGCGAGATACGCAGAAGCGCCTGAGTAGTCGGGCCATGTCGGTCGTCGCTCGGCGCCATACGGCACCGGGGCTTCGGACACGCGATGGTCCGTACCACCGACAACCTGCAGACCACGAGATCCAGCGGCCGCCAGTAGCGCGCGATCCGCGGTGTACAGACGGGCGTCGACCAACTCTGCGAGGGCCAGATAGGTTGCGTCGTACGTCGTCAAGCCGAACCGTTCCGCTCGATCGATCGCAAGGAGCGCCATTGCACGATCGACCTGGACGGTCTCGATGCCAAGGTCGTCCAATTGGTGGATCGCCTCGATGACCGACCGGCCCTCGAGACGGTGGCGCCGCAGCAGGCTGTTCGAGACCTCAAGCCAAAACGGCGAGGGCACCCGAATTTCCGTTCCCGAGACTTCCCAAGCTCGAACTCGATTCTTGACGTCTTCGAGGCCGCGCTGACGGAGAAGGAACGTGAGCGCGACCGATGCGTCCAGAACGATGCCGCGGGTCACTGCTCTTCCGCCTTGCCAACGGATCGGACCGCCTCCTCGATTTGATCGGTCCGTCGTTCGCGTTCCTGGGCAAGCCACTCCGCCGCCGTCAAGCCGTCGTTCGGAGCTGGGTACTCGCGAGCCAATCGTTGGCTGAGTTCGTCAAGCCGATCGAGCGCGGCAAGCGACCGCGCGATCCGCGCCTCCTTGTCCTCGTCGAAGCGGCGGCCATCTTCCGGCGAGACCAGCCAGGCGATGGGCTTGTGGTCTCGCTCGATCAGGATCCGCTCGCCGGCCGAGGCGGCGTCGAGGATCTCGCCGAGGCGCTTTCGCATGTCCGTTGGTGTCACGACTCTCATGGTCTGTCATGATGGTCAACCATGATGAGTGCGTCAAGCCCCCCTGCGCATCGAACGGCGATCTCGCCGGTGTTCCTCCCCGTCGATCGCCAGCAGCGGCCGGCGCCCGAGCGACGAGCGCCGCGACGACCTACGCTTCGCCGTATGCGATACGGACTGTGCCTTCCCAACTTCACCGCCCTCGGCTCGGCCGAGGCGATCAACGACGCCGGAGATGCCGCCGACCGGCTCGACTGGGAGGCCATCTGGACCACCGACCACGTCCTGATCGACCGCAGCCCCGGCAGCGCCGAGTACCAGATCAACTTCGACGCGATCGAGACTCTCGCCTGGGTCGGCGCCCGACATCCGCGCCTCCGGCTCGGGACGAGCGTCCTTGTCGTCCCCCAGCGCAACGCCGTGATCCTTGCCAAGGAGCTCGCGACGCTCGACGCCCTGTCGGCCGGCCGGGTGATCGCCGGCATCGGCGTCGGCTGGAACGCGACGGAGTTCGCCAACCTCGGCGCCGCCGATCGGTTCCATGCGCGGGGGGCCTATCTCGAGGAGACGATCGCGCTATGGCGCCATCTGTGGTCGGGCTCCGGCGAGCCCTTCGCGGGGCGGTTCCATCCGCTCGACGACTACATCTTCGGGCCGCTTCCGGCACAGCGGTCCTCGCTGCCGATCTGGATCGGCGGCCAGGCGCCGGCGGCGCTCGAGCGGGTCGGCCGTGTCGCGGACGGCTATCACTCATCGGGGACCGGCCCGGAGGCGTATGCGAAGCGGCTACCCGTCATTCGGGCCGCGGCGGAGGCCGCCGGTCGCCCGATGCCATTGCTGTCGGCCCGAGTCCGGGTCGCGCTCGACGCGCCGGCTGAGGCGGCGGCCGCGTCGGGCTACACGATGAGCGGCTCGGCCGACGACATTCGAGCGGAGATCGCGAAGTGGGCCGACCTCGGCGTCGAGCACCTGGCGATCTTCTTCCTCGCCGACTCCGCTGGGGCGTACGTCGCGGCGGCCGAGCGGTTCGACCGCGAGGTCGTGCGCGGCTAGGGATGTCGCCAGCCGACCTCGCCGGGCTGGCCCTACTAGACCCCGATCAGGGCGTCTGCCCGAAGGGCCCGGCGTGTGGCTTCGCCGCCGAACCGGGCTGGCGCATTTGCTCGGCCGGTGAGCACGTAGGACTCGGTCTGATTTGCCGGGCCATCTCGGACTGGGAGATCGACCCTGCGGCTCGATTTGGCGCAGAAGGCGGATGCCTCGATCTGGCCCGATTGAGCCTTTGCCGATCGCTCGCGGGCGACGAGTGCGGATCCCTCGCGCGTATCCTGGCCGAATGGAAGATCGCGAATGGCGCGCAAGACTTGCCGCATTCGAATGGTTGACCGACCTCGGGGCACCGTCGCGTGAACTGACGCGCACCGTCCTCGCTCGCGGCTTCGATCTCAACGGAGTCCGGATTCCTGTTCTCGGACCGCAGGGAATCTGGAGCCCAGCAGGTTTCCGAACGCCCCTTTCGATCACGACCATTCCTTCGGGGCCGTACGCGGACAGCGTCGACGTTGTTGGCAATCGCCTGCGGTACGCCTATCGCGGAACCGATCCCGCCCATCGCGACAATCTTGGTCTGCGCCGCGCGATGGCCGACCGAACGCCGCTCATCTATTTCTTCAGAACGGATCTGGGTCACTACCTCGCGACATTTCCGGTGTATGTCGTCGGGGACGACGCCCAGGCCCTGATGTTCACGGTGAACGTGGATGAATCGTGGGTCCTGGAAGGCCCGCCACCGGTGGCTATGCTCGACGAGGAGCCGCTCCGTCGTGAATACGCAACTAGGACGGTCCGACAGCGCCTTTTCCAAGCGGAGTTTCGTCGCCGAGTCGTTGACGCTTACCGAGGTCGCTGCGCTCTTTGCAGTCTCCGGCATCGAGAACTGCTCGACGCGGCGCACATCACGGCGGACTCTGACGCTGGTGAACCGATCGTCAGCAACGGAATGGCGCTGTGCAAGCTGCATCACGCGGCATTCGATCAATTCTTCTTCACGGTGACCCCGGACTACCGAGTCGTCGTCCGGCCATCGATCCTGGCTGAGTCCGACGGACCGATGCTCATCGTGGGTCTCCAACAAATCGACGGCTCCTCGATCGGCCTGCCTGGACGGGAAGACCAACGTCCAGATCGCCTCCGACTTGCCATCCGCCTGGAGCGGTTCCTCCAAGCGTCCTGAGACCCTATCGCGGGCGCGCGCTCGTGATCGAGCCCGCGGAGCGGCCTTCCGGGTCGATCGCGCCGATGTCGGCGGCAGCAATCGCGGATGCGGCCAGCTTGGCGGCGCGGTTGCGCTCGCCGGCCAGCCGCTGAGACGCGCGGATCCGGCCGAGCCAGAACCAGCCGCCGACGCCGATCGCGGTCGTCACGATCGCCCCGATCCCCAACGCTAACGGCACGCCCCACGCCGAGGCGATCGCGCCCATGAGCAGGCCGCCGGCCGGCACCGACGCCGCGAAGATCGTCGTGTAGAAGCTCATCACGCGGCCGCGGAGCTGATCGGGGACGGCGAGCTGGATCGTCGTGTTGGCCGAGACCGCCATCGCGATGCTGCCCGCGCCGGCGATCACCATCGCGAACAGCGCGAGCCCGAACGATGTCGACAGGGCGAGCACGATCGAACCGAGCCCGAGCGCGATCGCACCGAACGCGATCGGGCGCGGGCCGGGTCGGCGCTGGAAGGCGACCCACAGGGCCGCGACGGTCGATCCAACACCCGATGCCGCCATCAGGAACCCATAGCCGGACGCACCGACATGGAGGACGCTGTCGGCGAGCGGCGGGATGAGGACCTGGAAGTTCATGCCGAAGGTCGCCGCGAGCCCGACGATGCTCACCGCGAGGAGGACCGTCGGCGTCGTCCGGACGTAACGGGCGCCCTCGGCGAGGTTCTCGACCACCGCCGCGAACGTCTTCGGCCGCGGCACCGGCGGCATCGAGCGAAGCTCGCTCTGGCGCATCATGAAGTAGCTGATGATCACGGCGATGAAGCTGATTCCGTTGATCAGGAACGCGATCGAGATGTCGAACGCGCCAATCAGGAGCCCGGCCGCGGCCGGGCCGAGGATCCGCGATCCATTGAAGAGCGCGGCATTGAGCGCGACGGCGTTGGCCATGTCCTCACGCCCGACCATCTCGACCGCGAATGACTGGCGGGCCGGCATGTCCACCGCGTTCGAGATCCCGAGGAGAGCCCCGAGGACCATCACGTGCCAGACCTGGACGACATGGGTCGCAGTCAGCGCAAACAGGACGAACGCGAGGATCATCGCGATCGTCTGGGTCGTCATCAGGGTCTTGCGCTTCGGGAGCTGATCGGCGATCACGCCACCGAACAGTCCGAGGATGATCACCGGGCCGAACTGGGCGAGCGAGACGAGGCCGAGCCAGAGCGGGTCGTGCGTCAGCTGGAGCACGAGCCAGCCCTGGGCGACCTGTTGCATCCATGTCCCGACGAGCGAGATCGCCTGGCCGCCGAAGAACAGGCGGTAGTTGCGGTGGCGGAACGCCCGAGCGCCGCTGAAGGTGATCGTCATTGCCCGCGACCGTGGGTGTGCGGCGCCGGCTCGCGGCCCGCGTCGAGGTCGGCCAGGTGGTCCGTGAGGTGCTGCCGCCGCTCCTCCGCCTCGGCGATCATCGCCGTGAGCCGGCCTTCCTTCTCGCGGAGCGAGGCGATCTGGCGCTCGACCCGCGCGAGGGCGTCGTCGATGATCCCCCGCCGCTCGGCGGTGTCGGAGGTTGTCCGGAACCGGTCGCGATTTCTGGTCCGGGCCTCCTCATCCTCGAGCAGCTGGCCGATCTCGGCGAGGCTGAAACCGGCGTCGTCACGGAGGCCCTTGATGAAGCGCAGCCGCTCGACGTCGTCGGCGTCGTACTGGCGGTAGTCGCCGCCCGAGCGGCCGGCCGGCTCGAGGAGGCCGAGCTCCTCGTAGTAGCGGATGGTGCGCGTCGTCAGCCCGAGGGCCGCCGCGACCTCCTGGATCCGGAGGAACGGCGCCGCGACGGCGTTGGCAGTCTGGGTCGCGGGGTCGTCGAGGTGGCTCATGCACTGGCCATGATGCCACAACCTTACCGTTCACGTAAAGGTTAGTGTCGTTTCGCGCGCGGGCGTGCCTCGGCGGGTGCTGCTGCTTCCGCGCATTGCGCAAGCGGTGCCGGGCGTCAACAGGTCCTGCCAGTGAACCTCCCGGTAACGGAGGGTGAATAGTCCCTTGGTATGGTCCGGGCCGATCGGAGCCGCTATCTTCGGGCCCGATCCTCGGAGAACGGTGTTGGCGTGTCCCGAATCGCGCGTGTCTCATCGTTGCTGCTTGTCGGGCTCGCGGTCGTCGCCCTCGTCGGGCCGGCCGCCACGAGCGTGGTCGCCGTCAACGATCTGGCTCCGAAGGTCGTCCTGATCGTCGGACCCGCCGGAGGCGCAACGCCCTACTACCGGCGGCTTGCGGACGAGGCCGCTGCGGCGGCCGTGAAGCTGACGCCGAACGTCGTCAAGGTCTACTCCCCGGACGCGACGTGGGCCAATGTCAAGGCCGCGATGCAGGGCGCCTCGGTCGTCGTGTACCTCGGACACGGCAACGGCTGGCCGAGTGTCTACAGCGACGCGCTTCACCCGACGAGCCAGGACGGTTTCGGGCTCAATCCGCATGCGGGCGCGGCCGACTCGCACCAGTACTTCGGCGAGGAGCAGATCGGCTCGCAGGTCAAGCTCGCGCCCGACGCGGTCGTGATCTTCAGTCACCTCTGCTACGCAAGCGGCAACACCGAGCCGGGCCTCGCAGAGGGAACCCTGGGCCAGGGTCAGCAGCGGGTCGACAACTACGCCGCGGGCTTCTTCAAGGCGGGCGCCCGGGCCGTCATCGCTGACTCGTACCTGGCGCCCAGGTACTACCTGACCGCGGTCCTCCGCGGCCGCCAGTCGATCGACGCGATCTGGAAGGGCGCCCCGAACCGAAACGACCACTTCCTCCAGTTTGCGTCGGTACGGACGAAGGACGCGATCGCCCAGATGGATCCGGATAACCTCAGCTCGGGATTCCACCGCTCGATCGTTATGAAGGCCTCGCTTACGAGCCACCAGGTCATCGGCAACGCGATCCCGGGCGCGAACGAGCCGACGCCGGTGGTCGAGCCGTCGCTGGTCAGCCTCGGCGTGACGTTCGGTTCGCCAGATCTGATCGATCCGCCGACCGCCGGAACGAAGACGACGCTCGTCCTGCCCATTGCCCGCGACGTGGTGGCATTGCTCCCGGCGGCGCTGATGGTCGGAACCCGCTGGGACCTGCTCGACGGTGGCACGTCTGCCCCGTCCCCCGTCGCGGCGTCCGCGCCGTCGGGCGTCCCGGCCGCGCCGGCGCCGGCCGGTGGTCGCGATCCCGGCACGACCGCCGCGGCCGATCCGACGACCGATCTCGTCGTGCCCGAGCAACAGGGCGAGTTGGTCGCGCCCGTCCCGGCCAGGCGCCTCGCGAGCGGCGGGGTCGCCGTTGCGGTCACCGTGCCGACGAATCCCGGCCTGTACCGGCTGGTCTCGACCGTCAATCAGCCCGATGGCACCGCCTACGACGCCGCGACCCAGGCGCTCATCCCCGCCCTCATCGTGCGGGTGACGGCCGCCCAGTCGGCGACGTACGGCGTGCCCGCGGCCGCGACGAGCGCGGCCGGCGCAACGTTCGACCTCGGCGTCCGGGTCGCGAATCTCGGCCGGACACCATGGGGCAGCCCGAGCACCTCGCAATCGGTCAGCAACCCCGAGCGCGACCCGGCCCGCCACGCCACGCTGGTCGTTCGCTGGGTCGACCTCGGTGGCGTCGCCTCGGGCATCTCGACCCCGGCGGGAGCGGTCGCCTCGTCGATCCTGCCTCCGGGCATGGCGCCCGGGTCGAGCGTCGCAGTCAACCTGCCGGTCGTGGCCCCGCCGATCCCAGGCGAGTACCTGCTCGTTCTCGATGTCGTCGACCCGGTGACCGGGTCGCTCGCGGCTGCCGGCGTTCCGCCGGGGATCGTCCGGGTCACTGTCACGGGCTGACGGCGGCGGCGAGTCGTCCAGCCCGGTCTGCGAGATGACGCGCGTGGCGCCGTCGGGCTAGGATCGCGACCGTGCACGAGCAGGCGGTCCCGGGATTCACGCCGAGTGACCACGGGTTTCATTTCGCGAATTCCTGGCCGGCGGGTCCGACGATCCAGTTCGGACCTCTCGACCCGCGCGTCGTCGGGATCGGCGACGCGTCGACAGGGCTGTGCGGCGGCATGGTGTACACCGTCGCCGACCTGTTCGTCGCGGGGCTCCCCGTCCCGCCGGACCGCGAGCCGCCGGCGAACGGGTCCGCGCGGTTCGCCTCGATCGTCCGGCGCCAGGTCGAGTCCCTGTCCTGGCTGTCGGTTCCGGCACGGTTCTGGATGCGGATGGCGCTCGGCGGCTCGTTCGGCGGCGACCGGGCGCGCTCGACGTTCGAGCGCGAGTGGCCGCGGGCGAAGGCCGAGCTCGACGCGGGCCGGCTGGTCCCGATCGGGCTGGTGCGGGTGGCCGCGGTCGATCCCCGCAACCTGACGAAGAACCACCAGGCGATCGCCTGGGGCTACGCTGAGGACGGGAGGGGGGTGACCCTGCGCCTGTACGACCCGAACTGGCCCGACCGTGACGACGTGACAATCACCTTGCATGTCGATGAGGCACTCCGCCCGACAGGCCTGACCCAGTCAACCGGCGAGCCGCTACTCGGCTGGTTCGTCCTCCCCTACCGCCCCGCCGAGCCGCGCGCCTGGCGCTGAGGCGGGTCCCCGTCAGCAGGCGGCGACCAAGCCGGCTTAGACCTCCGGCAGGACCTGGAGGTCGGTCTGGGCGGGAGCGAACAGGTCGCCGAGGCGCTCGACCCGCTCGACGATCGTCCGAATCGTCCAGCCGTCCGGTCGGAGCGTCGGGTCGTCGAGCTCGTCCCAGCTGATCGGCGCCGAAACCGGCGCTCCCGGCGCCGGGCGCACGGAGTACGGCGCGACGAGGGTCTTGATCGAGGCGTTCTGGGTGTAGTCGAGGCGGGCCTTGCCAGCGCGGTTCGCCTTGGCCCAGTCCCACGAGACCAGCTCGGGCACGATCGCCCCGATGGCCCGGCTGACGGCCTCGACCCAGCGGCTGGTGTCCCCGAACGAATAGCGCGGCTCGATCGGGATCCAGACCTGGATCCCGCGCTTGCCGGTCGTCTTCGGGTAGCCCCGGACACCGAGGTGTTCGAGCGCCGTCCGGTAGAGCCGCGCGAGCACGAGCGTCTCGTCCCACGTCGTCTTCGCGCCGGGATCGACGTCGATCAGCGCGAACGTCGGGCGCGTCGGATCCTCGAGCCGCGAGGTCCAGGCATGGATCTCGAACGCGGCCTGGTTACCGAGCCAGCACAGTGTGGCCACACGGTCGGCGATCAGGTGCTCGTTCGCGTCGCGCGCCGCGACCCCGACCTCGCGCCAGCGCCGGAGCCAGGCAGGTGCGGTAGATGGGATGTCCTTTTGCCAGAAGCTCGGGCCGCCGGCTCCGTTGGGAAAGCGCTGCAGGTTGAGCGGCCGCTCGGCGAGATGCGGCAGCATCGTCGGCGCGATCCGGGCGAAGTAGGCGATGAGCTCGCGCTTCGTGACCGGCGCCACCGTCGGGTCCGAGGCGGGCGGCGAGAAGAGGACCTTGTCGAGGTTCGTCAGCTTGAGGTCCTCGCCCTTAGGTCCGCCGGAATGCCAGACGCCCTCGGCCGGCATCGTCGCCAGCCGTTCGAGCTCCCTCGGCTCGGCCGCCTGGGGCGGGTCGCTGGCGCTGGCGTTCGAGCCGGCGGGCTTCGTGCCGGGAGCGGACACCCTGCTCATCGGCAGATTCTCGCGCGGTTCGGGCTCGGACGCCTCGGCCGCCTCCACAGCCGTCGCCGACGACACGGCCTCCTCGCGGACCACCAGCTTCGGGTCGCGGCCGAGCTCGATGCCCTTGAACGACGTCTGGCGGACATGGCCGTCGCGGGTCCAGCCGCCGAGCTCGGCTCGGATGACGAGCTCCGGCTTCGTCCAGGTGATCCCGTTCAGGTCGCCGCCCCAGCGGCCGCGATAGTCCTGCGGCGGCGGCGGATCGAACGGTGGATCCTCAACCGCGAGCGGCTTCATCGCGGCGAGCAATCGCTTCCTGGTCGATGCCGTGAACCCCGACCCGACCTTGCCGGCGAACCGCAGCTTGCCGCTCTGGTCGTAGACACCCACGGCGACCGCGCCGAGGTCACGGGCGTTGCCCTCGCCGGGCGTCCAGCCGCCGACGACCAGCTCCTGCTCGGGCCGGATCTTCACTTTGAGCCAGGCCGGCGAGCGCTTCCCCGGCTCGTAGCGAGAGCGGCGGAGCTTGGCCACCATCCCTTCGAGGCCCTGCACGTCCGCCGCCGCCAGGAAGGCCTCGCCCTCGCCGACGACGTGTGAGGCGAAGCGAACGCGATTCGTCTCGCGCAGCACGCTCCGGAGCAGCCGCTTGCGATCCTCGAGCGGGACCCCGAGAAGCAGCCGCCCGTCGAGGTACAGCAGGTCGAACGCCTGATAGACGAGCGGACCGGCTGATCCCTTCGCGGCCCCCGACCCGGCGCGCCGCTGGCTGATCCGTTCCTGGAGCAACGAGAAGTCCGGCCGGCCTTCCTCGTCGAGGGCGACGACCTCGCCGTCGACGATCGCCTCGCGCGCGTCGATCCAGGTCGGTGGGCTGAGCAGGCCCGGGAAATAGGTCTCCGCGTCCTTGAGGTTGCGAGTCCATAGCTTGACCTTGCCGTCGCGGACGACCGCCTCGACCCGATAGCCGTCCCACTTGATCTCGTACAGCCAGTCGGGATCGCTGAACCCCTTTGACGCGAGCGTCGCCGCCATTGGCTCGATCCGGTCGGGCATCGGCCGCTCCACGGCGCCGGCCAGGTCGATCTCGGCGACCGCGGCGGGCTGCTCGCTGATCCAGATCGCGTCGCGGTTGGCCTTGACCTCGTCATTCGTCCTGCCCGTGCGGACGCTCTGCGGGTGGTCCTCCGCGTCCCAGCCGGGAACGGCGGCTGCGTCCTTCTTCTTGATCAGGAGCCACTGCTCGCTGTCGTCCTCGAACGCGGTCGTCGGTGCGCTCCCAGGGCGACGACTGGTCCGGACGATCGTGAATCGACCGCGGACCTTCTGGCCGTCGAGGACGAACTTCAGCTCGCCGTTCGCGATCGCGGCCACCGGATCGGGCGTCTCAGCCTCGGGCTCCCATGTGCCCCAATCCCAGACGATGACGTCGCCGGCCCCGTACTGCCTGGCGGGGATCACGCCCTCGAAGTCGAAGTATTCGATCGGGTGGTCCTCGACATGCACCGCCATCCGGCGAATCGTCGAATCGAGCGTCGGGCCCTTCGGGATCGCCCAGCTGACGAGGACGCCGTCGACCTCCAGGCGGAAGTCGTAGTGGAGCCGGGTCGCCCGGTGGCGCTGGACGACGAAGCGGCCGGTGCCGCGCGGCGGCTCGCTCGCCCCGGCGGGTTCCGGGGTCTTGCCGAAATCGCGCTTGCGACGGTACTGCTCGAGCGGCATCGCCGCTTGGTCAGGCGGTCTTGCGCTTGCGCGTCTTGGCCGGGGCCGCGGCCTCCTCGTCGGCGTCCGCGGCGGTGTCGCGCTTCGCCGCCGTCTTCGGAGCGGCGGCCTTGCCGGCTCGCGCCTTCTTCGCGTCAGCGACGCTGACCGGCGTGTCGGTCCGGGCGGCCTTGGCGGCGTTGACCGAGGCCTCGAGGGCGGCCATCAGGTCGATCAGCTTGCCGCCCTCCTCGACGGGCGCCGGCGCCTTGACCTCGCGGCCGCCGACCTTGGACTCGATGACTTCCATGAGCGCGTCGTGGTACTCGTCCTTGTACTGGGACGGATCGAATTCAGCCGTCATCGCCGAAACGAGCTGGCGGGCCATCGCGAGCTCGGCCGGCTTGAAGCTGTACTCCTCGTCCGGGAGGTCGAGCTCCTTGGTCGTGCGGATCTCTTCAGGCCAGTGGAGGGTCGTGAGGAGCATCGTGTCGCTGAACGGGTCCAAGGAGGCGAGGGCCTCGCGGTCCTTGATCACGACCTTGCAGATCGCCGTGAGACCCTCTTCCTCGAGGACCGACTTGAGGAGGTAGAACGGCTTGCGACCGATCTTGTCGGGCTCGACGTAGTAGGCCTGCTTGACGAAGCGGGTGTTCGCGGCCTCGTCGTCGTCCTTTTTCGTGAACTGCTCGATCTCGATCGCGCGGACGGTCTTGAGCGGAACCTTCTCGAGGTCCTCGTCGGTGATCACGACGTACTCGCCGGGGGCGTACTCGAAGCCCTTGACGGTGTCGGCGCGCGAGATCGGCTTGTCCTCGACCGGGCACCAGGTCTTCATCTGGATCCGCGACAGATCCTGCTCGTGGAGCATATTGAAGCGGATCGTGTAGTTCGACTCGGTCGCGACGTACAGCTTCACCGGGATGGTCACCAGCCCGAACTGGATGGCTCCCTTCCACATTGCGCGTGCCACGGCAGGTCCTCGTGCGATCGGCCAGCGGTTCGTCCGGTCGTGCGCCACGGCCGGTTCCGCATGATACCCGCGGAGGCAACAGGTCCGCCCATGGTGCGCGCCGCACGCCGTCGAAGGGGCGGCGCCAGTCGGGTCAGCGCAGGACGACGAGGGCGTCCAGATCGACCCGGCCGGTGCCGCTGGCGCGGACCTCGAAGGTGTGGTTGCCGACCGCGCTGAACGAGGTCGCGTACAGGACGACGCGGCTCCGAGCGGTCGCGGCGTTGAAGCTCACGTTGGCACGAAGCACGCCGTCGACGTAGATCCCGGCCGATCCGCGGCCCGGGGCGACCGAGGCCACGAGCGCGATTCCGCGCCCGCTGAACGTGGTCCGGGCTCGAGCGCCGGCCTTGGTCGTGTACGTCGTCGAGCCGCCCGACGCCCCGGCGGCGGCAATCCGGATCCAGCCCGCAAAGACGATGGACGCAGCGCGATCCTCTACGAGGGTGCTGCTGGTCGCGGGACCTGCGGCCCACGCGCTCCAGTTGCCGACGCCGTCACGAGCTCGCACCTGGTACGCGTAGGTGTGGCCGACGCGCTGACCGATGGCCAGGCTCCGGCCGCCGGCACTCGTCGGGATCGTGGTGCCCCACGGCCCGCCGTCGACGCTGAGCTGCATCTCGTAGCCGGCGATCGCGGTCGTCGGATCGGTGGCAGGCGGCCAGCTGACGAGCGATGGGACGGACGTGCCGAGGACCGCGTTCCTGAGCGTGACGACGGTCGGCGGATGGGCGGTCGGCAGGTCCCATCTCACGTCGATCGTGGCCACCGTGCTGCGGACGTTGCCGTGCTCGTAGGCCGTGACCGTGACCGGGTAGGCGCCGGCCCGAGTGCCGAACGGAATCGTGACGACGAGAGTCGTCGCCTGGTTGCCGAAGCCGTAGATGCTGCCAGGGCTGAAGCTCGCGGTCGCGCCGGCCGGCAGACCCTCGGTCACGAACCGGATCCGCTCGAAGGAGGTCGTCGTGCGGGTAATCATGAGCGGGACGCGGGCCGCGCCGCCGGCCTCGCCGGTCGAGCCATTCGCGCCGGCGGCGATCGAGAAGTCGCCGCGCGGCCCGATCCGCGACACGTCGAGCAACCGCTCGTGGGCGGTGTCGGGATCGCTCGAGGTCTTCCAGCCGAGGTTGCCGAGATAGATCAGCGCCTCGCGGACCTCGGCCGGGCTCAGGCCGGGCCGGCTGGCCTTGAGCAGCGCGACGGCACCCGTGACGTGTGGCGCCGCCATCGACGTGCCCGAGCTGTACCCGTAGCCGCTCGGAATCGTCGACCAGATGCACTTGCCCGGCGCGATCAAGTCGACATCGCCGCCCCAGTTGCTGAAGTCGGCGAACGTGTCGTCCGAGTCGTACGAGCCCCACGAAAGGCAGCGGTTCCCGCCGAGCCCCCCGGGCTTGCCATCCGTATCGGCGAGGGCCGAGACGGTGATCACCTCGTCATACGCCGCCGGGACACGGTAGGCCGCGTTGGCCGAGTCGTTGCCCGCCGCCGCCACGACGGTCACGCCGCTCGCGACGAGCCGGCAGATCGCGGCATGCAGGACGTCCTTGTTGGTGCTGCCGCAGTTCCGGTCGTCCGTGCCCCACTTGGCGACGCTCATGTTCACCGCCTCGAACCGGGGGCGGGTCGGATCGATGGGGTCGCGCTGGGCGGCGATCCAGTCGAGCCCACACACGTACCAGCTCAGGAGCCCATCGCCGTTGTCGTCGAGGATCTTCACTGCCCAGAGGCGAACTCCGGGCGCGACTCCGACCACGCCCGAACCGTTGTCGATCGCGCCGACGGTCCCCGCGACGTGGGTACCATGGCCCTCCAGGTCCCGCCACGCGGTGCGGTCGCCCGTCGAGCAGTTGTAGCCGCCGGCCACATTGAGGTCGGGTACCCGGCTGATCCCGGTGTCGACGATCGCGACGTCGGCGTCGACGCGCTGGTCGACGCCGTCGATCCCGGCCACGGGTGAGCGGGTGGCGCCCATCCGCGAGATCCCGGTCGGGATGAGCTGGCCGGTCACCGAGATCTTCTCGTCCGGCACGATCATCGCGACCGACGGGTCGTGGCTGAGGGCGGTGACCTGGGCCCGGTCGAGCGTCGCCGAATAGCCGAGGAACGCGTTGCGATAGAGGCGGTCCGAGCGGAACCCGATCCGACGGCCCTCGCGATCGGCGGCGGCGGCCGGATCGGTGCCCGCGACGAGCTGGACGATCCAGCGATTGGTGGGGTCGGTCGCGGCCCGTGCGCCATGCGGGGTTGCGATGGCGCTCTCCGTGGTGGCGGCGATCGGTGCCGCGGCGCCATCGGGGGACAGCCGCGGAGCAGTTGACGGGACGGGCCCGGACGCCGGACCCGGATCGCCGGACGCGACGGCGTTGGACCCGACCCGCTCGACGATCGGTGTGGGCGCCGGCGACCCGAGGGGCTCGCCGCCGAACACGCTGCCAACGGACGAGAGGAGCAGGGCAGCGGAGGCGATCGTGGTGAGGCTGCGGCGCATGACGGGACTCCGGCGCGGATCGTTTCATCAAGCCGACGCAGGGAACCTCCGCGGATCCGTCGTCGCGACGACGCCTCCAGTGTCGGCCATCTGTCCAATCGCGCCCAGAGGCCCGGTGGTCCCATGCCTGCCTGACTCACACGTCCCGACTGCACCGGACCCATATTGACCGCCCGCCACGGCCCGCTCCGTGGCCCCGTCGATCGTGGCCGCCCAGGGCTCAGTGGCCGACGGCCCGCGCAGCCCGGATCTCCGCCTCCGCCTCGCCGACCCGGGCGATCACGCCGTCGCGCAGGCGGTCGAGGGCGGCCTGAAGACCCGTCGCGCTCGATGCGATCGAGGTCAGGGTCGACTTGATGGCCTTGAGGGCGTCGAGCTCGGCGCGCACCGCCGCCAGCGCCGCCCGAACGGCCTCGACGTCGATCTCCGCCTCGACGCCGCGCAGGCTGGCGATCGCGTGGAGCCGTGCCAGACGCAGGGCGCCTTCGAGGGTCGCCGGGTCCGGGGCCGCCGGATCGACCACGCAGTAGACGTCGCCGGCGCGGACGTCGAACGGCGCGATCCCGGCCGGCGCGTGAGCGGGTGTGAACACGACCAGTGCGACTGCCGCCGCCCGGTTCTGCTTCGCCTCCCGGAGCTCCTCGCGCATTGCCCGGCCGGACATCGGGCGGTCCTTGGCCTCGACCACGATGCGGAGGTCGCAACCGCCCGTCCGGGCCGGATCGATCGTGACGACGAAATCACCCTTCTTGGACCGGATCAGCTCGCCGATCTCGCCGCCGGTTCGATCGACGAGATCGCTCGTGCCCCGGGCGATGTCCGACAGCATCGCCTCGAGGACATCCTCGAAGTCCCCGCCCTTGGCCGCCGATCGCGCTCGCTCCGCACCACGCGCCTGGGCGGCGGCCTCGATCGCGGTCAGGCGGTCGTTGAGCTTGTCGAAACCGCTCGCGACCTCGGTCCGGAACTGGTGCATCGGGGAGTGCTGGCGGGTCGGGTCGAGGAGCAGCGCCAGCTTCGACGCGTCGCCATCGAAGTAGGTCCCGAGGAGGGCCCGCATCCGGCCGATCGCGCTGTCGCGCTTGGTCTCGTCGAACAGCTCGCCGACGAACGAGCGGAGCTGGCCGCGGTCGCCGAGGAATTTCTCGAGCGTCCGCGGGAGGCGCCCGTCGCCGTCGGCGAAGTTCGAGCGGAGAACCGCGTCGAGTGCCTCGGCCGCCTTCGCGTTCGCCTGCTCGGACGAGCGGAGGAGCTTCTCGAACTCACCGCGGACGAGATCCACGTCGACGCTGATCGTCGCGTCCTGGAGCGCGGTCAGGCCGATCTTCAGCGCACGCTCGATGAATGCCGGGCGATCCTCCGGCTCGCGCTCGCCCACGATCGCCGCGAGCGACGCGTCACGGACGATCAGGCGCTCGATGAGGATCCGCTCCCCATCAACGCGAACGTCCGTGGTCGGGAGCTGGAGGATCGTGCGGGCTTCCATGACCGGACTGTGGGCCGTCCGCGTGCCACCTAGGCTGTCACAGCCTCGGCTCGACCAGATCCGAACGCTGGATCGTCGCCTCGATGAGGCCGTGCGGCTCCGTCGTCGAGACATACACCTCGCGATCGTTCTCAATCCCGAAGGGGCTGAGGTCGACCGTCCAATGATGGAGGTTCGGCAGCGACATCGTGACGTCGGCGACTTCGCGATGACGCTCGAGGATCGCCTTGGCCATGATCCAGATCGACCCCTGGACCGACACCGAATGATGGTCCGCGAAGACCTCGAGCAGGGTCGAGCGGACGGCATCCGACAGGGCGTCGAAGTCGATCGGCCGTTTCAGATCGAACGCACCAGGTTCGTACGCCCACGATGCCGTGACCTTCGTGGCCATGATCCGGTCGGCCGTCTCCTTCAGGGTCGTGTATCGATCGCGCGGAAATCCCTCGAAGGCCGAGCGTGATGTCTTCATCAGCGTCAGATCGGCGACACCGGCACGGATGTTGATCGATTCGCGAGCGGCATTCATCGCCACTGTCCGTGTCCAGGAGTCGTCGCGCCGGAAGGCATCGGGAGCCGAGCCGATCGGCCGCCAGGCATGCTCGTCGATCGAGAGCCGAACTCGGTCGACCTGGCCGTCCTCAA
The DNA here is from genome assembly GCA_038245515.1 of Candidatus Limnocylindrales bacterium. Lineage (GTDB taxonomy): Bacteria > Chloroflexota > Limnocylindria > Limnocylindrales > CSP1-4 > CF-46. The sequence goes on along the minus strand of JBBRSJ010000005.1, from coordinate 82,421 downwards.
GGAAGTGCGTGGCGAGGGCCATGCCGTAGAGCTCGATCGCGCCGGTGAGGTGCTCGCCGGCGAGGGCATAGGCGGTGTTCTTCATCGTGTCCGTTGCGATGACGGCGCTGTTGTCGCCGTCGCGGTAGGACGCCGCGAAGTCCCCCTCGAGGGCGATCGCGACCGTCAGATCGCGGACGCGGTGCGGGGTGAGGTGACGATCGACCTTCACCAGGCGGATCGCCGACTTGCCGTACGAGTTGGCCCCGACCTCGATCATGCGCTGACTCCCTCGGTCGCGCGGGCCGTCTGGAACCGGTCGCGGGCGATCGCGACGACGTCAGCCAGAGCCCGCCTCATCTCGGCGGCATGATCCGCGCTCAACGCCCCTTCGAGGACCGAGACGAGCTCGGGTCTTGAGCGGCCGGCCACGAAGACGCAGAAGCGGAACCCAAACCGGGCCTCATAAGCTGCGTTGAGCCGGCCAAGCTCCGCGATCGCGGCAGTCGTCTCGCGGTCGTAGCCCTGCTCGCGGAACGACGACGCCGACATGGACGCCGGTGGGGCACCGAGCCGCGGGTGGGCGTCGATCAGCTCGCGCTGCTCGTCTTCGGGCATCGCGAGCGCGATCTCCGTCGCGCGGGCAAAGAGCGTCGACGCGTCGCCGAACGGTCGCGCGCGGCCCAGGCGGACCAGGAACCGCGGCGCGCCCTCGAACCAGGGCGCCGCGGCCGCGACGAACGCGTCCTCGGGGAGCGCATCGAGCGCGGCGACATCCGGGGCCACTCAGCTCCCCCGGTATGTCGTCATCGAGAAGGGCGCGAGCAGGAGTGGCACGTGATAGCTCCGCCGCGCATCGGCGACGCGGAGGTCGACCGCGACCCGCCGGAAGAACGCGTCGTCCTCGCGGCCGACATCGAACTCGAGCCGATAGTCGCCGGCAACGAGCGGGCGCTCGAGGAGGTCGCGGACCCGGCCGTCGGCGTCGGTCATCGCCTGGGTCATCCGGATCGGCGCCTTGCCGACGTCGAGCCGGTACAGGGCGACGCGGATTCCTTCGGCCGGCTGCCCGAGCGCGGTGTCGAGCACGTGGGTCGAGATCGTCGGTCCGGTGCCGTCGGCCACCGTTATCCTCCGTCCATGACGACGCTCCAGATCGAGGTCGGCGACCTCCACTTTAGCGCCCGCTGGGAGCCTGCCGCGCCCCAGACGATCGAGGCGATCCGACGGATGCTCCCGATCCGCTCCAAGCTGATCCATTGCCGCTGGTCGGGCGAGTCGACGTGGATCCCCTATGGCGACTTCCGGCCGGGGATCGACTATGAGAACCACACGTCGCACCCCGCCCCGGGGATGCTCGCGCTGTACCCCGGCGGCATCAGCGAGTGCGAGATCTTCTTTCCCTATGGCGCGTGCATGACGGCCTCGAAGGTCGGCCAGTTGGCGGCCAACCACTTCGCCTCACTCGCGCCGGACGAGGGCTGGGCGGATCGCCTCCGCGAGGTCGGCCGGCGCTGCCTCTGGGATGGCGCCCAGGAGATCGTGATCCGCGAGGTCGACTGAGCTCGTCCGCGTCGTTCGATCGCCGGGCGAGCCAACGTCACCGAAATCGCCCGATCGGATCGCCCGTGGTTGTCGACCCGGACAGCGGCGATTTCGGACAGGTCGGGCCGGGCCGAAGGTCGCGCGACTATCCTCGACGAGTGACGTTCATCGAGCCGCTCGGGCCGGACCTTCTCGTTCTGGGTGGCACGGTCGTGACGGCCGAGGGGTCGATGCGGGCCGACGTCGCGGTGCGTGGCGGGACGATCGAGGCGGTCGATGCGGACCTCGGCGGGCTCGTGGACTCGGCGCGCGAGGTGATCGACGCCGCCGGCTTGCTCGTCCTGCCGGGCTGCATCGATGTCCACACCCATACTCGCGTGGCCTCGGACGCCGAGCCGGACCGGTTCTTCCAGGATTCGCTGGCGGCGGCGTTCGGCGGCACGACGACATTCCTCGCCTTCAACAACCCAGGGACGGGGTCGTCGCCGGCCGCCCATCGCTCGATCCGGACCGGGATCGACGAGTTCCGCCGGGTCACCGCGTCGGACAGCGCGGTCGATTTCGCCCTGAGCCCGACGATCCTCGGCGGCATGGACGACCCGCTCGCCGAGCTTCCCGCCATGGTCGACGCGGGCGTCCCGACGGCGAAGGCCTTCATGGTGTTCGACTTCCGTCTCGCCGCCCGCGCGATCTACGACGCGATGGCGATCCTCGGCTCCCGGGGCGGGATGCTCGAGGTCCACTGCGAAGATCCCGTGCTGATCGACGCCGCGGTCGCTTCAGCGTTGCAGCATGGTGATACGGCACCACGTCACCACGCTGCCACCCGGACGACGGAGGCCGAGGCGGTCGCAACCCAGCGGGTCATGACATTCGCGCGAGCCACGGGCGCGCCGGTCCACATCGTCCACCTGTCCTGTGCGGCCGCGCTCGACCATGTGGCAGCTGCCCGGGCGAGCGGCGTGCGAGCGACGGCCGAGACGTGTCCCCACTACCTCGCCTTGACCGACGCCCGGTACGACGAGCCCGATCCGCTCGAATGCGCCAAGAGCGTGATCTCCCCGCCGCTCCGCCCCGCCGCCGATCGCGACGCGCTGTGGGCGGGTCTCGCCGCCGGCGACCTGTCGCTCGTCGCGACGGACCACGTTCCCGACCGGGTCGCGGTCGAAAAGGGTGAGGCCGCGCGCGGCGTGTCGTTCGACCGGATCAGCAACGGCGCGCCCGGGATCGAGACCCTGCTCGCGATCGCGTACGGCGAGGGGGTCGCCCGCGGCCGGATCACCATCGAGCGGATGGTCGACCTGCTTGCGACGACGCCGGCCCGTCGCTTCGGGTTCGCCACGAAGGGCGCGGTCGCCGTCGGTCTCGACGCGGACCTCGTCCTGTTCGATCCCGCTGCGACTCGGACGATCCGGGCGGCCGACCTCCACCACACGAGCGATTTCACGCCGTACGAGGGGATGAACGTGGCGGGCGCTGTCCGGAGCGTGTTCGTCCGGGGCCGGGCGGTGATCCGTGACGACGCCGCGGTCGGCGACCGGGGGTTCGGCCGGTTCGTGGAGCGCGGGGAGGCCGGCGAGTGATCGCCGGCGCGCTCGTCAGCCGGTCGACTGGAGGCGGACGGGCAGCCGACCGCTGATCGGCGCCACACCCACGAGCGCCCGAGCGAACGCAGCGAGGCTCGGCGGCTGGATCCCGTAGGTCGCGAGAACCGTGCCGATCTCCGGGTAGACGGCGGCATCCCACGGCCCGCGCAGCGCGACGCCGATCACCGGCGTTCCGCTCGCGACCAGCGCTCGCGCCAGCGCCATGACCGACGGCTCGCCGAGGGCGTCAACCGTGCCGAGGACCACCAGGTCCGCGGCGGCCGCCCGCTCCCGCAGCGCCGCAATCTCGGCATCTTGGATTGCGGCCCCGACCACCACGCCGTCGACGGCCCGGTGGACCGCGCGGATCGCGTCGGCCAACCCGCCGACGGCGAGCGTGGAGGTCGTGTCGGCGGGGGTGAGGTCCCGTGGCCGGGGCTCGATGACGAGGATCCGCGCATCGCCCGCTGGACGGATCGGGACAAGGCCGTCGCGGTCGCGGATCCGTGTGATCGAGCGGCCGGCGAGCTCGTCGGCGAGCGCGCGGTGCTCCGCTCCACCGACGACGTCGAGCGACGGCTGCTCGAACTCGCTCAGCCACGAGCGAAGATCATCGAGTCGCGCCCGCGACTCCCGCACCTCCCCGCGGTCGAGGACGGCCGTCTCGATCGCGCGCGTCAGCGCCGCCACCACGTGCTCCTGGGCTGCCGGATCCGGTCCGCACAGCAGGAGGTCCGTGCCGGCTCGCAGCGCAGCGACCACGTCCACGCCACGCGCGCCGTCGGAGATTGCGCCCATGTCGAGCGCATCGCTGATCGCCAGCCCGCCGAAGCCGAGATCCCGCCGGAGAAGGTCCGTCACGACCTCGCGGGCCAGGGTCGCCGGCAAATCGCGTCGGCCGGTCAGTGCCGGGACGGCCAGGTGCCCCGCCATCGCAAGGCGGGCACCGGCTGCGATCGCCGCCCGGAACGGAACGAGCTCGCGGCCCTCGAGCTCCGTCCGCGACCGCTCGATGACCGGCCGCTCGTGGTGAGTGTCACCGCCCGGATCGCCGTGGCCGGGGAGGTGCTTGACCGTCGCCGCCACACCGGACGACTGGAGGCCGCGGACCATCGCGGCGGCGAGCACGCCCACCGCAGCCGGGTCGTCGCCGAACGAGCGGATCCCGACGACGGGATTCCGCGGATTCGTCGCGAGATCGCAGACCGGGGCATAGCAGAGCGTGATCCCCGTCGCCCGCAGCTCGGTCCCGATCGCCTGCCCGATCCGCTCCGCGAGGGCCGCGTCGCCGGTCGCGCCGAGCGCCATCGCACCGCCGAATGGCGTCGCATCGGCGCCCATCGCGTGGAGCTGTCCCGTCTCGTGATCGGCGGCGATGAGGAGCGCCGGCAGACCCAGCAGAACGGCCGCCGCCTGGAGCACATCCGTCAGCGCCCGGACCTGCCCAGCCGCGGCCATGTTCAGGTGGCGGTACAGGGTGACGCCGGCCGCGCGCCGTACGATCGCTTCGGCCGCGTCAGGCGACAGGTCGAATCCGGCGAAGGAAACGAGGAGCCGGTCGCGCCCGGCCACCTCAGCCCTTCACCGCGCCCGCCAGCCCGCGGACGAACCAGCGCTGGACGACGACAAAGAAGAGCAGGATCGGGAGGACGGTCATCGTCACCCCGGCTGCAGTCGCTCGGAAGTCGGACACGAACTGGCCCTCGAGCGCGACGAGCCCGACCGGCAGCGTCAGGCCCTGCGGGTTATGGAGCATCAGCGATGGCCACAGGAAGTCGTTCCAGGACGTGACGAACGTGAAGATCGCCACCGCCGCGAGCGATGGCCGGACGACCGGCAGCAGGATCTGCCACCAGACGCGCCACTCCCCCGCCCCGTCGACCCGTGCCGCGTCGATCAGGTCGTTCGGGATGCCCCGGAACGCCTGGCGCATCAGGAAGATGTTGAACGCGCTGGCGATGCCCGGCAGGATCACGGCGGCGAGCGTGTCGTATGTGTGGAACGTGTTGACCGCGAGAATGTAGCTCGGAATGTAGGTCAGCTGGGCTGGCACGATCAGCGTCGCGAGGAGCACGTAGAAGATCGCCTCGCGGCCGCGGAAACGCATCTTCGCGAGCGGGTAGGCAGCCATCGCCGAGACGAGCACGTTCAGTCCGGTCACGAGGACCGCGACGATGATGCTGTTCTGGAAGAACGTCGGCACGGGCAGCAGGGCGAGGACGCGCTCGTAGTTCGCGAACGTCGGATGGGCCGGCACGAACTGCGGCGGCACCGACGTCAGCGGGTCCGCGGCGCCCTTGAGCGAGGTCGACAGCATCCACAGGAACGGGAAGATCGTGACGAGGGCGAGGAACGTCAGGATCGCGTACCAGGCGGCGGTCGACAGCAGGCGCCGGGCTCGACCGCGCCGCCGGGCACGCCGGCCGACGAGGATCGCGGCGGAGCCGGTCACGGCCACATCGGTCGCGGTCATCGGTCCGCGTCCTGGCGCTCGAGCAGCCGGACGTTGACCATCGAGAAGACGAGCGTGATCACGAGCAGGACGATCGCGATCGCCGCCGCGTAGCCCGCGTGGTGCAGGACGAAGGCCTGCTTCCAGAGGTAGAAGACCATCGTCACGCCCGAATCGAGGACGCCCCCGGTCTTGCCGGTGAGGATGTAGATCTCGTCGAAGACCTTGAGCGCGGCGAGCGACGAGATCACGGCGACGAACACGATCTGCGGCCGAAGCCCCGGCAGCGACACGTGCCAGTGCTTCTGGAGGTCGCTGCAGCCGTCGATCCGGGCCGCGTCGTAGAGCTCCTCGGGGATGTTCTGGAGCCCGGCCAGGAAGATCACCGAGTAGTAGCCGACGCCGGCCCAGATCGTGAGCATCATCGCGATCGGCAGGACCAGGGCCGGGGTCGAGAGCCACTGGATCGGGTCGTGGATGATCCCGAATGACTGGAGGACGCCGTTGATGAAGCCGTTCCGGTCGAACAGCCAGCGCCACGACAGGCCGATCGCGATTGAGCCGCTGACCGCGGGGACGAAGTACAGGGCGCGATAGAGGTGGATGCCGCGCAGCTTGCGGTTGACGACGACGGCCATCGCGATCGACAGGATGATCAGGATCGGCGTCGCGATCAGGTAGACGATCGAATGGGTCAGGGCCAGCCAGAACGTCTCGTCCGCGAAGACCTTCACGAAGTTGTCGAAGCCGATGAAGACGGGCGGCCGGACGATGTCGTAGTCGGTGAGCGAGTACCAGAAGACCGCGATGATCGGGTAGACGACGAAGACCGCGACGAGGGCCAGGGCCGGAAACAGGAAGACGTAGGGGATCGCGCGGAAGCGTCTCGTCATCTCGTCGTCGCTCGTGCGGTCAGTGTCAGGGATGGCTTCGGCGGCCCGCCCCGGGGGGAGACGGGGCGGGCCGGAGGGGGATGGGCTTGCCTACGTGCCTACTTGAGGGCGTTGGCCTTGGCGACCGCGTCGGTCAGCGCCTGCTGGGCGGGCACGCTCCCGAACAGCGCCGACTCGACCGCCTTGAGGACGAGATCGTTCACATCGGCCTTCTTGGGGATGGTCGGCACGATGTCGGCGTAGGTCTTGATGATGTCGCCGGCGAGCGGTCGGGCGCTGTCCTCGATCGCGGTCGACGCGGACGAGAAGAACGGATCCTCGAACGCCTTGGCCGACGACGGGTAGACCGACACGAACTTGCTGAAGGCGACCATGCTCCGGGGGTTGGTGAAGAATTGGGCGAGCGCGATCGACGCGTTCGGGTACTTCGTGTCGGCCTTGACCGAGATGCTCATCAGGCCCTTCCCGGTGACGCCCGACTTGCCGAGCGGCGACATTGCGACCGCGAGGTCGTTGTAGAGCGTGGCGTTGTTCGACTTCACGTCGCGGATCAGGTTCGGGCCGGTCGCGTAGAACGGCGCCTGTCCGGCCGAGAAGAGGAGGAGACCGGTCCGGTCGTCCTTGGTGGTGATGATGCTCGTGTCGACGGTCCCGGCCTTGACCATGTCGACGTACATCTGGAGCCAGGCGACCGCCTCGGCCGAGTCGAAGGCGAACTTGCCGTCGGCGCCGATCGGCCTGACGTTTCCTTCGTAGACCATCTGAGCGAGCAGGTCGTTGACCGTCAGGCGGATGTCACAGACGGTGCTGGCCTTGTCCTTGAGGGTCTGACAGAGGGCGGGCAGGCCGTCGATCGTCTTCGGAAAGGAAGCCGGGTCGACCCCGGCCGCACTGAAGAGCCGCTTGTTGATCAGCTCGACGTTGAGGCCCTGGTACCACGGGAACTGGTAGTTCTTGCCGTCAACCAGCTGTTCCTTCCAGAGGCCCGGGAAGTAGATGTCCTTGACGCTCTGCGGGACCTTGTCGTCGAGGTTGAGCAGGAGGCCCTTGGTCGCGTAGTCCGAGACCCAGCCCTCGCTGACCGAGAGGTTGATGACGTCCGGCGCGCTCTTCGCGGCGAACGAGTTGTTCAGGTCGTCCTGGAACGTGCCCTGGTGGTCTTCCCACTTGACGGTGACGCCTGGATAGGTCGCCTCGAAGCGGGCGATCGTGTCCTTGATGTAGCCGTCGAACGTGGGCGAGAGATAGAAGGTCCAGAACCCGATCTGGGCGCCCGGTTCGACGCCCGTGATCACGGCCTCGGCCGGATCGACGGGCAGCGCGCTCGGGGCGACCGACGCGGGCGGGGTCGACGCGCCACCCGACGAAGCCGCGCTCGACGTGGCGGCAGGGGTGCCGGTCGGGGCCGCGCTCGGCGACGGCGACGCGGACGAGTTGCAGGCGACCATGAGCAGGCTCGTGGCCAGGCCCAGGGTCAGGGTTCGCTTCAGCTTCACCGGTGTGCTCCTCCTCGAATGGACAACCAGGTTCGAACGGTGGGCCGCGACGCGGTCCGCCTCCTCAACCGACGGCTTCGCGTGCGACCACCTCCTTCGCCACCGGTCCGAGGAGCGCGATCGCCCCTCTGGTCCCGATGTCGTGGTCCGGACCGACGAGGCGGACGTCGGTCTCGGCGAGCAGCTCCGCGGCGAATGCCGACGGAGCCCCGATCCGGGCCAGTCCGGCCTGGACGCGCTCGAGGAGCGGCGCACCAGCCCGGCTGATCCCTCCGCCGATGACGACGAGCTCGACGTCGTAGGCGAGGACGAGCTCGTGGATCATCCGGGCGATGGCGGCGGCCGCCCGCTCGACGATCGCGCCGGCGGGGCCATCGCCGGCCGCGGCGGCGGCGAAGACGTCGAGCGCGGTCGGCTCGGCGATCCTGGCGAGGGCCGTGGGCTCGCCACCGAGCGGAGACGTAGCCGCGGCAGCGGCGTCGCGCGCGGCCCGGGCGATGCCGGCCCCGGCCGCAATCGTCTCGAAACAGCCGACGAGGCCGCACGCGCACAGGGCGCCGTCGGGGTCGAGGACCACGTGGCCGATCTCGCCGGCCAGGCCCCGGATGCCGCGATGGAGCCGGCCGTCGAGGACGACGCCGGCGGAGATCCCGGTCCCGATCCCGAGGTAGACGAGGTCGTCGACCGGCCCGAAGGTCCGGCCCCGGTGGAGCCCGACGGCGGCCGCCCGGACGTCGTTCTCCACGACGCACGGAATGCCCAGCGCGTCCTCGAGCCGGCGGCCCAGCGGGAGGTGCTGCCAGCCGAGGTTGACCGCGAATGTCACGTCGCCGGTGGTCGTGTCGACCCGGCCAGGCACCCCGATCCCGACCGCTGTCACGTCGGACAGGTCGGCTCCTGCGTCGCCGACTGCATCGCGCACGACCGCGGCGATCCGGTCGATCGCGTCACCGGGATTTGCCGGCAGCGCCGGAACGAGTCGCCGGGCGACGACCGCGTCGGTCGCGTCGACGACGAGGACCGCGACCTTGCTGCCGCCGATGTCGACGCCCACCCGAAGCGGCCGGCGGGCCGGGTCGGGATGCGGGTCCAGGGCGGGTGACGCGGTCATCGAACGAGGCTCAGGCCGAGCTCGCGCGCGACGAGCAGGGCGGACGCGCCACGGATCACGACGTTGCTGGTCGGGCGGGCGACCGTGATCACGACATCGTCGGCGAGGAGGCCGAGGGCGCGGCTCCCGGCCTCGCGCCGGACCGCGGCGAGCCATGGCTCGCCGAGATCGGTGACGGGGCCGAGGAGAACGATCCGCTGGACGTCGAGCGCGCCGATCAGCCCGGCGATCGCCCGGCCGAGGACCGCGCCGGCGACGTCGGCGATCTCGAGCGCCCACGCCTCGCCGGCGTCGATCGCGCGGCGTACCGCGGCGAGGTCGGTCGGGTGGCCGGTCGCCTCGGTCGCACGAGCTTCGATCGCCCGCATGCCCGCGATCGTCTCGAGGCACCCGATCCGACCGCAGCGGCAGAGCGCGCCGGTGTCGTCGACGACCACGTGGCCGATCTCGCCGGCACCCGAGCCGTCGCCCTGGAATAGCGCGCCACGCAGGATCAGGCCAGCGCCGACACCGCGTCCGACTCGGATCGCGATCAGATTCGGGACGCGGTCGCCACCGGCGAACGTGTACTCGGCGAGGGCCGCCGCCTGCGAGTCGTTGGCGACATTGACCGGAACGGCGTGGCGCTCGGCAACGAGATCGCCGAGCGGCAGGTCACGCCAGTCGAGGTTGACCGCGCGGCGGATCGTCCCGGTCCGGCTGTCGACAAGGCCGGGCGTCCCGATCCCGATGCCGAGGAGTGGCGCTGTGCTGCCATCGAGCAGACGGTCGAGAAGCTCGAAGACGAGCGCGAGCGCCGCGTCGCCATCGCGGCCGTCGACCGGCAGCTCGATCGTCCGCCGGATCTCGCCGCGGAGATTGACGAGCGACCCGGCGAACTGCTCTTCGCCGAGGTCGAGCCCGACGACCAGTCGAGCGTCGTCGTCGACCTCGAGCAGGATCGGCGCCTTGCCGCCACTCGACGGACCGCGCCCGATCTCGCGCACAACGCCGTCGTCGAGCAGGGTCGTCATGACGTCCGAGACGGTGGTCCGGGTGAGGCCGGTCAGGCGTGCGACGTCGGCACGGCTGATCGGGCCGTGGTCGTACAGCGTCCGCACGACGAGCCGCTCGTTGTGGACGCGCGTCTGCTGATGGGTCGCCTTCACCTGGAATGCCACGGGCGGTGACGCGCCTCCGTCCCCGGACGGCCGGTCGCTCCTCCGCGCCGACTTCGTCCAGACGATGGACAAAGTGCGTCGTCAGGTGTTCTTTGTCAAGTCGTTGGACAAAGATCGCCCTGGGAGTGCCGCGGGCGGCCCGCCAGCGAGCACGGCCGCCAGCGAACGCGGCCGGCCCCCCGCCCGCGGTCTACGGGTTCTGCGAGAGCCCGATCGCGTTGCCGTCGGCGTCGGTCACGGTGGCGACCAGCTTGCCGCCGCCGACGTCACGGGACGGCTCGCGAATCGATCCGCCGGCCGCGACGATCGCGTCGACGCTGGCGGCGATGTCCTCGACGATCCAGAAGACGACCGGCCCGGTCATCCCGTGGCTGTGGCCGTTCGGGTCGAGGCCGACCTTCGAGTGGCTGAACCCGACGTAGTAGGGCGCGTCCTGGTCCGGCCCCTCACCGAGGAGCGCGGTGTAGACGGCTTTGGCCGCCGGCAGGTCGCTGACAGGGACGACGATGACGTCGGTGGCGCGGGACATCGCGAGCTCCTTCACGTGGGGTTGTGGCTACGACGGGCGATGCCTCCGGGCGATCGCTTCAATGGCCGAATCATCGGCGACCGCGCGGATCGAGGTGCCCGGCCCGCTCCGAGCGGGTTGAACACCTGGTTGTCGTCCCGCGGGCCGCGAATGTGACGGACAGGCAAGATCCGGGTCCGGCTGGCCCGGGCCCGGATCTGGACGCGCTGGTCCGCAGCGGGGAGGTCAGTCCGGGCGGCGAACTCGGGTTCGAGCGGTCCCGAGCGCCACGACGACGGTGAACAGGGTGAGCAGGAGGAGCGTCGCGATCGGCAGTCCGGCTGCGGCGCCCGTCGAGCTCGCTTCGGTGTCGGTCGGCGGCGCAGATGCGCCGGCGGTGGTCGAGCCGCCCGTGGTGGTCGTCCGGCGGTTCTGGACGTTGGCCGAGCAGATCACGAGCGAACCGCCGCCGTTCGCCGATCCGTTGCACTGGTTGATGGTGACCGGCAGCCGGGCGGACTTCGTGCCCGTCGCGGTGCACGTCAGCCCAACGAGCGTGCCGCCGTTGGCGGATCCGTTGCACTGGGTGATCCGGGCCCCCGTCGTGGTGGCCGGGAACGGGTCGCAGCCAGTCGTGATTCCGCCGCCGGAGCCGACGCACTGGTTCACGGTCGCGGCGGTTGCGCCGGGGTTGCTGTTCACGAAGTTGTTCGTGACGCGGACGCTGCAGCGGAGGGTGCCGCCACCGCCGTTGATCGATGAGTTGCACTGGTTGACGACCGTCACGGGCCGATTGAGGATCCGGACGGTGGTCTTGCACGACGCCTTGGGAGCGCCGGCGGCGCCATGGCACTCGATCAGGGTCACCTTCGCCGAGCCGCCGCCGGAGGTGATCGTGTTGACGATCGTGACGCTGCAGATCAGCCCGAGGCCGCCCGTGTTGGCGACGCCGTCGCTGCAACGGGTCGTCGACGCGATCGTGGCCGCGGAAGCGGAGCCGACGGCCGAAGACCCCGACAGGACGAGGCCCACGGCGAGCGCGGCGGAGGCCAGGAGAAGGAACGGGCGACGCATGGTGACACCGAGAGAGGGTCAGGCGTCGAGGCCAAGATCTTCAGCAGCAAAGCCCGTGCGCTGAGGCTATGCACAGCCGGGGTCAAGCAGGCTCGTCGACGACGGACATTGTCGTTGCAGGGGCGTGACAAGGCGCTCCGACCCCGCACTCGGGGCCAGTGCGACGAACGCGGTCAGTCGAGGAGGGCGCCCGCCGGGATCGTGAGGAACTCGGTGAACGTGTCGTCGAGGACCAGGCCGTCGAGGATCTCCGCGGCATCGGCCAGGTGGCCGTTGCCGCCGTTGGGCCCGCCGAGCGCCGCCAGCTCCTCGTCGCGGATCGCGGTGTACAGCCCGCCGGTCACGAACCGGCCGTCTTCCATCATCGTCCCGCTGACGCGCCACTGCCAGAGTTGCGAGCGGGAGATCTCGGCCGTCGCCGCGTCCTCCATCAGGTTGTTGATCGCCGCCGCGCCGTTCCCGGATAGCCAGGCATCGAGGTACTGGAGCGCGACCGAGACGTTGAGCCGGACGCCCTGCTCGGTGACGCCCCCGCCGGGGACGGCAAAGTCGAGCAGCTCGCCGGCGGTCACGCGGACCTCGTCGCGGCCACGTTCCTTCTGGTTCGGCCGATCGCCGAGGACCGCGTCGAAGATCTCGGTTGCGAGCGGCACGAGATCGGGGTGGGCGACCCACGTCCCGTCGAACCCGTCGCGCGACTCGCGCTCCTTGTCCTCGCGGACCTTCGCCATCGCGGCCGCGTTGATGACGGCATCGCGCCGCGACGGGATCAACGCCGCCATGCCTCCGATCGCATGCGCACCGCGACGATGGCAGGTCCGGACGAGCAGCTCGGTGTAGGCGCGCATGAACGGAGTCGTCATCGTCAGCTGGGCGCGTTCGGGCAGGATCCGGTTCGGCCGGCCGCGGAACGTCTTGATGCAGCTGAACAGGTAGTCCCAGCGGCCGGCGTTGAGACCCGCGGCATACGGTCCCAGCGCGTGGAGGATCTCGTCCATCGCGAAGGCGGCGTGGATCGTCTCGATCAGTACCGTGGTCCGGATCGAGCCGGCCGGGATCCCGAGGCGTTTCTCGGCCCGCTCGAAGACGTCGTGCCAGAGCGCGGCCTCCGCAGCCGACTGGAGTTTCGGCAGGTAGAAGTAGGGCGCCGTGCCTCGGCGCCCGCGCTCGATGCCGTTGTGGAACAGGTAGAGCCCGGCATCGACCAGCGAGGCGCTCATCGGCCGGCCGTCGACGAGGACATGGCGGTCCTCGAGGTGCCAGCCGCGCGGCCGGACGACGAGCTGGGCGGGCCGCTCCCCGACCCGATAGGCCTTGCCCTCGGGACTCATGAAGGCCAGCTCGCCGCGGACCGCATCGCGCAGGGCGACCTGTCCGCCGATCACGTTCGCCCACGTCGGGCTGAGGGCGTCCTCAAGGTCGGCCATGAACACCCGGGCGCCCGAGTTCAGGGCGTTGATCATCATCTTCGGCTCAGCGGGACCCGTGATCTCGACCCGCCGGTCGGCGAGATCGGCGGGTGCGGGAGGCACGGTCCATGCGGCAGCGCGGAGGTCCGCGGTCGCCGGGTCGAAGTCGAGGTCGGCGCCGGCATCGATCGCCGCCTGTCGATCGCGGCGGACCTGGAGGAGGGTCGCGCGACGCGGCCCGAACGTTGTCTGGAGGTCCGCGAGAAGGGCGAGGGCCTCGGGCGTCAGGATCCGGTCCGCGCCCGTCACGACCGGGCCGGCGATCTCGATCATCGATCCATCCTAGGCGGTCCAATCACTCCGGTCCGAGGTGGTAGCCCAGCCGGCGCGGGATCGTCGTGATCCCGCGGATGGCCCGAGACGGCTCGCGACCGCTCTCCTCGGCCTCCTCGCGGCGGACCATCGCCGCGCGGAAGACCTGGGCGCCGGCGCCGCGGAACGGCTCGGGCGGGAAGGCCCTCGGCGTCGCCGCGTCGCCGACAATCGGCAGGCTCGCCGCGTCGTCGTCGCGGGCTCGACCCGTCGCGAGCGCCGCGAGGATCCGGCCGCCGAGGATGGATTGCGACACGCCGTTGCCGCTGTAGCCGAGGCCGTGGTGGATACGCCCGCCGGGGCGCGTCCCGAACCACGGCCGATGGTCGTCGGTGATGTCAATCGGGCCGCCCCAGGCATCCTCGATCCGGACGTCGGCGAGGCTCGGAAACCAGCGCCGGAGGCCCTCGGCCGCGCGCCCGGCCGAGGAGGCGTCGTGGGTGAACGCGCGCCCGATCCGGCCGCCCCAGCCTGCCCGTCCCCCGCCGCCGCCGAGCGCGATCCGGCCGTCGGCCGTCGTCCGGGCGTAGTGGAGGGTGAACCGTGCATCGGCGATCCCCTCGCCGGCGGTCCAGCCGATCTCCGCGAGGCGATCGGGGATCGGCTCGGTCAGGACGATGTAGCTCGACCATGTGACGAGGCGGCGAGCGACGGGCCGCCACGCCGCTGCCCAGGCATTGGTCGCCACGACGATCTGATCGGCATGCAAGACGCCCGCGCCCTCCGCCGACGTCGTCGCGATCGGGATCGGCGTACCGGCAGCTCGCATGTCCGGCCGATCGCCGGACGGGAGCGTCGCGGTCGTCCGCTCGTGGATGACGACCCCCTGCTCGAGCGCGACGCGGCGCAGGCCCCGCGCGAGGCGCGCGGGCTGGACGGTACCGGCCCCCGGCATGAACGCGCCGCCGCGGAAGACCGGCGACAACGCGCGCTCGGCCACCTCCCCGGCGGTCAGTGCCCGCCAGCGATCGCCTTCGCCGACCCGCGCGCACGCCTCCGTCCCTTCGCGCCACGCGTCGTCCTGGGCCGGGGCCGCGCTGACCTGGAGGAAGCCGGACGGGACCAGCCCGGCGTCGACGCCATTGGCGGCCGTCCATGGGCCGAGGGAGGCGATCGCGACATCGAGCGCGCGGACGGTGCGGAGCGCCTCGGCCTCGCCGAACCGGCGCATCAGACCCGGCAGCTCGTCCCACCAGCCGGTGACGAAGCCACCGTTGCGGCCCGACGGCCCGGATCCGCACAGGTCCTGCTCGAGGATGACGACCCGGGCCGCCGGCTCGAGCTCGCGGATGCGGAGCGCGGTCCAGAGCCCCGTGTAGCCGCCGCCGAGGATCGCGACGTCGGCCCGGCCGGAGCCGGCGAACGGCGGCGCGGCGACGTCCGCGGCGAGGGACGGCGGCTCGACGGCGAGCGCCTCGCGGAGCCAGAACGAGCGGCGGTCGCCGGGCCGGACCCCGTCGAGGGGATCGCCGTCATCGCGCGCGGGTGGACTCGACGAGTGCGTCACCAGCCGCCGGCATCGCGGATCATCCGGTGGAGAGCGCGGGCGGCCACCGCGCGACGGTAGGCGGCAGTGGACCGGACGTCGTCGATCGGCTGGATCTCCGCGGCCAGCGCCTCGGCCGCCGCGTCGGCGGTCTCGGGGGTCGGGCGAGCGCCCTCGAGGACGGCTTCGGTCGAATGGGCGCGGATCGGCCGATCGGCCACCGAGCCGAGGGCCAGCCGGACGTCGGCCCATCTTCGCGCGGCGCCGCTCCCGCGCTCGCGCCAGGCAAGGGAAAGGACGACCTTGCTGATCGCCTGCGCCCGGCGCGTCCCGATCTTGCGGAAGCGCGCCTCGCGGCCTCCGGCGACAGGGATCTGGACGCGCAGGATCAACTCGTCCGGGGCCAGCGCGGTGCGGCGGTACGCGACCCAGAAGTCCGCGGCCGTGATCGTCCGCTCGCCGCGCTGCCCGCCAACGACGATCGCCGCGTCGAGGGCGAGGAGGACCGGCAGCGTGTCGCCCGCGGGCGAGGCGTTCGCGATGTTGCCGCCGAGCGTGCCCCGGTTCTGGATCTGGACGGCGCCGATGGTCGCGGCGGCCTCGACGAGCGCCGGCAAGTGCTCGCGGCAGACGTCGGACCGCCGGATCTCGGTGTAGGTCGTTCGGGCGCCAAGGACCACCGCGTCGCCGTCGACGGCGATCCCGTGCAGCTCGTCGAGCCGCGACAGGTCGACCAGCCGGGTCGGCGGATCGCCGATCTCGCCGGTGATCCGGACCATGACATCGGTCCCGCCCGCGATCGGGGTGATCGGGTCGGTGGCGGTCGCGACGCGGAGGATCGCGTAGGCGTCCGCGAGCGACAGCGGGATGTCGATCGGCGGCTCGACGGGCATCGGGTCAGTCGTTCCCCGGGGTCGAGCGGTGACGACGGCGGGCAGCGACGACCGCGACGAGCCCCGCGACGATCGCGAAGCCGACCGCGACCTGGCGCGGGCTGAACGCGACGGAGTAGTCGTTGCTGGTCAGGCCCGCATCCGGTTCGTCCGGTCCAGGCTCGATCGCTGCGGTCGGACCGACGGGGGCGCCGCCCGCGGCCGGGGCAGCCTCCGAAGCCACTGCCTCGGCGGCCGCGTCGCTCTCCGCCTGCGCCAGCAGGTCGGCTGCCTTGCGCTCGGTTTTGGTCATCGATGGCCTCCTGCTGCGATCGCGATCGCGTCGACGATCTTCGTGTAGCCCGTGCACCGGCAGAGGTTGCCCGCGATCGCCTCCCGGATCGGGCCCTCGTCGGGTCCGCCGCCGGCGTCGAGATAGGCCCGGGCCGCCATCAGCATGCCCGGGGTGCAGATCCCGCACTGGGCGCCGCCCGCCTCGAGGAACGCCTGCTGGAGCGGATCGAGGATCGGGCCGTCGGGTGCGGGTGCGGCGAGTCCCTCGACGGTCGCGACCCGGCTGCCGTCGACCTGGCAGACCGGAACGAGGCACGAATCGACGGCCGCGCCGTCGACCAGCACGGTGCAGGCGCCGCATTCGCCCTCGCCGCAGCCTTCCTTTGTGCCCGTCAGAGCCAGCTCCTCGCGGAGGACGTCGAGAAGACGACGCATCCCGGGCGCCTCGACCTCGACCCGAGCGCCGTTGACGGTGAAGCGCCACATGCCCGCCGGGGTCATCGCGGCTCGCCCGGGTCACGCGGGCCGCGCATGAGCTGCGGATCGGTGGCCGCATCGGGTCGGGGGTCGGTGCCTTCGTCGATCGGCTCGTCGACGGTCGCGTCGACCGCCGCCCGCTCGGGCGCCAACGGCTGAGGCGCGAGCGTGATCCCGAGGACGGCGAGGATCCGCTCGGGCGATGCCGGCAGCTCGTGGATCCAGGCCCCGGTCGCGTCGTGGATGGCCGCGACGACCGCCGGCGCCCCGACGTCCATCGGCAGCTCCCCGACCCCCTTGGCGCCGTGCGGAACCCCGCTGTACGGCGCCTCGACGAGGATCGTGTGGATCCGCGGCGCGTCGAGGGCGGTCGGGATGATGTACGTCGCAAGCCGATCGTTGAGGTAGCGGCCGTCGCGGAGCTTGATCTCCTCGACGGTGGCGTAGCCGATCGCCTGGAGCGTGCCGCCCTCGACCTGGCCCTCGGCGAGGACCGGGTGGATGACCGTGCCGACGTCATCGGCCGCGACCACGTCGCGGACCGTCACCTCGCCGCTGTCGAGATCGACATCGACCGTGGCGACACAGGCGGCCCAGCCGAACGCCGGGTAGGCGTCGCCGCGGTACGTCTGGTCGTCGAAGTGGACATGGGGATAGGGCTCGAACTGCTGGTCGATCCGAGTCGGCCCGAATGTCGCGACGTCGCGCCGGCGGACATCGCGAAACTCGGCGCCGTCGTAGCGCGCCTCGACGGTCGCGCGCAGCTTCCGCGACGCCTCGATCAGGAGTCCGCCGACGACCATCGCCGTCCGGCTCGCGACCGTCGGCCCGGAGTCCGGCACGAGCGCCGTGTCCTGCGGCGCCATCTCGACCTCATCGACGGAGATCCCGAGCTCGGCGGCGACGAGCTGCGGAAAGATCGTCTTGGTCCCCTGCCCCATCTCGGTCGAACCGGTCAGGATGCGGACTCGGCCCTCGGCGCCGAGCTCGACTGATGCGACGCTCGCGAGCTTGACCTCGCCGCTGCCCGTGAAACCGGCACCGTGCCACGCCAGCGCGACCCCGATCCCCGACGCCGTCCGGTCGCGCATCGTGCGGAGCGGCGACCCGGGCATGGCGCCCGAGCCGGCCCGGCGGGCGCGGTCCTTCGCCGTCCGCGTCCGGACGCCCTCGAACTCGGCGGCCTCGGCGGCCCGCTCGAGGACCTCCTCGGCGGCGACGCTCTCGTGGAGGACCTGGCCCGTCGGGGTCTCGTCGCCGAGCTTGTAGAGGTTGCGGCGGCGGATCTCGATCGGGCTGATCCCGAGCTCGCCGGCAATCCGTCCGAGCTGGATCTCCGCGGCGAACTCGACCTGCGGCGCGCCGAAGCCGCGAAACGCGCCGTTCGGCGGGGTGTTCGTGCGGGTCGCCCGGGCCCGGATCCGGACGTTCGGGCAGCGATACGGCCCGCCGGCGTGGATCGCGCCGCGGCTCAGCACCACCGGCGTCAGCGTGCAGTAGGCCCCGCCGTCCATCACGACCTCGATGTCCTGGGCGACAAGCGTGCCGTCGGCCTTTACGCCGGTTCGGTGGGTCACGATCGCCGGGTGGCGCTTCGTCGTCGCGGCGAGGTCCTCGTGGCGGTCGTAGATCATCCGGACCGGCTTGCCGATCTTGCGGGCGAGGAGCGCGGCGTGGATCGCGATGATCGAGGGGTACTCCTCCTTGCCGCCGAACCCGCCGCCGGTCTCGGCCTGGACGACCTGGGCCTGGTCTCCGTTCAGGCGGAGCGACCGCTTCAGCGCCTTGTGGATGTAGTACGGGCATTGGAGCGAGCCATGGACCGCGACCCCGCCGTCCGCGCGCGGCACCGCGATCATCGCGTTGTTCTCAATGTAGAGCTGCTCCTGGTGGCCGACCCGATACTCGCCCTCGAGGATGAAGTCGGCGGCGGCGAAGCCCGAGTCGAGGTCGCCCGCCGCGATCTCGTAGTGGGCGAAGACGAAGTCGCTCGCAAGCGGGTCGAAGACCGGCGGAAGCGGCGTCGTCCGGATCGAGACCGCATGGCGCGCCGCCCGGAGCCTCTCGCGATCGGCCGCGGCGATGAGAACGAGCGGCTCGGCGTGATGCTGGATCTCGCCGCCCTCCGGGACCAGGACCGGCTGGTCGTCGCTGATCAGGCTGACGACGTTGTCGCCAGGAATGTCGGCCGCGGTGACGATCGCGATCTTCGACCAGTCGAGGGCGGGATCCAGGTCGAAGCCGTCGAACCGGGCGTGGGCATCGTTCGAACGGATCGTGGCGCCGTACCAGGCGCCCGGAAAGACGAGATCGTCCGCGTATTTTGCCGTGCCGGTGAGCTTGGCGGGACCCTCCCGACGGAACGGCGCGGCCGGTCGGGCGCGACCCGGAAGGACGGCGCCACGATCCACGACGAGCGCATTGGGCGCGCTCGTCTGCGGGCTGATCGGCGTGGTGGTCCGGCCGGGCGAGGTCCGGATCGTCATCGCGTCGTGGGTCCCTCCTCGGCCTCCGAGGGTACCACCGGGGACGGCCCGTTCGGGGCGGGGTTGCCGGTCAGGCGCGGTCCGTCCGCCTCCGTCGGAGCGTGGGTTCGAGGATGTGGCCCCAGGTCAGCGCGACGACGGCCGCGACGAGGATCGCGGCGGTCGCGCAAGCCGCCGGATCGAAGGGGCGCGGGATCGAGATCCACTCGCCGCTCGACGTCGGTCCGTCCATCGTCCGCGGGCGGAGGGCGGCGTAGGCGGCGGTTCCGGCCGCCGCCCCGAGGAGCGCGGCGGCCCCGAATGCGAGACCGATCCGCGGTGGCGGCGCGACGACGAGCAGGGTCAGCGTGGCGACGGCGGCAAGGATCGGCAAGCCAGGGCCGATGCCGGGGACGTAGCCGGTCGCCCGGGCGCACTGGACCTGGGTGACGCCAAGTGGCCCGAGGCACATCCCCACCTGCCCAGGCGCGAAGACGAGGGCGACGAGGCCGGCAACGGCCAGGGCGACGAGGGCAGCAACGCGGAGGCGGGTGATCACCGGCTCACGATGGGGTCCCGCCACGTTCCGGGCAATCCGCAAGATCACTCATCGACGGGCCCGGGGTATCGGAGCGCGCGGCTCGCGCGCCACGCTACCGGATCTCCCGGAAGGCCACCGCGGTCCTGCGATCCACGCCGGACCGCACGCGACCCGACCGCCCGCCAGCGGAATCCACACGCCGGTGACGCGTCGCACCGCGAAGTCGTCCAGGACCTCGGGAAACCTTGGTCATGGTTCGGGTCCGGCGTCTATCTTCGAGCCTCATTCGTTGTTGTCCTCGCCCGATCGGATCACCCCGGAGCACTCATCCCCATGCTGACCCCGGAGACGATCAACGTCCTGATCATCGCCGCCGTGGCGAACGGCATCGTCTTCCTGGCCGTCATCGGCCGCAGGCTGCGCGACGAGCGTCGGGCGCGTCGATCGCGCCGGACCGGCGAGCAGGGGGCCGCCGTCCGCGAGCCGTCGTCAGGCGTCGTCGATGCCGGTGAGCCGTGGTTCCCCGGCGGCCCGAACCGCGCTCAATGGGGCAACGGCGGCCGGCCGGCGATGGGCGCTGGTGAGACGCCAGCCGGCACGACCGAGCTCGGATCGCCGGCGCAATGGACCGTCTGGATCGAGGAGGAGGAGACGCGCGCGGAACGCTACCACCACCCGGCCACGGTCGTCCTCGTCGAGCTGTCGGGGCTCGACCGGCTCGCCGAGCGCGTGGGTCAGGCGGCGGCGGACCGGCTGATCCCGCCGGTTGGCGCGACCATGCGCCGGCAGGCGCGGGCCGCGGATCGCCTCGCCCAGCTGGGACCGGCGCGGTTCGGCGTCCTCCTGGTCGAGACCGACGAGATCCGTGCGATCAACTACATCGAGCGGGTCCGATCGGCCTGCGACCTGTGGCTGGCGGCGGGGGCCGTATCGCTCCGCCTGACGATCGGCTGGGCGGAGGTCCGAGCCGACGCGACCGCCCCGTCGGTCATCGTCGACGCCGAACGGATGCTGTTCGCCGAGCGACGCCGGTCCGAGCCCGCCCCGGACGTCCCGGTCGCGAACGGTCACGAGGTGATTCCGGCACGGCTCCAGACCTCGTCCACCTGAGCCAGCCGGCCCTCAATCCCTCCCGCGGCGAAGGCCGCGACCGGGCCGCGCGCCGGTCGGTCGTCCGCCGTCGACCACGATCGTGCCAGCGACGATCACGGTGTCGATGCCCTCGGGGTCCCGGGTGGGGTCGTCGATCGTCGCGTCCCCCCGGACGGTCGCGGGATCGAAGATCACGAGATCGGCCACGGCGCGGTCGCGGATCGTCCCACGGTCGCGCAGGCCGAGGCGAGCCGCGGGCATCCCGGTCATCCGGTGGATGGCGTCCTCGAGACCGAGGAGCGCCTCGTCGCGGACGAACTGACCAAGGATCCGCGGATAGCTGCCGAACGTCCGGGGGCTGGGTCGCTCACCGACGAACACGCTGTCGGTCCCGATCATGGCGCCCGGGTGGCGGAGGAATCGGCGGGTCCCCTCGAGGTTCGGCCCCGGCGTGACCTCGTTGGGGCGGAGGTCCTCGGCGAGGAGCAGGTCACAGAGGGTGTCGACGGGATCGGTGCCCGCGTCATCGATGAGCTCGCCCAGCGTCCGGCCTTCCCACTGGCGGTTCTCCGGTCGGTGGAGGTAGCCGATCCGGATGTCGCGGAGTCCGCCGCTGCCGGCAAAGAGCTGGCCGCGCGCCGTCAGGTCCGCCCGGATCCGCGTTCGGACTCCGGAGTCGGCGAGGCGCTCCTTCGTCTTCGCCGGGCCGCCCTCGAGGACGTCGATCGGGATCAGGATCAGGAGGCGGGTGCTGGCCCATTCGGACGGGTACAGATCGAAGCTGACGTCCTGGCCGCGGGCGGTCGCCGCGTCGACGAGCTCGAGCATCTGGTCGGGCGTGCCCGGGAACGAGGCTCGGTGGTAGAAGTGGGTGATGTGGGCGGGCGCCTCGCCGCGCCGGCCGATCTCGATCGCCTCGCGGAACGGGTCGAGGAACCGGTCGCCGAGCGAGTAGCGGACGTGGGTGTGGTAGATCCCGTCGAGCCTGGCGGCCTCGTTCGCGAGCTCGGCGAGCTCGTCGGTTGTGGCGTAGGCGCCGGGCGGGTAGTCGAGGCCGCTGCTGATCCCGAAGGCGCCCTGTTCCATCGCCTCGCGGAGGCGGGAGCGCTGGTCCTGGGTTGCTGCCTGCGTCGCGGGAGTGTCTTCCCAGCCGAGGGCCGCGATCCGGAGTGCGGTATTGCCGACGAGCTGGGCGACATTGACCGCGGTCCCGGTGTCGTAGCGGGCGAGGACGTCCTCGACGGTCGACCAGTCGATCGTGATCGGCCGGCCCGTGCCGGCGGTGCCGCGGGCGCCGTCCACGTCGCGAGGATCACCGTCGAGGCCCGCGTTCATGTGGACGAGATCGGTCAGGTCCGCGGGGTCCGGGAACGGGGCGTAACTGAGCCCGTCCACCCCGACCAGCTCGGTCGTGACGCCCTGGCGGACCTTTGCCCCGTGATCCGGATCGGCGAGGATCATCAGTGCGGCGTGGGAGTGAAGGTCGATGAAGCCGGGCGCGACGACCTTGCCGGTTGCGTCGATCGTGTGGGCCGCGGTCGGGGACTCCTCGCTCAAGCGGATCTCCCGGATCCGGCCTTGGCTGATTGCCAGGTCGCCACGCCGCGCCCGCGCACCCGTCCCATCGACGATCGAGGCACCGGTGATCAGCAGGTCCACGAGATCAGTCACGGGAACGGTTGTCCTTCCGCGTTCGTGCGCTGGACGCATCAAACAGAGGCCGGAAGGGCATCGCGACGTTGTTCCGTGCGCCACGCGCATGAACCGACGACGGAAGGGCCTTGGGATGCCTCCGACGCCCGGCTCCTTCCCTGTTTGTTGCGTCGGACGTACACAGGGGGCCCGAAATCGGTGTTGATCGCCAGTGAAGCGGCGCTCGCCACCGTTGGCCCCGATGGGAACGCGAGACGGACCAGTCGATCGCGCAAGACGGCGCATGGCCGAGGACGAGCGCCGCCTGCGAGTCGACATCGCCGTTGCTCGCCGGGCTGCCGGGCTGAGTCAGGAGACCGTGGGTTCGGCGGGCGGGATCTCGGCTTCTCCCGAGAGCCGGATCGAGCGCGGGGCGACCCGTCAGGTCGACCCGATGGTTCTCGCCGCGATCGGGGCCGTTGTGGGGCTCGACGTACGGCTGCGCGCGTTTCCGGCCGGCGATGCGATTCGGGACGCGGGCAAGAATCGGCTCCTCGAGCGGATGCGAGTGCATCCGATGCTGGGCTGGCGAACCGAGGTGCCGCTGCCGATCGAAGGCGACCTGCGTGCCTGGGACGCCGTGATCCGCGACCCGGGCTGGCGCCTCCTGATCGAGGCCGAGACCGTCCTCGCGGACATCCAGGCCACCGAACGGAGGCTCGCGTTGAAGCAGCGCGACGGCGGCGAGGATCACGTCCTGCTCCTGCTCGCGGACACCGCCACGAACCGGCGCGCGCTCACCGCGGCACCCGGAGCGTTCGCCGCCTCGCTGCTCCGCACCCGCGAAATCCTCACGGGACTAGGCCGCGGAGACGACCCCGGGGCGGGCGGCATCGTGATCCTCTGATTCACGCCGGGCCCTCCAGGCTTCGACCGCGGACCCAGGCCGCGCGGACCATCGAGGGGTCGGTCCGGAAGATCAGCCGGCTGAGGAGAAGCGAAGCGTCGTCGAGCAGGCCCGGCGCATCGAGCGCGGCCCCCAGTGGCGCCGTCCGGCCGGGGTCGATCGCGATCAGGTCGGCTTCCTTGCCGGGCTCGATCGAGCCGATCGTGTCATCGAGCCCGAGCGCTCGCGCGCCATCCAACGTCGCGAGTCGGAGCCAGTCGAGTGGCCCAAGGGGTGGAGTCTCGCCGGCCCACGCGCCACCGCTGCCCGCGAGCGCCCGCCGCGCCTGCTGCGCGTATGCCCCCGTCCGCATGACCCCGAACAGCGACAGGTCCGGCCCGCCCGATATGTCAGACCCGAGCCCGACCGGGATTCCAGCCGCCAGCCGCGAGGCCAGCGGCATCACCCCAGCGCCGATGAACAGGTTCGACGTCGGGCAATGCGCGATCGGCGTCCCCGTCTCGGCCAGCCGAGCCTCTTCGTGCGAGGAGAGATGAATCGCGTGGGCGAGCATGGAGCGCGGGCCCAGGGCGCCCGCCCGGTCGTAGACGTCGACGTAATCGCGCGCCTCGGGGAACAGGCGGCCGACCTCGGCGATCTCGGCGCGGTCCTCGGACACGTGGCTCTGCCACCAGCAGCCGACGCTCGCGGCGAGAGCCGCCGATTCGCGGAGCAGATCCGCCGTGCACGAGACGGCGAACCGCGGCGTGACCGCGTAGCCGAGGCGGCCGTCGGCGGCCCCGTGCCAGCGCCCGGCAAGATCGGTGGACTCGCGCAGGCTCCGCTCCAGGATCGACGCCGGCTCGATCGTCTCGTCGTACGTGAGGCGATCCATCATCACCTTGCCGAGAATCGCCCGGATTCCGTGCGCTTCGGCTGCCCGGAACGCCGCGTCCATCGCCGCCTCGTAGACAACGCCATACGCCAGGACCGTCGTCGTCCCGGCGACGGCGAATGCCCGGAAGACCGCCGGCGCCAGCCGTTCGGCGACGGCAGGGTCCGCCCACGAGCGCTCGGTCGGGAACGTAAGCCGGTCGAGCCAGTCGAGGAGTGGCAGGGCGTAGCCGAGGCCGGCGTTCGGAACCTGCGGCAAGTGGGCATGGAGGTCGACCATGCCGGGCAGGACGACCAACGGCCGAAGGTCGACCGCAGCGGCGGCAACCTCGGGTGCGGCATCGGCGACGGCCACCACGGACACGATGCGCCCGTCCGAGGCGACCTCGACGAGCCCGTCCGCGAGGTCGAGCGTGCCCCCGGCGGCGAGCGGCGACACGATCCGCGCCCGGATGTTGAACGGCGAATTCGTCGGGATCGACGATGGGCTCGGGCTGGTCATTGCCCGGATGATAAGGGGGGCCGCGGGCGCCGGATCCGGTCTCGTCAGACCGTGCCGTTGTCCCCACGACAACACGCGACGACGGAGCGAGCGTCATCGCCCGGAATTGCCCTGTTCTTCGTCGGCCGTTGTCAACCGCGCCACAACCGACGTCGGAACGGCGCCAGCGAGACGACGACGGAGCCCCGGACGTCGCCTGTTGTCGCCACCGCAACACGCGCAGAGCTTCGCCCGGATCGAGCATCCACGCAGCCGCGAGGACCGGCTACGGCCCCGGGGCGAAGCTCGTGTCGACGAGGTCGGACGACGTCACCGGCTTCGGGACGAGCCCGAGCGACGTCATGAACGTGACCGTCTTGTCCCAGGCCGCCAGGTCCACGGCACCCGTGATCGGCGAGCCCGCGGCGGCGCCGGCCGGCCGCCAGGCGGCGATCGTCGCGTTCAGCAAGGCCAGCTGGAGCGCCTTGTCCTTGCCGAGCTCCGGCACCGACTTCACGGCCGCGTCGACGCCGACCGACGGATCGGCCGCGATCTCGTTCATTGCCTTCAGCGTCGCCCGGACGAACCCGGCGACGGCATCGTGCTTGGCAGACAGCGCCGCCGTCCCGACGACGATCCCGGGCCCCGGCAGCGGCGTTGCGCCATCGACGTGGAGGACGACCGCCTTCTGCCCGGCCAGCTCGAGCTGGACCGGCTCGTTGTTGACGAACCCGGTCGCGGCATCGACGGCGCCCTGAAGGACCGCCGCGCCCTGCCCGAAGTCCTGGTATTCGACGATCGTCAGGTCGCTCACCGAGTGATGCACCGATGCCATCAGCGCCTGGAGCATGATCCACGACGAGCCGTACTTGCCCGGGATCCCGACCTTCTTGCCGACGAGGTCAATGGCCGTCGTGATACCGCTCGACGCCTTGGCGAACACGATCGAGGGGAACTGGCCGTAGATCGTCGCAACGTACTTGAGCGGAATGCCCTGGCTGACCGCCGGAATGACGCTCGTGCCGTCGGACAGGCCGAGGTCGACCGTCCCCTGCCCCACCTTCGGGACGAGGTTGGCGTCGATCTCGTTCTGGAACGTGATCGTCAGGCCCTCGGCGGCGTAGTAGCCAGCCTGGTCGGCGCGATAGAACGCGGCGAACTGGACGCTCGGGATGTAGCCGAGGCCGACGGCCATGGCGGTCGGGGTGATCGAGCCCAACGAGGAGGATGGCGACGAGCCGGCCGCAGACGCCGATGCCGACGGAGCGACGGAGGGCGCGGGCGTCGTGGACGGCGAGCAGGCGCCGACCAGCACGACGACGGCGATCGCGAGCGCGGCGATGGATCGGGAGCGACGGGGCACGAGCTTCCTCCTGGCTGGTCAGCGAAGGCCGACGACGCGGCGTTCGACTAGGACGACGACGAGATAGCAGGCGATCCCAAGCAACGCGATCGTCGCGAGGGTCGCGAACAGGAGCGGGATGTCGAACAGGCTCCCGCGAGCGAGGTTGACGAGCACGCCGAGACCCTTGTCGGCGCCAGCCCACTCCCCGACGATCGCGCCGACCACTGCCAGGGTGACTCCGACGCGGAGGCCGCCGAGGATCGCGGGCAGCGCCCACGGGATCTCGATCGTGGTCAGCACCTGGCGACGAGTGGCGCGCAGCGCAGCCGCGAGCTCGAGCAGCCCGCGATCGATCGAGCGGATCCCGACCATCGTCGAGACCGCGACCGGGAAGAACACGATCAGCCCGCAGATGATCACCTTGGCGAGGAGCCCGGGTCCGAACCACAGCGCGAGGAGCGGGGCGAGAGCGAGGATCGGGACGGCCTGGGCGGCCACGAGGTACGGCGACAGGAGGCGCTCGATCAGGCGCGATCTGGCGAGCGCGTAGCCCGCAACGAGCCCGGCGCCTGCGCCGACGGCGAATCCGAGAACGACCTCGACGAACGTCGTCCAGGCGTGGGGCGGGATCGTCCCATCGAGCCAGGCCGAAACGAACCGCTGAGCGACGAGCTCCGGCGCGGGCAGGATGAACGCTGGCAGGGTGCCGATCGCGATCACGAGCTTCCAGACCAGGATGAACGCGACGAACGAGGCGGCCGTCGGCCAGACCTCGGCCACGACGCGTCCAAGCCGCGCGGTGAGCGGAGCTGGGGGCGCCGGGACGAAGGGAGTGACGGCGCCGCCGTCGCGGGCCCCGATTCCTGCGCCGGTCAGGACAGGATCGCCGGTCATGCGACCTGCTCCCCGAGCTCGAGATGCGATCGGATCTCCGCGGCCGCCCGCGAGACGAAGGCCTGGTCGAGGGCCTCGATCAAGCGTGGCCGCGGGGCGTCGATCCGGACCTCGGCGACGACGCGGCCGGGTCGCGGGCTCAGGACGAGCACCCGGTCGGCGACGAGGATCGCCTCGGGGATGCTGTGGGTGACGATGACGACGGTCGTCGCCGTTCGCTCCTGGAGCCGGAGCAGCTCGAGGTTGAACCGCTCCCGGCTCAGCGCGTCGAGGGCGCTGAAGGGCTCGTCGAGGAGGAGGACTTCCGGGGCCAGGGCCATCGCCCGGGCGATGGCTGCGCGCTGGCGCATCCCGCCCGACAGCTGGACTGGCCGCAGCGCGGCCGCCCACTCGAGCCCGACGACGTGGAGGAGCTCGGCCAGGCGGACGGCGCGGCGCTCGCGCGGCCAGCCGGCGAGCTCGAGCGGATAGGTCACATTGTCGGCAACCGAGCGCCACGGCAGGAGGCGCGGCTCCTGGAAGACGAGGCCGATCCGGGGATCGGGCGCGGTCACCGGCACGCCGTCGAGCACGACCCGTCCGTGGTCAGGCCGGAGAAGGCCGGCGGCAACCCGCAGGAACGTCGACTTGCCGCAGCCGTTCGGGCCGATCAGCGCGACGACCTCGCCGCCGGCGACGTCGACCGAGAGCGCGTCGAGCGCGATCGTGGGCGGCGCCCCGCTCGTGGCCGCGGAGAACGAGACCCGGACGGCCTCCGCGACGAGACGTCCGGGACGATCGGGGCGGCCCGGCCGATCGTGGCGGTGCGGGTCGAGATCGGTCATCGGGCGTTCGCCGAGGCAAGATCGCGAATGATCGGGGCGATCGCGGGATGGAGTCGCCGGTAGGCGTCGTATGTCGCGTCGTAGCGGGTGCGGCTCGCCGGGTTCGGCGTCAGCCGGCGGGCCGCCCGCGTCATGCCGTGGATCGCCGCCGGCAGGTCGGGCCAGGCGCCAATGCCGGTCGCGGCCAGGATCGCCGAGCCCATCACCGCGGTCTCGAGCACAGCAGGCACCTCGACCTCGAAGCCGGTGACATCGGCCTTGACCTGGTTCCAGATCTCGCTCTTGGCCGGGCCGCCGCAGACCCTCATCGCCCGGACCTCGGCGCCGGCCGCGAGGATCGGCTCCGCCACATGCCGGATCGCGAACGCCGACGCCTCGAGGATCGCCCGGATCAGGTGGGCGCGGCCGTGGGCCAGGCCGAGTCCCGCAAACGCACCACGGGCGGTCGGATCCCAGAGCGGCGACCGCTCGCCGGAAAGGTACGGCAGGAAGACGATGCCATCCGCGCCGGCCGCCACGGTCGCCGCCTCGGCGATCAGGGTCTCGGTCGTCGCGCCGTCGCGGAGCACGTCGACCCGGAACCAGTCGAGCGCCCGGCCGGTCGCGGCCATCGCGCCGCCGATCGAGTACAGGCCGGGCAGCGGCGCGATCGTCGAGAACGAGCCCGGCACCTCGAGCGGCCGGCTCCAGTACACCCCGAACCCACCCGCCGAGCCGCCCGGGTCCATCGCGTCGCCGGCCCGGACCATACCGGCGCCGTGGTAGCTCGCCCAGGCGTCGACGATCCCGGCCACGACCGGAATGCCCGGACGCAGGCCGAGGGAGGCGGCTGGATCGGGCCCGAGCTCGCCAAGGACGGAGCCTGCGACGACCGGCGGCGGGACCTTGGCGCCCGGGATCCCGGCGGCGTCCAGCGTGGCGGGATCCGGGAATGGCTGGCCGAGCGCGAGGCTCGTGGCCGCCCGCCCGGTCAAACGGAGCCCGATCGAGTCCCAGGTCGCGAGATACCAGCGGGTCCCGGCCGCCGCGACCGGATCGTGGCGCTCCAGCCAGAGCGCGGCCGGCAGGCCGGCCAGGCTCCAGCCGACGAGCCCGGTCGCGGCGGCGATCTCGGCCTGCTCGCCGGTCGATCGGGTGTCCTGCCAGATGATCGCGGGGTGGGTCGGCCGGCCGGCCTCGTCGACCGCCACGAGCGTCGGGCCGTGCCCGTCAATGCCGATCGCGACGACGTCGCCGACGTCGAGCCGGACGAGCTCGCGCACGGCCAGCCCGATCGCGGCCCACCACGCATCGGGATCCTGCTCCGCGCGCCCCGTCGCGGGGTCGGTGTCGGTCGCGTAGCCAGCCCGGGCGAGCCCTAGGAGCCGCCCATCGAGCGCGACGAGCCCGACCTTCGCCTCGGTCGTCCCGAGGTCGATCGCGAGGACCGCCGTCTCGCGGCTCACGCCGGCTCCGCCGTGTCGAGCGCGACGACCGCCTCGGCGGTCGGCTGATCCGTGACGAGGATCGTCGCCAGCCCTCCGCGGAGGGCGCCAAGGATCGGCCGGACCTTCCCTGGTCCGCCCGCCACTCCGATCCGGACCGGCACCTGGTCGAGCTCGCGCACGTCGAATGCGATGGTCCGATCGCGCAGGGCGTCGCACACGAGGCGACCGCGGATGTCGAACGGGCTGACGAGCACCTCGCCGACGGCGCCGGATCGGTCGAGCTCGGTCGCGACCTCGGCGCCGAGCGCGGCGGCGCTCCAGACCGGTCCACCGATCCCGAACGCCGCGACCTCGAGGCGGTCCCACAGCTCGAGGATCCGGCGGACGCCGGCATGGGCGCACAGCGCCGTCTTCGTGGCAGGGTCGTCGACGAGGCCCGGCGCGAGGAGACCGAGCGGCACGCCGCCGATCCCGTCCGCGACCCGCCGGAAGGGCTCGCGGGCGGGGCCGCCGAACCAGTAGCCGCCGCAGAGCGGGACGACGGTGGCGCCGGTCTCATGGAGCGGCTCGTCGGCGGCAACGGCGTCAGCGACCGCGGAGATCGAGGCGCCGTCGCCGATCCCGACCACCGCCCCGTCGCGAATCGTCGCCCGGAGGACGTCGGCGGCGAGCCTGCCGATCATCCGCCGGCTGATCTCCTCAGGCCCGACGAGCGGCGGGGCGAGATGGACCGCCTGGAGCCCGAAACGATGGCGGAGCTGGTCGGCGGCGGATGAATCGGTCGCGGCCTGGTCGACGATCCTGATCTCGACGATCCCCTCGGCCCGGGCCCGTTTCAGGAGCCGCGACACCTGCGGGCGCGTCACGCCGAGCAGCTCGGCGACGCGCGACTGTGTCTCACCGAGCTCGTAGTAGAGCCGGCTCGCCTGGATCAGCTGCTGGAGGTCGGACACGAGGCTCCCGGTCGGAATGGTGGTTGCACATCTGTATCGTGCAGATGTGCAGTTGACGGCATGATCCGCGACGCCGGCAGAATCTGTCAATCGACGGCCGTCGTCGGGATCCTGTTCGCGGCGCTGACCACGCCGATCCCGACGAACGCGATCCAGGCGCCCATCGATGTCGTGATCGCGACCGTCGGAGTCGCGGCGCTGGCGACCGGCCAGATCCCGCCGATCGTCGTCGTCATCGCATGCTCGATCGCTGGCCAGGTCCTCGCTCTCGGCTGAGCCGCGAATCGAAACGACCCGAGCGCCTGCCCGGGTCGCTCGAGGCGGAGCAGCGACCGTCAGATCGGCTGCATGCCGAGTGCGTGATGGGTGTGCTCGTAGCCCTGATGCGGCGTTCCGATGAACGGGAACGCCGGCAGGAACGGCACGTCGTTGTGGTCGACGCCGTCGCCGATCAGGTTGTTCGGGCTGCGGTTCGGCACGCCGAGGACCGCATGCAGCGTCGGCCCGTAGCCTTCGAGGAGGGCGCGGACCTCGATGTCGGTCACGTCGTCACCGAGACGGCGGCCGTTGGGGTAGCCGCACAGGTCGCCGTCCATGGCGCCGAGCCGTTTCTGGATGCCGCCACCCGGGACCCCGAAGACGCACGCGCCCGCGGCATTCGGCTTGATGCCGGTATTGACGCGGAGCATGTCAGCCTGGGTCGGGCCCGTGTAGGTGAAGTGGAGGCCGCCGGGGACGGTCGCCGAGCTCGGGATGTTGATGCCGGTGAGCAGGATCGCGACGAGGTCGTTCCGATTCGTCGTTGCCGGCGTGTCAAGTGCGGCGTACAGGACGTTGGCGACCGCGGTCAGCTCCGGGGCCTTGTAGTACGGCGCGAACTGACTGTCCTTGCTCGGTGCCTGGCTGTTCCAGTAGTCCTTCTTTCCGCGCGGGATCACGACTTCGTTGATCAGGGGGTTGCCGAGACGCGAGACCTGGACCCACGGACCCATGAAGCTCATCGTCCCGTTGGCGTTGAGGATCCGCGTCTGTTGGCGGCTCGCCGTCGCCCAGATGCCCAGGATGGCATCGGGATCGTTCGGGCCCGTCGGCTTGGCGTGGTCCTTCGTGAGCTGGCTCAATGGGATATCGATCGCGATCGAGTTCGTGTTGAACCCGCCGATCCCGTCGACGCCGGCCGCCGCCGGCAGCGGGATGGCGTGGAGCGCGTTGAACGGGCGCAGGCCCGCGAGGTCGAAGATCGAGCCGAGGTCGACGAAGAACGCGTCGTCGCGCTGGCCGGCGAAGACCTTCGTGCCATTGCCGAGGGCGTGCACGGCCTGAGCCGCCGTGTCGGCGTAGTTCGGGGTCGAGCGCGGGCCGATGTTGACCGGCGGCGTTCGGAGATCGCTGCCGATCTCGGTCCCGTTGCGCTCGACGTCGTAGGTCTGCTTGACGAGCAGGTTCGGATCGTTGAGCGACGTGACCGGGCCGTCGTTGTAGAGGAACGTCGGGATCCCGGCGAAGTTGGTCGCCTGGCTGCGGGTCTTGAACTTGAACCGGTAGGTGACATCGGCGTTGCCGTCGCCGTTGTTGTCGACCTTGATCTCATAGCGGACGGTCGGGTCGAAGGGGAAGAAGTTCGGGCCGCCGGCCGGCTCCTCGAGCGGGACGTAGTTGGCGATGATCGTCAGGCGCGTCGGGTCGGTCGGGTTGAGGAACGCATACAGGTCGGTGTTGTCGGCCGCCGGGTCGCCCGCGATGAGTGGCGCTTCGCGGTGGCTCGAGGCGAACACGCCGCCGATCGACGTTGTCGCCATGATCAGGGCGCCGCCCAGGGCGGCCGCCTTCGAACGTCTGGACACGGATGGCTCTCCGGTAAGGGCTGGGGCACAGGCCCGAGTTCCCCCTCGGGCCTGGTTGGCACAGGCGGTCCGCTGCGTCGCGACTCCTCAGCGGTCTGCCGTCGTCGATGGTTCGCGCCGTCCTGGGCTTCGGATCAACGACCCGCGGGGTCGAGCCTTCGGAATCAGTTCGGGAGGCCGGCCAGGATGCGGCGCGCCTCGGCCGCGCCGGTCGCCGAGAACCCGGGGTCGACCGACAGGGCCATGCCAAGGTCGTGCCGGGCCCCCTTGACGTCGCCGACCGACGCCGCGATCGCCCCGGCGTGATAGCGCAGGATCGGATCGATCGAGCCGAGGCGGAGCGCCTCGTCGGAGCGCTTCCGCGCCTCCGCGTCCCGCCCGAGCCGATGGAGCGCCCAGGCGAGGGCGTCGGCGGCGCGGACCGTCGGCGTGGCGGTGTAGCCCGCCCTGGCGTCCGCGAGGGCTTTCGCCGGGTCGCCGTGATCCGCCTCGAGCAATGCCAGGTCGACATCGACGACGACCCCGGCCGCCTTGAAGAGCTGGATCTCGGCCCGGGCGAGGGCGTAGCTCCGGGCTGCCTCGGCCGGGCGATCCGCGGCCGCCTGGGCGTCGCCGAGCGCGATGACGTACTCGGGCAGCGGGACGATCTCCGCCGCGCGCCCGAAGAGCGCGATCGCGTCGTCGAGCTTGCCCGCGCCGACGGCCAGCCGGCCCTTGCCCGCCAGCGACGGGGCATGGTTCGGCACGAGCGCAAGGGCGGACCGGTATGCGTCGGCGGCGGCGCCGCCTGGATCGCCCGAATACACGAGCAGATTGCCGAGCAGCGCATCGACATAGGCCGTGTTTTCGGGCGCGAGCCCGGGCGACGCGGCGGCGGCGCGCATCGCGGTCAGGGCTGCCTTCAGGTGGCCGCGCAGCTCCGCGAGGTAGGACACCCGGGCAAGGGTCGTGAGGTCGGCGCTCAATCCCAGCATGATGCCGGCGGCGGTGTCCGCCTCGTCGTAGCGGCCGAGCTCGACGAGCGCGTCGACCTCCGCCGCATGGGCGGCGACGAGACCCGGCGACAGCGCGATCGCGCGCCGAGCCGTCAGGAGGCCCTCCGCGAACTGGTGCTTGCCGAGCTCGATGCCGGCGACGCCGACCACCGCCTCGGCGTCGTCCGGCACCAGCCGGAGAGCGTTCTCGAACGCCGCCGAGGCGGGTGCATACAGCGATGGGTCCGCGGTCTCCCGGACCCGCTGGACCAGCGCGAACCCGAGATCGCGCTGGGACGCCTCGTCGGTCGGATCAGCGACGACCGCCGCCTCGAGGCGCGCGATCTGGGCCACGGTCGGAGACAGGGCGACCGAAGGTGCCGGCGTTGGCACGGCCGGCGCCGCTATGCGCGCCGCGGACGCGGCCTGCGAGGCGGGCGGTGCGGTTTGCGGGGCGGTCTTCGTCGGCGTGCCACAGCCCGCGCCGATGACGAGTGAGATGGCGGCAAGCACGAGGACGCGAAGGGATGCGGAGCGAGCGGTTGTCACATCCGTCGATTCGCCCGGAACGGGCCGATGGATGACGGGACGCTCAGATCACCCGGCCGGGATTCAAGATGCCGAGCGGGTCGAGGGCGGCCTTGATCGAGCGCATGACGTTGATCACGTCCGGCCCGACCTGGTCGACAAGCGCGGATCGCCGCGACAGGCCGATGCCATGCTCGGCGGTCACCGTCCCGCCGAGCCCGATGGCGGCGGCGAAGATCTCGTTCCGGACGAGCTCGGTCAGCTCCGCGGCCCGCGGGTCGTCGCGCGCGAAGATGAAGTTCGGGTGGAGGTTGCCGTCGCCGGCATGGCCGAAGGTCGCGATCCTCACGCCGTGGCGGCCCGCCGCGGCCTGGATCGCGACGAGGAGGTCCGGAACCCGGCCGCGCGGAACCCCGACGTCCTCCATCCGGACGACGCCCTGCCGCTCCAGCGCGCGGAGCGCGAGGCGACGGGCCTGGCGCAGCCAGTCGGCCTCGGTCGGATCCTCGGCACGGACCGTGCTCGTCGCGCCGGCGCCGTTGCAGGCCGCGACCGCGAGCTCGAGCTCCGCGGCGGCCGCGGCGGCCGGCAGGTCGCTCTCGACGAGGAGCATCGCTGCGGCGTCGCGCTCCAGTCCCAGCCCGAATGCGTCGTCAACCGCAAGGATCGTCTCGTGGTCGAGCAGCTCGAGGGTCACCGGGTGGATGCCAGCGCCCACGATCGCGGCGACCGCCTCGCCCGCCGCGGGCACGGACGGGAAGAAGGCGAGCATCGTCGACCGCGGCGGCGGCGCGACGTGGAGCCGGAGGGTGGCCTCGGTGATGATTCCGAGCGTTCCCTGCGAGCCGACGAACAGATGCGTCAATGCATACCCGGCGACGTCCTTGACCGAACGTCCGCCCGTCCGGATGACGCGGCCGTCGGCCAGGACGACCTCGAGGCCCAGCACCGAATCGCGAGTCTGGCCGTACTTCACGCAGCACAGCCCGCCGGCGTTGGTCCCGAGGTTCCCGCCGATCGAGCAGATCTCGTAACTCGCCGGATCCGGGGCGTAGAACAGGCCCTCGGCGGCCACTGCGGCCTTCAGCTCTGCGTTGAGGATCCCGGGCTGGGCGACCACGACGAGGTTCGGCCGGTCGATCTCGAGGACCAGGTTCATCCGGGTCAGTGCGATCGTGAGCCCACCCTCGATGCCGGCCGCCCCGCCGCTCAGCCCAGAGCCGGCGCCGCGCGGGACGACGGGCACCCGGTGCTCGGCGGCGAGCCGGACGAGGGTCGCGACCTCCGCCGTCGACTCCGGAAGTGCCACCGCGAGCGGCAGACCCGCATGGAGGTAGGTCGTCTCGTCGTTCCGGTAGGTCTCCCGGTCGGCGGCCTCATCGAGCAACCGGAGTTGCGGGAGTGTGCTCCGGATCGCGGCCACCAGCCGGGCGCCGGCGATCGGATCGACCGGGGCCGGCGTCGACGACGGGTCTCCGCTGGTCACCATCCTGGCCAGTCTATCGGCCGGTCGACCGCGCGGGTGCCAGGGCCCGTACGATGGGGCGGATGCCCCGCTTCCGCGGACGGACCGTCGGCTTGTTCGTCGTGATCGTCGTCGGCCTTGCCCTCGTCGCGGCGATCGGCACAGGCCGGGTCCAAGTCGACAGCGCGGCTGCGACCGCGACCGCTGCGACTTCGCCCACGGCGCCAAGCACGCCGATCGCGACCGACGCCACGGCGACGCCGACGCAGGCCACGCCGGCTCCCCTCCCCTCGGCCGACACTGCCTCGCCGGCCCCGGTCGCCGACGGCGTGATCCCGGGCTCCGTGAACGTGACCGGGATGAATCTCACCGCCGAGTACCAGGCCACCGTCGTGCTCAGCTTCGCGACCCGCAGCTTCGTCGTGGGGACCACGATCGGCCTCACGAATACCTCGGGCGAGCCGATCGACCACCTCGAGCTGAACACGATCGCCGCCAGGCTCGGCCAGATGTCGATCCGGAGCGCGTCGGTCGACGGGCGTGCCGTCCATCCGACGTTCTCGGACCAGACGGTCCACCTCCCGCTCGGTGGGATCCTGCCGGCCGGCGCCCGCGCCGTCGTGCGGCTCACCTACAAGGCCACCCTCCGCTCTGATACGAGCGGATCGAACTGGCTGTTCACCCGCGCGAACGGCATCCTCGAAGCCCATCGCTGGCTGCCATGGATCTCGAAGCCGCTGGCGTTCAGCCGTCCGAATCACGGCGATCCGTTCGTGACCGGCGTGAGCCCACGGGTCCGGGTCTCGATCACCAGCGACCGCGTCCTGCAGTACGCCGCTACGGGCGAGGCGACCGGCGGGAGCGGCCTGACACGGACGTTCGAGGCACACAACGTCCGCGACTTCGCGTTCACCGCGGCGCCCGACTACGCCTTCCAGGGCGCGACCGTCGACGGCGTCCAGATCCGCGTCTGGAGCCGGCCCGGCTTCCCGGGCGCGCCGGTCCTCGCCGCGGCGAAGACGGCCCTCGCGCGGGAGGCGGCCCTGCTCGGGCCGTATCCGTATCCGACGTACGAGGTCGCCCAGACCGCCGGCGGATTCGGGATGGAGTCGCCCGGCCTGACCTGGATCCCGACCGGCGCCGGCAGCCTCCCCTATCTCGTCGCCCACGAGACCGCACACCAATGGTTCTATGGGATCGTCGGCAGCGACCAGGCGAACCAGCCGTATGCGGACGAGGCGGCCGCCGACTTCACAGCTCGCTACGCGCTCGGCCTGCGCCGGGCGTCGAGCTGCGCGACGGCCCGGCTCGATCTCTCGATCTACCGCTACTCGAGCGCGTGCTATTACGAGGTCGTCTACATCCAGGGCGGCAACTTCCTCGACGACCTCCGGCGGACGATGGGCCCGAGCGCCTTCTGGGCCGGGGTCCACGACTACCTCGCGAAATACCGCTTCCGGATGGCCACGACGAAGAATCTGCTCGACACACTCGACGCGCACACCCCACTGAATTTGGTTCCGCGCTATCACCCGCGATTCCCCGGGAACTACTGATTGAAACCGGCGGTAACGCGGCAGGGGGATCGCGCGTCACAGCCCTGAGCCGATCCATCGGCCGGTTCCTGCGCCACGTTGGTGATGCCATGCACCCGCTGCTCGATCGGTCAGCCCTCCGTCGGTTCGGCTACCTCGTCGTCGCGGTCGGCCTGCTCGGTGGTTGTAGCGCCACGCTCGCGTCGCCCGATCCGACGCAATCGGCGCCGACCTCGCCCCGCCCAAGCGCATCTGCGCCAGGCTCGCCGGCGACGTCGGCTCCGGCGTCTTCCCCATCGACGCAGGCTCAGCCCACCAGTTCGCCTGCGAGCGCGAGTCCTTCCGTCGCCTTGGCTCCCGGTGGCGCATGGTCGCGGCTGGCCTGGACCAACGCCGGGGCAGTCTTGCCGCTCGAAGCCACGCAGGTTGGCATCTACGGCTGGAACGGCGGCTTCGTCGCGGTGGGCGCGAGCGGGGGGGACCTCAGCCCCGAGGGATCGCCACAACCTTTGGCGTTTGCGGTTACCTCGTCGCTCGACGGCTTGCACTGGTCGGCCGCCCAAACCATGAAGGTGAGCGGGCTCGACGGCGGCGACCGGGTCGCCCAACTCGTCCAGGGACCGACCGGCCTCCTGTTGATCGGCCGGCCATTCGGTGATACGTGCGGCGGACCGCCGGTCGTGGCCGGTCTCTGGTCGTCGTCCGACGGCACGGCCTGGCGACGGGTGACATGGCCCAAGGCGTTCGGGTCGAACCGGGTCCAGACCCTCGACGCGGGATCGGCAGGCTACATCGCGACAGGGATTCGAACCGACGGACAAACACCCGCGATCTGGCTCTCGAATGACGGGGTCGCCTGGCGATCGGCGCCGCTCCCGCGGATCTCGTCCGGGCGGCTCGTCGTCAACGGCGCGACGAGCTTCGCGGATGGGCTCGTCGTCGCAGGCGCAGTGCTCGGGCCGGACGGATGCGGCGGCGCCTCATCGCTCCATCCGTCGGTCTGGTGGTCCGCGAACGGCACGAGCTGGGCTCGCGAAGCGCTTCCCGGAGCGTCGAGCGCGGCGGACGCCTCGATGACCGTTCTCCGGGTCACCGATCGATCGCTGATGGCGTTCGAGTCGTCGGGCACGACTGGCGATCGTGCGTGGCGATCCCAGGACGGCAGAGCCTGGGCCCTCGTCGCGTCACCGCCGAGCCTCGTCTCCTACAGGCTCGTGACCGATGGGCGCCACGCCGTCGCCGTGCTCGAGCCCGAGAGCGGCTCGGGACTCCCGGCGATCATCGCAGTCCACGAGGCCGTCCCGCCGACGACCCTGGTGCAGACCGGCGACGGGCCCGTCGCGTCCGGGGATGGACCGGGCTGGACGTCTGCAGTCGGTCCCACCGGGATCGTCGTTGCTCGGGAGGACGGCGGAGCCCTCTGGCTGGGCCGGCCCAGCAACTAGGTCGCATGTCCATCACCTGCCGGGTCGGTCGTTTCCAGCTCCACGCGCCCCGAGCCGCCGATCCGCGGCGAGCGCCTGCGGCATCTGGCGGAAACCGGCCGGGAGGACCGGACGCCACGCTCTCCAGCTCGCCACCAGCCAGGCCGAGACGGCACGCTCGAGGGGGCCCCATCCGAGGCCGTAGCCCTCGCGAACGATCGACGGCAGCAGCCCGATCGCCGGCCATAGCGTCCATGCGTAGGCCCACCCGGGGACACCGGCGAGCGCCGGGACGACGGGCCCCAATGGCGGGTGGAGGACGGCGTCGGCAAGCTCGCGGGCGACGTCGCCGACCTGGACCGGGCCGTCCGGCCCGATCGCACCGGCGACATACGCCTCGAACGCGTCGATGTCGGGCGGCAGGAGCTCCGAGGGGATCCCGAACGCCCGCCCGATCGGCAGCGTCTCCGCGTAGTAGCGGGCCCGCCGCTGGCGCGACAACGGCCTCAGCCAACGGTCGGCGACGATGATCGTCGAATCGACCAGGGTCGCGTGGACCCACAGAGCCAGCTCCGGATCTCGGGCGCGGTAGGTCGGGCCGGTGATCGTCCGGTGGAGCCCGTTCAGGCGGCGGATCTCCGCCCGTGCGGCCGTCGCCGTTCCGTAGACGATCCGGAGGTAGCTCCGGAGCGTGCCGTCGAGCCGGGCCCACGGATCGGCGCGGAAGTCGCTGTGATCCGCGACACCCGCGGCGACCTGCGGGTGGGCGAGCTGAAGGAGCAGCGCCCGCGGTCCCGCCCCCAGGAGCAGCATTGCCTCGCGATTCAGCGCCCACGCCTCGGACGCCGGGCCGTACAGTCCGTCACGGTCCCCGGTGTCGGCATTGGCGATGATCCGGGCAGGGGCCATTCGCGAAGGATCGGGCATGGGACGCTGGGGCGCAGATTTCGAGCCGGACCGGCTGGCCGATCTCGAGACCGCGATGTGGAAGGCCTACTACCGGCGCCAGCCGGCGCGCTTGTTCGGCCACCTGATCCAGGGGCTTCGCGAGCAGGCGCACGCCTCGTGGCCGCGCGCGCTGGCCGCGGGCTTCTTCCTGACCAAGGGCGCGGCCGGCTTCGCCCGGGCGAGCAGCGATTACGAGCGGTTCGCGCCAGATATCGGGCGCGGGTACCGGCTGCTCGGGCTGCCACCGGGTATCGATGCGGTCGAGGTCGGGCGGCGCGAGCTCCGCTGGTGGGTCGTTCGGCGCGAGATCGGCCTGGCGGCGGGCGTCGCGGCCGGCGAGGCGATCACTCGACTCTACGCCGCTCTCTACGACGTACCCGAAGCTGTCGTCGCCGAGGCCGGCCGGCTCCGCGGTGAGGCAGCCGAGGTCCGCGACCGCGGCGCGACGGCCGACCTGGAGGGGTCGACGGCACGCGGTGTCATGTACTGGCCAGAAGTCGCGCGGCTCCTGCGCCGCTCGTATCGAGAGCTCCATGCCGCGCTTGCGGAGCTTGACGGAGCCTAGGAGGGGACCTGCACGGTCCAGACGAGATCCGCCTCGCG
Organism: Candidatus Limnocylindrales bacterium; assembly: GCA_038245515.1. GTDB lineage: Bacteria > Chloroflexota > Limnocylindria > Limnocylindrales > CSP1-4 > CF-46. Next base: position 42,952 of record JBBRSJ010000005.1, on the reverse strand, counting down.
CGAGTCGCCGCCATTGCCGGCGGACTCGATCACGGATTCGAACACGACGACGGTCTTCCCGACCAATCGGACGATCGCGGCCTCGCCCTCGGCCGCGATGCCGGCGGAGGCCCCGAGACGAGGTCGACAGATGAGATGAAGCCGGCTGGTCGCGTCAGGCAGAGGATCAGCCCTCGCCGGCCCGCCGGCCGACGAGCCACCACGCCGCGGGGAATGCGGCTGCGGCCAGGATCAGCTTGATCGCGTCGACGATCACGAACGGGGTCAGCCCGAAGGCCGCCGCTGTTTGCCAGCGCGTCACCGCGAAATCGGGCGGCAGGGCCAGGAGGGCCAGCCACGGCAGGCCGACGACGTAGATCGCCATGTTCCCGATCAGCATCGCGGCGACCGCGCCCACGATGTTGCGGTCCCAGCCGCTCTCGGCCAGCCGCCCAGTGACGATCGCCGCGAGGAGGAAGCCGAGGAGGTAGCCGGCGGTCGCGCCGAAGATGTACGACCCGCCCGCTGTCCGCGTGACGTACGTGTCGAGCCCGGACGCACCGCCCGCGTAGAACGGCAGGAACAGTCCGAGCGCGAGATAGAGGGCGACCGCGAGGAACCCGCGGCGCAGGCCCAGTGCTCCGCCGACGAGGAGGACCGCGAACGTCTGGCCGGTGATCGGCACGGGCGAGTTCGCCAGCCGGACCCGGAAGTCGGCGATGAGCGGGACCGTCTGGCCGGTCTGGACGATCGTGATCTGGGCGCACAGCGCGATCAGGAGGGCGCCGGCCACGATCAGGGCCATGTGCCGCAGGCGCGTTCCCATCCGCTCGCCGAGGCGGATCGGGACGAGGAAGTCGGCGAGGGTGATACCCCGCTCCTCGACCGGAAGTCGATTCAGGCGGGGGCTGGTAGTGATCATCGAGCGACGGTTCCCTCGTTCGGGCGCGGACCCGACGACGGGGCTCCCTCCGGGCCCGGCGCGGGGAGGCGAGTCTACCATCGGCCGCTGCCCCTGCTGGACCTACTCGTGCTGGACAGCGGCGACGATCGCGAGCCGGCTCGCGAGGCGCGCCGGATACCACGCCGCGGCCATCGAGACGCCGATGCCGAGGAGCAGCGCGACCGCGATCGACAGCCACGGCAGCTCGAGGATCAGGCGCCCGCCGCCGCCGAACACGACGAGAATCGCGCCCGCGACCAGCCCAGCCAGGATGCCCACGATCGATCCGACGATCCCGAGGATCCCCGCCTCGACGACGACGGTCCGCCGGACCTGGCCACGGGTCATTCCGGCCGCCCGCAGGACGCCGAGCTCGCGAACGCGTTCGAGGACGCTGACGCTCAGGGTGTTGACGATCCCGAGCGCCGCGACGACGACGGCCACGAGCGCGAGCGCGTCAAACAGGCCGAAGACCTGGCCGAGGGTGCTGTCGACCGCGCCGGCGACCGTTGCGAGTGCGTTCGGCTCGAGAGCGGATTCACGAGCGAGGTTGTCGACGCTCGTCCGGGCGCTTGCGTCGGCGCCCGGCGCGTAGCGCACGGCGAGGACGTCCGCGCCCTGGACCCCGAACGTCGCGATCGCGTCGGGCCAGCTGATCAGGATCGCCTCGCCGACCTTGCCCGGCAGCGTCCGCTCGGCGATCCCGGCGACCCGCAGATCCACGACCTTGCCCTCGCGCACGGCGAGCGTCAGCGTCGAGCCGACGGTCAGGCCCGTTCGCTCGGCGACGCTCCGGGGAAGGATCGCGACGCCGCCCGTGTCGAGCCCGTTCAGGGCGGCCGTCCGGTCGCCGTCGACGAAGCGGAGGCGGCCGTCGGCGAGGAGGTCGCCGCCCCGGACGGCCGCCGCGTCGAACCGGACCCCGTCGCGGGCGACCTCGAACAGGGCGAACGGGCTGACCCGCTGGACCCCGCCCAGGGCGGCGACATCGGCGATCACCTGCTCGTCGAGCGCGATCGGGCGGATCGACGTCAGGAGCTCGTCGCCTGGAATCACCTCCGACAGCCAGGCGGCGGCCGCCAGCCGCGACTGGCTGGCGACGCCGCCGACCGCCACGACCATCGCCAGCCCGATTGCGAGCGCGCCGACCGTCAGCGTCGTGCGCGACCGGTCGCGGGCGATCGAGGCGCGAGCGAGTCGCTCTTCGACCCGCAGGAGCCCGCGGAACGGGAGACCGGCCAGCCGGCTCAGCCCGCCGAGCGCGAACGGCGCAGCGAGAACGGCCCCGAACAGGACGAGGTAGACCAGCGCCGACCGCGCCAGGCCGACTGACCCGGCATCGCGCGGCCACGCAACCAGGCCCGCGATCCCGACGACGACGAATACCGCGAGGAGCCAGCGCAGGCGAGCCCTGCGGGCGGCGATCGGGTCGATCCGGTCGCGAAGCGCCTCGACCGGCGAGATCGAGCCCGCCCGGCGCGCCGGCTCGATCGCCGCCGCGATCGTCACGCCAAGCCCGATCGCGACGATCGCGACGATGGAGGCCGGGCTCGGGTCCACCCGCTCGAACGGGATCGCCTGGAGTGTTCGCAGGTCGCCGGCCATCAGCTCCGCCAGGACCCACCCGGCGAGCAGCCCGAGGACCACGCCGAGCACGCCGAGCGCCATCGCCTGGACGACGACGAAGCCGACGAGCTGGCCGCGCGTCGCACCCGCAGCGCGCAGCAGGCCGAGCTCCCGGACGCGCTCCGACACCGTCATCGACAGCGTGTTGAAGATCAGGAACGCACCGACGAACAGGGCGACCGCGGCGATCAGCGCCGTGGTCGAGCGGAAGTCCGCGGTCGAAGCGCGGAGCGAGCCCGCGATATCGGCCGGCGACGAGAGGACGTACGGCTGGCCGGTCAGCGCGACCCCGATCGCGCTCGCGACCTCGGCCGGCGTGGCGCCTTCTCCGACAACGATGTCGACCCGGCTCACGGTGTCGTCCGCGAAGATCCGCTGCATCGTCCGGAGCGGAAGGAGGACGGTTCGCCCGCCTGCGCCGACGATCGGGCCGTCACCGGCGAGGATGCCCACGACCGTCAGGTCGACCGGGGTCCCGTCGCCGGCCTGGAACGTGATCGTCCCGCCGATCGCGGTGCCGTTCTCGTGGGCGAGCGTCTCCGTCACGAGCGCCTCGGGCGTGTCGTTGCCGCCGAGCGGGGCGCCGGCGATGAGCACGAGGTCGCGGACGTGTGCCTCGCGAACGGGATCGATCCCGAGAGCCGTGATCGGCTGGTCGACGGCGTCGGAGGCAGCGGGCGACGGGGCGAGGTACGTCCGCCGCTCGAGCGCCGCCGCCGGCGCGCTGACGCCCGGGGCGAGCTCGATCTCGTTGAGGGTCGCCTGGGACAGCCCGGTCGGCCCGAAGGCCTCGATCCGGAGGTCGGCCCGGCCGACGAGATCGCGCACGGTCCGATCGATCGAGGCGGCGATCCCGGCATCGGTCGCGAGCGAGGCGTAGAGGACGGCGATCCCGAGGGCGATACCGACGGCCGAGAGGACCGTCCGGCCGCGACGGGCGGCGAGGCTCCGGACCGCGAGCGAGATCAACCGGCGCTCCGCTGCCGCTGGGCCATGGCTCAGAGACCGAGCTCGGCGAGGCGGCTCACGAGGGGGGTGGTGTCGTGGTCGGTGCGGCGGCCGAGGACGATCTCGTCGCGGATGCGTCCGTCGCTGATCACGAGGACCCGGTCGGCGTAGGCGGCTGCCTTTGAATCGTGGGTCACGAGGACGACGGTCTGGTGGCGCTCGACGCACGATCGCCAGAGCGCCTCGAGGATCTCGGTCCCGGTCGTGTAGTCGAGGTTGCCGGTCGGCTCGTCGGCGAACAGGAGGGCCGGGCGTGTGACGAGGGCCCGCGCGATCGCGACCCGCTGCTGCTCGCCGGCCGACAGCTGGTCGGGCTTGTTGTGCTCCTTACCGGCGAGGTCGACGAGGGCGATCACGTCGCGGATCCGCTCGGCGAGCTCGCCCTTGCCCGGATCAGCGCCCGCGATCGTGAACGGCAGGGCGACGTTCTCGGTAACGTCGAGGAGCGGGATGAGGTTGAACGACTGGAAGACGAACCCGGTCCGATCCCGGCGGAGCTTCGTGGCCGCGTCGTCGGACAGGCGGCTGATCGTCTCGCCCTGGAGGATCACCTCGCCGGTCGTCGGCTGGTCGAGCCCGCCGAGGAGCTGGAGGAGGGTCGACTTGCCCGAGCCCGACGGGCCCATGAGTGCGACGAACTCGCCTTCGTCGACCGTCAGCGAGACGCCGCGCAGCGCATCCACGGTGGTGGCACCGAGGCGATAGCGCTTGGCGAGATCGTGCGCCTCGAGGATCGCGGCCATCGCCTGCGAGTGTAGCCCGCCGCGATCGGCCTCCGTCCGGCGACCGGGTGCGAGGGTTTGCGGTCCGAGGGCACGCCGCCGGGAGCCTGGGCATCGGGCGCGCTCAGCTCGTCGCGCTCAGCTCCCCGCGCTCAGCTGCCGAAGAAGATCCCGGTCACGCCGCCCACGATCGATTCGAACAGCCCTGGCGGAGTCGAGGGGTCCGCGATCCGAAGGCTGCCTTCGAGGCTCGCCGGATCCGCGTTCCGGAGCTGGCCCGATGGGGTCCCGTTGCCGCTATTCCCGCCGTTGCCGTTCACGTCGCCGCTGCCACCGCCAGTCTGCTGGCCCCCCGGCCCGAGGCCGAGGCCCTGTCCGGTGCCGTCGGTCGGCAGCGGCGGGACGGTGATCACCGGCGTCGGCGACGGGGTCGGCACCGGGGTCGGGGCGGGCTTCGCCGTGGCAGCCGGCTTCGGGGTCGGCTTCGGAGTCGGTCGAGGCGTCGGCCGTGGCGTGGGCCGTGGCGTGGGCCGTGGAGTCGGGCGGGGCGTCGGCTTCGGGGTCGGGGTGGTCGTCCCGCAGCGGTCCGCGAAGAGCACGGTCCACATCTTCTTGCCGTCCGGACCCTTGTAGGCGCCGATCCCGATCGCGTCCCAAGCCCGGCCGAGGATGTTCGCACGGTGGCCCGCGGAGCCCATGAACTGCTGCTGGATCGCGGCCGTCGCCGAGTCGTCGGGCCAGTTGTTCCAGCCGATGTTCTCGCCGGCGACCGTGTAGCAGTAGCCCTTGGTGTCGAGGATGTGGAAGACGTTGTAGCTCGTTCCGAGGATCGTGTGGCTGAAGTAGTTCCGGACGATCATGTCCTTGCTGCGCGACCTGGCAATCGCCGTCAGCTTCGAATCGACCGCGAGCGACCGAAGGCCGGCAGCGGCGCGGGCCCGATTGGTCATGCTGACGAGGGCCGCCTCGGACGCCGAGTTGAACGAACTCGGGTCCCACGCCAGGGTCGTCTTCGGGACGGCGAGGAGGCCGGCCGAGGTCAGGGCGAAGGCGATGGCGAGCATCATGGCGAACCGTCGCGGCTCGGAGATGAGGGGCCGCAGGTCGCGCCGGCTGGGCCGGGCGGCGGCAGCGGAGAAGGTCATCGGCGGTCTGGTCCCGTGCGGTCACCGGATGGGGAGCCGGTTCCCTACCGATGCTGGGGCCCGCAAGTGGTGCGGTTAGCGACGCGAAGGTCCCGGTGTCAACGCGCACGGGTACCAACTCCTGCTCATCTCCATGACGGACCTCGCCGGACCGGCCGTGAACGTTCCGGACCGGCCCTGAGCATTCCGGACCACACTGCGTGGAGTGGCTTCGATGGGCGGCGCCGGTCACAGGTTTCCCGCTGGAGTGAACGGGAATCCCTGGATCAGGGTCGAAACACCAGCCATCCGGGTCTGGGCCAGTGCTCGGAGAGAAGTCGACGGGGGTTTGCGACAGCCTCGCGAGCACGGTCGGCGCGGCGCGTCCTGGCCCCGTCGTTCCGATCGAGGCGCCCTCGAGTCGGATCCGGACAACCTGTTCATCTGGAGAGGAAAGATGCGGTCCCGCGCCGGCACCTGGCGCGGGACGGCACCCGGCAACGCCTCAGGCGCGCCTTGTAGATCTGGCGTTCAACCGGACGTCCGGGGTCTGCGGTGCCGGTCCGGTTGCACCCGCGGCCGTGTGGTGGGGGCGGGGGGAAGCAGCGGGGTCGTCAGGTTCTCCTGTTCGATCGAACGCTTGACGGGACAGAGCCCATGTTGTGGCTATCGCGGCCTCCGCCCGTTTCGACCGACCCGGCCCGCCGGTCGGCGATTCGCCCGTCGATGACCGCGGCAAAACGGACGGATCCCCGCCGATCGGGACTCGGCCAGGAGCCAGTCGATCGCGACGAGGGCCGGTCCCGCGATTCGCGTTCAGGTCGGGTAGCGCTCCGCGAACGCCGCATACGACGCCCGGATGGGCTCGCCGACCCGGTCCGCGCCTTCGGCCACCCCGAACCGCCGCGCGTCCGGCGTCTTGACGCCGTTGCCCGACAGGATCGCGACCACCTCGTCGCCGTCGCGAATCACGCCGCGGGCCCGGCCAGCTTCGACCGCGGCCACCGTCACGCCGCCGGCGGTCTCGACGAAGATGCCCTCGCTCGCCGCGGTCCGGCGGATCGCGGCGGCCGTCGCGGCGTCGGGGATTCCCTCGATCGAACCGCCCGACCGGCGCGCGAGCTCGAGCGCGTACCCACCGTCAGCCGGCGAGCCGATGGCGAGCGATCGAACGATGGTGTCCGGCGCCCGGACGGGTCGGATCTCGTCGACGCCCTCCGCGAACGCCGTCGCGACCGGCGCGCAGCCCTCCGGCTGGCCGCCGACGAACCGGACGCCCTTGCGCTCGACCAGGCCGATGGCGGCGAGCTCGTCGAAGCCCTTGGCGATCTTCGTGAACATCGAGCCCGAGGCGATCGGGCCGACGATCACGTCCGGCAGCCGCCAGCCGAGCTGCTCGGCGATCTCGAACGCGATGGTCTTGCTCCCTTCGGCGTAGAACGGCCGGAGGTTGACGTTGACGAACGCCCAGCCCTCCTCGTCGGCGATCTCGAGGCTGAGCCGGTTGATGTCGTCGTAGGTGCCCTCGACGCGAACGACGGTCGCGCCGTAGGCGAGGGCGTGCTCGACCTTGGCCGGCTCGAGATCCGCCGGCACGAAGACAAAGGCGCGGAGCCCGGCCGCGGCGGCAGCGGCGGCCGTCGCCCCAGCGAGGTTGCCGGTCGAGGCGCAGGCAAGGGTGTCGAAGCCGAAGGCCACGGCCTGGGCGGTCGCGACCGCCACGACGCGGTCCTTGAACGACAGCGTCGGGTTGCGGGTGTCGTCCTTGAGGTGGAGCGTCGTGCCCACGCCGAATCCGAGATCGCGAGCCAGGCGGTCAGCCCGGACGAGCGCGGTCGACCCGACCGCGAGGCCGCGATCCGGCGCCCGCTCGACGGGCAGCAGCTCGAGGTAGCGCCAGATACCCGGCGCACGGGCGGCGATGCTGTCCCGGGTCAGGCGGACCCGCGCGACGTCGTGGTCGTAGTCGACCTCGAGCGGTCCGAAACATGAGGCGCAGACGTAGTTGGGCCCGAGCGCCTCGGGCCGGCCGCAGGCGCGACAGCGCAGCCCGCGGACGTGGGATGGCGAGGGGGCTGACGCGGGCCCAGCGGTGACCGCCGGCCGGATCGGGGTCTCGAGCGTCATCGGTCGTCGTCTCCATCGGGAGGGCCGGCGCCGTCATCGAGCCCGAGAAACCGGAAGACCCTTCCTTGTGAGGAAGGGCCTGGGAGGGATCCCTTATCTCGCAGGAGGACCTGCCCGGATTTGGCACCGTGCCGACGTCGCCGTCGGTTGGTTGTCGGGCTTCACAGGGCCGGTCCCTCCGCCACTCTTGATAAGAGTCTTCAGTTGTCGGCGGATCGTAGGCGAGCGATCGCGAGTTCGTCAATCAAGGGTATCGCCGGCGGGTCGACGGCGATCGCGAATCCGGTAGACTCCCGTGGCCCACGCCGGCCCCGCCGGCGCGCGCGCATGGTGGCCTTAGCTCAATGGTAGAGCACTGGATTGTGGCTCCAGCGGTTACGGGTTCGACCCCCGTAGGCCACCCCATTGACTCCTTGCCGAAGTCGTCGGCTGGCGCACCTGGGCACCCCATCGTGGCGTTGCCGGCTGCGCTCCTCGCTGATGCACCTAAAGGTGCGCGCGCTCCGGTGCTCCCCGGCGCCTTGCGCTGACGCACCGATCTGCGACGAGCGCAGTTCGCGTCGCGTCGGCTGTCGAGCAGGAACGCCAAACAGCCGGCCCTCGCGGGCCGGCTGTTCGGAGCATGTGACGAGGTGTCGGACGGCTAGTTGCCGCCGGCCTTGAGCGTGATCGTCTGCTTGGCGAAGCTCGCTCCCTTCGTGTCGACCGAGCTCCCGAGTGCGGTGAGCGCCTTCTGGGCGAGATCCGTCCTGGTCGCATCGGCCGCCGGAGCGGCCTTGAGGACCTTGTAGGTCGTCGCGATCGATACCGTCTGGTCGTAGAGCGTCTTGTCGAGGAGGCCGATTCCGTTCGGGGACGGCCAGATCAACGCATTGATCTCGTTCATCTGCCAGGCCTGATGGCTGGCGCCGAGCTGCGAGCCCTTGGACAGCACGATGTCCACGCACTTCTGGGCATTGTCGCGGCAGAAGATCCAGCCCTTGAATGTCGCCTGCAGGAACTTCGTGGCGACATCGGTGTTGCTCGCGGTGCTCAGCCACTTGGCGCTGGCGAAGATCTGGTCCTGGAGCATCGCCGTGCCGACCGACGGATCGTTGAAGTCGACGAGGTTGACGTCCGTCGGCTGGTACAGCTTGCCGGTCGCCGGGTTGTTCGCTTCGAGGACCTGGGCGTATTCGTTGTAGATCATCGCCTGCGCGACGTCGAGATCGCCCTTGAGAAGTCCCGACATATCGAAGTTCTGCTTGATGACGTTCTGCGTCGTCGGGTCGAGCCCGGCCTTGGTCAGCCCCGCGAACAGCTCGGGCTCGTTTCCACCGAGCCAGCTGCCGATCTTCTTGCCGGCCATCGCCTTGGGGCTCGTGACGTTCGCCGCCTTGAACGAGACCATCCGGGTGCCCGAGCGCTGGAAGACCTGGGCGATCGAGACGAGATCCGTGCCGCCCTCGCGCGACTGGAGCATGTTCGGCAGCCAGGCCGTTCCCATGTCGGCCCCACCGGTGGCGACGACCTGGACGTTGTTGACGTTCGGTCCACCGAGCATCAGCGTGACGTCGAGCCCAACTTCCTTGTAGTAGCCCTGGTCGATCGCGGCGTAATAGCCCGCGAACTGCGACTGGGCGACCCACTGGAGCTGGAACTTGACCGGCGTCAACGCAGCCGATGCGCCGGGAGTGCTGCTGCACGCCGCCAGGACCAGCAACAGCGCTGACATGGCGAGTGCCACCACATTGCGAGACCGCTTCATGTCGACCCTCCTCATTCGTCGGCCGCCGTTGCCGGCCGGACTTTTACGCCGTCGCGGGCCAGAGTAGGCCAACGACGTAGCGACTATCGAGACATCTCGCGAGCCGTCCGCCACGGCACGACGAGCCGCTCCAGGCCCACGGCCGCGACGTACAGCGCGATCCCCATCGCGCAAGCAAGGAGGATCGCAGCCCACGCGCTCGGGTATCGGCTGTGGCCGGTCTCGAGGGTGATGTAGATGCCGAGCGAGTAGAGCGGCCCACCGAAGAACTCACCGACGACGGCCCCGATCACGCTGAGCGTCGTCGCGATTCGCAATGCCGTGAACCAGTACGGGAGGGCATTCGGCGCGCGCAGCTTTGCCAGCGTCTGCGACTCCGTGGCCGCGTACGACGACAGCAGCTCGAGCGCCGCCGGCTCGACGTTCGTGAGACCCCGGACCGTGTTGATCATGACGGGGAAGAACACCATGGCGGCCACGATCGTCAGGCGCGGCAGGATGCTCTCCGGACCGAACCAGTTCAGGGTGATCGGGGCAAAGGCGATGATCGGGATCGTGCTCGCGCCGATGGCCACGGGCAGGAGCAGCTCGCGCGCGGTCGCCCACCGAGCGGTGGCCATCCCGGCCAGGGTGCCGAGCACGACCCCGACGATGAGTCCGCCGACCGCTTCGGTCCCGGTGAACGCGATCCCCTTGGCCAGGGTCGACCATTCGGAGACCAGGCTCGCGGCGATGACGGTGGGTCTCGGGATCAGGAACGATTGGATGCCGAACGCGAGCAGGAGCACCTCCCAGGCGAACAGGACCACGACGAAGACGATCGCGGCAGGAGCCCACTCGCGGACCGCCTGACCGCTCACGGCGGCGGCCCGCTCACGCCAGGCCCTCCGCGCGGATCCGGTCGGCGTCGACGGTCGCGCCCTGGTCGTCGGGAGCCTCGTGCCGGCGCAGGACCTCGCGGACCTTGGTCACGAGCTCGAAGTAACGATCCGATTCCCGGGTCTCGACCGAGCGAGGCCCTGGCAGATCGATGTCGACGACCTGGGAGATCCGACCGGGACGGGCGGACATGACGACGACACGCGTCGAGAGGAACACCGCCTCGGGGATGCTGTGGGTGACGAACACGATGGTGGTCCCGGTTCGTCGCCAGATGTTCATGAGCTCCGCGTTCATCCGCTCCCGGGTCATCTCGTCGAGGGCGCCGAACGGCTCGTCCATGAGCAGGAGCTTCGGGTCGAACGAAAGGGCCCGGGCGATCGCCACCCGCTGCTGCATCCCACCTGACAGCTCCCACGGATGCCGCTCCGCGAACGCCTCGAGCTCGACCAGGCGAAGCAGGTCCTCCGCCCGCCGGCGCCGCTCGTCGGCTGGGAAGCCCATGATCTCGAGCGGCAGTTCGATGTTCTTGACGATCGTTCGCCAGTCCATCAGGACCGGGGCCTGGAAGACCATCCCGTAATCACGGTCCTGTCTCGCCTGGGCCGCTGGCTTGCCGTTGATGCGGACCGTGCCGCTCGTCGGATCGGTGAGGTCGCCGATCAGCCGCAGCAGCGTCGACTTGCCGCAGCCCGATGGGCCGATCAACGAGACGAACTCGCCCTGGCGGATGGCGAGGTCGATCGATTTGAGCGCCGTGACGCCGGTCGGTCCGGAGCCGAACGTCTTCCCTACGCCGACCGCTTCGACCACGAGACGGGCGCCGTCGGGTGCGACACCCGAGCCCGTATCAATGGTCACAGGAGGCCTTCGACCGGTCGGTAACGGCTCCGCGTCACCACCTTCTCGCCGACCGTCACGGCGCCGACGAAGAAGAGCCCGACGAACGTGCACATCACGATCGTCGCCCACAGCCGCTCCGGTGCCGAGATGTAGTACTGGTTGTAGTTGATGATCGCGCTGCCGAGACCGGCCGCCACCCCGGCGGTCTGCTCACCGATGATCGCCCCGATGATCGAGGCGGCCGCCGCCACCCGGAAGGCAGCGAAGAGGTATGGGACCGAGGTCGGCAACCTGAGCCGCCAGAGGACGTCACGACGCGTCGCGGCATAGGACCGAAAGAGCTCGACCGCCCGCGGGTCGACCGCCCGCAGGCCCCGCAGGGAGGCGATCGTCACGGGGAAGAACGTGAGGTAGGCCGACACCGCCATGACCGACACCCAGTCGGCCTTGATCGCCACGACGACGATGGGCGCGATCGCCAGGATCGGGACGGTCTGGGATGCAACGACGTACGGAACGAAGGCCCGCTCGGCCAGGCGCGAGTGAACGAACAGGACCCCGAGCCCCAGCCCGAGCAATCCTCCGAGCACGAAACCCGCGAGCGCCTCCAGGAACGTGAACCCGGCCTGGCCGAGGAGGAGGACGCCGAGGGGTGGGCCACCGCGCTGGGCCGGGTCGACGAACGCGCGGATGACGTCCCAGACGTGCGGCAGCGACAGGTCGTCCGCGATCCGCCATTTGAGCGGCGGCAGGTGCTCGTAGTCGACCTGGATGCCGGCGATCGTGGCATGGATCCGCCACGGGTCGCCGGCCAGCCATTTGGCTCCCTCCCACACGACCGCGAGCCCGACGAGCACGATCGCAAGGCCGACGATCCGTCGTCCTCGGGACCGGCCATGGCGGACTCCGGCGGTCGCCGTCGGCGCCCCGGGGGTGCCGCGAAGGGACTGGCTCGTGGTCTTCATCCGACGCTCGGGTATGGCACGTCCGCACAATAGCGCCGGACCCGGGATCCGAGGTGCCCGGATCGCATCGACCGACCCGACGGACCTCGGTTGAAAACGCCGGCGTCTTGCTCAGCCGCGACGAAATCGCCGGGCTGGTCGACAAGACCACGCGGATCATCACCTCCCTGGCCAGAAACCAGCCCACGCCGGATCGCCGCCTCCACCTGCTCAGCACGGTTCTCATTCCCATCGATGAACCGGCGCCGGAGCCGGTTTGAATCAGGTCCCGACGTCGACCGCTGTGAGGCGCCGAGCGCTCGCCGAGCGCCGAGAAGTCCGGGCAGCCTGGGCTACACTGTCGGCGGCCCGCCCGACTTCCCGACACGAGTGAGAACGCATACCGGCGAGCCGACCGAACCAGCTCCGAGGTAACCCTTTCCTCGTGGATACCGGAATACGTGGCCGCGGCGCTTCAGACGCCGCGAGCGGAATGACGGTCCGCCCCGCCCGCTAGTGGTTTCGCCCGACTCGGTCGGGCGCGCCTCGGCCGGGACGAACCGTCCACCGAGGTGGCAGATGCTGTACCTGAGCCGGGCCGTCGGTCGGCCCGTCCGCGACCAGAACGGCGATCCCATCGGGAAGGTCGCCGACTTGATCGTCGCAGTCGGCGATCACTACCCACCCGTGACCGGCATCGTCATCGTGACGGATGGGCGCAAGATCTTTCTCCCCTGGACCTCAGTCGCATCGGTCGACGAGACGGGAGCGCGGCTGCAGACCGAAACGATCGACATCGGAAAGTTCCAGCAGCGGCCGAACGAGATCCTGCTCAAAGCAGATCTCATGGACAAGCAGATCGTCGATATCGACGGGCGGCGCGTGGTCCGAGTCAACGATCTCAGCCTCGATGTCATCGAGGGCGAATTGCGCCTCGTCGCGGTCGACGTCGGCGCCGCCGGTCTGCTCCGGCGGCTCGGGATCGAGGGCCCATACCGGACGATCGCCCGGAACCTGCATCTGCCGCTTCACGAGCGCTACATCGACTGGGAGGACGTCGATCCCGTCGAGAGCTCGATTGCGTCGGTCAAGCTCCGGGTCCCCCACGTCGGCCTCGCCGAGCTCCACCCTGCGGACCTCGCCTCGATCATCGACCAGCTGGCTCCGAAGGACCGAGCGGGCGTGCTGGCATCGCTCGGGGATGAGGCGGTCGCCGATGCGATGGAGGAGATGGAGGCCGATACCCAGGTCGAGATCCTCGAGGACCTCCACCCGGAACGAGCGGCCGACATCCTCGAGGAGATGAGCCCGGACGACGCCGCCGACCTCGTCGCCGACCTGTCCGCCGCTGCCCGATCCGAGATCCTTGCCCTGATGGCCAAGGACGAGGCCGACGAGGTCCAGGGCCTGCTCGGCTATCCGGAGGATTCGGCCGGCGGGATCATGACGACCGAGTTCATCGCCGTGCCGGCCACGCTCACGGCGGCCCAGACGATCGATCGACTGCGGGAGTTGGAGCCGGAGGCCGAGACGATCTACTACGTCTACGTCATCGGCGACTTCGGCCGGCTCGTCGGTGTGCTATCGCTGCGCGACCTGATCGTCGCCAAGGGCGACACCCAGATCGGAGCCGCGATGATCGTCGAGCCGGTCGCGGTCAACGTCCTCGCCGACCAGGACGAGGTCGCGCAGGCCGTTGCTCGGTATAACCTGCTCGCCGTACCGGTCGTCGACGATGATGGCCGACTCGTCGGGATCGTCACCGTCGATGACGCGATGGATGCGATCCTCCCGACGGCGTGGAAGAAGCGCCTGCCGCGGCTGTTCTCGCGAGCGAGCGGATGACAGGCGGCATGACGCCAGCCGAGGTGCGGTCGGCGTCGGTGCCTCGGCGGCGCCTCGGCCGGCGGGCTCGGTTCGCGGCGACGCTCGCGGTCCTCGGGCCGGGCATCGTCAGCGGCTTCGCCGATAACGACGCGGGCGGGATCACCACCTACTCCCTCGCCGGGGCCAAGTTCGGATACGACCTTCTCTGGGTCCTCCTCGTGACCCAGGTCGCGCTGTTCATCACCCAGGAGATCGGGGCCCGGATCGGGCTCGCCACCGGACAGGGCCTGACGGGCCTTGTCCGCGAGCGGTTCGGCGTTCGCTGGGCGGCATTTGCGGCGTTGACGATGATCGGGGCGAACCTCGGCTCGACCGTCTCGGAGTTCGCCGGAATCAGCGCCGCGCTGTCTTTGTTCGGCGTGCCGACGCCGGTCAGCGCCCTGCTGGCCGCTGTCGCCGTCATCACCCTGATCAGCCGGGGCAGCTTTGGTCGGGTCCAGTACTTCTTCGTCGGGATCGGCTTTCTCGTCTCGGGGGCCTATGTGGTGTCGGCGATCCTGGCCCACCCCGACTGGTCACATGCCCTGAACTCGCTCCTCGTGCCGCATGGCACGTTCAACGGTGTCTACATGCTCGCGGTCGTCGGCACGGTCGGCACGACGATCACGCCGTGGGGCCAGGGCTTCATCCAGGCGTACGTCGTCGACAAGCGCCTCCGGTCCGACGACCTCGCGGCCGAGCGGCTCGACGTCCTCATCGGGGTCTTCATCACCAACGTGATCGCGGCCTTCATCGTCGTCGCCTGTGCCGCGACGCTGTGGGCCAGTGGCCAGCGCGACATCAAGGACGCCGCCGACGCGGCGCGGGCGCTGGGCCCGCTGGCCGGTGGCGTGGCGTCGACGCTGTTCGCCGTCGGGCTCCTGGCCGCGTCGCTGCTCGGGCTCGGCGTCGTCCCGCTCGCGAGCGCCTACACGGCATGCGAGGCGTTCGGTTGGGAGCAGGGAGTCGACTGGCACTGGCGCGAGGCGCCGGCCTTCTACGGACTGCTGGCCTTCTTCATCGGGTTCGCGGCGCTCTTCATGCTGATCCCGGGCCTGCCGCTGATCCAGGTGATGTTCAGCGCCCAGGTGATCAACGGCCTCCTGCTCCCGGTGATCCTCGTGTTCGTCATGTTGCTGGCCGCCGACCGTCGGATCATGGGCGACCTGGTGAGTGGCCGGATCAACCTGGCCCTCGGCTGGCTCGTCACCGTGATGCTCATCCTCATGTCGGTGGTCCTGGTGGTGACGTCGCTCTCCGGCTGACGACAGGAAGAGGCCGGTCGCGACGTTCGCGACCGGCCTTGACGATGGGCGACTGGCTTAGTGGCGGCCGCCCGGGAACGATCCATTGGCCTGGTCGGTCGCGCGCTGGACCAGCTCGCTCTTCTCGGCGTCGGTCTGGGCCTGGGTCAGCGTGCCGGCCCTGACCGCCGCGTCGAGCTCGGATTGGCCGTCGGCGACGAGGGCGTCGACGACGGTCTGGAGCTTGACGTTGTGGCCCGCGGCGACCTGGGCGACCGTCTGGCCGCCGGCAAGCGCCGTCTGGAGCTGGGCTTCGGTGATCCCGATCGCCTTGGCGACGACCGAGCCGTCGGTGACGGCCTCGTTGTGGCCGCCGGGCCCGCCCGGTCCGTAGCCGTCCTTGCCGAGATCGCCGGACGGTTCCGCGGCCTCGGAGGTGCCGGCCGAACCTGTTCCGGTCGACGGTGTGGTTGCCGCGGCCGCGGGGGCAGGCGAGGCGGCGAGCGCGGATAGTGGCCCGAGAATCGCGGCGCCGGCGATGCCGCCGAGGATCAACGCGCCGGCAAGCTTGGCCTTGTCGGTGCCGGCGGCGCGCCGGACGGGCCGGGTCGGCGTGACGGGCTCGGCCGGCTCGGGCGGACTCCAGATGTTCTTGTTGTCGTTCACGGGGAGACTCCTGTCCACGGGGGTGCCTGGCAGCGCCAGGTCTGTGGGTGTATTGCGTCCGTGGTGGAGTCTCGGCCGCGGGACCTGTCGATTTGGTGACCCGCGAGTCGGGGTCGCGCGCGAACTGAGAGTGCGTCTGGCCCGAGGCGTCAGGTCCGGGCGGCCTCGAGCGCGCGGGCGGCCGGCGCGAGCCGCCCGACGGCGTCGGCGATGGCGTCGGCGAGATCGTCGACGTCGCCCTCGGTCGCGACCGTCGGGATCGCGCCCATGCCCCGCGGTGCGATTGCGAACCCGGCGAGCAGGAGGCCGAGGTACAGCTCTGAGGGCCGGCCGGCGCCCGGCGCGAACGCCGTCCCGGTCTCGCCCCGGAACACCTGGAACAGGGAGCCGACGTTGAGGACCCGGGCATCGAGCCCGTCCGCCGCGATCCGGCCGCTCAGACGCGCGGTCAGGCGTTCGCCAAGGGCGGTGAGTCGGGCGTAGGCATCGGGCGTCAGTTCGCGAAGCGTCGCGAGCCCGGCCGAGGCGGCCACCGGGTTGCCGTTGAACGTGCCGCCGTGGCTGATTGCGCGGCCGCGCCGCGCATCGAAGATCGCCATGACGTCCGTCCGGCCGCCGAACGCCGCCAGCGGGTAGCCGCCGGCGATGATCTTGCCGAGGGTCGTCAGGTCCGGCCGGACGCCATAGACCTCCTGCGCCCCGCCCGGCGCGATCCGGAACGAGATGATCTCGTCGAAGATCAGGAGCGCGCCTGTCCGGTCGGCGAAGGCGCGCAGGAACTCGAGGAAGGCGGGCTCCGGGGCGCGGAGGCCGCCAGCGCCCTGGACGGGCTCGACGATGAAGGCCGCGAGCTCGTCCTCGCGGCCGCGCAGGCCCTCCTCGATCCCGTCCGCATCGCCCCACGGCAGCTCGACGATCAGGCCGCCGATCGCGTCGGGCACGCCGGGCGTCCCGGCCATCACGAGGTCGTGGGTGCCGTGGTAGCTGTGGTCGAACTTCGCGACGAGCGGCCGCCCTGTGAACGCCCGCGCCGCCCGGATCGCGAACATCGTCGCCTCGGTCCCAGACGAGGTGAACCGGACATGCTCGATCGAGGGGACCCGGCGGCGAAGCTCCTCGGCCAGCTCGACCTCGATCTCGGTCGGGGACGCGAACGCCGAGCCGCGGCGGACCTGGGCCTCGACGGCCGCGACGACCGCCGGGTGGGCGTGGCCGAGGATCAGGGAAGTGTAGTTGCCGAGAAAGTCGCGGTAGGTGTTGCCGTCCACGTCGGTGACGACGAGTCCCGCGCCCGACGCCGCATACGGCGGGTACGGCGCGCTGTAAACGGTCGTCCGCGTAGAGCCGCCCGGCAGGGATCCGGTGGCCCGTTCGAAGAGCGCGCGCGACCGGGGCGTCTGGGCGAGGTAGTCATCGAGCGCGGTCATCGCGTCATTGTGGCGCGCCGCCGCGATCCAGGCCCAGCGCGCGTGAGGTTGCTCAGTTACCCCGGGGGATCGCGGATGACTGGGGAGCGGCGTCCTTGCCGACCTTGGCCGCCTTGTCCGCCTGGTGCTTGGCCCACCGATCGGCCTTTTCCTGCGACCAGCCGGGATGGGCCGAGCCCACCGCCTTCCAGCCTCCCGCCCAGGGCGGCTTGCCCTCGGCCCGAAGGCGGACGCCGTCGACCGTGTCGACCTCGAGCTCGTCGCCGGTCTGCTCGCCTGCGACCGTGACGGTCTTGCCGACAAATGGAGCCAGCGGATGCTTGTCGCCGAAGAACCAGGGCGGGCCGGCGTCGAGCTTCAGGGTCTTGCCGGCCACCGTGAGCGTGTACTCGGTCTGGCCGTCCGCATTCTTCGTCGCCGCGACGACGCCACGGACCGTCGACACGACAGCCGGGGTCTCGGGCGCCTCGGACTTCTCGGACCTCTCGGGCGCCTTGGTCGGTTCCGCGATGCGAGGCGTCGCCGACGGGCTCGCGGCGAGGGCCGGGATCGCGACGACGCCGACGAGGGCGACGAGCGCCAGTCCAAGGATGGGAGCACGGAGCGAGTGAGTCGATGGGCTCATGGCCGGAGTCTAGACCCGATCGCCTTGCATCCAACCTTGCGATCGCGGCTGCGGTGCGCCTTTGCACCGCGATTCCCCGCCGCTCGACAGCCACGCCTAGACTGGCGGTCTGCGCCGGTCGAATCGGGCCGGCCGCGGTTCCGGGGTGATCGTCTCAGGTACCTCTCAGCGTCGCCGACCACCCTCTCCGGAGGTCCGAGCGGCGGGCCGTTCGTCGCCACGCAATCCCTGAGGACGGAGTCCGAGCGGTCGATGCACGACGGCAGGACAGGACGTCGCCGCCGAACCCGGCACTCCTCGCCGGAGACGACGCGCGCGCACCGTCCCGGCCCCGCCGCGTCGCCAGGCGCGTCCGTCGTGTCGGCCCGTTCGTCGCCGGCGTGGTCGCGACCTTCATCGCCATTGCGGCATGGACGGCCCTCAACCCCGCGCCCGTCCCGCTGACCCTCCACGACATCGAGACCGCGGTCGCGAGCGCCCTCGCGGCGGAGACGGCGGGCCCGCCCGACTCGGAGCTCGCCTACTCCGTCGTCTGATGGTCCCGCCCGCGGCCGGGCGGACGGCGCTCGCCTCGAGCTAGCCGGTCACGCTGGCGACGAGCGCCTGGGCCTCCTCGAGCAGGCGACCGAGATGCTTCTCGCCGCGGAAGCTCTCGGCATAGACCTTGGCGACGTTCTCCGTGCCCGACGGACGGGCGGCGAACCAGCCGTTGGTGGTGACGACCTTGAGCCCGCCGATCGGGGCGTCGTTGCCGGGCGCCCGGGTCAGGATCGCCGTGATCGGGTCTCCGGCGAAGGTCTTGGCAGTGATATCGGACGGCGATAGGCGACCGAGTGCCGCCTTCTGGTCGGGTGAGGCCGGGGCGTCGATCCGGCGATAGACCGGGGCGCCGAAGCGCTCGGTGAGCTCGGCGTAGGCGACGCCGGGATCGCGGCCGGTCCGGGCGGTCACCTCGCAGGCAAGAAGGTCGGCGGTGATCCCGTCCTTGTCGGTCGACCAGACCGCCCCGTCGCGGGTCAGGAACGAGGCGCCGGCGCTCTCCTCGCCGCCGAATCCGAGCGAACCGTCCGCCAGCCCAGCGACGAACCACTTGAAGCCGACTGGGACCTCGACGAGCCGCCGGCCGAGATCGGCCACGACGCGATCGATCATCGATGACGAGACGAGCGTCTTCCCGACGCCGACGTCCGGGCCCCAGTCGGGCCGTGCTTCGCCGCCGAACAGGTAGCCGATGGCGGCGCTCAGGAAGTGGTTCGGGTTGAGCAGACCGGCGGCCGGGGTCACGATGCCGTGGCGGTCCGCGTCGGCGTCGTTGCCGAGTGCGATCTCGAACTGGTCCTTGCGGGCGATCAGCCCGGCCATCGCGCTCGGCGACGACGGGTCCATCCGGATCTTGCCGTCCCAGTCGAGGGTCATGAACCCGAATTGCGGATCCACGCGGTCGTTGACGACGGTGATGTCGAGGCCATGGCGCTCCGCGATCGCGGCCCAGTACGCGACCGATGCGCCGCCCATCGGGTCGACGCCGATCCGGAGGCCGGACGCGCGAACGGCCTCGAGGTCGACGACCTGCGGCAGGTCGCCGACGTACTGGCCGAGGAAATCATGGCCGCGGGCGCTGGCGAGGGCGCGCTCGATCGGGACGCGCGCAATGCCCGCGACCCCGGCCGGCCCCGAGCCCTCGAGCAGGCGGTTGGCCTCGGCCTGGATCCAGCCGGTGACGTCGGTGTCGGCCGGGCCGCCGTTCGGCGGGTTGTACTTGAAGCCGCCGTCGTCGGGCGGGTTGTGCGACGGCGTCACGACGATCCCGTCGGCGAGGCCGCGCCCGGCCGTTGCCGCCGCGTCCGAGGCGGGCACGACCCGCCCGCGGTTGGCCCCGACGATCGCGTGGGACACCGCCGGCGTCGGCGTGACGCCGAGCTCGTCACTGGCGACTCGGACGTCGACGCCGCGCGCTACCAGGACCTCGAGCGCGGTCCGCGTCGCGGGCTCGCTCAAGGCATGGGTGTCCTTGCCCAGGAAGAGCGGCCCGTCGTAGCCGCGCAGCTCGCGGTAGCGGCAGATCGCCTCGGTCGTGGCGAGGATGTGGGCCTCGTTGAAGGCGCCCCGGAACGCCGAGCCGCGATGGCCGGAGGTCCCGAACGCGACGCGCTGGGTGGGGTCTGATGGGTCCGGTGTGATGTCGTCATAGGCGCGGAGCAGCGCTGCGATGTCCACGAGGTCGGACGGCTCGGCCGGCTGACCGGCGCGCGGCGAGTTGGGCACGGATGGGAGCCTACCCGAGTCGGCGCCCGGAAACAGCGGCCCGGGTCGACGGGCGGAGGCAACGACGGAGTCGGCGGCGGCCGCCGCGGATCGGCGATGATCGCGCCAGGAGGTGCCCATGCCCGACTTCCCCGCCGACGCGACGGATCTGACCCGGCTCCTCGTCGTCTCCGACCTCGACCGCTCGATCGGCTGGTACCGGGACGTCCTCGGCGCCGAGGTCGTCGGCGAGTACGGCGGCACCTCGGCCGTCCTTCGCTTTGTCGGATCGTGGCTCCTCCTCGTGACCGGCGGCGGCCCCACGACCGACAAGCCGACGGTCACCATGGCCCCGCCGGCGGATCCCGACCGCGCCGACGCCGAGCTCATCGTCGCCGTCCCCGACTGCCGGGCGGCCCACGCCGAGCTGGTCGCGCGCGGGGCCGCCTTCTTGGCCGAGCCGGTCGAGTACTCGTGGGAGATCCGGGCCTTCTTCCGCGACCCCGACGGCCACTTGTTCGAGATCAGCGAGCGGCGAGTCGGCCAGCCCGGATGACGGGCGATGCCGAGCAGCCGCTCGCCGGCGGGATGCACCCGGGCGATGGGCCGGTTCGCGTCGGCGACACGGTCCGACGCCGGCCCGGCGGCTCCGCGACGACGGTTCGACGCCTCCTGCTCCACCTCGAGGCGGTCGGGTTCAAGGGAGCGCCGCGCCACCTCGGAACGGACGAGCAGGGGCGCGAGATCCTGTCCTGGGTCGACGGCGATGTGCCGTTGCCGCCATATCCGTCGTGGGCGATGACGGATCGTGCCCTGGAGGACCTGGGCGGGCTCGCCCGGCGGCTCCATGACGCGACGTCGTCCTTCGTCCGCGCGGACACCGATACGTGGGCGACCGACTGGGCCGACCCCGACGGCGGCCCCGTGATCTGCCACGACGACCTCTTCCCCGAGAACGTGGTGCTCCGCGACGGCCGGGTCGTCGGCCTGATCGATTTCGCGATGGCGGCGCCCGGCCGGCCGCTCTGGGATCTCGCGATCGCGGCCGAGCTGTGGTGCCCGCTCGGCGATCCCCATCGGCGCGACCAGCACCCGCCCGATCTCGACGGCATCGCCCGGTTCGGGATCCTCGCCCGCGGCTACGGGCTGGACCCCGCTCGGGCGGAGGAGCTGATCGACGTTGTGGGCGAGGAGCGGCACCACTCCCGAGCGAACATCCGGGCGGAGATCGCCGCCGGAAACGCCTCGTGGCTGCGACACTGGACGGAGGCCGGCGGCGACGAGCGGGCCGACGCCGACGACGCCTGGATCGCGGCCAGTCGAGCAGCGTTGGTCCAGGCAGTCCAAGCGACCGGGTGACGTCGGGCCGCTCATGTTCGGTGACGAACGAATTCCTGGCGTGTAGGCGAGTGTCGCCTGGTATTCAACGATGGTCGAGGCATCTCGACGGCACCACGCGTGAACGGGCCTGCCGACGACGTTTTCCGTAGGCGAGTGTCGCCTGAGCGCAAAGGATTCCGGCCCCCGCCCGCGGTTCCAGGCGAGTGTCGCCTGAGCGCAAGAAATGCGGGCATCGTCGCCAGAGCCGCGGCAGCCGAGCCCGAAACTCCTCGGCGGGACGCGACGAACCGGCGGCCCGCCGAGGCGAGCCGCCGGTCGCGACGACCGTCTAGGTGGCGGGCGTCGAGGGGCTGCTCGTCGACCCGTTGGTCGAGGGAGCGGCGGGGCTGGCGGTGCCGCCCGAACCGGTGCCGCCCGAACCGGTGCCGCCCGACCCCGTGCCACCCGAGCCGCCCATGTTCGGGCAGTTCTTGCCCAAGTGGGTCCTCGGTGCGGCCTGGCCGTTCGGTGCGACCTGGCCGGAAGCCGTGCTGCCGCCGGTCGACGGCTGGGTGGTCGCCTGCGGCGCGGCCGACGGATCGGCCGACGGATCGGCCGCCCGCACGACGGCGACGCCGCCGAGCGTCAGCAGGCCGACCGCGAGGACTGCCGTTGCCAGCGTCCGGCGCGCCCCGCCGAGGCGGGTCGAGCGATCATCCGAGGACGGCGCCGGCGCCGGCGATGCAACCGGCGATGGCTCGGGCGGCGGAGAGTGGGCCGGCGGTTCCCCCGGCTGATCGGGCCAATCCATGGATTCTCCTTCGTGGTCTGGACGTGGACGAACGACTTCAGCCATCGAGCATCGACACCTCCGCGCTGCGGACATGGACCGCGACCGAACCGCCACGGAAAGCTCGACGGACCGCCCCCAGCGGTCCGCCCCGATGCCGGAGGAGCTCCGGCGCCGGAGATCGCGGGCGCCCCACGCCCGCTGGATGCTCATGGGAAGCGGTTGAACCAATGGGCGGCGAGGCCGGCCCCGGCAACGACAAGCAGGAGTCCGGCCGCGGCGAACCACTGCGTGACCTCGCGCTCCTCGGTCGTGAAGCCGATCCGCGAGCCCAGGCTCTGGTAGATCTGGGCGAGATCCTCGGCCGTCGGCGCCTGGAAGGCCCGGCCACCGGTCGTCTCGGCGATGGCCGCCAGGGTCTCGGTGTCCGGTGGGACGTTCAGGGTATGCAGCTGGCCGAACTGGTCGGGAACCGTGACCGTGCCGTCCTGGGTGCCCAGCGCGATCGTGTAGATCGGGACGTTGAGGGCGGCCGCCTGCTCGGCGGCCGGGATCGGCTCCATCGTTCCGGTCGAGTTCTTCCCGTCCGACAGGAGCACGGTCGCGATGACCGGGACCGCCGTTGCGGAGGGATCGCCCGAGGCCGAAGCCGACGGACCTGCCGACGGCGCAGCGGACGCACCCGCCGAGCCGCTCGGCGCCGGGCTGGCCGTCGTTCCGGGCGTCGTCGAGGCGCTGCCCGGTTTCAGGCCGGCAGCCTGGAGCGAGGTGATGATCGCGTCGCCGAGCGACGTCCCGCCGCGCGGCTGGAGGGTGCCGATCGCCGCGTGGACGGTCGATCGGTCGGTCGTCGGCTGGACCAGGACCTGTGGAGCCGTCGAGAAGGCAACGAGCCCGACCTTGACGCCCGCCGGGAGCCGGTCGACAAAGTCGTTGGCAGCCTTCTGGGCCGCCGCGAGCCGGGTCGGCGAAACGTCGGTCGCCATCATCGAGCCGGAAATGTCCAGGGTCAGGATGATCGTGGCCTGCTCGCGCGGGACCGCGATCGTGATCGACGGCCGGGCCAGGGCGAGGACGAGCGCCGCCATCGCGAGCACGTAGAACGCGGGCGGGACGTGGCGGCGCCAGGCCGGCGTCCGCGGGACCAGGTTGCCGAGCAGGTCGACGTTCGTGAACCGGACTGCATAGCGGCTGCGGCGACGCTGGACGAGCCGGTAGAGAAGGAGCGCGGCCGGCACGATGAGCAGGCCCAGGAGCAGGATCGGATCGGCGAAGGTCATGAGCGAATTCCCCGGAGATGGAGCTGACCGGCCAGCGCGCGGAGCCAGTCGCCGGAGGTCGAGAGGACGATGTGGTCGACCCCGATTCGGCGGAGGTCCGTCGCGACGGTGCCGCGCTCGGCGGCGGCAGCCTCGGCGAACTTCTCGCGCAGCCTCCGCGACGACGTGTCGACGCGGACCTCGCGGCCGGTCTCGGCGTCGACGAGGGTCAGCTCGCCGATATCGATGAGCTCTGTCTCGCGGGGGTCGTCGACCTCGATCGCGAGGACGTGGTGGCGCGCAGCGAGCGCGGCGAGGGGCCGCTGCCAATCGCGGGGACCGCGGAAGTCGGACACGAGCACGACGAGCCCGCCGCGCGGCGCGGCCGCATTCGCGAGGCGCAGCGCGGCGGCCCCGGAAGTCGCGCCGACACCCTCCTCGACCGTCTCGACCCGGCTTGCGAGGAGCAGCCCGAGCAGCGCCGTGCGGCCGGCGGCAGGCGGCAGGCGCCTGTCCCGCGATCCGCCGAACGTCACGATCCCGAGGCGGTTTCCGCGCTGCGTGGCGAGGTGCCCGATCGCGATCGCGACACCCTCGGCGACATCCGCCTTGCGCCGGTCCGCCGTGCCGAACGTCATCGAGGGCGAGACGTCGAGGAGGAGCCACGCGGTGAGCGCCCGCTCCGGGACGTGGACCCGGACATGGGGCAGGGTCGTCCGGGCCGTGACGTTCCAGTCCATCCGGCGGATGTCGTCGCCGGCCTCGTACGGCCGGACCTGCGCGAGCTCCGTGCCGCCGCCGAGGTCGTGCGCCCGGTACTCGCCGGGGAGCAGGCCGCGGATCCGGCGGCCCACGGTCAGGTCGAGGGCGCGGAGGAGCGCGTCAGGGGTCGGGCCGGGCCCGGGCCGGGCCGGCGTCCGCTGCGGCGCCGAGGCAAGGGACCACTCCGTCATGCCGAGCGCTCGCGGTCGCGCAGGTCGAACGGCTCGGTGGCCGCGCCCTGACGGGCCTGCCCGAGGAGGGCGGCCCGATCGGCGGCCTCGGCACGGGCCAGCAGCCCGTCGTTGGCGACACGGGGCACCGGGACGGTTTCGATCAGGCGGTCGAGGATCATGTCCGCCGTCACCTCCTCGGCGAGAGCGGTGAAGCTCGGCACGATCCGGTGGCGAAGGACGTCGCGGGCGAGGTCGACGAGGTCGTCGGGGATGACATAGCGCCGGCCCCGGACGAGCGCGAGAGCGCGCGCCGCGTGGACGAGGTTGATCGATCCGCGTGGGCTCGCCCCGAAGGCGATGTACGGCTTGACGGCGGGAAGCCCGACCCGCTCGGGATGGCGGGTCGCGTCAGTCAGCGCGACGGCGTAGTCGACGATCGGCCGGTCGACGTAGACCTCGGCCGTCATCGCCTGGAGCGCGGCGAGGGCCTCGGCGGTCAGGATCGGGGTCACGACCGCGGCGGGCCGGAGCGAACGCTCGACCACGAGCGCCTCCTCCTCGGCGCTCGGATAGCCGACGACGACCTTCATCATGAACCGGTCGACCTGGGCCTCCGGCAGCGGATACGTGCCCTCGGACTCGATGGGGTTCTGGGTCGCCATCACGAGGAACGGCCGGGGCACCGGATGGCTCTCGGGGCCGATCGTGACCTGCTTCTCCTGCATCACCTCGAGGAGCGCCGACTGGACCTTGGCCGGAGCGCGGTTGATCTCGTCGGCGAGGAGGAAGTTGCAGAAGACCGGTCCGAGCTCGGTGTCGAAGGTGCCGCGGTCGGGGCGATAGATCCGGGTCCCGACGAGGTCGCCCGGGACGAGATCCGGCGTGAACTGGATCCGCCGGAACGAGGCGTGGAGGACGTCGGCGAGGGTCTTGATCGTCAGGGTCTTGGCGAGGCCCGGGACGCCCTCGAGAAGGAGGTGGCCGCCGCCGAGGAGGGCGACGAGCACCCGCTCGAGCATGGCGTCCTGGCCGACGATCACTCGCCGGATCTCGTACAGGACCGCCTCTGCGGTCCGCCGGGCGTCGATCGCCTCGGCAAGCGGCTCGCGGGCCGCGACGGGCGCCGTCGTCGATGCGGCGCGGGTCGGTTGATCGGTCACGTGGATCTCCGCACCCGTGGGCACGGGCGATGGCGATGTCCTGGCCTGGCGGCGACCTCCCTCGGTCGGCCTTGGGTCGCAGGCTCGCCGCGATCGATGAGAGCGACATGAAACCCCACCAGACCTCGGTGGCCCGAGCCGGGCCGGGGCCCGAGCCGGGCCGGGGTCCGAGCCGGCCGGGCCGGGCGCCGCGGCCCCGTCCGCAACCAATCGGACGGGGCCGGGGTTCAACGTTCCGTGAGGATCGAATCGACCCCAGCTGAGAGCGCCCGCCCGGAACCCCTCGATGAGAGGGCGCTCGCGGCCGCCGTCGCCGCCCTCGCGGCCCGCGACCCGGACCTCGCGGGGATCGTGGCTCGGCACGGCCTGCCGCCGCTGTGGGCCCGGCCGGCCGGATTCCCCACGCTCGTCGCCATCGTGCTCGAGCAGCAGGTGTCGCTCGCGTCGGGCGCAGCGGCCCTGGCTCGTCTCGAGCGGGCGGCCGGGGCGATCGAGCCGGTGGCGGTCGTCACGCTCGGCGAGGACGGCGCCCGGTCGGCGGGCCTCACACGTCAGAAGGCCCGCTATGTCGTCGGTCTGGCCGAGGCCGCGCTCGACGGTCGCTTCGACCCGGCGATCCTCGCCGCTGCGTCCGACGACGAGGTGCTGGCGCGTCTCACCGGCCTTCTCGGGATCGGACACTGGACGGCCGACATCTTCCTCCTCATGGCGCTCGGCCGGCCCGACGTGTGGCCCCACGGCGACCTCGCGCTCGCCGCCGCGATGCGCCGCGCCCGTGGGCTGGCGAGCCTTCCCGACGCAGCCGAGCAGCACCGGATCGCCGAGGCCTGGCGCCCGTGGCGGGCAGTTGCAGCCCGAGTCCTCTGGCTCGCGTACCTCGCCGGCGAACGCTGACGCGCGTCCAAGTGTGCCGTTCGACCCGCCCGCGCTCGCCGGGTATGCTCCCGCGGGTCAGGACCGGGAGGGCGGTCCAGCGGATCGGTCAGGTGAGGGACCAGACTTGGACACGGGACACGCGCTTCGCGAAACGTCGGACGCGCTGCTGCGCGACCTCGACGTGCTCGTCACGATCGAGGAGGAGAAGCGCTCGCTGGAGCCAGGGGATCCGCGCCTCGTCCAGCTCGCCGAACGCATCGAGGAGATCGCCCGCCGGATCCTCGGCACCACCGAGCGCCAGCACGACCTGACCCGCGTCGTCAACGCCCAGGTGGACGCCGGTTCGCCAGGCGCGCCCGAGAACACGATCGAGAAGACGCCCCGGCCCGTCCAGGCCGTTCTCGCTGAGTGGCGCGAAGCGGAACGGCGCATCGTCGCCGCCGAGCCCGGTTCCGCCGACGCGGCCGAGGCGGCGGCGCTCGTCGCGAATCTTCGTGCCGAATATCGCCGGGCCCACGAGGCTGCCGCCAGGATCCGCTGACGAGCGACGCCCGTCGCCTCCCCGAGCCCCCGATCAGGGAGCGGTGCTGGGTGCCGCCGACCCGTTCGGGGCGCCGGACCCGTTCGGGCCGCCGAAGCCGCCTCGCCCGCCGAGGACGCTCACGTCGCCGATGATGATCCGGGTCGCGGTCACGCTGCCATCGGGGTTCGTCGTGCCGACGACGGTGACCGTCTGACCGGCGGCGACATCGGTGACCGCCTTCGTCGCCGCGCTCACCTGGGTGACAGTCGTCGTCGGGGTCAGAAGAACGATCCGCTGGCCGCCAGCGGCTGTCGTGATCGTCATCTGATCTGCCGCGACGGAGCCGACCGTCCCGGTCGCGCCGCCGCCGAAGGCGCCGCCGCCGAAGCCGCCGCCGCGCGGTCGGCCGGAAGCGTTGGGCCCGAAGCCCGCGCCGTTGCCGCCTCCCTGGCCGTCGGCCGCCGCCGTCGTGACCTTTGCCGCAGTCGCGTTGGCGACGACATAGCCGCCCGCGAAGGCGATGGCCACGAGAACGACGGCTGCCATGACAGGCAGCCAGCGCGGACGCGATCGCGCCGCCGTCCGGACGGTCGATGTCGGTGGGACCTCGGGGGCGAACGGCGCTGACGGGGTGAAGGCTGGATCGGACATTGCGTTGTTCTCCTGAGGACCAGGTGGACCGTGGAGGGTCCAGGGGGTGAGGCGACCTACTCGGTGCGCAGGGCGACGATCGGCTGGAGGTAGGCGGCGCGACGCGCCGGGTAGAGCCCGAAGAGCAGTCCCACCGCGGCGCTGACGCCGACGGCCAGGACGAGCGAGACCGGCGTGACGGTCGCCTGGACCGTCGTCAGTCGCGCGATCGCGACCGAAACGAGGATTCCGACGATCGCCCCTGCGAATCCGCCGAGCGTCGTCAGGACGACGGCCTCGACAAGGAACTGGCCGAGGATGTCCGACCGCCGCGCTCCGAGCGCCTTGCGCAGCCCGATCTCCCGGGTTCGCTCGGTCACCGACACGAGCATGATGTTCATGATCCCGATCCCGCCGACGAGGAGGCTGATGCTGCCGATCGCAGCGAGCAGGATCGTGAACGTCGATGCCGAAGACGTCGCCGCCGCGAGGAGATCCTGCTGGGTCTGGACGGTGAAGTCGGCCTGGGTCGGGTCGCCGACGTGATGGGTCCCGAGGAGGACCTGGGTCGCCTCGAGCTGGACGTTGGCCATCGTCGACTGGTTCGTCGCGCTGATGGCGATCGTGCTGACGTTCGACCGGCCGAAGATCCGTTGGGCAGCCGTCGTGACCGGCACGACGACCTGATCGTCCTGGTTGAAGAAGCCGCCGGCGGTGCCCTTCGACGCGAAGACTCCGACGATCTGGAGCCGGACCGTCCGGACCGGTGCGTTACGGCCCGAGGTGAAGTTCAGGTTCAGGTACTGGCCGACAGGCTCCCCGCCGTTGAAGAGGTTCGCGGCGGTCGTCGCCCCGATGACCGCCACGGACGCCCTCGAGGAGACGTCGGCGTCGGTGAAGAACGCGCCGTCGGCGACCGTCCAGTTGCGAACCGCCTGGTAGGCGGGCGTGGTGCCGGTGACCTGCGTGTTCGTGTTCGATCCGCCGACGATCACCTGGGCTCGCCCGGACAGCTCCGGCTCGATCGCGGCGGCGTCGGCCACCGCGCCGCTCGCCTGGAGGGCAGTGACGTCGTCGAGGGTCAGGGTGGTGGCTCCCCCGCCGGCTCCGCGAACGAGGCCGGTTGTCTGACCGCCTGGACTCACGAGGACCAGGTTCGTGCCGAGCCCCTGGAGCGTGCTCGAGATCGCGGCCGATGCCCCCTCCCCGACCGACACCATCCCGATCACGGCGGCGACGCCGACGAGGATGCCGAGGATCGTCAAGGCCGCTCGAAGCTTGTTCGCGGCCGTGGCGACGAAGGCGGTCCGGAGGGTCTCGAAGATCGGCATTTCATGCGCCTGCGGCGGACGCGAGCGCAGGGCGATCGGTCGTGGTCGGCACGGACGCCGTCGCTCGTCCGGACCGGATCGCGTCGGTGGGCGCGTCGAGGACGATCTGGCCGTCGAGGAGATGGATCTGGCGATGCGCCAAGTCGGCGATCCGAGGATCGTGGGTCACGACGATGACCGTCCGGCCCTGGTCGTGAAGGCGGCTGAAGATCCGCATGATCCCGGCGCCCGTCGTGGAGTCGAGGCTCCCGGTCGGCTCGTCGGCAAGCAGGATCGCCGGCTGCGTGACGAGCGCCCGGGCGATCGCCACCCGCTGCTGCTCGCCGCCCGACAGCTGGTTCGGCCGATGCGCCGCGCGCGCCGCGAGGCCGACCGCCTTGAGGGCCGCGAGGGCCTTTCGCTTGCGATCGCGGTCGCCGCGATAGGCGAGCGGCAGCGCCACATTGTCGACCGCGGCCGTCCTGGCGAGCAGGTTCCATTGCTGGAAGACGAACCCGACGAGGCGGTTGCGGACCTTTGCCAGGGCATCGTCGCCGAGCTGCGAGACGTCGACCCCGGCGAGCACGTACTGCCCGCGATCGGGAACGTCGAGGCAGCCGAGGATGTTCATCAGGGTGCTCTTGCCCGACCCGGACGGTCCGACGATCGCCACGAACTCGCCGCGCTGGATGAGGACGTCGACGCCACGGAGTGCGTACACGGCGGTCGAGCCCGCCGCGCCGAGCGATCCGTCCGCGCTTCCGTAGCGCTTCGTGATCCCGCGCATTGCCACGAGCGGCGCGGGGCGCGGGACGAGAGGCGTCGGTGCAACCGACGCTGGCTGTGCGGCTGACAACGGGGTCGTGACCGGATGCGCCGGCGGAATGGGAGTCAGGTACGAGCCGGGAGCGGCCCAATTGCGGTCGTCGTCGGCCTGCGGGCGGTCGTCGGCCGGATCGAGCGCTCCGTCGTCAGCCGCCACCGAAGCCGCCGCCCTGGAAGATGCGGCCTCCGCCCGCGCCCCCGCCGGCTCGGTTGGTCGTCGTCGCCTGGAGCGATTCCACCACGGTCGCGCCGGAAGGCAGCCCGGTCAGGATCTGGGTCTGCGTCCCGTTCGTGAGCCCGACGGTCACCGGGACATTCGTCTGGGTCTTCCCGTCGGACCCGAGGACGGACACGACCTGCTGGCCGCCGACGGTCCTGACCGCAAGGCTCGGGACAAGCACGGCATTGTCGGCCCGGTTCGTCACGACGGCGGCGGTCGCGCTCATCCCGACGAGGAGGGATGGGTTCGTACCGCTGATGCAGACCGTGACACCGTAGGTCGTGACGCCCGAGATCTGGGTCCCGACGACGCTCAGCGCGCAGACCTTGCCGACGACCGTTTCGCTACCGAGGGCGGTGGCGGTGATCGTGGCTGACTGGTCCATCTTCAGCTTCGCGATGTCGGTCTCGGACGACTCGCCTGCGATCCGTAGGCTGGCGAGGTTCATGACCTCGATCTGGCCGGTCGTGCTCGTCGAGCTCGACGTCGACTGGCTCGACACACTCTGGCCGACGACGATCGCGACGGCTGTCACGGTCCCGTCGATCGGGGAGGTGATCGTCGCTCCATTGACCTGGAGATTCGCCAGGGCCAGCTTGGCGGAGGACACCGCTGCCCTGTCGGATGCAATCTGGGCGGACGTGGCCGGGGCGACCTTCAGCGTGTAGCCGTGTTCGGCGGCGGTCAGGCCAAGGCTGGCCGAGCTCACCTGGTTCTTGGCCTGGTGGAGCGACAGCGTCGCCTTCAGCCGGGCCGAGCTGAGGGCTGCGTTCGCCTGCGTCACGGCTGCCTGGTCCTTCGCGAGCTGGGGATCGTTCGCGGGCAGGGTCGCCTTGTCGGAGGCGAGCGTCGACTTGGCGGTCCGGAGATCGGTCGACGCCTGGTTGATCGACTGGTTGTTCTGGAGGATCGTGTCGGACAGGGACTGGCGGGCGGTGCTGAGCTGGAGGCGAGCCTGGTTCACCGAGTCCTGCGCCGAGGCTTTCGTCGCGGCGTTCGGTCCCGCCTGGTCGAGTGCGAGCTTTGCGTTGGCCGCGTCCAGATTCGCCTGCGCCGTCTGGACCTGGACGTTGAGCGTCGCGTCGTCGATCGTGGCGAGGACCTCGCCCTTCGTCACCTTGTCACCCGGCGCAACGTTCACCGCGGTGACGGTCCCGGACGTGCCGAACGTCAGCTCCTTGATCGCGCTCGACGCGACCGAGCCCGACAAGCTCACGCTGCTGACGATCGTTCCCGATGTCGCCGGCGCGGTCACGAGCGCCGTTGCCGCGGACGCGAACGGATTGAGGAACCAGAGCGCCGCCGCCACGATCACGATCGCCACCAGCGGCAGGAGGAGCCAGCGCCGCCAGCGCCGGCCGCGGTGAAGGCCTGCGGCGGCCATCGGCTGGTCGAAGTCGAGCTCATCGAACCACGGAGTCGCGGCGTCGGTGACGTCTCGTGTCGTGGTCACCGCCGTGTCCGGAATCGCCTCGCTCGCAGTCATCGTCCGCAACGTGGTCGCGGTGCCTGAGACGATCCTGAGAAGGACACCGGAAACGCCGGATGCGGCCGACTTCCGGGGCGGTCGCGCGGGACCGTCGGCGGCCGGCCCGGGAGCGGATCCTCGAATTGGAGCGCGGTCATTTCGACCCGGAGCAGATCGCCCGGCTCGGCGATCAGCGCTCCAGATTCAAGTCGTCCGGCGGCTCACGAATCGGCGGCTGGGCCCGTGAGGGGTGCGGCGGGCCCGCGCGCGGCGGGTCGCGCGACGTGGCGCGGGATGAGAACCGCGGCCGCGACCGCGCCGGCCACGCAGGCGAACGCACCGACGACGATCGCCGCCTCGATCGAGACGCCCGCGATCACGCCGGCGAGCGCCGCTCCGATCGGGTATCCGGCGAAGTTGAAGGCCATCGAGACCGCGAATGCCCGGCCCATCCAGGCGGGGTCCGTCCGGCGTTGGCGGATCGTGAACAGGCCGATGTCCATCGGGCCATTCAACAGGCCGCCAAGGGCCAGGCCGAGGGCGACGAACGCGAGACCGACGGCCGCGCTCGTTGCGCCCGCAGCGACGAGGAGCAGGAGGTCGGCCCCGACGAGGCCCGCCATCGGCAGCACGAGGAGGTGCCACTCCCGGCCGCGACTGTCGATCCGGCCGGTGACGAGCGCCGCGATCATCCCTGAGACGCCCGATCCGGCGAATACGAGGCCGACCGCGACCTCCGGCGCATGGAGCCGGTCGAGCACGATCAGGGGCACGACGATCGTGATCATCCCGCCCGACAGGTTCAGGAGCGAGATCGAGACCGCCAGGCCGCGCAGGGTCGGGTTGCCCAGGGTGTAGCGGAGGCCCTCCCAGGCGGCCACGAGCAGCCTGTTCGAGCCGGCCGTCTCGGTGATCGGGTCCGGTGCGCCGATCATCGCGATCGTCGCCGCTCCGTACAGGCTGCCGATCAGGATCAGCGTCGTCGCCCCGCCGACGACCGTGACGAGGGCGGCAGCGATCGGCGGCCCGAGGATCGTCGCGACGAGATACCCGTTCGAATCAATCGCGTTGACCCGCTCCCAGAGGCGCTCCGGGACGAGGATCGGGAAGAGGCTGCGCAGGCCGCTGTTCGAGAGCGTCGAGGTGAACGACGTCACCAGCGTGATCAGGAGGAGCACGGGCACCGGCAGGGCGTGCGCGAGAGCGAGGGCGCCGATCAGCACGAGCGCGACGAGCGCGACGGCGTAGTCGAGGATGACGAAGCGGGTCCGCCCATGGCGGTCGAGGAGCGCGCCCGCGATCGGCGCGACGAGGAGGCCCGGGAACACGCTCACGAACGTGACGATCCCGGTCAGGGCCGGCGATTTGTACTCCTGGAGCGTGAAGAGCACGAGCGCCACGCCGGTCATCGACTGGGCGATCCGGCTGAGCTGCATCGAGACGAGAACCCGCGGCAGGCCGGGCACCCGGAGCAGGGCGCCATAGGATCGCTCGGTCCGTGGGCTCGGAGTCACGATCGGATGCTACCGGCGCCCAGCTCGGGCCGCCGGCAGCGACCGTCCCGCGGGCCGCGGGCAGCCACCTGGCCCGATCGTTCGTTCCGGAGGAACCGCCCGGTGGTACGATCCCGGCACTCGAGCCGGCTCCTCGTACGGGGTCCGTCCACGACGCCGAATGGCGGCTGGATGCAAGGACCCGCGATGCCCCGGTGGAGTGAGGTGTGCGCATGGCCACGGTCACCTTCGAGCACGTCACGAAGAAATACGGTGACGTCCTCGCGGTCAACGACCTGAATCTCGCGATCAACGACGGCGAGTTCATGGTCCTCGTCGGGCCCTCGGGCTGCGGCAAGACGACGAGCCTCCGGATGATCGCCGGGCTCGAGGAGATCAGCGGCGGCGACCTGAAGATCGGCGACAAGGTCGTCAACGACGTGCCGCCGAAGGATCGCGACATCGCGATGGTCTTCCAGAGCTACGCCCTGTACCCGCACATGACGGTCCGCGACAACATGGCGTTCGGGCTGAAGCTCCGGAAGCTGCCCAAGGCCGACATCGAGAAGCGGGTCAACGAGGCCGCCGCCATCCTGAGCCTCGAGAAGCTCCTCGACCGCAAGCCCAAAGAGCTGTCAGGCGGCCAGCGCCAGCGCGTCGCGCTCGGCCGGGCGATCGTCCGCGAGCCCGCGGTCTTCCTCATGGACGAGCCCCTCTCGAACCTCGACGCAAAGCTCCGCGTCCAGACCCGGGCCGAGATCGCGCGCCTCCACCAGCGGATGGGGACGACGTTCGTGTACGTCACCCACGACCAGGTCGAGGCAATGACGATGGGCACCCGGATCGCGGTGATGAGCGACGGCCTGCTCCAGCAGGTCGGCACCCCGCAGGTCCTCTACGACCAGCCGGCCAATCGCTTCGTCGCCGGGTTCATCGGCAGCCCGTCGATGAACTTCCTCGACGTCACGTTCGATTCATCCGGGGGCGCGCCGAAGCTCGTCGGCCCCGACGGCTGGACGGCGGCGCTCCCCCATCGCCTCGCCAACTCGGTCGGCGCGACCAGCGGCCGCAAGCTCGCTGCGGGCTTCCGGCCGGAGCACCTCGAGCTCGACCCGGTCGAGGGCGACACGGTCACCCTGCCGGGTAAGGCGGACGTCGTCGAGTACCTCGGCAATGAAGAGCTCCTCCACGTCACCGCCGCCGGCAAGGACATTGTCGCGATCGTCGGCTCCGACCACCGGGTCAAGCCGGGTGACATCCTCAACCTGATCCTGCCGCTGTCCAAGCTCCACCTCTTCGATGCCGAGACGGGCCTGAGCCTGACCTCGGAACGGGAGACGGTGGCCGCCTGACCGAGCCGACCGATCGGGCCGCCGCGGGCGACCCGACCGGACCCTCCGACCCACCCGCCGGCCCGCTCGACGACGACCTTGTCGAGCGGGTCGTCGATTCACGCGTCCTCCATCGCGGCCGCTACCTCGAGGTCCGGGTCGACACGATCGAGCGGTCCGACGGGACCCGCTCGGAGCGCGACATCGCGGGTCATCCCGGGGCGGTTGCGATCGTTGCGCTCGATCCCGACGACCGGGTGCTGCTGGTCCGCCAGTGGCGGACCCCGGCGGGCCGGGTCCTGCTCGAGATCCCGGCCGGGACGCTCGACCGCGACGCCGCCAGCGGCGCGATCGAAGACCCCGAGCTCGCGTCGCGGCGCGAGCTCGAGGAGGAGACCGGCTACCGGGCTGGCTCGTGGCAGCGGCTTGCATCGTTCTGGACCGCGCCCGGCTTCGCGAGCGAGCTGATGCACCTGTACCTCGCCACGGGCCTGACCGCCGCTCACCCCGACGAGCGGCTCGGACCCGACGAGGACGAACACCTTCGGCTCGAGCGGCGCTCGCTGGCCGAGGCACTCGCCGCAGTCGACAGCGGCGAGATCGCGGACGCGAAGTCGATCGTCGGGCTGCTCTGGATCGAGCGGATGCGAGCCGGAGCCGCGGGGCGCCGGCCCACGTGAGGGCTGCCGCCGCCGCTAGACTGTCGACCATTGACTGATCACGGTGACGCCCGCCCGACGGCCCTGGAGATACACCTCGAAGGGCGACTCGCTCGGGCCGACCGCGAACGCGATCCGTACGTGCTGGTGCCGTTCGACGTCCCGATCGGAATCCAGGCGATCCGCCTCGCGCTGCGGCACGACCCACCCGGCGACGCCGATCGTCCCGAGGAGGGCGCCGTCGTCGACCTGGGCCTGATCGCGCCCGGCCCGACGACCATGGGGACCGAGGCGTTCCGCGGCTGGAGCGGCAGCGAGCGGACGGTCATCACCGTCGGCCAGAGGCGTGCGACGCCAGGGTATCGGCCGGGGCCGATCGCCGCAGGCACGTGGCACGCCATCCTCGGCCTGTACGCGATCCCCGCGACGGGCTGCCGGTACTGGGTCGACATCGAGCTGCTCTGGGACGAACCCGGTCGTGAGGAGGCGGCTGTCGAGGCCCACCCGCCCGGACCGACGCCCAGGCCGGGTCGTGCGATCGGCCGACCCGACGCGCGCCGGTGGTTCGCCTGCGATCTCCACGCCCACTCGGTCCACAGCGACGGGGTCGATGAGCTCGCGGAGCTGGCCGCGGCCGCCGGCCGCCTGGGGCTCGACGTCGTCTTCGCGACCGATCACAACACGACGAGCCACCACCCCTTTCTCGACGGCGCAACCGCGGCAGGCGGCGCCGGCGCAGCCGTCCTGCTTCCCGGCGAGGAGGTCACCACCTACCGCGGTCACATGAACGCGCTCGGGGCGACCGGCTGGATCGACTTCCGCCATCGGTCCGCCGACGACGTGGCCGGCGCGATCGACACCATCCACGCTCATGGCGGGCTGGCCTCGATCAATCACCCGCGACGAAACCCGTGCGGCTGGACATGGGGCAATGTGCCGATGGACCTCGTCGAGGTCTGGAATGGCCCCTGGTCCGATGCAAACGAGGCCAGCCTCGCGTGGTGGTACGAGCTGGTCGCCGCCGGAATCGACGGCCTCGGCGGACGTTCGCCCCGCGCCGGTTCGCCGAGCCGTCCCCCGACCTCGGTCGGCGGCAGCGATTGCCACGGCGCAGCGAGTGCCCGGCCGCTCGCGACGCCGACGACCTGGGTCCTGGCCGCCGCAACGACCCGGGAGGCGATCGTCGCGGGCCTCGCGGCATGCCGGGTCGCGGTGACCGCGAGCCCGGCGGCAAAACCACCTGACATCCGCCGCACGGCAAGTGGCCTGGAGTGGGACCTGGCAGCGGCCGCCGGCCAAAGGCTCATCGTGCGTTCCGCGGATGGCGTCATCCTCGAGCGTAGCCTTGAGTCTGGCGATCGGGGCCACCAGGCTGGAGAAAGCGCCCAGTCACGGACGAGCCCGGTCGCCGCCGAGATCCGGGGGCCGGCGGACGAGCTGGTCGCCCTCGTTCCCCTGCTCATTCATGGAGGCTGAGATGTCAATCGAGACCGGCGTTGCCTACTTCGATGCGCGGGCGCCGCGACACTGGGAGAAGGACCTCGACGACATGGCTGCTGCCGGTACGACCTACGTCGTCCATTGCGTCTCCGAGTTCGACCTCCGCTGGCAGAAGGACTCGGTGCGCCGCCTCGTCAAGGCCACGACCGATCGCGGAATGGCGGCGTGGCTCGACCCGTGGGGGGTCGGCGAGGTCTTCGGCGGCGAGCCGTTCAGCCGATTCGGGGCGATCCACCCGGAAGCGCGCCAGGTCGACTCGACCGGGCGGCCGGGCACGGCGGCGTGCCTCAACCAGCCCGCCTTTCGCGAGTTCGTCAAGGCCTGGATCGACGATGTGGTCGATCTCGGTGGCGACACCCTGTTCTGGGATGAGCCGACCTGGCGGATCGACACGAAGGCCGGGATCTGGTGCTGTCGCTGCGATCGTTGTCAGGAGCTCTTTCGCGACCGGACGGGTGGCGCGCTTCCGAACGAGCTGACGGCCGACGTCCAGGAGTTCCAGGAATGGTCGATGGCGGAGCTCCTCGGCGACGCCTGCGAGCACGGCCATGCTCGGGGCTTCCGGAACGCGATCTGCATCATGCCGCCGGAGGCCGGGAACCCTGGGTTTCGCGACTGGGACCGGGCGGCCGGGATTCGCGGCCTGGACAACTTCGGCACCGATCCCTACTGGTATTCATTCCTCGGCGACCCGGAGTCATACGTCGGTCGCTACGCCAGGCAGACCGTCGAGGTCGCGGAGAAGCACGGGCTCGACCACCATGTCTGGATCCAGGCGTTCGAAGTGCCCGCGGGCCGTGAACCGGAGATCGGCGTGGCGATCGACGCGGCGGTTCAAGCGGGCGCCAGGAACATCGCGGTGTGGTCGTACGACGGCTGCTCCGCGATGTCGTCGTGCGAGTGCGCCCGGCCGGACGTCGCCTGGGCCGAGGTCCGCAGCGGGTTCCGTCGCGTCCGCGGGCTCGGCTGACAACGGAGCGACCCGTGGACGTGGCCCTGCTCCCGTACGAGCCAGCGGCGGCACCGCACGTCGTCCGGCTGTGGAACGACGCGATCGGCGAAGTGTTCCCGCTCCGCGAGGCCGTGCTTCGACAGTGCCTCGAGGACAACCCGAGCGCCCGGCCCGAGGACGGCTGCCTGGCATGGGCGGGTGATGGGCGGCTCGTCGGGTTCGGCTATGTGGGCATCCACCGGCTCGAGCTTGCGGAGACCGTGGCCTTCCGCGAGCGTGGCCAGGTCCAGGCGGTCGTGGTCGACCCGGAGGTGCGGCGGCGAGGAATCGGCCGGCGGATCGCGGGACACCTCGCCGCGATGGCCCGAGATCGGGGGATCGATCGGCTCGAGGCCGGCGGCGGGATGTTCTACCTCTGGGGCGGCATCCCGGACGATCTTCCCGGCGCGGCCGCATTCAGCGAGGCGATCGGGTTCGAGCTCGGCGACGTCTCCTGGGATCTTCGCGGCGACGTGACGGATCTGAACGTCGACCTCGTGTCCGCGGCCGTTCTCCGCGAGGGTGGCCTTGCGGTCGAACCAGCGGCGCCTGCCGACACGGACGCGGCGCTTGCATTCCTGCTCGCGGAGTTCGGCGGCGAGTGGTGGCACGAAACGACCTGGTTCCTGGCCCAGGGCGGCGACCCGGCGACACTCCTGCTCCTGCGAGATGGCAGCCGAAGGATCATCGGGCTGGCCCGGATCCACCAGCCGGACGTCCGGCCGATTGGTCCGCCTCACTTCTGGGCAGCCCGGCGTCCGCCGTCGGCCGGTGGCCTCGGCCCGATCGGGATCGCGGCCGACCAACGCGGCCGGGGCCTCGGTCGAGCTCTTCTGGTGGTCGCGCTGGATCAGCTCCGGCGCGAGGGGCTCACGGACGTCGTGATCGACCTGACGTCGCTGCTCGGCTACTACGGGAGCCACGGCTTTCGGCCCTGGCTGGCCTGGCGGACCGGGACGGCACCCATCGGCCAGGTCCTCGCGGCAACCCAATCGACTCAGGAGATGCGCTCATGAAGACCGCCGGACGGCGCTATCTTGACGAGACGATCGCGATCCTCGGGACCATGGCCACGACCCAGGCCGAGCCGATGGCCGCCGCCGCCACGGCGATCGCGGATTCGATCGGCGCCGGCCACCGGGTCTTCGTCGCCGCGACGAGCCACGTGCTCCACACGGAGCTGTATCTCCGGGCCGGAGGCCTGGCTGCGGTCCATCCGCTCGGCGAGACCCCCGACCTCGCCACGCCGATGCTCCAGCTGTCCGCGGATGTGCTGCGAGGAGACGGCGACTTCCGCCCGGAGACAGGGGACGTGGTCCTCGTCGGGACGAACGCCGGGACCGACGCCGGGACCGTCCAAGTCGCGCTCGCGGCGCACGCGGCTGGATGCCTCGTGGTCGGCCTGACATGTGTCGCCTATGAACGCTGGCCCGACGTCGTCGTCGAGCATCCCGACGGTGGCAAGCTCGTCGACATCGCCGACATCGTCGTCGACGTGGGCGGCGTCGTCGGCGACGGGATCATCGAGCTCGACGGGCTCGACACGGCCGTGGGGCCGACGTCGGGCGTCGCCCTGGCGGCAGCTTCCTGGGCCATCCTGGTCGATGCGGCCGAGCGACTGCTGGACCGCGGCCTGACCCCGATCGTCTATCGCAGTGTTCAGATCCCGGGAGCGGAGCAGCTGTTCCATGACCGCAAGTCGGTATACGAGCGGACGCGCCACGGGTACGTGGAGCCAGCCGATTCGGCGCCCAGCGCCGGCTGATGGACGCGCTCGACCGGTGGCGCAGCCCGGCGCGCCGTCACCGGTGCTCTCACGACGGCTCGGGAAACAACTCGTCGACGACGACCGGGCGGCCGCGCCGCTCCGATTCGTAGATCGCCCCAACGACCGCGATCCCCCGCCGGCCGATGCGCGCTCCGATGGGCGCCGGTTGACCGGCTGTCACCGCATCGATGAATGCGCGGATCTCCCGGTCCATCTCACCGCTGTCCGAGCGGGCCACGATCCGGTCCGGCTCGCCCGCGATGTTCACGATCAGCTCGTGCCAGGTCCGATAGCGGATCGACCCGCGCGACCCGTGGATCTCGAGCTCGAGGCGACCCGGCATCGGGACCGCCGGCGAGTCGCTGTGCAGAGGATGAATCGACTCATTGACGAACAGCGAGCCGATCGCGCCGTTCGCGAAGGCCAGGACCGCGACGCCGCCATCCTCGACGCCCTCGATCGATCGCGCATAGTTCGTCGTCCGGCCGTAGACCTCGACGATCGGGCTGTCGAGGAGCCACGCGAGGCGATCGACGAGGTGGACGCCGTCGTGCATCAGCTCGCCGCCGCCGGAGAGATCGCGGTCGTAGTACCAGGCGGGCCACGGGCCGTGCTCGCCGAACGAGAAGGCGTCCTGGCACAACCTCGGTGGGCCGATCGCGCCGGCGGCGATCAGCCGGCGAGCCTCGATCAGCTCGGCGTGGAAGCGATGGGTGAACCCGATCATCAAGACGACCCCGGCTCGGGTTGCCGCAGCTTCGATGGCGTCGCAATCGGCAACGGTCGGAGCCATCGGCTTCTCGAGCAGGACGTGGATCCCGGCTGCGGCCAGTCGTTCGACGACCGGGCGATGGAGGCCGGTCGGGACGCAGACGCTGGCAGCGTCGGGCCGGGCGTGCTCGAGGAGGGCGTCGAGATCGGGCTGCCAGGAGCCCCCGAAGCGTCGGGCGAGCTCTGCTCCGCGCGCCGGGTCGGGATCGACCAAGGCGACCAGCTCCACATCTGACTGCGCGGCATAGGCCGCCGCGTGATCGGCCCCGATGAAGCCGGCCCCGACCACCGCGACGCGGAGGGTCATCGAGGCGTCAGGCGCGGTCCCGCCCGCCGGCCGCGTCGCGGGCGATGCGCTCAAGGGCCTCGAGCAGTCGGTCCACCTCGGCCGGCGTGTTGTAGTGGACGATTCCGAGGCGCAGGACCCCGCCAGACTCGGACAAGCCCAGCCGTTCGATCAGGGCCTGGGCGTAGAAATCGCCGTCCCAGGTGAAGATCCCCTGCCGACCGAGGGCCTCGGCCGCGGCCCGTGGCGTGACGCCATCGACCGTGATCGCAACCGTCGGCGTTCGCTCGCTCATCCGGGCCGGATCGGCGATCCCGTGGATCCGGATGCCGGGAATCGCGGCCAGGCCTCGGAGGAGCTGCTCCCCGAGACCGGCCTCCCAGGACCGAATCGCATTCATCCCGGCCACGATCCTCGCGCGCCGCCCGTCCGGCCTCGCCTGGGCGGCCCCATCGCGGGCACCGAGGCCGAATCGGTCACCGACCGACGCCAGGTATTCGACCGCCGCACGGGCCCCGGCGATGGCCTCGAAGTTCTGCGTCCCGGTCTCGAACCGATCGTGGGCCGGCCTGACCTTGTAGTCGGGCAGGCGCGCGAGCACATCGGCCCGGCCGTACACCGCGCCGAGATGAGGCCCGAACCACTTGTAGACCGAAGTCACGAGGAAGTCGGTGCCAAGCTCCTGGACATCGATCGGGCCGTGCGGCGCGTAATGGACCGCGTCGACCCAGGTCAGGGCGCCGACCTCATGGGCACGGGCGACGATCTCGCGGACGGGGTTGATCGAGCCGACGGCGTTTGACGCGTAGCCGACCGCGACCAGCTTCGTGCGGGGCCCCAACGCCGCCTCCAGTCCCTCGATATCGAGGGTCACGTCGTCCGGCTGGATGTCGACGGTCTTGACGACCAACCCGCGGTCGTCGGCCATGCGTCGCCACGGCGAGACG
Organism: Candidatus Limnocylindrales bacterium; assembly: GCA_038245515.1. Classification (GTDB taxonomy): domain Bacteria; phylum Chloroflexota; class Limnocylindria; order Limnocylindrales; family CSP1-4; genus CF-46. The sequence goes on along the minus strand of JBBRSJ010000005.1, from coordinate 1,876 downwards.
TTCGCCTCGTGATCGAGCGTCGTCACCAGGATCTCGTCGCCCGGGGCCAGCGTGGCGCCGAGGGACCGCGAGAGGTGGAACGTCAGGGTCGTCATGTTCGCGCCGAACTTGATCTCGTCGGCCGATCGCGCCCCGACGAGGTCGGCGACCGCGGCATGGGCGTCGGCCGTCGACGCGTCGCTTCGCTCGCTCGTCGCGAAGGCCCCGCCGTCGTTCGCGTTCGAGGCCCGGTAGTACCCGGCGATGGCGTCGATCACCCGCTGCGGGACCTGGGTCCCGCCCGGTCCGTCGAAATACGAGACGGGCCGACCGCCCTGCTCGAGGGCCAGGGCCGGGAACTCGGATCGGAGCGCATCAACGTCAAACGCAGCCACGGGTCCTCCGGGTCGGGGATTCGGAACGGTCCCGGACGGACCGTCGTCGGGGGTCAGCCGATGGTAGCCGACCGAGAACCCACGCTCATCGATAGCGCGGATGCCACCCCGGGTCGCCCCAGCTGACGATCCGGTCCGGGACGATGCGGACGAGCAGTCGCGGCCAGGCCAGGCTCTCGTCGATGTACCGCTCGCCGTCGGCGCCCTCGTAGCGCCGGGCCATCCGCCGCGCGACCTCCTCGACCCGCCCGGTCAGTGGCCCGGGCCCCTCCACGATCTCGGCCCGCCCGAGGACGAGCGCTCGCGTGTCGGCGGCGTCGGCCCGGATGATCGACAGGCCGACCTTTGGGCGTGCCTGGAGATTTGCCGCGTAGTCCGCCTTTGCCCGGACGACGAGCCAGATCACCTCGCCGTCCCATTCGGTCCAGATCGGCACGACGACCGGATAACCGTCCCCATCGACCGTCCCCAGGCGGGCGACGATCGGCTCACGAAGCAGCGCGTCGAGGGCCTCGCGCGACAGCGGCCCGGGCCGGTCGGACGACGCGGGCGGGATCCCATCGGACGGCATCGGTTCCCTCCTCAGGTCAGGTTGAGCGGAGGATTGAGGGCGATGATCCTGTCCATTGCCCGACGGAGGTGTTCGCCGGCCTCGCCGATCGCCGGCCCGAGGTGGCCGGCGAGCAGATCCTGGGCTCCCACCGCGGCAAGTCGCTCGACGCTCCGGAGCGTCGCGTCGAGATCGCAGTCCCAGGTGTCCTGGAGGAGGATCAGTCCGCCCGGAAAGACGGCGTCCCCGCTGAACAGGGTGCGTTTCGGCCCGTCGTCGAGGACGAAGGACAGATGGCCCGCTGCGTGGCCCGGCGTGGCGACAACCGTGATTGCGACGTCGGTGTCGAGCTCGATGCGGTCGCCATCCGCGAGTTCGCGGTCGATCGCGAACGGTCGGAGGACGAAATCGTCCGGGTAGATCCCCGCTGATCGTGCCCGGTCGACGCTCGTCGCCTCCTCATCGCCACGCTCGAGCCATCCCGCCACGTCTGACGAGGCCGCGATCCGGACCCGCGGGAGAGCCGTGCGCCACCCCGAGCCGCCGCCCGCGTGGTCGCCATGGGCATGGGTGAGGAACAGCCATCGAATGCCCGCCGGATCGAAGCCGTCGGCGCGAACGTTCGCCAGGATGCTCGAAACGGAGCGGCCGGCGCCGGAGTCGATCACGACGAAGCCGTCCCCGGACCGGACCAGGTAGACCTGGCTGTCGAGCCGGTCGGTGAGGAGCAGGTCGGGCTCTCCGCTGCCGATCAGGCTCACGCGATCGGTCAGGCGCATATCGCCATCGTACGGGCGGAACCGGCCTCGGTGGTAGTGGGTCAGTTTCAGGATGCGGGACGCGACCCCTTCGCAGCGCAGTACAGTGTGACCCGATTCCGCCTCGTCAAACGGATATCTGGGGGAACTGAAGAATGGAACACGGCCGTAGCGTCCTAGCCCATCTGGTGGGT